>CAWBZK010000005.1:0-201891 GCA_963793255.1 uncultured Acidobacteriota bacterium
CGACGGCCGGAACGAACCGGCCGGGGAACCTGTCCGGAGCCCCAGGCCCAGTGCGGCCCGTTAGGGTTTGAACCTGGGTGTCTGGTTTCGCGTCGAGCGCGCCTGCGCGTGCGCCCGACGCATTCGTTCGCGCGAATTCTGCAGGTGGAGTCTTCGGCGACATCTACGCAAGCGCCTAGACTCAGGCCACTCGAGGCAGCGGGCCCGTAGCTCAGCGGTTAGAGCAGCGGACTCATAATCCGTCGGTCCCAGGTTCGAGTCCTGGCGGGCCCACTCCGTAGGTGGGAGCTAGGGCGAGTCAGACCCGGCGTGGCCTCGCCGCGTCCCAGAGGTAGTAGACGAACACTCCGACGAGTGGGATGACGAGGATGACCACGAGCCAGAGCACCTTTCCAGCGAATCCGAGATCCGGGCGGCGGACGACTCGGACGGCGACGAGCAGCCAGACGAGGATCCACGCGATGAGCGCCGCGGCGGCAAGCCCCGTACCGAAGGTGTAAGCAAACGTCGTCACGTTGGATCCGAAACCTATAGCGATACGCGTCAGTCTGGCGGGCTCTTCGCGACCGCCTTTAGCCGGCTCTCCGGGCGCCGATACACCGGTGGCCCCCGAGTGAGCATCTCAACCGATCCGCACGGCCCCCCGCGGCTTGTTCTTCGCTTTGCGGTCTATGCGGGCGCCGCCGTACTGCTTGCGGTGATCGGAGCGCTCCTGCTTTCCCGCTTCAACGCGTCGGAGAGCGCCGAGAGCGACCTCGCCGACGATGCCGCCTACGTCGCGGACGAGCTCGGTCGCGACGATCTCGTCCGCGTGGCCTTCGCCGGCCGTGTGACGGACGACATCCAGGCGCAGCTCGACGACTTCCTCGGCCCGATCGCCGGCGCCCGCGACCTGACGCGCGCCTCGCTCGTCTCGCCTTCCGGGACGATCACCTACTCGACCGACCACGCGCTTCGCGGCAAGCCCGCGTCCGCGCTCGGCACCGGCACGCTCGACGCGAGCTCGCCCGTGCAGTGGGTGCTCGAGACCGGTCGCACGCGCGGGCGCTTCGTGGCCGAGCGCAACGACGCCGTCATCGCCGCCGAAGTGCGGCGCGCGTTCCTGACGCAGTCGGCGCTCGTCGTGCTGGCGCTGCTCCTGCTCTACGGCGCGTTGATCCCCGTCTTCCGCAAGGTCACCGCCGAGCTCGAAGCCCGGAACCGTCGGCTCGTCGAGAGCGAGGGCCGCTACCGCACGCTGATGGAGCAAGCCTCCGACGCGATCTTCGTCGCCGACCCCAAGGGCCGCCTGACCGAGGTGAACGCGCACGCGATCGAGCTGCTCGGCTACACGCGCGACGAGCTACTGCAGCGCCACGCGATGGACATCATGAGCATCGAGGACGTCTCGCAGCTGCCGCTGCACATGGCCGACCTGAAGGCGGGCAAGACGATCCTCGTGGAGCGTCCCGTTCGCCGCAAGGACGGCACGTTCCTCACGGGCGACGTCTCGGCGAAGATCCTCGAGGACGGCCGGCTGATGACGAGCATCCGCGACGTCTCCGAGCGCAAGCAGCTTCGAGAGGCACAGAAGCTCGAGGCCGTCGGGCGGTTCGCCTCCGGCATCGCCGACGACTTCTCCGAGCTGGTGGACACGATCACCCGCCACGCCGACAGCCTTGCAGGCCGTCTCGGCAGCGACCCCGACGTCGACGAGATCCGCTCGCGGCTCGCAGCGACGCGCTCCCTCACCTCGCAGCTGCACGCCGTCGGCAGCCGCCAGGAGCTCCATCCGGAGATGCTCGACCTCAACGACTTGCTGGGCTCGCGGCTCGACCTGCTGCACGACCTTGCCGGCTCGCGCGTCGAGGTCGTGTTCAGCCCGGGCGACGACGTCGAACGCGTCTACGCGGATCCCGCACAGCTCGAGCAGGTGATCGTCGACCTCGTGCTCCACGCGCATTCGGCGATGCCCGACGGTGGCACGCTCACCGTCGAGACCGCGAGCATCGAGTTCTCCCACGACGCTCGCAGTCACCGGGGCGCGGTGGGCCGCCACGCCATGCTCTCGATCAGCGACACCGGCGGTGAGACAGGTGACGAGGGCGGCGAGCGCCTCGGCCTCGGCCTCGCGACCGTCTATGGCGTCGTGCACCAGAGCGGCGGCTCGATCGGCGTCGAGAGCGAGCCCGGCGGCGGCACGACCGTGCGGATCTACCTGCCGGCCGCCGAAGTGCTAGCCGCGCTCAGCTGAGCGCAGCCCGGTCAGCGCCCAGAAGCCCGCCAGCACGGCGAGCGGAATCGCGATCCCGAACGCCACCGCGACCTCCTCGGTCGAGCCGGCGAGCAAGCTGCGCGCGCCTTCGATGAACGCGGTGAACGGGTTGATGCTCGCCACCGTGTGGATCCAGCCCGTGAGCAGGTCGATCGGCACGAAGACGGGGGCGAGGAAGATCAACAGGAAGATCGGGAACTGCATGATCGGTCCCGCCTGCGTCGAGCGAAGCCGCAACGCGACGCCCGCCGCCCAGAGCGTGCCGATCAGGCTGACCAGCAGCGCGAGGATCAGCAGCGTGAAGAGCTCGAGCGGGTTGCCGAGGATCTCCATCCCCATCAGCAGGCCGATCACGAACACGACCACGGTGTTGAAGAACCAGCGGACCATCGTCGTGATCGCGTAGCCGACGACGATCCCGCTGCGCTTCGGTGCCGCGATCATCAGCCGGCTGGAGAAGCCGCGTTCGAAGTCCTGCGCGATGCCGAACCCGGTGAAGACGCCCGCCATCGCCGCGGACTGCAGCATGACGAAGCCGAACTGGAACGTCTCGTAACCCGGCGCGTAGTCGAACCCCGGCAGCTGGTCGACGCCCGACAGCGCTCCCGCGAAGCCGACAAAGAAGATCACGGGGAACATGAGGGCGGGGAGCACGAACGCGAGGTTCCCGAACGACTTCTTGATCCCGCGATAGCCGACTGCGAGCGCGACGTCGATCATGTGCGCGTCATCCTCGCGCGAAACGCGCGGGTCGAGATCGACAGCGCGACCGCGATCGCGACGAGCGCGATCCCGAAGCCGATCGCCAGCGCCTCGGCGTCCCAGCCGACGATCACGAGCGAACGAAGGCCCTCGATCAGGTACGAGACCGGATTCAGGGTCGCGATCACGCGAAACCACTCGTTCTCCATCAGGTCGCGCGGCATGTTCATCGACGAGAGGAACAGGGCGACGAAGAAGAGCGGGAAGATGCCCTGAACGGCCTCGGGTGACCCGCTGCGAAGCGCGAACGTCATCCCCGCGGCGCCGATCGCAACGGCGCCGAGCGCGGCCAGGACGAACAACACCGGTAATCCAGCCAACCCGCGTCGAAGTGCGCGCCCATCAAGAGCCCACCGACGAAGTAGATGCAGTACTGGATCATCACAAGCGCGACGCCGCCGGCCAGGTTGCCGAGCATGATCGCGATGCCCCGCGCAGGCGTGAGCGCGAGGCGGTTGGGAAACCCGTGTCGATGTCGCGACCGAGCTGGATCGCCGAGTTCAGCGCGGTGAACAGCGCGCCGTGCACGAACGGGATCGCAAACATGAAGTCCACGTCAGCGAGGCGGCATTCTCGCACTTCGGCTTCAGCGCCGATAACGGCCGCGGCAAGCCGGGTTCTTCAGGAGTCGTGATCGAAGGAAGGTGGTCAAGGGTCCGTTCCTGTCGACGTTCTCGGCGCAGGACACGGTGGTCGGCAGGGCCGTACGCGATCATGTCGCGGCTGGCCGGCGACAACACCAGGGAGATCGGCGACGCCTCCGACGAGTACGGCGGCATCGGCCGGAACGGACCGCTGCAAGACGACGAAGTGACGACCGGCCGCTCCACACGCCGGGGACCGCCTACGACTACCAGGCCGACGTCATCAACAATCTCGACGGGTCCGGCGGGTTGATCAAGGACCACAGCGACGTGACCAACGAGGCCATCACCTACGCCTTCGCGTCGGCGGTCGCGCGCACGTGAGCCCGCTGCGCTATATTCCCGTGATGAGGCGCTCGCGTGATCGGCACCGGACGATTCAGACGTTGGCTGGCCGGCGCCACCGCCGCGCTGCTCGCGGCGTGTGTCTGGGCGCTGCACCGGCCGCGAGTCCGACCCGGCGGACATCGTCACCGAGTTCAAGTACGGCGCCGTCGGCACCGAAGAGACCGTCGGCGTTCCGTACTGGCTGTGGGTGCGTGCTTCCCGAGGTGTTTCCCGACAAGCTGCCGAACCGTCCGGGCAACGGCTACGAGCGCCTGGGGTTCATCTACGAGACGCCGACCAGCGACCTGCCGATCGGCGCGTCGAGGAGCGGCGGCTTGCTCCCGCGCGTCGGCTTGAATTGCGCGACGTGCCACGCCGGTACCTACCGCGACGCGCCCGGCGCGGCGCCCACGATCGTGCTGGGGATGCCGGCGCACCAGATGGATCTCCAGGGCTATGCGCGGTTCCTGTCCGCGGTCGCCAAGGATCCCCGCTTCAACGCCGAGACGCTCATCCCGGCGATGCAGAAGCATCGCCGGGTTCGGCTTCTTCGACGGCCTCGTCTACAGGTTTTTCGCGATCCCCCGCACGAAGGAGGGCATCCTCGAACGGGACAAGCGGATCGCGTGGTTCGACACGCGGCCGCCGCAGGGTCCCGGCCGCGTCGACACGTTCAATCCGTACAAGGCGATGTTCGCCGAGGACAACAACTTCGAAATCGACGACACCGTCGGCACGGCCGACCTGCCGTCGCTGTGGAACCAGCGGATGCGCCAGGGATTGTGGCTGCACTGGGACGGCAACAACAACTCCGTCGACGAGCGCAACAAGAGCGCGGCGATTGGCGCCGGCGCGACGCCCGATTCGCTCGATCTCGACGGCGCTCGACCGGGTCGCGAACTGGATTCTCGACCTCAAGCCGCCGGCCTACCCGGCCGCGCGGATCAATACCGACGCTGGCGGCCGCCGGCGCGCCGATCTATCGCGCGCAACTGCGCGAGCTGCCACGACATCGGCCAGCCGCGGGTCGGCCAGACGATCGACATCGCCGAGATCGGCACCGACCCGGAGCGGCTGCGATCGTTCACGCCGGAGCTGGTGACGCAGATGAACACCATCGGCGACGGGACAGGCCGTGGCGCTTCTCGCATTTCCGGAAGACGAACGGCTATGCCGGCATGCCGCTCGACGGCATCTGGCTGCGCGCGCCGTATCTCCACAACGGCTCGGTCCCGACGCTGCGGGCGCTGCTGTTCCTCGACGAGCGTCCGGCGCGGTTCTATCGCTGCCTACAACGTCTACGACTGGAGCGGCGTGGGCTTCGTCTCGACCGGACCTGAAGCCGAGCAGCAGGGCGTCGAGTTCGACACGTCGCTGCGCGGCAACGGCAACGGCGGCCACACCTACGGCCGCGAGTTGTCGGTTCCGGACCGCGAAGCGCTGCTCGAATACCTGAAGACGCTCTGAGGCCGGAACATGGCGCCGATGCTCGCGCTCGCCGCCTGCGGCGACTCCTCGGCTCCGCCTACACGGGCGTGCTCGAGTTCGCAAGACGCAGTAGTCCCAGGCCGATTTCGTTTCTGACACTGGCGTACTCTTTCTAAACATACGTCACGAGACGTGGTGGGCGCGAGAGCTCCCTCTCAGTACCACGTCCGACATTTTTCGCGAGAACGTGTTGAATTGTCGGTGAACTAGGAGCAGCATTAGCTCCTCCCCCCTCTCTCCGCGGCTTGAGGTGATCGATGCCACGAGTCACGATCCTCCTGTCGGGTCTGTACCTTCTGTGTCTGTCCGCTCCCGTCGACGCGCAATCTCCGCCGCTGTCGCACGTGCTCGTTGACCTGCTCGTGCGAGGGGTCACGATGCCCTCGACGACGCAGTCGGTTCCGGGAAATCCTCACGAGGCGCACTTCCTGCCTGGGCTGTCTCAGCGACAGACGCCGTTCGAAATCAACAAGGCGATCGTCGGACAGCTCGGCACGTTTCCGATCGGATCGTCGTCGGCGGGTTCTCGTTCGGCCCGACCGGAGAACGGTTGAGCAACAGCTTCGGTCCGAGCTTTGCGGAGCGCGCGCTGACGAACGGGCGCGGCCGGTTCGACGTCGGCATGAACATCCAGCGGCTGGAGTTCGACTCCTTCGAGGGCGCCGACCTCAACAACGTCAGCGCGCTCAAGCGCATCCCCTTCGTGCTGCAGCACAACGACTGTTGTCCGGGTCAGTCCACGACGGGCACGCCGGCCGGCAACAACGATGCGACCAACCCCGCGTTCGAAGGCGATCTCATCGAAGTCTTCCTGGCGATGAAGGTGAGCACGACCACGTTCGCGCCGTTCCTCACGTACGGCATCAACGACCGATGGGACGTGAGCGTGGTCACGCCGATCGTGAAGGTCAATCTCCAACCCAGCATTCTGTCGATCATCGACCGGGTCTCGACCGCCGCCAACGCGGCGATCCACAGCTACGACGGCAACGGACTGAGCGTGCAGGAGGTCACGACCGCGGAGTCAGCGGGCGGGTTCGGCGACCTGACGTTGCGCACGAAGTACCGGGTCAAGGACATGAACCGTGGGGGATTTGCGGCCGGCCTCGACTTGAGATTGCCGACGGGTGACAAGGAGGAGCTCCTCGGCACTGGCGCGGTGCAGACGACGGTCTATCTGATCGCGTCTCAGGAGAGCGACCGGATCGGGACACACGTGAACTTCGGATACATGGCGTCGAGCGGGACGCTCTCGGAAGCGCTGACCACATTGGAAATCCCGTCGTCGGGCCTCCCAGGCAGCGAGACGCCATACCAGACGATCTTCCCGAACGGAGTCCCGGACAACACGATCCCGCTGGACCTGCCTGACGAAATCCGTTACGCCGTCGGCGTGGACATCGCGGCCCACCCGCTCGTGACCGTCTCCGCACATCTCATCGGCCGCGCGTTGCTCGACACGCAGCGCTTCGGCATGAATACGCAGACATTCAACTTCCGGACCCAGAACGACGGACCGATCTTTCAGACCAGCCGGCAGGCGTTCGACACGACCGGGAGAGGGACGCTGAATCTCCTGATCGGCACCGTGGGCGCGAAGTTCGCCATCCCGGGAAAGCAGATGCTGCTACCGCCAATCTGTTGTTCCCGCTGAACAATTCCGGGTTGCGGCCAAATCCGACCCTGACATTCGGACTGGACTACTCGGGCCGTCGCGGGACCAACTAGATTGTGAAAAGGGGTCGGGACGATTTTTAAGTTCGACGTAAGAAGCGTCCCGACCCCTTATTTTGGGAGCCACCCTCCTTGGCGGAGGCAACACTCCACACGTTGGCGGATCGGCGCAGGTTCAGTGTCACCGGCACCCGTGGCGTCAGTTTCTCGCCAAAGATTGTCGTCGCGACGAGGCGTCGGGTAAAGGTGGCGGTCGCAGAATCGCCGTCGATTGAAGTTTTCTTGTCGTCAAGAGCGACCTCGAGGATTTTGAGGTTGCCGAAATACCTTTTCCACGCATCGGCGGAGCGCGACGGGTCGAGTTGCGCGACCGCGACGTGGTCTCGTGCGCGAAACGCGGCAACGTACCGGTCCAGCAGTTGCTCGATTTCCTTTTCCCTGGACGGAGGTGGTGGTGGTGGTGGTGGTGGTGGCGGCGACATGGTCAGGGCGTTCTTGAATCCCGTCGCCGCCTGCCAGAGAAGTGGGATGGCATCGGTCGGCGGTCTGGTCGCCGTTGGGTCATCTTGCCTTGTGCATCGACGTACGGCGCGCTCTCTCGTGCGGTCGCAGGGACTGCGTCTCGAAGGGTCTGCGCCTGAGACTGCGCTCGATTCAGAAGCGGTGCCAGGAGTTCGTCGAATCTCTTGTCTGACGGGAACGCGCGCCTGCCGGCGGTCACCTCGCGGAACGCATCGGCGTCCGACCGATCCCGTATCGTCAATTGAACGCGTGCGAATGCGGCATCGGCCGCGGCAGCTGCCGCCTCGTAGAGACCGGCCGCCTCCAGCAAGAGCCCCACGCCCCGCGAGGTGTTCCGGCAACCACCGCCTGCTGTTCGCGACTCGCGGCATTCGCATAGGCCTGCGTCCTGTCGGCCGGCCCGGCGGCTGTTCGGGCGGCCTCGAGCCGTGTCTTCGCCCGAGTGGCCAGCGCCGCCAGCATCCTGTCGAACTCGCCTTCCGACGGGTATTTCAACTTCCCGTCGTCGAATCGCCTTGAGCGCCGCCGCCTGGTCGCCGCCACCGAGCAGTCGCTGGGCGTGAGCAATCGCGACCTTCGGCGAATCGATGTCCGCGGCCGCCCGATCGAACAACGCGACGGCCTCCCGAGTGAGGCCAATCGTGCTCGCGACCTGTCCGGAACTCGCCGCGGACTGTGCCTCTTTTTCCTTCGCAACCGCCAGGGCGTAGCTCGTCGAGTTGCGGACGGGCTCGGCCGCGTTCCTGGCCAGCCGGAGCTCCTCACGGGCGCGTTGGAGCAGCACGGCCAACATCGGATCGAACCGGCGCTCGGCCGGGAACTTCGCCTGTCCGTCGGAAATGGCCTTGAGCGCTTCACGGTCCCGGCGAAGATCGAGAAGCTCTTGCGCGGCTTCAACCGCTGCGTCGGATGGGACCGGCGGTCCGGACTTTGACGAATGAGTCCGCGGCGCCCCAAAGCAGCGGGATTGCCTTGAGCGGGTCTGACGCGACGAGCTGGTTGGCCTGCTCCTCCAAGTCCGCTGCCGCCGCGAATCCAGAGGTGCCCTTGGCGCTGTCGGCCTCGGTGCGAGCTCGGGCGACTCGTTCCCGCGCGCCTGTCAGAAGCTGCTGGCGTAGGCCTATCAGGCGCGCGTTGTTCGAATCGATCTGGAACGCCGCCGAGAGCTCGAGCAGCGCCTCCTGACTCTTGCTCTCGACCACGAGCGCTTCGATTTGCTCGATCTTGCCGTCGGGAACCGTGGGGCCAGGCGTCGGTGGCCACAGCGCCACGGTTGCAATCACAGCGACGACGGCTACGCCTCCGGCCAGCCACTGCCACCGACGGCGGAACCAGAGCAGCAGTGAGGGCTGAGGCCGAGGGGGCTGAGGTATTGGACCAGGCCGGGGCCTCGGCACATGGTGAGCAACCCCGGCGCACAGGCCCTCGAAGTCCTCTGAGGACACGTCGTTGTCCCAACTGCTGAGATTGGCCCAGTTCTGCTGACCGAATCCAAATGGCGGACGAACGTCTTCAATGAGCGCCTGGACCAGGACGCCCCGCTTCACGCTGTGATCCGCCTCGTCCCTGACGAACGGCGATGCGACGGAGGCTTTCGACCAGAGCACGAGCACACACGAGACTTCGTTGAGCTGGCGCTCGATCTCCTCGCGGAAGTCAACGCCCGGCCGGAGCTCGCGGTCCCACCACACGTCCCAGCCGATCGATTCGAGTGCGTGAGCAATCTGCCGCGCTCGCGGCAGGTCTTCACGCGCGTAGCTCAGGAAGATGTCGGCCATGAGGCGCGTTACTCCAGCATGCGCCAGCAGTTACCGATGGTATCGGCCAGGACGGACCGATTGTATACCTGCGCTTCGCTTGTTTGCGGACTCGATCCGCGTACGAAAAGGTAATCAGACCGGCCATTCGCGACGTGGTCGAAGGCGACGAGCGGCCGCCCCGAGTACTACGCACGATGACATTCGCTCTAGAATCCCGCCGTGGACCTGAACCTGCTGGTTATTTGCGCGCTCACGTTTGTCATCCACCTCGTCGGCACGCTGGCGTACTCGGTGCGAATTGCGGGGACTCGAACGCGCCGCATCGCACTGTCACTCTCGCTTTTCAATGTCCTGATTCTCGTCTCGCGCACGTCCAATTCGTTTCAGGCCCCGCTCCTGGCTAAGCGCGTGGAATCGCAATTGCTCGTTGACTCGACCGCCAGCACAATGGACTTCCGGGTGTTGCTGCTCTCAGCGACGCTCGCGACCATTGTCGGCGCGCTCCTGATCCCGACATTTCAGCGCGTGCTCGCGCGATGGGTCACGGCCATCGGCCAGAGGCGATCGATCTGGGCGATGGTCCGTCGCGCGCCCGCGCCGGTGTGGCTCGCGCACGTTCGTGAGTCGGTGGTCATGCCGCGTTGGCAGAACATCCGTCGAGCCGGCGCGACGCCTCACGTGTCCTGGAGCGTCATCGCGTTGAATGCCATCGCGATGGCCGTGTGGTCGGTCGGCGTGTTCGCGGCTTTGTACGCCGGCTATCTGCGTCCGGACCTGAGACTGACGGCCAGCCAGTTGTCGTCAGTCGTCAACGGCGTTGCAACGATTCTGATGTTTGCCTTTATCGATCCGTATCTGTCGCTCATGACCGATGAAGTCGCTGAGGGCACCGTCGCTGAGGCTCAGTTCCGGCGATCGATTGTGTGGCTGACAGGCAGTCGCGTGGCCGGCACCCTGCTGGCGCAGATCATCCTGGTGCCGGCGTCGCTATGGATTGTGGCCGTTGCAGACTGGCTCTAGAAGGCGTGCTGCGATCCCTCGAGGCTGTGGCGCGGCTGTCGCCGGTGACCGCCAGTGTCGGTCCTTCACGTCGGATCAATCGCGAATACTCCGACCGAGTGCGCCTCGGAGCTTGTCGGCCATCGAGCCGAGACTCTGTTGCGACTGGGCGTCTCGCTCGCGCTCGGTGTACTGGCGCACCTCCGCCGCTTCCTCGGCGGCCGCAATGGCCTTCACGCTCAACCGAATCCTGCGGCCTGCCGGATCGGCTTCGAGAATGACGACCTCGAGGTCGCTGCCGACTGGAAAGGCTTTGCGAATGTCCTGCTCGGGACCGACACCGGTCTCGCTCAGGGGCAGAAGTCCGGTCACGCCTGGCGCGAGAAACACGAACACACCGAACTTCTCGTGGCGCTCGACCTTGCCGGTGAAACGCGCACCGGGGACAATCGCGGATCTCGACGAGGTCGCGGTGCTCGCACGCGATGAACCCTCCTCCACCATCGCGACGCCGATCCGCTTCTTCTCCGGATCCACATTGAGAACTTCGAACGCACCGGTCATCCCCACCGCGATCGACCGGGACCAGCCGCCAGACTTGCCGGTCGGAGGGAACGTGGACGCATGCGCCAGCGCTTCGATCCCCGGCTCCAGCTCGACGAATGCGCCGAATTCTGCGATGCGCGTGACTCGGCCTTCGCGAACCTGGCCGATCTCGTAGTTCGTCTGGACCGAAGACCACGGATCGGCCGTGAGCTGCTTCAGCCCAAGCGCGATCTGCTGCGTGTTCTCGTCGACGCGAAGCACCTTGACCGTGATCTCCTGGCCCGGTGCGGCCACCTGCGACGGATCCGCCACGCGTGACCATCCCATTTCGGAGACGTGCAAGAGTCCCTGCACGCCGCCGCCAAGGTCCACGAACGCGCCGAAGTCCCGCACCGAGACGACGCGGCCGGTCATCACGGCGCCGGCCGTGATCTGCTGCCGGACTTCGGCCGCCCGCGCCTTCTGCTCCTGCCTCGAGCAGTGCACGGCGCGACACGACGAACTTCCGGCCGCCGTCCTGGTACTCGATGATCTTGAAGGTGTAGACGCGGCCGACATGCACGTCCGGATCGGCGTGGCGAATGATGTCGATCTGCGACATCGGGCAGAAGGCGCGCTGCCGGGCGATGCTCACCTCGTAGCCGGCCTTCACCGCGCGGTCGACCTTGCCTTCGACGGGAAGCCCCGATCGAAACGCATCCTCGAGCTGGCGGGCCGTGGCGGCCCCACGCTGCAGCTTGCGCGACAGCGTCAACCCGCCTGTCCCGCTCGAGGCCGACGTCAGCGTCGCCTGGACCTTGTCGCCAACACCGACCTGAAGCGCGCCATCCTCGTCTCGCAGCTCGTCCAGCGCGATCGTGGCCTCGCCCTTGGCGCCGACGTTGACGAACGCGACATCATCACCGATCGCGACGATGGTGCCCTCGACGGCCTGGCCGGGCGTGAGGCGCGTCGCCTTGACCGACGCCTCGAACATCGCCGCAAAATCTTCCTCGTTCTCGCTCACAGTGTGTGACCTCGAGTCACAGGTTAGCACTCGAACTTCGTCCGCTCGGGTCCACGTATCCTTGCACCATGCAGGCCCTTATCCAGGACGTCCGGTACGCCTTCCGGCTGCTCGCCAAGGATCGGAGTTTCACCATCACCGCGGTCCTGACGCTGGCGATCTGCATCGGCGCCAATACCGCGATGTTCGGCCTGATCCGGTCGGTGCTGCTCAAGCCGCTCCCCTTCCCCGGGTCCGAGCGGATCGTCTATCTGTTCAACAGCTATCCAAATGCGGGCGCTCCGCGCGTCGGCGCGGCCGTGCCCGATCTCTTCGATCGTCTCGCCTCGGTGCCGGCCATGGACGTTCAGGCGCTGTTCCAGACGGGGACGCAGACCTATGGCGACGACAGCAGCGCGTCGCAGCTGAATTCGCTGCGCGGCACGCCGTCGTTCTTTCGCCTGGTGCAGGTTCAGCCCGTGCGCGGCCGTCTCTTCACGGACGCGGAAGGCGAGCCCGGCCAGGATCGGAAGGTTCTGCTGAGTCATGGCCTGTGGCAGCGCACCTTCGGCGGCAGGGACACCGTTGTCGGCACCTCGATTCGTTTGAACGGACAGCCCCACGAAGTCGTGGGGGTGCTGCCCCAGGGCTTCACGTTCCTCCAGAATGATCTCGACGTCTTCCTGCCGGCGGCGTTCCAGCCGCAGGCCAAGTCCGACAACGCGCGCCACAGCAACAACTGGCAGATGGTCGGCCGCCTCAAGGACGGCGCGACGCTCGATCAGGTGCGCCAGCAGGTCGCCGCGCTGAACGCGCGGAACGACGAACGGTTCCCGCAGTTCCGGCAGATTCTCAAAGACGCGCACTTCCAGACGATCTCCGTGATGCTGCAGGACGACGTCGTGCGCGACGTCAAGACGTCGCTGTACCTGCTGTGGGGCGGCGTGTCTTCGTGCTGCTCATCGGCGTCGCCAACATCGCGAATCTGATCATCGTCCGATCCAGCGGCCGCCGGCGGGAGCTGGCGACGCGCCACGCGATTGGCGGCGACCTGGGCCGCCTCGCCCGCCAGCTCGTGACCGAGACGACGGTGCTTTCGATCACGGGCGGCGCCTTCGGCGTGCTGATCGGCTGGTGGACCCTGCGGTCGATGGCGAAGCTCAACCTCGCGATCGCTGCCGCGCGGGTACGAGATCGGGCTCGACTGGATCGCGCGTCGCCTACATCGTGGCGATCACGCTCGCGGTCGGCATCTGTCTCGGCGTGGCGCCCGCCCTTCGGCTGCGCCGAATGAACCTCAACCTCGAGCTCCGCGAGGAGAGTCGCGGCGGCACCTCGAGCCGGCGCGCGAACCTCATTCGGCGCGGGCTGGCCGTCGTGCAGGTGGCCGTCGCGCTCGCGCTGCTCGTCGGCGCCGGCCTGCTGTTCGCGAGTTTCCGGGCCGTGCTGCGGCTCGACCTCGGCTTCGATCCCGCAGAACGTCATGACGGCGGCCGTGGCGCTCCCGGGCTCGCAGTTCCCGGATCCTGCCGTCGCTCGTGACGTTCGAGCAACGCGCGCTCCAGGCGATTCGCGCGCTGCCTGACGTCGAAGCGGCCGGCACGACGTCGGCCGTGCCCTTCTCCGGCGCGCATCAACAACAACGTGATCATGGCCGAGGGGTACGTGATGAAGCCAGGCGAGAGCTTGCTGGCGCCGTCGAGCGTCAACGTCAACCCGGGCTACTTCGAGGCCCTGCACGTCGCAGCTCGTCCGCGGCCGCTTGATCGACGCGCGCGACACGCAGAAGTCGCCGCCGACCGTGATGATCGACGACCGGCTGGCCCGGAAGTTCTGGCCGGATCAGGATCCGATCGGCCGCCGGCTGTATCTTCCAAGCGATCCCGCAGACATCACGAAGATCACGGAGAAGACGACGTTCCTGACGATCGTCGGGGTGATCCGGGAAATTCGGATGCTCGACCCGCGGCCCGACGTGACCCCGGTCGGCACCGTGTATTTTCCCGTGGGAGCAGAATCCCGGCCGCGGCCCGACGATCGTGGTCAAGACGCGCCGCGACGCGCCCGCGATCCTCAGCAGCATCCGGCGCGAGATCGCGGCAATCAATCCGCAGGTGCCGGTGTTCCGCGAGCGGACGATGCAGGAGTGGATCGATCGGCAGCTCATCGGCCGCCGGCTTCCGATGTTCGTCGCGCTGGCCTTCGGCGTCGTCGCGCTGTTGCTCGCGGCCATCGGGATGTACGGCGTGCTCGCCTACAGCGTCAACGAGCGCCGCCGCGAGCTGGGCGTGCGCATGGCCCTCGGCGGGTCGTCAGGCAAGCGTCTTCGGCCTGGTGCTCCGCGATGGCGCTCGCGTGATCGCTGCCGGGCTGGCGCTCGGCCTGATCGGGTCCTACTGGGTCGGTCGTGCGGTGCAGAGCCAGCTCGTCGACGTCGCGCCGCTGAACCCGCTCGTGTTTCTGTCCGTCGCGGCGCTCCTGTCGGTCGTCGGAATGACCGCGTGTCTCATTCCCGCCTGGCGCGCGAGCCGGATCAACCCGGTCGTCGTGCTCGCGCGCTAGATCCGATCGGTCGGACGCGTCGCTCAGCCTAGCGCTGGCCGTTTACGCCGTTCGTCCCGAATTACCTCTGAAGTAAGCTCGCCGCGGCCGTTTCACTCTCTTGCGGCGCAGAATCCGCTGGCATCACTGTTGCGCGCGTCGGTGCGTGCCTTCCCGTCGCGCTCCCCACGGCGTCGTCTGGATCTTCGTGATCCTGTCGACGATGGCGGCCGGGTACGGGGCGCTGCGTCTCACGACCGCACGCGCATCGCCGCACAAGACGCCCCTCGCGTTCGAGGACGCCAGGCCGCTCGTCGATCGGTTTCGCGCGGACGGACTCCTGCCGCCTGCGCTGGCTGGCAAGACCAATGCTGATCTCGGCACAGTCTGGCCCGCGTGGGTCGCCTTTCGCGACGCCGAGATTCGCGCCAGGCTGCACCGCGGCGATGAGGATTCCGTTGTCCACCTCTGGCTCTTCGGCACCTCGTTCACGGCGCGGCCACGCGCGACCACTCCCATGCTGACGGCGATGGGCCCCGACGCCCGCGCAGCGTTGCTGCAGGGCCGGCTCGAGGACCTCGTGGCGGGAATGCGCGCACCGGGCGGAAACGACCGTCTCGTCGTGGCGCGACGAGTGCTGGAACGTTCTGGAATCGACGTGATGGCACCCGCCGGCCGCGTCGATGCGGCGCGGCACCTCGAGGCGCTGCGCGAGCGCATGCTGCGCGAGTTGAGCCAGTTCCGGCACGACACGGTGTCGGCGAGGGAAATGGGCGACACCAAGGCGGCGTTCGGTGCCTACCTGACGTACTACCAAGGTCGCGGCCTCTCGTCGGACTCGTCCATGCTCGCCACGTACTCGGTCGAACGCGCGTTGGAGGACGCGCGTGCCTCGCGCACGCAAGCCGCGGGCAGCATCCGGCGCGTCGCGATCGTCGGCCCAGGCCTCGACTTCGTGGACAAGGCCGAAGGCCACGATTTCTATCCGCCGCAGACGCTGCAGCCGTTTGCCCTGGTCGATTCGCTCGTCCGTGTCGGTCTGGCTCATCCCGACGGCGTGGACGTGACGACCTTCGACATCAGCCCGCGCGTCGTCGATCACCTGACCGACGCACGCGCCCGCACTGAGCGTGGCGAGCCGTACGTCGTGCACGTCGCGCTCGATCCCGATGACGCCACGCATGCCTGGCATCCTGATGTCGTTCGCTACTGGCAGCGTTTCGGTGACCGGATCGGCACGGAGGTCGCGCCGCTGCCGCTGCCGCCGAGCATGGAAGACGTCCGCGTGCGTGCCGTTCGCATCCGGCCCGATCTGGTCCGATCCGTCCGCTCGCTTGACCTGAACATCATCCTCGAGCGCGTCCCGATTGCCGAAAGTGAGCCGGGGTTCGATCTGATCGTCGCCACGAACATCCTCGTCTACTACCAGCCGTTCGAGCAGGCGCTGGCGCTCGCCAACATCGCCGCGATGCTGCGCCCCGGCGGCCTGTTCCTGTCCAACGGGCTGGACCTGCCGCTGCCGTCATCCGGCCTGTCTTCCCCTTCGATCGTGGATGTCGTCTTCGACCAACAGCAAGGTGGCGACACACTGCACTGGTTCCGGCGGCTTTCTTCTGCGTCGCGATAGGCCACCGGGCTGTTATAGTCGCCGGTGCAATCGCAGGAGGCCCCATGCCGATGCATCGTCGCGACTTTCTCAAGCACAGCTCCATCGCCCTTGCGACTCCGCTGTTCGCGAGCGCCCTGCCTACGAGGGCTCTGGCGGCGTCCATGCAGGCCCGCTCCCTCGAACGGGTCGGAATTGCCACGTGGAGTTTCCGGCACCTCATCGCCGCGGGCCAGCGAATCCGAAGATGCCTCCAGCGGAGCGTGCCGTCATGACGGCGCTCGACGCGCCGAAGTTCGTCCGCGAGGAGCTCGGGCTGACCCAGCTCGAGATCATCATCAACCACCTCGACGAGCGAACCGCCGCGTACGCCGAGCGCGTCCGCGCCGCGGCGGACAAGGCCGGCGTGAAGTTCATGAACCTGCAGCTCGGCGGTCAAATGTCCGCTTCGGATCCTGCCGTGCGCGCGAAGTCCATCGCCGAGATCAAGGACGGCATGCGGATCGCGGCAGCGCTCGGCGCGCCGTCGGTTCGCGCCGACGTGGGCGGCAAGGCGGGAGAACCTCTGGATCTGGCGATTACCTCGGCTTCTTACAAGGAGCTCGCCGACTTCGGAGCGACGATTGGCGTGATGCCGATGCCCGAGAATCACGGCGGGCACAGCTCCGATCCGGACACGCTCGTGTCGATCATGCGCGCGCTCGATCCGCGCGTCCGCGCCATCGTCGATTGGGGAAATCTCCGCGTCGAGAATCAGACGCAGCGGATCGAGGGCACCCGCAAGCTGCTGCCGTACACCGGCCTCGTGTCGGCGAAGGTCGATCGCTTCGACGCCGACTATCGTCCGGGCTACGACGTCAGCGAGCTCGTACGTCTGGTGGAGTCGAGCGGGTATCGGGGCAAGTACTCGATCGAGATCACGAATCCCCCCGCCGACATCGTGCGCGGAGCGATCACCGCCAGAGACATCATCGCCAAGAGCCTGGCGAGCTGGTCAAAAACAACGCGTCGGGATGAGTGTTACGAAGAACGCAAAACGCATCCCGACGCGTTGTTTCTTACTTCTTCGGCAACGCGAACGCGATGTAGCCGCGCGGCGTGTCGGCCGCGGCGGCCGCCGTCGCGCCCCGGCCGCCACCTGACGGCTGCGCGGCGACGACGATGTACTGCGTGCCCTTCGCCTCGTAGATGACTGGCACGCCGCGCGACGGGCCCGGCAGCGTGCCGGTCCACACGACCGCGCCGGTCTCCTCGTCGTAGGCCCGCATCTTCCCGTCATTCCCAGCCATGAACACGAGGCCGGCCTTGGTCGGCATGATGCCGTTGCGCAACATCGGCGACCCGGTGTTGGTCGGCCCGCCGTTGGCGATGGTCGTCGGATCGTCGCCGACCGGCAGCTGCCACTTGATCGTGCCCTTGTTCAGGTCGTACGCGGTCAGCGTCGCGTACGGCGGCTTGGTGGCGTTCGCCATCACGCCCCACTCGCTGACGTACCGCGTCGGTGGCACGTCCACATCGGGCGGATACGCAGCGTTCCCGCCGTTGGCGCCGTTGCCCGGATACCGTGCGCCCGCTGGCGGAGCGGCGCCGCGACCCGGCTGCGGCGGCGTCGGCGCGCCGCCGGACGCCACGACCGGTCCGGCCGGGAACGCCCCCGCCGGCCCGCCGCCGCGGCCGAAGCCGCCGCCGCGGCCCCCGCCGGATTGTGTCGCGAGATAGCCGAGAATCGCGGTCAGCTCGATGTTGTTGATGCTCGGCACCGGCCGCATGCTGTTGTACCCGTTCATCACGGTCGCCGCGATGACGTCCTCACTCAATCGCTGGGTCGCTTCGATGACGTTGGCCGCGTCATCGATCGGTTTGCGCGGGTCCTCGCCGTGGCACTCCGCGCAGAACTGCAACGTACGCCGCGCGTCCATCCACTTCCGATGGTCCCATCTGCACGCCGCCGACCTTGCTGTGGACGTCGTCGAGCTTCAGGATCGCCACGGCGTCGATGTTGAGCACGTAGACGATGCCCTTGGATGGATTGGCCGCGGTCGTGCCCCAGTTCGATCCGCCCTGATTGCCTGGCATGGACACCGTCTCTCGCAACGCCGGCGGCGTGAACAGTCCCTCGTTGCGCATCTTCGGAAACGCGCTGCTTCCAGTCGGCCAACTGCTCCTTCGTGAGGAGCCACGGATTGATGTCGTCGACGTGAACGTCTGACGCCCGAAGGGCGGCACGACGGTCGGAAACGGCTGCGTCGGCCAGGACTGCTCACCCGGGATGTCGGTCTGCGGCACCGGCCGCTCTTCAATCGGCCAGATGGGCGCGCCGGTGACGCGGTTGAAGACATAAAGGAAGCCGGTCTTGCCAGCCATCGCGACGATGTCGATGTTCCGCCCGTCTTTGCGGATCGTCGCAAGCTGCGGCGCCGAGACGTTGTCCCAGTCCCACAGGTCGTGATGAATGTTCTGGAAGTGCCAGAGACGCTTGCCGGTCTTCGCGTCGAGCGCGAGCAGGCAGTTGGCGAACAGGTTCGCACCGTGGCGATCGCCGCCGTAGAAGTCGTAGGTGCCTGAGCCGGTCGGCAAGTAGACGATGCCGCGCTCGTCATCGACGGTCAGCTCGCCCCAGGTGTTGGCGCCGCCGACGTATTTCCAGGCATCTTTGGGCCACGTCTCGTAGCCGAACTCGCCGGGACGCGGAATCGTGTGGAACTGCCAGGCCAGCTTGCCGGTGACCACGTCGAACGCGCGAATATCGCCCGGCGGCGACATCCACCCTTCGCCCGGCGCATTGCCGAGAATGAGCAGGTTCTTCCAGACCTTGCCGGGGTTCGGCACGCGAATGCCGTTCTCGCCGCGCAGCATGCCCTCGCGCAGGTCGACGAAGCCATTCGACCCGAAGGTCATGATCGACTTGCCGGTCTTCGCGTCGATGGCCTGGAGGAACGGTCCGGTCGGTCAGCAGCAGGCGCTTCTCTCTGCCGTCTTCGCTCTGCCAGTAGTTGATGCCGCGCGCCGACAGACTGCAGGTTCTCGTGGATCCAGATTTCCTTGCCGGTGGTCGGATCGAGCGCGATCAGCGAGTTGTTGCGGCCCGACACGAACATCATGTCGTCGACGACGATCGGGTTGAACCCGATGTTGCCGTGCGGATAGAACCAGGCGACCTCCAACTGCTTCACGTTGGACTTGTTGACCTGGTCGAGGTCGACGAAGTGCGAGCCCGAGGGTCCCCCGCCATGGTCCCACCACCACTTCTGACTCCGGGCTGCCGTCAGGACACCCGAGGTGACCGCAAGGGTCAGCACTGCGGCGATAGAGATAAAGGTCAGGCGGGAGGAAATCTTCATAGGGACTCCGTCAATCGTCGTCGCGACTGCGACACGCAAGGGTACCAGATGTCCTGAGGCGCTGATTCCCGCGCTTGGACCAAAGAAAAGGGCGCCACTCTGGCGCCCTTCGCTCTTCCGAATGCCGGAACGTCAAACCTACATGTTGGCCAACACCCCATCAATGATCTTCTGAGTGTTCTCGGCCGGATCGCCCGGCAGACCGCTGGCCTTGATCGAGTAGAGCCCCTTGTATCCCTGTTCGCGGCAGATCTTCATGGCCGGGGGCAAGTCGTGCCGCATGCCGGCGTGCACGAGGCCGCTGTTGATCGGCAGCATGTCGCGAATCCCCGCCAACTGTTCTTCCTGATTGGGGAAATTGAGGAAGTCGACACAGCTCGAGGTGCCGGATGCTTTCAGAATTTCCGTGAGGATGATGTAGGACGGCGCGGCTGGAGCTTCGGGTGTCGGAGGCGGTGGCTGTGCGGGCTGACCGGGCGCAGCCGGTCCAGCCGCGCGTCCCCGTCCGCCACCGGCATTTCGATTCTCGCTTGCCGCCGTGATGCCCTTGGCCTTCGCGAGCGCGACGACGGCCTGGTAGTTCGCGGTGATCTGCGCCTTGTTCTCCTGCGTGGGCTGGCCCTGATTGAGCAGCACACGAGGGGACCCAAGGAACGCGGCCTTGTCGAGCCACGACCGATGGAGGTCGATCATCTGCAGCCGTCCCGAGGGCGAATCCGCACCCATGTTGTATCCGGCGCCAAACTCGAGATTGATCTGGACGACCTTCGTGTTCGTCTTGTCCAGCCGGGACTTGAAGTCCTTCAGCCACGACATCTCCGTCGACGGGAAGTAGTTGCTCTGCAGCTCGATGTTGTGGACCTTGAAGCGGTCCGCGCAGAACTGCCCGAATTCCATGAGCTCGAGAGTTCGCTCCGGAGCCGCCGGCATGTTGGTTTTCACGATGTTGTTCAGGCCAAACATCATGATCGCGATACGCGAGAGCTTGTCGCCCGACGGCGCTTGCGCTCGTCCCCGGCGAACCGCCGTCAAGCTCGTCGCAGCCACAGCACCCATCATCAGAAAATCTCGACGCTTCATGTCACGCACCTCTATGTCGCCGGGGTCCGACACGCTACTTCACGATCCTGAGCGTGTAGACGTAGGCCCAGCCGAGTTTGTCCTGGAAGTTTATCGTCTTGCCGTCCTTCCCGATCGTCATGCCGGGTGCGGCCGCCGCGGGCATCGCGAGATACATTCCCGGCGGTACGAACAACCCCTCCGTGACCGTGTCGATCTTCGCGGGGGTGTCGGCCCAGTTCGTGCACCCAGGCACCTCCGTCGCGTACGGAATCGCGCCCGCAGGATAGGTGCGCTTCACACTCAATTCCAGGGAATTGCTTCCCAGCATTCCGGTCTTTGCGCCGATGACTTCCACGTGGTCGTAGCTGCCGGTCATCCTGGGCTGGGGGCAGGTCTGCGCGTTGAACGACGACCGAGCGGGAGTGCCGACGGGCAACGTGGACGGAAAGTTCTTGAAGACCGGCTTTCCTACCATCGTCATCTCGGTGGGACTCCAGTCGAAGCCGATCTCGTACCGATCTTTGACTTGAGTCGGATACGACGTCACCGGCGCCCCCTTGATTGGGACTAGAACCGGGGTCGTACCCGTGTATTCGGCGACGACGTCGTAGTGCACGATCTCAGCCGATGTCCATTTGACCATCTCGTCGACGTTCTGGGCGCGGACGGTAGAGACGAGGATTGCCAGAGCAAGTACGGCGAGCACACGCGAGCTGGACGAGTAGTTCCTCACGGCCCCTCCTGACTGCGGCCTTGCACGCGGAAACCATACTTCATTCCGCCTCTCTGGCATCCGCCATTTCGAGCCAGTCCAGTTCCTCCTCGAGCAGGTGGAAGGCGTCGTCGCCGATCTCGTCGCTGTCCCGCATCGCGAGCACGGTCTGGCGCGCGGCCTGGAGCGCGCCGCGACGGATATCGGCGTGGGCGGAACGTGCGGCCCCGGCTGACCCAACCGTCCCGCTGGCCTCCGCCATGTGTGCCTTGAACTCCTGACGGACGGCGTCCGCGAGCGCCGAACGATCGCTCGCGAAGGTCGCGAGCCCCGCAGCCAGCGCACGCTCTCTCGCCGCGCTCACTTCGCGTCCCACCGGATCGTCGTCGTGCAGGTTCAGCGCGCGGAGGAGCGGTTTGAGCGTCAGTCCCTGAATCGTGAGCGTCCCGACCACCACCGAAAACGCGGTGAGCACGATCAAATCGCGATAGGGAAACGCCGCGGGCAGCGCCATCGCCGCGGCGAGCGACACAATGCCACGCATCCCCGCCCACGAGATGACGAGACCGCTGCCGACGGTGGGCCGCAGCATCGGGCGCGGCGGGTTGAATCCGAACCGCCGGTGCGCGCCATCGCAGCACGGCATTGAAGGACATGTGCCAGACGAGGCGCACGACGATCACCGTCAGCAGAACAGCAATCGCGACGCTGAAGTATCGCCCGCGATCCGCCACTTCGAGGCTCGCGAGGATGGGCCGGATCTGCAGGCCGATGAAAATGAACGCCAGGATGTTCAGCGCGAACACCACGGTGTCCCACACGGCGTACGACGGGATGCGCGACCGCGCGGGGATCCGCTCCGGCGCCGACCGCGCAACGGTGATCGCGTAGCACACCATGGTCAGGACGCCGGAGAGGCCGATGTGCTCGGCGACAATCCACACGCCGAGCGTCGTGACGAACTGAAGGATGATGGCCGACGGCACGTGCTCGACGCGTGCCATCGTCCGCAGCGTGATCCACCCGAGCGCGGGACCGACCACAACGCTCCCCACCACGGCGAACAGAAACGTCGGCGCCACGGCGCCGACCGAGAAGCCGTTCGCGACGGCGGCGCCAACCGCAAGGCGGTAGATCAGGAGCGCACTGGCGTCGTTCAGCAGGCTCTCGCCTTCGAGGATCGTCAGGATGCGATGCGGAGGGCGAAGCTGACGGAGCACCGCGGTCGCGGCCGCGGCATCGGGTGGGGCGACGATCGCACCCAGCGCGATCGCCGCCGCCCACGGCATCGCGGGAACGAACGCCCGCGCGACGAGGGCGACCGCAATGGTCGTGAGCCCGACGGCGACCACGACCAGCCCGGTGACGGGCGCCCAGTTGTCGCGGAGATCCCGGGGCGAGGCGTCGTAGGCCGCGTCGAGCAGGATGGGCGCGATGAAGAGCGCCAGCGCCAATTCGGGCGGCAGCGTGAACGTCGGCGTGCCTGGGATGAACGCGAGCAGCGCGCCGCCGAGCGCGAGCAGAACGGGAAACGGCGCGCCGATGCGCCGCGCGAGACCGGCCAGGCCCACGGCGGCGACAAAGAGCACGAGAAGCTGTTCGAGTTCCCTCATCCAAAAGTGGCCGGGTGAATTTCGGGGCTACTTCCCGAAGCGCTCGAAGCGATACGCGAGCTCCGGGCCCTCGTCCGTCTCGTAGGCGAGTTGTCCCATCAACAGCGCGAACGGCTCCAGGTAGCGTGCGAGTCGTAGCGGCCCGGCATCCACGGGGTCGAAGCCGACGTCGCGGATCAGCATCACTGCCACGTCCTTCGCGCCCTGGTGGTCTCCGCAGTACAGCGAGGCTCGGCCGGTGCGTTCGCTGTCGTCGCCGCGCGAAGACGTCGAAGAACACTTCGCTCGGCACGGTGCCGAAGGCTGACACCACGTGCGCCTTCCGAACCTTGTGCGCGAGCGCCTCGGCGCCCGAGGACGTGTGCCCGATGACGAGGCCGGTGTCGTCGCCGTTCATGGGGAGCGAACAGTTGACGATGACCTTGCCGGACAGGTCGCCCGCCTGTTTCAGCACATCGTCGAGTCGCGACCAGTGCACGGCGAGCAGCACGGCGTCCGCATCGCGCGCGGCGTCCGCGGGCGTCCCGGCGCGCGCGTTGCCTTCTGCCTCACGGGCTAGTTTTTTCAGTTTTTGTTCGCTGCGCGCGTAGCTGAAGACGACGTCGTGGCCGGCACGCGCGAAGAGCGTGCCGAGCTTGCCGCCCATGAGACCTGAACCGAGAATGCCGATTCGCACGGTCTCACGATACTCCGCGGAAGGCTATGGGGTGAGCAGTCGGCGGGAGGTATGCAGGGGTGCGTTTTCAAGTGCGAGCGCGATTATCGTCGCAGTCCCACCGTCCAGTTGACACGACGGTGATGGGCGTCGGCCCGCCCTGTAGCGCGTTGACGAGAAAGCGCTGGCCATCGGGCGTGCTCGTACGAGCGAGCGGCACGCTCCCGCACGGATCGGGAAGAGCTCGCTGACGGCGCCGACCTGAACGCAGCGCCCCGGCCATCGACGCGCCGCGGCCATGAGCCTGGACATTCCTTCGAGGTAGTAATCTCGCGGCCGTCACGTCGCCACCGGGGCAGGGCGCCCTCGGCCCTCGAAATCCGCCACTTGCCCGCGGAGCCGTCCGACGGCACCACATAGATCTCCGCTCGTCCGGACTCGCTCGAGCCGTACGCTACCTATCGTCCGTCAGGCGAGAAATAGGCCCAGCTCAGGGCAAACGGGCTCAGTCAACCACGCAAATCTCTGAGGCTTGCGATCGCCGGCGAAGGGAAGCACCCAGAGCGTGTCCGTGTCGCCTCGGTCACACCCGACAGGTAGAGCATCGAGCGCCCATCGGCTGACGAGTCTGATGGGTACAGGTCGCTGGGATTCTCGAGCAGCAGCTCGTCGCCGCCCGTACCGTTGGCCTGTTTGACATTCAGGCGACGGAAGGAACGGTCACGCTGTGAGCTGAACACGATCCGGCTGTCGTCGTGCGACCAGATCTCGGCGTTCTCTCGTCCCCCGGATCGAAGGTGAAACGCGTCCGATTGGTATGCGCGACGTCGTAGAGCCAGATGTCGTGGGTTCCCCGCGTCTTATCGACGATCGGCACCGCCGCCCGCGTGCCGTCGTGCGACAGCTGCACCCCGCCATGGCGCGCCGGCTCGCCGAGCGTGCCGACTGCCTTCCCGCTGCGGTCGAACCACGTCAAGACCGTGTCGTTCAATGAACCCGATCGATACGCGAGCAGGCCGTTGCCGGATACAGTGAACCCGGCCACGCCGTCGCTGGGAAACGTGCCCACGTCATCAGCCACATGAAACGCATCGCCGACAAGCTCCAGGCGGGCCGGATCGAAACGCTGCGCCATCAACGTGTTGTCCCGCATGAACAGCAAATGCCCCGGCGACGCAAACATGGCCTTCACCGACGCGCCGAGGAGTCGCCGGCGTGACGTCGAGTCGAGCGACCCCACGTAGATCCCGGAGTCCTCGGCCTTGGCGGCGATGGCGAGAAACAGAAAGTGCACGCCGTCCGGGAGGAACTGCGGATGCCGATGCGAGACCTCCTGCCGAGCCGGATCAAGCTCGGTCACGGGGATGGATTCGCCACCCGAGGCCGGGACGCGGAAGAGCTGTCCCGTCGCGCGACCGAAGACAATCACGTCGTCCCGGTTCCAGGCGCCGCCAAAACTCCGTCCGCCTCCGCTTTCCGCGATCGTTTGTGGCGCTCCCCCGGCGATATCGACCTTCTTCAGCCTGCCGTTCGCGACGAAGGCGATCGATCGTCCATCGGGCGACCAAAAAGCAGCCGTCGCGCCCTCCGTGCCGATGAGAACGGTTGAGTCCAGTGAATCCATGGCACGGAGCCAGAGCACACGGTCGGAACCGACGATCGCGGCCACGCGTGTTCCATCCGGCGATAGTGCAAAGTGATTCGGCGACGGCGACGTCGGCGTCTCGACCTCGAAGGTGATCTTCGCGACAGTTGGCGGTTCGGAACGACGCAATACCAACCACATCGTCGCCCCGCCAACTGCCAGCAATGCGACGGCCGCCGCGATCGCCAGGCCCAGGTGTCTGACCGGTGCTTTCTGCGCAACGGCGGGAGATGCCGACGACGCGAGGACCCGCGCAAGCGCGCCTCCCATGGCACCCGCGCTCTCGTACCGCTTGGCGGGGTCGACGTCCAGCGCGCACTCGACCGCGTGAACGAACGCGTCGGGGAGATCCGGGCGCGCATCGCGCAACCACCCGCGGCGGCGCTGTCCGTGCGCCTCGCGGAGATCGGCGGCCGTCCGGCCCTTCACCGGATACGCACCGGTGACGAGGTGAAACAGCAGCACGCCAACGCTGTAGATGTCGCTCTGTGCAGTCGCCGGCGCGCCGCCGAACACCTCGGGTGCGACGTACAAGGGCGTGCCGGCGAGGTCCGCTGGTCTGTCGGACAAATCCTCACGGCCGGTGCCGAAGTCCATCAGCACGATCCGCCCGCCGGCTTCGCGCATGACGTTCTGGGCCTTCACGTCGCGATGAATCAATCCGGCGCCGTGCACGGCCGACAACGCCCGACACAAGTCGAGTCCGATCAGCGTCGCTTCGTCAGCGCCGAACGGCCCCTGATCGCGCAGGACGGCTTCGAGCGTGCGTCCCCGGACGAACTCCATCCACAGCCCGACGCGCCCGTCGATGCGATCCGCGCCGTAGACCGTCACGACGTTCGGATGTCGGACGCGCGCGAGCAGCCGACCCTCATCGATCACATGGGACGCGATCGAATCGAGTGGACTCGAGCCGACGGATCAGCTTCAGCGCGATTTCGCGATCGAGGCGGGAATCCCGGGCGCGGTAGACATCGCCGAACGCGCCCTGGCCTACGCGCTCGAGCACTCGCAACGTGCCCCACGTGGTGCCTTCGGGAATGGCATCCGCGGTCGCCGCATTGGCGGAACGCGACGGGAGAACATCCGGGATCGCGAGCGGCGACGAAACGGACGCCAGGTCGGACACGGCCGTGCGCAGGTCCTCGCCGGCAGACGAGCCGGCATGAAACGAGGCGATGCCTGCCACAGCTCGCAGATGCGCGAGGAGCGCGCGCTGTGATTCGCTGATGGCGGACTCCGCCTCAGTCCAATCGACCGGCCGTCCTTCGAGGACCGCCTCGGCCAGGTCGAACAGCAGTTGCTCTTCAGCTCCCACGGTTCATTTCCTCAATCAACTTCACAAGCGCGCGCTGGGCCGCCTTGCGGGCGGCATCCGGCGACGGCTTGCCGATGGCCTCCGCGAGCTCCTCGTAGCCCAGTCCCAGCTCGATCCGGCCGATGACGAGATCGCGGTCCTCCTCGCGAAGGCGCCCAAGCGCGGCCTCGTAACGTTCAACCGTCTGTTGTCCGATCGCCTGCTCGAGCGGCGACGGTCCAATGTCGATCTGCTGCGAGTCGAGCGCCGCCGCTTCGGGCCGCCGGTGACGCTTCCGGATCTCGTCCCGGATCCGGTTCATCACCGCCTGCCGAAGGTACGCGTGCAGCGCCCCTTCGTTCTGCAGCTCGAAGCTCCCTATCCTCTTAAACGTTTGAAGCAGGGTGTCCTGGACAAGGTCCTGCGTGTCGGCCATGTCGCGGGCCCAGCGTGGCAGGCGTCCACTGGCCCAGCGGCGCAGGGGCGGGAGGTAACGGGCGAACAACGTATCGACAGCCGTCCGGTCGCCGGCGCGGGCCTGCGCCAGCAACTGAACCGTCGATTCGGCGTCGTCCATGTGACCGGGAGCCCGATGTTACCGCGATCCCGCGCCCCCCGAACACGCGTCGTTGTCCGGTCGGGGGCGCCTCGTCGTTAAAGAAGGTAGGTGAACACCGCCAATTCAGCGGTTCGCCACGAGGAAGGCTGAGCTTCGATGACTGAGAACCCGGACCCTTGCTGTTGCACTTTTTCTTAGCGCGGCCGTCGCCTGCTCCGAGCAGGGGCCGATACCGACGACTCCGGCCGGGCCGAGCTCCCTGGAAGGCGCAAACGCGAAGCCAGGCGGACCGCCACCGTCTGACGTTACGGTGACCAGCACGATCGGTGCAGGCGACATCGCCGGCGTCGGAGTCGCATACACGAATTTGTACATGTCCCAGAACAGCGGCGGATGGTACCTGGATTTGCGCTCGCAGAATACGCGGACGGTCTATCTGAACTTCACGGGTAACGGGATCACTGGCACGGGGCCGGCGCCGAGTGGGACTCCCTTCAATCCCGGATCGGGGCCCTACAAGGTGTTCATGTACAGCGCGTGCAACCTTTACACCCACCTCCGTCCGCCTGTTGGACATGGATGTCAACACGTCGGCGACGTGTCCGATGGCTGTCTGGTTCGAGGTCGGTGGCAAGAGTACCTCTGCGCATGAACTCCAACCAGGACGTCGGCACCAACGACGTGATCGTCACGCGCCTCGTCTTCGACGGCATGGGCAGATCCGGCCCAGCGCGGGTGTGAGCAACCGCGCCCGCCTTCTTCCTTCAAGGGAAAGGCAACGCGGGCCTCGTGCCACAAGGGGACTACAACATGTCGTTTTGAGATCGACCTCGCGAATCAGTAAGGGCGACTGAGGACAGGAAACCGGGTTTCTTAGACTAAGAAACCCGGTTTCCTTCTCTCTATCCCTTATACGCGATCAACCACTCGGCGCTGCGCTTGTAGGACTCGAGGATCGTCAGGTCCGCCTTCTCGAGCGGCGCCCCGTTGAGCGTCGCCGCGCCGTAGGCGCCGACCTCCGCGATGCAGCTCTCGACCTTTGCCTGCTGCGCGAGCTGGAAGATGGTCTTCCAGTCGAGGACGCCGGCGCCGACGGGCACCGCGGCCTTGCCCTGCACGAAGTCCTTGGCGTGGAACGAAAAGTACCGGTTGTTGTACTTGCGGAAGAACTCGACCGCGTCGCCGCCGCCGAACGTCAGGTTGCCGACATCGATCTGGAAGCGCACGATGGCCGGATCGGTATTCGCCATGAGGATGTCGTACGGCACCTGGCCGTCCGGCGTCTTGACGAACTCGATCTCGTGGTTGTGGTACGCGATCGTCAAGCCTTCCTTCTTCGACATGGCGCCGAACTTGTTGAGGTCGGCCGCCATCGACTTCCAGTCCTCCGCGGTGGTCATCTTCGGCTTCGGACCACAGATCACGTGCCGGACGCCCAGGGCGTTCGCGTAGTCCACGGTCGGACCGAAGGTCGTGTTCCAGGACGCGTAGCCGAAGTGGCAGACGTTGCAGTCGAGGCCGACGGCTTTGAACTCCGCGCGCAACTGCTTGCCGCTGCGCGTGTTGTACGGGTTCATCGCGACCATGTCGATGAGCTTGTAGCCCATCGCGACCATCTGCTTGAGCGTGCCCTCCCAGTCCTTGTTCAGGTCCGGAACGATCTCGAACGCCTGAAAACCCAGCGGGATGTTGCCGGGAACCGGGGCGGCGTGCAACGTCGCATGGGACATCACCGCCGTGCCTGCCATCGCGAGACCGCCTTGAGCCAGAAACTCCCGTCGAGTAGAACTCATTGTTTTCTCCTGTGCCCAATACGCTAGATCGAAATGGGTCCGGAAGGTAAGCTCGGCGGCAAACGAGGGACATGGCATGGATCGACGTCAGTTCATCTCGGCCGTGAGCGCCGCCTCGGTCGCCGCCACCGGCAGGACCGTCAAGTCCAGCGCCGCGCGCCCAGGCGATCCGGCACAGCTCGCGCCGGCGGCGGACGACCGCCTCCTCAACACCCTGACCGCGGTGAACGATCTCCAGGTCCCGGCGATTCTCGCGTCATACCAGCGTCAGATCGAGGCGCGTTCCGGCCCACGGACTCTCGCACAGAACGCTCTGCGCCTCACCGCGGCGTTCGTCAACGCCCGCGGCCGAAACTATCGCAACGCGAGCCTTCTGGATCCCACGAACGCCCTGCTGGACGCGCTCGCCCAGCAGCAGAACGCGAGCGGCCTGTTCGACGTCGGCAACCTGGACAGTCCCCCGGACACGTCGTTTGTCATCAGCGACCTCGGCCTTGGCTACGACGTGCTCGGCCAAGGCGACCAGCAGACCATCGGCGCGACACGCGAGAGGTACGCGGCCATCATGACAGAAGGCGACCGCGGCGCTCGTCTCCGGCGGCGTGCACACGCCGAATCACCGATGGGAGATCTGCAAGGCGCTGGCGCACATCCACCACATCTGGCCGAGCCGTGCGGTCCTCGCCCGGATCGACGACTGGCTGGGCGAAGGCATCGATCAGGACGCCGAGGGCGAGTACAGCGAGCGCAGCCCGAACTACGCGTCCGAGGTCACCAACCGATCGCTCGTCATCGTCGCGCGGCTGGTCAGGCGGCCGGCGCTCCTCGAGCACGTCCGGCGAAACCTGGACATGACGCTCTACCGGCTGGAACCCAACGGCGAGGTCGAAACGGTGCAGTCGCGCCGCCAGGATCAGACCGGCACGCAGGACGTCTGGAAGTACCTGATGCACTACCGCGAGCTGGCGCTGGTCGCGAACGACCCGCGGTTCGCGGCCGTCGCCGAACAGATCCTCGACCGGGTCGCGGCCGACCCCGCGTCGTTCGCAGGCGCCGGCTACTCCGTGGGCGACTTCCTGGCCGAGGCACTCGCCTATCCCGAGCTCGCGGCGGCACTGCCAAGCCCTGCGAATCTGCCGACGACCTACGAGAAGTTCTTCGCGGGTTCGCGGCTCGTGCGCCTCCGCCGCGACGACGTCACGGCGAGCATCTTCGGCGGAACCGACTCGCACGACATTCGCGAGATCGCCTCCGGGCTGTCCACCAACCCGACGTTCTTCAAGCTTCGCAAGGGCGCCGCGATCCTCTCATCCGTGCGGATGTCACCGAGCTTCTTCAGCATGGGCCACTTCCGGAGTGATGGCGTGACGCCGGTCGGTGGCGGGTGGCGGCTGAGCGAGACCGTACGGGTGCCGTATCACCTGCCGCTTCCCGCGCGGTACCGCCGCCGGAACGGCGACTACGCACTCGCGTCCGAGGGCCGGTTCTACTCCAGCATGGATTTCGCGCATCGGCCCAAGCAGTACTGCGAGCTGAACACGGCGATCACGATCACGGAGGTCGGCCGGGGCGGCTTCGACCTCGAGTTCGACGTGAACGGTCAAAGCACCTCGCTCACGATCGAGCTCTGCTTCCGGCCCGGCGGAACGTTCACCGGCGTGGTGCCCGTCGACCGGCGATGGCAACTTCCAGCTGGTCGAGGGGAACGGCACCTACACGGTCGGCCAGGATGTCATCACCTTCGGTCCGGGAAACGGACGGAGGCATTCTCCAGCCCGTCCGCATGGACGCCGGTGAGAAGTACCTGGTACCTCGGCGGCAGCCTGGTCCCGCCCGGTCAACGCGTGTACATCACCGGGCGCGTCCCGTTTCGCTACACGCTGCGACTGCGCTGACGCGATTCATTGCGGATCTGTGATCTGCGATTGACGATTGCATCGGGTCATCGTGGAATGCGGATTGAGGATTGACAGCGTCTCGTCCAATCCTCCGATCTCGCAATCATCAATGGCCCAATGCAATCCGCCATCACAGATCGCAGATCCTCAATTACCTGCCCGGTCAACAAATATCCAGGCATGGTCGGCATTCGACTCGTGGATCAACGTCACGGTAACGAGGACGGCGCCGGTGGGAAACGGGAACGTAAACGGAAAGACGTCCCGAAGCTGGCCAAGCTCAATGCCTCGGTGAAACCGCGCCGCGAACGACGGCACGTTTGTACACGGCGCGATCTCCGTGAAGAAATGCCGGCCGATGACCTCCGACGGCGTTCGGCCCGCAAGCCGCGCTTCCGCCGCGTTGTAGGCGAGCACCTTTCCGCTCTTGTCGACCTTGATGACGCCAAACGGCAGCTTGTCGAGCTCCCCGGGCGTGAGGTGCGTGACCTCACGAAGGCGCTTGAGCAGGACGATGGAGTCCGTCGCCGGGTTGTGGGGATCGTCCATGTCGCCACTCTAGCACCGCCGGTCGCCGCTCCCCGTGCATGTCCACGCACCGCGTCAGGTATCGGCGCACTGAATCCGTAGTCTGTGTAAGTGATCAGCGAAAGGGCCTCGCGTCGTCGCAGACGCGAGGCCCTTTCGCTTTTGGAGGCGATCGCTCGCCCGGGGCGCCGGTGTTTCTTAGAGCGTGCGGATCCGGAGATTCCGGTACTGCACCTTCCCGACAAAGCCACCGGCTTCGCCGAACGGCTGGAGCGAGATCGGCGCCGGTGCGGCCCAGCTCTCTTCGCCCGCCATCAGCTTGTCCGTGACGTCCGTGATCTGCTTGTCGTTCAGCCAGATCTGGAGACGGTCGCCCTTGAACATGACGCGCAGGTGGTTCCAGTCGTTCTTGTGGCGGATCTCGGGGAACTGGCTGCAGTCCTGGAGGTACGTGCGGTTCTTGCCGCCGCAATCACCGGTCGAGAGCCAATCGACGTTGCCGCGGATGGACTCGCCCGGGATCACGCGGTGCATGACGACGCCGACGTACTCACCGGCTTCGCGGCGTCCGAGGTTCAGCTGGTAGCCGCTGCGAAAGTAGATGCCGCTGTTGGCGAGACACGACGCGTCCTTGCTCAGGTTCTGTTCCTGCGCCATCTGACCTGACCGCGCGTTGACTTTCTCACCCAGCTTCGCCGTGCAGTCCGCGTCGGGTGCTTCGTCGAGCTTGTAGTCGAGCTCGAGCTCGAAGTCGTGGAACTTGGCCTCCGTCGACAACGTGCCGCCGCGCCCACCGCCAGGAATCGGCGCGTTCGTGACGATGTTGTTGGCGATGCTCCAGCCGCGATCGGTGGGATTGGTCGAGAGCGGTGCCGCTGGCGCGGCGGGCGCTGGCGCTGCCGCAGCGGCACCACCCCCACGCGGGCCGGCGCCGGCCGCCCGGGCCGCGCTCCCAAAGCCGTTGGCTTGACCACCGCCGATCGTCCAGCCGGTAAAATCCTTGCCGTTGAAGAGTGGCGTCCAGGCGCCCTGCGCGAGCAAGGGTGTGGCCACTGCCGAAACCAGACAGGCAAATAACAGCCGTTTCATGTGGATACCTCGAATGAAGATGATGCGGACGCGGAATTTTACAGCAGTGCTCGCCTTTGTGGGTGTGTCGATCGCGCTGGCCCAGGCGCCTGAGCCGATCCTCTGGACATTCGACCGGCTCGACACCATCGGCGGGTTCAAGACGACGGTCGAAGGCGCGCCGAGGGTCATCGACACGCCAGTGGGCAGAGCCCTCGAGTTCGATGGCGTGGATGACGCCGTCTGGATCGAGAAGCACCCGCTCGCCGGCGCCGCCACGTTCACCTTCGAAGCGATCTTCCGACCCGATGGCGGCGCGTTCGAGCAGCGCTGGTTCCACCTGGCCGAGCGAGACCCCAAGACCGGGCTCCTGGCCTCTGCGGATCATCCGACGACCGGCCAAGACGCCAATTCGCGATTTCTGTTCGAGCTGCGCATTGTCGGGGACCAGTGGTATCTCGACGCGTTCGTCAACGGGCCAGGCTACAACCAGGCGCTGATGTTCAAGGACAAGCTGCACCCGGTCGGGCAGTGGTATCACGTGGCCCAGACCTACGACGGCAAGACGTTCAAGAGCTACGTGAACGGCGTGCTGCAGGGACAGGCGGAGATTCGGTTCACGCCGCAGGGCGAGGGTGCCGCGTCGCTCGGCGCGCGCATCAATCGCCGCAACTACTTCAAGGGCGCGATTCGGCTGGCGCGCTTCACGACGCGCGCGCTCACGCCCGATCAGTTTCTGACGCTTCGCAACTAGCCGAGAGACGCCGACTTCGATCGTGAAGGCCTGAACCAACCGACCACGAAGACACGAAGGCGGATCCCGAAAGCCAGGGCTTCGTGACTTCGTGGTGAGTTCTGTATCTATTGTGGCGCCTTGCGCGCCGCGCGCTGCCTGTCGATGGACGCTCGCAGCGTGGGCAGGTATTTCAGCGCGTTCTCGAAGTAGATCTTGCGCAGCACCTCATCCGGCAGCGACACGCCGGAGATGTTCCAGCGTCCATGGGCCGGCGAGCCGCCCGGCAGGCGAATCTGCGCGGGGTGCTCGAAGTACTCGTCGAAGGTCTCGAGATACCGGAAGTGCGGAATCCAGAACGTGTCGGGGTTGCTGCCTCCGTTGCCGTCCGTTCCGAACACCACGCGATCCTGGTACTTGATCAGGAAGTCGCGCCAGAGGCGCGGCGCGCGCCCGAGATCCTGCACCGTGGCCGAAATGTCCACCTGCGCGTTCGGAAACGTGTCCAGGAATTTCGCGACCTTCGCCGGGTCGTAGTACAGCATCGCCAGGTGGGCGTTCACGAAGGTCGTCTTCGGATGCTTGCGATGCATGTTCTCGCGCGCTCGCTCGATCACCTCGTTGGACGGCCCGCTCGCGTAGAGATTGCCCGACGTATCCCCCCGCTGGTGCCACAGTCCAGCCTCATACCGCTCATTCTTCGGACTGATCGGGTAGAAGCGGCCGATCGAGTCGCTCAAGTGAATCAGCACGGGCTTCTGGTACTTCGCGGCCATGGCCCAGATCGGATCGAGACGCGGATCGTCGGCCTGGATGTAGCTGCCATCCGGGTTCCGGAGCTCCTGGCCGAGCTGTTTGGACACCTTCATGCCCATCGCGCCAGCCTTGAAGCCGCGCTCCATCAGGGCCGCGAAGCGCTCGGACCATCCAGGCTCATTGATGCCCACGCCATTGAACGTCACGAAGTTTGCGACGCGATCCCGGTAGGGCTCGCCGGCCTTCAGCACGGCATCGAGCTCGTCGCCAGTGCCGCCGTTCAGGTTCACGACAGCGCCAACGCCAACGCTATCGAGGGCTTTGACGACGGCGTCGTACTGTTCGCGAGTGCGCAGCGAGCCGGTGTGGTTGTGAAAGTCGATCGCGGGGTACTTCGCGCGCGTGATGTTGGTACGCGGCAGCCGGAGCAGCGTGGCCGGCATCCAGGGCACTTCGTTGCCGTCCGGCTGCCAGCCGGGCGGCGGCCGCAGCGCGTCCATCGCCGGCATTTCAGGAATCCACGTGTCGCCTTCCTTGACGCCGGCGGGCGCCCGCAGGATCGCCCACGATGGAATCTCCGCGCCTCGACCGCGGCCACGGCCCGCGGCCTGATCACCTGCTCCGCCAGCGCGACCTCCTGAGGCCGGTGGCGCCTGCGCGCCGTAGGTCCCGATCGAGAGCGCCAAGAGCCCAGCGACGACTAGAGACGTGTAGAGCGATGACAGGCGCATGGCGCTCCTTGATTTAGAGGAAAGCGGACGCATTCTGTCATGAACCATGAAGACATGAAGCGCGTCCCGTTCGCTGAAACGTCATGGCATCGAGGGGGCCATCGTGGCGCCAGCCGGCCGCTAGGTCGCAACGCTTTACACTCTGCGGCATGGATCTCGGTCTCTCAGGAAAAGTCGCGATCGTCACCGGCGCGAGTCGAGGCCTCGGGCGGGCGATCGCGCAGACGCTCTCGTCCGAAGGCATGAAGATCTCGGCTCGCCGCGCGTTCGAAGGATCAGCTCGACGATCTCGCGACCTCGCTCGGAACTGACTGTCTGGTTCACGCGGTCGATCTGCGCACGGCGGACGCCGCCGAGGCGGTCGTAGAGGCGACGGTCGGGAAGTTCGGCAGGATCGATCTGCTGGTCAACAATGCGGGCGCCACCAAGCGCGGTGACTTCTTCCAGCTGACCGACGCCGACTGGGAAGACGGGTTCGCGCTGAAGTTCTTTGGCGCGATGCGCCTCTCGCGCGCCGCCTGGACGCACCTTGCGGCGAGCCACGGCAGCATCGTCAACATCATCGGCATCGGCGGGCGCACGGGTAGTGCCGAGTTCGCCATCGGCGGCAGCGTCAACGCAGCGTGCCAGCTGCTCACGAAAGCGCTCGCCGATCGGGGCGTCAAGGACGGAGTGCGCGTCAACGCGATCAACCCCGGGTCGATCAAAACAGGCCGCCTTGCGGCGCGCCTGAAGAGCTTCGCCGCCGAGCACAACATCGATCCCTCAGAGGCCGAGGCGGCCGATGGCGAAGGCGAGCGGGGTCTCGCGCTTCGGTGAGCCGTCAGAGATCGCCGCCGCCGTGGCGTTCCTGGCGTCGCCGGCCTGCGCGTTCTGTCACGCCGCGCTGCTCGACATCGACGGTGGACAGACGAAGACGCTGTGATGCTCCGGCCCTATTGCTCGTCACTCACTTTTCCTCCAGTCGACCGTCTGCCGTTGAGCCGCTCTTGAATGGCGGTGTTCGTCATGGCGGTCGTCGCGGACGCACCGTGCCAAGTGCTAGAGACCGGTCATCTTCTCGATGGCTTCGGGGGACCGGGCCCCGTGAATCTCGATAGTCGACGCCGCGTCTTCGAGCTCGCGCAGATCGTCGGCGGACAGCTGCAGCGTGACCGCGCCGAGGTTCTCTTCGAGCCGGTGGAGCTTGGTCGTGCCGGGGATCGGCACGAACCACGGCTTTCTGGAGAGGACCCAGGCCAGGGCGATCTGCGCCGGTGTCGCCTTCTTTCGCTGTCCAATGGCGGCCAGGAGGTCAACGAGGGCCTGGTTGGCCTTCCGTGCCTCCGGCGTGAAGCGCGGGAGCGTGCTCCGGAAGTCCGTGCTGTCGAGTTTCGTGTGCTCGTTAATCGCGCCGGTGAGGAAGCCCTTGCCCAGCGGGCTGAAGGGCACGAAGCCGATGCCCAACTCCTCGAGCGCCGGCAGGATGTCGCGCTCGTGCTGTCGCGTCCACAGCGAGTACTCGCTCTGGACCGCTGTCACCGGCTGCACGGCATGCGCGCGTCGAATCGTCGGGGCGCCCGCCTCCGACAGCCCGAAGTGCTTCACCTTGCCGGCCTGAATGAGCTCCTTGACCGTGCCCGCGACATCCTCGATGGGCACCTTCGGATCCACACGGTGCTGATACAGAAGAGTCGATCGTCTCCACGCGGAGCCGCTTGAGCGAACCGTCAACAGCCTCTCGGATATGGTCCGGCTGGCTGTTGAGACCGACAAACTTCGGGCCGCCATTCGGATCCAACTCAAACCCGAACTTCGTGGCGATGACCACCTTGCCGCGGAAAGGCTCGAGTGCCTCGCCCACCAGATCTTCGTTCGTGCGCGGGCCATACACCTCGGCCGTGTCGAAGAACGTGACGCCGCGTTCGACCGCCGCCCGAATGAGCGCGATCATCTCCTGCCGGTCCTTGGCCGGTCCGTAGGAGAAGCTCATGCCCATACAGCCGAGGCCGAGGGCCGATACTTCCAGATTGCCGTTTCCGAGTCTGCGCGTCTGCATTGGTCTCCTCATTTCCGGCGTGCGGGCCCGCGACGCCGAGCGCACGCTGCCCGACGCAGACTGAGTCGGCTGCGCCGCTCAGCGCTCGCGCTGTACGCGCTCGGCTTCGGGCTGCCAAGAAGAACAGCGTAGCGTCCTGCCTTCCGGCTGAGTAGACGGCAAAATCGACAAAGGTTTGTGAGTACCATTCATGAATGGTCCGAGACGAGCTCAGCGTCCTGTCGGCGTTCCTCGCGGTGGCCGAGGACCGTAGCTTCACGAAGGCGGCCAAACGGACTGGGCGTCTCCCCTTCGGCGTTGAGCCACGCGATTCGCGGACTGGAAGAGCGGATTGGCGTGCGCCTGCTCGCGCGAACGACGCGGAGCGTCGCGCCGACCGAGGCAGGCGAACAGTTCATCGCGCGTCTCGGGCCCGCGCTCGCCGACGTTCGTGGCGCGCTGGACGAGGTGTCCGGCCTGCGTGACAAGCCGGCCGGACGCGTGCGGTTACTGCTGCCGCGGACGGCGGCGAGGACCGTGCTCGCGCCGAAGCTGGGACAATTTGCGCGCAACTACCCGGACATCGTGCTCGACGTCACGACCGACAACAGCCGTCTCGACCTCGTCGCGTCGGGCTTCGACGCGGGCATTCAGCTTGGGGAGTTCATCGAACAGGACATGGTCGCGGTTCGAGTCTCGCCCGACCACCGAGCCGCCATCGTGGGTTCGCCGCGCTATTTCGAGTCGCATCCGAGGCCGAAGTCGCCACGCGACCTGCCGGGCCATCGATGCATCAACTTTCGACATGGAGCCGAGGGCGTGTATCGCTGGGAGTTCGACAAGGGCCGCCAGTCCCTCGTCGTCGCCGTGACGGGGCCACTGATCGTCGACGACGCGGAGATCATGGTGGGCGCGGCGATCGATGGAGTGGGTCTGGCGTTTACGGCGGAGGAACACGCAGCGGAGCACCTGGCGAGCGGCGCACTCGTGCGCGTGCTGGACGACTGGTGTCCGCCGTTCGCGGGGTACTTTCTCTACTACCCAAGTCGCCGGCAGCAGCCAGCCGCGCTCTCGGCCCTCATCGAGACCCTGCGTCTGTAGCCTGATCGAACTCCATCGGACGTGTGACGACCTGACCCTGCGGATCGCGGCGGACGATATCCGACAGAGAACCTCGATCGCCGGTCGACTCCCCGATCGCACGGACCATCATGCGATGCTCTTCGATTCTGACCAGCAGAAAGTGGCACTCGGAGCTCCACGATTGAGTGTGCGCGTCCTCGAATCGATCGGGCGCTCCAGCACGCGCTCGGCCTGCGGCACCGGTGACGAAGTACTCGATGCCGCCGACGCTCGAGTGTTGAAAATTGTGTTCGTGCCCGCTGAACATGGCTCGCACGCCGGCGCGCTGAAGGAGCGGCAGCAGCGTCTCCATCAGGCGCGTGTTGTGATGTCTCGGTCCTGCGCTGAAGGGCGGATGGTGCGCGAATGGAATGCACCACCTCGGCGAGGTCCGCCCCGGAGAAAATGCCGCTTCGACGAACGCCAGGTGCTTCGGGAGCAGAAAGAGCCTCCCGCCTTTGAAGAACGCCTCTTTCGACGTGTCGATACACACGAACTCGATATCCGATCCGTAGTGAAACCGGTAGAACAACCCCGGGCCGAAGGAGGCGCGGCCCGCAGCCTCTTCTCCCGCGAGACGTTCGCACAGGTAGAAGTTGTCTTCGACCTGAGCGCGGTCGTCGCACGCCTCCGACTCATCCGCGTCGTGATTGCCAATCGACGGGTAGACCGGCAGACGATTGATGATGTAGCGGTACGGCTGGAAGTACGTGAAGAACCAGTCGTCGTCTTCGTCCCCAGTCGAGCCGATAGGAATACCGAGGAGTCTTTTCGCGGCGTAGATGTTGTCGCCCGTCGTGAGGATGAGGCGAACGCCTTCCCGATCGACCGCCTCGCGGAGGGCATCCGCGACCTGTTGCTGACGGCGTGTGTCCGACACGTTCTTCACGCCCACGCCGAAGTCGCCGATCACCGCGAACGTCAGAGACGATGGCGTCAAAGGATTCGGGTGGGTGTGAAACCGGTTGTCGTACCGGCCACCTGCCTGCACGAGCGCCTTGTCAGTGGCGGACCAATCCCAGCGCTGCCCTTCGGCCCACTCCTGACCTTTGACGAACACCTTGTACGTGTAGTCGGTATCGGGCTGCAGGCCTGTGACCCAGCAATGATTCGTGACTTCGGTGTTGGCGCTGGCCACGACGTTCCCGCCCTCGTCAGAGACCTCAACGCGTGCGGGTCCGTAACGGAGCCGAGCGTGCGCCGATTGAGTCCTTGCGCGGCGGATGCACGTACTTCAGATCGTCGTCGTCCACGAGCTTCGATGCGCCGCGGCTGGTGACGCGAAAATAGAAGGCGCCCCACGCGATCAGCGCCGCCTTGTGCGTCACCGCTGGCAGATAGATGAACGGTTCGGCGTGAAACTCAGGCATCGATCAAGGACCGCGTCGTCATGTGGTGAAGCGCCCAGATCGGAACCAACAGCATCGCGGCAGCAGGCACAGCGCTCGCCGCGAGTCGTCCGCCTCGCGAGTCGAGTACGCCGGCATGGTCGAGTCCGAAGGTCACGATCATCCAGGCCGCGGCGAAACCCGCCGCGGCGAAGAGCACAAGAAGCGCACGCGCACGCCAGGCGTCTGGAAGATCGACCAGGTCGTGCTGCGCCACGACCATCGCGGCACAGGCAATTCCCAGCAACCGTCCGGAATCGGCCACGTCGGGGTACCCAGTGAGCAGCGCGATCACGGCAAGCGCCGTGGCGACCAGCACGCTCGGCCACGTTGCGCGTGCGTCCGCGTCGGTCGTGGGAGGGCCGGCCAGCTCGCGGAGGCGCAGCAACGCGATCGCGAGGACGGTCGTGACCGCGGCGACCACGAGTCCGCCGATCACATCCCCGATGAAGTGCCGGCCCAGATACAGCCGCGACAGACCCATGAGCGGCAGCCATACCAGCAGGCCCTCCCCACGCCGCCCTCCATCCGAACAACACGAGCATCCCGAGCAGCAGCGCCGCCGTTGTGCTGACGTGACCGGACGGAAAGCCGAACCCCCCGTCACTGTCCACGTCGTCGTCTGCCGCGTCCGGGTCGAGGGCTGCCGGCGGCGTGATCGCCCGCGGCGAATCCCACCACCCAGTCGCCGCATTCCCCCGCCATCGCGTCCGCGGTGGCGCGTGCGAACCGAGAAGCAGCACACGGCTATCTACCGCGTACGGCCTTGGCGACGACGTCACGCGTTTCGCTACGTCGGTCGCGAGGCTGTTGAGTCCAATCAGGATCAGCACGGCCAGGGCCGGCCGTAGCCGATACACGAACGCGATGAGCGTCACGAGCGCGATGGCCGCCCTCGTGTAGCCGAAGAGCGAGACGTAGTCCATGGCGAGCGTGAGTCCAGGTGACGCCCGCGACTGGAGCCACAGGATCGGCTCTATCAAGAACATCAGGCACACCGCCGGCCGGCGATCTCGTCGCGTTTCTGTTTGAACACGCGCACCCAGTCGTCGATGCCGGGCCGTGCCAGCGCCGGCGACGCACCCGCCGGCCCCCGGAGGTCGAACCGGCTGACTTCGAACACGTCCCGTATCTGTCGATCGGAGAGGCGTGCGAGAAGCCCGGCAAGGAACTGCCGCCCTTCCTCGCTGATTTGAGGGTTACCCAGCGTGCCGGTAAACGAGCGCGACAGGTTGCCGACGCAACCGTGGGCGTCTTTCCACACTGGCGCGTCCGACCACGCCTGAAAGTTCGCGCCGCCGAGGGCATTGTCATTGAGAAAATTGGCGACGCCAAACGTGAGGCCCACGTCATTGAGCATCAGAAACGGACGGCGGCACCGCGCGGGGTGTTTTGATTGCGGCTCGTCGATGCACAGCAAACGCTGTTGCTCGGGTTTGTTGTCGGTGTGCTGAAGGAAGACGGCGATCAGTTTGAGTGCGTCGATCTCGCGGCGCGAGGCGCCGCCTGCCCGCGTGTCGAGCGCGTCGATCTCCGCCCACGACCATCCCGGATCGTCGTCGAACTGGGCGCCCGCCATCTCGCGCTCGATGACTGCCGGATCGAACACGGTGGTGTTCGAGCCCGACGGTTTTCCACCGAACCGCGCGGGACAGCCCCGGCACCGGACACGAACCGGGTACATGCGGTCGGCGCCGAAGCCGAGCGCCCACAAGAGCCGCGTGGCGGCTACCTCGCCATACACCTCGCCATTCGACTTGCCCACCTTGACCTTCACGACGTCTTCCCTGCCAACATCACACGCGAACTTCAGCGAGTGGCCGCCCAGCGGCTTGTCGACGTGGTCACAGTCGACGGTCGCCAGAAAGCGGAATCCGCCTTGGCCTGGCGGGCCTTCCCGGATGTCCATTTGTTCGATGGCCGTCGGGCGCCAGACTTTTGCGCGGAGGAGGGCTTCGCTACGTTCCGGTACCGCCCGTGAAGGCAGGTCCGAGTCTGGGCGAGGCTCGGCGCACGAGCACGCGAGCGAAATCGCCACGGCCGCGGCAGAGACCGAGAGGTGTCTCACTGCCGCAGTCGGTGCAAATACTCTTCCATCAGCGTCCGCAGGACGCGTCTACCGGTTTGAGGACGCTTTCCGCTTGGGCTGGTTCTTCGAGCCAGATGCGACGGCGATCGGTTCCTCGTCGTCTTCCTCTTCTTCTCCGTCGTCGTCGCCATTCGCGGCGTCGGCCGCTTCCTGGTTCAGTCCACCTTCAGCAAGCTGCGACAGCTTCTGGTCCGCGGCCTTCTCCTCGTCCAGATTCTTCTGAAGCAGCTTCGCGGCGTCGTCGTGCCCCATGACGCGGGCCCACGCGACGAGCGTGCCGTAGGCGGCCATTTCGTAGTGTTCGGCCCGTTGACCGGCGGCGATCAGACAGGCATCCATCGCCATATCGTCGAAGTCTTCCTCCATCACCGACTTGCCCTCCTCGATGATCCCGGCAATACCGTCGCAGTGCTTGCCTTTCACCTTCTCGTCGAGGCTCTCGAAGACCTTCTCGAGGCGCTCGATTTGTCCTTCGGTCTCGACCAGGTGGGACTCGAAGGCCTGGCGGAGTGGTGGCGCGGTCGCCGCTTTCGCGAGTTTGCTGAGGGCCTTGGTCAACTGCTTCTCGGCATCGTACGCGTCCCGGAGTTCGTCGATGAATGCGTCGTGGAGTGTGTGTTCAGCCATGTGGTTTTCCTTGAACTGAGAAGAACGGTAAAGAAGGGTTGTGGTTAGAGCGGGTGTTCGGGCGGTTGTAGAGCAACTCTCGTGCCGCCCGGGTAGGAATTCTCGCAAGGTGAATGGAATCCGATGTCCGGATCACCGCGAATTTGTGAGGCTGAAGCTGATACCTGTGTAGGAAGCTGCGTGCTCTATCTGAGCACTCGCATTTTGTGAAGCGCCCGACTGCGGCATGGGCGGCGAGGCTGAGCGTCCGGGTGGTTTCCAGCCGTCTGCGATTCCACGTGACGGCACGCGAGATGCATCGCGATGGACATGCGCCGGACACCGCGACGTCACGTGCTGATCGCGCTGGCGGTGGCAGTGGTCACCGTCGGAGCGAAGGGGCAGGACGCGGCGGATCGTTCCATCGAACAGTTCCTGGCGCGCAGTGAGGGGCAGCCCTCCTATCGAGCCACGCGGAAGCTGGTCGCGGAGAACGGCAGCCGGCGTGGCTGGCTCGATGCCGTCACGACCTATTCCCCGGCGACCGGCCTCGCCTACGAGGTCACGGGCGAGGGGGGGTCTGGCTACATTCGAAACAAGGTCTTGCGCGCCGTCCTCGAGGGCGAGCGGGAAATCATCGCGCGCGGCGAGGCGGCTCGCTCATCGCTCGAACCATCCAACTACACGTTCCTCGCCAACGGCGTTGACGCCGACGGGCTGGCCAACGTCCTGATTTCACCACGACGGAAAGAGCGGGTCCTGCTCTCGGGCACGATGTTCCTGCGAGCGGCCGAGGGCGATCTCGTTCGGCTTCAAGGCCGGCTCGCCAAGAACCCGTCGTTCCTGGTCAAGAACGTCGACGTCGTCCGAAGTACGAGCGGATTGACGGCGTGATTGTCCCGGTCTCGCTCGAATCAACCGCCCAGCTTCGATTCCTCGGGGAGGCCACGCTGCGCATGACCTACTCCTATTCCGAAATCGAGGGTCGTGCCGTTCAGTCTCTGCACTAGCTCGAGCGCTTCAACGGCGCGGTCATTACCCGGTCCCGTTGCGTGTCTTTCCATTGCCACCACGCGCGCCGTACAGCGCGATTTGCCGCGCCACTTCGGCCGAGACCTTGTGCGCGGCCAGAGAACCATCAATGTCAATCAGCCGTGATCGGTGTTGGTAGGTACTCGAGCAGGGGCCCGGTGCGGTTCCGATACAGGAACAGGCGACGCTTGATGGTCGCTTCGTCGTCGTCATCGCGCTGCTCGAGGGGTGCCCCGCAGTACGCGCAGTTTCGCTGTCCTGAGTTCTGGCTGCTGACAGACTGGGGCGTTCGACAACGGGTGCATACCCGGCGGGAGATCAGCCGCCGCTCGATTTCCACCTCGGGGACGTGGAGCGCGACGACCACGACCGCCGGTTCGCCGGCGAACCGATCGAGCGCTTCAGCTTGAGCGACCGTTCTCGGGAAACCGTCCAGGACGAACCCGGCGGCGGCGTCCGACTCGGCCAGGCGCTCACGAATCAGCTCGTTCATGACGTCGTCGGTCACGAGCTCGCCAGTGGCCATCAGGGACTTCACCGATTGCCCGAGCGGCGAATTCGTCGAGACGGCTCGGCGGAGCGTCTCGCTGCTGGAAATCGTCGGGATTCCCAGGCGCGCGCTCATCCAGGCGGCCTGCGTTCCCTTTCCGGCGCCGGGAGGGCCCACGAGCACGAACCGAGACGGCGTACGAGGACGCTTCATAGATTGACTATCGCCGACTTCGGCTCCGCCATTCCAGGTACAGCGTCGCCGGCGGTACGCCGCCAGAAACCGGTCGTCCTCCCGATATGTCGTGGGATAGACGACGGGCACCGGTCGCGGCGTCAGGGTTTCATCGACGTTCACGAACGTGAAGACACAGGTGTTGGACAAGGCCGTCTGCTGACGATCGAGGCCAAGGCGCTCGATGTCCGTTTCGACTGAGACGCTGTGGCCCTCGGCGTAGGTGACACGGCTCTGAAACCGCAGCCGGTCACCCATGCGCACAGGTTGATTGAAGTTGATCCGGTTGACGCTCACGATGACGGGCCGATTGGGCGCCACCAACTCCGCGCAGATCGCGCTTTGCTCGGTACGCTTTCCGTCACGACGTAGCCGCCGAAGATTTTCTTCGGCACGTTCTCCTGTTCGGGATACATGCGTTCCCAGCCTGTCGTCATGAGGTCGCGGGCGAGCAGACCGCGGAATGCCGGTTCTTCCTGCGCGGCGTGCAGGCGCTGGAGGTGAAGATACTCATCGCGACTCGGTGGTTCGGCCGCTGCGCTCAGCGCCGTTCGGTACGCATCCCGTCGCGCCCGGGCTCCCGCCCAGCGCAGCCGCGCCGTTTCGTCCGGAGGTTCAAAGAGCGGCACCTGGAGACTTCGAGTCTCGTCGGCCGATCGCGCCACCATCGTGAAATAACACGATGCGATATGGATAGACGGCGTCCCGTCCGCACCGGGCGGATGCTCGCACCGGATTCCGACCTCCAGGCTGCTTCGTCCCACGAAGTTGATGCGAGCGCGCAGTCGCAGGTCTCGATTGATGTCGGCAGGCCCCCGGACCTGGATCTGGTCGACGGCGGCCGTCACGACGCCTGCGTCGGGCAGATGACGTCGGACGTAGGCGAGCGCCACGTCTTCCGCGAGCTTGTCGAGCACCTCCAGCAGCTTCCCAAACCGGATGTTGCCGGCGACCGGCTGATCGATGAGCATGAACTCTCGACGCAGCCGGGCGTCGGCTTCCAGGGGCAGAAGCTGTACCTGTTCGAAAACGTCGTTCACTTCGCGACGAGTTTCGCACCGTAGTCGTTCGTGCGGTTGAACAGGATCATCTTCACACTCCCGTGCGAACCGAGCGGTTATTGTCTGGTATCGAGCGGACGTTTGGCCGCTTCGAAGAATTCGGTCTGGAGGCGCAGGCTCGTGTCGTCCGCCTTGATCGCGCGTAGTGCGCGCGCGAGCGCGTCCGCGCGCGCCTTCATGGACGCCGCGCCGCGTGCCGCATTCGCGCCCGCGGCATCGCCCTGGTAGTGATTCGGGTAGCTCGCGTACCAGAAGATCGGGGTGAACACGCCGACCGGCAGGTCCTGTCGCTTCAGATCAGCGCCCGACTGCTGGCCCGCGCGTTCCGGATGCACGAGCTCCGGACGAGACGCCATCACGTTCGAGAGCTCGAGCTCTCCGGCGTGACCGTCGACACCGGGCTTGGAGGTACCGGAATCTCTGGGGCGGTCCGCCCCTGGCCGTCAGGAGTGATCACGTACACGATCCAGTTCTTGGGTGTGTCGAGCGTCGTCTGCGCGAAGTACTGCAGGAAGTTCGTGTTCCCGCCGTGACCGGAGACGATGACGATCTTCGTGCAGCCGTTGCGGGCCATTTCCGCCGTGGTCTCCTGCAGCAGCTCGAACTGCAGACGCGTGCTGTAGGCCACGGTGCCGGGCTGGTGCCTGGCCTCGAAAATCTGGCCGGCGTAGGTACTCCGGAAAGACGAGCGCGTATTCCTGTTTCGCGGCCTCGAGCGACGCGAACCGCGCGTTGATGAGATCGGTCGCGAGCGGCCCGGACGGCCCGTGCTTCTCGATGATCCCGATGGGCAGCACGCAGACGTTGCGCGCGAGCTGCATGGCCTTGGCGAAGTCCGGCCCGGTGAGCTCGGACCAGTTTGGCAGAGTACGACGGGGCCTGCGCAAAGGCCGTGCTGGCGGCGAGCACCGAGAGAACGACAACGGCAGCGCGTTTCATAGCAGGTCTCCTGGGCCGGCCATCGCCGGCACCATCTCGACGTGAGGTCGGGCAAAAGCGACACCGTCGAACAGCACGCGAGCCGTCCTGGACAAGACCCGCGCGGGTCACGATTGGGCGCTCGCCGCGCCGGTCCAACTCGAGGCTGACGGTGAACTCGCCGGTCGGATGCTCCACCGAGAGTGCGACGGTGTCGGCCAGCGTCACGACCGCGATGCCGTCGGCCACCGAGCCGGGCAGCACGCAGGCCGTCGCCACCGACACGGCGCCAAACACACCGATTGACGTATGACACGTACGTGGAATGAACGTGCGGGTCGCAACAGACCCACCGTGGGTCGGCGCGGCGATGAGGCTGATCTTGGGCACGACGGCGTCCGTCACATCGCCAAGGTTCATCATCGGCCCAGCGGCGAGGCGAATGCGCTCGAGACGCGCCTTCAGGCGAACGTCGGCGTTCAGCTCAGCCACGCTTTCGTAGCCGGAGATGCCGACAGTGGCCGCCGGGATGACAATCACCGGCATGCCGTTGTCGATGCACGTGACCTCGACCTCGTCGATCTCGTCACGAACATGTCCGGTTGGCAGGAGCGCGCCGCACGACGAGCCTGCGGCGTTCTCGAAATACACCTGGATCGGTGCGCTGGCCCCAGGCACGCCGTCGATCCTCGCCTCGCCGTCGTAGGTGACCTGCCGGCCAGGTGTTTTGACGATCAGATCGGCGACCGTGCCGGTGTTGAGCGTCCGTACCCGGACGTTCGTCGTGCCATCCTGCGCCGGCACGAGCCCACGCTCAATCGCGAACGGGCCGACGCCAGCCAGGATGTTGCCGCAATTCGGAGAGGTATCCACGATGGGTCTGATCGACGCTGACTTGCGCGAAGAGAAAGTCGACGTCGATGCCGGGCCGCGATGACTTCTGGACGATGGCGACCTTGCTGCGCAGTGGATGTCCGCCGCCGAGCCCGTCGATCTGCGCAGGGTCCGGTGAGCCCATGAGCGTGAGCAGCATCGCGTGGCGCCGCGCAGGATCGTCCGGCAGATCCTCGGCCAGAAAGTAGGCACCTTTCGACGTGCCGCCGCGGATCAACATGCAACGGACCGGAGTCTGGGTCATGTCCGGCCGTTGCCGGCGGCCCCGAGGCGCTCGCGGCCGCGGTGAAGCCGGCGCGCCGGCCCGAAATCCCGCGGCCAGAAACGGCACCAGGTGGCGAAGCGTCGCTTCGATGTCGCCCGGATCACATCGGCCGCGCGAAAAGGTCTTGATGCGCTGCGGGCTGGCGGCCGAGTAGTAGATCGTGCCGAGCATGAAGTGGAAGCGCCACAGGATCTCGTCGGGCGGCAGATCGGGAAGGCACTCGCGGAGCGCCGCGACGAACGTCCGGCTGGACAGATCGAAGTTGTCGGCCACCAGCTGATTCAGAAGCGCCGAGTCCTCGGCCGCCAGCATCGCGCGCAGCCGGCTGAACGTGCTCTGGCCGCCGAGACTCTGAATCTCTGCGAGCGCCGGCCGAACGAACGCCTCGATCACCGCCTCGAGCCTCGTCTCGCTGCGCCGGGCGTCGGCCAGCAGCTTCAGGCGCTCGGCATTCAGCGTGCTGCAGTGCCGGCGGTAGACCTCCGACAGCAGGCCTTCCTTGCCCCGGAAGTGGTAGCCCACGAGCGACCAGTTCACGCCAGCCGCCGCGGCAATCGCGCGAACGGAGACTTTCGTGTAGCCGCGCTCCGCGAACAGATGTTCGGCGGCGGAGAGCAGCCGCGCCCGCGTATCGGCCGCAGGCGGACGGGAAGGGCTCCATGTGTCAGGCTGCGGGTGGGTCACGCGGAGAGCATACAGCCGGATTGCACAAGTGTTCAAACCACCTGTATGATTCGGCGCCGATGAACCAAGCGTCGAAGTCCGTGCTCGTGTTCAGTGCCCATGCGGCCGATTTTGTCTGGCGCGCTGGGGGCGCCATCGCGCTCTACACCTCGCGAGGCTGGCGCGTGCGCATACTCTGCCTCTCGTTCGGTGAGCGCGGTGAGAGTCAGGGCGTCTGGAAGCAACCGGGGATGATGCTCGATCGCGTCAAGAAGATCAGGCGAACGGAGTCGAAGCAGGCCGCGACGCTTCTCGGCGCCGAGGTGGAGTTCTTCGACGCCGGCGACTACCCGCTTCGCCCCTCCGACGAACTGCTCGACCGCCTGGTCGCAGAGTATCGGTCGTGCCAGCCGGACATTGTCCTGACCCATTCGGCCAGCGACCCATACAACCCCGACCACCCGGCGGCACATCAGATTTCCCTGCAGGCACGCGTGTACGCGCAAGCCGAGGGATACCCCGCCGCGGGTTCCCCGCTCGGCGCGCCGCCGGTCTTCATGTTCGAGCCTCACCAGCCCGAACGCTCGCGGGTTCATGCCCGACGTCCTGCTGGACATCACGTCGGTCTGGGACCAGAAGCGAAAAGCCATGGAGTCCATGGAGGCGCAAGGCCACCTCGTCGACTACTACGCGGATCTCGGCCGGCGCCGTGGCGCGCAGGCGGTCCGCAACTCCGGACGGAAGACGATCAAATACGCCGAAGCATTCCAGCGCGTGTTTCCACAGGTCACGGGAGACCTGGCGTGAGACCGACGATCGTCAGGAGCATTCTCCGTGCGGATGCGGAGCACATCACGCGGCTCGGTGAATGCGGCGTCGCGACCGTGCATGAAGCCATGGGTCGAACCGGACTGCTGGAGCCGGCGATCCGTCCCATCTTCCCCGGCGCGCGTGTCGCGGGCAGCGCCGTCACCGTGTCCTGCGCGGCCGGGCGACAACCTCATGATTCACGCCGCCATCGCCGTCGTCCGACCGGGCGATGTGCTGGTGGTCACCACGAGCTCGCCCTCGAGCGACGGCATGTTCGGTGAACTACTCGCCGAGTCCTGCCGGGCCCACGGCGTCGCCGGGCTCGTGATCGACGCCGGAGTCCGAGACACGGCTGAACTGACGGTGATGGGGTTTCCGGTGTGGTCGCGCGCCGTCTGGGCACACGGCACGACGAAGGCGATTCCGGGATCGGTCAACGTGCCGATCGGCTGCGCCGGTGCGCTCGTCGCATCCTGGCGATGTCATCATCGGCGATGCCGATGGCGTCGTCGTCGTCCCGCGCGCCGACGCGGCATCGGTCGTCACGGCGGCCAATGAGCGGCTGGCCAGGGAAGCACGGACGCGCGAGCGGCTCAGAGGCCGGCGAGCTCGGTCTCGACATCTACGGCTTGCGGGACGTGCTGAACACGCACGGCGTGCAATGGATTGACTGATGAACAGGAGGGACGCGTTGTCACTGATGGCGGCAGGATTTGGAGGCGCGATCGCGCAACAACCGGCCACGTCGGGCATCGTTCCGGATATTCCCGCTCCCGATCCGGCCCCACGCGTTCCGTCGTTCAAGGCACCTCCACTGGCGTGCGACACGCACTGCCACGTGTTCGGGCCGGTCGATCGATATCCGTACGCCGCTTCCAGGCCGTACACGCCGCCGGAAGCTCCGTTCGATGCCTGCCGGGCGCTGCACAAGCGGCTCGGTGTCTCGCGCGCCGTCATCGTGAACGCGACGCCGTACGGGCGCGACAATCGCGCGATGATCGACGCCATCGCGGCGAGCGGCGGCGCAGTATCGCGGCATCGGCAACATCGATGAGCGCATGACCGATCGCGAGCTTGAAACACTGGCCGCCGGCGGAGTCGACGGCTGCCGGTTCACTTTTCTTGCCCGCCTTGGCGGACGCCCCGACATGGCCGCGTTCGATCGGATCGTCGCGCGAATTGCTCCCCTCGGCTGGCACGTCGATCTGTATCTCGACGCGAGGGATCTGACCGAGCTCGCGCCGCGCCTCGAGAAGCTGCCCCTGCCGTACGTCATCGATCACATGGGCCTCGTCGACGCTTCGGCTGGGCTTCGGCAGCTCGCATTCAGGTCGCTCGTGGCCTTGGCGGTCCGCGATGAGAAATGTTGGGTGAAGATCAGTGGGCCGGAGCGCATCTCGAAAGTTGGCCCTCCGTTTCACGACGCGGTGCTGTTTGCGAAGACACTGATCGAGGCCGCGCCCGATCGGGTGCTCTGGGGGACCGACTGGCCTCACCCGAACGTCCCCTACATGCCGAACGACGGCGATCTCGTGGACCTCGTGCCGCTGTTCGCGCCGACCGCGGATCTGCAGCAACGCCTCCTCGTCGCGAATCCCGCCACGCTGTACCGATTCAGCCATTGACGCGACGCTGGTACGCGACAACTCTGGATCCAGGTCGTGCTGGCCATGGCGGCGGGCGTGCTGCTCGGACACTTCGCGCCGGCGGCCGGCGAGCGGATGCAGCCGCTGGGCGACGCGTTCATCAAGGCGATCCGGATGCTCATCGCACCGATCGTGTTCACGACGGTCGTGCTGGGCATCGCCAACATGAACGACATGGCCCGAGTCGGGCGGGTCGCGATCAAGGCGTTGATCTATTTCGAGGTGGTGACCACCGTCGCGCTCGTTCTGGGACTGCTGGTGGTCAACCTCTGGAAGCCGGGCGCCGGCATGAACGTCAATCCCGATGGTCTTGATACCAGCGCGGTGGCGTCCTACGTCGCCCGGGCGCCGCAGGAAGGGCCTCGTCGCGTTTCTCCTGCAGATCATTCCGAACACGGTGTTCGGCGCATTTACCGACGGCCACGTGCTGCAGGTGCTGTTTCTCTCGGTGCTCTTCGGCGCGGCGCTCGTGGGGCTCGGCGACCACGGCCGGCCCGTCGCGACGCTCCTCGAGTCCCTGTCACGAATACTCTTCCGCGTCGTATCCATCGTCATGTGGGCGGCGCCGATTGGCGCCTTCGGCGCGATGGCCTTCACCGTTGGCCGATATGGCACCGGTGCGCTCTGGTCGCTCGGCAATCTGCTCGTGTGCTTCTACGTCACGTGCCTGGTGTTCGTCGTCGCCGTGCTGGGTCCGATTGCGCGCTTCTGCGGGTTCAGGCTCTGGGGCCTCATTCGGTACATCCGTGAGGAGTTGCTGATTGTGTTCGCAACGACCTCGTCGGAAACCGTGCTGCCGCGCATGATTACGAAACTCGAGCGCCTCGGCTGCCGCAAGGACGTCGTCGGTCTCGTGATCCCGACGGGGTACTCGTTCAACCTCGACGGTACGTGCCTCTATCTCGCGACGGCGACGGTGTTCCTGGCACAGGCGACCAACACGCCGCTCGATCTCGGACAGCAATTGGGGCTGCTCGCCGTGCTGTTGCTGACGTCGAAGGGCGCCGCCGGTGTGGCCGGCGCGGCGTTCGTCGTGCTGGCAGCGACCCTGTCCACTGTGGGTCACATTCCAGTGGCCAGTGTCGCGTTGATCCTCGGGATTCACCGGCTCATGTCCGAGGGTCTGACGCCCACCAATCTCATCGGCAACGCGGTCGCGACGATTGCGGTCGCAAAGTGGGAAGGCGCGTTGGACGAGTCCGTGCTCCATCGCGAGCTCGCGGGCCGCGCGTCTGTCGATGGCTAGGGCACGTTCGGTGAAGAAGGCTTGCAGGTATATGCTCGTCGCGGCCTCGACCACGAGTGGCCGCGGCGGCACAGGAGGTTCAAGATGCGATCGTTCAAGCACGTCGTGAATGCCGCGGCGCTGACAGGTATCGCGGTAGCTCTGCTGACGCTCGGCGTTCGAGCGGCAGATCCGCCGGAATTCAAGCCGGACGCTTCGTTCAAGGGATCGGTGCTGACCGGCTGGCGCACGGTCGGCCAGGCGCAGTGGCGCGCCGAGAACGGCGAGATCATCGGCCGCGCGACTGCCGGCGGCAATGGCGGCTGGCTGGTCATGGACAAGGAATTCCAGGACCTGCTCTTCTACACGAACCTTCGCTGCGAGGGCAGCTGCAAGACAGGCGTGCTGCTTCGCGCTGAGAAGACGCCCGACGGCGGCATGAAGGGCGTGTATGTGTCGCTGACCGACGGCGACTTCGCGACCTACAAGGTCACCATCGACGCGCAGGGCGTCGAGACGAGCCGCACTCCGGTCGTCGCGGCGGCCCGCGGAGGCGGCGCGGGCGGTCGTGCCGGCGCGCCGTCCCGCCGGCGCTCCCGCCGCCGGTGCTCCGGCTGCCGGTGCGCCAGCCGCTGGTGCTCCGGCCGCTGGTGCCCCCGCGGGCGCCGGCGCCGCGCCTGCCGGCGGACGTCGCGGTGGCGGCGGCGGTGGTGGTGGAGGCGGACGCGGCGGCGCGCCCGCGATCACCGCGCTGAAGCCGGGCGAGTGGAACCCGCTCGAGATCCTCGTGTCGGACGAGACCGTACGCGCCTCGATGGGCGGCGGCGGATCGATCGCCGAGCCGGGCTACGGCAGCGTCGCGCTGTACATCGGGGGCACGGGCGAAGTGCGCTACAAGGACGTCGCGTGGAAGGACCTCATCGCGCTGACGCAACCCAAGGAACAGTTGTCGAACCGGTTCACGGCCGTGCGCATCAGCGATTTCTATTACGGCTGGTCGGCGGCCGCGTCGGACATCAATCATGACGGCGTGATGGACGTCGTGTCCGGGCCGTTCTACTACCTCGGGCCGACGTTCGCGGACCGCAAGATCTATCGCACGAGCCGCGTCTACAACCCGGGCACCGAGTACGCGCCCGACATGGTGAACTTCACCGCGGATTTCACGGGCGACGGTTGGCCGGACATCCTCGCGTCGGACATGGTCGGCGGCCGGCCGATGGATCTCTACGTCAATCCGAAGGGGCAATCACGCCGCTGGGATCATGCCCGCGTGCTGCCGGTGATCTCGACGGAGCTCGTTCTCATGCGTGATCTCGACGACGACGGCAAACCGGAAATCATCTTCGGCGGCGGAGGGGCCTATTCGTGGGCGCGCCCCGATCCGGTGAATCCGATGGCGGTCTGGACGTCGCACAACGTCTCCAAGGCGGGTGAACGCGTGGTCGGCCACGGCATCGGCGTTGGCGACGTCAACAGCGATGGACGTCAGGACATCGTGGTGCCGACGGGCTGGTACGAGCAGCCGCCGAAGGGCAGCATGGATCAGCCGTGGACGCTGCATCCGGCCGAGTTCGGCAACGGCGGCGGTGAAATCGGCGCGTACGACGTCAACGGCGACAAGCTCACGGACGTCGTGACGAGTCTCGCCGCGCACGACTTCGGGCTCGCCTGGTTCCAGCAGAAGAAGGGCGCCGACGGCAGCGTCACGTGGGAGAAGCACGAGATCGCGGAAGACTTCTCCACGAAGAACGCCGGCGACGTCGTGTTTTCTGAACCGCACGCATCCAGATTTGCCGACATGAACGGCGACAAGATTCCCGACTTCATCGTGGGCAAGCGGTACTGGTCGCACCTCGAGAACTACAACGGCCCGGATCCGTACGGCCCGGCGGTGGTCTACATCTATCGCACGGTGCGCAATCCCAAGGCGCCTGGCGGCGCAGAGTTCGTGCCCGAGCTCGTGCACAACCGGTCAGGCGTGGGTTCGGCGTTCGAAGTCCTGGATCTGAACAAGGACGGGCGGCCGGATATTGCCGTCGCCGGCGCGTACGGGACGCACGTGTTTCTGAGCAAGCCGGCCGCCGCCGCGGCCGCTCCCGCACGCTGACGGCTGCGAACACGGGAACGGGCGGGATGTGCTAATTTGGCGCATCTCGCCCGTTCTGCCTGAGGCGTGGGTGCTGCTCGGAATGGAGGCTTCCACGTGCGTGGACCTCACACAATCACCTGCTCGGTTGTCGCGCTGCTTCTGACGGCCCTTTCGGTCGCATCAGCACAGAATCCGCCCGCGCCGCGCGGAGCCCCGTCGCTCGAAACCGTCCTCGAACTCGCCGCCGCGTACGTCTCCCGCTACCTCGACGTTATGTCCGGGCCTCACGGCGGAAGAGCGCTACGTGCAGGACATCGCCGGGCTGACCGCGCCGCCAACTGGAGTCGCGATCCCGCCCGAGGGCATCACCCGCCCACCCGAAGCCCCCGAAGGCAGCCGGTCCCCGAGACCATCGGCGCGGAACGCCGCGTATTGCGTGCGGACATCGTCCTCGTGAAAGTGGGTCCGCCGCTCGAATGGCGCATGTACCGCGACGTGTTCGAGGTGGACGGCCGGCCCGTGCGCGATCGCGCGGAGCGGCTCGCCGCGCTCTTTCTTGAACCGGCCGAAACCGCGCGAGCCCAGGCCGAGCGAATCGCGGAGGTCAGCGCGCGGTTCAACATCAGCAACCTGGGACGCGTCCTGAACGAACCGGGACTCCCACTCGCGTTTCTCCAGACCTCGCTGCAGCCGCGCTTCCGGTTCACGCTCGATCGCCGCGACCGCGGGACCGTCTGGACGGTGAGGTACACAGAGAACGCTCACCCTACGCTCTTCTGGCACAATCGGACGATCGAGAACCCGAGCGCGGGCCGGTTCTGGATCGACGTCACGACCGGCGAAATCACCCGGACAGAGCACGTCGTCTCACAGGGCCTGGCAGCGACCTTCGTGACCCAGTTTCAGCACGACGACCGGTTCGGCGTGTCAGTGCCCGAGGAGATGCGCGAGCAGCTGTCCGCCGGGGCGCAGGCGGGTGCGCGCCGCGTGGCAGGAGTCGCCAGCTACTCGCGCTACCGGAAGTTCTCCGTCTCGACGAACTGACACATGAAACAGCTCTTCTCACTGCTGGTCACGCTTCTTCTTGCGGCATTCGCCTTCCCGCAGGCGCAACGGACCACCAGCCCCGACATCAGGCTCGTCCTCCTCATTGCGGTCGATCAGTTCCGCTACGACTACCTGACGCGATTCCGCGGCGAGTATTCCAGCGGTTTGGCGCGCCTGTTGACCGCCGGCGCGGTCTTCACGAACGCCAATCTCGAGCACTACCCCACCGTCACGGCACCTGGCCACGCGACGATGTTGAGCGGCGCCACGCTGTCGGTCAGTGGCATCATCGGCAACGACTGGTTCGACCGTGAATCCGGCGCAACGGTGACGAGTGTGTCCGATCCAACCGTTTCGACGGTCGGATCCACGACGGCGGCCGCTGCGGGCTCGCCGCGTCGTCTACTGGTCAGCACGATCGGCGACGAGCTCAAGATGTCGTCGCACCAGCCCAGGGGCTCCGCCAGTGCGCCTGCGGTGTTCGGCGTCTCGCTGAAGGATCGCTCGGCGATTCTGCCGGTTGGACGCGGCGCCAATGCCGCGTACTGGTGGGACACGAAGAGCGGCCGGTTCGTGACCAGCACGTACTACGTGCCGGCCTTGCCGGGCTGGGTCCAGACCTTCAACGATCGCCGGACGGCCGACGCGCATGCCGGTCAATCGTGGTTCGCGCTTGCGCCACCATCTCTCGCGCTGAAGAAGTTGCCAGATGGAACGGGGCCCGGCCTTGTACAAAGCGGTGTACGGCAGTCCCTTCGGCAACGACGAGCTGCTGGCGTTTGCGACCGAGCTGCTGCGGCACGAATCGGTCGGCACGCGCAACGCGACCGACGTGCTGTCGGTGAGCTTCTCGTCCAACGACTCTGTCGGACACACGTTCGGTCCTGACTCCCCGCAGGTCCGTGACATCGCGCTTCGGACGGATCGGACGATCGGCCAGCTTCTGGCCGAGGTCGACCGTCTGGTCGGCCTCTCACATGTGATCGTGGCCTTGACCGCCGACCACGGGGTCGCTCCACTTCCCGAGACCTTGCAACGTCAGGGACTTCCCGCGGGACGGATGACCACGAAGGATCTCTTCGATCCCATCCAGCATGCGCTCGCCGCGCGGTACGGCGAAGGCAAATGGTTGATGGCGGGAGCCGGATCGTCGCCGTACCTCAACGACGATCTCATCGGCTCACTCAGGCTCGATCCGGCGGAGGTGCGTCGAGTGGCCGCCGCGGCCGCAGTGAAAGTGCCGCACGTCGCGCGCGTCTACACTCGGGATCAACTGCTCACCGGTCAGGTCCCCGACGATCGCATCGGCCGTCGCGTGCTGCGAGGGTTCAACGCCCGACGCTCCGGCGATCTGGAAATCATTCTGGAACCGTACTGGATGCGCCAGGCAGAGGGCACGACGCACGGAACGCCGTACAACTACGACGCCCACATTCCGCTGATCCTGATGGGCCCACGGATTCGCGCCGGCGAGTACTCCGCGGACGTGGCCTTGAATGACCTCGCGCCCACGCTGGCGACGCTCCTTGGCGTGGAGATTCCTGCGGGCTCAGTCGGCCGGGTCCTGACCGAAGCGATTCTTCCGCGTCCAGCCAATGGCGCCGCCGGCTGCCGAGGAAAGTGGAGTAAGGCGTCTCCCCTACCGGTTCTTCAATCCCTTGATGACCAGCCGGATCGGGAAGCGGCTGAGTCCCTGATCGCCGCCGTCGACCCGCGCCCAGCGTGGCGTCTGCGACGCGACTGATGGGAGAATACGCACGGTCTTCTTTTCATTCGGGGGTTGTATGAGGAAATGGCTCTGGATCGTTCTCGCCACCATCGCGATGATCCCGATGGTGCTCGCCGGCCAGATCGGCACGTTCGCACCGGACTGGACGTTCAAAGGATCGGCGCTCACGGGCACCCAGCAGATCGGGCAGGCGACGTGGAAGGCGGAGAACGGCGTCATTATCGGCACGCCGACGTCTCCTGACGGCGGATGGCTGCTGCTCCCGACCGGATATCAGGACGTGCAGGTCGGCGGGCACTTCCGGTGCGCCGGCGCATGCAAAGTCGGCGTGATGCTCCGATCCGACAAGGCGGCCGACGGCACGAAAGGCCTCTATGCCGTGCTGGCCGGCGGTGATCGGGCCGCTCAAGCCATCGTCGTTGACGCGCAAGGTCGCATCACCGGCCCCGATCCGCTCACGCGCACGGCCGCTGGCCAGTACCGCATCGCCCCTCCCCCGCCGCCTCCGAGCGCGGCCGGCGCGCGCGGCGGTGGTGGCGGCGGCGGTGCCGCGCCTCCGGCCCAGGAGCCATTCACCTCGATGTTCCCGGCGCCGCCGTCGAACGCCTTCAAGCCGAACGACTGGAATGAATTCGAAGCGCTGATCGATGCCGACATCTTCCGCTTCGGCGTGAACTCCTACCGTCCGGCCGGCTACGTCGACGGCACGAACGGCCTGATGGTCGCGACCGACGGCAAGGGCGGCAACTTCGGTCCGGTTGCGCTCTACGTGGGCGGCACCGGCGAAGTCCGGTTCAGAAACCTGGCCATCAAGGACTTGAACTCGCGAATCACGCCGACGGAAAAAGTCGCGCCGCGGTTCCGCGCCCAGCACATTCAGGACTACTACTACGGCTGGTCGATGGCCGCCGGCGACTTCAATCACGACAGCGTCATGGACGTGACGATGGCCAACCGGATCTACTACGGGCCGACCTTCGAGAAGTCCAACGAGATCTATCTGGCTCAGCCGTACAACCCGGCCAAGGAATACGGACCGGCCATGGTGAACTTCGCGGCGGACTACACGGGCGATGGATGGGACGACGTGCTCGTGGTCGAGTCGCGTCCGCCGGTGCTCTACGTGAACCCGAAGGGCGAGAGCCGGCGATGGACGAGATACCAGGTCTCCCCGCCGGTGATTTCCGAGGCTGTGGCGTTCAAGGACATCGACGGCGACGGCACGCCGAATCCGATCTTCGCCGGCAGCAACGTGGTGCAGTGGATCGCGCCGGACAAGGCGAATCCGACGGCGCCGTGGAAGATCTACGCCGTCTCGCCGCCGGGACCTCCGGGCCAGAGCATCCACGGCGTCGGCGCGGGCGACGTCAGCGGCGACGGCAAGCTCGACATCATCGTCCCGCACGGCTGGTACGAACAGCCGGCCGCCGGACCGACCACGCTGCCGTGGAAGTTTCATCAGGCGGCGTTCGGACGCATCGGCAACGCGGGCGGAGAGTTCGAGGTCTACGACGTCAACGGCGACAAGGTGAACGACATCGTCACTGCCCTCGCCGCGCACGGTTTCGGGCTCGCCTGGTATGAGCAGAAGAAAGGCGCGTCGGGCGCCGAGAGCACGTGGGTCGAGCACATCATCATGGGCGACTACTCGCGTCAGAATCCCGGCGGCGTGACGTTCAGCGAACTGCACGCGCTGACGGCCGCCGACATGGACGGTGACGGCGTCAAGGACATCGTGACCGGCAGACGCCACTGGGCGCACGAAGAGAGCTACACCGATCCCGATCCGATGGGCCCTGCTGTGCTGTATTGGTTCCGTACGGTGCGCGACCCGAAAGCGCCCGGCGGCGCACGGTTCGTGCCTGAGCTGATTCACAACCGATCGGGCGTTGGATCGATGGTGCAGACCGCCGATCTCAACAAGGACGGCGCGCCAGACGTCATGGTGGGATCGAACACCGGGGGCTGGATTTTCTGGAACCAGCGGCCCGCAGCCAGAGGTGGCGGCGTTCCACCCGCGGCGCCGGCGCGGGGAAGCCAGTAGAGGAAGTTAGAAGTTAGAAGTTAGAAGTTAGAAAGCAAAAGGCAGAAGTTCGAAGGACCGAACGCGGCCCTTCTGACTTCTGCCTTCCGACTTCTGCCTTACAGGCTTTTTTAAGCGCTAAGCCTTCATCGCCTTCAGCGCGGGAACGCTCTCCCTCGTCATCTCCATGTTCTGCTCGACGAAGAAGTTCTTCACGCCGCCCGTGCGTGCGGCGGCAAACGTGCCCGCCCAGTCGAGCCCGCCCTTGCCGACCGCCGCCTGCGGATAACCGCCGCCACGTCCGTTCACGACCGGCGTCCGGCCCGCCTTGATGTCGAGATCCTGAATGTGCATCGAGAAGAACCGGCCCGGGTACTTCTTGAAGTAGTCGGCCGCGACCATGCCCACGTTGTAGGTGGACATCTGGAACTGGAATCCGATCAGCTTCGGATCCGTCATCTCGATGACGTGGTCGTAGATGAACTTGCCGTCCGGCAGCTTCACGAGATCGAATGCCTCGTTGTGAGCACCGGCACGCATGCCGGCCTTGGTGATCTCGGCCGCCATCTTGTGGAACTCGCCGACGAGCTGTTTGGCCTCCTCGAGCGTCCCTGTGGGCGGCACGCCCGGCGTCGCGCTCTTGATCGTCGGCACCATGATCTGCTCGAGACCGAGGTCTTTCGACCACGCGATCGCGCGCGACAGGTTGTCGCGGAGCTCCGTGAACATGAAGTGGCAGCTGATCGCCTTGAGCCCGTTGTCCTCGATCATCTTCCGGGTCGTCTTGGCGTCGTTCATCAGGACCTTGTATTCCGGATAGAACGTGCCGCCGAGGAAGCCGCAGAGCTCGATCTGATCGACGCCGATGCTCTTGAGCTGTTTGAGCACATCAGCGAACTTGCCTTCCGCGATCAGCGCGCGATGCGGATAGGTTTGACTGCCGATGGGAAGCCCCAGAGGGTTCGCACTCAGAGTGCCGACGTTCGCGGCCATGAGCCCGGCCACACCGGCGCCGACCGCCGACTTCTCAAGAAACTCGCGTCTCGAAATTGCAGACATGCCTGTCTCCTTTGGATGCTGGATTGTAGATCAGGCGGCTGGCCGCGCTATTTCGCCGTCGGCTCTGGACTGGGCGCGATGTCGGCCTTCCGGTACCTAGTGTGACCAGCTCAGGTATAGCGGCTGGCGGCACTCCTTGGCAGTCTGGCGCTCCTCGGTGCCGCCTGACACGTCACGGCCTGAACCCAGCCATCGCGCCCGGCCCGGGCCGCTATCCCATCACCGGCACCGTGGTTGCCAACCTGACGCGCGCACCGTCACGCTCGCGCACAATGCCATCAAGGACTACATGCCGGCGATGGCGATGGACTTTCAGGGCGATCGATTTGCCGCTGCTCACGCCTGGCGATCGCATCCGCGCCACGCTCGTGGTCACGGCCGAGGCGACCAGGCTCACCGACGTTGTCGTGACGGGCCGCCTGACCGCGGGCGCGTCAACGCCCGTCGTCTGGCGGCGCGGCGGGCTTTCTCGTGCCGGACGTCGAGCTGCGCAATCAGTTCGGCACGACGATCCGGCTGAGCGACTTCCGCGGTCGCGTGCTGCTCGTCACCTTTATCTACACGCGCTGTCCGCTGCCGGATTTCTGCCCACGGCTGATGCGCAATTTCCAAGAGCTGCGACGAGCGCTCGCGAGTCGTCCCGAGCTGCTGGCCAAGGTTCACCTGCTGGCGCGTCACGCATCGATCCGGAGTTCGACACGCCGGACGTGCTGCGCGCATATGGTGAAGCTCGCCTTGGCGGGAAGGACGCGTTCGACCGGCTCGATCTCGCGACCGGACGTCCGAACGACATTGCCAAGCTGGCGGCATTTTTCGGCCTTCGCTATGAGCCGGCAGCTGGCCAGATCAGCCACACGCTCGTCACCGGCATCGTCGGCACGGATGGGCGGCTCGTGAAGCGGTTTCCGGAAATGATGTGGAATCTCGATGACGCTGTCGGTATCGTGGAGCGCGAAGCCTCGCGCGGAAATCCACGCTGAACGGTCCAGGAGCACACGCACATGGGTCAATGGAATCGTCGGACATTTCTGAACACGAGCCTGTTCGCCGGGGCGGGCGTCCTGGGGAGCCAGATGCGCGGGCTCGGGATTCTCGCGGCGGGCCTTCAGACCGGCGCCAACTTCCCGGACGAAATCCTGAATCCCGTCGAAGTGAGCGGCGAGGAAGCCGTTCCGATCATCGGCCGACTGCCCGGCGCGCGCCGGATGTACATGCTCCCGGCCGATCAAGGCGAGTTCCACCTCGTGGGCAGCCAGGTGATCAAGCGCATCTCCAGAAGCCAGGAGACGAGCGGCGTGGCCGGCGTCCACGAAGCGACGAGCTTCAGCGGCCGAAGCGGCGCGACGATGCCGCGTCATCGGCACCTGACCAGTCACGCCGCGCTGCTCGTGTTTGCCGGTGAGCTCGAGCTGGAGCTCGATGGCCGGCGCTGGACGCTGATGCGCGGCGACTTCGCCAACATCCCGGCCGGAACGCCGCACGCGTGGATCGATGCGGATCGGATCGCACGCAGTTCACGCTTGTTCACGACGGGGCCGCTCGCCGGAGCGGCGATTCGTCGCGATGGGCACGCCTCACAACGGACCGACGATCCCCACAGGCGTGCCCAACGAGATTCCCGGCCGGCAAGCTCGCGCTCGGATCGTTCGCGGGTGACTTCCAGCTCGTCGCCGCGGAAGCGCCGGCCGGACCACCGGCGCGTGTGACGAACAAGGAGCTGCCGGTGACGCCGACGCCCTACGTGATCGCGGACGGCGGCGGCGATCGCTTCGGCGGCAACGTGTTCCTCGCGCGCAATGCGAACACGAACGGACAGTTCCTGTTCATCATGACCGAGGGCGGGCCGGGCGGCGGTGTCGGCGCGCACTTCCACGCCCGGCATTTCGAGAACTTCTACGGCTTCGACGGCGAAACGCTCGGGTGGGCGCAGGGCAAGGCCGTGGCGCTGCACACCGGCGACTATTTTCAGACTCCGCCGCGCAACCTGCACGGCTTCCGGCTGAATCAGGCGTACAACCGGTTCGCCGCGTTCCTGACGCCCGGCATCTTCGAGCCGTTCTTTGTGGCCGGCGGCGGACGTCAGGCGCGGGCGGCTGGCGCGGGCGAACGCGGCGGTGGCGCTGCCGGCGAAGGAGACGGACGCGCCGGCGGCGGAGGACGTCGTGGCGGCGGCGCGCCCGGACCCGAGATGTTCCGCTTCCTGCAGATGAGCGGGCGCGGGTCGGACGGGTATCCGCTCGACGTGCACGGCGCGAAGCTGCCGCTGCCGCCGCAGGATCCGATCTGGACGCAGGCACAGTCCGCGGATGGCGTGCCGGAGCGCGCCGCGCTCCTCGCGCACGCGCAGTTGTTCTGCGGCGTTCCGGTCAGTCGCGAGATCACGCCCGAACTCCGGCAAGCCATGGCGCTCAAACCGCGCGCGCTGGATTTCCTGTGAGGGCGAGACGCCGGCTCCACCCGCTCGTGCTGGTGGGTCTCGCGCTCGGTGCGGGCCAGGTCCCGTCCGCGCAGGCGCCCGAGGTCAAACTCGAGACGCTGACCTATGCGGTACGGGGCGGCAAAGACTTGCAGCTGGACCTCTACACGCCCGCCACCTCAGGTGCCGCGCGCCTTCCCGTCATCGTCTTCCTCCACGGCGGCGGATGGTCGGGCGGCACGCGCACGACCGGTCCGGATTTCCGCCGCTTCTTCGCGCAGGATGGCTTCGCGATGGCGTCGCTCGAGTACCGGCTGACGCCTGACATCACGTTCCCGTCGAATGTCGAAGACGTGAAGACGGCCGTGCGATGGCTGAAAGCCAATGCCGATACGCATGGGCTGGACGCCAGTCGGGTGTGCCTCTGGGGCACGTCGGCCGGCGGTCACCTGGCGGCCGTCGCGGCGCTGGCGCCCAAGGGCACGTTCGAGGGAGAAGACAACCTCACCCAGTCGAGTGCCGTGCAGTGTGTCCTCGATGCCTACGGTCCGACGAAGTTCGACGTGATGGACGCGCAGACGAACGACGAGCGTCCGGCCCTGCAGCCGCAGGCGCCCGCGCTCATGAACGCTCCGCCGATGCGCGGTGCGCCAGGAGGCGCGGCGGCAGGCCGCGGACGAGGCGGCGAGGCACAGCCGCACGATTCGGCGACGTCGCCGGAGTCGAGGCTGGTCGGCGCGCCGATTCAGACGGTGCCCGATCGCGTGCGCGCGGCGAGCCCGCTCACCTACGTGCGTGCGGGCGCGCCGCCGTTCCTGATCATGCACGGGCTGGCGGACAACTCGGTTCCACATGGGCAGAGCGTGCTGCTCTACGACGCCCTCGCCGCCGCGGGCAACGACGTGACGCTCCGACTCGTGGACGGGCTGCCGCATACCTTCTTCAACCGCAGCGATCTCGACGAGCTTGCCGGCCCGTTCCGGATGACCGTGCGGGACCGCGCGCGTGGCGCCGCCGAACGCCGGTCCGAAGACCGTGCAGGTGTGTTTGCAGTCGCGCGCGAGTTCTTCCGGCGACAGCTCGTTGAGCGTTGAGGCACGTAGCGCGGGACTTTAGTCCCGCGTCCCCGGCGGCTGGACAAAGTCCCGCCCTACGTACGGAACCCGTCATTCGTCTCTGAGCACGACGTTCGGGTCCAGTCGCGACGCGCGCCAGGCCGGTAGCCAGCACGCCGCGGCAGCCACCAGCGTCATCGTGGCAATCACCCCGATCGTCGTCGCCGTGTCGCCTGGGGCCACGCCGAACAGCAACGTCGCCAGCAGGCGGTTCAAGCCGAACGCGCCCGCAAGGCCGATGAGGACGCCGATCGTCGTCAGGACGAGGCCCTGCTTCATGACCTGCGTGAGTACCTGAGCGCGCGCGGCGCCGAGCGCCAGGCGGATACCAATCTCGCGGCGACGCTCCGCCACGGTGTAGGACAGCACACCGTACGTGCCGATGGCGGCGAGCAACAACGCCAGTCCCGCGAACGCACCGACGAGTTGCGCCAGCAATCGGGGACGACGAATCGTTTCGGCAAACACGTCGTCCATCTCCCGGAGTCGCACGACGGGGACGGTACGGTCGGCCTCCCGCACCACCTGTTCGACGCTCTGTGCGAGCGCCGCGGGCGTCAGCGTGGTGCGCAGCACGACGTTCATCGTCACCGGCGCGCTCGTGAAGGGCTGGGGCAGCGCGGCGAGCTGGTCGACGAAGAAGTAGAACTCCGTGCCGGCTTCCCGATCCACACCGCCCTGCTTGACGTCCTTGGCGACGCCGACGACGGTGAACCACGGGTTGTCGCTATTGGACGATCCTGGTCGCAGCCGTTGTCCGATCGGGTTCAGTCCTTTCCAGAACCTGTTGACGAGCTTCTCGTTGACGACCGCCACCCTGCCCTCGGATGCCGCGTCGGCTGGCTCGAAGCCGCGGCCCTGCACAATCGGAATGCCCATCGTCTCGAAGTAGTTGGACATCACGTTCTGGAAGTAGTCCACGTTCTCGTACGGGCCTTCCTTCGGGGCCGTGTAGTTGTCCATGTCCGTGTCGCTGGCGTTCAGGGGACGATCGGGCGGGAGCCCCGACATGGCGGTGGCGCCCTGCACGCCGGGCACGGCGCGAAGCTTCTCGAGGAGCTGCTGATACAGCTGACCACGCAGGGCCGGCCGTGGATAGCTGGCCGGCGGCAGCGTGATCGAGAAGGTCACCAGGCGGGAGCGATCGAACCCGGCGTCCACGTTCGTGAGATTGGAAACCGTGCGCCCGAGGAGCGCCGCGCCAATCACGAGCATCACCGCCAGCGCGACTTCGACGACCACGAGGCCGCGGCGGACGTGATGGCGCGCGGCACCCGTGGCGCCTTTGGCCCCGCCCTCTTTCAGCGCCGCAGCCAGCCCCTTGGCGCGCGTGTGCATGACGGGCGCGAGCCCGAAGAGCACGCCCGTCGCCATGGCGACGCTGAGTGTAAAGAGCAACGCGAGCGAGTCCACCGCCACTTCACTCGTACGCGGCAGGCTCGTGGGATACGCGCGAACCAGGGCTCGAACGCCGACGGTGGCGAGCAGCACGCCGAGCGCGCCCCCGGCGACCGACAACAGGACGCCCTCGGTCATGAATTGACGGAGGAGCCGCCAACGCCCCGCGCCGAGCGCGGTGCGGAGGGCGAACTCCCGGTGGCGTCGCTCGGCTCTGGCAAGCAGCAGGTTGGCAAGATTGGCGCACGCGATCAGCAGCACGAGGCCGACGGCAGCCTGAAGCACCCAGATTGCGCGGCTCGCGCCGCCCAGCATCTGCTCCTGCAGCGGTTCCATCTGAAGGAAATGGCCGGGGCGCTGCCAACGTGTGGAACGTGACGCCCACGCGCTCGCCCCAGTTCTTCATGAGACCTTCGAGTTCCGCATTCGCGGCCTGCGGGCTGGTCCCGTTCTTCAGACGCCCGATGACGTACAGGAAGTGGTTGCCGCGATTCTGACGGTTCGCGGGATTCAGACCGAGGGGCAGCCAGATCTCGGTCCGGTTGTCCATCAGGTCCGCGCCGCGCGGCATGATGCCGAGGACTTGAAGACGCCGGCCGTTGACCTCGACGTCTTCGCCAATCATCGGTCGTCCGCCGAACGCCGACTGCCACAACTCGTGCGAGAGGATCGCGATGGCCGGCGGTGGATTCGGCGGCGCGGGCTGGCCCGGTGTCGGCGGCGGACTGCTGATATTGGTCTCACCGTCTGCGAACAGTCGACCCTGGGCCGCCTGCACTCCCAGGGCCCGGAAGAGATGCTCGTCAACCCCGGCCGAACGCACGCGCAGCGGCCGGTCGCCGGCCGTGAGATTGACTTCTCCCGTCGTGAACGCGCCGACGGCCGCGAACGACTGGTTGATCTCGCGGAACTCCATGTATTCCGGCGGCGAGACCCAGAACTCGGTGAAGCCGAGCCCGGGGAACTGCGTGGTCAGATACATCAGCTGCTCAGGCGCGGGATAGCCAAGCGGCCGGAGGATCACGCTGTTGACGATGGAGAAGATCGCCGTGTTGGCGCCGATGCCGAGCGCCAGCGTCAGCACCGCGACGGCGGTGAACCCTGGCGTTCGGCGGAGCAGCCGCCACGAGTACCGGACGTCCTGGAGAAGCGTTTCCCCGTAGCGGTGTGCCTGAGTCGACATAGAGATGGTCCAATATACGTGCGTCGGTCGCTTTGGGGTCCGCCGCGGCCGAGCGCAGGCGACTGTGCTAGCCTCAAGGATTACTGAGGAGGTGCCATGAGAGCACTAATGACGGTTGGACTCGGACTGGCGTTCGGAATCGGCGTATTGACGGCTCAGGGTCCGGCTCCGGCCGCACCGGCTGTACCCACGGTGGTCAAGGTCGGCGACATGGCACCGGACTTCAGCCTGCAGGGGACGGACGGCAAGACACACAAGCTCTCCGAGTATCGCGGCAAGAGCGCAGTCGTCGTCGCCTGGTTCCCCAAGGCGTTTACCGGCGGCTGCACGATCGAGTGCAAATCGCTGGCTGACAACGGCGACAAGATCAAGAAATACGACGTCACCTACTTCATGGCCAGCACCGACCCCATCGAAGAGAACATCAAGTTCGCCAAGGCGACGAGCGTGACCCTGTCGGGTCGCGACGGCTCGAAGACGGTCGTGGAGAAGAAGGAAGCCGACTTCCCGATGCTGTCGGATCCCACGATGGCGACGGCGCGCGCGTATGGCGTGGTGACCGGCGAGCGCACGACCGCGTTGCGGTGGACGTTCTACATCGATAAGTCCGGCAAGATCGCCGCGATCGACACCGCCGTTCGCCCCGCGACGTCCGCGGAAGACATGATCGCGAAGCTGAGCGAGCTGAAGGTTCCGACGAAGTCCTAGTCCGCTTACAGCACACAAAAAAACACGTCGGGTGAGTTTTACGTTCTTCGTAAAACTCACCCGACGTGTTTTTCCGGCCGGGCCGCCAGGGCCGTCTTCACCCGCTCAGGCGTGAACGGAACCTCGCGGAGTCTGACGCCGGTCGCGTCGAACACCGCGTTGCCGATCGCCGCCGCCACGACGGTGATGGCGGTCTCGCCCGAGCCGCACGCCTCCTCATCCGGCTGGTCGATCAATACCGACTCGATGCGTGGCGCCGCGAACCCGAGAGGGAGCGAGCGGTACGTACTCCAGTCGATAGACGTCACCTTCTCGTCATCCCACGTCACGGTTTCGCCGAGCGCGCGGCTGATGCCCTGAATCGCGCCGCCCTCGATCTGATTTCGAATCCCGTCAGGATTGGAAATCGGCCCGCAGTCCTGCGCGACGACCAGCCGGCCGACGTGGATCTGTCCCGTGTCCTGATTGACGTCCACCTCGGCGACCATCGCGATGTAACCGTTGTCCCCCTCGTAGCAGACACAGGCGACGCCGCGTCCGCTGGACGTTCCCGCGGGACGAGCCGCCGGATTCGGCGACGGACGTGTTTGCCAGTTGGCGGTTTTGGCCGCGGCCCTGAGCGCGGCGCTCAGTCGCGCATGACTCAAGTGGCGCAACCGGTAGTCGATCGGATCCGCTCCGACATGCGCGGCGACCTCGTCCATGAACGACTCGTGCGCGAACGTGTTCTGCAGACGCTCGGGGGCACGCAGCGGGCCGGTGAAGAATGGAGATCGGACCCGGTGCGTCAGCACGCGCTCGCTACGAACCACGCCTGCGCCATTCTGCGAATTACCGACGCGCCCCGCGATGTATGACGAGGCCGTGTTCGAGCCGTTGTTCAGAGGGTTCGTCGGCCGAGGGGCCGGAGTCCTCGGGGTGAACGGCGCCGGATTGAAACCAAGGAGCGAACCGGTGACGACGTTGCCGGGAGTGTTGTACCCGGGCCGCCCGCCTCTGGCGGCAGACCAGGCTTCGTAGTCCCAGACGGCGATCGTGCCGCTCGCATCGAGACCCACACGCTGATCGATGGCGAAGAGGTTCCCGTAGTTCTCCCACGCCATTTCGTCCTTTCGCGAGAGCTGCACGCGCACGGGCTTCCCTGTGGCCTGCGAGAGCACCGCGGCGTCGTAGGTCACCGTATCGGCGCCATTGATGCCGTAGCAGCCCGCGCCGCGAGTGAAGATCACGCGGACGCTCTCCGGCGTCAGTCCCAGGATCGCGGCCGTCGTGTTTCGCGTCGGATAGGCCGACTGGGTCGCCGACCACAGCGTCGCGCTGCCGGCCCGGACGTCCGCGACGGCGCACGAACTGCCGATCGACCCGTGCATTTGATAGGGGTGGTGGTACGTGGCGCGCAGCACGGTTGCCGCCGACGCAAGCGTCTTCTCCACGTCGCCGGAATCCACGAGGAGCGTATCGAGCGATGGCTCCTTTCTAATCTGCTGATAGATGTCGCTCTGGGGCGACAGCTTCGCGCCCGCGGTCCAGACGACGCGCAGTCTGTCAGCAGCCTGGATCGCCTGCCACGGTTTCTCCGCGACGACCCCCACGAAGTTGGCCTTGACCACGACCTTCACGAGTCCGGCCATACCGCGGACGGACGCCTCGTCCACGCTGGCCACCGTTGCGCCGGGCGATGGTGGGCGGACGACGCGGCCGTGAAGCATGCCCGGCACGCGGACGTTGTGCACGAACTCGAACTGTCCCGTCGCCATCGCACGCATATCCACGCGGGGAACCGGCGTTCCGAGCACGGTCCATTCGCGTGGGTGCTTGCGCGCCGCGGTCCGGTCGAGCGCAATCTCGAACTTCTTACCGCCGACGAGCGTTCCGTAGGTGACGGTGCGCGATGGCGCCGCCTTGACGGCGACAACGCCATCCTTCGCCACGAGATCCTGAGGCGCGGCGCCGAGATGCGCCGACGCGAAACGGACGATCGTCTCGCGCGCCGTGGCCGCTGCGAGCGCCAGGTTGGCCCGGTTGAAGTTGGCGGGATGCGATTGCTGCCCGGACGTCGTGCCCTGATCGGGCGTCATCGACGTGTCGCACTGGATCAGGCGCACACGATCGAAGGGTACGGAGAGTTCCTCGGCGACGAGCTGCATCTGCGCCGTGTAGAGACCCTGACCGAAGTCGCACTTGCCCGTGTACGCCGTGACCATGCCATCGGCGCCGATGGCGATCCAGGAATCGAGCTGCGTGCTGCCCGTTCCGTTGAAGCCTTGTGCGAAGACGTCGGGCAACCCCGCAGATGCGAAGGTCACGATGACCGCTCCCGAACCTTGCAGGAACGCTCGGCGCGAGAAGCCGGCGTCCGCGAGCGCGCGGCGTGCGTCGGCGGTCAGCCTGCGCCTCGTCATCCCACCACTCCGTCGGCGTACCGTCTGATCGCCTTGAACATTCGGACGTGCGCGAAGCAGCGGCAGAGGACGCCCGACAGCGCCTGTTGAATCTCGGCGTCCGTCGCACGCGGGTTCCTGTCGAGGAAGGCTTTCGCGGTCAGGATGACGCCGTTCAGGCAGAAGCCGCACTGCGCGGCCTGCTCGGCGATGAACGCCTGCTGGATGGGGTGAGGCGTGTCGGCCGCTCCCAGCCCCTCGAGCGTGGTGATCTCGGCACTGGTCATCGCGCTGACTGGCGTGACGCACGATCGGATCGCCTGGCCGTTGGCGATCACGGTGCACGCGCCGCATTGGGCGAGGCCGCACCCGAATTTCGGGCCGCGCAGCTCGAGGTCGTCGCTCAGGACGTAGAGCAGCGGCGTCGCCGGGTCCACGTCGACGGTATGCGACTGGCCGTTCACCTTCAGCGTCAGACTGGCCATTACGCTGAGGATAAGACACGTCGGGTGAGTTTTGCGATCATCGTAAAACTCACCCGACGGGTTTTTCCAGCGCCAGGACATTTGACGCCGGCGTGGCCAAAGCGCATACTCCGGCTCCCGCTACTGTTCAGCTCGCCAACCGTGTGGCAGCGCCAGGTGCTGCCCGAAGGAGTCCCAGATGAAAGCATCTCAGGCATTGTCGGTCGTCGCGCTCGTGCTGCTCTGGTCCGGATCGGCAATGGCACAGGACGCCGTCAAGGTGGATCCCGCGCACTACAAGCTCGTGATGGAAAACGCGAGCGTGCGTATCCTGAGGATCAGCTATGCCCCAGGCGCGACGAGCATCATGCATCAGCATCCGGATTCCATCGTGATCCCGCTGTCAGCCTCCAAGGTTCGGTTCACCCTGCCGGACAAGACCGCGCAGGATAGCGACCTGGCCAACGAGTCCGCGATGTACACGCCGGCCGGCACCCACATCCCAACGAACGTCGGCACGGGGCCGGTTGACGCGCTGTTGATCGAATTCAAGACCGCGGCGCCTGGCAAGGCGGCGCTCCCGACGTCCCGCCCGGGGATGACGCTGAAGATGCTGGCCGAAGGCCCGCGTGCCACCGCCTACCGTGGGACGGCAGCCGCAACGTTCGCGGAACCGGCGGGCAGCAAGCACGATTTCGATCAGGTGGTGATCGCGCTCGGCCCCGGCCCGATGTCGCTCTCGATCGACGGCAAGCCCGCGAAGACGACCTGGGCTCGCGGCGACGTGCAGTTCATCGGCCGCGGGGTCGCGCACGAAGCCAAGAACACCGGCGGAAAGCCCGGCGAGATGATCATCGTGGCGATCAAGTAGGACAGTGACGGAGCGAAGCGGGACGGCCAATCCCGCTTCGCATCACCGCTCCACACGCAAGAGGTCATGCCGTTCAACGCGTCCGGACGCGCGCTCGTTATCTCCCGACGAGGGTCCACCCCTCCCCGTCCCACGCCCATGTGTCGTCGTAGCTCGTGGACACTTTCCCATCGAACACGCTGCCACCGTACAGAATCGTGCGGCCACGTGACTCGTCGTACGCCATGAGGTGCCAGCTCCGCGGAGCTCGGGCCGACGGCCTTGACCTCCGTCCAACGCTGACCGTCCCACGTCCACGTGTCCCCCAGCGATGCCGTCGGACCATTCGCCTGGCCGCCGAACACCACGATCTTGTTCGTCCGGCGATCGAACGCCATGCGGATGTGCGTGCGCGGAGACGGTCCTGAGTCGCTCAGTTGCTGCCAGGTCTTTCCGTCCCAGGCCCAGGTGTCGTTCGCTGCCCGATAGCTCTTGGCCGTTGTCCGGGTGAGGCCGCCGAAGATGATGACGCGCTGGCTCGTGGCGTCGTAAGCCATGCCGAAGTGCGCCCGTCCCGGAGGGCCGTCGGTCGCGACGCGAGTCCAGGTGGTGCCGTCATATTCCCAGGTATCAGCGGCGAGCTCCTCGTTCGACGATCCGCCGCCGAAGAGCACCATCCGGCCGCGCGCCTCGTCGTACGCCATCGCGTGATGGTCGCGCGGGCCGATGCTCGTCGCGCTGATGGACTGCCAGGTCGTGCCGTCCCATTCCCACGTGTCGCCCTTGCGATCGTTTCCTGGCGAGGGTGCCATGCCACCCTGCAGCACGAGCCGCCGGCGGCGCGTGTCGTACGCGGCGCCGCCAAGATGCCGCGCCGGCGGGCCCGATCCCGGCACACGAGTCCACCGCGACGCATCCCAGCGCCAGATCTCTTCCTGCCCGGACTCGCGCGAGGAAGCCAGCAGCAGGAGCTGGCGTTGGCCGGAGTCGTAGACTAAATGCGTCGCATCGCGCGGTCCGCCGCTGGCTTGAGACGCGAGCGGCGAGGACGCGACGTAGAGAGACAGCAGCAGTGCAATCGCCGCGTTTCCGAAAACGGTAATGGTTGGCATGGTCATGGACGATACTGGGAACGTCCCCAGGGAGCTTGGACGATGGCCTTGCCTGATCAGCCGGCCAGGCGCGTTGCGGCCGCGTGGTCGACGTTCGTTGGCGGACTGCTGGCTCTTGGTATGGCGTCCGCCGGCGTCGTTCCGGTCCACGCGCAATCCGAATCGGGCCAGGAGGCTCCGCGCCATCGCGAGCCGACGCGCCTGTACTTCGGGATGTGGACCACCCATCTCAAGCACGACGTCGTCGCGCTCGACAACAACTGGGTCGTCGGGGGCACCTATCGCGGCGTCTTCGGCGCGACGTTTCTGAACTCGTTCGGCCGGCGCGCGTTCACCGCCGGCTTTCAGCGCACAATCATCGCGGCCGAGCCCCGGCCGTTCGGCGCGTCGCTCGGATTCCGCGTGGGGCTGGTCAGCGGCTACGACGGGCGATTCATGCGGATCGCGCGGGACACGCCCGTGCTGCCGTTCATCCAGCCCTTCGTGAGCCTGGATGTCCAGCATATTGGCGTGGAAATCTCGTATACGTTCGTCGTGGTGTCCGTGGTGACGTCCTACCGGTTCTAGGCGGAAAGTGGCCGGGTGAATTTCGGGCGATCCGGGGAAATTCACCCGGCCACTTTCCGGCCTGCTATACTGCGTTGTCGGTTCTTGCCACGCACTGCCGTCTGGCGTATCGGGTCGTCCCTGACCCGCTCCCCGCACGTCCTGCCTAGATAAGACCCGGATCCGCCCGGATTCGATATCGATACCCGGGGGACAACATCGGGCCTGCAGCGCTTTCGCGAGATGCTCCAGGCAATTTCAGGAGCATTTTTCCAAAATGCCGTTCACGCCTACAGGACTGTCAGAAATTCTCACTCGTTCACTGGGCCGCTTGGGCTACACCCAGCCGACCCCTATCCAGTCGCAATCGATCCCCGTCGTCCTCAAGGGCAGTGACCTGCTCGCGCGCGCGCAAACCGGGACCGGCAAGACCGCGGCCTTTGGCCTGCCGATGATCGACCGCCTGCTCGTGCGCGGCCAGCGTAAGCCCGGCGCCCGCGCGCCGCGCGGGCTGGTCCTCGTGCCGACGCGCGAGCTCGCGCTCCAGGTACACAAGTCGCTCAGCACGTACGGCGCGCCCGTGCGGCTGCAGGCCGCCGCGATTTTCGGCGGCGTCTCGTTCGGCCCTCAGCGTGACGCGCTGCGGCGCGGTGTGGACATCGTGGTCGCGACACCGGGCCGTCTGCTCGACCATATGCAGCAGCGCACGATCGATCTGTCGGCCATCGAAATTCTCACGCTCGACGAAGCGGATCGGATGCTCGACATGGGCTTCCTGCCGCCGCTGCGCAAGATCCTGGCGACGCTGCCCCGACAGCGGCAGACGTTGCTCTTCTCGGCGACGTTCTCACCCGAAGTCACGCGACTTGCGGCGGATTTCACGCGCGAGCCGCTCAAGGTGGACGTGTCGCCGAGCCACTCCGTCGCCGAAACCGTCACGCACCGCGTGCACGCCGTGCCCGAGGGCGGCAAGAGCGACGTGCTCACCGGCGTGCTGACCGAGACACCCGGCCAGGCGCTCGTGTTCTGCAAGACCAAGCGCCGGTCCGATCGGGTCGGGAAGGATCTGACACTCGCGGGCATCAAGGCCGCCGTCATTCACGGCAACAAGAGCCAGGGCGCGCGGAATCGCGCGCTCGGTGACTTCAAGGCGGGCCGCGTCAACGTGCTCGTCGCGACCGACATCGCCGCGCGCGGGTTGGACATCGTGCAACTTCCGCTCGTGGTGAACTACGACCTGCCGGACGTGGCCGACGACTACGTGCACCGAGTCGGCCGGACCGGACGCGCCGGATTGTCCGGGCGCGCGGTGTCACTCGTCGGGCCCGCCGACCGCGCGCTGCTGCCGGCGATTCAGCGGCTGCTGCCAGCGCCGATGGAAGTTGCCGGTGGAGGGTCGCTACAGGTCCCATCCGGCGGAGATCGCCACGTGCGCCCGTCGTTCGGTCGCGGCAGGACGGGTCAACGCCCCGGACCGGGCCCGCGACACGCGGGACGATCGCGCTGGAACGGCCGCCGCTCTAGCTCATCGGATTGATCGGGACGGCCGGTGGCGCGTCAGCGCCGCCGGCCGTTCGTCTTGATCGCCCACACACTGTCGCCGGGCGCCCTCTCCTACTTGATCGCGACGACCATCGAGTCCGGTCCGGCCAGGTGCTCCACGAAGGCCTTGCGGAACCCGGCTTTCTTCATCCACGATTTGCAATCCGCCCCGGTGTAATCGAAGCCACCAGGCGTCTCGATGAGCATGTTCAGGCTCATCAACAATCCGAACGCGTTCTTCGAGCGGTCGTCGTCGATGATGGTTTCGTGAACGATCAACGCGCCGCCCTTCGGTAGCGCGTCGTACGCCTTCTTGAGAAGCATCTGCTTTTCGTCGAGGTTCCAGTCGTGGAGGATGTGCCCCATGACGAGGACGTCGGCCGACGGCAGCGCGTCTTTGAAGAAGTCACCCGGCGTGAAGGTGAGCCGGCGCTCGAGACCGAACGACTTCACGTAGTCCTCGAACACGGGGCCGACGGCGGCCAGGTCGAACTCGCCGCCGGTCAGGTGCTTGTGTGCGAGCGCGACCTGGACCGGAACGGCACCCTGAGCGCCGCCCACGTCAACGAACGTCTTGTACTTCTTCCACGGAAACTTTCTGCGCGATCCCAATCGCGGCTCCCATGCTGATGCCGGTCATCGCCGCCAGGAACTGGCGCAAGCGATCGGGATCGGCGTAGAGCGTGGCAAACACGTTCTCGCCGTGCTTGGCTTCGTTCTGCGGCTTGCCGGTGCGAAGGCCCTCTGTCAACGAGCCCCAGAATCCGTAGAGCCGTGCCCCGGCCATCTCCAGAATTCCGCCGATGTACGACGGCTTGTTCCGGTCGAGGAACAGCGCCGTCTCGGGCGTGTTCGAATACGTCGTCTTCTTGCGGCGCAGCATGCCGAGCGCCACGAGCGCGTCGAAGAAGTCGCGCGCGCTCCGCTCGTGCAGGCCGAGACGCTGTCGGAGCACCTTGGCTTCGACCGGCCCCTTCGCGAGCTCCGTGAACACGCCACAGCTCGATCGCGGTCAGCAGGGTGCGCGAACCCATGAACGCGAGACCAAGCTGCAGGATGCCATCGGGGGTGAGCTGAGCGTTTCGGGACTTCGTAACCTTCGTTTTCTTGCGTGCGGCCATGGCCACAGATTCTAGATGGTTTCACCCTTCCCTCATCGCCGTCTTCGGTTCGACGCGGGACGCGCGACGGGCGGGAGCCACGCCGAGACGAGACCCGTCAGCGTGAGCAGCAGCGCCGTGGCGACCATGATTCGCGGGTCGGATGGGCTGACCTGGAACGCGAGCGACGACAGCCAGCGGCCGAGCGCGAGGGCGCCGCCGATACCGACGGCCAAGCCAGCGGCGAGGACCACGGCCGCCTGCCGGAGCACGAGGCCGCGGACCTGAGTCGTCGTTGCGCCGAGCGCCAAACGAATCCCGATCTCCTGCGTGCGCTGACGGACCGTGTAGGCGAGCACGCCGTAGAGGCCAACATCGCAAGCAACAGCGCCACGCCGGCGAACGCGCCCATCAGCACGAGCGCGAATCGCTCGCGGCTCGCTGCCGCGACCGACGACGTCGGCCATCGGCGCGGCCCGATGCACGACGAGCTCCGGATCGAGCCTGGCCACCGCCTCACGGACCGCCGCGAGCAGGCGCTCCGGCGGGACGTCGCCCGCAACGACTTGCGTCAGCGCCCAGTTGCGATCGTCCGCAAACTGACGGTGGGCGTGGTAGACGACGAGCGTCGGCGCGCCGTAGACATCGAGCGCGACGTCGCCCACGACGCCGACGATCGTCGAGCTCTCGGCCACCTGCCGCGATCCGCTGGCCGATGGCGCCGTCGAACGGCAGTGTTCGGAAACGCGCGCCGCGCGAAATTGGCGCTGACCACCGCTCGGAGCGGCGCACTCGCATCGTCGCGCTCGTCGAACACGCGGCCGGCGAGCACCGGGAAGCTCGAGCGCCGCAAAGGCGTCGCCGCTGACGACCCGCTGCTGGATATTGAACCCGCCGGCGCGGCGTGACTGCCGTGCCCGCGAGGGGTCCGGTGCGAATCGCGCGTGTTCCACCGTGATAGCTCCCGGTCGCCGGAAGCCGCGAGATCGCCGCCCGCGGCCGTCACGCCCGGTATCGTGCGCGATCTCGCGCGCCAGATGCCTCCTGGAATTCGGCGCGTCGTCGGCGCAGGGTATCGGACCGTCGGGAGGTTCACCTCGAAGGTCAGAACGCGATCGATGCGGAAACCGAGATCCACTTGTTGCAGCCGATGGACCGTCGCGACGAGCACACCGGCCCCGACGAGAAGCGTCAACGCCAGCGCAAGTTGCACCGCGGCGAGCGCGCCTCGAACGCCCTGCTGGCGGCGCGAACCGGTGGCCGAACGCGACTGCTTCGCGCATGGCCTGGCTCGGCGACACGCGCGCGACGCGAAGCGCCGGAGCCATCCCGAACACGACTGCCGTCGCGAACGTCGCACCACGCGCGAATCCGAGCGCCGTCGGGTCGAATCCGACCTCGTCGAAACGCGGCAGCGCCTCGCGGCCAAACCGCTCAAGACGTTCACGCCGAGTGTCGCGAGGACGATGCCGAGCACGCCGCCGAGCACGGCAAAGACCAGGCTCTCGACGAGAAGCTGGCGGACGATTCGACGGCGGCCGGATCCGAGAGCCGGCCGGACGGCGAACTCGTGGACCCGTCCGGTCGAGCGGACGAGCATGAGGTTCGCGACGTTCACGCACGCGACGAGCGAGGACGAAGCCGACCGCGATGAACAGCAGGCCCAACGGTCCACGGGCAGCCGCGACCAGATCTTCCTGAAGCGGCATCGCCGCCACGGCACTCAGGCGCGCTGACGGAAATCGCTCCTTCATCAACCGACTGAGTGACGGCAAGCTCGGCTCGGGCCTGTTCGAGCGTCACGCCATTTCGCAGCCGGCCGACGGCCGAGAGCGAGTTGTTCTCTTCGTTGGTGTCCTGGCGAGGCTGTACGGCATCCACGCGTCCACGTTGCCGGCGATCGGATCGTCGAGGCCGGCGGCGCGATTCCGGCGACCTCGTAGGACTCACCGCTCAACTGAATCGCGCCGCCGACGAGCGACGGATCGCCGGCAAAACGTGTGCGCCACAGCGCGTCGCTCAACACCACACGTTTCGTGCCGGCCTCATCGAGCGCGCTCGAATCCCGGTCCGCGGACAGGATGGGATCGCAGCGTCGCGAAGTACCCGCTCGTGACGCGAAGGACGCGAAGCCGCTGGCCCTGCCCATCGCGGACGAGGTCGAGTCCGGTTTCGGAGTAGTTGGCGACGGCGGCGACGTCCTCGAACGACGATGAATGCTCGCGCAAGGTAGCTGAAGTGCGCGCCGGTCAAAACGCTTCGGGTGTCGGGCTTGTCGGGTTCCTGCTGGTAGAAACGGACGAGCTGGCCGGGCTCGCCGTACGGCAGCGGCGCCAGCAGCACCGCCTGCACGACACTGAACACCGCCGTCGTGCCGCCGATGCCGAGCCCGAGGGTGAGATGACCACGACGGCAAAACCCGGGCTGCGACGGAGCTGCCGGGCCGCGTAGCGAAAATCCTGCGCAAGTCCATCGAGCCACACGCCAGCCGTTCATGTGATGAATCTCCTCGCGGACGAGCGTGACGTTGCCGAGTTGTCGCCGCGCAGCGGCGCGCGCTTCGTCGGGGGCAGCGCCGGTTCGGACGAAGCGCTCGGTCAGAAGCTCGAGATGGCTGTCGAACTCGCGCCGAGCCTCGCCGTCGAGGCGGCGCCGAGCCCACGCGAAGCCGAGCCGGGAGAAAAGCCTGTGAGCCGGTTCACGATGTCAGGCCCGCTGCCCTGCCGACCGCAGCAGGCGGCCAATCACGCCGGCGATCCGCTCCCAGTTCTCGGTTTCACGGGTGAGCTGCCTGCGGCCGGCCTTCGTGATCGCGTAGAACTTCGCCTTGCGGTTGTTCTCGGAGGCGCCCCAGGTGGAGGAAATCCATCGTTCCTGCTGAAGCCGCATGAGCGACGCGTACACCGTGCCTTCGTTGAGCTTCAGCAGGTCGTCGCTGATCTGTTCGATGCGTCGGGCGATGCCGTACCCGTGGAGCGGACCCATGCTGTCCAGTGTCTGGAGCACCATGAGGTCGAGGGTCCCTTGCAGCACCGACGCACTGTTCTGTCCTTTGGGCACGACAAAGGAGTACTACACGCTCCTTTGCGATGTCAATAGGAGGCGGTTCCCCGTTCCCCGTTCCTGGTTCCGGGTTCGGGTTCTGGGTTCAGTGTTCCTGGTTCCGACTGAGAACCCTGAACCTGGAACCCGGAACCAGAACCAGGAACGGGGAACGGGGAACGGGGCGGCGGAAGCCGTCAGGATCGCCATCCCGGCAAACAGCTTCTGCTGGGCCAGGGCTCGGAAGGCGATCCTGGCATCGCCCAGGATGTCGGTCAGATGTCGCATGACCGGCAAACCCCGAGGTGGGCCGAAAGTTTCGAGAACAGATAACCACGAAGACATGAAGGTTTTCGACTTGGAGTCTTCGTGCCTTCGTGGTGCTCTCTTGTAAGATGGCGGCTTCGCGAGGCAACCCATGTCCCGAATTCGCGCGGTGGCCGCCTTCCTTGTCGTCGTCGCAACGACTCCCCTGCTCGCTCAGGCGCCGGCCGACGAAGCCGGGTTCATGCCCCTCTTCGACGGCAAGACGCTCAATGGCTGGAAGCTCGTCAACGGTCACGGGCCCGGCTACGTCGTCCGCGACAACACGATCGTGTGTCCGAAGGACGGTGGCGGGAATCTGTTCACCGAGCGGGAGTACGCGAACTTCGTGCTGCGCTTCGAGTTCAAGACCGAGCCGGGCGGCAACAGCGGCATCGGCATTCGCGCGCCGTACGAGGGCACGTCGTCAGTCGAGGGGATGGAGATTCAGATCCTCGACGATGGACATGAGATGTACCGGGGCAAGATCAAGTCGGAACAGCACCACGGGTCCGTCTACGACATGATCCCGGCGCGAACGGGGTTCCTGAAGCCGGCCGGCGAGTGGAACAGCGAGGAAATCGTGGCCGACGGGCGCCGGATTCGCGTCACGCTCAACGGCGCGGTCATTGTGGACGCGAGCCTCGACATGGTCCGCGAGCCGGCCGTCCTGGCCAAACACCCGGGAATCAAGCGGACCAGCGGCCATATCGGCCTGCTCGGCCACGACTCGCTGGTGGAGTTCAGAAACCTGAGGATTAAGACCCTGCCGTAAGAAAAAGTGGTCGGGTGAATTATTTGCAAATAATTCACCCGACCACTTTTTTCTTAGGACGCCGCCCTGATCGGGACCACTGACCCCGAGCCGGACTCGAGCGTGGCGGCCGCGGGGGCCGGACGGTCCACGCCCAGCCGCTGGAGCTTGTCGATGAGCGTCGTGCGGCTGAGTCGCAGCAGGCGCGCGGCCTGGCGACGGTTGCCGCCGGTCTTTTCCAGATACCGCAGGATGAGGTCGCGCTCCATGCGCGTCATCGTCGCCGCGAAGTCGATGCCGTCGTCCGGCGTCGCGGGAATCTCCACCACCGACGCGCCGCGGAAACCGGTCGCGGCCTGACGGATGTCCTCCGGCAACGCGTCCACTTCGAGCTCGTGCGGGTTGGTGCTCATGGCCACCGCGTACTCGATGGCGTTCTGCAGGTGGCGGACGTTGCCGGGCCACTCGCATTCCATCAGCAGCTGCAGCGTTTCCTGGCTCAGGCGTCTTCGGCGCCAGCCCGTTGGTCTCGCAGACCTCCGCGACAAAATGCGCCGCGAGCAGCGGGATGTCGGACTTGCGCATGCGGAGCGGCGGCAGCTCCACGCCGAGCACGCTCAAGCGGTAGAAGAGATCCTCGCGGAACGCGCCTGCGCGCACCATGTCGCGCAGGTCCACGTTCGTCGCGGCAATGACCCGCGTGTTGACCTTGACCGGCGTGCAGGTGCCCACGCGCTCGATTTCCCGCTCCTGAAGCGCGCGCAGGAGCTTGCTCTGCAGCGACAGTGACATCGACGACACCTCGTCGATGAAGAGCGTGCCCTTGTCGGCGGCCTCGAATCGGCCCTCGCGCGACTGCACGGCGCCGGTGAAGGCGCCCTTCACGTGGCCGAAGAGCTCCGCCTCGGCAAGTCCCTCGGGGACCGCCGCGCAATTGAACGCGACGAACGGCCGGTCGCGACGTGAGCTGGTCTCGTGAAGCGCCCGCGCGACAAGCTCCTTGCCCGTGCCCGTCTCGCCCTTGATCAAGCACCGTGCTCTGCATCGGCGCGACACGCGCGAGCGTTTCGAGCAGACGGACGATCGCCGGGCTCTCGCCGATGATGCGACGGCCCGATGCCAGCATGGACGCCGGGCGCGGCTGCGGCTGCGGCCGACGCGCGACCGGCGGCTGCGGCTGCGCCTGCTCGGCAGGCTGGGTCGCACCGATGGCTGACACCAGCTGCTCGGCCGAACACGGCTTCACCAGGAAATCAATCGCGCCGCGCTTGAGCGCCCGCACGGCGTGATGCAGGCTGCCGAACTCCGCCGTCACCACGGCGCGCATGTGCGGGTAGCGCGACAGCGCGACGTCGAGCACGTCGAGGCCGTCGCCGTCGGCAAGCCGCACATCCACGACGAGCCCGTCGTAGGGATAGCCCTCGAGTCGCGAGACGGCGTCAGCGACGCTCTCGCACTCGGCAGCCGCATACCCGCCTGCCTCGAAGGCGGCGACTGCGGACTGGCGTGCGGTGTGGTTCTTATCAGCGATGAGGACGGAACGACGGGCGCGATGCAGCACGGTGCGGCTCTCCCAGGGAGGGCGTAACTGCCAAAACGGTCAGTTGACGCAAGAGCACGGGCCGGAGCATAGCAATCGGAATGCCACCCACATTCCTTAGGTAATTGTCGAAGCGCGCAGCATTGCGTCAAAAACACCGCAGCACCCGCCGCCCAAATTCTCACGCGTGCACACGACGGCACATGTCAGTACCCCGACGGTGTCGGTCCACCGACCGCCGGTCGAGCGGCCAGCGCGGCGTCGGAAACGTCTCGTGCCGGCGCGCCGGCGCGTGACAGCTGCGTGCAAAACCGTGCAGCGCTGACGCACGGCACCCCGCTTGCAGCCAGCGGCAGCGCCCGTCGCACCTCGTCGATTCCTGCGCGGGCAGGAGCACCTCCGGTGGGAAACACCATCAGCGACGCTGCAATCACGGCGGCCCTCGGGCGGCAGATGACGCAGGCCGTTGCTCGTCAGGCCGTGGCCGCGGGTAATCTCGCGAACCTCGATACGCCGGGCTACCGCACGAAGGAAGTCCAGTTCGCGGACGTGCTGGACGGCGAGCTCTCGGCCGGGGTCATCACGACGACGAACGCCGGACACATCGGGCCGCCCGCCGGCAGCTCGGCTCCCCCACAGGCCGGTGAGCCTCGGGGCTCGCGCCACGCCGCGACGGCAACAACGTGCAGCTCGACCGCGAGCTGCTGGGCATGACCAAGGCCGCCGGCGACTTCAACGCCGCCCAGACCGTGCTGGCCGCCAAGTTCCGTCTTGTTCGCTACGCCATCAACGAGGGTCGCTGATGTCCACGCTGCTCGGAGCCGTCAACGCCGCCGCGAGCGCACTGGACGTCCAGCGCGCCCGCATGGAAGTCGCGGTCTCGAATCTTGCCAACGCCGAGTCCACGCGCGGCGCGGACGGACAGCCCTACCGCCGCCGCGAAGTCGTGCTCGAGGCGGAGCCGACCGAGCCCTTCTCGGGCCAGGTCGAAGCCGCCGGCGTGCGCGTCGCGGACGTCATCGAAGACCAGGCGCCATTCCGCCGCCGCTTCGAGCCGTCGCATCCCGACGCGGACGCGGATGGTTTCGTGGCCGTTCCGAACGTGGACGTGCCGGAAGAAATGGTCAACATGCTTGGCGCGGCCCGCGCCTATCAGGCCAATCTCACGGCGATCTCGCTCATCCGGGACACCGTGCAGAAGGCCCTCGACCTGGCGAAATCGTAATGGCGATCGATCCCATCACGTCCAGCATCGGATCGATCGGCGGGTCGCTTCCGACAACGCCCTCGCCATCATCCGGGGCCTCGTCTGTTTCGGGCGGCTTTGGCGACGCGCTCAAGAAGGCCGTCAACGCCGTCGAGACGACGACGACCGACGCCAACCAGGCCATCGGGCGCATGCTCGACGGCAGCGGCGACGTGCACGAGGCCGTGATCGCGCTGCAGAAGGCCGACACGGCGCTCCAACTCACCGTTCAGGTCCGCAACAAGATCGTGCAGGCCTACCAGGACATCATGCGGATGTCGATCTAGCCCGGCTGACCGACCGTGAACATCGATCAACTCTTCACGCACATCCGCAAGCTCGTCTCGACGCTGACGGCCGGGCAGGTCGCCGGCCTCGTGCTCGTCTTCGTCGCCGTCGTCGGCGTCGTGGCCAGCTCTGCGTACTGGATTTCCCAGCCCACGTACCAGTTGCTCGTCGCCGACATGGACGCCGAGACCGCGAGCGCCGTCGTCGCGAAGCTCGAGGATGAGAACGTCCCCTACCAGCTCGGCAGCGGCGGCCGCACCGTCAGCGTGCCGGCGGAGCGCATCGACACGCTGCGTCTCCAGCTGGCGTCTGGCGGATTGCCGTCAGCCGGACGCATTGGCTTCGAGATCTTCGACCGTCCGGCCTTCGGGACGACCGAGTTTCTCGAGCACGTGAACTACCGCCGCGCGCTCGAAGGCGAGTTGGCACGCACGATCGGCACGCTTTCAGAGGTGTCCAGCGCGCGCGTGCACATCGCGATGGCGCGCGATTCCCTCTTCGTCGATCGGGATCAGCCGGCCAAGGCCTCGGTCGTCCTTCGGCTCAAGAACAGCGGCCGCGATCGAAGTCGCGACGGCCAAGGCCATCGCCAATCTCGTCGCGGGCAGCGTCGAAGCCCTGAAGCCCGACGCGGTCGTCATTGTGGACACCTTCGGCCGGCCCTTGACCCGCAATCCGGACGCCGAGGAGGCGGGATTGTCGAGCACGCAGCTGGAGCGACAGCAGCAAATCGAACGCGATCTGACGACCCGCGTCGTGGCGTTGCTCGAACCCGTCGTCGGCCAGGGCCGCGTGCGCGTCAATGTCGCGGCGCACCTGAACACAGAGGCGGTTGAAGAGACGCAGGAGACGTTCGATCCGGCGTCGGTCGTACGAAGCCGGCAGACGATGCAGGAGACGAGCGCGGCGTCGCGCGTTGCCGGCGGCGTCTCCGGCGCGCGCGCCAATCAGCCTCCCGCGCTCTCGACGGCGCTGCCGAACGGCGCACCGGACGACGCCGCTGCGGCACCCGCACCGATTCAAACGCCGCCGCGCCAGCCGCCACGACGCTCACGACATCGACGACGCCCGGCCGGACGTCTGAGACCACCAACTACGAGGTGGGCCGCACGACCCGGCACACGGTCAGCCCGCAGGGCGCCCTCGCGCGCCTCTCGGTCGCCGTCATCCTCGACGACGAGCGCGTGACGGCCAAGAACGCGGACGGCACCGCCACGACGACGACCAAGGCGTGGGAAGCCGAAGGCAAGCAGCGAATTCACGGTCTCGTCGCAGCGGCGGTTGGTCTCGACACCGAACGCGGCGACCTGCTGACCGTCGAGAACATCGCCTTCGACGTTCCGCCGGTGGAGCCGGAACCAGAACCCACGCCGGTCAGCCAGCAGGCCATCGACGTCGTGAAGGACTTCTGGCCCGCAGCGCTCCGCGGCATCGGCATCTTCGCGCTCGCGGCCTTCGCGCTCTTCGGCATCCTCCGGCCCATGTCGCGCCGCCTTGCCGGCCGACCGGCCATGCCTTCCCTTCCGGCGGCCGCGGGTGCGAACGCCCGCCTGCCCACGATCAAGGAAATGGAAAACCAGATCGAGGCCGAACTCAGCGCCGCGACCACAGGTCAGGCGGGTCGTCTGCCGGTCCTGACCAAGCGCGTTGCGAAACTTGCCAACGACGAACCTGAGCAACTGGCGCGCATCGTTCGCGGCTGGATTGCGGACGAGGAGCGTTGATGTCGAGCCCCTCAACCGCGCCGTTGACCGGTGCGCAGAAGGCCGCGATCGCGCTCATGGCGGTCGATGACGACACGGCCGCATCGCTTTTCAAGCATCTCCGCGAAGATGAGATGGAAAAGGTCGCACGCGAAATCGCGGTGATCGGATCCGTCTCGCCCGAGCTCGGCGAACAGGTGCTGTCGGAGTTGAACACCTCCGCCACCGGATCGCACGTGCCGCCGGGCGGCGTGGAACAAGCTCGACGACTGCTGTCGAAAGCACTCGGGCAGGAGCAGGGCCGCCGAGTGCTCGAACGCGTGGTGGATTCTCTCCACACCGCGGCGGGTTTCGCCTCAATCGAACGAGCGAATCCCGAGCAGTTGTCGAAATTCTTTCTCGGCGAACACCCGCAGACCACCGCGCTGATCCTGGCGCACCTGAACTCGAACAGCGCGGCCAAGCTCCTCGAACAGCTGCCGGAGGACATGCGGACGGACGTGCTCTTGCGGCTCGCCAACCTCGGCGAGATTCCACCGGACGTGATCACCCGGATTTCTACCGTCATCGAGCAGCGCCTGCGCGCGCTCGGCGCCCACTCGCGCGAACAGCGCGGCGGCGTTCGCGCGGTGGCCGAGCTGTTCAACTGCCTCGAGCGGAACGTCAGCCGCCCCGCTCTGGCGCATCTCGAAACCGCCGACCCGGAAGTGGCAACGGCCATCCGCAACCTGATGTTCGTGTTCGAGGACCTGGCCGGCATCGAGGAAACCGGCATCCGCGAGATCGCCAACCGCGCCGACAAGAAGACGCTCACGATCGCGCTGAAGGGCGCGAGCGAGGCGATTCGCACGCGGTTCTTCGCGAACATGTCCAAACGCGCCGTCGATTTGCTCAAGGAAGAGATGGAGATGCTTGGCGCCGTGCGCCTGCGCGAGGTCGAGAAGGCGCAGCACGAGATCGTCGGCATCGCCCGCAAGCTCGAAGAAGAGGGCCTCATCACGACCGGCGCGGGCGCCGGGGAGCCGTATGTCACATAGCGCACGCCGGCTGGCGGCGACAGTCGCGACCGAACGTTTCGATTGGCAGGCGGCCCGCAACCCCGTCGGGTCGCAGCCCGTGCCGCTGGTCTTCGTCGATGCCGGGAAAGCCATTCGGGCCTCGTCGGACTCCGAGCGTCCGATCGAAGCGCGTGAGCTGCACCTGCCGTCGGTCGCCGCCGAGCGGATCGAAGCGATCGAACACCAGGCGTTCCACGAGGGGTACACGCGCGGCCAGCGCACGGCCGACGAGGAAATGGAACGGCGTCTCGAAGACGTCCTTCTGCGGCTGCGCACGACCGTCGACGAGCTCGGCAAGCTGGGTCCGCACGCCATGCGGCGCGCCGACCGGGAGATGGTTCACCTCGCCGTCGCGATGGCCGAGCGCATCGTCCGCCGTGAAGTCAGCGCCGAACCCGAGACGCTGCTGGATATGGCGCGGGCGGCCATCGAGCGACTGGGCGAGCGCGTCACGGCGGTCGTCCATCTCAACCCTGCCGATCTCGAAGCCATTGTCAACGATGGCAGCGGCCGCATCGGCACGCTCGATGTCGTGGCCGACTCGGACCTGCCGCGCGGCGGCTGCATGATCCGCACGAATCTCGGCACCATCGACGCCGGCATCGACGCGCAGATGCGCGAACTTCTGCGCGCCATGCTGGCCGGTGACGGTACCGAGGAGGCCGCTGATGGCCCCGTCGCTGGACACTGAACCATTTTTTGCACTGAGGCTCTGCCTCGCGCGCCTGCCTGAAATCGACACCACGCCGATCATCGGTGAGGTGACGCGTGTCGTCGGGCTGCTCGTCGAGTCCTCCGGACCTCCCGCAAGCGTCGGTGAGATCTGCCACATCCGCACCGACCGCGGCATCAACGAACTCCCGGTCGAAGTCGTGGGATTTCGCGACGGCAAGCTGCTGTCAGTGCCCCTCGCCAGCACCGCCGGCATTCGGCCCGGCGATCAGATTGTCTCGAGCGGCCGTCCCCCCTCGGTTCCGGTTGGCGATGGACTGCTCGGCCGCGTCATCGACGGGTTCGGCCGGCCGATCGACGGGCTCGGTCCGCTGCTCACCGCCCGATCGGTGCCGCTCCATCCGCCGGCGATGAACCCGCTCATCCGTGAATCCATCTCGCGGCCAATCGGCACGGGCGTCCGTGCCATCGACGCGCTCCTGACCTGCGGCCGTGGCCAGCGCATCGGTATCTTCGGCGGCAGCGGCATCGGCAAGAGCACGCTGCTCGGGATGATGGCGCGCGGCACCGAGGCGGACGTCGTGGTGCTCTGTCTCGTCGGCGAACGAGGCCGCGAAGTCCGCAGCTTCATCGAGCACGATCTCGGGCCACGCGGCCTGGAGCGCTCGGTGCTCGTCGTGTCGACGTCGGACAACCCGGCGCTCGCGCGGCAGCGCGCGGCCTACGCCGCCACGTCGATCGCGGAAGCCTTTCGCGACGCCGGCCGGCACGTGCTGCTCATGATGGACTCGGTCACGCGCTTTGCGATGGCGCAACGCGAAGTGGGTCTCGCCGCGGGCGAGCCGCCCACGGCCAAGGGATATCCGCCGTCGGTGTTCGCGCGGTTGCCCGGTCTTCTGGAGCGCGCGGGCGCGGTCCGGGGTCGCGGCAGCATCACGGCGTTCTACACGGTGCTCGTCGAAGGCGACGATCAGAACGAGCCGGTCGCCGATGCCGTCCGCGCCATCCTTGATGGACACGTCGTGCTCGACCGCAGCCTGGCGGCGCGCAATCACTACCCCGCCATTGACGTGCTGCAAAGCGTCAGTCGAACGATGCCTGACGTGACGACCCTGGAACATCGGGCGAAGGCCGGCGTCCTCCGCGAATGGCTGGCCACGCTCCGCGACAGCGAGGACCTCGTCAGCGTCGGCGCGTACGTCGCGGGCAGCAATGCACGGATCGACACGGCACTCGCGCGGCGCGACGCGATCGAGCGGTTCCTGTGTCAGCCTGCCGACACGAGCGTCCGGTCCACCGACGCTACAACGGCTCTGATGGCGCTGTGACATGGCGACCTTCCGCTTCAGGGCCGCGGTGGTCCTCGACCTCCGCCTCAAGCACGAACAGGCCGCGCTCGCGCTGCGATCGCAGGCGGAGGGCCGGTTTCGCGAGGCCGTCGGCACGGTAACGGCCACCGAGGCGCGCCGGCACGGCTCCCAGCAGGAGCTGGCCGCCCTCGAACGCCGTGGATCGGACCTCGGCGCCATCCTCTGGCATCGGAATTGGATTGATCGACTCCGCGGTCTTGTCGAGCTCGCCTGCCGCGATCGTGACGATCGCGCGCGTGAGCTTGCGGACGCAGATGGGCGCTGGCGCGACGCGCGCCGCCGCCGGCTCGCGATCGAGCGGCTGCGCGATCGCGCGTGGCAGCGTTTCCAGAACGACGAACGGCGGCGCGAGCAGAAAGACATGGATGAGCTCGCACGCATTCGCTATCTGACGCCGGACCTGTAGCAGGCTGCGAAAGAGCCGCAGCCTGAACGTTGGAAGGATGAAGTGAGAAGTCAGAAATGGGCCTCGCCTTTGCGGTGCGGGATTTCTGACTTCCGCCTTCTTACTTCTGAGTTCTTACGAAGGAGCGAACCGTGACCGTTGTGTATTCGGTGGACCAGGGCATCGGCACCAACATGGAACCCAGCGCCTTTGCCGCCAAGCAGACGCAGACGCCGGCGGCCCAGAACCCGTCCCCTGCCGCACAGGCCACGAAGAAGAACGACGACATCGGCAAGGACGCCTTTCTGCAGCTGCTCGTGACGCAGCTCCAGCATCAGGATCCGCTCGATCCTCAAGACAACAGCGAGTTCCTTGCGCAGCTTGCGCAGTTCACCTCGCTCGAGAGCCTGCAACAGATCAAGCAAGACATGGCCGCGCTACGCGGTTACATCGAAGCGGGAGTGTCCGGCGTCGCAGACGACGCGCCCGCAACTAATGGAGGTGCGTAAATGTCCGTCGGTTCCTTCTCCGCCAGCCTGTCCGGCATGAACGTTCACCAGCAGAAGCTGGGCGTCATCGGCAACAACCTGGCAAACCTCAACACGGTTGGCTTCAAGGCCAGCATCGTGCAGTTCTCCGATCTCGTGAGCCAGTCGATCGGCGGCGCCAGCGACAACCCGATGCAGATCGGCCTCGGCGTGTCCATCGGCCAGATCTCGCCGAATTTCTCGCAGGGCGGCATCGAAAGCACGGGCATCTCGACGAACGTCGGGATCCAGGGCACCGGACTCTTCGTCATCGGCGACGTGTCGCAGCGCGCGTACACGCGCGCCGGCAACTTCACGTTCGACGCCAATGGCGTGCTCGTCACGCCCGAAGGCCTGGAGGTGCAGGGCTACACCGCCGTTGACCCGCTCACCGGCCAGATCGACACGGACGGCCAGCCGACCAACATCGTCATTCCGCCGGGCGTGCTGCGATCGCCGATTCCGACGAGCCTCTTCGGCACGGTCCTCAATCTCGACGCCGGCGCCGCGGCGGGCTCCGAGTTCACCTCATCCGTTCAGCTCTATGACGCGCTCGGCGTGCCGCACGTCGCCACGCTGAGCTTCACCAAGACTGGCCCTGGCGAATGGGACTACGAGATCACGGTGCCCGGCGAGGACGTCGCCGGTGGAACAGCCGGCACGCCGGAGGTCATCGGTACCGGCTCACTCGGCTTCAACAACCTCGGCCAGTTGACGGATGTCGACGGTGCCGCGGCGGCGGACGTCGCCGTCACCAGCCCCACCTGGGCGAACGGCGCGGCGGCGACCAACTTCTCGTGGGACCTGATTGACGCGAACGGCTCGCCGTCGATCACTGGCTACTCGGCCCCGTCGGCCACCGCCTCAACGACGCAGAACGGATCGCCGACCGGCGCGGTCTCGAGCATCATCTCGATCGGCCCGCAGGGCGAATTGATGGCGTCGTTCGGCATTGGCCGGACGGTCACGGTGGGTCAGCTCGCGATGGCGTCCTTCAACAACCCGCAGGGTCTCGTGAAGCTCGGCTCGAATCTCTACAGCGAGAGTGAAGCGTCGGGTATTCCGAGCATCGGCATCGCGGGCACGGCGGGCCGCGGCACGCTCATCGGCAGCTCACTCGAACAGTCGAACGTGGACATCGCGACCGAGTTCACCCAGATGATCCTCGCGCAGCGCGGATACCAGGCGAACTCGAAGAGCATCACGGTCGCCGACGAGCTGCTCGTCGATACGCTCAACCTCAAGCGCTAAATCAGAAACCGGGTTTCTTCGTCTAGAAACCCGGTTTCCTAGACGAGATGGACATGAACTCTCCCTGCTACTCGGGGTGTCTTCTGCCGCCTCCGCAAAGGCGTCGGAGAGCCAGGCCGCTTCGCTACGGCAAGCCAGGCCTCCGCTCCGGCGGGCCAAGCCGACGCCACGAGCTCTGCCGCGATCGACGGCTCGGACGCTGCCGCACTCGCCGGCGCCTTTCGTTCGCTTGTCGACGAGCTCAGCTCATGAGCGGCGGGCAACCGGCGGACGACGACGCGCCGATCGCGGAGGCGTCCGTCCCAAGCGAGGCCGACGATCTCGCGGCCACGCTCGAGGCCACGGATGACGCGGATGAGCCGGAGTGGGAGGACGAGTCACAGACCCAACAGCCGCAGATGTGGCTGGTGGAGCTCGAAATCATCAACCGCGCGGCGGGAGTCCAAACGGACCTTCCCCGCCGCGCGGCTGTTCCCCTCAATAGCGACCAGAGTCAGGACGCGCCTGAGAAGTCAGGCGAAGCCAACGACAAGCTCGGCACGATGCCCGGTCTCGCGCCGCTGACGCTGCCCGAAGCCGCGCCGGCGCCGGCGATCCCGGCAGGGCCGCCTACCGCGGAGATCACGTCCGACGGTCTGCCGCAGCCAACCGCGGCCGATGCGCCTATTGATCTCGTCGATCGCGCCGGCGAACCCTCGACGCGCTTCGTCGCGCGTGCGAGCACGGAAGCTGCCACGGATCACGCAGACATTGCGGCGCCGTCGCCCGCGAGTCGCGCGGCAAGGAACGTCGAGACGAATGCTGGCTCGAAGCCGAGTCAGCCGCGAGCGACAGCCCAGGCTCCGACACTGCACGCGACGGCGGCGTCCGGTCCGCAGGCACCCCAAGCCGATCAACCGGCTCAGGTCGAAGGCAAAGAACAGGCGGCGTTGCCAGCGCTCCGGTCGTTCCCCGTTCCACGTTCCCCGTTCCTGGTTCTGGTTCTGGTTCCGGGTTCAATGTTCAGCGTTCAGGAGTCGCGAAACCAGAGGGCGCGACTCAGAACCCTGAACCACGAACCCTGAACCAGAACCTGAACCAGAACCAGGAACGCGGAACGGGGAACGGGGAACGAGTCCAGTCATTTATCGCTGGCCAGAGCGTCCCTGTCGAGGTCGCCCCCGAGTCCGTAAAGGCCGAGCGTTCGACGAGATCCGCGCCCAAGGCCGACGCGCCGGCCGGTCAACCGGCGATTGAGGCACGAGCCGGACTGGTGGGCGCTGCAGGCAACGCACAACAGTCGGGCGATGCACCGGATCGAAGCCGGCAGCCCGAGCCACATCTGACGTTCTCGCGGCCGATCGCCGCCGACGTCCAGACGCTTGGCGCGTTGGCGATGACGTCGGCCGCTCACGACGTGCTGTCCGCGCGGATGGCGCCGGTGTCGCAACCGGCCATCATCGTGGCGCCCGTTCTCACGAGCGGCACCGCGCTTCCCGAAGAAACAGCCAACCAGATCGTGCAGGCCATCAGATTTCAACTGGTCCGTGGCGGCGGCGAAGCCACCATCCGCCTCGAGCCAAAACACTTCGGCGAGCTCTCCATCACGGTTCGCGTCGACCAGGGCCAGGTGACCGCACGCGTCCAGGCCGAGTCGCCGGTCGTGCGCGAGTACCTGCAAAGCCATCAGGGCATGCTCCGCGACAGTCTGGCCGACCAGCAATTGACGCTCGGCAAATTCGAGAATCGCGGAGCCGCCCGCGGAGTCGCGCGATGGCGAGCGCCGGTCAGCCGAGGAACGCGCGTCCCACGGAGACCGCCAGTCGCCGCGGCGCCGCCCGCCGTCACCGAACACACCGTTCGAACCGTTCGACGTCGTCGCGTGAACCCAGAGGAGATTCCGTGCTGAACAACCTGAACATCACCGCCCTGCTGAAGTCCGAGCTCGCACCGCACGTCGATCGGCTCGCCAAGCGCGCTGATTCCAATGGCGACGGCCACCTGTCGAAGTCCGAGTTCTCCGAGTTCCTTGCGGACGTCGTCCGCAAGCTCGAGCTCGCCGATGCGGAGAAGGCCTCGGCTGTTGACCTCGCCAAGACCCGAGAGTAGCGGCGATGGCTGACAACGCGGAAGACCAGGAGGGCGAAGCACCCGCACCGGCCCCGAAGAAGAAAAAGGGCGGCGGGATGAAGTGGCTGTTCATCGGGGCCCTTGTCGTGATCCTCGGTGGCGCCGGCGCTGCGTGGTGGATGCTCGGCGGATCGACGACCGAGGCCGCTGAAGCCGCTGAGCCGGAACTGTCGACGCGGGGCGTCTTCGCGTTCGAACCCTTCCTCGTGAATCTGGCGGACGACGGCGGCCAGCGGTTTCTCAAGGCGACGATTTCACTTGTGGTCGAAACCCCCGAGGAGGCCAAGCACATCGAAGAGACCCCGGTCATCGTGGCGCACATTCGGTCCGCGATTATCGAGGTCCTGACACAACAGAAGGCACCGGCGCTCGTGACGCCGGAGGGCAAGACCGCGCTCAAGCAGGCCATCCAGACACGCACGAGCCCGCTGATGCCGGACAAAAAGGTGTTGGATGTCCTCTTCTCCGAGTTCGTCGTCCAGTTCTGATCGGCGCGCCGCCGAGGCCGATCCGCTCGATTGGGTCATGGACGTGCCATGCCCGGTCGATTTCGTGCTGGGGACGGCGACGGTCAAGGTCCGCGAGGCGGCGGAGTTCGCGCTCGGCACGGTTGTGCGCCTGCGTCGCGCGGCCGGGTCGGACCTCGACATTCGCGTGGCTGGCGTCCCGATCGCGACCGGCCAGGTGGTCATCGTGGACGAGAACGTCGGCCTCCGGCTGAATCGCATTCTTCCGCCGGGATACCAGGAGCCGGCGTGAACCTCTTCTTTCTCGCTCAGACGGAGCTCGTTGGCGCAGCCGCGCCCGATCTGCTGCCGAACGTGTGGCGCATGCTCGGGGCGCTGGCCGTCGTGCTGCTCCTGCTCGCGGGAGCCGCGTGGCTGCTCCGCCGCGGAGTGCTGGGACGACGGGCGACAGGCGGACTGGGTGTGGAGTCGGTACTCGCGCTCGGCGAACGCCGGTCGCTCGCGATCGTCACCGTCGAAGGCCGTCGGTTGCTCGTCGGCCTCGCGCCCAACAACGTTTCACTCGTGACCGAGCTCGGCCTTGACGTCGCCGAAGCCGCCGAGCGGCGAAGGCGGGGCGGGTCAGTCGTTCGACGCCGCGATCGCCAAGGCTCTCGATCGGCAGACGTCATGACGCGAACTCGGACGAACCCTTTCGGTGCTGAAGGCGCTGTTGGTCCTGCTGGTGCTGGCGGCTGCGCTTCCAGCCTCGGCACAGGACGCGCCCGCCGCGCCGCGCGGCCGCCAATTCGGCCGCGGCTCCGGCGCCCACGACTGAGCCACCAGCGGCAGCTCCGACACCCGCGAGCCCCGCGCCCGCGGGATCGTCGACCCCTTCGAACCTCTTCGAACCCTCGACCTTCGACCTCCTCGAACTCCTCGAGACCTGCCCCGCCGCGTCCGCGGCCGTCAGCGCCGGCACTTCGACCAGCGCCGGCCGCCGCGGCGACCAGTTCCGCGTCGAACCTGGCGGTCAACATCAACGGCGTGGGTGCGGTCTCCGCGCCGCTTCAGATCGTCGTCCTGATGACGCTGCTGACGTTCGTGCCGGCCGCGCTCGTGATGATGACGTCGTTCACGCGCATCGCGATCGTCTTTCACTTTCTGCGTCAGGCGATGGGCACGCAGGAAATGCCGTCGAACCAGATGCTCATCGGCCTGACGCTCTTTCTGACGGCGTTCATCATGGCGCCGACGGCAAGCCGGATTAACGAGACGGCGATTCAACCGGCGATGGCCGGCCAGATGGACGTCTCGACCGCGCTCGAACAGGGCGCGCCCCCGCTGCGTGAATTCATGCTGCGGCAGACGCGCGAAGCCGACCTCGCGCTCTTCGTGGATCTCTCCGGCTCCGAGCGTCCGTCGCGCGTCGAAGACCTGCCGATGCGCGTGGTCGTCCCGGCCTTCGCGATCTCGGAGCTGAAGACCGGCTTCCAGATGGGCTTCTTCCTCTTCGTTCCGTTTCTGCTCGTGGATCTGGTCGTCTCCACGACGCTGCTCTCGATGGGCATGATGCAGCTGCCCCCGATGATGATCTCGCTCCCATTCAAGGTGCTGCTCTTCGTGATGATCGACGGCTGGAACCTGCTGGTGGGGTCGCTGGTGAGGAGCTTCTTGTGAGAACGGATCAAGTTCGAACGTGAGAAGCCAGAAGTCAGAAGTACTGGCGGCCTTCGGCCGCGCTCGCCTTTCTCGGCAGGCGCCCAATGACTTCTGACTTCTGGCTTCTAACTTCCAACTTGACGGAGGTTCTCCATGTCTGAAGCCCTCGTTCTCGGTATCGTCCGCCAGGCAATTGAGACCGCCGTCATCATTTCCCTTCCGATGCTGGCCGTCGGTCTGGTGGTCGGCGTGTCGGTGAGCATCATCCAGACGGTTACGTCGGTGCAGGACAGCATCCTGTCGTTCATCCCGCGCGCGGTCGCGATCTTCGTCGTCTTTGCCCTCACCTTTCCGTGGATGCTCCGGGTGCTCACTGGCTTCTCCGCGGCGCTGATCCGCCGGTTGCCTGAACTCGTGCGATGACCCTGGCTTCGCTCGCCGCGCTCGTGCTGCTCCTCGTGCGGCCCGGCATGCTCGTCATGGGGACGCCGCTGCTCGGCGCCGTGCAGGCGCCGCTGCTGATGCGCATCGGCCTCACGATCCTGCTCGCCATCGTGCTCGCGCCGTTTGTGTCGCTGCCGGCGGAGCTCTCGGCCGGTGGCATCACGATCGTGGTGCTGCGTGAGATCGCCATCGGCCTGGCGCTCGCACTGGCGATTCGCGTCCTGATCACGGCCGGCGAGTTCGCAGGCCATTTCGCTGGTTACCAAATCGGCCTGTCGCTCGGATCCTTGATTGACCCGCAGAGCGGCGTGCGCAACAACGTGCTGGCCGTCGTCTACGCGCACCTCGTGACGATCGTCTGCCTCGTCACGAACACCCATCACACGCTCCTGCGGGCACTGGCCGACTCGTATCGCGCGCTGCCCGTCGGGTTTGGCGGGCTCAACGCCACGCTGGCGACGAGCGTCGCCGAATCGCTCGGGCTCGTGTTCATCCTCGGCGTCCGCATCGCGGCGCCGGTCATCGTCGTGCTGCTCCTCGTCGAGCTCGCGCTCGGGCTCGTGGCCCGCGTCGCCCCGTCGCTCAACGTGATGATTGCCGGCTCGCCAATCCGGGTCGTCCTGGGCCTGCTCGTCTTTGCGCTCTCAGTCCAGGCACTGCCCGGACTCATCAGCCGTTTCATCCCACTCACGTTTCAGGCGGCCGCCGGCGCGGCCCAGGCCTTCCGGTAAGCCATGGCGCAGGCAACCGGGGAACGTACAGAGAAACCTACAGGCAAGCGCATCAAGGACGCGCGCGAGCGCGGTCAGGTTGCGCGCAGTGCCGATCTGTCTGGCGCCATCGCGCTCATCGGCATCACGCTGGCACTCAGCTGGTTCGGCACGACCGTCGCGGCCTCGACCGCGGACCGTTTGATGTCCGCGCTCAACGGGCTCGGCGACCTCGGCCGGCACGACGTCCACCCCGGCACGCTCGCGGCGTTGTTCTGGGACGACGCGCAGCTGCTGGCGCGGCTGGCGGGCCCGCCGGCGCTCATCGCGATCGCCGCGTCGCTGTTCGCCAGCCTTGCCCAGGTCGGCTGGTCCTTTTCGCCGAAAGCGCTGCACCTCAACTGGGAACGCCTGAGCCCGGCTCAGGGCTTCCGCCGTCTGTCCCCGTCGGTTTCCGGCACCGAGCTGATCAAGGCCGTGATCGGCCTTGCCGCCGTCGGGTCGATTGGGTACTCGCTGGTGTACGCGTTCTACGGGGAGTCGCCGCGCCTGATGGCCATGACCCCGGCCCAATCGTCGGCCTACGCGTGGGATCGGCTGTGGCACCTGCTCTGGCAGGCGAGCCTCGCGCTCGCGCTGCTCGGCGCCGGCGACTACGGCGTGCAGTACTGGCGCTGGTATTCGCAGCAGAAGATGACGCGTCAGGAAGTCCGGGACGAGTCGCGGATGAGCGACGGCAATCCGGAAATCAAGGGCCGCGTGCGGCGCATCCAGCGCGAGATGGCGCGCAAGCGCATGCTGCAGTCGGTCAAGACCGCGACGGTCGTCGTCACGAACCCGACGCACTTCGCCGTCGCCCTCGACTATCGCCGCGAGCACATGGCGGCGCCCGTCGTGGTCGCGAAGGGCCAGGACGAACTGGCGGCGCGCATCCGCGCGCTCGCGCGCGAGCACAACGTCCCTCTCGTCGAAAACGTCACGCTGGCGCGCGCGCTCTACGCGACCGCGGAAGTCGGCGAAGTCATTCCCGCGCCGCTTTTTGGCGCCGTGGCCGAGGTGCTCGCCTACCTCGTCCGCCTCAAACAACTGGTGCTCTAGCCCATGGCCACCGCGACCGTCTCCGTCGCTCGTCCGGCAAACCTGCTCGCGCCCGCCGCCGTTCTGGCGGTCGTGCTGCTGATGATCGTCCCGCTGCCGCCGCTGCTGCTCGACCTGCTGCTCTCGGTCGACATCGGGCTGGCGGTCGTGCTTCTGCTCACGGCGATCTACGTGAAGCAGCCGGTCGAGTTCTCCGCCTTTCCCTCACTGCTCCTGTTGCTCACGTTGATGCGGCTCGCCTTGAACGTCGCGGCCACGCGTCTCGTGCTGCTGCACGGCGCGGACGGCGTCGACGCGGCGGGCCACGTGATCATGTCGTTCGGCCAGTTCGTCGTCGGCGGCAGCTTCGTCGTGGGCGTGGTGGTTTTCGCCGTGCTCGTGATCATCCAGTTCGTGGTCATCAACCACGGCGCGGTCCGCATCTCGGAAGTCACGGCGCGATTCACCCTCGACGCGATGCCCGGGCGGCAGATGGCGATTGACGCCGACCTGAATGCCGGTGTCATCAACGACCAGGAAGCGCGTCAACGGCGCGACCGAATCCGGCGCGAGTCCGATTTTTACGGCGCGATGGACGGCGCCATTCGGTTCACGCAGCGCGACGCGCTGGCGGCCGTGCTCATCACCGGCGTCAACATCGTGGCCGGGCTGATCATCGGCGTATTCCAACACGGGCTCGACGTCACGCACCGCCCTCGAGACCTACACCATCCTGACCGTCGGCGAAGGACTCGTCACGTCCATTCCGGCGCTGCTCGTCTCGATGGCCGGCGGCCTGATCACGACACGCGCATCGGCCGAGTCGAACCTGGGCGAAGAAGTCGCGGCCCAGTTGCTCGCGCGGTCGCGTCCGCTCGCGGTGGCCGCCGCCGTGCTCGTCGGGCTGGCCATCATTCCCGGTCTGCCGAAGTTCTCGTTCCTGTTCGTCGCGGCGATTCTCGGCGGCGCGGCCTACGCCAACCGGAAGGAAGGCAAGGTCGCGGAAGCCGTGGAACCGGGCGTGGCGACGCCAGAGCCGGTCGAATCGACCGTCACCGTCGATCCCCTCGGCATCGAAGTCGGGTACGCGCTCGTCACGATCGTGGACGAAACGCAGGGCGGCACGCTCCTCACACGCGTGCGCTCGATCCGCCGGCAGATCGCGAACGAGACCGGACTGGTCGTGCCGCCGGTACACGTCGCGGACAACCTGCAGCTTGGCCCGCGCACCTACGCGATCCTGGTGAAAGGCGTCGAGGTGGCGCGCGGCGATCTGTACGTCGATCGCCTGCTTGCCATCGATCCCGGCACCGTGCGCGGCACCCTCGACGGCATCGCGACGCGCGAAGCCGCGTTCGGGTTGCCGGCGGTCTGGGTCACCCCGGAAAAACGCGACCCGGCGATCGCTGCCGGTTACACGGTGGTCGATCCCGACGACCGCGATCTCGACGCATCTCTCGGAGGTCATTCGCACGTTCCTGCCCGACCTGATCACGCGGCAGCAGACGAAGGACCTCGTCGATCGCGTCGCGGAATCCTCACCGAAGCTCGTCGAGGAGCTCGTACCGAAACTCGCGACGATTGGCGACGTGCAGCGCGTGCTTCGCCAACTGCTCCGCGAGCGTGTGCCCGTCCGCGACCTGACGACGATTCTCGAAGCGATGGCCGACGCGTCCGGCGTCTCGAAGGATCCGGATGTGGTCGTCGAGGCCGTGCGCACGGCGCTGGGCCGATCGATCTGCCGGCCGTTTCAGGGCGACACCGGCGAATTGCGCGTTATTTCACTGAGTCCGTCGCTCGAAGACGCGCTGGCCTCATCGCTGACGCGGACCGACCGAGGGGCCGTGCTCGCGCTGGACCCCGCCCGGGCGCAGGCCCTGGCGGGACGGCTGGCGGAAGTCCTGGCGAGCGGTGACCTGGCACAGCCTGTGCTCTTGTGCTCCCCGACGTTGCGCCCGCACGTGTGGCGGCTGTTCTCGAGGGCCTTGCCGCACATCGCCGTGTTGTCCCACAGCGAAGTCCCCCCGCCGGTGCGGGTGGTCTCGGTCGCGACACTCGACTGACCCATGCACGTCAAGCGCATTTACGCCTCGTCCGTTCGGGAAGCGCTCGCTTCAGCCCGGGAACAACTGGGTGAAAGCGCGCTCGTCCTGTCCACCGAGCTCGTCCCGTCGCCAGGCTGGCGCGGCTGGGTCGGTCACCGCGTCGTGCGTCTGACCGCCGCCGCCGAGCGCCGCGAGCCGGGCTCGCCGGAGGCCTGGACTGACGCATTCGGTTCAAGCCCCAAGCCCCACGCCCCAAGCCCGCGTAGCGTCGGTGGACCGTCCAGCGGTGGCGGCGCCAGACGGCCGGCCGTCACGCCCCGATCCGCGGGCCGGTCTGGTCGCTCGCCTCTCGGCCTCCGGGCTCAGCGGCTCGCTGGCCGAAGCGGTGGCCGCCGAAATGTCCGACGCCGAGTGCCGCACCGGCACCGATGAGGCGCTTCGCCGCGCGCTCGGCGCGGTGATCGCGCCGATCGCGGGCGGCGCGGAGGCATTCACGCGCTACGAGGTCTTCGTCGGCCCTCCGGGCGTCGGCAAGACCACGACCATCGCCAAGATTGCGGCGCAGGCGTGCGCCAACCACGGCCTGCGGCTCAATCTCGTGGCGGCCGACGGCTTCCGCGCCGGCGCCATCGAACAGCTCCGGAGCTACGCGACGATTGTTGGCGCGCCGTTCCGCGTCGCGCGCAGCGCCGACGAGCTCGACCGCGCGCTCACGGGCACCCGTCAGACCGCGCTCATCGACACGGCCGGTCACACGATTCCCGACGCCGACATGATCGAGCTCGTCGAGGTGCTCGGCCGCAAGCGCGGCGCGCGCACGCATCTCGTGCTGGCCGCCGACACGTCCGCGGCGACCGCGCGCCGTCTTCTCGACCGCTACGCGCGGCTCTCGCCCGCGCGCGTGGTCATCACCAAGCTCGACGAAGCCGACTCGGTCATGCCGCTCGTGGACGCGGTGCGCGAGCGCGGCCTCGTCGTCTCGTATCTCACGGCCGGCCAGCGCGTGCCCGAAGATCTCGAGCGCGCCACGCCGGCGAGTCTCGCGGCCCGATTGCTCGGTGAACCAGTCGATGGAGGGCATCACGTGTCACTGAGCACGACGATGATCAGAGGGGTGGGCGGAGCCGGCACGCGGCCACCTGCGACGCGAATCGCCGTGACGAGCGGCAAGGGCGGCGTGGGCAAGACCAGCCTGACCGTCAACCTGGGCGTGGCCATGGCGCGCCTCGGCTATCGCGTCGGCATCCTCGACGCGGACTTCGCGCTGGGCAACATCGACGTCATGCTCGGCCTGACGCCGGCGGCGCATCTTGGCGCCGTGCTCGACGGCACGACGCGCGTCAAGGACATCACGCTCGACGGACCGGCCGGCGTTCGCATCATTCCCGCGGGCAGCGGCGTGCGCGCGCTCACGACGCTGGACGACTCCCGGTGGGGCCGCCTGGTCGAGGCCGTCGAAGAGACCAGCCGCGACCTCGACTTTCTGCTCTTCGACACCGCGACGGGCATCAGCGACAACGTGCTCGACGTCATCGGCCTCGCCGACTACGTGCTGGTCGTCACGTCGTTCGAGCCGGCGGCCGTCGTGGACGCGTACGCGCTCATCAAGCTCGTGACGGCGGCCGACACGACCAAGCCGATTGGCGTGGTCGTCAACGCCGCGCGCGACGCCGACGAAGGCCAGCTCGTGTTCAAGCAGATCTCGCTCGCCGCGGAGCGTTTTCTCCGCCGCGAAGTGCGGTACGACGGCCACGTGCTCGAGGACAAGGCGCTGAAGGACGGCAGCCTCGCGCAGTCGCCGATTACCGCGGGCCCGAGCACGGGCCCGGCCAGCCGCGACATCAAGCGCCTGGCCTCACGTCTCGCGGCCGCGCGGCCACCGGCGCCGGGCGTGAAACCCATTCCGTCGCTGCAGATCGTGCCGCCGGCGGCTTCCGGACCTTCCCCTTCCTCGCCATGGGCCTGACGACCACTCCCGACTTCACGCGCCGGGACGAGCTGGTCATGGCGCACATCGACCTTGTCCGGGCTTTGGCCGGACAGGTGGGTCGGCGTCTGCCGTCGCACGTCGAGCTATCGGAGCTCGTCAGCGTCGGTCTGATGGGGCTGATCGACGCCGCCGAACGCTATCAGCCGGCGCTGGGCGTGCCCTTCGACGCGTTTGCACGCCGACGAATTCACGGCGCGATGCTGGACGCCCTGCGGCGGCTGGACCGCGTGCCGCGTTCGGTCCGGCGCCTCAAGCGGAACCTCGACCGGACGCTGAACGACCTGCGTCACCGGCTGGGCCGCGAACCCGATCGAAGCCGAGATCGCCGCCTCGCTCGGCGTGTCGATCGAGGAATACGACCGGATGCTCGACGATCTGTCGGTGGCCGACCTGTCGGTGCCGCGCGGATCGGCGGCCGACGATCCGGATCGGCCTGCTGCGGCTCGCGGTGGACGGCGAGGTCTCGCCGCACGCGCAGCTCGAGCACCGTGAGCTCCTCGCGCACCTGGCCGAGGCGATCGGCGAGCTGCCCGCGCGGGAGCGCCAGATCCTGGCGCTGTCGTACCAGCGAAGACCTGACGCTCGCCGAGATCGGCGCCGTCGTCGGCGTCGGCGAGTCGCGCGTCTGTCAGCTCCGGACGCAGGCGATCGCGCGGCTGCGGTCGCTGCTGCGCGAGTGGCAGTCGTCGAGGGCGGCCTGAGATGGCGACCAAGATCCTGACGCAGGCGGAGATCGACGCCCTGCTCTCGACCGCGGCCGACGGCGGGCGCGGACGCCGCGCCGCCGCCGACGAAGTGGTGCGCTACAACTTCCGTCGGCCGGACCGGGTGTCGAAGGAACAGGTTCACGCGCTGCAGTTCCTGCACGAGCGCTGCGCGCGCAACCTGTCCACGTCGCTCTCGGCGTACATGCGCACGACGATCTACGCTGTCGGTGTCCTCCGTCGAGCAGTTCTCGTACGCGGAGTTTCTCGGGTCGCTTGACCGACCCGACGGCCTTCTACGCCATCGGCATCAACCCGCTCGACGAGCTGGGCGCCGTCGAGATCAACCCGTCGATTGCCTTCGCGATGCTCGACCGCATGCTCGGCGGCACGGGAGAATCCGCGCCGGCCAACCGGCCGCTCTCCGAAATCGAACAGAACGTCATCGACGCCGTGGTCAAGATGCTGCTCACTGGCCTGGCGGACGCATGGAAGGCCGTGACGAATCTGAGCTTCGCCATTCGGGCGCGCGAGACGCGGCCGCAGATGCTGCAGGTCGCCGCGCCGAACGAAATCATCGTCGCCGTGGTGTTCGAGGTGAAGGTCGGCGACGTGCGCGGACTGATCAACCTCTGCATGCCGACCAACGTCGCCGAGATTGCGGGCACGCACTTCTCGACGACCTGGCAGCGCCAGCGGCGCGAACTGACCGATCGCGAGCGCGCCTGGCTCAACGAGAACTTCGGCCGCGTGCCGCTGCCCGTGGTGCCGCAGATCCGGACCGGGCTCAACGCCGGTTCCGTGATGGGCCTGAACCTGGGCGAAGTGATTGCGCTGCCGCTGCCGGCCGACCAGCCGCTCGACGTGTACGTCGGCGGCATTCGCAAGTTTACCGGTCGCCTCGCGACCGAACGCGGGCGCCTGATGGTGCTCGTCGAGAACCGGTGTCTGTCGACGCCGGGCGCGCAAGGAGCGTGAGATGTCGATGGACGAACAGAACCCCGCGGCTCCGGCTGGCAACGGGCCAGCCTCCGCGGACACCGCCACGCAGGTCTCGGCGGACACCGCGGCCGCGCTGAGCGCGGCGGCGAAAAAAGACCGCGCCGATCCCCGGCTCGATGCCGTGCTCGACGTGGACCTGCCGCTCGTCGTGCGGTTCGGGCGCGCCATCATGCCGCTCCGTTCGCTCGCCGATCTCGGTCCCGGCTCCGTGATCGACATGGGTCGATCGCCGGACGAACCCGTCGATCTGCTCGTCGGCGACCGGCTGATCGCGCGGGGCGAAGTGGTGATTGTCGGCGGCAACTACGGCGTTCGGATTACCGAGCTCGCGGCCACGCGGCCGCAGGCCATCGGACTGGAGGCGAGGGCGTGATGGATGACCTGCTGTGGGCGAAGGACTTCTACTGGGCACATCGTGAGGCGTTTCGTGCCGGCGCGGCGATCACGACGATCGCGCTCGTCAACGTGTCGCTGCTCGTCTGGACCGCTCGCCGCCTGCAGGAGCTGTCGCTCGTCCGCGAGCGGGTCAGCCGCCTCGCGGACGGCCTGGCGCTCCTGACGGACACGACGGAAGCGGGCCTTGCCACGTTGATCAAAGAGGTCGAACAGCTCGGCGGCCGCCGCAAGAGCTCGTCGAAGAGCCTCGAGCCGCTCGAGCGTCGCCAAGCGCGTGACCGCGGCGGCCGAGAAGGGCGAGAAGGTCGCCGAGATCGCGACGACGGAAGGTTTGTCTGAAAGCGAAGTCCGGCTGCACCTCTCGCTGGCGAAGGCGACGAACACGGAGACGACGACAGCGGCATAGACGTCGTTCCCCGTTCCGACGTTCCTCGTTCCCGGTTCCGTGACTGGAACCGGAACGGGAACCGGAGCCGAACGGGAACGTGGAACGGGGAACCGGGAACGACAGAAGGATACGAACTTATGTCTGGATCTCAGTACATCGCGCTCAGTGGACTGCGCGCCCGCGTCGACGAGCTCGACCGCGCTCGCGACCGACATCGCCAACGTCGGCACCGCCGGCTACAAGGGCGAGCGCGAAGCGCGCGCGTCGGCCCAGCGCGAGCTGTTCGAGGCGACGCTCGAGACCGCCATCGACACGACGTTCGGCGGCAGCCGGCTCGACATGCGCGCCGGCGCGATTGCCGCGACCGGCCGGTCGCTCGATGTCGCGATCGACGGCGCCGGGTTCTTCGTGGTCCAGACGGCCGGCGGCGAGCGCTACACGCGCAACGGCCACTTCACGCTCGACGCCGAGCGACGGCTCGATCACCGAGGACGGATCGCTCGTGCTCGGCGAGGGCGGCCCGATCACGCTCGGCGAAGGCGACGGCGAATTCGCGTCGACCAGGACGGATCGGTCTGGTCGGGCACGACGCGAGTCCGGCCGCCTGAAGATCGTGTCGTTCGCGAATCCCGGCGCGCTCGTGCAGGAACACTCGTCGCGCCTGCGCGCGGACGGGCAGACCGCCATGCCGGTCGACCGAGCCGACGGTCCGGGCGGGCTCGCTCGAGCAGTCGAACGTCTCGGTCAGCCGATCGGCTGGCCGAGCTGACGACGGTCTCGCGCGGATTCGAGGCGCTGCAGAAGGCGATCTCGGTGCTCATGAACGACGTCGATGGCCGGGCCATCGATCACTCGGCCGACGAACCTAGACAGGAGCTAGCAGCCATGATTCGCGCACTGTACACGGCCGCGAGCGGGATGAACGCGCAGCAGACGAACATCGACAACGTCGCGCACAATCTCGCCAACGTCAACACGACCGGCTTCAAGAAGAGCCGCGTCGAGTTCGAGGACCTCGTCTACCAGGAGATCCGCGCGCCGGGCGCGTCAGGCCTCGGCCACGACCGAAGCGCCGGTCGGCCTCGAGATGGGCCTCGGCACGCGCGCCGTCGCCACGGCGCGCAACTTCAGCGCCGGCAACCTGCGCTCGACGGGCGCGCCGCTCGATCTCGCCATCGAGGGCGACGGCTTCTTCCAGATCGTCGCTGCCCGACGGCACCACCGCCTACACGCGCGCCGGCACGTTCCACCTCGACGCGCAGGGACTGATCGTGACGGCCGAGGGCTACCCGCTCGAGCCCGCAGATCACGATTCCGACCGAACGCGACGTCCGTGTCGCATCTCCAAGGACGGCATCGTGTCGGCCACGGTCGCCGGGCCAGAGGCAGCGCAGCAGCTCGGCACGATCGAGATCGCGACGTTCGCCAACCCGGCCGGCCTGCGGCCGCTCGGCGGCAACCTCTTCGCAGCCGACGACGGCGTCGGGCGAGCCGGAGAAGCCGGCGCGCCCGGCACCGACTCGCGCGGCACGCTCGCGCAGGGCTTCGTCGAGGACTCGAACGTCAGCGTCGTCGAGGAGATGGTCAACATGATCATCGGCCAGCGCGCCTACGAAGCGAACTCGCGCGTCGTCAAGGCCGCCGACGAGATGCTGAGCCAGGTCAACACGCTGGTGCGGTAGCGATGACGAACACCTTCGCTCGGCCGTTCGTGGCGCGATTGCGGTGGCCGTGGCGGCGTGCGTCGTGACGCCGGCCGGACCGCCGCGGCGCCCGCGCCGTGCCCCATCGCTGTCGGCGGCCGAGGCCGTTCGCGCGGCCGTTGTCGCGCGCCTGGGCGGCGATGGCCACGGTCACAGATCGACTCGATCGACGTCACCGGCGACGCGCCGGTGTTTCGCGAGGCGCGGCCGGACCCGCCGCACGACTCGGCCGGCCCGATGCGCTTCACGCTCGTCACGACGAGCGGCGCGGCGCTGCCGGCGACCGCGACGATGACGGTGACCGGCCCGCTCGTGGTCACGACGCGCACTGTCGCGAAGGGCGAATCGCTGACAGCCCGAGGACTTGGATGAATCGCAGCGAGTCATCACGGACGTGCCGCTGCGCCGTCTGCCGCGGCTGGTCGAGCTCGTCGGCTCGCGCGCGTTGCGCACGCTTCCGGCCGGCGAGGCCGTGCCTGGCAACGCCGTCACGCTGCGGCGCAAGGTCGAGCCGGGCGACGCGGTGACGGTCGTCGCGGCGTCCGGCGCCGTGGAAGTCACGGGCGACGTTCGTGGCGGCCGACGGCGGCGAGCCTGGCGACGTCATTCGGGTGATCAATCCACAGACCCGCCGGTACCTGCGGGGACGCGTGTTGCAGAACGGAAAAGTCGAGGTGATCCATGGCCGCTGATCGAATTCGTCACGGCAGGCGTTGGCGCTCGTCGTGGTGCTGCTCGTCGGGACGCCGAGCGTCCTGCCGGCGCAGACGACCGACTACGACAGCGAGTACAACCGCTATCTGCTCGAGGCCGCGTCGGACGACGTCCACCGAAGAACGCCTGGATGGTCGACCTGGCGAGCGATCCGAAGGCGCGCCGGCAGAACGACCTGGTCACGATCCGCGTCGTCGAGAGCCTGAGCGCGACCGGATCGGCCGACTCGAACGTCGGCAAGAAGTCCAGCGCCAACGCGACCATGCCGTCGCCCGCCGCCAAGTGGCTGGCGAAGGTCTTCCCCATCGACACCGAGACGGAGTTCAACGGCTCCGGCGGCACGACGCGAACGACCGAGCTCACCGCCATGGTGACGGCGCGCGTCGCCGAGGTGCTGCCGAACGGCGACCTCGTCGTCGAAGGCGTGCGCGAGGTCGACATCAACGGCGATCGCACGTCGTCGTGCTGACCGGCGTCGTCCGGCCTGCGGACATCCAGCCCGGCAACGTCGTGCTGTCGCCGCAGGTCGGCCAGCTGCGAATCCGGTCGCTCAGCCAGGGCCTCATCAAGGACAGCCTGGCGCCCGGCTGGCTCATCACGCGTCCTGAACAAGGTGTTCTAGGAGAACGTCATGAAGATTCCATGTTCATCACGCACGAGACTGACGGCCGCGCTGCTCGTCGACCGGCAGCCTGCTGTCGCACACGGCTGTCATCGGCAGCGAAACGCGGCTCAAGGACATCGTCACGCTGCAGGGCGTGAGCTCGTCGCCGCTCGTCGGCTACGGCCTGGTCGTGGGGCTGAACAAGACCGGCGACAAGCGCCAGACGCTCTTCTCGACGCAGTCGCTCGCCAACATGCTGTCGCGCTTCGGCGATCGAGGTGCCGGCCGACCAGGTGAAGGTCGAGAACATCGCCGCCGTGCTCGTGACCGCGGAGATGTCGCCGTACCAGCGTGTCGGCGCGCAGGCTCGACGTGATCGCCTCGTCGATCGGCGACGCGCGCAGCCTGCAGGGCGGCACGCTGCTGCCCACGCCGCTGCGCGGCCCGGACGGCGAAATGGTGGCGCTGGCGCAGGGGCCGCTGTCGATCGGCGGATTCGGCGGCGGTCGAGGCGGCACGAGCGTGCAGGTCAATCACCTGACCGTCGGACGCAGTCCCGGGCGGCGCGATCGTCCAGTCGGCGCCCGCGCCGGCCGTCGAGACCGATCAGGTCCGCATGGTGTTCGCCCTGCGCGAGCCGGACTTCGTGACGGCGTCGCGCGTGGCGCAGGCCATCAACCGCATCTCGGCGTGGAGGCGGCGCGCGCGCTCGATCCCGGCAGCGTGTCGGTGGAGGTGCCGGCGCAGCTTCCGGTCGTCGCTGCCGGAGCTGATGGCGCAGCTCGAAACGCTGCCGATCGAGACCGACGTCGTCGCGCGCGTCGTCATCAACGAGCGCACGGGCACCGTCGTCGTCGGCGGCAACGTCCGGCTCGGCCCGGCCGCCGTCGCGCACGGCAACCTGTCGGTCCGCATCACGACGCGGTATCAGGTCAGTCAGCCGCTGCCGTACTCGCGCGGCGAGACCGTGACCGTGCCTGAGCAGCACGTGGACGTCGAGGAAGGCACGGCGCAGCTGATCGCGCTCGAAGGGGCACGACGCTCCAGGCCGTGGTCACGGCGCTCAACGCGCTCGGCGCGTCGCCGCGCGACATCATCGCCATCGTGCAGGCGCTCAAGGCCGCCGGCGCGCTCCACGCCGAGATCGTCATTCTCTAGGACCAGCATGTCGAATCTCCCCATCGTCGAATCGCTCCGCGCGCAGGTCAGCGAATCTCGGCGCGCGCCCTGGGCAGGCGATCGGCCTCGATGCGCGGCGTCCCGAGACGCCGGAGCAGGTGCGCGCGCTGGCCGTGCAATTCGAGTCGATTCTCCTGGCTCAGATGCTCACGAGCATGCGCGATTCGATGTTCGACAGCGGCGAGGAGTCGAGCGGCTTTGGCGCGGGACCTCTTGGCGACAGTCTCTTCCAGGAATTCAGCATCGCGCTCAGCCGCGCGGGTGGCATCGGACTCGGGCAGTCGCTGATGGCGTCCGCTCGAAGCTGCCGCGGGACTCGCGGCCGCCGGGCCGACGTTTCAGACAGCCGGAACGCAGACGCTCGTCAATGCCGCGATCAACGGTCCGGGGGCTGCCGCGGCGCTCGAGCGTCCGTCTCCGCAGACGTCCGCCTATGGCTGGCGTCGCGATCCAATTTCCGGCGCCACGAAGTTTCACAACGGGATCGATCTCGCGATGCCGGTCGGCGACGATGTGCCGGCTGCGCGAGCGGGCGAAGTGACTTTCGCGGGCAACCTTGCGGGCTACGGCAAGACGGTCGTCGTGAGGCACAGCGCGACGACGTCCACGCGCTACGCGCACCTGTCCGAAATCCTCGTCAAGCCAGGCGACACCGTCGTCGCCGGCCAGGCGATCGCCCGGTCCGGAGCGAGTGGCAAGGCGACGGGTCCGCACCTTCATTTTGAAGTGCTGCGGGAAGGGGAAAGCGTTGACCCGCATGGGACGTGTTGGTGACGAGGCTTAGGGCTCAAGGCTTAAGGCTTAGGGCTGTGCAGGTCTTGGGTGGCCCTAAGCCCTAAGCCGTAAGCCTGATGGAGAGCCCGGATTAAAGAACGCGCTCTCCCGGCCGATTACGACGGTGGGAGAACGTTCAGCTGTTTGAACAGCGAACGGATATGAGAATCGAGCATCCACGCACGCACTCGACACCGGCCACGGAGCCGGCCTCAGGCGACACCACCCGCTCCGCGGGGTCGGCGTCGTCCAGTGGGGCGGCGTCCGGGCGGGGGGATCGCGTGAGCCTGTCGGCCGGACTCCGGCTGGTCAAGGCGGCGCTCGAGGAAGCGAAGGCGGTAGATACGGGCATTCGCCCGGAAGCTGTCGCGCGCGGGAAGGCCCTCGTGGCCTCCGGCGAGCTCGACACGGACCTGGCCGCCCTGGCCGAGCGTCTGCTGCCGGACCTCATTGACTCCCATGACGACGAACCCTCTTGACGCGACCGTGCGCCTGGAACAGGCGCTCGACGAGCTTTCGCGCGCACTCGCCGCGTTCTCGACCGACGCGGTCCTGCAGGCCGAGGAGTCACTCGGCGCAGCGTTGACCGCGCTCGCGCAGATACGCCGCAGCGCCGTGCAGGCGGTAGACGACAAGGCGGCACTCGGCGAGTCGGTGACCAGGGCGCGGCAGGCACTGCTCCGCTGCCAGGCGCTCGGCCGATCGGCGGTCGGCATCGCGAACGGAATTCTTCAGCAGCCCGGCTACGGGCGGAATGGCGCGCAGCTTGGCGTCACGCCGACCGCCAATCGCCGCGCGACGGTGCGTTGAGTCATGGCGGGCCTACTCGATAGTCTGACGTCCACGGCGCGGTCGCTCTCGACGGCGCGACTCGGCCTCGAAGTCGCCGGCAATAACCTCGCGAACATCAACACCGAGGGCTATTCGCGTCGGGCGCTGGTGCTGGCCGAAGTGCCGCCCATCGAGCACCTCGGCGCCGGTCGCGGTGTTGAAGTCCTTGCGGTCCAGGCGCTGCGCGACGAGCTCGTGCTCGGACGACTCTGGAACGAGCAGCAACGCCTTCAGTTCGGCGCGGCGCTCACCGACGGTCTGCGGGAAGTGGAAGCGACGGTCGGGCTGGCCGGGCAGTCGCTCGACGCGCGTCTTGGCGCGTTCTTCGACGGCTTCAAGGCTCTGGCTGACGACCCCACGTCGGTGACGGCCCGGGACAACGCCGTCCGGCAGGGCGAGCAGCTTGCGGTCGCGTTCCACGAGCTCTCGGCGCGGTTCGTCGACGCTCGCCGTGGCGCAGACGCGTCACTTGTGGCGGCCACTGATGAGGTCAACGAGCTGGCCCGGCGCGTCGCAGAGTTGAACGAAGGCATCGCCGCCGGCGGCGCGGACGTCGAAGCGTTGCGGGACGCGCGCGACCTGGCGATCGGCCGGCTGCGCGAGTTGGCCGATGTCAGCGTCACTCGAACCGGCGACGGCAGCATCTCGCTGTCGATCGGCTCGGGGCGCACGCTCGTCGTGGGCAGTTTTTCGTACGCGGTCGACACGGCGAGCACACCACCGCTCGGGCTGACCTCGCTGTCAATCGGCGGCTTCGACATCACGAGCGAAATCGCGGGCGGGCGGATTGGCGGGCTCGTCCATCTTCGCGACACGGTCGTCCCGACCTACTCGGCAAGCCTCGATCAGCTTGCGTTCGACGTCGCATCGGCGGTGAACACGGTGCACCAGACCGGGTTCGATGCCAACGGCGCCGCCGGTGGCGCGTATTTCACGGCCCTTGCCGCGGCGGCGGGCGCCGCGGCCGCTCTCGAAGTGGCGCCGGCCGTCGTGGCTGACAGCAACCTCATCGCGGCATCCGGCACGGGCGCGATCGGCGACAACGCGACGGCGCGTGCGCTCGCGGCCCTGCGCGATTCGACCTTCGCGAATGGCGGAACCGCGACCGCGGTCGAGGCCTGGGGGCAGCTGGCATATCGCATCGGCACGGACCTCGCGTCCGCGCGTTCAGCCAACAGCGCCGGTGAGCAAGTCATGCAGCAGCTCGAGCAGCTTCGCGCGCAGGTCTCCGGCGTCTCGATGGACGAGGAGGCGGCGAATCTCGTGCGGTTCCAGCGTGCGTATGAAGCCAACGCGCGCTATTTCACGACCGTCAACGATCTGCTGGACACCCTGATGGGCATGGTGCAGTGATGAGAGTCATCTACGATGTGTTTCGCGACGGGCTGGACGCGATCAACACGGCCGCCGGTCAGCTCGCCAAAGCGCGCGAGCAGGTCTCGACCGGACGTCGTATCAACGCGGCGAGCGACGACCCGCTGGCAATGCGGCAGGCGGTCAACGAGCACGCGACCATGGGGGCCGTCGACGCGTACTCGCGGTCGCGCGATTCGGCGGCGGTCAGACTCGCGGTCGCGGACAACGTGCTCTCGACGATGACCGACAAGCTCACGGCGGCGGTGGTCGCCGGCACGAGCGCGCAAGGATCCACGACCACGGCCGCCTCGCGCGCGGCGACCGCCAGCCAAGTGCGGAGCCTGCGCGAGTCGCTCCTGGCGGACTTCAACACGACGTTCAACGGCAACTACATCTTCTCGGGAACGGCCGCCGACGCACGGGCGTACGAACTGGTCGCCGGTGCGTGGACGTACCAAGGCAACGCGGACACGACGGACGTCGAGGTCGAGAGCGGGCGTGTCGTGTCGGTGACGTTCAATGGGCAGGCCGTCGCCCAGGGCAGCGACACCAAAGACGTGTTGACCGCCCTCGACGATCTGGCCACGGCCATCGAGGCGGGCGACAGCTCGGCCATGGCCACCGAGATCGATGCGATCGAGCGAGCGTTCGAGCGCACGCAACGCGCCATCGGATCGCTCGGCGCCGACTCCGTGGAGCTGGACGAGGCCCGCACGCGGCTGTCCACCCTCCGGGTCGCCGCCGAGACACGCCGATCGCTCCTCGAGGACGCGAACATGGCTGAGGCCGTGACCCGCCTGAGCCAGGCAGACACGGCCTATCAGGCCGCCCTCGCCGCGGTGAGCACGGCTGAGCGCCGGTCCCTGCTGGACTACCTGCGATGACTCGTGAGACCGTTGCTCCCGCGATGATCACGTTCAACGAGGGCGTGCCCGGTTTCGAGACGTGCCGTCAGTTCCTGCTGATGGCGTCGCCCGAATCGGAGCCGTTTGCCGTCATGCGGGGCGTCGGCCCCGACGGCCCGTCATTTGTTGCGATCGATCCGGCCCGGGTGGTCACCGGATACGCGCTGGTGCTCGATCCAGCAGACCTTGTCCGCCTCGGCTCCGATGGCGCGCAGCAACTGCTCTTCTTGTGCATCGTGACCGTCCACGAGGACGGTCACGCGACGGTGAATCTACGCGCCCCTCTCGTGATCAACCCGGCCTCCATGCGGGGAATCCAGATCGTCACGCCCGAGAGTCCGTTTCGCATCGACCACCCGCTCAGGGCAGCCTAGAACGCAAGTTGGAAGTGAGAAGTAAGAAGTCAGAAAGCCAATAGTCGTGCTGGTCTTCACGAGGAAGCTCAATGAAGCCATCGTGATCGGTGACGGCATCGAGGTCAAGGTGCTGCGCATCGGCCGCGAGGGCGTCCGGATTGGGGTGACCGCCGCACCGTCGGTTCCGGTTCACCGGCAGGAAGTCTACGAACAGATCCGCCGCGCCAACCGCGCCGCCGCGACGCCTGAGGTCGATGACGTGATGAGACGCCTGCGCGGCACCCTGCCTCCGGATTCCCAATGATTCATGTCCAGGATTGGCGGCGTTCAACGCCCGAAGAGATTGAGCCGCTGCTCGCCCTGGAACGCGAGGCGTGGCTCCGCGATCTCGACTGGGACGTTCGAGCCGCATGGCAGGCGGTCGAGCCGGCGCGCCGTGCCGGCACGCTCTCGGGCTTTGTCGCAAAAGACGATCACGGCCACATCGCCGGGTGGACGTCGTTCCTGCTCCACCGCGACAACGTGCAGGTGCTCGCGTTCGTGGCGCCGGCGGCCGGCACGACATCGGCGCTCCTCGACGCGATTCTGGCATCGGAGGAGTGCGCCGCCGCGGACGCGGTGCTCTTCTGCGTGCGGTCGGCGGCCGACTCGCTGCCGGACGCGCTGGCGTCCCACGGGTTTCGCGTCGAGCCGTACCGGTACCTGGCGGCCGATCTCGGCAGGCTACGACGGGTGCGACGGGTCCGACAGGTCCAAGGAACGAACTGACGCAGTCAGCTTCTCCAGTTCACGCGGCGCGATGCGACGCTGGAGCGCTGACGGCGACCGCCTGGCGCGCCTCTTCGCGCGAGCCTACGACGGCGAGCTCACGACCCGGGCCTTCGCGCCTCACGGGTCCGCCGCGGAGTGGACTGAGTACGTCGTGACGCTCCTGACGACGACAGGTTGTGGGCGTTTTGTTCCAGGGCTGAGCGTCGTCGCGCCTTCGGCGAACGGCCAGGCGCTGGCGGGTGCAATCGTCGTGACCGATCTCGCGCCGGGCACGTCGCACGTCGCGCAAATCGCCGTGGACCCTGCCGAGCGAGGCCGTGGCCTCGGGGGCCGGCTTCTGGCGAGCGCCATGTCCGTGGCGGCGTCTGCCGGTTATGCACGCATGACGCTGCTCGTCGCGGCCTCGAACGCTCCGGCGCGCGGGCTCTACGAGCGTGCGGGTTTCCGGGATCGATCCACCTTTGTCATCGCGAGGTCGGACAAGGGCGCGCGCCTGAACACCTACGAGTCGCGCGGGTCGACGCACGCGTCCGGCGCACTCAACCGCACGGTCGGATCCGTCCCTCGATAGCGCACACACCGGTGCTCCTGAGCGTCCATCACCAGGAGCATCTTCTTGTAGTCACTCGGCGTCGCAGGCTGTCGCGCCACCCAGCACGCCTGCTCGTCGCTCGTGAACAGATCCGGGGCCATTCGCTGCGGAACGCCGCAAAGCGTGCAGCACCCCGCCGCGACGTAGAAATCGCCCGGAACGTTCTTCGGATGGGCCGGCGTCGGCACCTGACCGGACATGACTTGTGGACGAAAACAAAGGATAACCACGAAGACATGGAGAACTGAAGGATTTTTTCGGCGACCCGCGCCTCGTCGCCGAGATCTACCGCACTCCCGATCTGCGGGCGGTGCTGTTCTTCGCGTTCTTCATCCCGCTGGCCGGTGTGCTCGCAGGGAATGTCTGGGTCAGGGCCCAGCGGTCGGCGAAGGTCGAGGTGCCGTCGCGAGGCCTTCCCCCGGCCCCGGCGTGACTTCTCGCCCAGAGGCGGTGCGCGGCGCGGTGAGCGTCGCCAACCGGCGATCGGCCGCGCGCACCGAGATCTGGTGAAGCGACCGGAGAGCCTGAATACCCTCAGTGTCCAGCAGGTCCATCGCGGCGTCCTGTTCGGCGTCGGAGAGCACGTCGTCGGCCTCGCGAATCAGGCCGCGGGCCACATCGGCGTCCGGACTGTCGTCGATGCGAACACGGAGCGACTCGAAGCTTCGCGAGGTCCTCGCCAAGTAACTGACGTCGGTGCCGCACACGTTCGCCGCGACGGTACCGCGAGAAGAACTGGCCGGCGGCGAACAACCCGGCGATTGCGGAGGCCACGAACGACAGCCGGCCAAGCCGGTCCGAGGTCAGCGCATCGTTGCGGTGGTAGAAAATATCGGCGGCCGGATGCAGCGCCAGCCCGCCGACCGCCTTGCCCGACTCCTCGGTGAGCGTGTACTGCATGTCACGCTCGAAGCGCGGGACTGTAGATCACGTTGAGGATGTCGCGCACCACGCGGCCCGGGACATCGGCTCGAGCCACGAGTAACTGCGTCACGGCGATGGTTGGCACGGGCTCCGCGGGAATGCGCCGATCCGGACCGTAGAGACCCGGCGGGAATGAAGGCAGCAACGGTGCCCGGCATCAGCGTGGCCAGCGACTGGTGGTCGCGGATCGGAAGCAGCCGGTATTGTCCGTTGCGGAGCATGCCGCTCGATCAGATCCGAACGGAGAAACTGCGTGCGGGTCGTCGCAATGTTGTGTCCGGACTCGAGGTCCTCGACATTGCCGCCACTCGGTCGAACGATGGTTACTTGGGGCCGACGCCGGGCTATCGGACGATGAAGCCAGGATCCCGTAGTAGTCGAGCACCCGTTCACCAAGCGTCGGCGGATCGCCGTCGCGCCCGGACACCGGGATTGACCGGGCCCGCAGGTCGCGGAACTCCTCGAACCGGGCTGTCGTTCGGAACGATGACAAAGAAATACTGAAGTTCGAGCGCCGCGACGTCCGAACAGGCCATCGGACCGCACCGCTTCGTCATCGGCGCTGTTGATGATTGCGAGATCGACGCGATCGGTCGGTGCAGAATAGCGACTCGACGTTTCCGGTCGACAGTCGTCTCGACCAACTCCAGCTCGTAACCGGACTGCGCGCCAAGTGGCGGTTCAACACCTGCCCGACACGATAGTTCGAGCCGGTCGCCGCGCCGAGGGCGATGCGGTACTTCCGGCCGCTCCGACCGGACAGCACCTCGGAGACGCGGTCGCGAACCTGGTACGAGAGTCGGGCGCGAGGAACTGCAGCAGCGCTCCGAGGATCAGGACACTCGCGACAAGAACTGCCGCGGCCACGCCAACCGCCCGCCAGCCACGCATGACGGGCAGATGGTAGCAGGCTCACGTTTTCAGGGGTCCACGGGGTCCAGGGGTCGAGGGGTCGAGGGGTCGAGGGGTCGAGGGTGCGCTACTCTGCCGGGGTGTCTTCTGAGTACTGGCTCACGACGGAACGTTTGGGACTACGCCGATTCACGGAGGATGATCTCGACTGGCTCACGACGCTCTACCGCAATGAGAACGTGACACGCCACCTCGGCGGACGGCGAGATCCGGCTGACGTCGGGGAGATGCTCCGCGTCAGAGTGCTCGAGTACTACGAGCGACATCCCGGCCTCGGTATCTGGATGACGGTCGAACGCGAGACCAGCACGCGCATCGGCTTCCACTTGTTGAATCACATTCAGGGTGAGTCGCTGATTCAGGTGGGGTTCGTGCTCGACCAGCCCGCGTGGGGCCGCGGCTATGGAACCGAAATGGCGCTCCCCGTCCTGCGCTACGCCTTTCGCGACCTGGGTCTTCCTCGGGTCCATGCCATGGCGACGCTCGAGAACCTCGCGTCGCAACGTGTCCTGACGAAAATCGGGTTGCATCGAAACGGCGAACGCGCGTTCCCGCATCCGGCTTACGTCGAGGCCGGTCCGATGGCGTGGTTCGACCGAGACAAGGATGAGTGGTTGGCGGAACGGGGAACGGAGAACGTGGAACAGGGAACGGGGAACGGGGAACGGGGAACCGGGAACGCTAACCTATTTTGTCCACTAACTTCGCGCTGGCGACCGGGGGCGACAGCACGCGACGATACGCCGCGAGCGTCGTCTCGCCGCGCTCGAGGCCGGCGACGGCGCTGCGTCGAGCCAGCTCGGCGTTGGCGAGATCGGCCATCGACTGTTGATCGGTGGCGAGAATGTGGCTCACGAGCGCGGCCGCTTCGCGATGGCGCCGCGCGACCTCTTCATAGCCGGGGATGGCGGTCGCGAGTTGCCGGTGATCGACAAGCGCCTGGCGAACCGATCGCAGTCCCTCCTCGATCGTGACCAGGCTCCGCATGATCCGGTCCCGTGCGTCGGCGATCTGTCCGAGCGCGCTGAAATCGGAGTTCTGCGTGGCCTGCCGCTGATCCTTGGCCACGTCGGCCATCTGGCGAAGAAGCGCCAGCTCCGCCTCGATGCCGGCGCGGTACTGGTCGAGCAGGCCGGCAATCTCGTCGGGTGTCATGCGGACGTGGGCGCCGATCCCGCCTGCGCCGGCTTGGCCGCGACCTGCTGCCAGCTGTCGTGAAGAATCTGAAGAACCTTCTTGACCTCGTTCAGCGGTTTGACTTCCTGCTTGACCGTCGCGTCCACGAGCCGCGACGTCATCCACCCGTAGAGCTCGTCGAGCTCCTCCGCGATCTTGCCGCCCTTCTCGCGGTCGAGCGACGACTGAAGCTCAGCCAGGATCCCGAGTGCCTTGGAGACGTTGTCGCGGCGCGTCCGGATATCGCGCCGGGCGGCGGCTTCGGCCGCCGTCGTGACGGCGCGAAGCGCGCCTTCGTAGAACATCACGATGAGCTCGAGGGGCGTGCGTGAACGCACCTGGGTCTGGAGATACTGCTGCTGCGCCGCGGCCGGTGGTCATCATGAAGTGTGAAGTCGGAAGTTAGAAGTCAGAAAGCCACCAGCAACCTGCTAGAGGCCGCCGAGAGACGCGCCGAACGTCCCGAGCGCGCCGGATTGGCCGTTGAGGCGGGCCATGGCCGCGTCGGCCTCGGAGAACTCGCGCTGCAAGGCGGAGCGCTGAAGCGCGAGTCGCGCCTGCATCGCCGTGATTTGAGAATCCATGGACGCGATCTGACGGTTGAGCCGTTCCTTGGCGCCGGAAATGACGCCGCTGCTGCCCGTGAACTCGTTGAGAATCGTCTCGACGCTCGGGAACACGCCGCCGGCGCCGGCAAATAGCGAGCGCACCTCGTCGCCGTGCGCCGCCACGGCTTCGTCGAACACCGCGTGGTTGAGCTCGAGTGTGCCGGCCGCCGTGAACTCCACGCCGACTTCGGCCAGCTTCGTCACGATCTCGGTCCCGTGCGCGCCGAGCAGCTCCGAGCGCAACGCGTTGCGGAGCTGCCGAAGGGCAGGTTCGCGGCCGATGCTGCCGCCATCGCCGGCGGTCGCCGACGCGCGCTGCGCGCTGGCGAATTTCGACAGGTTGTTGTACGCGTCGATGAACGCCTGGACTTTGGTGGACAGCCCCTCGGCATCCGGCGCGAGGTCGACGGAAATCGTCTTGTCTGCGTCGGCCGCTGACACGGTCAGCGTCACGCCGGTCATGATGTCCTCGAACGCGTTGGACGCGCTCGTGATCGGGACGTTGTTGAACAGGATCGACGCGTCGGACGCCTCCACGGCGTTCGTGCCAAACGTGACGCCGGGCAGCCCGCTCGCGACGGTGAAGGCCGACGCAGCCCCGGTCTCGAGCGAGGTGAGCGCCAGACGATACGTGTTGGTGCCGGTGCGCAGGACCGACGCGTTGACGCCAATCCCTTCGGTGGCGTTGATGGCGTCGGCCAGCCCCTGCATCGTCACGTTGCCGGCCAGGACGACGTCCACGCCGCCAATCGTGATGGTGCCCGCGCCGGCGACGACCGTGGTGTTGCGATCGGCCGCGCTGGATGTGGAGACGGTGACCTGCGCGCGCGCGATCTCCTCGACGATCACGTCGAAGTGTCCCGCGGCCGCGCCGGCCGACGTCGACACGGAGACGGCGTTGTCGCTCGAGATACCGGCGATAGTCGAAACCGAGGAGAGATCGCCGAGGCCGTCGGCCGCCGCCCGAAGCGCCGACACGTTGGTCCCGAATGTATCGAAGGTCGTGATCTGGTTGCGCAGCGCCTTCTGACGGTCTTCGAGCGCCGTGAGCGGCGCGCGCGCCTGCTGCATGATCGCGTTCAGGATCTGATTGAAGTCGATGTTGTTGAAACCACTGAACGTGATGGGTGCCGACATTGATTCTTCTCGCTCCGGCTTGAGGCTTGCGGCTCAGGGCTGGCGGCCCTCGGAACGAAGCAAGAAAGCCCGCGTCAGCTGGTTCCTTGGACCTGTCGTACCCGTCGACCCTGTCGTACCCGTGTACGTAAACCGAGACGGGAGCACTAGACTCCCGTCTCGGTCGTGACTAACCGATCACTTACTGCAGCAGGCGGAGCACCGCGCCGCTCTGGGAGTTGGCCTGCGCCAGAGCCGCGATGCCGGACTGCGTCAGGATGCTGTAGCGCGTCAGGTTGGCCGACTCTTCCGCGATGTTCGCGTCGCGGATTCGGCTCTCTGCCGCCTTGTTGTTGACGATCTGCGCCTGCGCCAGCGTCATGGCGAACTGCAGACGGTTCTGGATCGTGCCGACCGTCGCCTGAGCCTGACCGAGTTCAGCCACGGCCGCCGTGATGGCCGTCACCGCCGCCTGCGCGTTCGTGTCCGTGTCGACCGCGAGCGCGCCCACGCCCAGCGTGGTGGCGTCGGCCGCGCCGATCGAGCCGCCGATGATGCCGTCCGCGCCGTTGCTGCTCACGAACACCGAGAAGCCCTGCGCCGCGTCGAGGCCCGCCACGCTCGCTTCACGGTCGATTTCCGCCAGCACGTCCTGGAATTCCGCGTCCAGCACGGTCCGGTCGACCGTCGCGCTCGACGACGCCGACTGCGTGGCGAGCGTCGAGAGACGATCGAGCAGCGTCGAGATGTTGTTCAGCGCGCCGTCCTTGATCTGCAGCGTCGAGAGCCCGTCGCCGGCGTTGCGGATGCCCTGGGTCAGCACCGCCACTTCCGAGCGGTAGGTGTTCGCCACGACGAGGCCGGCCGCGTCGTCGCCGGACTTGTTGATGCGGTAGCCGCTCGACAGACGCTCGAGCGCCTTCTGCAGGCCGACGGTCGTGGTGTTCAAGTTCGCCTGGGCGTTGACGGCCGAGATGTTCGAAACTACTGAAAACGATGCCATTTACAGATCCTCCCTGAAGGTCCTTCAGCCGGCGTCCATGCCAGCCTGCCGGCAGCCCGCGCTGCCAAAGCTAGAGGGGTAATCGGGTCGCCCTACGGTTTCTTTAGTGGTGGAACGCGACAGACAATCCTGAAATTCCGTTGGCAGGATTCTCGCCACTTCCGCGGGCGGAAGGAACGAGATGGCTGTCACCACGTTTCCCCTCATTGCACGGTCCCGCACGCTATTTCCGCGTTTGGGGCCCTCCACGGGCCCCGTCATTCACCAATTTCCCTCCTCTGACCGCCACCGTCCCCTGACGGCCCCCCGGCGCCCGGGTGTCGGCTCGCCGACCAGCCCGGAGCGTCAGGGGGCGCACTATGCACCTCCCGATCCATCGCCCAACTCGAACATCGACGCGCTCCTCGACCGCGCCGTCGATGCAGCCCTCGAGAGCCTGAACCGTCTCGAGCGACAGGCCCGTGATGTCGCCCGCTGGTTTCGTTCGAGCGCCTACATGGAAGCGCGGGAGGGCCTGCGCGACCTGATCGCGGGGACCGAACGCATTACGAGCCTCGCCGCGGCCTCGGTCGACGCCAGCGGCACCGACCTCACGACGTTCTGCGAAGCGCGTGGTCTCGCCGTCGAGACCGAAACCGCGTCGCTCATGAACGAGCTGCTTCGTCATCAACGCTCTGACGACGCCCTGGCGCTGGCGGTCACTCTGGAACGGCGCTTCGTTGCGGCGCTCGAGCACTGGCGTCAACTGTTCTTCGCACTCGGTGAGTCCCCCACCGACCCGTCCGGGCACGCGGCATGACGATCGCCGCGGCCCCACCGCTCGTGCCCTTTTCGCCGCCCGACATCGGCACCGCCGAGATCGCCGAAGTCGTGCGAACGCTCGAATCAGGCTGGCTCACGACCGGACCCCGCGTCCGGTTGTTCGAGGAGCGGTTCGCGGCGTATGTGGGCGCCTCCTACGCGGTGGCGCTCAATTCCTGCACCGCGGGCCTGCATCTGGCGCTTGTCGCCGCGGAGATCGGGCCAGGCGACGAAGTCGATCACGACGCCCCTCACGTTCTGCGCGACGGCCAACGTCATCGTGCACGCCGGCGCGACGCCGGTGTTTGCCGACGTGGATCCGTCGACCGGCAATCTCGATCCCGACGCGACCGCGGCGGCAATCACGCCGCGCACGCGCGCGATCATCCCGGTGCACTATGGCGGCCGTCCCGCCGACGTGGTCGCGTTCCAGGCCCTGGGCGCGCGCCACGGACTGGTCCTGATCGAGGACGCCGCGCACTGCATCGAAGGCGTCTTCGCCGGCCGCAAGATCGGCACGACCGCGGATGCGACCTCCTTCAGCTTCTACGCCACGAAGAACCTGACGACCGGTGAGGGCGGGATGGTGACGACCGAGTCCGCGGACACCGCGCAGCGGATTCGGACGGCGTCGCTGCACGGCATGACGCGTCCCGCGTGGACGCGCTACGAGCGTGCCGGGCACTGCCAGTACGACGTCGTGATGCCCGGCTTCAAATACAACATGACGGATCTCGCGGCGGCGATCGGCCTTCATCAGCTGAACGCCATCGACCGCCATCTCGAACGGCGCGAAGCCATCTCGGCGCGCTACGACGAGGCGCTTGCCGGATCTGCCGCTGTCGACGTTCCCACCCGTGCCAGCGGGCAGCGTCCACGCGCGACACCTCTACACCATCCTCCTGGACGGAGTCATCGGGGCCCTCACGCGACGATCTCCTTCGGGAACTGGCGGACCAGGGCATCTCGGCCAGCGTGCACTTCCCCGCCGTTCACCTTCACAGCTTCTATGCGGGCCGGTTCGGCTTCGCGCGCGGCGACTTTCCGGCCGCCGAACGGATCGCCGACACGGTCGTGTCGCTGCCGTTGTCGCCCGCGCTCACCGACGCGCAGGTCGACCACGTCATCCGCGCGACGCGGCGTGGCGTTTGGAGCCTGACATGCATGGACGCAGGCGTCCACGTGATGTTTGCCGCGACGGCTGGTCCTCGACGCGGGTTCGGCCATCTCGTGCGCTGCGGCGTGCTCGCGGACGCGCTCGGTGTGAACCGTGTCGCGGTGCTGCGCACGGAATCCCTGGCGACGACGCGCGTGGCCCGTCGGCTCGGATGGAAGTTGCAGCAGTGGCGCGACGTGGTCGACGGCGCCCTTCCGGAACTCCTCGTCGTCGACGACCCTTCAGCCGCCCACACGGAACACTGGGTCCGTCGTGCCCGGCGGCTCGGCATTCCGGTCGCGTCCGTCCACGACGGCGGGTCGACCGAGGCGACGTCGGACCTTGTCATCGACGGCAGTGCAGTTTCACACCCTCACGTCAGCCTCCGACGCGTCGCAGGGCCGGCGTTCGCGGTGCTTCGGGATCATGGCCCTCGGCGGCTGGCCCGCTCTGGACGGCGAATGGCCGAGCGTGCTGATCGCGCTCGGCGGCGGGGTTCACGTCAAGCGATCCGGCGCTCGTGTCGCCTCCGCGCTCGTGCGGCGAATGCCGCACGTGCAGCGTGCATCTCGCCGCCGGCTTCGCCAGTGGATCTCTGCCACGCGTGCCCGCGAGGTGCCGCTGGATCGCCGCGCCCGATGGACTCGCCCGCGCGCTGTCCAAGCGTCTCCGCCTGTGTGGTCTCGGGCGGCGTCACGCTGTACGAGGCGTGCGCCCTGGGCACGCCCGCCGTCGCGGTCGCCGTGGTTCCCGCGCAGCGCCCGGCCGTCAACGCTGTCGTCGGCGCGGGTGCCGCGCTGACCGCCGAATCTCGATCGGCCCAATGGGCCCGAGCGGCTGGCGCGAGTCTCGTCTGCCGCCTGCTCGAGCAACCCGTGCTTCAGCGCGCGCTCAGCCGCAACGCGCAGCGACTCGTCGATGGACGCGGCACAGCGCGGGTCGTCGCCCGCCTGACAGAGCTGATGCTTCGCCATCGCAGGGAAACTGACCCATGCCGTCGCGTGAACCGCGAGCGGTCATCTTCGACCTCGATGACACGCTCTATCCATACGAACAGTTCCGCGTCAGCGGATTCCGCGCCGTGGCGGCCCACCTGGCGCGCACGCGCCGGTCGGACGAGCGCGCTGTGCTCGCCGCGCTCCTTCGATCGAGCCGCGGCCCGGACCGCAACCGGGAGATGCAGGCCTGTCTCGAGCTCTTTGCGCTGCCCTCGGACCTTCTCGACGAGCTGCTCGTGATCGTTCGCGACCATGCCCCGCGCCTCGTGCTCTCGGTCCACGCCGCGTCGGCGCTCAATTTCTTGCGGCGCGCCGGATGGCGCATCGGCATCCTGACCAACGGCGAGCCTGACGTGCAGGAACGCAAGATCGACGCGCTCGGACTCTGGTCCGCCGTGGACACCGTCGTCTACGCGACGACCTGCGGGACCGGGAACGGCAAGCCCGATCCGGCGGCGTTTCGCGACGTCGCGCGCCAGCTCGACGTCGAGCCGCATCGTGTCGTCTTCGTCGGCAACGACGAGGTTTGCGACGTCGGCGGGGCCATCGACGCGGGCATGCGCGCGGTCCTCTGCAGCGTCTGGGCGCGACCCACGAGCCCAACGCGTGCCCATCGCATCGTGAACCACCTGTCCGAGGTGCCGGCCGTCGCTCAGGCGTTGCTCAAGGGAGGCTCGTCGTCTCATGCCGCCTGAAATCGCAGCCATCAGCATCGGCGGCCGTCGCGTCGCCGAGGACGTTCCGCCGTTCGTGATCGCCGAGATCGGACTCAACCACGGCGGATCGGTGGACGGCGCGCTGGCGCTGGTCGACGCGGCGGCGGCGGCGGGCGCCCACGCCGTCAAGCTGCAGACGATCGTGGCGCACGAGCTGGTGTCGCCGTTCTGCCCGGCGCCCGCGCACGTGAGCGCCACGTCTCTGGTCGAGTTCTTCGGCACGTTCGAGCTCGACGAAGACGCGCACCGCGCCGTCGCCGAACAGGCGGCGGAGCTCGGGTTGCGTTTCATGTCGACGCCGTTCTCCGAAGCCGCGGTGGACATGCTCGAGCGCGTCGGCGTCGACGCCTACAAGATCGCGAGCGGCGATCTCACCTGGGACCAGCTGATTCTCCGCGTGGCGGCGACCGGCCGGCCGCTCGTCATCTCCACCGGCATGTCGACGCTCGCCGAGGTCAGGCACGCCGTCGCAGTCGCGCGCGCCGGCGGCGCGACCGAGATCGCGCTGCTGCACTGCGTGTCGGCCTACCCGGTTCCGCGCGGCAGCGAGAACCTGCTCGCGATCCGCACATTGGCTGCCGAGTGCGGCGTGCCCGTCGGCCTGTCGGACCACGGCGACGACACGTTCGCGTTGCCGATGGCCGTCGCGCTGGGCGCGTCGATCTACGAGCGGCATCTCGTCGGCGCGTCGCGACTCGACGGCGATCGATCGCGCGGTGTCGTGCACGCCCGCGCGAACTGGCGGCCGCGGTCACCGCCGGCCATCGCGCCTGGTCCGCGCTCGGGTGCGGCCGCAAGGCGTGCCTCGCGGCCGAAGCGCCAAATCTCGTGGCGAGCCGGCGTTCGCTGACGCGCGGCGCGGGACCTGCCCGCCGGGCCACGTGCTCGCGCGCCGACGACCTGCATCGCCCTCGCGCCCGGCCACCGGCATTCCGCCGGCGCGATCTCGATCTGGTCGTTGGCCGCCGGCTGCTCGCAGTGCCGCTCGTTGCGCGGGCGAGCCCATTGACCGCAGGCGTCGACCTCGAGCGCGACTCACGCCAACGGAGTCGCATCGTGTCGCTTAACGTGCTGATCACCGCGGGCTCGCGCCGCGTGCCGCTCGTCCAGGCGTTTCAGCGCGCCGTGCGCACGACCGGCGGCGGCGCGGTCGTCGTCACCGACGTGAATCCGCTGTCGCCGACGGTCTACGTCGCGGACCGCTCGTATGCGGTGCCGCTCTCGACCGATCCGGGTATCTCGACGCGATCGAGCGGATCTGCCGTGACGAGCGCATCGGGCTCGTCGTCCCGACGATCGACGACGAGCTGCTCGCTGTTCGCCGAAGTGGCACGGCGTTTCGCCGACGTCGGCATTCGCGTCGCCGTGTCCGGCCGAAGACGATCGGCGCCTGCAACGACAAGTACCAGACCTGGCGCGTGCTGTCGCGCACGCGGACTGCCCGTCGCCGAGACGTATCTGCCGGCCGACATGCCGGCCGCGCCGGCGTTCCCGCTCTTCATCAAGCCGCGGTTCGGCCGGGGCGGCGTGGGCGCGTTTCCCGTCCGCGATCGCGCGCGAGCTCGCGTTCTTCCTCCAGTACGTCGCCGACCCCGTGCGTCCAGCCCTATCTCGACGGGCCGGAGTTCACGATCGACGTGCTGTGCGACTTCACCGGTCGCGTCCTCAGCGCTCGTGCCGCGCGAGCGCGTCGTCATCCGCGCCGGCGTCGTCGATCGCGGCCGCACCGTCCGCGACGAGTCGCTCGATCGAGCTCGGCGCGCGCTGTGCGCCGAGGCGCTCGCAGTGCGTCGGCGCCATCAACATCCAGTGCCGCGTCGTGGACGGTCAGCCGGTGATCTTCGAGATCAACCCGCGATTCTCCGGCGGCATCCCGCTCACGATCGCCGCGGGCGCGGACTTCCCGCGCATGCTCGTGCAGGCGGCCCGCGGGCGCGAGGTCAGCCCCGGCCATCGGCCGCTTCCGCGACGGCTTGTGGATGACGAGCTACGAGACGTCGGTGTTCGTGCCGGAAGCGCCATCGGCTTTTCATCCGCTCTGAGCGAGCCGGCATCGTCCGGAGGTGGCGTGATGGAATCGACTGGCATCATTCTGCAGGCCCGGATGGGCTCCGCGCCGGCTGCCGGGCAAGGTGCTCGCGCCGATCGGGCGCCGCACGATTCTCGAACACTGCGTGCGTCGCCTCGAGCAGAGCGAGTTGCCGGTCATCGTCGCGACGACCGACCGGGCGAAGACGACGCCGTGGAACGCGCGGCTCGAGCACTCGGCGCCGAGGTCTTCCGCGGCCCGGTCGACGACGTGCTCAGCGCGTTCATCGGCGCCGCGCACGCCTTCGGCTTCACCGAGATCGTCCGCGCCACGGCGGACAATCCGTTCGTCGACATGGGCGCGTCGCAGCGCGCCTCGACGGCGCGCCAGCGCGGCGCGCGCCGATCACGTCGTCGAGTGCGGCCTGCCGATCGGCGCCGCCGTCGAAGCGGTGTCCGTCGACGCGCTGGGACGCGCGCGCGCGCTGGCCACCGACCCGTACGACCGCGAGCACGTGACGTCGTTCGTCCGGCGCGACCCGCGGTTCCGCGCGCTTCGCGCCGTCGCACCGGGGCTGCTGCGCGCGGCCGGGGCTGCGGCTCACCGTGGACACGCCGGAGACCTGGCGGTCGCGCGTGAGATTCACACGGAGCTCGGCCGTGGCGACGATCTGGCGGCGCTGGCGGTGTCATCCGGGCCGCCGAGGCCGTGCTCGTCCGGGATTCGCGTTCGGCGGAACGAGGAAGGGGGCGTAGTGAAGTCATCGGGTGGTTTGCTGACCGTTGCAGGTCTGGGGCTCGGAGCGCGCTGACCGTGGCCTGGGCGCACGTGTCCATGGGCGGCAATCTCGCGCTGTTCGCGCAGCCCGAGGCGATTGCCGTCGTGTTCGGCGGCACGGTCGCCGCGCTGCTCGTCAGCTATCCGTACGCCACGATCCGCAGCGCGATTGCGGGTCTCGTCGCGCTCGGCGACCGCCGCGCCGTACCGCTCGAGGCGCTGGTGCCGGCATTCATCGACTACGCGCGGAAGGCGCGCAAGCAGGGTCTCATCGCCGTGGAACGCGACGTCAATCGAACGGGCGACGTGTTTCTCGCGCGTGCCGTCACGCTGTCGCTGCACGGGCCTCGCCGTCAACGTCGTCCGTGAAGCGCTCGAAATCGACGCGCGCGTCCTGGCTGAGCGCGACGACGACCGCGCCGAGGTGCTCGAGGCGGCCGCCGGCTACGCGCCAACGCTCGGGATCGTCGGCGCCGTGCTCGGGCTGATGCGCGTCATGCAGCATTTCTCCTCGCCCGGCCGGCGTCGGCGACGGCATCGCGGCCGCGTTCGTCGCGACGGTCTTCGGCGTGGGCGGCGCCAACCTCGTGTTCCTTCCGCTCGCCACCCGCCTGCGCGCGCGTGCGCGACAGGAGCGCTTCGCCGCGAACTGTGATCGACGGCGTGCTCGCGCTGCGCGACGGCACCTCGCCGGGCGTGCTCGAGGAGCGTCTCGCCGGATATCTCACGCTGGATCCCCCGAATCCTCTCCGGGCGGCCGCGGAGGTGGCATGAGCGCGAAGCCAGTCGAATCGCGCCATCTACCCCGAGCGCCGTTCGCGCGGAGCGCACTCGCTCCGGGCGTCCGGCGACCGCTGGCTCTTCGGCTACGCCGACATCGTGACGCTGCTCTTCGCGTGCTTCGCAAGCCTGTACGCGACCGGGCTCGACACCGGTCGTGGCGTCGACCGTCGCGGCCGTCGTCGCGCCGACCGCGCTGTCGCCGCTGCGGAGCCCGTGCCGCCGCCGGCCGACTCCACGCCGGGTCAGCCCGACGCCGTCGCGAGGATGGCCCCGCTCGAGGACGCGCTCGAACGACGGCTCGACTCGAATCCGCGGCTTCCCGGCGTCGAGATCGTTCCCGACCGCCGCGGACTCGTGATCTCGCTGCCCGAGGCCGGATCGTTCCCGCCAGGCCGCGCCGAACTCTCGTCGTCGGCCCAGCTCGCGATCCTCGACCTGGCGCTGGAACTGGCCGCGTGCCGAACCTCGTCCGCGTCGAAGGCCACACCGACGACGTGCCGATTCGAACGCCGCAGTTCGTCGTCGAACTGGGATCTGTCCGCCGCGCGCGCGACGCGCGTCGTGCAGTTGCTGATCGAACGAGGGCGGACTGGATCCCGACGCGGCTGTCGGCGGCGGGCTACGCGCGAGCACCGGCCGCGGCAGCCCAACACGACGGCCGCCGCGCGCGCCCGCAATCGCCGCGTCGACATCGTGGTGCTCGAACGCGGAACGGAGACCGCGGACCGGAAGCAGACGTGCCGGACGCCGCGAGGCACGGCCATGACGATGCTTCACGCCCACGGAGATCGACGCGCTGATCGGCAGCGCGGCCACCGGCCGCGCGCGACGCTGCGTCCGGCCGATCGCGCGGCGCTGGCTGGCACGCGCGTGATGGTCACGGGTGCCGGCGGATCGATCGGCTCCGAGCTGGCGCGCGTCCTCGCCTCGTGCGAGCCCGCCACGCTGGCGCTCGTCGACCATTCGGAACTGGCGCTCTTCAACATCGAGCGCGAGATGCGCGGGCGCTGGCCAGACATTCACGTCGAGCCGTGGCTGATGGACGCGTCACGCGCGCCGGGCATTGCGAAAGCCTGCCGTGAAGCGCGCCCGGACGTCGTGTATCACGCCGCCGCCTACAAGCACGTCACGATGGCCGAGCGCGCGCCGGCGGCGGCGCTCGGCGCCAACGTGCTCGGGCATCGGCGCACGCCGCTGCGGCCGCCGCGGTGGGCGCGCGCTTCGTGCTGATTTCGTCCGACAAGGCCGCCGATCCGCAGAGCGTCATGGGCGCGACCAAGCGGCTGGCCGAAATGGTCGTGCTCGCGCATGGCGTCACCGGCGTTCCGGCCGGTCGTCGTGCGATTCGGCAACGTGCTCGGCAGCAGTGGCAGCGCGTTGCCGTTGATGCGCGAGGCGATCCGCTCCGGCCGGCCGATCCCGCTGACCGATCCCGACGCCACGCGCTTCTTCATGACCGTCGGCGAAGCGGTGTCGCTCGTCGATGCGCGCCGATCTCGTCGGCGATGCCGCACGAGATTTTCTGGCTCGACATGGGGGACCCGGTTCGCATGGGCGATCTGGTCGAACGGCTCCTCGCCCTCGAGGAAGCCGCCGGGTTTCCACGCGTGCCGGTCGAGATCGTCGGCCTGCGGCCGGGAGAGAAGCGCACGGAAACGCTGGCCGACGCTCAGCTCGTGCTCGATCCGACCGCCGACGCATCGATTAGGGTGGCGCGCGAGCTGGCGCCACGGAAGATGTCGCTGGCGGCCACGCTGCATCGGGTCCGCCGGGCCGTCCGGTACGCAAACGATCGCGCCGCGCTCGAGGTGCTGTCAGCGGCGCTCGAGGGGTTTGCGCCAAGCCGCCAGGCTGAAGAACGCGCCCGGCGAGAAGAGGACCAGACCGCCGGCCGGCCGGCCGCATGAAGATTCTGCACCTCGGCGGCGTGCAGAATCCGAGAAGGCGCGTGCAAACGGTTGACGTGCCCTGACAGTCGGGCCGGCGAGCAGGATCGGAGGTCAGAAATCGGCGGGCGCCAAGGCCGGCGCCGAAGCTGGCCCGTTGCTTCTGACTTCTAACTTCTCCCTTCTAACTTCTCAAGAATTCCCCCTTTCGGCCGATTGATGAACTGGGGTCGGACTGCGTCCGCCCCATCGCTATGCTGGTCTGGGTTGGTCTCCTCGTCGTTGGCTGGCGCCGTTGCAGGGGGATACCTCTCGCACGGCGGCCGGCTGATCCTGCTCTTTCAGCCCGCCGAGTTTGTCGTCATCGGCGGCGCCGCGCTCGGCATTCTCATCGCCAGCACGCCGATGCCGCGTGGTCCGGAGCCTCGTCACGCAGCTCACGCGGCTCATGGGTACGCCACCCTCGAAACGCGAGTACACGGATTTGCTCGTGATGCTCTATCAGCTGTTCCGTGTCGCGCAGTCCGCGGGCGTGATGGCGCTCGAGCCGCACTTCGACAACCCGAAGGACAGCAGCGTCTTCTCGAAGTACCCGAAGTTTCTCGCGCGCCACGGATCGGTCGCCTTTCTCGCCGACTCGGCGCGCGTGATCATCGTGGGCGGCATCTCGCCGCACGACTTCGACCACCTGATGTACGAAGACCTCGAGGTGCGGCACCGTGAAGCGCTGCATGCCGTCGCCACGCTGGCGAAGGTCGCGACGCGCTGCCCGCGCTCGGCATCGTCGCGGCGGTGCTCGGCGTCGTCATCACGATGCAGGCCATCGGCGGGCCGTCGGAGGAGATCGGACACAAGGTTGGCGCCGCGCTCGTCGGCACCTTCCTCGGCATCCTGCTGTCGTACGGGTTCGTGCAGCCGGTGGCCACGAGCCTGGAGCATCGCGTCGGCGAGGAACAGAACTTCGAGCAGGCGATCAAGGCGGGCATCCTGGCGCTTCACAAGGGCTTTGCGCCGGCGATTGCCGTCGAGTTCGCGCGCCGCGTGATTCCCGAGGACGTCCGTCCGACGTTCGAAGAGACCGAGCAGCTCTGCCGCGACGCCCGCACCGAGAGCTCAGGCGGCGGCCTGATGCGGGCCAAGGAACATCCCATCATCATCGTCCGGCGCAAGAAGGCCGGGCACGGTGGCCACCACGGCGGCGCCTGGAAGGTCGCATACGCCGACTTCGTCACGGCGATGATGGCGTTCTTCCTCGTCATGTGGCTGTCCGCGCAGGACAGCCGCATCCGCGACGGCGATCGCCGGTTACTTTGCGGAGCCCGGCCTCATGCCGCACGAACGGTCGAACAGCATGCTCGACAGTGGCCGCGGCGGCATCGACCCGTCGGGTATGACCGTGCTCAACCGGCAGTCTCAGGCCCTCCAGGAAGCCGAGCAGAAGGCGCTGGCGACAGCCGCCGAGCGCATTCGTGAAGAGACGAAGGCGCGCGAGTTCGCGTCGCTACGCGATCAGGTGGAGCTGTCAGTCACGACGGAAGGGCTGCGCATCGAGCTCGTCGAACGCAACGGATCGAGCTTCTTCGACAGCGGGAGCGCGTGCTTGCGCGGCGAGAGCGTGAAGATCCTGTCCGTCATCGCCCGCGAGATCGGCAAGCTTCAGAACGACGTGGTCATCGAAGGGCACACCGACAGCCGGCAGTACTCAAACGGCGAACGCTACGGGAACTGGGAGCTGTCGTCAGACCGGGCCAACGCGGCCCGGCGCGTCATGCTCGTTGAAGGACTTCGTGGCGGGCCAGCTCCGCGCGGTCCGCGGCTTTGCCGACAACGACCTTCGCGTGCCCGATCAACCGCTCGACCCGCGCAACCGGCGCGTTTCCATCGTCGTCCGCAGTCAGAGCGCGGCGCAGCTCGAGTCAGCCATTCGTCAGGGGCTCGTGGGAACCATCGCGCCGAACGTTGCTCCCTAGCGCGACAGCAGCCTGGACAGCCGCGACACCTTCCTCACGCACACGCGATTGCGTCCCTTGTGTTTGGCGTCGTACAACGCCTGGTCGGCCCGGCCGATCAGATCCGAGGCGCTGTCGCCGTCGGTGAACTGTGCCAGGCCGCAGCTGGCCGTGAAACGTATGGATTTGACGGCTCCAGCGTCCTCGTAGTCGTACGAGCGACCGGCGATACTCGCCAGGACGTTCGTAAACCGTTCCTCGGACTGCTTCAGGCCGACGCCGAGGATCACGGCGAACTCCTCGCCACCGTAGCGCGCGACGACGTCGTTCTGGCGAATCGCGCCCCGGAGCCAATCGGCGACGCAGAGGAGGACACGATCGCCGACCGGGTGGCCGTACTCGTCATTGATCTTCTTGAAGTGGTCGATGTCGAGCATGGCGAGCGAAAGCGTGCCGGATGATGTCCCCGCGTCCGCGATCATCCGCTCGAGCGCGCGATCGAAGCTCTCCCGGTTGTAGAGCTTGGTCAGCGGATCGAGCGCCGCTCGTTCCTCCGCGCGGCCGAGATCCGCCTGCAGGACCTCGACACGCTTCGACAACTTGTCGATCGCCGCGCGATCGCGCTGCTTCCGCGACTCGACGACGCGTTCGAGCGACGAGATCTCCGTGGACAGCTCGCGCTTGAGCTCGCGAATGTCGTCGAGCCGGGCCATGGTCTTGAAGCGATCCGCGCTCGAGAGCACTTCCGCGTGAAAATCCGAGGACTCGCCGATCATCATGGCGGTCGCGTCGCGCAGCAGAGTGACGAGAGCGGCGAGCTCAGTTTCCCTCGCGAGATGGTCGGACTGCAGTCGCCGCAGGTAAAGCTCACACGTGGCGGAACAGTCGACGGCTTCCTGGCGCTCCTCCTGCGGATGCAGGACGCCGCCGAGCGTCTGCCGATGCGCGGACAGCCGCTTGCGAAGCTCGAGCGTGTCTTTCGATTCGCCGTCGCGTCCGGCGTCCGAGAGGAAACCTAAGAGCTGGAGAACAACAGTCTTCCAGATCGAGCTTCCACCTTCGCTTGTGCGGAGATGCAGTTCGACAATGTCGTCCACTGTTCCAAATCATCGGTGGCTCACTACTTGTCTTTAGGACACGAACGGACTTGGGCGGTCGATTTTGTCGGCCGACGTGCCGACTACCAGGCGGAATTGCACACCACTGCACGGGAAACCACGACACGCACGCGGCAGCACGTAACGCCGGGCTTCAGCCCGGGCGTCGTCATCCCACTAGTGACGGGTCGAAGGCGCTGGGGTCCCGTCGCCGGGCTCGATCGCCCATCCGAGGGCGTCGGAGTGGGCCGCGGGAAGCCACGCACGGTGGACGCCGAGGTCGTCGGCGAGCGGCAGCGCGACGGCCCAGTCGCCTCGCGCGTAGGCCACGACACAGTCGAGCAGACGGCGCCAGGGGTTATCACGGCCGAGGAGCGCCGCACTGACCTCGGTGGACACTGGCAGTTCGTTGAGGATCGCCGACATCTCGCGCTGGAGAATTGCGTCGAGGCACGACACCATGCCGAGAAGAAAACCTTCGCCGCCCGCATCGGGCCCGAACCGCCGCATCGCAATGAGCTCGCAGAACCGGCCTCGGATGCTGGCCATGGTCACGAGCTCGGCATGAGACTCGGCGCCGAGATCGGCGATCACCCAGAGAGACGCCCATCGGCGAATCGTGTTGAGGCCCATGAGCAGCAGGGCCTGACGAATCGACGTGACCTCACGCGATTGCGCGTAGACGACGGAGTTCACGGCGCGAAGGAGGCGGTAGCAGAGCGACGCGTCGTGCTTGACGAGATCTTCGAGATCGCCCAGAGAGAGGTGGGGAAGGCTCAGCACGTACAGCAGCCGCAAGGCGCCCACCTGCCCGCGGGGAACCGGCCTGGACTCCACGTTCACCGCGCGGGTGAAGAAATATCCCTGCGCGTGGCTGAACCCGGCATCCATCGCCTGCGAGAAGGCGAACTGGCCTTCGACGCGCGTCGCAATCGTCGCCCGCAGCCGTAGGTCGCTGACACCCGCATCGATGCAGGCCTGCCGGGTCGGATCATCAGCGGACGCGTCCACCGTGACGAAGTCCGCGACCGACAACAACGCGGCCGCGTCGGTCTCGGGCGAGAAGTCCTTGAGGGCGATCGAATATCCGTCGTTCGTGAGAAGGCGGTACGCCTCGACGGTTGCCGCGTCGAGCGCGATCCCGCAGGGGACTTCCACGACGACCCTCGTGGCGGGGAGGAGCTTGACGACTTCGTCTTCCAGGAGCGACGGCGGCACTTCGAGAAAGGCCCGCCGGTTGCGGACCAGGCGGTCCAGGCCAACCTCCAGAATGCTCTCCGCCGTGCGACGGGCCGCCTCCCTGGGCGGGGCATCGCTGACGGCCGTCGCATTGCACACGAGCTCATAGCCGATGACGCGACGCGTCCGGTCAAGAATTGGCTGGCGGCCGATCATCACGCCGGCGCTCGGACTGCCGCCGGGAGGCGACGCGCGCTTGACGGAGCCAGGTTGTGTTTCACGAGCGAACGGCATCGGGCAGACCTCTCGCTGGAACAATCGGCAGGCGGACGGAGATCTTGAATCCTGCCGCGGGGAGGCCCAGTGTCACGCGATATATCGAATCCGCCGGCTCATGAGGGCATTGATCGAGCGATGTGGATCGACAAGGCGACCGGGGGTGAACAGGCGTTCTCGCAAGTGCTCGGTGTCATCGTGACCGACGGCCCCGCTGAAAATCTGCTGCAGATACTCGACGCCGAGCGGCGAGGGGCGCATCCGTTCGGTGTCGTAGAACGAGGGGTGCATTTTCCGAGGGTGGATCACACCCCATGGGTCCAGCAGCCCAGAGACCGGAAAGCCTGAGACGGTGAATCCGCTGGCGCGCGACCACTGCAGGGCCGCGATGACGTTCGTCTGGCCGTCGAGCAACAGGTCGACAGCCTGCCCGCCCTGCTGTGCCGCGTAGAACCGATCGAACAGGAGCGGCCGTCCACCGCGCTGCGTGTGCCCCACCTTTCTCGTGAAGATCACTTCGCCCGCGCTTTCGCCGCGCCGCAGCTGGCGGAAGTAGCGGTCGCCGATGTTGTCGATGAGACGGCTGCGCAGGGCCTCCGCCGCGCCGCTGAAGACCTTGTTGCCCGCTGGGTCGGTCGAACTCGACTTCGCACCGAGCAACTGCCCGCTTGTGTCCTTGATGCCCTCGCCGCACACGATGACGACGTTCTTCTGCGCTTCGTAGAGCTCGATGACCCGCTCGACGAGCGAGTCCACCTCGACCGGATGCTCGGGCGGCAGAATCAGGTCCGGCTGTCCGTACGCGGATCCGAGCGCGATGTAGCCGGACTCGCGGCCCATGACCTCGATGATCGCAATCCGCCGATGACTCTCAGCGGTCGTGCGCACGCGCTCGATGCCGCCGGCCGCGACAAACACGGCCGTCGCAAACCCAGGCGTCACGTAGTTCACGATGTCGTCGAGGTCGATCGAACGGTTCGAGGCAATGCGCTGGTAGCAGTAGACGCCGGGCTTCGTCTCGGCTCGACGCCATTCCGAGGCCTCGGCCGCATGGTTGAGTCCGAGATCGTTGTCGATCGTCTTCGGCGCGAGCACGACCGGCAGCGAATGCGACAGCGCCTGCATGCCGTTCAGCGTGCCGTCACCCCCCACACAGATCAGACCCTCGATCCCGAGCTGTTTCAGACGATCGGCAATGAGCGAGACCGCGTCGGTGTCCGAACCGTTCAGATAGTCACGGGAAGCGCCGAGAAGTGTGCCGCCGTTGGTCGGATCCAACTCCGGAATCTGCTCGTAGAGCGGATTCAGATGCACGTGCGGCAGGCGTGGATTGAACAGACTGTTGAAGCCCTTGATCAGGCCGTAGACCTCGACCCGCCGGGCATTGGCGCGCGTGACGACCCCGTGGATCGTCGCATTCAGTGCGGGTGTGTCCCCGCCAGCCGTCAGCACTCCGATGCGCTTCATGGTGGGCGCCTCCGCCCGGGATGCCTCCGCCCGGCGGAGGCATCCGCAGAGGATCAATCGGCACCGGGCGTCAGTCCTTGACCCGTGCAGAATCGTGCAAGGGCTCCTGAACCCTGAAGGCGTGCGCCAACGACCGCTGGGGATGCCCAGCCGAACGTCATGCCCTCATGGTGATTACCGGATCGCGAACGATCGGACGAAACGTTCGAGCACGTCGAGGTCGGCCGTCGAGGGGCCTGCGGTTGCACCGCGGACCAACTGGAACGACGAGTACGGCGCGTCGAGGAAGCGCACCGCGCCGAAGAGGTGCTGGCGCGCGGACATCGCGCCGGATTCGAACGTCGTTTCCTTGTGAAAGACGGCCACGCGATCCGTCACAACGCACCGGCGCACGACCGGCGAGACGTTCCGCATCACGTCGAGCATCTTTGCCGCCGTGAGCAGCCGAGGCGCGAGCTTCAGCCCCTGCACACGATCCGTGGCGCCGAGAATGGCACAGACGTTGGTCGGCGTCAGTGGCGGCAGACTCGCGATGAGCGTCGGAACGTCTGCGTCCTGGAGAATTCCACGCGCGATGGAATCGTAGAGACCACCGAACGCCTGAATGTCCACGTCGATGAAACCGGACGTCAGCACGGCTTCCCCGCCGAGCCCGGCGAGCGCGGGAAATCGAAACGCGGCCGTCCGGTTGCGGAAGCCGCTGTCCGTTCCGCGCACCGGCTCGCCGAAGGATTCCGGGTAGCTGAACTCGAATCGTCCCTGCGGATCGACGAACGTGCGCCAGCCGGCGGGCGCGTCCTGATCGCGGCCGCCGGCAATGGCCGCGGCGAGCCCCATGCAGGAGAGGATGACGAGCGTGCGCACGAGGTCAGTCGCGCACGGCGGCGTCACCGGCGAAGCGCTCGTATTCGGCGACGACATCCCGCCAGATGCTCATCGCACGGTTAAGGCGGCCGCTGTGCTTGTCGGGCGCGCCGAGCGCCGCGCGCTCCATGTCCACTTCCGCGCCCACCGCCAGATGAATGCCGGTTCGCGTGATGCGGCGAGCCTCGCCGAGCTCGACCTGAACCGTCTCGGGCGGCGGCAGAAACTCATAGGTGCCAAGGGCCATCGGATAAAAGTGAGACGGCCGGCTGGCGCGTCGCGCCATGAGGTAGTACATCTCGACGCTCGGCGCATCGAACGGCGCAATCTCCACGCGGCCGTCCGCGTTGGCCCGATCGCGTCCGCCGCTCGGCGCCGCGTAGATGCACTGACCACCTTCCGACAGCAACTCTCCCATCCGCTCCATCGTCCGCCGGTTGTGCTGCTGCTTCGCGGCCCGTCGCTCGGGAGGATGCTCGATGTACCGCTTGGAATAAATGCACAGAAGGTTGCGTCCCATGCTGAACGGCACGGCCAGCGGATCGGTCGTCACGCGCTCGCCGGCGACGAAGATCATGTCCTTGCCGATGTCGGGGTGCGTGTCTTCGAGCAGCAGGCTGATCGCCTGCGGGTCGCCTTCGGTCTGATGGTTGGCCAGGAAGATGACGTTATCGCCGGCGGCGCGCTGTGAGGCGGCGCGGTCGAGGTGCGTCTGGCCGCGGAGCGACGACCGAGCCTTGTCCACGAGTGGCCGCAGGAACTCCACGCCGAACTGGTAGTAGTCGAACGGCGCGGTGATCTGCCGGTGAAACGGCTCGAACGTGAACGGCGCGTCGAGCTGTTCTTCGAGACGGTCGATCATCCCGTCCAGCAGGTGGTCGAACTTCTCGGGCGAGAGTCCCGCGTTCGAAAGCGCGGACCGGTACGCGTCGAAGAACTGGACCAGGATCGGTCCGTACTTCGCGGGGAACCGGGGATCGGCGACGAACGCGCGGACGCGCGTGGAATCCGACACGGCGTCAGAGCGTCGACGCCAGCCGATGGCTGGCCATGAGCAGCGAGGCGCCGATCAGGTGCCACGCCATCAACCTGGCGATCCGCTGGAGTTTCGCCTGAAGGGCGCGGAGCTCACCGGCCTGCGACGCGTTCGGCGGGCCGCCGGCCTTGGCGATCTCTCCGCCGAGCCGGACTAGCTTCTCGGCGGTGGGCTTCTGGACGAAGACGCCCAGGACGAACGCCCCGAGGCCGAGCAGGGCGCCGAGCGACAGCACGATACCCTCGGGCGACGTCAGCCAGACGCTCGAAAACCTCAACATGTAGAGCCGCACCCGGTCAGCACGACCAGCGCGGCGGCGATTGTCAGAACGACGGGCATGCGTCGTTTGACGACGCCCGCCATGACCGCTCCGCCCGCCGGCCCCGCATCGACGACCGCTGGCAGCACGAACAGGCCGAGGACGGTGGCCCCTCCGGCCCAGAGGATCCCGAGCACGACGTGCAGAAGAATGAGAAAGGGATATTCCATGTGCGGTAAAGGTACAGGAAAAACACGCCGGGTGAATTTTACGTAAAACGTAAAATTCACCCGGCCACTTTTTCGATGAAATACAGGCTGCTAATGCATGCCCCGCGCTCCGGCTGGAAAGAGGCCGGGATCGGCACGTGGCCCCCGTCTGGCGGAACGCAACCGCCTGACAACCCGGGGGCGCGGCTGACGTCAGGGGGCCACTAGCGATGCGCCGCATGGCCTTCTCGCATACGTCGCCACAGATCCTCGACCGCTCGAAGACCGTCACGCGACGTACTGGCTGGCGGTATCTCAAGCCGGGTGACCTCATCGAGGCCGTCGAGAAGTCGCGTGGATTGAAGAAAGGCGAGCGCGTCCGGGCCCTCGGCGTGCTGAAAGTCGTCAGCGTCCGCTTCGAGCCACTGTCGAAGCTTGTGACCGACGCGCGCTACGCGGAAGACGAGTTGCCGCGCGAGGGCTTCCCCTGCTGGTCGCGTGACGACTTCATCGCGATGTTCCTGCGCGTCAACGCGCTGAAGTCGACGGCCGTCACCGTGACACGGATCGAGTTCGAGTACGTGCAGGCTGATAATCTGTCGGATCGTTGACCGAATCACGCTCCAGCGCGCTCCGGCTTCTGGGCACGGCGGTCACCGTGCTCGCCGCCCCACTTGCATGGTGGGTTCTCGTCAGCGCCTGGGGTCCGGCCGCGGCCGACCAGCCAGCGAGTTATCTTCCCGCCCTCGAGGCACGACGGGCCCGACAGCCCTTCGACGCGACCGTCATCGACGACCTGCGACGGCTGAATCCGCGGTACGTGTTCATCGGGGATTCGATGGCGCGCCGGATCTCGCCGGGCCACCTCGCGAAGATCTCGGGCGAGAGTGTCGCCCCGCTGTATCAGAACTCCACCGGGCCCGCCTACTGGTACCTCACGTTCAAGAACCACCTGATCCCGAGCGGCGTGAAGCCGGCGTGGGTATTCTTCTTCTTCCGCGACACGTTCCTCACCGACACGCTCTTCCGTCTGACGGGCCGGTACCGCGCGAAGGTGGACACGGCCGCCTCCGACCTCGAGCCCGACCTGAACCGCATCGTCGCGGCGCGAACCGGCGGCCATTGGTACGCCGTCCATCGCGCGGTCGACGAGGTGTACGACGCTGAACGCGCACGCGAGTGGCTCGAACCGAAACTGACGGCGTGGCCGGCCGCGCTCGTCAGCGGCCCCGCGGGCGTCGAGTCGCTGCTCGACGAAGCGAACGAGGCGTTCGACCTGGAGCGGCTGCGGACCATGGCGGCGGCCGACGTCGAGGCCGCGTCGGACGCGGAGGCGGACTTCGGGACGCCAGGTGGATTCGTCGGTCCTGCCGCTGATTCTGTCGCTCGCGCGCGCGAACGACGCTGCGCATCTGTTTCGTCCGCGTCGTGCGCCGCCCGGAGAATGGCCGGCCGCCAGAGGACTCCGAGGCGCTCGCGAGATACGCGCGCGACTTCCGCGCGTACGTCGAGGCCAACGGTGCGACGTTCATGGACGACCATGACGATCCGCGGCTGGCCCGGCTGCCCTACTCCGACGGCGACCACATCACCGAAGCCGCGCGCCCGCTCTACACGGACATGTTCTGGCCCAGGGTGCAGGCCCTGCCGTGATCTTTCACAGCCTCGACTTCGTCGTCTTCTTCCTCGTCACGACCGTCGTGTACTGGCGACTGCCGCACCGGGCGCAGAACGTCCTGCTGCTCGTCGCGAGCTACGTCTTCTACGGCTGGATTCACCCGTGGTTCCTGTACCTCATCGCGGCGACGACGGTCGTGGATTACTGGGCGGGCCGTGCGATGGAGGACCGCCCGAGATCCAAAGGGTGGCTTCTCGGCGCCTCGGTCGCGGCAAACCTCGGGCTTCTCGGCACGTTCAAGTATTTCAATTTTTTCGCGGACGGCGTGCAGACGCTCCTCGCCGCCTTCGGCTTGAATGTGTCGGTGCCGACGCTCGCGCTGATGCTCCCGGTCGGCATTTCGTTCTACACGTTCCAGGAACTGTCGTACACGATCGGCGTCTACCGAGGCACGCTGCGCGCCCGGCGTGATTTCCTCGACTTCGCCGTCTTCGTCTGTTTCTTCCCGCAGCTCGTCGCCGGCCCGATCGAACGGGCGGCACATCTGCTGCCGCAAGTCGAACGCCCGCGCGTCTGGTCATGGGCACAGGCTCAGGACGCGTTCTTCCTCATCCTGTGGGGCTACTTCAAGAAACTCGTTGTCGCCGACAACGCGGGCGTCATCGCCAACAAGGTCTTCGCGTTGCAGGAGCCGGGCTTCTTCGTGCTATGGGCGGGCGTCTTCGCCTTCGCGATTCAGATCTACGGCGACTTCTCCGCCTATAGCGACATCGCGCGCGGCACCGCGCGGTGGCTCGGGTTCGATCTGATGCGGAACTTCGACCATCCCTACATGGCCCGCGGGCCGGTCGAGTTCTGGCGACGCTGGCACATCTCGCTCTCGACCTGGTTCCGCGACTACGTGTACGTGCCGCTCGGCGGCTCGCGCGGCGGCCCCCTGAAGACATACCGCAATCTCTTCGCGACGTTTCTGATCTCGGGCCTTTGGCACGGCGCGAGCTGGAACTTCGTGCTCTGGGGCGCCTACCACGGCACACTCGTGGTGATCTCACGGATCCTGGGCGGTCGGGAAGGGCCGGCACAGCGGGCGCGGCCATGGCTCGTACCGCTGCAGGTTGCCGGCATGTTCGCACTCACCTGCGTGGGCTGGTTGATGTTCCGGGAAACCGACACTCACATGCTCATGCGCGACTTCACGCTCACACCGTGGAGCACCAGTGCCGCTGACCGCCAGGTCGGCATGTATTTGTTCCTATTGACGCTCGTCTATTCCCTGCCGCTCTGGATCGACAGTGTCTGGGCGGTGTACGTGCGGCCGTGGTGGGAGGCCCGACGGCCCCCATCGTTCGCAGGAGACGGCCTCATCGTCCGGACGGCGCTCGCCGGCGTCGCCTTCGCGCTCATGCTGGTGTTTCGCAGCCGACAGTCGTTGGATTTTATTTACTTTCAATTCTGAATGGTTCCCCGTTCCACGTTCCCCGTTCCTGGTTCTGGTTCTTCGGTTCTCGTTCTGGTTCTGGTTCCTGGTTCAGGGTTCACGCGCTGCTGTTGGTGTGCTTCCTGTCGGTCTCCGTGCGCGCGCAGGAGGAACGCAACACCGTCCGGGTCGAGGCCAGTGACGAAGCGATGGGGACGACCTTCACGGTCGTCGTTCACGGCCGCGATCGCGAGGCGCTCGCTCTCGCAGCGCGGGCGGCGCTGGCTGAAGCCGTGCGACTGGACAATCTCCTCTCGAACTACAAGCCCGACAGCGAGTGGAGCGTGATGAATCGGGAGGCCGCGCACGCGCCATTTGTTGTGTCCCCTGAGCTCTTCAACGTTCTCGAGGCATGCTTGACGTACAACCGCGACACCGATGGCGCATTCGACGTCAGCGTCGGACCGTTGATGAAGGTCTGGGGTTTCTTCAAAGGCGAGGGAACGCTGCCGAGCGCCGCGGTCGTGAAGCGGGCTCTGGAAGATGTCGGATCGGGAAAGGTGCGGCTCGACCGTGCGACGCGCACGGTCCACTTCCTGCAGCCCGGTGTCGAGCTCGACCCCGGAGGCATCGGTAAGGGCTACGCCATCGATCGCATGGTCGAGGTGCTGAAAGACCGAGGCGTCCGCGCGGCGTTTCTTTCTGCCGGTGGGAGCAGCATCTACGGCCTCGGCGCGCCGCCCGACAATCCACGTGGATGGTCAGTCGTGATTCGCAACCCACGCGCACCGTCGGGCGTGGTGTCCACGCAGTTCCTGAAAGACGCGTCGCTCTCGACGTCGGGCAGCGACGAGAAGTTCTTCCGCGCGGGCGGTCGCGCCTATTCGCACATCATGGATCCGCGTACGGGCTCCCCGGCCACCGGCATCTCGTCCGTGTCGGTCATCGCGCCGCGGACCATCGACAGCGAAGCGTGGACCAAGGCGTACTTCATCAACGGCGCGTCGTGGGCGGCCCGGCACCGATTGAACGACGCGCGTGTGCTGATGTGCGACGACAGCGCCAGCGGCGGCGTGCCGGTGGATCGAGTAGTGACCGCGGCGCGGACTGGTTAGTCCAACCGCTCCAGTTGTCCGCGGATCTCACCGCCCGGAATATCACCCGGCTGGTTCGTCACGGGAGCAACGCCATCGTTCGTGTGCACGTTCACGTACGCGTTGCCCGCTTCGATCGCCGCAATCAGGTCCGAGAACGGCCGGCCCGCGAGGGTATTGATGAATCCGGTGCCATCGATCGTCCCTTTCGCGACCACATCGTCTACCTGCGGGCCCCCGCCTGACGGGACGACGCCGTACAGGAACTGAACGATGGGACCGTTCGCTCCCTGCGGCCCGATGTGAATGTGCGCCTGCACGATGTTGCTGATCTTCTGCGACACGAGGTCGTAGGTCAGTTCGGTTCCGGCCGCATTCAGCCGGAAGACCGCCTGTCCCAACGCCTCCGAATTATTCGGCGGGACTTCGTTGGAGGATCTCAGCGGCGCCCAGTAGGTAGCCTGCACGACCGGCGTCGTTGGACTGTCACTGTCACACGCGATCAGGGTCAAGCCCGCGAACACTCCAAGGACGAATCTGCGCATCAGCCCCTCCGAGGCAGACAGTATCACTCCCGGTAGTTGCCGAACTGCAGCTCGATCCCGAAATCCTGCCCCTTCAAGAGATGCATCGCGGCTTGGAGCTCGTCTTTCGAGTTCGACGACACGCGCACCTGGTCGCTCTGAATCGTGGCCTGCACCTTCTTCAGCTTCTGGTCCTTCAGGAACTTCACGATCGACTTCGCGGCCTCGACCGGAATCCCCTGCTGAAGCTCGACCGTGCGCTTGACGAGCGACCCGCCGGCCGCCGTGATCTCGGACGGCTTCAGGTTCTTGGTGGGCACACCACGGCGGACCATCCGAGTCAGCAGAATGTCCCACACGGCTTCCATCTTGAAGTTGTCGTCGGCGACGAGCTCGATGCGGTTTTCTGAACCCTTGAGATCGATCGCCGCCTTGGACCCTTTGAAGTCGTAGCGCTGGGCGATTTCCTTGCGTGCCTGGTTGACGGCGTTGTCGACTTCCTGGAGATCGACGGCGGAGGTGATGTCGAACGAGACAGTTGCGGCCATGGAACGATCGTAGCCTAGAGCGCGTCGTCGTACTCCGATCGAAGGCGAACGGCGGTGTGCGCCTTGATCAGATCGGCGTAAATCTCACGCATAACTCGCGGCGAGCAGCATATATACTACCGCCGTTCCCGATATCTGAGTCCCGCGGTGAAACACTTCCTGCTCGTCTACGATTACGTGCCCGATTACCTCGAGCGGCGGGCGGCGCATCGCGCCGCGCATTTCGCCCACGCCCGCCCGGCGGCGGCGCGCGGCGAGCTGTTTCTCGGGGGCGCGTGTACGGACGAAGGGCCGCCCATTGGCGTGATTGTCTTCAACGTCGCCGAGCGACAGATCGTCGAGGACTTCGCCCGCGCGGATCCGTACGTCATTCACGGTGTGGCGACCCGCTGGCACGTTCGCGAATGGACGACTGTCATCGGGCGAGACGCCCTGACGGAAGTCCCGTTCTAGTCACGCAAGCTTTGAAGGAGGAAGAACCATGGCTTCGAGCAGTCGACGCAACTTCCTGCATGCGACCGCGACCGGCGCGTTCGGCCTGGCCGCGACGTCGGCAATCGCCGGGCAAGCGCCTCGTCCGGGCATGCCCACGGGCAATCTGTTGAGTGCCAAGGACACGAACAGGATTTCCATCCTGTCCTACTCGTTCCTCGGGCTGTTCAAGTCTGGACGGATGGACATCTTCGGCTACCTCGAGAGCTGCCGGCATCGGTACGGCCTCGATGCCGCCAACATCTGGAACGGCATGCTGACGAGCATGGACGAGGACTACCTCAAGAAAGTGCGGGAGGCGCTCGACGAGCGCGACCTGACGCTGTGCGTGCTGACCACCGACTCCACGCACGTGTGGGATCCCGATCCCGCGTTGCGCGCGAAGAACAAGGCGAACACCCTCGCGCATCTCAATGCCGCGCGCATTCTCGGCGCGGAGTTCGTGCGGATCGACGCCGGCGGTTCGAGTTCGGGCGACCGCACGTCACCGGCGTCCAAGGCCTGGTCGAACGAAGCCTTCGACGGCATCGTCGCCGGCTACCGCGAGTACGCGAAATACGCCGCCGATCACGGGTTCAAAGCGGGCCCGGAGAACCACTGGGGCGCCGAAGGCATCTGGCCGAACATGCAGAAGCTCTACAAGGCCATCGCGCCGACTCCCGGCTTCGGACTGTCCGTGCACATGTCCCAGTGGCAAGGGACACCAGCGGAAAAAGACCTCGCCGATGCGGAGTCCGCGCCGTGGGTCGTCGCCGTGCACATGGACAACGACACCTGCAACGGACCGCTGGAACAGAAGATGAGCCTGTTGCGGAACGCCGGCTACAAAGGCTGGTACGTCGTCGAGAACCACAGCAACGGCGAGAACGAATACGCGATGACCGGCATTCAGGTGGCGCAGGTGCGGAAGGTGCTGCAGAGCTGGCGCACCGGGACCACGCCGCCGGGCCGTGGACCCGGAACAGGCTCCGCGTAGCGTCGCGCGCCGCGCTACCTGAGTCGGAGAATCCCGAACGCTTTCGGCACGTGGAAGTTCGGCTCGCCGCTCGGGCGCCAGATGTATTGAACGCGCGTGGTGGACGGGCCGGCGAGCCGGAAAATACCGATCCGAAGCTCCCGGCCTTTTTCCGGCGCGCGCGTGTCGATGGCGCTGAACGGAATCTTCATTTCGCCGTACCAGACGTGTGCCTGCGCGTCGATGCGGGCCTTGACCGTGTAGCCCGAGTTCCACGCCATGCCGCCCTGCGTCTTCTGGTTGTCGCGATCGATCGCGAGGTCCACCCACTCGCCCTGCGGCGACACCTGAAACTCCTTGTAGAAGCCGATGCGATCGAAGTCGGACCCGATGAACGCCTCAGCGACGTCCCAGGTCCAGAGCCGCGGCGTCTCGACGGCCGGCGTGGGATCCGGCTTCAGGTTGAGCTCCTGGTAGGGACACGAGTACATCAGATAGAGGTTCTCGCGCGTCCAGCGTGAGCGCACTTCCATCGGCGGACCCGACACCGGCGTGCCATCGTAGGACTTGCCCGCGAGAACGCGGGGCGCGTTGGCCCATTCGGGACGCGCGGGATCCGCCGAGAGATCGAAGTCACGATCGGAAAATGCACTCTCGAACACGGCGGCCGGGTCCGACGCCTGCGGCGCCGCGTTCGATGCCGTCGCCGGTCCAGACGAGCCCCGTCGCGAACAACGCCAGGATTGCCAGGATTCTGGTCATCAGAGTCACTTCACTCTCTCGAGATCCACGATCGCGATCGTATTGAAGGCCGGGCACCGAGAACTCGGTGGCCGCGTCCTCGGCTTGCCGCACATCGGTCGAGCGCCGCGCCATCTGGCGCGCCAAAGGCGGCGACCGACGCCGGCCGGTATCGGCCCAGCACGCGCACGCGAATACTGGCCTGGCTGCGATTGCGGCTGTAGCTCACGAGATGCAGGCGCGCGCGCGTGTCATCACCCGTGAGATGCGCAATCACCGTTGACGTGCCGTAGACGCGCACACTCCGCCGATCGTCGCCGAGCGCCTCGCGCACGCGGGCGGCGAAGTCGCTGGGGTTCGTCAACGCGTCGCGCGGAAATGCCGGCGCGCCGACTTCGACGGTCACGCCGAGGCTGCGATCGCCCTTTGGCACCACGCGGTACAGCAGATTGCGCCGCGTCAGCATGTTCAACACCTCGCCCATCTCGGGCGAGCCGTCGTCGACGACACCGACATTCGCGATGGCTGGCATCGCGGGTCGGCTGTTCGTCTTGAGGAACGCGAGCAGTCGTCCGAGCTCCTCGAGGTCCGCGGCGTCAGGATTCACGATCGCGTCCACCGCGAACGTGAACGCCTCGGCGGCGGCAAGCAGCGACGCGCCGGCCGGGAGTTTCTCGTAGTTGGCGCGCGTCAGTCCCCGCTGGAAGCGCCAGCCATTGGAGTCCACCCAGGGCGCGACGGTCGCCTGCGCATCGTTGCGAACGCTCCGAAGCCCGGGCGGAGGAACGGCCTGAAACCCGGACGCATCGGCCGGCAGTGCGGCGAGCAGTCCCTGACTCACGAGTCCGCTCGCCGCCGGCCCCCCATGGAGGCGCAGCTGGACCGGCGACTGACCGTCGTCGACGAGCACGGTCAGGGCAAGCAGGAATGCGGCGAAGGCGCCCTTCATACCGTGATCTCCGTGTGCGAGATTTTCGTCACGTCGTACACGCCGAGGCCGAGTCGCGACGCGTACTCGATGTGGCCGGTCTCGCGGACGAAGCGGTTGATGCTGGGATCGGCCTGCCACTGCGGCGTGGTGCCGAAGTAGCGAGGCTCTTTGTTCCAGACCGAGATGGCGCCTTCCTGCTTGCGCTTCTCGTCGATGACGTCGATCAGGAACCGGTCGATGGCGACCGGATCGGTGCCGAACTTCATCTGCTTCGGATAGAAGCGGTAGCGCTTGTCCCTCGAGAACGGTCCACCGTGCCAGACGCCGCGCAGACCGTCCATGATGTTCAGCACCGTCCGCGACCGGAGCGGCTCGACAGCGGCCAGCGTGCCGATGAACGAGTACGTCTCCGTCTGGAACCGGTAGTGCGACCGCGCGACATTGCCGAATTCTCCGTACGCGATGTTCTTCAGGCAGCCCGTCACGCCCGACGCGCTGTGGTCCTTCATATTCGGGACGTTGATGATCTTCGTGAACTGACTCGTCACCATCCGGATCAGATGCGAGCGGGTGTCTTCCTCGCCGAAGAAGTTCGCCTCGACATACACGTCCGGATCGTAGCCAAGCCAGGTGTCCACGGACGCGATGCGGACACCGGCCGGCACGAACTGGTCGTACTTCGCGAGCAGAATCTGTCCGCCGCCGCGCTCGTGAATCGTGATGTTGGCCGGCGGAACGCCGACGACCCCCAGATTGCGGACGATCTCCGCCACGACATCGGGCATCGACATCGCCCCGGGCGCGCCGGATCCGTTGATCTTGATTCCGACGACGTCCTGCGCGTTGAAGAAGCGGGCCCAGCTGTCTCGTGGATCCCTGTCCCCTGTCAGCGTCGTCATGCCGCGCGCGATCATCTCGCGCACGGTCGGCACGTCCACGGCCTCGGTCACCTCGTCGATGGACTTCGCCGAGTGAACGGTGACGACGCGACCAGGATAGGCGCCTGGCATGCCGACACCAGGTCCCGCGGCCTTATAGGTCGTGGCGACTCGGTATTTCGGAATCGTCCGCGGGGCTTCGAGCTGGGCAAGCGTCGGCAATGCCGCAGCGCTGGCGAGAAAGGCTCGGCGATCCATGGGCGGAGACTACATCAAAAAAGGCTTAGGGCTTAGGGCTCACGGCTTGGGGCTTGGGTCTCCGGCCTAGGGCTTAGGCCAAGCAAGTTGGCGCCAGGGATGGCGCGGTCTGCGGCTTCGTCCGGATGTGTCGGGTTAGCCGGATCGAAACCGAGCGCGAGCGGCTTCAGCGCGCCGGCCTGCTGAAGAAACTCACGCCGAGCAACACGCATCAGTGACTCAGCACGCCAAAACTACGGAAGATGAAACGACTCAGGTTCCTTGGACCTGTCGCACCGTCGTACCTGTTTCTTAATTGTCTCCGTCGAGCAAACCGCCAAGCCCGCCGAGGATCGAGCCTTCCTCGCGTCCGCCGCGCCCCATGCGTGGAACGGCCTGCATGATGCGGTTGGCCATCCGGCTGAGCGGCAGCGACTGCAGCCACACGCGTCCGGGGCCTCGGAGCGTCGCGAAGAAGAGACCCTCACCGCCGAAGATCGCTGACTTGATCTTGCCGACGTACTCGATGTCGTACTGCACCGAGGGCTGCAGCGCGACGATGCAGCCCGTGTCCACGCGGATGAGCTCGCCGGCCGCCAGCGTGCGCTCCTGCAACATGCCTCCGGCATGCACGAACGCCCAGCCGTCACCCTGAAGGCGCTGCATGATGAATCCCTCGCCGCCGAACAACCCGACGCCGAGCTTGCGCTGAAACGCGATGCCGATGCTGACGCCCTTGGCGGCCGCAAGGAACGAGTCCTTCTGGCAGATGAGCTCGCCGCCCACCTCCGAGAGATGCACCGCGACGATTCGCCCGGGGTACGGCGCACCGAACGCGATGCGCCGCTTCTGGCTGCTCTTGTTGTAGAAGACCGTCATGAAGAGCGACTCGCCCGTCAGCAGCCGTTTGCCGGCGCCCATGAGCGCGCCCATGAAGCCCGTCTTCTGCTGAGACCCGTCACCGAAGACGGTCTCCATCTCGATGCCGTCGTCCATGTACATCATGCCGCCGGCTTCCGCGACGGTGGCCTCGTTCGGATCGAGCTCGACCTCCACGTACTGAAGGTCCTCGCCGATGATCTTGTATTCGATTTCATGCATGTCAGGCATTCAGGGGCTCCTCGTCACAGGAAATATACGACACGGCGGGTTCGGGGGTTCGGGGAGTACGCAGTGCGGAGACTCGTGCGCGGGTGCGGAGGTTGGTGCGAAGGTTCGCTACAATGAGGGCACGATGACTACAACACGGCGGGAGTGGTTGCGAGCGTCGGTCGCTGCGCTGGTGGCAGCGGGCGCGTCGGCGCGAGTGCTCGGCGCGTCGCAGGTGCCGATGACCAGCGGCACGCCGATTGAGATCTGGAAAACGCCGACCTGCGGCTGCTGCAAGATGTGGGTCGATCACATGAGGACGGCGGGCTTCCGGCCGACGGTACACGACATGAACGACGTCTCGCCGATCAAGCGCAAGCTGGGCGTGCCGTCGTCGCTCGAGTCCTGCCACACGGCCATCGTCGGCGGCTACACGATCGAAGGCCACGTGCCGGCCGACGTCGTACGGCAGGCGCTCAAAGACCGCCCGAAGATCGCAGGACTCGCGGTGCCGGGCATGCCGATGGGATCGCCCGGGATGGAGGGGCCTCGCAAGGACCCGTACAACGTCGTGGCATTCGAACAAAACGGACGCACCAGCGTATTCGCTAAGAGATAGGCCATGGACCCAGTCACACTCGGGCGCACCCTCGGGTTCGCGTTTGCCGCGGGTGTGAATCTGTACGCGACGGTCGCCATCCTCGGGCTGGCCGCGCGATACGACTGGGTCGAGCTGCCCGCGCAGTACAACATCTTCAACAACGACGTCGTGATCGGCGTCGCGATCGCGCTCTACCTCATCGAGTTCTTCGCGGACAAGATTCCGTACGTGGACACGCTGTGGGACATGATCCACACGGTCATCCGTCCGGTGGGCGGCGCGCTCATCGCAGTGGCGACGCTCGGCGACGTGTCACCGACAGTCGAAGGGCTCGTCGCGCTTCTCGGCGGCGTCGTCGCCGCCGGCAGTCACTTGACGAAAACCAGCACGCGCGCGATGGCGAACGCGAGTCCGGAGCCGTTCTCCAACTGGATCCTCAGTGTGGGTGAAGACCTGCTGGTCGTCGGTCTCGGGTTTCTCGCGCTCAAATACCCCATCGCGGCGCTCATCGTCGCGGTGATCCTGCTTGGGTTCGTGGCGGTCTTTGCCGCGGTGATCGTCAGAACGGTCAGACGCTGGTTCGCCCGGCGAGCGGTCGCGACCTAGGTCTTCGCCGACATCTTCCGGTAGACGAACAGCAGCAGAATGGCGCCGACCGTGGCCATGATGAAGCCGGCTGCCTCACCTGGTTCGTACCATCCCAACGCACGGCCGATGAATCCTGCAACGAGGGCGCCGGCGATGCCGAGCAGCATCGTCACGAGCAGGCCGCCGGGATCGCGTCCGGGCATCAGGAGCTTCGCGATGGCTCCGACAATGACGCCAAAGATCGCCCATCCAATGATTCCGAGCATGTCGTCCTCCGTTTCGAACGTCGAAGGCTGGCCAGTGTGAAAGAGGGGGTGCCGCTCACGCTACACGAAGCGGTGGCGAGCGGCAAACGAATTCGCGAATGACATAGAATTCCCCGGCCAGTCCGAGTCCCATGACATCTGCATCCAACGCCGCCAAACCGCAGCCCGTTCTCTCGGTGACCGGGGCCATCGGCCTCACGATCGGCATCGTGATCGGCGCGGGCATCTTCCGCGCGCCGTCGCTCGTCGCGGGCTTCGCCTCGAGCTCCACGATCGTCCTTCTCGCGTGGGCGCTCGGTGGCGTCGTCTCGCTCATCGGCGCACTCGTCTACGCCGAGTTGGCGACGACCTATCCGCACGCGGGCGGCGACTACCACTACCTGACGCGTGCGTTCGGACCACGTCTGGCGTTTCTGTTCGCGTGGGCCCGGCTTGCGGTCATTCAGACCGGGTCGATCGCGCTCCTGGCGTTCGTCTTCGGGGACTACGCCACGACCCTCTTCCCGCTGGGCTCGTATTCCTCGGGCATTTACGCCTTCCTGATGATTGCGGGGCTCACGGCGCTGAACGCCATGGGCGTGCGCGAGGGCACGAGCCTGCAGAACGTGCTCACGACGATCGAGGTTCTCGGCGTCGTGCTGGTGATCGTCGCTGGCTTCAGCGTCACGGCTGCGCCTGTGGCGCCGACTGCCGCGGCGAGCGCGCCGGCGTCGTCTTCGTTCGGATTGATGATGGTGTTCGTGCTCCTCACCTACGGCGGCTGGAACGAAGCGGCCTATCTGTCGGCGGAGCTCAAGAACGTCGGCAAGAACATGGTGCGCGCGCTCGGCCTGAGCCTGCTCGTGATCAGCGCGCTCTACATCCTCGTGAACATCGCCTACCTGCACGCCCTTGGGATGGAAGGCACGGCGAAGTCGAGCCAGGTCGCCGCCGACGTCATGCGGCGGGCCTTCGGGGACGGAGGTGCCGCATTGATCAGCCTGCTCGTCGTGATCTCGGCGCTCACGACCGCAAACGCGTCGGTATTCACCGGCGCCCGGACGTCGTACGCGCTCGGCTGTGACGTCAGCGGCTTCCGCTACCTTGGCCGATGGAACCCCCGCACGGGAACGCCGGTGAACGCGTTGATGGTGCAGGGGCTCATTTCACTCGGACTGGTGGTGTTCGGCACGGTCACTCGCGGCAATTTCGCGACGATGGTGGACTACACGGCGCCGGTGTTCTGGCTGTTTTTCCTGCTCACCGGGCTGGCCTTCTTCGAGCTTCGGCGCCGGGAGCCGAATATCCCCCGACCGTTCCGGGTGCCGCTCTACCCCATCACGCCGGTGATTTTCTGCGGCACCTGCACCTACCTGCTGTATTCGAGCCTGGCCTACACGGGCGTCGGGGCGTTCGTGGGTGTGGCGGTCCTGGTGGCGGGAGCGATCCTGCTGGCCTTCCAGCGGGAGCGGCCGGCCGCGTCCCTCGACCTGCCCTGAAACGGACGACGCCCGGCGAGCGTTAAACGACATATACAATGACGGGGATTCCCTCCACGGAACTGTCGATCCCCGTCCCTTGGTGCGCGACTTCAACTATCGGAGTGTTCATGATGCGTAAATTGGCGATTGCTGTATTGCTTGGGTCGGTTTCTCTCCTCTCCTCGCCGGCCGTGGCCGACGCGGGTGCTCAGACGGTTCAGGAATCCAACACGCCGCTCCGGGAGCGGGACGTGATCTTCGTGCCGACGCGGGAACCGGTGGCCAACGCAATGGTCAAGCTCGCCGGTGTGACCAAGAACGACGTGGTGTACGACTTGGGATGCGGCGACGGCGCCTTGCTCATCGCGGCCGCCAAGCTCGGCGCGCGAGTCGTGGGCGTGGACATCGATCCGCAGCGCATCAAGGAAGCGACGGAGAACGTGCGCAAGGCGGGCGTGCAGGATCGGGTCACGCTGATCCGCGGCGACATCTTCGACCCGGCCATCAAGATCAGTGAGGCCTCAGTCGTGACGTTGTACCTCCTGCCGTCGCTCAACCAGAAGCTGGCGCCGCGCCTGAAGGCCGAGCTCAAGCCGGGCAGCCGCATCGTGTCGCACGCCTTCACGATGGGCGACACCTGGCCCGCCGGAAAAGGAAGAACAGGCGGACGGGACGCAGATCTATTTCTGGACAATTAAGTAAACAGGTACGACGGGTTCGACAGGTACGACAGGTCCGAGGAACGAACTGACGTTTGTCATCTTTCCCAGTATTCTGAAGAAGATGGCACGCGCCAGATCGTTCCTTGGACCTGTCGTACCCGTCGCACCTGTCGTAGCCGATGCGCTCAGATGAAGGTCGTCATCGTCGGCGCGGGCCACAATGGACTGATTGCCGCGACACTTCTCGCGCGCGCCGGCCTGCAGGTCACAGTCCTCGAAGCACACGGTTCGGTCGGCGGCGCATCGCGCACCGAGTATCCGTTTCCAAAAGCTCCAGAAGTCGGTTCCTCGGCCGGAGCGTATCTGCTTGGCGTGATGCCGCCGGAGCTCATTGCAACGCTCGGCATCAAGCTCGAGCTGCTTCGGCGCGATCCGCACTACTTCCTTCCGACGAAAGATCGACGGTACCTGCTCTTCGGCTCCGATACGGCCGACGTGCGGCGGCAGTGCGTCGAGTTCTTCTCCGAGCGAGACTGGCGCGCGTCGGAGGCGTTGAACCTGGAGATCGGCCAGCTTCGCGACGATTTGGGACCCAGCTGGCTGGCAGAACCGCTGTCCGCGATTGAGACCGCGGAGCGTTACGTCCGTCCCGCCCTTCGCCAGGCGTTTCTCGACCTCGTCACCAAGCCCGTTGACGACTACCTTGCCCGGTTCGGCTTCGAAAGCGACCTGCTCGTCGCGATGTACGCGGTGACGGACGGGTTCTCCGGACTCAACGCCGGATTCGGCATGCCGGGAACCGGACTGAACTTCCTGGTTCACAACATGTGCCGCCTGGGCGGGTCCGACGGCACATGGATGGTCGTCAAGGGCGGTATGGGCCGAGTGACGACGGAGCTGGCGCGCGTCGCGCGCGAGGCGGGCGCGCGGATTGAGACTGGCGCCGCCGTGTCCCGCATCGGCACGAAGTCTGGACGGGTCACCGGGGTCGCTCCTCGACGACGGTCGGGAGATCGACGCTCCCGTGGTCGTCTCGAATGCCGACCCGTTTCGCATGCGCACCCTCGTCGGCGCCGAACATCTGCCCGCCGGACATTCAACGTGTGGCTCGATTCGCGGATCCGCGCCGGCACGACGATGAAGGTGAACGTCGCGATGGACCGGCTGCCATCGTTCCGCTGTCTTCAGGAAGACCGCGGCCAGCACCGCGGGACGATCCACCTGCTGCCCGACGGCCCGGACGTGATCGAGAAGATCAGGCGAGCATTCGACCAGACCCAGGCGGGCGAGCTGCCGGACTTCCCCACAATGGAGTGGTACATCCACACCGCAGTGGATCCGTCGCTGTCAGACGCGCGCGGCCTGCACAGTGGCGCGTTCTTCGTGCAGTGGGTGCCGTACGCGCTCACCGACGGGACGTGGGCTGAGCGCGAAGCCGGATACGTACGGCACCTGCTCTCGCTGGCCGATGAGTTCGCGCCGGGCTTTGCCGACAGTGTCGTGGACGTCTTCGCGCTGACGCCGCCCGGCATCGAGCGGCATTTCGGGATGAGCTACGGACACATCCATCACATCGACAACACGTTCGGGTTCGACGAACGGATGCCATATGCGACGCCGATCGAGGGACTTTATTCCTGCAGCGCCGGCTGCCACCCGGCGGGGTCAGTGATAGGAGCCGCTGGGCACAACTGCGCGCAACGGATACTTGCGGGACCTTCGTTAAGTTAGAAGTCAGAAGCCAGAAGTTAGAAGTTACTGGGCGCATGCTCTGTGACGAGCGCCCGTCTGTGACTTCTGACTTCTGGCTTCTAACTTCTAACTTGTCAGCGCAAGCTCCCTAGAATCCCGGTCGGAGGTTGAACCCAAACATCCAGCCCTTGCCTTCCCGGTTCAGCGGATGGATGGCATTGAACTCGGCAATCAGGTAGCCGAGCGCGTTGACGCGAACGCCGGCGCCGGTGCTCGACACCCAGTCGCGATTGCCGCCCGAGAAGCTTGGGTCGATATCCTTCGTCCAGGCCAGGCCTGCGTCGAAGAATCCGAACACCTCGACCGGCACCGCGCCGTACGAGAGCTTGCCGGTGAACAAGCCCACGAGTGGCGCGCGCACCTCGGTGTTGATGACGAGAATCCGGCTGCCGATCAGCCGATCGAACTCCGGGCAGCTCCCGTCGAGCGTCACCGAACACTCACCCGGCTCGAACGAGTTCGCGTCGTAGCCGCGGACGAGGGTCGGATAGCCCAGAAACAGCGGCGACAATCTGCTGTCTTCGCCGTCAATGCCGTACCGGCCGAAGTGCATGACACGCGCGGCCAAGGTCACTGGCTGGACGGGCATGACGTAGTGCCGGTAGTCTGCGTTCAGATTGGTCATGTTCAACCCGCCAAATGTCGGCGAGACTTCGAGCCGGAATCGCTGGCCAAGGATGGGGCTCGTGGCGCCGAACACGGTGGAGTCGCGCACGATCGCGGCGCCAACACGACCAGTCGTCAAGCCAGGTTGACCGGGAGCGTCCACGGTATCGACCTGCAGGAGATTACCGGTGATCGGATCGAAGTAACGGGTCTCGAGCTCGCCGCTGAAACCGATGTGTTCGCCGGCGACACTCACTTCGAACCGCGTGGTTCGACTGAAGGGGTACGCCAGCGTCGCCCCGACTTGGGAATAGGTCTGGCGGTCGAACAGGACTTGCTCGACATACACCTGCTGGCCGCCGACGTTGGCGAAACCTGCCTGCGCGCTCCCGCTCAGAAGCGGCAGGTGATCGACGAAAAGGCCCCAGTTCCAGCGGGACTTCCGGTTGTAGTACGCGATCTGACCACCGATGTCCTCAACGCCGCCGTTGACGTTCGCGCTTGCCGCAATGATGTGATCGCCCAGCATGTCGCTGAACAACATGGAAATCCCGCCGCCGAAGTACGTCCCGTACGAGCCACTCGTCGACATGCCAAGCGACTGTCCGATGGAGATCAGCGACATCTTCGGCTTGTAGCCTGTCGTCGGGAAATCGCTCGAGGCCGGCAGCCCCGCCGTTGGCGCGGCGAGCGCTTCGGCCACCGGACCCACCGGCCGTTCCGCCGGCGGAAGCAGACCGTAGTTCAAGGTCGGCGCCGGCAGTGCGGCCGCCTGCGTCCCGAGTTGGTTCGCCTCGAGGAACGCGATCTCGTAGCCGGAGTCACGGAAGATGTTGACCGCGGCACGGCCCGTGCTCCGCGACACGGACAGCGCGGGGCTGAGTGGCGTGATCCCGCTGATGCCTGTCGCTTCGCTCGCGATGGCGACCGCGCGCTCTTCTGCGAGGTTCAGACGGTACACGTCCGGTCGGCCGTTCGCATCCGACACGAAGTACAGCGTGTTGGCGTCGGGCCCGAACTGCGGGTTGTACACGTTGGCCGAAAGGCCGGTGTTCACGCGCGTGATCGCCTTGCTGGCAACGTCGATGCGCGCGAGGTCATAGCGACCGAACGACAGCGTCGCCATGTCGGTCGTGTACCGGTCGGTCACAAACACCAGGCTGCGCCCGTCGGCGGTCCACACCGGCTGGAGGTCCGCGAAGATGTCCTCGGTCAGGCGCCGCGTCACCTTCGCCGTCAGGTCGTGCACGTAGAGGTCAGTGGTCCCCACCGGCTTGCGTCGTGAACGCGATGGAGTTGCCATCAGGCGACCATGACGGCTGCAGAATCTCGCCGGGGTGATCGAGGGCGATTTCCTGAAGCAGGTCGCCGTTCTGCACGTTGAACAGGGCCAACATGGGCCGGCTGTGGCGGACCGTCGCGACCGCGAGCCGCTGACTGTCAGGGCTCCACGCGCCCGATGAGGAAATGAACTGCAGGCTCTGGAAGTGCGGATTGACGATGCTCTCGGTCAGGGAGCGCAGCACTTTGCCGGTCTTCGCATCCGCGACGTACACCTCGATCGAGAGCCGTCCGCGGCCGGACAGGAACGCGATCTTCGATCCGTCGGGACTGAGCGACGGACCAACGTTCAGGCTGCTCTGCCCCGACCGCTGACCAAACACGATCACACCTTCAGGCGGCGGCGCCGGCTTCGAGCCCTTCGCGGGCCTTTCCACGGCGGGCAGCTTGTACGCCTGGAGGACCGACGCGTACCACGCTTCCGAGAGCGCGTCGGCCGACATGCCGGTCGTGTTCTCGATCACGGGAATCGGTCCGCCTCCGCCTGTACGGCCTGAGAACCCCAGCCGATGCAGCATCGTCCCGACTGTGTCGTCACCGAAGCGGCCGCCGATGTATGCCCAGAAGCCGTGGCCAAAGCGATAGGGGAAGTAGTTGGGATCGTCGAGATCCTGGATGGTCGGGAATCGGCCTTCGAGCGCGGCATCTCGCAGCCACATCGACGTCTGCGGCGACGAGGGCCCGAGCGACAGGTATTCGGCCATGCCTTCGATGAACCACAGCGGTGCCGGACCGATGCGCTGACCGAGAATGTCGTATTGGAACGCGTGGACGAGCTCGTGCCCGAGGACGTGGTCGGTTTCAGCCATGCTCGCGGCAAAGGGGAGCACGACGCGTCGCCGGAAGCCCTCAGTGACACCGCCGGTGCCCTCGTCGATGAGCCCCTCGATGACGTTGGTCTGCTCGAACTCGGGATGACTGGCATACATCACGACGGCCTGGCGACTGGACAACTCGTGGGTCAGGACCTTCGAGAGGCGGGAGTACCACCGTTCGGCCATCAGGCCCACCTGCTTGGCGGCTTCGGCTTCGGACGGGTAGTAATGGATGTCAAAGTGTTCGGTTTCGAGGACACGGAATTCGAACGTGTCGTACTGGACCTTGTTCTGTCCGAAGTACTGCGCGAACGCTGTGGTGGGGAGTCCGCCGGCGATTAACGCCAATGCGGTCAGGAAGATTCGAACGAGCCGGCCCGTCCGTGACATCACGGTTCCTCCGTTGTGGGTCACTAGAACGGTGTCAGAGGCTGCAACTAGGATGCCACGCTGGAAAGGAGCTCGGAGGTCTTTTTCGGTGAATTCGGTCGAAAAAGACGTCCGAGCTCTTTTCTAGCGTCCCTTTTTCAGGCTTCAGGGCAAGCTCGTGGCAATGTCGTCCAACGAAACACCTAGGACAGCCCTGGCCGTGGCGTCGAGCGCCGCTCCACTGCCCTGCAGGTGGACCGTGCGGTGCACATGGCGCATCGAGCTACCCGGAGCCAGGGCCGCAGCCGGGGAGGACGACTCGATTTCGTAGAAGGGCCCGAGCGGCGGCTGACCGGGCCCGAGCGGCCCGTCGTTGTAGCTGTTGACGACGTCGCCGCGGTACGGCTGATCCTGCCGCGCCCACATCGAGTTCACGTAGCCATTCGGGGCGTCGGGCAGCGTGAACTGCACGAGCGTCAGCAGACGACGGTCCGGGTCGTAGCTCCCAGCGACGTTGCGGACGCGTGGCCGTGCCATCCCAATCTTGCCGCGGCGCGTGCCGTCGCCACGGAAGAACACCGCCGTCTTCCCCACGCGCATGCGGTCAGGTGGCTGCGCGCCAAAATACGCGTCGTTGACGACCGGCCCCAGCGTCGACTCGGGACCCGGGCGGTACGGCACGACGACCGTGGTCCGCGGCCCGGGCCGCAGCATGCCGAGAATCCAGATGGACACAAGACCCGAGTCCGGGCTCCAGGCTCCAGTGCCGGTGTTGGTGATGAGATTGTCGGATTCGTAGGCGACGACGTCGACGTCGCCAGGGTCGCGACCCAGATGCCTCGTCACATCCGCGCGGGTCAGCAGCCGCACCGTGCGATCGACGCGGATGTCGAACTTCGAGCCCGCGTAGTTCGTGAGCGACATCGGTTGACTGAACGACACCTCGCCCGCGGTCTGCTTCGCCACGGGCCAGCCGCCCCAGTCGATGGCGTCCGGCACCTGCCAGTGTTCGGTGTCGAACGCCGTGCCGGGCGCGAAGTACAGGGCGTACGGTCCGCCCTCCGGCCCGAGCCAGAACCGGTCCTCACCACCGACCACCGTCATGTGTGGCTGTCGCTTGCCTTCCTCGATCACCGGGCGATGGATATAGCCGTAGCTCGCGCCGTCAGGCCCGCTGGCCGTGCTCGTCATGACGCGGCCCTGGTAGCCAGGCGTCACGGCAATCTGCGCCCGGCCATCGTCACTCGACAGCACGATGACATCGGTGTGCCGCTCGAGGAACGCGATGTCGTTGCGGAACGTTCCTGGCGCGCCGGCGGCTCGTCCCGAAGGCGCAGGCACGTTGTCCGCGGGGGCGGGCGGCGCGGCGTCGCGGCACGCGACTGCGGCGATCGCCAGCAGCATGATGCTCATCCACGGCGTGACCCTGACGCTCCGGGGTCTGTCCACGCTCACGAAGTGCGACTGACCACGAAGCCCAGTCATTTCTTTCCAGGCCCGTAGATGACGCGGCCCGCCAGCGCGCCCGTGTGCTGCGCCTTGTCGATCGTGACGGTGCCGTTGACGATGACGTAGTCGATGCCCACGGGATATTGATGCGGGTTCTCGAACGTTGCGCGGTCAATCACCGTCGCGGGATTGAACACCGTGACGTCCGCCCACAGCCCTTCCTTCAGGCGCCCGCGATCCTTGATGCCGATCTTGTCCGCGTTCATGCTCGTCATCTTCTTCACGGCTTCGGGAAGCGTGAGGACCTGCAATTCACGCACGTAGCGGCCGAGCACGCGCGGGAAGGTGCCGAAGAAGCGCGGGTGCGGATGCGTGTGGCTGGTGGGGCCGTCGACGCTGAGCGCGCCGCCATCGGAGCCGATCGACGTCCACGGCTGCTTCATCACGAGCTGCATGTCCGGCTCGGAGTGGTGAAAGAACACGGTCGGCACGCTGCCGTTCTCTTCGATGAGCACGTCCATCAGCACGTCGGCCGGATTGCCGCCGCGAGCCGCGATGAGCTCGCTCATGCGCTTGCCCTGAAACGCCTTGTTCTTCTCGTTCTGTAACGTGACGAGGATCATGCCACCCCAGCCATCGCCGGTCGCGAGGTAGTGGTTGTACCAGCCTGGCAGGCCGTTCAGGATCTCGCGGCGCAAGCCGCGGCCGCAGCGCCGGGTTCTTGAGACGGGCGATCATGGCGTCGCGTCCGCCGTCAACCGCCCACGGCGGGATGATCGACGAGAGGTTGTTCTGGCCGGCGGTGTACGGATACACGTTGGCCTGGACGTTGAGGCCTTCGTCGCGGGCTTTCTGCACCATCGCGATGATCTCGTTGACGCGGCCCCACAGTTTCTTGTGGGCGATCTTCATGTGCAGGATGTCGACCGGAATGTTCGCGCCTTTGCCGACGTTGATCGCCTCCTGGACCGCCTCGAACACGCGCTCGCCCTCGTCGCGGATGTGCGACGAATAGATGCCGCCGTATTGCTTCGACACCTTGGCGAGCTCGATCAGGTTGTCTGTCGTCGCGAGGCTGGAGGGCGGCACGAGCAGCGCGGTGGACAGGCCCATCGCGCCTTCTTCCATCGCCTGCGCGACGAGCTTCTTCATCTGCTCGATCTCGTCGGGCGTCGCCGGCGACTGGCCGTAGCCCTTGACGTACGTCCACACCTGCTCTTCGCCCACGTACGAGGCGATGTTGGTCGCCATGTGCTGGGTTTCGAGCTTCTGGAAATACCCACCGAGCGTTGTCCAGTCCGGCGTGGCGCCGTCGGCGCGCGACCTTGGGTCGTCGTTCTGGCCGGCCTTCAACGGACCGGCCGAACGCGATTCGCCGAGCACGAGTGTCGTCAGGCCCTGCCGAATCGCGCTCTCGGCCTTCGGCTCCACGAGGATCGTGTAGTCCGAGTGGTTGTGCATGTCGATGAAGCCGGGCGCGACGACCAGTCCCGTCGCATCGATCCGCCGCGTTGCGCGCGCATCGCCGAGCGGCCCGATCGTCGCGATGCGATCTGCACGGATACCGACGTCGGTCATCACCGCCGGCGACCCTGTGCCGTCAATGACGGACCCGCCAGCGATCACGATGTCGTACGGCGGCTGCGAAGGTCCGCAGCTCGCCGTCAAGAGAAACAGAAGTACAGCCGCTCGTCTCATCGGTGTCAGTCCTGAGGCCCTAAGCCCTAAGCCGTAAGCCCGGGCCAGTCAGTGCTTTTCAAATCCCCGCCCCATGATCGCCTTCCCGGGCCGCGCATTCGTGTGCTTGCCACCGTCGATGACGACGACGCCGTTGACAATCGTGTAGAGGACGCCCTTCGCATACGACTTCGGCTTCTCGAATGAGTTCGTTTCACCGACGGTCGCCGGATCGAACGCGACGAGGTCGGCGGCAAACCCTTCGCGGATCTGTCCGCGGTCCCTCAAGCCGAGAACCTGGGCCGGCAGGCTCGTCATCTTGCGGATGGCATCCTCGAGCGTGAGAACCTTCTCGTCGCGCACGTAGTGGCCGAGCACGCGGACGTTCGTCGAGAAGCTGCGCGGATGCGGCAGGCCGTCGGCGTTCAGATTGATGGCGGAGCCGTCGCTCGCGATCGCGACCCAGGGCAGTCTCATCACCAGCCGGACATCGCCTTCCGACATGGTGTGGAACATGCCGGAGATCTGACCGTTCTCCTCGGCCATCAGCGCGAGGCAGGCGTCGGCCGGATCCTTGTCACCGCGGGCCTTCGCGATTTCTGCGATGCGCATGCCCTTCGTATTTCTTGTTCTGCGGCTGGCGCGCGAGACCGAGCACGATCCCGTCCCAGCCGCCATGCTCCTCAACCCAGCCGGCAAAGTCCGGATCCTTCTTGATCTCCTCGCGGCCCTTCGGGTCCTTCAGGATCTCGGCGAACTTGGCCGGCCCGTGTTCGCGCGCCCAGACGGGAAAGAACGCGCTCCACTGGTGCTGCATCGCGGTGTAGGGATATTGATTCGCGGTGACGTCGAGACCGCGCGCGCGTGCGGCTTCGATCTTCGCGACATATTTCCCCACCGTGCCCATCCGGCTCTTCCCGCGAATCTTCAGATGGAAGATGTGCACCGGAAGCTTCGCTTCTTCCGCGACGCGAATCGCGAAGTCCAGTTCCTTGTCCTGCTCGGCGCCTTCGCTGCCGATGTGACTGACGTAGATGCCGCCCATGGACGCAACGACCTTCGCGATCTCGACGACCTCGTCTGGATTCTCAGGGCCGCCGCTCTCGAAGCGTCCGACCAGCCCCCAGGCGCCTTCACGCATCGATCGCGCGGCGAGCTGCTTCATGCGCTCGAGCTCAGCCGGCGTTGCGGGCGCGAGGTTGTAGCCTTTGACGACCTCGCGGATCTGGTAGTACGACACCTCCGAGATCACGTTGATCGATACGCCCTTCTCACCAAGGGCCTTCCAGTAGCCGGTGAAGTCTGTCCAACTCCCCTTCGCCTCCGCCAGCCCGTCGCGCGGCGCCACCGACGGGCGTTCGCCGAGCACGTCGAGCGTCACGCCCTGACGTACTTTGCTCTCGGCATTGCCGTCGTTGAGGAGCGGCTGGTCGGAGTGGGTGTGGAGATCGATGAAGCCGGGCGCGACGACGAGGCCCGCGGCATCGATCGTTCGTGAGGCGGATCCGGTCACACGGCCAACGGCCGCGATCTTGCCATCCTTGACGGCCACGTCGGCCAGAACCCACGGATTGCCCGTCCCGTCGACGACACGGCCGTTTCGGATCACGAGGTCGTAGGCCGGCGCCTGCGCACTGGGCGACGCGGCACAACCGGCGACGAACGCACCGACAACCGCCAGCGGAACGATGAAGAGCCGATTCATTGAAGACCTCCGGGCGAGCAAATCCCCGGAAGTTATAACACTGGGTTGGGTTTGAGGCCTGGGTCGTGGAGGCTTGCGTTGCGGGTTACGCGTGCGGCTCGAGGCCCCCTCGAACCCTTCGACCCCTTCGAACTCCTCGACCCCTTCGAACCCTACTCTTCCGCGAGAAGCCCGATTCCTGATCGCGGAAGGTCGTCCAGGCCCGCGCCGCCCTGTTTGTAGTGGGCGATGATCTCGCGGCGCATGCGGGGATCCCAGAAGCGCCGCACGTGGTTGGCGATGCTCTTGGCAGCCTCAGCCTTGTCGGACTCTGCGTTGAAAAAATTGCCGATGTCGTTGACCATCGACACGAGATGTTCGATGCGCATCAGACGAGTGACGGCTCTCGATCCTTCTTCTTGAGGAGCTCGAGCTGTCGTGCGGTGAACTCGCGGTGCCGGCGCTGCCATTCGGACGGCTCGTTGACCTGCACCACCTCGACGGCCGTGACCTTGTATTCCGGACAGTTCGTCGCCCAGTCCGAGTTCTCCTTCGTCACGATGACGTTGGCGCCAGACTCGGGGAAGTGGAACGTCGTGTAGACAACGCCGGGACGCACGCGCGGCGTCACGGTCGCGCGCAGCACGACGTCGCCCGAGCGGCTCGCGAGCCCCACCCAGTCGCCTTCCTTGATGCCACGAACTTCCGCGTCGTGCGGATGAATCTCGACGACGTCCTCGCCGGCCCATGCCGAGTTCTTCGTCCGTCGGGTCTGATGGCCGACGTTGTACTGGCTCAGAATGCGGCCCGTCGTCAGCAGCAGCGGGAACCGACGCGTCGCGCGCTCTGTCGTCGGCACGTACTCCGTGAGGAAGAATTTGCCCTTGCCGCGGACGAACGTGCCGACGTGCATCGTCGGCGTGCCCTCGGGCGCCGCATCGTTGCACGGCCACTGGATGCTGCCGAGCCGATCGATCTTCTCGAACGAGACGCCGTGGAACGTCGGCGTCAGGCGCGCGATCTCGTCCATGATCTCGGACGGGTGGTCGTAGTGCATCGGGTAGCCCATGGCGTTCGCCAGGCGCATCGGTGACTTCCCAGTCCGAGAGACCGGCACGCGGCTCCATGATCTTGCGCACGCGCGAGATGCGGCGTTCCGCGTTGGTGAACGTGCCGTCCGTCTCGAGGAACGACGTGCCCGGGAAGAAGATGTGCGCGTACTTGGCCGTCTCGGTCAGGAACAGGTCCTGAACGACGACACACTCCATGGAGGCGAGCGCCTCCGTCACGTGCTGTGTGTCCGGATCGGACTGCGCGGGGTCCTCACCCTGGACGTAAATGCCCTTGAAGCTGCCATCGAGCGCCGCCTCGAACATGTTCGGGATCCGGAGGCCCGGCTCGGGCTGCAGCGTCACGCCCCAGTCCTGCTCGAAGAGCGCGCGCGTCGCCGGGTCCGACACGTGCCGGTAGCCGCTGAACTCGTGCGGGAACGAGCCCATGTCGCACGAGCCCTGCACGTTGTTCTGGCCCCGCAGCGGATTGACGCCGACGCCTTCGCGGCCGAGGTTCCCGGTGGCCATGGCCAGATTGGCAATCGCCATGACCATCGTCGTGCCCTGGCTGTGCTCGGTCACGCCGAGACCGTAGTAGATGGCACCGTTTCCGCCGGTGGCGTAGAGCCGCGCGGCGCCGCGAACCAGGTGCGCTGGTACGCCGGTGACCGACTCACTGGCCTCGGGTGAGTTTCGCTCTTCGGCGACGAACGTCTTCCACTTGCGGTACGAGTCCGCCTCGCACCGGTCGGCAACGTAGTCGTCCTTGGACAGGCCTTCCGTGACCACAACGTGCGCGAGCGCGTTGAACAACGCGACGTTCGTGCCGGGACGGAGTTGGAGGTGGAAATCGGCCCCGATGTGCGGCGTCTTCACGAGCGCGATTTCGCGAGGATCCGCGACGATGAGCTTCGCGCCTTGACGGAGACGGCGCTTCATCTGCGAGGCGAAGACCGGATGGCCGTCGGTCGGGTTCGCGCCGACGACGATGATCACGTCGGACTTCATGACCGAATCGAAGCGCTGCGTGCCGGCGGACTCGCCGAGCGTCTGCTTCAACCCATAGCCGGTTGGCGAATGGCAGACGCGCGCGCAGGTGTCCACGTTGTTATTGCCAAAGGCGGCACGGACGAGCTTCTGCACGAGGTACGCTTCCTCGTTCGTGCAGCGCGATGACGGGATGCCGCCGATGGAATCCCTGCCGTACTTGCCCTGAATGCGGCGGAACTCGGACGCGGCGTAGTTGATCGCCTCATCCCACGAGACTTCCTGCCAGGGCTCGTCGATCGATTTTCTAATGAGCGGCGTCGTGATGCGGTCGGTGTGCGTGGCGTACCCGTAGGCGAAGCGGCCCTTCACGCAGGCGTGCCCGTGATTCGCGTGCCCATCGCGGTTCGGCGCCATGCGAAGGAGCGTGTCGCCCTTCAACTCGGCCTTGAACGAGCACCCTACGCCGCAGTAGGCACAAGTCGTCGTGACCGCGCGGTCGGCGACGCCGGCATTGGCGAGAGACACCTCAGTCAGCGCTTCGGTCGGGCAGGCCTCGACACAGGCGCCGCACGAGACGCATTCGGACGACATGAACGACTGGTTCTGGCTCGCGGCGACCTTCGATCCGAATCCGCGCCCGTGGATCGTCAGCGCGAACGTGCCCTGCACTTCGTCGCACGCGCGGACGCATCGCGAGCAGACGATGCAGGACGACTGATCGAACGAGAAGTACGGATTGCTCGTGTCCTTGGCCAGATGCTGATGGTGGGCTCGCGGCGTGCCGTTCGATCCGTACCGGCTCGTGGTGACGCCGAGATCCTCGGCCATGTCATGCAGCTCACACCTGCCGCGGCCCGTCCGGCCCGCGCAATCGTCGGGGTGATCCGAGAGGTACAGCTCCATCACGTTCTTACGGAGCGTCTCGAGCCGCGGGCTCTCGGTGCGAACCTTCATGCCCTCCGCAACCGTCGTCGTACAGGAGGCCGGGAAGCCGCGACGGCCGTCAATCTCGACGAGGCACAGACGGCACGAGCCGAAGGCCTTCAGCGTGTCGGTCGCGCAGAGCTTGGGAATCTGGTTGCCGACCGAGGAGGCGGCGCGGATGAGCGAGGTGCCCTCGGGCACGGTGACGGCAACGCCATCGATCTCCAGCGTGATCAGCTTGTCGGCTGGGCTGGGGGGTGTGCCGGCGTCAACGTGGTCGATCGAATGCATGTCCTACCCTTCAGCGAACCGTCTTCACGAAGTCCTCTGGAAAGTGCTTCAGGGCGCTCCGGACCGGGAACGGCGCCATGCCGCCGAGCCCGCACAGGGAGCCGTCCACCATGGTATCGCACAGCTCCGTAAGGAGATCGAGGTTGGCGTCCCGGTGGGTTCCGGCCAGAATCCTGTCGATGACCTCGACGCCACGGGTGGAGCCGATCCGGCAGGGCGTGCATTTCCCGCACGATTCCACGGCGCAAAACTCCATGGCAAAGCGCGCCATGGCTGCCATGTCCACGGTGTCGTCGAAGACCACGAAACCGCCGTGGCCGACCAACGCGTCCACCGCCGCAAAGGCCTCGTAGTCGATGGGCGTGTCGAACTGCGACGGAGGCATGTAGGCGCCGAGCGGTCCGCCGGCCTGCACGGCCCGGATCGGACGGCCCGAGAACGACCCGCCACCGTAGTCGTAGAGCAGCTCGCGGAGCGTCAGCCCGAAGGCCCGCTCGATCAGGCCGCCATGCTTGACGTTCCCGGCGAGCTGAATCGGGAGCGTGCCGCGCGAACGGCCGACGCCGAAGTCGCGATAGAACGCCGCGCCACGCGCCAGGATGACCGGCACGGACGCCAGCGAGATCACGTTGTTCACGATCGTCGGCTGACCGAACAGTCCCTTGATAGCGGGCAGCGGCGGCCGCGGACGAATTTCGCCGCGCTTCCCTTCGAGACTCTCCAGCATCGAGGTCTCTTCGCCGCAAATGTACGCGCCGGCACCCAGCCTGATGTGGAGCTCGAACGCCTTGCCGCTGCCGCAGACGTTGGGCCCAAGGTAGCCGCGCGTAGTGGCCGCTGCGATGGCCTCCTTGAGCGCCGCATGCGCGTGCGGATACTCGACACGCAGGTAGATGAACCCTTCTGTCGCGCCAACGGCGAGCGCCGCGATCGTCATGCCCTCGATGAGCACGAACGGATCGCCCTCCATGAGCATGCGATCCGCGAAGGTGCCCGAGTCGCCTTCGTCGGCATTGCACGTGACGTATTTCTGAACCGCCGGCGCGTCGAGCACCGTCTTCCACTTGATGCCGGTCGGGAAGGCGGCTCCGCCGCGGCCGCGAAGTCCCGACTCGGTGACGGCCGTCACGATGTCGGCGGGCGCCATCGTCAAGGCCTTCGCCAAGCCCGCGTACCCGCCGTGCGCGATGTACGCGTCGAGGTCGACTGGGTCGATGACGCCCACGCGTGCGAACGTCAGACGCTCTTGATTCTTGAAGAACGGAATCTCTTCGGTCGGACCGAGAGCGAGTTGGTGACTGCCGCCATCGAGAAAACCGGCGGCGAAGAGTGCCGGCACGTCGGCAGTCGACACGGGTCCGTATGCGAGCCGCACGCCGGACCGCTCGACTTCGACGAGCGGTTCGAGCCAGAACATTCCGCGAGAACCGTTGCGGACAATGCGCACGTCGAGACCGCGCTCGTCGGCTTCCGCCCGGATGGCGCGCGCCACGGCTTCAGCGCCCAGGGAGAGGGCGCTGGCATCGCGGGGGACGTAGACCGTCACCCGCCATCAGCGACGCTCCCAGTCTTCGACGATCTCGTCGAATCTGGCCGGCGTCACCCGGCCGTACAGCTCGCCGTCCACCATGACGGCCGGCGAACACGCGCAATTGCCGAGGCAGTAGACGGGCTCGACCGTGAACGATCCGCTCTCAGTGGTCTGGTGGAAGGCGATACCGAGGCGCGATTTCACGTGCGCCTCGAGCGCTTTGCCGTTCATCGACTGGCAGGACTCTGCGCGGCAGACGTGAATGACGTGCCGGCCGGGCGGCGTGTCCCGGAAGTAGTGATAGAAGCTGATGACGCCGTGCACGTCGGCGCGCGAGAGGTTGAGCGCGTCGGCGACGAGCGGCACCGCGTCGGGCGGCACGTAACCGAGCGCGTTCTGAATCCCGTGCAGAACCGGCAGCAACGGGCCGGCTTCGTTCTTCAGCTCAGCAATCACCGCGAGCACGCGTTCGCGCGCGGCCAAATCAAACGTGGACATTACAAGTTCCCAGGAAGCTTATCGTGAGTTCGAGGCGGCAGAGGAGTTCGAAGGGGTCGAGGGGGTCGAAGGGTTCGAAGAGTCGATGCCCTTCGGCCTCACCGACCCCGTCGACCTCTTCGAACTCCTAAGGTAGCGCGAACGCCACGTAGGCGCCCGGAATCGGCGCGCTCGCGACGCGCCCCGCGCCACCCGCGGCGCGGCCCCCAGGAACCGCGCCCGGCGGAGTCGCAGGTGGGTAGAACGGCGCATGCGTGCGATGCCCAGGTGTCGCGGCAACGCAGTAGACGATGTACTGCTTGCCGTTCACTTGATACACCGCGGGAATGCCCTCGATGCCCGTCGGCATTTCCATCTGCCAGAGCACCTTCCCCGTCTCCACGTCGTACGCACGGATCTGGCGATCGCGCGTACCCGTAAAGACCAGACCACCGGCGGTGACGACCGGTCCGACCTTCGGAAAGTGGCTGCCCGTGTTCTTGATGCCCTTCGCCGCCAGTTCTTCGACGTCGCCGAGCGGAATCTGCCACTTGATCGTGCCGAGGTTCAAGTCGTACGCCGTGAGCGTGCTCCACGGCGGCGCAATCGCAGGAAGCCCGCTGCTCGTGATCATGAACCCGAACGCGCTGCGGTAGCGAACGCCGCTCGGATCGGCCGGCTCGGGCGGGTTCGCCGGCGGCGCGGGATTGAGCTTCAGGAGCGCAGGCCAGTCCTTGTTGACGACGAACACCATGCCACGCACCGGATCCACCGCGGCGCCGCCAAAATTCGATCCGCCGTTGTTGCCGGGAATCTGCATCGAGTACCGATCGGTGCCGACCGGCGTGAAGAGGCCTTCGTTGCGCGCCGCGCGAATGTCCGTCAGAAACTTCTCACGTTCGGCCGGATCGTCGATGTACGGGCTCAGATCCTTTTCGGTGAACGACTGCCGTCCGAATGGCGGCGGGTTCGTGGGGAACGGCTGCGTCGGCGACAGCTCCTCGTTCGGCATCTCGGACTTGCCGACCGGCCGCTCTTCGATCGGCCACAGCGGCTCACCCGTGACGCGATTGAACACGTACAAGAATCCCGTCTTCCCTGCCTGCGCGACGATGTCCACGTTCTGCCCGTTGTGACGGACGGTCAGGAGCTTCGGCGCCGTGGCGTTGTCGAAATCCCAGACATCGTGGTGCACCATCTGAAAGTGCCAGAGGCGCTTGCCGGTGCGCGCGTCGAGCGCGAGCAGACAATCGCCGAAGAGGTTGTTGCCCTTGCGGTTCGCGCCGTAGAAGTTGTACTTCGGACTGCCCGTCGGCACGTAGACGATGCCGCGCGCTTCGTCCACGGACAGCTCGCCCCACGCGTTGGCGCCGCCAACCGTCTTCCACGCGTCGGGGGGCCACGTCTCGTAGCCGAACTCGCCGGGCCGCGGCACCGTGTGGAACGTCCACACCAGCTCGCCCGTGCGGACGTTGAACGCGCGCACGTCGCCGGGCGCGGAGTTGTACTCCTGATTCGTCGCCGATCCCAGGATGATCACGTCCTCGAACACCTTGCCCGGCGTGCCTGACTGCGCGTTGATGCCCGCCGGATCGCGATCGAGCCCCTGGCGCAAATCGACCCGCCCGTTCTGCCCGAACGACGTGATGAGCTGGCCGGTCCGCGCGTCGAGCGCCTGCAGGTACTGGCTGTTCGAGAACAGCAGCCGGCGCTCCGCGCGGTCCTTGCTCTCCCAGTAGTTGATGCCGCGCTGGGTCAGCCGGCCCTTCGGCGCGTCGTACGCCCAGAGCTCCTTGCCGGTCGCCGCGTCGATCGCAACAATCGCACTACCGCGCGCGAGCACGTACATCACGCCGTCGATGACGACAGGGTTGAAGAGATAGCCGCCATTGTCGCCCGTCGGGAATTGCCACGCGATCTTCAGCTGCGACACATTCGCGCGTGTGATCTCGGCGAGCGGCGAGTACTGCGAGGCGTCGGGTCCCCCACCGTGGTCGCGCCAGTTGGTGAACGGCGGCTTGGACGACGCCGTCGCCGTGGATTGCGCCCGCGGCTCCGATGAGACGCCCAGCCACATGGTGCCGCCCATGACGACGGCCAGCCCGATCTGTACGACGCGACGCGAGTGCCTCACGGCTTCCCTCCAAGGAAACCGGGTTTCTTAGTCTAAGAAACCCGGTTTCTTATCTCTACTTGCCCAGATATCGATCGAAAAAGCGCGCGATCTCCTCGTAGGCTTCCTTGCCCTCGGGCGTGTCGCGGTTGTATTGCGCGTGGGCCTGTCCCTCGAACACGTGAAGCTCGGCGACCACGCCCGCCTGCCGCAGCTTGCGATGGACGCGCACGGTGCTGCTGAGAAGCAGGTCGCGCGTGCCCGTCACGAGAACCGTCGGCGGGAACCCGTGCATGTCGCCATAGATGGGCGAGAGCATCGGATCCTTCAGATCGTGGCCGTTCGCGTAGTACTCGGCCATCGCGTCGCAGCGGCCGATGCCGACGAGCACGTTGTCCACCATGTGATTCGTGTAGAGCGAATCACCGACGCCGGTCAGATCGGCCATCGGCGTGCCTGGGGCGATCGCAGCCGGAAGCGGCGCCTTGTCGGCCTTCAACCGGTGAACGGCCGAGAGCACCAGCCCACCGCCGGCCGAGAGGCCGATCATGCCCATATTCTTCGGGTTGGTCGTTTGCGCGGCACCCTTCCAGGCGTTGACGACGTCATCGAGCGCGGCGGGATAGAAGGCCGCGGGCGGCCGGCGGTAGTCCACGGACAGCACGCGGATCTTGCCGAAACCAGCCATGTAGATGCCTTCGGCGGTGCCGCCGCCACCCATGACGTAGCAGCCGCCGTGCACATGGACGAGAAGCCGGTTCTTGTTCTCGGGCGCGATCTCTTTGGGCGTGAGCATGTAGGTGTTCACGCCGTTGACCATCATCGGCTCGGACTTCATGCCGAAACGGTCCAGAAGGGCCTGGTTGCCGGGCCCAATGCCGCCCGGCGCGCCACCGCCACGGCCCGCGGCTGCGGTCCACTCCTCGGGGGTCTTCGGGATGACGTTCCAGTTGCCGCCCGGCGCGCCGGCGATGGCTTTCGCGGTCTCGGGACTCACGTCCGTCGGCACGGGCAAGGGCCGCGCGGGCGCCTCGCGGGGGGCGGCAGGCTGTTGCGGGGCCTGGGCGTCGCCGGGCTCGGTTCCCATGGCCAGAACGATACTCAATCCCGCTGCAATTCCGAGGACAGAACGCTTCCCGACCCAGCCCGACAGCTTCATGGTGTGTCTCCGACGGAACGGATGATACACCCCGGAAAACTGCTCGGGTGAGTTTTACAAAAAACGTAAAACTCACCCGAGCAGTTTTTTCTACTGGACGACGGAGCGCTTGAAGCGGAACTCGACTTCGAGCTCGATCTTGTCGTCCACGCTCAGCAGACGCGCCAGCGACGGCTTCGTCAAATTGAACGTCGCGAAGTCGACCGTCGTCGTGGCCCGGCCGGCAATCGCGTCATTCGCGAAGGTCGACACCACGGTCCACGTCACTTCCTTGGTCACCCCATGCATGGTCATGTCCGTCACCAGGCGGAAGCCGGACTGCTGACCGCTCGGTAGCGGAGACGGCAGGCCGATTGCGCGTTTCGGGACCAGGTCCAGGCTCGGGAACTTCTCTGTCTCGAGCGTTCGGCCTTGAATGAAACCGTCGCGCATCGATTGATCGCTCGTCAGCGTCTTGAGATCCACGGTGAGCTTGGACCCCGCGCCAAATGATCCGTCGGGGTTGACGATGAGCATGCCCGTGACGGTTTCGGTCGTTCCGACGGCCTGACTTGGAAAGTCGATCCCCGCCAGCTGTTCCTGCACTTTGTATCGCGCACGCGTGCCGGGCGCGACGTCGAGCCGATGCGGCTTCTTGGGATCGGGCGGCGGCGGGCCGCCGCGCGCGCCAGCGGCCGGTGCGCCGGCGGGCGCCTGTCCTTGCGCCGCAACGCGATCCGAGGCGAGAAGTGTCAGAGCAACCATCGTCGCGACGGCCGTCCTTGCGAACTTTCCAAACGTGAATTGTCGTGGCATCAAGGTCTCCCGTGGACGGGATGTCCACCTGGAGATATACGCTCGGAGACCGCTCGACGGTTTACTCGGCGACGTTTCTTCATCGTCACTTCACGCAAACAACGCCAACGACTTCAGGAGGGTCTGATACACGCCCCATGTGAGCGGGATGCCGACGAACACCCACGCGATTGCGACCCGAGCGGATGAGGTGGTTGGGTGGTCGAAGGAATCCCGCAGGGCCGTGGACATCTGCGCCGTCGGTGGCGAGGCCGCGGCCTTGGCAAGGTCACCCTTGTAGTGATGTCGTTCGTCCACAGGCCGCGTGAGGAGATTGCAGACGAAGCCGACGGCCAGCACGCCCACCATGATGTAGATCGCCATCGAGTAGGCGTCCGCCTTGGCCACGCCCTGCCCGAGCTGGTACTCGCGGATGTAGGTCACGATGTTCGGACCGGCGATCGCCGCGACGGACCACGCGGTCAGCAGACGGCCATGGATGGCGCCCACCTGCAGCGTGCCGAAGAGATCGCGGAGATACGCCGGAATTGTCGCGAACCCGCCGCCGTACATGCTGAGGATCACGCAGAATGTCGCGACGAAGAGCACGAGATTTCCAGCCCGAGCGAACGACGGCACGAGCGCGTACAGCACCATGCCGAGGCCGAGATAGATCATGTAAGTGCGCTTGCGCCCGATGACGTCGGAGAGCGACGACCAGAAGAAGCGTCCGACGAGATTGAACACGCTCAAGAGGCCGACGAACCCAGCGGCGGCCGCCGGCGTCACTGATCCGGGGAAGGACTCCTGCACGAGCGGCGATGCCTGCGCGAGGATACCGATGCCCGCCGTGACGTTCATGCAGAGCACGCCCCAGAGCATCCAGAACTGCGGCGTCTTGATCGCCTCGTCGGCCGTGACGTGCGCGGTCGTCACCAATCGCTTCTGCTGCACTGGCGGCACGTAGCCCTTCGGTTTCCAGCCGTCCGGCGGCACGCGCACGTTGAAGACGCCGAACATCATGATGCAGAAATAGATGAGCCCCATCGTGACGAACGTTTCCGTCACGCCCACGGACGCCGGCGAGGCGTAGAAGCGCATCAGGTTCTCGGCGAGCGGCGAACCGATCATCGCGCCGCCGCCAAAACCCATGATCGCCATGCCGGTCGCCATGCCTGGCCGATCCGGAAACCACTTGATCAGCGTGGACACAGGCGAGATGTAGCCGAGGCCAAGGCCGATGCCCCCGAGGACGCCGTATCCCAGGTAGACGAGCCAGATCAGGTGAAGCGAAATACCGACCGCCGAAATGAAAAACCCCGCGGAGAAGCAGCACGCCGACACGAACATCGCCTTGCGCGGCCCGACGCGCTCGAGCCATTTGCCGAACACGGCTGCAGACAGCCCGAGGAACACGAACGCAATGTTGAAAATCCAGACGGTCGTCGTAAGCGGCCAGTCACCCGGCGCCGGCTGCGTGATGCCGATCAGCCGGTTCATCGGCAGGTTGAACACCGAGAGCGCGTAGGCCTGACCGATGCAGAGATGAATGGCCAACGCCGAAGGCGGCACGAGCCAACGGCTGTAGCCTGCCGGCGCAACAGTGTGCGCGCGATCGAGAAACGACAATCCCGCCATATATGTGTGGGCGAGACCGTAGCACAAACGGGGTCAGGTCTTGAATTGACGTACGGTGTCGCTCCTGTGCTGACACGCTGGACGCCGTACGTCAATTCAAGACCTGACCCCGTTTTTCCGTATCATTGAAGCGTGCACATCACGATGGTGAAGAAGGCGCTGTCCGGTGGATCCGATTGCCGGAAGTGCGAGGAAGCGAGCGACTTCCTCAAGTCCCGTGGCCTGTGGGATCGGGTGGACGAGATCGTCTGGGCGGTCGAGGACGATCCTGACAGTCCGGGGATGGAGCTCGGCCGGCGCCACGGCGTGGATCGCGCGCCGTTCTTCGTGATCCGCGACGACTCGGGCGAAACGACGGTCTACACGAGCGTGCTGCAGCTCGTCCGCGAACGCCTCGGCGCGACCGTCACCGCCAAGGAAGAAGTCCAGACAATCGACGTGGACGATATCGGCGGGATCTCGACGGACAGAGGTTTCGGCGGCTGGAGAGACGACGGTCCGAGGTCAGGCCTTCACATTCCCGATGTGCAGGCCGCACTCTTTCTTGGTCTCTTCCTCCCACCACCACCGGCCCTCACGTTCGTGCTGACCGGGATTGACCGGGCGCGTGCAGGGCTCGCAACCAATCGAGACGAAGCCGCGATCGTGGAGCGCGTTGTACGGCACGTCGTGCTCGCGGATGTACGTCCACACCTGCTTCGACGTCCAGAAACTCAATGGATTGAACTTGACCAGCGGTCGATCGGCGGTGCCGAACGTGCGATCGAGCTGGATGACGGGCACGTCGGTGCGCGTGCCCGGGCTCTGATCCTTCCGCTGTCCGGTGATCCAGGCGCGCTGCGGCTTCAGCGCACGCGTCAGCGGCTCGACCTTGCGAATGTTGCAGCACTCCTTGTGGCCGTCCCTGTAGAACGAGAACAGCCCCTTCTCGCGGACGAGCGCCTGGACGGTGTCCGGCTGCGGAAAATACGCGTGAATGGGAATGCCGTAGTGGTCCCGGACCTTGTCCAGGAACTGATAGGTCTCGGGGTGCAGCCGGCCGGTGTCGAGGGAGAACACCGTGAACCGCCCGCCGACTTTCGACGCCAGATCCACGAGCACGACGTCTTCAGCGCCGCTGAACGAGATCGCGACATCAGAGCCGAACTCGGTGAGCGCAAGCTCGACGATTTCGCGCGGATGCCGCGAAGCGTAACTGGCCGCCGTGGCCGCAATGTTGGTCAGGTCGAGCGCCATTGAACCATCTATTCTAACTTCTGCCTTCTCACTTCGCACTTCAGCCAGGCGCTTACCGCCATCTGAACAGCTTCATCGCGAGGGCGAAGCACACGACCAGGCAGGCGCTGAGCGCCGCGAGCGATGGCGCGACGTCGACGAGACTCGCGCCTTGCAGCATGTTGGCGCGCAGGGCGTCCACGAGCGCCGTGAGCGGCAGCGCCTTGATGAAGGGCTGAACGGCGTCCGGAAAGCGTTCGGACGAGAAAAAGACGCCCGAGAGAATCCACATCGGCACGAGCACGACGTTCATGAGTGCCCGAGACCGCCTCAATCGTCTTCGCCCGCGACGCGATGAGCAGCCCGAGCGCGCTGAACGCGAGCGAACCGACCACCGAAATCACGGCAATCTCGAGAATCGATCCGCGCACCGGCACGCCGAACGCGAGCACGCCAAACCCGACCGGCACCCCGACCTCGAACACCAGAAGGAACATGCGCCAGATCTGGAAGGACAGCAGGTAGTCCATCCGGCGCATCGGCGTCGCGATGATGCGCTTCATCAGCTTGCGCCGGCGTGCATCCACGATCGAGAACCCGAGGCCCCACACGGCGTTGCTCATGATGCCCATGCCGACGAGGCCAGGCACGAGGAAGTCGATGTATCGCGAGCCGACCTCCCTGGCCACGTCGTCCTGGACCGGCACCGGATCGACGCGACCAGACGCCAACTGGAGCGCGCGGTCAGCGATCATCCGCGCGGTGCGGCCCTCGGGGTTCGTGTCGTCGTACCGATAGACGACGCCGCCGTTGGCGCCCGGCTCGGCCACGAGCACCACGCGCCCAGTGCTGAGCGCCCGGCGAGCGGCGTCCATGTCGAGCCGGTCCACGAGGAGCAATGGATCGCGCGAGAGCGCATCGGCGACCGCGGGCGTGACCGCCGCGATTCGCACGACGTCGGGCGCCTGATTGCGGAAGGCCACGCCGAGTCCCGTCGTGATGATGACCGGAAACACGAGCGTCCAGAAGAGCGCCTCCGGCTCGCGGACGAATTCCCGAAACCGCAGCAGCGTGAGCTGAACGAGCGGCCGCGCGCCCAGCGACGGACTACTCATCGCGCAAGTGCCTCCCCGTCAGCGCCACGAACACGTCCTCGAGCGTGGCCGAGTGAGTCCGGAGCTCCGTCGGCGGCTTGCCCTGCCGTCCGAGCTCGTCGAGAAGCGCCGGTATCGCGCGATGAAGCTCAGCGACCTGGATGACGACGCTGCCGTTGGACGCGCGTGCCGCCAGGACGCCGGGGACGCGGCCGATCGCCGAAACGTCCGGCTCGGCCGCGGTGGAGACCTCGACGACGTGCTCGGCGCCGATGGATGCAATCAGCTCGCGCGGCGTGCCGCGTGCGATGACCTTGCCATGGTCCATGATGGCCACGCGCTCGCACAGCCGTTCCGCCTCGTCCATGTAGTGGGTCGTCAACAGGATCGTCCGTCCGTCCTGCTTGAACTTTTCGATCAGGTCCCAGAGCTGCCGGCGGGCTTGCGGATCGAGGCCGGTGGTGGGCTCGTCCAGAAACAGCAACTGCGGGTCGCCGACGAGCGCGCACGCGAGCGCAAGACGCTGCTTCTGCCCGCCCGACAATGCCCCTACGCGAGCCAGTCGCTTCTCCTCGAGCTGCACGAGCGCGATCACCTCGTCGGGATGGGGTCCCTGTCGAAAGAAGCTCCGAAAGAGCTCGAGCGTCTCGATGACGGTCAGCTTCTCGGAAAGCTGCGTCTCCTGCAGCTGGATACCGAGGCGCTGCCGCAATTCGCGCGCGTCGTGTTCCCAGTGAAGGCCGAGGACCTCGAGATCGCCGGCGTCACGCGACATCAGGCCTTCACAGATCTCGATCGTCGTGGTCTTCCCCGCTCCGTTCGGGCCGAGCAAGCCGAAACACTCGCCTGCCTCGACGTCGAGATCGATTCCGGCGACCGCGATGACGTCCTTGTAGCGCTTGGTCAGCTGGCGAACACTCAGTGCGGGACGACGAGAGGACACAACTCAGTATTCGCCATTTGGGAACGGGGATACCAGAACACCGACCGCCATCAGGACAAACTGCCCCGTCCCAACCCCCGAATGAGCGGAAAGGGCTGCGCGGTCGAAGACGCAGATGCCGGCACCGTGCTGAAGGCGATGCAGAAGTAGCCGGCTGCGGCTCCGGCCGATCAGGCGCCAAGCGGCACCGGCGCGTCCGGTCGGACGAGCCCTTCGCCTTTCAAGTCGGACCAGAGCGACGTGGGGATGGGTGTGTCGAGGAGCGCGCGGTTGGCGCGGACCTGCTCGGCGCTGTTGGCGCCGGGAATCACGGTCTTCACCGCGGGATGCCCGAGCACGAACTGCAGTGCGGCCTCGACGAGACGCACACCCTGCGCCCGGCAGACTGCGTCGATGCGCGATACTCGATCCAGGACGTCGGGCGGCGCCGGCGCGTAGTTGTACTTCGCGCCCGCCACGGGTCCGGTCGCGAGAATGCCGGAGTTGAATGGCCCGCCGAGAATGATGCCGACATGGCGCCGCTCGCAGAGCGGCAGGAACGACGACAGCGCGTCCTGCTCGAGCAGTGTGTAGCGTCCGGCGAGCAGAAAACAGTCGAAATCTCCGAGACCGAGCAGCGTCTCGCACACTTCCCACTCGTTGACGCCGGCCCCGATGGCGCGAACCGCGCCGGCGGCACGAAGTTCCTCGAGCGCACGGTAGCCGCCGCGATCGAAGAGCTCGCGCACCCGCGCGTTCGACGCGTCCCGCGACCCATGGCTCATCACGTCCACGTCGTGCACGAACAGAATGTCGACGCGGTCCTGTCCAAGCCGGCCGAGACTCGCCTCGTGCGAACGCATCACGCCGTCGTACGAGTAGTCGTAGTCGAACGTTCGCCTGGGCGTGTTCAGAAAGTGGCTCGGGGGTGACTCGCCGGGGCGGCAATCGCGCAGCAGCCGGCCGACCTTGGTCGACAGCACGTAGTCGCGCCTCAATCGCGTCGCAAGGGCGCGTCCGAACCGTTCTTCGGACAATCCGACGCCGTACTGCGGCGCGGTGTCGAACACACGCAGTCCCTCGTCCCACGCGGCGTCCAACGTCATGCCCGCGTCCGTGTCGCTAATTGCCGTGTACATGTTGCCGAGCGGCGCGCCACCGAATCCGATGACCGTCAGGGGCAGCGGACCAGTCGGCGTGGACAGGTCGCGTGTTGGAAGCACGCTGTATCTTGCATCGGAGGATCTGAAATTTGAAATGGATGATCCATCGACGACTCGAGGAGTTGACCCCATACACGGCCCTTGAACGCTGTGGTGACCCCACGTAAGCTCCTGTTGATCCCATGACGATTCCTGCGGTCTGGTCTCGACTCGCGCTCCGGCTCGGAACCGGACTCGCGGTCGCCGCAAGCAGCCTCGTGCTCTCGGCGGGTCAGATTCCGCAGGTGACGTTCCGCGCGGGTGTGGACCTCGTCGATGTCGAGGTCTCGGTACTCGACAAGAACCGGCTTCCCGTGCGCGGCCTCACGGCCAGCGACTTCACTGTGCTCGAAGAAGGTAGCCCTCGGCCGGTGGTCGCGTTCACGGCGGTCGACTTGCCACCCCGCATCATGCCGGCGGCGCCCTGGATGGAACAGATCGCCGCTGACACGCACACGAACAGCTTCGCGCGCGAGGGCCGGCTGATCGTGATCCTGATGGATCGGACCATCGCGCCCGACGAGTACCCGGAAGCGCGACGCATCGCCGAGTCGGCGGTCAGCCAATTGCGTGAAGGCGACATGGCGGCGGTCGCGTGGTCGCTCCACGGCGTGCCGCAGAACTTCACGGCCGATCGGTCACGGCTCCTGGAGGTCATACGCGAGCCCGTCGTCAATATGCCCGCGGGCGACACGCGCGGCGGCGAATGCGACTGCGGGCGCTGCTCGATGGACACGATCGCGCAGGTCGCCGAAGCCGTCCAGGACATCAACTGGCGCCGGAAGCTGCTGCTCTTCATCGGCAGCCGAATCCCGGGGCGCGGCGGCACGGCGTGCGCAGCCGCAAACGAGCCCGCGCGACAGCGCGCGCTCCGAGCCGCCGAGGCCGGCAACCTCACGATTCACGTGATCGACCCTGGCGGCATCCGGACGCTCTCGAGCGGTGCCGCTTCGCAATCCATGCGCGCGGCCATTGCTGGCGCGGAAGCGAGGCGCGTGGGGAACCTGCTCGCGTTCACCGATCCGACCGGTGGCCGCTTCGTCCATCGGAACCAGGCGTCGGAAGTGCTGCCCGAGATCTTCCGCGAGAGCGCGTCGTACTACGTGCTCGGTTTCGAACCGGCCTACACGGGTACCGACGGAAAGTTTCGGCGGATTTCGGTGCGCGTCAACCGCCGCGACATCCTGCTCCAGGCTCGCCGGGGCTACTACGCGCCGGGCCGGCCGGCGCCGCGGCTCCCCGAACTCGGAGACGACGTGCCGGTCGCGTTGAGCGGCGCGGTCGCGGGCCTCTGGCCGCGCACCAATGTTCGACTCGCTGTCAACGCCGCACCCGTCGCCGTTGCGGGCGTACGCGGGGGCGTCGTCGCCGTTGTCGTGAACGTGCAATACGACGCGGACGACGCCAGGCCGACGTCCTCGACGACGCAGCTGTCGCTGCTCGTTGGCGCATTCGACCACACAGGCCGGGCGGTTGCGCTCGACCGCCGTCAACTCAGCGTCGCGCCGCGGACGGCGGGCAACGGACCGCCATCCTACGAGGTCGCCGCCCGCGTCATCGTCCCACCCGGCCGCTACGAGATCCGCGCCGCAGTCGACGACTCGACGCTTCGACGGGCCGGAAGCGCGTACACGTACGTGGACATGCCCGACTTCGCGCGCGCGAGTGTGTCGCTCTCAGGGATGATGATCCAGGCGGGCCAGCCTGAGGGACCCGTCCCAGGCGCGTCGCTGGCCGATTTGTCGCCGGTGACCCCAACGGCGCGCCGGCGTTTCGCGCGGACGGAAACGGTCACGGCGTTCGTGCGCGAATATCAGAGCGCGGGTCGCAGGTTCATGCCCGGCTACGCAGTGACCGAAATCACCGATTCCTCCGACGCGCGCGTGTACGAGCAGCAACAACGCATCGAGCCGGTTGGCGAGGAACATCACCCGATGGACTTCCGCATGGACCTGCCGATCGCGCGCCTCGCACCGGGGCCGTACCTTCTGACGTTCGAGGTACGCCATGGTAATGAGACGGCGAGGCGGGATGTGAGGTTCGAGGTGGAATAGCACGTCACCTCGAGCCGACCGCATTGCGGATCTGCGATCTGCGATTGATGATCTATCGAGGATTGCTGATTGAGTGATTGACGATCACGCCCTCAGGTCCCTGTCCTCTCCCGAGAACACGACATTTTCCAACGCGAGAGATCGGCCGCCTTCTGTTCCTGGCCCGGGAGTTGCACTAGGGCCATCCCGGAAAGAAGAGGAGGGCGCCATGCAGGTCATCTCTCGGTTTACAGGTCTTCGATTCGCGGGACTCGCGGCACTCGCGGCAACGCTCGCGGTCTCGGTCCCGGTTCTCGCCGCGGATCCATCCGAAAGCTTCAGCGCCAGAGGTCGTGAACTTCGAGGAGCCGATGGGACGGGCGCCCGGACTCCTTCAGGTTCGCGTGACGCGGTGGTCGACCGACGCCGACCGTGACGCTCTGACGAACGCATTGATGAAGGACGGTCAGAACGGCGTCATCGGCGAGCTCAAGAAGATGCCGGCGGCCGGGGTGATTCGTACGCCCGGAACTGCCGGATACACGTTCCGCTATGCGCGGCGAATTGCAGCGGCCAACGGCGACGAACAACTGCTCGTCGTGATCGATCGTCCGATCGGCTTCGCGGAGTTCCGGCAGGGCTGGCAGACCGTGGACTACCCGTTCACGATCGTCCAGATGACGCTGAACGCCAACGGCGAAGGCAGCGGACAGATGATGGGCGCGACGAAGCTCTCGGCCAACAGCGTGACCGGTGACATCGCGTTCGAGCACTACAACGTGTCGCCGCAGCTGCTCCAGAATGTGCGGCGGGAGTAAGCAGGGCAAAGGGCCGAAGGCGAAGGGCAAAGAGAAGAGGAGAGGTCAGAGGGTTAAGGTCGAAAGGCCGCCTCTGACCTTTTCCTCTTAAGCTCCCTCTTCCCTTTGACATCGACCCTTTGGCTTCTCCTCCCCTTGCCCTTCGCCTTCTGCCCTTTGCCCTCTGCCCCGCTATTCTTCCGCAGCGAAACCATCGGATCGATTGCCGCCGCGCGACGCGCGGGTATCCAGGTCGCGACCGCGGCCGTCGTCAGCATCACCACGAAGACGAGCGCAAACGTCGTCGGATCGGTAGGCGTCAACCCTGGGACGAGGAACGCGGCCAGCGGCCGCGTGACGAACCAAGCGATGGTCGCGCCGGCCGCCAGCCCAACGCGAGCAACCGGATCGAATCGGTCAGCACCATTCTCACCACGCTGCCCTGCGTCGCCCCGATGGCGAGCCGCAGGCCGATCTCGCGTGTCCGCCGCGTCACGGCGAACGCCATCGTGCCGAAGAGGCCGGTGGCGACGAGGAGCAGCGCGAGGCCGCCTGCCACGGACATCAACGCTGCGCCGATCTGGCTCGGCAGGAACGCGAGCCCCATCTTCGCGCGGAGCGGCGAGACGTCGAGGCCGACGGCGGAATCGACGGCGCGAAGCGCGGCCTGCACGGCCTTGAGCTGGGCGGACGGATCGCCGCTGGCGCGCAGCACGAAGTGCACGGTCGTCGATTGGGTATTGCTGGTCTGCGTCCACAGTGCATACACCTGAGGCTGCTCGTCCTCGCCCAGCGTGAACGTGCGAACGAAGTTCACGACGCCGACGATCTGATGAAGGCGTGGCTGATCCTCGTTGACGACGTAGGTCGCGCCGACCGGCGGGCGACTGCTCATGTACCGATCCACGAACGTCTGATTCACGATCACCGCGCGGGGACCTGCGCTGTCGGCCGGCACAAACTCCCGGCCAGCACGAACCGGAATACCGATGCGCGCGGAAGTAGTCGGGCGTCACCGCGTTGTAGCCATACGAGATCGTCGCCTTCTCGCCCGTGTCTGGCCACGTGATGTCGTGCCCGCGAGTCGATCGATCCTGAAACGGCAGCGACCGCGCCGCGGCGACCGCCTCGATGCCGGGCACCGACCGCACCGCCAGGATCGCGCGCGCCACGTACGACCGAATTCTGTCGGCATTGTCGTATCCGGTCGGCGAGAGGCTTGCCGTCGCTTGGATGGTCTGCGTCGGTGTTGAATCCGGGATCGATCGCCGCTGACCGAACAAGGTTGCGGACGAAGAGCAGCGCTGCGACGAGGACCACGAATGAAACGGCCACCTGACCGACGAGCAGGGCTCGGCGCAGATAGAGCCGCCGCTCGCGCTGGAGCTCAGGTGCAAGCGACTCTCTCACGGCCTGGAACGCGGGGATGACGCCGCTCACGAGCGTGGCCGAAATCGCGAGCACTGCCGCGTACGCCACGACACGCCAGTCGGTGTCGAACTGGAGCAGGATTGGCACCGGCAGCGGGAGCGGGATGGCCGAAAGCCGCGACCCGGCAATCTTCGCCAGCAGCACGCCGCAGATCGTCCCTCCCACCGCGAGCAGGAGGCTCTCGACGAGCAACTGCTGAAGCAATCGCGCCCGGCCCGCACCGAGCGCGACGCGCACCGCCAGCTCACGGCGGCGGGTGGAACCGCGGGCGAGGAGCAGGCCTGCCACGTTCACACACGCGAGCAGCAGCACAAGCGCCATGACGGCGAGGATCGCGAAGAAGAACGCGATGACGCCTTGGATCGCAGACTCGTCGCGGATCCGCTCAATGCCTGCAATGGCGGCCAGGTTCAACGTGGCGAACTTGAGCGCCTCTTTCGGTGTGGATCCATCGAGACGCTGACCGAGGATGCGTGCGGCCGCACGGGCCTGATCGGCCGACATGCCGGGCTTGAGCCTGCCGTACATCGCGAAGAGGCCGTCGTTCCTCATTGGCGGGACGTACACCTCCGGCGTCAACCCGAAACCAATGAGGCCGCGATTCGAAGCAGGAAGGACGCCCACGATCGTGAATGGCCGGCCGTCGAGAATCATCGTCCGTCCGACGACCGCCGGATCGGCCGCGAGGCGACGCTCCCAGAAGTGGTGCGCGAGCACGACGACCGTGTCCGGATCGCTCGGCTGAATGCCCCGGCCTCTCGCGACAGGGACGCCGAGCGTACTGAAGTAGTTCTTCGTCACGACACTTCCGAAGATCGGTCGAGTCTCCTGACCGTCGTTCCAGTTGAGCATGCCCTCGGCATCGCCGCCTTGACCGGCGACGTCGACGAACAACTCGCTCTCGCGAAGCGCGGCGAGCTTCTCGGGCTCCGAATGGCTGTTGCCACGATCACGGACGTACACGAGCGACTGTCCATCGGTGACCGACGGCTCGCTCAGGAGCAATTCCATGCCGAGCGAAAAGATCGTGGCGTTGGCGCCAATACCGAGCGCGAGCGACAGCACCGCGCTTGCAACGAGCGCGGGCTGGCGCACGAGTCCGCGAAGGCCGTACACGACGTCGCGCCACAAGTTCTCGATGGACGAGAACCGCCACAGATCGCGCGCCTGCTCCGCGATCACCGCCCTGTTGCCGAACGGCAGCGTGTTGCCACCGGCCCCGGCCATGTCGCGGTGAAAGGCCATCTCCTCGGCGAGATCGCGCTCGAGGCGGCGCCGGCGGAAGAGCTTCAGCAAGAGTCGTCGCATCGCATCACCTCAGCGCGCGAGCACCCGATGAACGGCAGAGGCCAGCCGATCCCAGGACTCATGCTGCTCGGCCAGCACCTTCTGACCTCGCTTGGTCAGGGCGTAGTACTTGGCCCGGCGGTTGTTTTCCGAGGATCCCCATTCCGCCGAGATCGCGCCGTCGAGCTCGAGGCGGTACAACGCCGGATAGAGCGACCCCTCCTCGACCTTCAGCACCTGGTCCGAAAGCAGGTGGATCGCCTGGGCGATGGCGTAGCCGTGAAGGGGTCCACGCTGCAGGGCGTGAAGGATCAGGAGGTCGAGCGTGCCTTGCAGGAGCGCGGACGGACGTTTCACGGTGTCTCCCTATGACGCTCTAGGGAGACTAGATCTGCCTCCCCTAGAACGTCAAGGGAGAAAAAATGGCCGGGTGAATTTCCGAGACGGGAGAAATTCACCCGACCATGCGGTCGGTACCGTCGTCGGGAAGATTCGATTGAATAAGAAGCGCTTTGCGAACCAGGTTGCCGGTCACCTTTGCGGTACTTCAAGGAACCCCGCATCGCCGACGGTGTAACCGATCAGCCGATCTCGTCAAGATGACTCATCAAACCGACCGGTCGGCCGTCACATCCTCCGTGGACTTGGACGGCAAATTGCGCCTTCGTCTATGGCACAACTCCTGCTCTTACGTTTTTCATGAACGACGCGTCGGTCACCACGGTTCCCGCAGTCACACCCGAGCGATGGCGTGAAATGGCCGGGCTGATGGGTGGCCTCGTGATTCGGGCCGTGGGCGTCGGCATCGCGGCGGGAAGCCTGCTTCTGCTGACAGCCGCCGTGTTCATCTAACTCTCCGACAGTTCAGGGACTAGGCGGCGCCACGCCCGCGAGGAGCAGGCGGTGGAGGCGGCTTGGTGCTCACAATTTCCACGAACGACGCGAGCGTGTCGACCCGCTTCAAGGGGTCAGCGCTGATCCGGCGCACGGCCCCTGGGCCGGGAACAAACGCCGTCGCCCCGCTCTCCGACACCGACACCGTCCCGGACTCCGACACCTGAAAGAACCCGGACTCGGGATTGGCCGTGTAGTGCATGGCGGCCAGGTCGTGCGCCGGCGCGTCGTAGGGCATGGCTTTGAAGGCGCGGTAAGCGTCGCCGATGGGGTGCGCGGGCGCCCAACCGAACGCCTCGTTCACCGCCGACCCGGGAAACGGGAGCGCGTCGCCGACCTCGCGGCCGCAGTAGAACAGCGGGCCCGGGCCACTCGGCGATGACTTTGCGAAGCGCCGCCGGGTCGCGGCGAATCTCGTCGGCCTCGACAATCACGAGTCGCTTCACGCGCTGCTTGTACTGTTCCTTCGTGCCGGCCAGATCGAGCGACCGGGCCAGCCACGTCGCCGGCGCCGACAGCACGACCGCGGACTCGGCGTTGAAGATCACGCCGTTGCGCAGCACGGCTTCGGCCTGCGAGGTGTCGCTCACCTGCCGGATGCTCCGCGCGTAGGTCGGTTCGCCGTCGCCGGTTCGGCGCGGGCACGGCCGGCTTGACCATCGGCGGATCGGGTGGCAGCGGCGTCACAGCGGCCAGACCGATCGGCAGCACCTGAGTTGCTGCTCCGCGACGCGGGCCAGGCGTGTAGAACCGGCCGACGAGGTCGCAGAAGATGGCGGTGTCGAGACCGGCGCCGGTCACGCAGACGGCGCCGACACGCGCCTGCGCGGCGGATGCCGAAGGCGTACAGCGCTGCGAGCGCCAGCGCGGCATCCGGCCGCGCCATCGACGTGTTGTAGACAATCCCGATCGGGGCTGGTGCGCCCCGGCCCGGGCCCTGCACGACATCGGGCATGAGCGCGCTACGTCAGCGACAGTCCGGCGAGCCGGCCCGTCGAATCGCCGACGTGCTCGGCGCGCACGCCGACGCGCTCGATCATCGTCGCGAAGAGATTCGTCACCGGCGTCTCGCGCTGGTAGATGATGTGGCGGCCCGGGCTGACGAACCCGCCGCCGCGGCCGGCGAGCAGCGTCGGCAGCTGATCGTGCGTGTGGCCGTTGCCGTCCGACGAGGCCGCTGCCGTAGACGATCAGCGACTGATCGAGCAGGTTCGAATCGCCTTCCGGCGTGTTCTTCATCTTCACGAGGAACTCGGCGAACAGCGTCGCGTGCAGCTCGTTGATCTGCCGCACCTTCGCCGAGCATCTCCTGATTGCCCTGATGGTGCGTCAGCGGATGGTGGCCGTCGGCGCACGCCGATTTCCGGATACGCGCGCACCGACCCTTCGCGCCCGACGATCATCGTCGAGATGCGGGTGATGTCGGCCTTGAAGGCCAGGATCATCATGTCGGTCATCAGCCGGAAGTAGTCGGGGAACTCGGTCGGCACGCCGAACGGTTTCTCGATGCCGGGATCGATGACCATGCCGTCCGTCGCGGCGCGCTGCAACCTGCTGCTCGATCTCGCGAACCGACGTCAGGTACTCGTCCACCTTGCGGCGATCGGATGCCGCCGAGCGTCGGACTGCAGCCGCGTCGTGTCGTCGAGCACGTCGTCGAGGATGCTGCGGCGCATCGCCAGCCGGCGCGCGCGCGCGGCCGGCGGCTCGACGACGTCGGCGCCGAACAGCCGCTCGAACAGGATGCGCGGATCGGAGATCGGCGGCAGCGGCTGCGTCTCGGTCTTCCACGCGAGGTTGTAGGCGTACGCGCACGAGTAGCCGCTGTCGCAGTTGCCGGCCTGCCGCGCTTCTTCGAGGCCGACTTCGAGCGAGGGCAGACGCGTCTGGTGGCCGACGGCCTTGCGCCGCGATCTGATCGGCCGAGATCGCCGAGCTTCAGATCGGCGCCGGCGGTCTTGTAGACCTCGACGCCGGTCATGTACGAGCCGAGCGCGCGGCCGTGATCGCCCGGCGCCCGCCTGGCAGCGGACGGCCCCAATGCGTCGTGAGGTTCGACAGGACCAGCAGCTCGTTCTTGACCGGCTCGAGCGGCGCGAGAATCGCCGGCAGCTCGCCCAGCGCGCCCTCGGCGGCCGGCGTCCAGTGCCGCATGTCGATGCCGTTCGGCACGTAGAACCAGGCGAGCCGCACCGGCGCCGCGCCGCGCGCGAAGATGCTGCGCGCGAACGCCGGCGTCATCGCGTCGAGGAACGGCAGGCTGATGGCCGCGCCCAGGCCCTTGAGCACCGTGCGGCGCGACAAGCGATTTCCGGTGACGATCATTGGCGCTCTTGCCTCCTGTCGCGGGCGCGGTGGCGTTCACCACGCCGCTGCTGGAACGGCACGCTTCTCACGATGCCCTGAATCAGCGCCTGCAATCGGTACTCGTCCGCCGCCGTCTGCTCGACGAGGCTCACGAACGACCAGCCGATCGTACGCCTCGACTCCCCGGCCGAGCGCATAGGTCAGCATCTTCTCGGCCAGGCTCCGCGCGAAGGCCGGCATGCGGTCCTCTGAGGAGCGCCTTCAGCTCGGTCGGGCCGGAAAACGTCTTGCCGTTGGGCAGGGTCGCCGCTGACATCGAGCGGGAACTTGCCGTCCTCGGTGCGCCAGCGGCCGATCGCGTCGTAGTTCTCGAGGGCGAAACCCGAGCGGATCCATCTTGACGTGGCAGCTCGCGCAGAGCGGCATCGGCGCGATGCTGCTCGATCTGCTCGCGAAGCGACTTCGCGACGCCGACCTGCGCCTCGTCGAGCGCCGGCACGTCGGCGGGCGGCGGAGGCGGCGGCGCGTTGAGGACGTTCTCGAGCAGGTACTTGCCGCGCAGCACGACCGACGTGCGCGTCGGATAGCTCGACACGGTCAGCACGCTGCCCTGGGTGAACACGCCGCTGCGCTGATCGGTCGTGAGCTCGACGCGGCGGAAGTCGGAGCCCTCGACGCCCTGGATGCCGTAGTGCCTGCGCGAGCCGCTCGTTCAGGAACGTGTACTTGCCGTCGATGAAGTCCGAGATCGGCCGGTTCTCGCGCAGCACCGCGTCGAAGAACAGCCGCGTCTCCGTCGCGCATCGCGTCGCGCAGCTCGGGGCTCCACGCCGGGAACTTCGTCGCGATCGCGGCGTGACGGCATCGAGGCTGCGCGTCTCGAGCCACTGGCCGGCGAAGTTGTCGGCGAGCGCCGCCGCCTTCGGATCGGCGAGCATCCGCTTGACCTGCGCGCTCGAGCACGCCCGGCAGGTGCAGCTGGTTCTGTCTCGGCCAGCCGCAAGCAGCTCGCTCGTCCGGCATCGAGCTCCACAGGAAGTAGCTGAGGCGCGACGCCAGCTCGACGTCGCTGACCGGCGCGATGACGCCGCGCCCGGGATCGCGCTCGATGCGAAAGAGGAACTGCGGCGAGACGAGCATGGCGGCGATGCGCGAACTGCAGGCTCTCGCGCCGGCGCGTAGCCGCGCCCGCGCGCCTTGTCGTAGACGCTCAGCGAGCGCCGTCGACCTCGGCGCGCTGGACCGGCCGCCGATACGCGCGCCGCGCGAGCGTCGTCAGAATGCGATCCACGCACGCGCGTCCCGTGGCCGGATCGCACGTCAGCACCGGTTTGCGGACAGCGCCGCGGCTCGGCCGGCGCGATACGGCCCGGCGATGTCGATGAACTCGGGGAAGATGTTCTTGGACTGGCGTGCGCCGATCCGCTTCCGGGATCTTCTTCAGATCCTCGTCGTTCACGAACTCGGCGCGGAAGACGTGCTCGTTCGACGGCGAGGAACACGCGAGCTTCTTCGACGGTGCGCTGCGTGGCGCCGCCCTGCCGGTTGACCGCGCTGATCTGCACCGGCACCGTGACGGTCTCGACCGGCTGCCCATCCACCGAGATCACGAGCGTGACCGGACGATCCTCGGGCGTCGCGATTGCCCGCCGACGCCGACGCGGACGATGTACTCGGCGTCGTAGCTCGACGATGTCGCGCAGCTCGATCGTCGCCGTCGCCGACCGCGCGCACGCGCGAGCGCTTGCGTGAAGATGCCGGGCGACGGCAGCGGACCGCCGCCGACGGCGCGCGCGGCAATCGCTTCGGCCGCTGCCAGGTATTTCTGCATCAGCGTCGGCGAGACCGTCAGCACGTCGCCGATGTTGTCGAAGCCGTAGCCGGAGTCGTCCGGCGGGAACTCGTCGGTCGCGCGGAAATCGACGCCCAGCAGATCGCGGATCGTGTTCGCGTACTCGGCCCGGTTCAGACGATGAATCGGCACGCGGCCCGGATCCGGCACCAGGTTGCGGTCAGCGCGATCGAACTCCCGCTGAACGTAGGCGACCAGCGCTTCGATCTCGCTCGGCCGGCACCGGAGGGCCGAACGGCGGCGGCATCTCGCCCGCGCGCAACTTGTCGAGAATCCGCTCCCAGCCGTCCCGCTCGGTCTCGAGCGACTTCGGCTGCGTCAGGTGCGAAATGCTCAGGCCGGCCGTCGGTTCGCGGTCGTTGTGGCACTCCGCGCAGGTGTCGAGCAGGATCGGCTGCACGACGCGCTCGAACGTGGCCGGCTTCTGCGCCAGATCGCGAGGGGCGTCTGCGCGGAGACGCACGACCACGCCGAACACGGCCAGCGCGGACGCGGCAATGACAGCGCGGGCGGCGTTCATGGCTGGCCACTCCCGCTACCGCGTCCGCCGGCGCCGCGGCCTCGTGGCGGCGCAGCCGCACGCGCGGCGACGTCCCGGGCCGCTTTCGTCTCGACGCCCGGTTTCTCGAGGAAACCCAGGTCGCGGAACCAGTCGACGAAACGGACCTGCCAGGTGCCGAAGGGCGTGCCGCTTCGATCCTTCAAGCCGTTCGCGTGCACGCCGTTGCCGTAGATGTGCATCTCGAGATTGGGAATCCGCGCGCGGAGCATCGCGGCGAAGTACTCGTCGGCCCAGATGGCGTGCTGGGCGTCTCCCGTTCCGGCCGAGGTGATGAACGTCGGTGGCGCGTTGCCGGGCACCGGCGTCTCGGCGTTCGCGCGCGAACGGCGTCGGGCCGGGATAGACGAGCCCGACGAAATCCGGACGCGAGCTGACGGCCGCCAGCGGATTGCCCGGCACGTTGTGCGTCGCGTCGAACGACTCGTAGATGAGCGCCGCCGGCGCCGCCAGCTCCGCACCGGCCGAGAAACCCACGATGCCGATCTCGAGCGGATCGACATTCCACTCGCGGGCGCGCGCGCGGACCATCTTGATGCCCTGCAGCGCGTCGTACACCGCGTCGGTCTCGGCCACGTAGCCATCGCGCCGCAGACGATTGCGCAGAATCACGGTATTGACGCCGTAGTTGTAGAAGAACGACACGAAGTCGGCGCCCTCGGTGCCGACGTTCAGGGTGTTGTGCCCGCCGCCGGCCACGAGAATCACGACCGCGCCGGTGTTGATGCCCGGGATCGGCCGGATGAAACTCAATCGACGGGTTGTGGATGTTGACGATGCTCTGGATGCGGCCGGGCACGCCGCGCATCATGTTGTAGACCTCGGCTTCCTTGACCCGCTCGGCCTTGAGCATCGGCGAGCTCGGCGGAAACAGGGTCACGACCACCCCACCCGGCAGGATGGGCTGCGGCGCGTACGGTCCGCTCGTCGCTCGCGGCCGGCGCGGGAATCGACTGCGGATCCGGCGCGGGCGGCAACGAAGCGCCGGGCGCCGCCCCCTGTGCGCCGAGAGCGGACGCGGCCAGCCACACGCTGGCCGCAACCAGCGCCGTCAGCCGCGCTCTGGCGCCTCGTCGGGCCAGACCCAATTGTCACAATGGGAGGAGTATGCCGGAGGTCGCCGGCCGCCGGCAATCGATAAGACACCGGGTTTCCTGGGCTCATCCAAGAGGAACCCAGTCTTTTATCCCGGCCAATTGCCGTTCACGATCGGCCGCAACGCAAGGGCGCGCGGATCGATGACGACGTGACGGATGCGCTCGCGGCGCCAGGTGTACGTGATGTGGACGAGGCCGTCGCGCGTCTGAATCACGGCCGGGTACGAGAACTCGCGGCCCGGCTCGTTCTCGAGCACTGGACCGGCCATCCACTGATGGCCGTCGGTCGAGATCGCGACGTTGAGCGGACTGCGGCCGGTCGCGGTGTGGTTGTAGACCAGAAGGAACCGGCCGTCGTTGAGCGTGACCGCATCGGTACCCACGCTCGCGTTCGGGAGCTCGGTGAGCACCAGCGGGCGTCCACGTGCGGCCCTGATCCGACGACCAGGTCTCGAAGAGCTTCTTCGACCGGCTCCGACCGATCGCCTGCAGGCGTCCGTCCTTGTGGACAAGGACGCTCGGCTGGATGGCCGGAATCTCCTTGCCGTCGTTCAGTGGCGGCGTCGCCACCCACGTCGTGCCGTTGTCGGACGACCGCTCGAAGTGCACGCGCCAGCCGTCATGCTCCGTGCTCGATCCGGACAGGATGTCGCCGTTCGCGAGCTGCACGGGCTTGTTCTTGATCGGACCGAGCACGCCGTCCGGCAGGCGGCGCGCCGATGCCCACGTCCGCCCGCCGTCCGCGGACGTCATGACCATGCCCCACCACGTGCTGGGACTCGGGCCCACTTTGTAGAAGAGCATCAGTGGACCGGACCGCGGCTGGAACAGCACCGGGTTCCATGTCGGATGCCGCAGCTCGGGCGTCTGCACGCCGTTGGCCACTTCGACGGGCGTGGTCCACTGACCGCTCTCGCGGCGCGACACCCAGATACCCACGTCGGGATTCCGCTCGGCGGTTCCGCCGAACCAGGCGGCCACCAGGCCGCGTTCCGTCTCGACGATGGTGGACGCGTGACAGGACGGAAACGGCGCGCTCTCGTAGATGAACTCGGCGGTCACGATGGCGGACGATTGCGCGCGGGGGACGATCGGAACGATCATCACCGCGACCGCGGCGGCGACACCGGCGGCAACCTTCGATGTCATGGAAGTGACGAATGATAGCGCACGAAAAGGTCGGTGACCCATGTCGGAGCTGGTGACCCTCAAAGGCCGGCGCGCGCTGGTGACAGGCGGCGGGCGCGGCGTGGGAAAGGGGATCGCGCTCGCGTTGGCGCGTGTCGGCGCGAGCGTGGCTGTCAACTACGCCTCGTCGAAAACCGACGCTGACAAGACCGTCGATGAAGTGCGCGGCCTGGGTGTGGATGCGTTTGCGGTGCAGGCCGACGTCAGCGTGAAAGCCGATGTCGAACGGATGTTCGCCGACGTCACCGCCCGGTGGCCGCGCCTCGACATCCTCGTGAACAACGCCGGCATGCAGACGTGGACACCGCTTGTGGAGGTGACCGAGCCGGAGTGGGATCAGGTCGTTGACACGAACCTCAAAGGCACCTTCCTGTGCACGCAGGCGGCGGCGCGGCACATGTCGTTACCCGTCGGGGCCGGCGGCGGCGCGATCGTGAACATTGGGTCGGGCTGCAACAAGATGCCCTTTCCGCGGCTCGTCGCCTACACGGCCAGCAAGGGCGGCATCGAGATGCTCACGAAAGTCTCCGCCGTCGAGCTCGGACCGTCGGGTATCCGCGTCAACTGCGTCGCCCCGGGCGCGATTGAAATCGAGCGAACGAAGCTCGAGAGCCCCGATTACGCCGGCTCATGGGGACGCGTGACGCCGCTCGGCCGGGTGGGTACGCCCGAGGACGTCGGGGCAGCCGTCGCGTTTCTCGCGAGCGACGCGGCGTCCTTCATCAGCGGCCAGACAATCTGGGTTGACGGCGCGCTGTTTTCGCAAGCGGTCTGGGCGTATTGAGCGAAGAGTTCGAAGGGTTTGAAGGGTCGAGGGGTCGAGGAGTTCGAGAGGCCCCACTCTCGACCCCCTCGACCTCCTCGACCGATCGGCGTAAGTTCCCGTCGAACTCCTCAGTTCGTCGAGTTCGCCCACGCAAGCCCGTCGGGGTTCGGTCCGACGTTCACATTGCCGACGGCGGTCATCGTCTTCGAGTCGATGACCACGACGCCCTCTCGCGACGAGCCATAGGCGCGCGTGCCATCAGGCTGCATGAGCAGGCCGCCGACGCCGCCGCCCGTGGTGACTTGCTTCACTTCCTTGCGCGTCGCGCGGTCGAACACGATGATGCTTGGGACGCCGGCAGCGCGGCACCGCCGCGCCCGATCGACAGGCGCGAGACGAGCGCGAGCTTGCCGTCGAGCGTGAACTTGACGCGGTTCGCGCCGGTCACCGACGGCAGCGTCGAGCGTCTGCGCGACCTTCTTCCCGACCGTGTCCACGATCGTGATCTTGCCGCGCGGGCTGGCCGTCCACAGCTCGTTGCCGTCAGGCGTGACGTCGAAGCCCTCGAAGTCTTCAGCCGGATCGCCAACCTTCACCGACGTGACGGTCCAGTCGTCGTCGGCCGCCGGCGCGAAACGCCCGGCCCGCCCCTTCGCGCGCTCGATGATGCTCGCCGTCGCGGACTGGACGTCCACCGAGAAGATCCGCTGCAGGTCCTTCGAGACCACCACCATGTGGGTGATGTCGCGGCCCGTGCCGAGCACCCAGTCGACCTTGTTGGTCGCCGGATCGACGCGGCCGATGGCCTTGGCGACTTCCGCGGTGAAGTAGATCTTGCCGCCGGCCTCCGTCATGCCGTGCGGGCCACGAAGTCCGCCCAAATCGACGGTTCCGAGAGGCTTGAAGTTCACGATGTCGCCCATCGTGAGCGTATTGAACCCGCCGCGCCCGGCTCCGTAGTTTGAAATATAGGCCGTGCGTCCATCGGCTGAGGCGGCGACCTCGTGCGGGTCGTCGCCGGATGGCACCTTCCCGAGAATCTTCAGCGTCGTCGGATCGATGACCGAGAGGGTGCGATCCCCTTTCGACAGCACGAGAAGGCGGCCGCTCGTCCCACTCTGAGCAAGGACAAAGACGGAGCCACACAGGGCGACAACGAGGGCAACAAGCAGGCGCGTGCGCATGGACAACTCCTCAACCGGGAACGCCGATATCTTGACAGAGGGAGCTCGTATTCGGTTACGGCGGCGGGATCTTGTACGCTTACGTGATGTCCAGGCCGACCGGACCGTCGCGGCCCCCCAGCGAGCGTCGCGGCCACTGATGCCCGTGCTCGACCGGGTCGCCTCCACACGAACGCGATCGCTCACGGCCACGGAGCCAACGGCAACGGGAGCCGGTCTCACGTCGCTCCCGCCCGAGCTTCTGGCCGAGGCCTCGCGGCGGCTGGGATGGGCCGCCCTCATTTACGCGGTCTCGTATTTCGCCGCCTACTTCGGCCCCCACGTCATCGCGTGGCTCACGGTCCCGGGCTACGAGTTCGCTCGGACCCAGAACATCTTTGCCGTCGCATCCGTCGCCCTGGGGCTCGTCGTCTTCGGACTCTCGCGCTGGTCGAGCCTCGCTCCTCAGCGGTTGCTCGACATCGGCCTGCTCTTCCAAGTCGCAGGATCGTTCGGCATCTCCGTCGCACAGTTCTGGAACGGGTTCGTGCCCCTCGAGATCTTTCACAACCGCTTTGCCGGCATTCCATGGGAGTGCGCCTGGATCATCGTCTTTCCGATGATCGCGCCGAACACCCCGCGAAAGGTTCTGGCGGCGTCGCTCGCGTGCGCGTCCACGGGACCGATCGTCGTGGCCATCACGGCCGGGCTCGGCATGGAAATCGGGCGTTCACCTGTCATGGTCGGCGCGCTGTTCCTGTTCACGACCTATCTCTGTGCGGTGCTGGCGTACGTCATCGCGCGCATCGTCTACGGCTACGGCATTCGGCTGCGGCACGCGCGTGAATTCGGCAGCTATGAGCTCGTCACGAAGCTCGGCGAAGGCGGGATGGGCGAGGTCTGGGTCGGCCAGGCACCGAATGCTGGCGCGGCCGGCGGCCATCAAGCTCGTGCGGCCGGAGTTGCTCGGACACGATCAACGCAGCCGCGAGACCGCGATCAGACGCTTCGAGCGCGAGGCCCGGGCGACAGCGGCCCTGCGGTCGACCCACACAATCGACGTGTACGACTTCGGCGTCTCGGAAGACGGCTCGTTCTTCTACGTGATGGAGTTTCTGGAAGGCCTGACGCTCGACGCGATGGTGCGGCGGTACGGTCCGATTTCAGCCGGACGCGCGGTGTATCTCCTTGGTCAGATTTGCCACTCGCTCGGCGAAGCCCACGCGCGCGGCATGGTGCACCGCGACATCAAGCCCGCCAACATCTTCAGCAGCCGCCTTGGCCCGGACTGTGACTTCGTCAAGGTGCTCGACTTCGGCCTGGTGAAACAGACCACCGACCTCAACGAGTCCACCGCGCTGACCGGCCTCGGCGTCGCGGCCGGAACGCCGGCGTTCATGGCGCCCGAGGTCGCGCTGTCGCAAGCGGACGTGGGTCCCCGGGCGGACATCTACGCCGTCGGATGCGTGGCGTACTGGTTGCTCACGGGCGAAGTGGTGTTCAAGCGCGACACGTCGCTGGCGACCGTGCTGGCGCACGTGCGCGACACGCCCGACGCGCCCTCAGCGCACACGGAACTGCCGATTCCTGAGTCGCTGAATCAGCTCATCCTCGACTGCCTCGCCAAGGATCCTGCGGCCCGGCCACAGACCACGGCCGAGCTCTCGAAGCGCCTGGACGCAATCAGCGTCGCGCCGTGGACGTCCGACGACGCCCGGAAGTGGTGGGCGCTGCACGGACCGCTCGGCACCGTCAGTTCCGCGACCGCGGAGGACAGAACACCGGCCGGCGGTGATGTACGCGAAAAGATAAGAAGGGTTCGCGGAGGTCGAGCAGGGTTCGAGTCAGGGTTCGTCAGGGTTCGATCGGGCCTTGCGCTAGAATCCCACCGGTGATCTCAATCATCGATTCATCGATCATCAATCCTCAATCATCGATGGATCGTCAATTTCAAATCTCAAATCATCAATTCAGATCATCAATGCCGCTAGTTCGGGCCGTTTGATGCTGACCGGCCTCGACTACCTCTTCATCGCGCTGGCATCAGTCGCAGCGGGTCTGGTCAACGCCGTCGCGGGCGGCGGCACGCTCATCACGTTTCCGGTTCTGACCGCGGTCGGCGTGCCGGCCGTTCCTGCGAACGTCACGAACACCGTCGCGCTCTGCCCCGGGTTCTTCGGCGCAACGCTCGCCCAGCGCGAGGCGCTTCGCGGCCAGCGCCGCCGGCTGTGGATCACGGTGCCGGTCGGCGTGGTCGGCGGCATCATCGGCGGCGTCCTTCTGCTCGCGACCGACGAGGAGACCTTCCGCGGCATCATCCCGTTCCTGCTGCTGCTCGCATCGACGCTGCTGGCTGCACAGGACTGGCTGCGGGCGTGGCTCGTCCGCTGGAAGTGGCACCACGTGTCCGGTCACGTCTCGGACCTGCGCGTCGCGCTGCCGCTGGCACTCGGCGCGGTCTATGGCGGGTACTTCGGCGCGGGCCTGGGCGTGATGATGCTCGCGATGTTCGGCCTGTTGCTCGAAGACTCGCTGACGCGCCTCAACGCGCTCAAGTCGGTCATCGCGCTCGTGATCAACGTGGCGGCGTCGCTCTTCTTCGTGTTCTCTGGCGAAGTCGTGTGGCCGGTCGCCGGCGTGATGGCCGTGGGCGCACTGATCGGTGGCGCGTTTGGCGGACGACTGGCGTCGCGCATCCGTCCGGAAACGCTGCGATGGGTCGTCGTCGCGATCGGCCTGATCGCGGCGGCGATTTACTTCGTCAAGTGAGAAGTAAGAAGGTAGAAGTCAGAATTGTGACTTGAGTTTCTGACTTCTAACTTCTCACTCCCAACTTGTCTCGCTTCACCATTAAGGTGCAGGAGCAATATTCTGATTGACCCGGAACAGGTTGCGCGGGTCGTACTGCTTCTTCACCTGGGCGAGGCGCGCGTAGTTGTCGCCGTAGGTCGCCTGCACGCGGATCGACGCCTCGTCATCCATCATGAAGTTGACGTAGGCACCGGCCAGGTTGAACGGGTGCACGGCCTTCCAGTACCCGCGGCCCCACGCCTTCAGCGCGTCGGCCTGGTCGGCCGGTTGTCGATGCCTGCGATCACCATCGACCACGTCGCGTCGCGCGCGCTCCAGGCCGTGCCGTCCCGGCGCACGCGATGCACCGCGCCGTCGATCGGATAGAGGTGCATGAGGCACAATTCGCTCGGTGCCGACGCCGCCTGCTTGATGTGCGTGTCGATCGCATCGTCCGACAGTGACTTCACGAAGTCGCCCTTCCAGTACCACTGCAGCCCCTTCGGGAAAAACGGTCGAAGAGTCCCTGCATCACAGGAAACGGCATGGCGCCCATCCAGTTGAAGAGCGGGGGCGGCAGCTTCGACAACAGGGGCGCCATCGCTCGCTCGCCGTCGGCCTGTGGACCGTTGAAACTGGAGATCACGGCGCAGGCGCGCTTGCCCCAGTGTTCCTTGGGGAACGGCTCGGTAGAGGGCACCGTCTTCAGGCCGACGAACGCGCCGAGCTCTTCGGGCGCCGTTGGCAGAAAATCGCGATACGCGCGCATGACGGCCTGGCCGTCCTTGGCGGCGTCCCAGAAAATCGGCCCGGCATAGACCATCGCTCACCGGGTGCGCCTGGAAGAGGAAGCTCGTGATGACGCCGAAGTTGCCGCCTCCGCCGCGGATCGCCCAGAACAGATCTGGATGCTCCCGCGCACTCGCCGTGACGAAGCGGCCGTCGGCGAGCACGAGGTCGACCTCGAGCAGGTTGTCGATCGTGAGCCCGTGCTTGCGCGTGAGATATCCCGTGCCTCCGCCGAGCGTCAGGCCAGCCACGCCGGTCGTCGAGACGATCCCGAAGGGCACGGCGAGGCCAAACGCGTGCGTCGCGTGATCGACGTCGCCGGACGTGCAGCCCGGCTCGACGCGCACGGTGCGGTTGGACGGATCCACGCGCACACCGTTCATCGTCGACAGATCGATCACGAGCCCGTCGTTGCAGCTGCCAAGACCGGGGCCGTTGTGCCCTCCGCCACGGATCGCGAGCAGCAGACCCTGCTCACGGGCAAAGTTCACGCCCGTGATCACGTCGGCCACGTTCGCGGCGCGCGCGATCATGCGCGGCCGTTTGTCGATCATGCCGTTGTAGAGCGCGCGGGCCGAATCGTAGTCGGCGTCGCCTGGCTGGATGAGGCGTCCGCGAAGACGCTGCTGAAACGCGGTGACTGCGTCGTTCGTCATGGTTCCCTCCGAGGGCGGGAGCGGGGCGCTATCTTACCAAGCCTCGCGTCCCAAGCCCCAAGCCTGACGTGGGGTCAGTCCCACTTCGTGAGCGGGGACAGACCCCAAGCCTGACGCGGGGTCAGTCCCACTTCGTGAGCGGGGACAGACCCACGTCAGTGCGACTCTCGCCCGACCTTGTGGCCGCGGCATCCGACAAGAAAGTCGAAGTCCGCGCCGGTATCAGCCTGCTGGACGTGCTCGAGGTAGAGCCCCGTGTACCCGCCCGCCGGCACCGGCGGCGCCGGCGGACGCCAGGCCGCGCGGCGTCGAGCCAGCTCGTCATCGGACACTTTCAGCTCGAGGCGACGCTGGGCCACGTCGAGCTCGATCACGTCGCCGTCCTGCACGAGCGCGAGCACGCCACCCACCGCAGCTTCCGGCGCGACGTGCAGCACGACCGTGCCGTAGGCGGTGCCGCTCATCCGCGCGTCCGAGATGCGCACCATGTCGGTGACCCCGGTCTGCAACACCTTCGGCGGCAGTCCCATGTTGCCGACCTCGGCCATGCCCGGATATCCCTTCGGGCCGCAGTTCTTCAGCACGAGGATTGACGATCGCGTCAACGGCCAGATCGGGATCGGCAATGCGCTGGTTGTAGTGCTCGATGTTCTCGAACACGACCGCGCGGCCCGTATGACGTAGAAGATGCGCCGAGGCGGCCGACGGCTTGAGCACGGCGCCGGACGGCGCGAGATTCCCGCCGAGAACGGCGATGCCCCCTCCGGCCAGTACCGGGTTGTCGAACGCGCGGATGACCTCGCTGTTCCAGTTGGATGCGTTGTGGTTGTTCTCCCAGATCGTCCGGCCATTCACGGTCAGCGCGTCCCGATTCAGCAGACCGCGATCGCCAATCGCGCGGACGACGGCGGGAACACCTCCCGCGTAGTAGAACTCCTCCATGAGGAACCGGCCGGAAGGCTTCAGGTCCACGAGCGTCGGCACGTCGCGGCCGATGTCGTCCCAGTCCTTGAGCGTGACCTTGACGCCGATGCGTCCGGCGATCGCCAGATGATGAATGACGGCGTTCGTCGATCCGCCGACGGCGGCGTTCACGCGAATGGCGTTCTCGAACGCCTCGCGCGTCAGAATTTTCGACAGCCGAACATCCTGGTCCACCATCTCGACAATGCGCCGGCCCGCAAGGTGCGCCTGCGCGTAACGGCGTGAGTCCACGGCCGGAATGGCTGCGTTGCCAGGCAGGGTCAACCCGAGCGCCTCGACCATCGCGGCCATCGTCGACGCCGTGCCCATCACGTTGCAGGTGCCGGTCGATCGGGACATGCCGGCCTCGGCCAGCATGAACTCGTCGCGGCGTCATTCGACCGGCTTTGACGTCCTCGCTGAACCGCCAGACGTCGGTGCCCGACCCGAGGTCCTGGCCGCAGAACTTGCCGTTGAGCATCGGGCCGCCGGAGACGACGATGGCCGGCACGTCACAGCTGGCCGCGCCCATGACGAGCGACGGCGTCGTCTTGTCGCACCCACAGAGCAGCACGACACCGTCAATCGGATTGCCGCGAATGGACTCCTCGACGTCCATGCTCGCCAGATTTCGGAAGAGCATGGCGGTGGGTCGCAGACTCGTCTCGCCGAGCGACATGACCGGAAACTCGAACGGCAAACCGCCGGCTTCCCAGATTCCGCGCTTGACGTGATCGGCGATTTGCCGGAAATGCAGGTTGCACGGCGTCAACTCGGACCAGGTGTTGCAGATGCCGATGAGCGGACGCTCGCCGAGCAGGCCCTCCGGCAGTCCGCGGCCGACCCAGCTCCGGTGGATGAACCCGTCCTTGTCGGTTTTCTCGAACCACGCCGCCGAACGATACCGCTTCCGCATCAATACTCCTCCGAGGGGCTTCGCCCGCGGACCCCCAACGCGCTCACTCGCGGGGCCCGAAGGCGCGTCCGTTCGCGCGGGCTCGCTGACGCTCGCTAGCGCGTCGGCGAGTTCGATCGCGCATCTTATCGCGGCGGCAGCGAGTCGCCGTTTTCGCGCTCATCCGGAATCGTGCGCGCGATCTTGGGCGCACTCAGATCCCGCATGAGTTCCTGAATCTGTTCCGGACGCATCGGAACGCCTATCACCACCCCGACTTGCAGGACCGCGCAGCACAGGGCTGTGCGCAGTCGACTTCTGATCGACACGAGACACCTCCAGCTCGATTGGGGACTGGCGTTCTGACAGCCCCGAATTCAGCGAGCTAGAGGACGGGAGGGCCCCGGGATTCGAGGGGCTCGGCGACAGGAAACGGGGATGGACTGAGGTCTTCCGGCCAGACCGTCTCAACAACCAGGACGGCCGCGAACAGGTGGTCGACGGGCTCGAAGACAACGACCAGGGAATCCCAGATCGCAGGGGTCGCTGCTGTCAGCAGCACGACCGCGATACACGCAACGGCAATCAGTTTCGGCGGGCGATACATCGCGTCCATGCTCACTCTAGCAGGGATGTAGAAACGCTCGCCACGTGGCGCCCTACCAGACCCCACCGGGCCACATCCCCCAGAGCCGTCCAGGTACAGCGGTTGCACTAGGCCACGGTGACTCCCGGAGGGAGTCACACATGGCGTTCTCCCCTCGTCTCTTTCCTTTCGCTTTCGGGTACTTTCATAGCTGTTAGCTACATCGTGATCTCGTCGCCCGTCGTCCGGGCGGGCGCACCGGCGGATCCGGTGCGGCTCACGTCGGTCGCCAACGCGACGGTTCGAACGGCGCCGTCGGCTGACGCGCCGGCCGTCGCGCAACTGCCGCTCGGCACCGAAGTCCAGGAAGCGGGTCCTGGCGGCTTCGACAAGACCTGGGTACTCGTGCGGATGAGCGACGCGCGGGAAGGCTGGCTGCAAGCCCGTCTGACCAAACCGCTCGATCCGTTGTGGCGAACGGAGGCATACGACGCGGTCATCGCGGACCGGCTGTCACGCAAGGGCGACGGATTCAACGCCCTTGCCGAGCTGGTGTCGTTCATCGATCGCGCAGCGCCCGCCTATGGTGACGCCGAGTCGCGCGCCAATGTCGATTTGTCGCGCCTGCGCGCGCTCGTCGCTCGCCACGGCGGCGATCCCGTTCGGTAACGCCAAACGCGAACCGTACGCGTCGTGGCTCGCCGCGCGGAAGTCCGACGTTACCTACGACGAGCCGGGCGGACGATGGATGGTCCGGAACACCTCAATCTGGGATGCCCACGCGAAGCACCAAGAGACGGCTGCGGCCGACGACATCGCGTGGTTCGCAGTGACGTCCGGCCTGGCCGGCGAATGTGAAGGGAACGTCGCCTGCTACTTCTCCGCGCAGAACATGCTTCACGGTGAGTACCTGCGTGCGCATCCGTTCGGGCGCCACGCTGCGGACGCCGTTGCCGCGGTCACGACAATGGTCGACACGGTGACCTCGTCCGGTCAGGTCAAGAAGCCGTATGAGTTCAATCGGAAGGAAGACTGCACGCAACTGACCTTCGCCGTCGATGGCTTGTCATCGGCGCTTCAGGTCGCGAAGGGCCCGGGCGGGGAATCGACGCTCGCGCAATCTCTCAGCGGTTCGACAGCTGTGTCAGTAGCGCCCTCGCTTCGCTGAAATCGGGATCGGTTCGAACCGCGGCCTCGAGTTGCTGGACGGCTTCGTTCGTGCGGCCGCGTTCGTGGAGGATCGTCGCGAGTCGATAGCGCCAGCGCGACTGCTCGGCGTCGAGAGCGATGGCCTGGTGCAGCGACGCGATCGCTTGGTCCGGTTGTCCCTCGCTCGCCAACGCCACGCCGAGGTTGGCGTGCGCGGAAGCGAGCGAGGGCCGCAGCCGGATGGCCTCGCGATAGGCGGCGATCGCGTCCGCGTTTCTGCCCGATCTCGCAAGCACGGCACCGAGCCCGCCGTAGGCGTCGGCGTCGTCTGGCTCGAGTTGAATCGCCGCCCTCATGTGCTGCTCGGCCTCGCTCAATCGATCGAGACGAAGCAGCACAAGCCCAAGATTCTGGTGCGCGATGCCCGTGGGTGCCGCGGCCAGTGAATCCTCGTAGCTCGTGATTGCTTCGGCGACTTGCCCCAGCGAGACGTGCGCAAACCCGAGTTCCCTCGCCACGGCCGCGCGCCGGTCGCGGCCGATATGCCGGATCGTCGAGCACGCGCTTGAGGTACGTAATGGCCTCGATGTAGCGGCCGGATTCGATGAGAAACGAGCCGTATCCGTGCAGAGCCCCTTGAGCACTCGGATGGTCTTCAAGCGTGGTCCGCCACAACACCTCGTTGGACAACCAGGCGCGCTGCCGCGTCCAGGTCAACCCGCTGAACACGCAGAGCACCACCACAGCCGTCGTCGTCACCGACCGCGACGGTGCCGCGACGGCCGGGACAAGCGACGTCACCGCGAACACCACGAGCCCGACGTACGGCAAGTACAGAAAGCGCTCCGCCATGAATGCGGGAATCGGAACGACGTTCAGGACAGGCGCAAGCGATACCAGAAACCACGCCCAGCCCCAGACCATGAGGGGACTCGTCCTTCGACGCCACCACACCAGGCCCGTCACTCCACCCAACACCGCGAGCGACACCCAGAGGCGCCAGTCGACCATCGACACGACATAGGCCACGACGCCTCGGTAGTCGGCGCAGAGCGGGTGCGGGTAGACGAGCAGCAGAAGGTAGTACCCGACGGCGACGCCACCCGTGGCGGCCGAATACACCAGCGAATCGCTCACGCGAACGCCGTAGCTTTCTGAAGCCGGCAGGAGCCAGAAGCGAATCACGAGGTATGCCAGAACGCACAGCGACGAGGCTGAGGTATTGAAGGGCATATCGCGACGGCCGCCATCGCTCACCGGGGGTCGCGTGCCGTGCGATCGCCCAATGCGTGAGCGGAAGCAGCGCGGCAAATACCAGACCTGACTCTTTGGAAAACAGCGCGGCCGCAAAGCACAGCGTGCCCGCGGCCAGGCGCATCGCGGCCGCCCTCGGCCACGATCCGGTCAGCACGAGCAGACCGAGTAAGCCGAACGCGACGACGAGGACGTCTTCGCGAAAGGCGATCGCATCGACGGCCTCGGTGAGTGCCGGGTGCACGCCGTAGATCGGCGGCGGCAACGTATTGAACGAACGGCGCTGGCGCCGAGCCTCGGCAGCAGGACGATCAGGCATCCGACCGTGACGAGATGCCACAGCAGGCTCTGCAGGTGGAACGCCCACGCCTGTGCCGCCGCCGATCTGCCAGTCGAGATGTACGTCAGCGTCACGACGGGCCGGAACGTGGACTCGCCCGACAGACGGAAGTAGTCCGCCGAAAACAGCCGACCGACGAGCCGCGGGTCTGCTCAAGAGCTCGGACGCGTCCTCAACGATGGATGGATCGTCGTAGGTGAAGCCGTTCCCGAGCGACGGCGCATACACGAGGGCGATCCAGACGAGAAGAACCGCCGCGAGCCATCCGCGCGTGCGAACGGGCCAGGCGGAGTCAGGCGACGCGGTGGCCGGCGGACGAAGCGGCTGACGGCGGGCCCGTTTCGTTCGGCCCATTACCGCGCGCGGCGCTGGAGCCGCTCGAGGACCGTGGCGTGCACGGTCTCGACGGAGATGTCCTGCAGGCAGCGGTTGTTGGTGCAGACCGATCGCCGCTGGTTGAACGCCGACACGCAGGGGCTGCACGCAAAGCCGGCGTAGAGCACCGTCGCGCGATCGGTCAGCGGCTTGTAGAGGGCCGGCGTCTCCGGGCCGAAGAACACGATCACGTCAATGTCGGTGAGCGCGGCGAAATGCGCCGGCCCGCTGTCGTTCGTGACGAGGACGTCCGGCGATGTTGAAGACGCCGATCAGCTCTTCGAGCGTCGTCTTGCCGGTCAGATTGATCAGCCGGTCGCTCTTGACGCGATCGGCGATGAACTTCGCGTCCTCCCACTCCGACGCGACGCCCGTGATCGCGCACGCGTTCCGCGGATCCTCCAGAAGGCGCCGCACGAGCTCGCGCGTAGCGATCCAGCGGCCACTTCCGAATGCTGATGAGCTTGCTCGCGTTGGGATTGACGACGATGAGGCGTTTGCCGGCGGCGGCAGGCCTGTCGCGCGTCACGAGCGCCTGAAGGCGCTGGCGCGCCGCGGCATCGATCCGGACCTTCGGCACCACGCAGTCGCGCGGCGGCCGGCGCCGGAAACTTGCCCAGCGGCAGCTCGTTGAGCTCGCTCGGGACGCTCGAGCGCCATGACGAGTGTCATCAGCGACTGCCACGTGTGCAGGTGCGGGTTGTAGCCACCTTGTGCGTCAGCAGATCGCCCGTGTAGAGGCCCTCCTGCGTGAACCGGTGAAAGCCGACGCTCGTCGAGGCGCCGCTCAGGTAGGCGAGGATCGCGCTGAACCGCGTGAACGCCTCGAGGTTGATCACGGTGTCGATGCCGAGGCGCCTCGCGGTCGACATGAAGCTGACGGTGTCACGAATCAGCGAGCCCAGGCTCGAGGGATCGATCGTGAGCACGTGCGCGTCGGGCACGATCTTCAGCACCTTGACGCTGTCTTCGATTTGCTTGAACAGCAGGAAGAAGACCTGACAATCCGGATGCGCGGTGCGGAGCCGGTGCACGGCGGGGCACGCGAGCACGGTCGTGCCCATCTCGGCCAGCTCGATGAACAGCACCTTGCGCGGGTTCGCGACGCGCCCGGGACGGAGCGTGACGAGAAGAGCGAGGCCAGACGGGAACGACCGTCAGCGCGAAGCAGATGGGGATGCCCAGCCAGCGATCGAGGCGACGCATCCGATCGGGATTGAGGCCCCGGACCGCGGACGGCGAATTCACGCCGGAAATCTTACCAGTGCGGTCTGAAGCTACGAGACCGGCGCGTCTAGGCGGCGGCTTCAATCGCAGCCGCCGCTCTGACGTCGATTTTCCATCCTCGCCACGCACAACGATGACACCGAAACGGCCTGAACGGCGACAGGAAGGCGATCGGACGTTCCCAGAACCGCAGGCGCGAGTGTAACAGAGGCGACGCGACGCAGTGCGGACAGTAGTAGGCCCCAGACACGCGGGCTGACGGCGTCGTCGGCGTTCATGTGCACGGTCTTCCGAACTGTGAGGCCCCGACGGGGAGCGCGAGGCCGACGTACCTCGTGCTCTTGTTAATACCTCTATTCGCCTTTCAACACAACGACAGGATCCACCCGAGTCGCTCGAACTGCCGGCAGGTAGCTCGCCAGACACGCGACGACGAGAAGCACGACGGAGACGGCGGCGAAGCTGAGCGGATCGAACGGGCTGACCTGGAACAGAAGATTTCTCGCCCAAGGTGTCGCGATCGACGCGATGCCGAGGCCGATCGCCACGCCGATGCCCACCAGGACGACACCATGGCGCACCACGAGCCACAAGACGTCACGCGGGTCGGCACCGAGAGCCATCCGCACGCCCATCTCGCGCGTGCGCTGCTCGACCGAATACGACAAGACACCGTAGACGCCGACGGCGGCGAGCAACAACCCGACGACACCAGTGGTCCCGAAGATCCAGCCGTACAGTCCGAACTCCAGTAGCTCACGCGGCGGACTTCATCCATCGTGCGAATTTGTGAGACGACAGATTGGGATCGGCCTCGCGCAGCGTCGCCCGAACCGCCGGCGTGATCGCGGCGGGATCGCCAGCGGCGACGCGAACGGTCAGGCCGGTGCTGAGAGTCTGCTGATAGCGCGTACGGCACGAAGGCCATGGGCTGCGGGTCAGTGTCCTCGGATCACCGGATAAGCCGCAGGTCCGGCACGATCCCGATGACCGTGAACCAGTCGGGCGCGTCTTTGTTGTCCACCATGCGAAACCGGCCGCCCACGGGCGGCCGGCCCGTGCCAGAACTGTCGGGCCGCGGTCTCGTTGACGACGGCGACAGCGTGTTCGCGAGAACCCTTCGCTGTCGGAAAAGTCGCGTCCACCACGAATCTCGACCCCGAGCGTTCGGAAAAAACCGGGCGTCACACCGATAAAGCCAGATGCCCTGGCGCCGTCGGCATCCTCCGCTGGCCGTCGACCTGCGACGTCTCCTCCCCCGCCTCCGCCCGATCGGGATCAGGTTGGAGGCGAACGCGGCGGCCACGCCAGGCAAAGCCCCGACACGGCGCACCACATCCTGCGCCGCAGAAGGCGCGCGTCCGTCCCCTCGTACGCCGGCCCGACATCGCAAACCGCATGGTCATCAGCCGGCCGGTCTGGAAGCCAAGGTCGAAACGGTCGAAGTTCAGAAACGTGCGGACGAAGAGCATCGCGCCCACGAGCGAACGAGCGCCAGCGACACCTGAACGACCACGAGCGCGCTGCGCACACGGGACCGTCCAGTCGTGGCCCCGCGAGCACTTTCCTCGAGGTTGTCGCGGAGGTTCCCCCGCGACACCTGCAACGCCGGAAACATTCCAAAGACGAGCGCGGTGGTGATCGCCATCGCGAACGAGTACGATGAACGTCCGCCAGTCCACAGCGAAGGTGATGTAGTACGGCACCTGGTCGGTCGGAATCGAGAAGGCGATCAGGCGCGTGCCGAACTCGGCGAGCAGAAGCCGACCGGCAGGCTGACAAGCGCCAGCACGAGGCTCTCGGTCAGCAACTGACGAACGATCCGCTCGCGACCGGCGCCCAGGGCGGCGCGGAGCGCGAACTCGCGCCGACGGGTGCTGGCCCGCACGAGCAGCAGGTTGGCCACGTTCGAGCACGCGACAAAGAGCACGAGCGTCACCGCGCCCATCATCAGCAGGATGATCTGCGTAACGTCGTCAGGCAGGAATGCGTCGCTGAGCGTTCGGGGCCAGATCGTCCAGCCCTCATTCGTGGCTGGATATTCGCGCGCCATCCGCGCCGTGATCGCCGTGAGCTCGTCGATCGCCTGCGCGGACGTCGCGCCGGGTTTCAACCGGCCGAACGCGAAGAGATTTCGAGTGTTCCGCGGCGCGTTGTACACCAGCGGCGTGAGCGGCATCCACAGCCTCATGTTGTTGGGAAACCGGAAATCCGGCGGCATGACGCCGATGATGGTGTGAAGCATTCCGTCGACGTGCGCGGTGCGTCCCACGATCTGCGGGTCCGAGTGATAGCGCATCGTCCACAGTCGTGGCTGATGAGCAGGACCCGCCCGGCGCCAGGCCGATCGTCGGCCGCAGTGAAGTGACGGCCAACGACGGGCGATACGCCCAAATCGGGAAATAGACTCCACGAGATGGCTGCGCCGACCAGCCGCTCGGTATCCCCTGCTCCGTCGTTCGACACGTTCAGCGA
>CAWBZK010000006.1:0-311809 GCA_963793255.1 uncultured Acidobacteriota bacterium
CACCGCCGACCGCGCCGCCGACAGATCCCGCTGGAGCGCGCCGTGGAGCTCCGGGCCGATTACCCGCTCGTCGAAAAGCTCCTGATACTCGAGCGCCTCGCGGCGAAGCGCCACCCGTCGCAGAAACCGTTCCTCGAGCAGGGCAGCGTACGCCGGGTACTGGGCTTCGAGCGCTTCGAACGCGGCGTCGGTCATCTGCTGCCGCTTGTGCAGCAGCTCTCGAAGCGGCGGCATCGCCTCCGCCTGGAGGAGGGGTGCGAGCGTCTCGTCGATGTACGGCGCGAGCTCCTGGAGGACGATGCGGCTGACCAGCAGCCGCTCGAATCGTTCGGCCAGCCGGTCCACGAGTGGACCGGTGAGCCGGAAGCGCCGCTGAAGGAACAGCGCGGCACGAAACGCCCTCGAGAATCCGACGAGCTGCTGGCCGGTCCGCAGGTACGCGTCAGGCCCCCTGGTCCGCGAGCGATCGAGCAGATGGCCGGCGTCGGTGACGAGCGCTTCCACAGTTCTGCCGGAAATCGTCCGCCGGCTGAAGTGCTCGAGCACGATCGCGCGCTCCCGCTGCGTGAGTGCGACGAGGCCGAGCTGCAGGTGTTCGCTCGGATCGGCGGTGACTGCCACGTCGGCGGGCCCAGTCTTGCCCTTCACCCGGTACGGCGCGATCACGCGGCCGACAAGGTCCGAGTTGAAGCCGTAGCGGTCGCCGATCGTCCGGACCGTGTCGGCGACCCGTCCGCGCGACATCGTCAGCACGTGCGACCGTAGCGCCTCGTCGAACGCGGACAGCCGATCGAGGCCGAGCTTCCGGATGAGCGGACGGAGGGTCAGCCCCGGGACGAGGAGCGTGAAGAGCACGAAGCCCGTCGCGTTCACCGCCACGAACCGGCGGACTTCGTAGCTGACGGCATCGTTCTCGACGATGGCCAGAGCGAGCGCGAGCGTGACGGCGCCACGGAGCCCGCCCCAGAGAATGACGATATTGAATCGACTGCCGATGCGCTGGCTCAGGCCCGCGCCCGTCAGCAGCGGGAAAAACCCCCACAACATGAACGCGCGCGCGACAAGCGACGCGACGATCATCACGGTGAGCGTGATGACGTCGGACCACCCGATGTCCACGAGCAAGCGCGGCACGAGCAGGGCCGCGAGCACGAACACGAGCGAGTTCGCCCAGTACGCGAGCTGCTCCCAGAGATCGAGGAGGAACCGCCACGCGGCGGGCGCGATGCGCGCCGGCGCCGTCGCGCTCATGACGAGGCCCGCCGTCACCGCTGCCGTCACGCCCGACACGGCCAGGCCGCGCTCGCCGATGATGTACACGAGATACGGGAGGGCGAGGGTCATCGTCGCCTGCGCGAGGCGCAGCTCCTGCAGCCACGGCAGCAGGCCGACCACGAGGCGCGCCCCGATGTAGCCGACGGCGAGTCCGCCCGTGAATGTCCACAGGAACCGCAGGACCGCGGCCGTCGGCCCCGAGACATCGGCGCCCGTCAGCATGTCGAGAAGAACGGCGAACGTGATGATCGCGGCGGCGTCGTTGAGCAGGCTTTCGCCCTCAACGAGCCGGCACAACCGGGCGGGCGCGCCGACGTCGCGGAAGATGCCGACGACCGCGCCCGTGTCCGTCGTCGCCACAATCGACGCGAGCAGCAGGCACGCGACGAGCGAGACCTCGGCGATCGGCGCCACCGCCAGGCCGATCACGGCCGTCGCGACGAGGACCGCGACGACCGCGAGGAGCAGGATCGGCGCGACGTCGTCGATCATCCGTTTCACGTCGATCGTCAGCGCGGCCTGGAAGAGAAGCGCCGGCACGAACACGAACATGAACGTCTCGGACGTGACCGGCACGTCCACGAACGCCCGCGCGATCTCGCCGGCCATTCCGGTTGCGCCGTCGCGCAGAGCGAGCATGGCCGCGCCGCCGATGGTCATGCCCATCACGGCGAAGAGAATCGACGCAGGGAGTGCCACGCGGGCCGCCAGGCGCTGCAGGAGGCTGACGACCACCAGCAGGCCGGCGACGACGAGAAGAATGACGGGCAGGCTCATGGCCGGGCGAGTCAGGGTACAACGCCACGCGCACCTTGCGCCTGCTGGTACCAAGGGCGTCTTGAAAGAGCCCGAAACACGAAGACCATGAAGAACATGGAGTGTTCTCCATGATCTCCATGGCCTTCATGGTGAATGTCTGATTACTTCCCCGAAATCACACGCAGTAGACGAGAGACGGGATCGTAGAAGCGATCGACCACGCGTTCCTTGAGCGGGATGATCGCGTTGTCGGTGATCGTGATGTGCTCGGGGCACACCTTCGTGCAGCACTTGGTGATGTTGCAGTAGCCGATGCCGAACTGTTCCTTCAGTTCGCCGACGCGATCGGCCGTGTCGAGCGGGTGCATTTCGAGCGCCGCGGCGTGTACGAGCAGCCGCGGGCCGATGAACTCGTCGTGCTTGTGGTGATCGCGCAGCACGTGACACACGTCCTGGCAGAGGAAGCACTCGATGCACTTCCGGAACTCCTGGACGCGGTCGATGTCCTCCTGCTGCATGCGCCAGGTGCCGTCCTCGGCGTCGGGCTGGCCGCGGCGTGAAGGCCTTGATCTTCTTCTTGGCCTCGAAGTTCCACGAGACATCGGTGACGAGATCCTTGAGGTGCGGAAATGCGCGCAGCGGCTCGACCGTCACCGGCTTGTCTTCAGGAAGCTCGTCGAGGCGGGTCATGCACATGAGGCGCGGCGATCCGTTGATCTCGGCCGAGCACGAGCCGCACTTGCCGGCTTTGCAGTTCCACCGGCAGGCGAGGTCGAGCGCCTGCGACGCCTGGATCGCATGGACGGCGTCGAGCACGACCATGCCTTCGCCGGCGTCGGTCGTGTAGTCCTTGAACTCGCCGACGCCTGCTTGTCCGCGCCAGAGCCGGAACGCCCGCATCGCCATCGCTACTTGTTCTCCTCGATGACCTGCTTCAACTCAGCCGGGATCTCCGGAATTGGTGTCGGCGTCAGGGTCATCTCGCCGCCGGCGCCCTTCCGAATCACGTAATTGAACGTCGAGAACGCATCCGACTTCGCAGGGAAGTCGTCGCGGAAGTGTGCGCCCCGGCTCTCCTTGCGTTCGATGGCGGCGATCGCGATCGCTTCTGACACCGTCAGCAGGTTATGGAGGTCAATCGCCGTGTGCCAGCCGTTGTTGTACTCGCGATTGCCGCCGACGCCCGCCTTGGCCGCGCGCTGCCGCAGCCCGGCGAGCCGTTCGCGGGCTTCGCGCATTTCAGACTCCTGCCGGACGATACCGACGAGGTCCTGCATCATGTCCTGCAGGTCGTGCTGGATCGCGTACGGGTTCTCGCCCGAGGCGCCCCGGTCGAACGGCTCGAGTGCCCTGGCGACCGCGTGCTCGACGTCGCTCTCGTTCACGCGTACCGCGCCGTTCGCCTTCGCGAACGCCGCGGCGTAGTCGCCGGCGCGCTTGCCGAACACGATGAGGTCCGAGAGCGAGTTGCCGCCCAACCGGTTGGCGCCGTGGAGGCCGGCCGCCGCTTCGCCTGCCGCAAAGAGACCAGGGAGGGTGGACATCTGCGTGTCGCCTTCCACACGGATGCCGCCCATCGTGTAGTGCGTCGTCGGGCCGACTTCCATCGGCACCTCGGTGATGTCGAGGTTCGCGAGCTGCTTGAACTGGTGATACATGCTCGGCAGCTTGCGCTTGATGTGGTCGGCTGCGTTCGGCAGCTTCTTCTTGATCCACGCGATGTCGAGATACACGCCGCCGTGCGGGCTTCCACGGCCGGCTTTGACTTCGCGGTTGATGCAGCGCGCCACGTGGTCGCGGGTGAGCAGCTCGGGCGGCCGGTTCGCGCTCTTGTCCCCCTGCGTGTACCGCCAGCCCTCTTCCTCGTCTTTGGCCGTCTGGTTGCGGTAGTTGTCGGGGATGTCGTCGAACATGAAACGCCGGCCGTCTTTGTTCAGCAGGACGCCGCCCTCGCCCCGCACGCCTTCGGTGACCAGGATGCCCTTGACGCTCGGCGGCCAGACCATCCCAGTGGGATGGAACTGGATGAATTCGAGATCCTGCAGCGCCGCGCCGGCGTCGTACGCCAGCGCGTAGCCGTCGCCGGTGTATTCCCAGCTGTTGCTGGTGATCTTGTAGGCGCGGCCCAGGCCGCCGGTCGCCATGACGACCGCCTTGGCGCGGAACACCTTGAAGCGCCCGCGCTCGCGGTCGTAGGCGACCGCGCCGGCGACGCGACCGGCGTCCAGGAGCAGGGTCACGACCGTGTGCTCCATGTGGACGTCGAGGCCGCGGTGGACTCCCGTGTCTTGCAGCGTCCGAATCAGCTCCAGGCCCGTGCGGTCCCCGACGTGCGCGAGGCGCGGATAGCGATGGCCGCCGAAGTTCCGCTGAAGGATGCGCCCATCCGTCGTGCGATCCCACACCGCGCCCCACGCTTCGAGCTCCCGGACACGCTCTGGCGCTTCCTTGGCGTGAAGCTCGGCCATGCGCCAGTTGTTGAGGTATTGCCCGCCGCGCATCGTGTCGGCGAAGTGCACGCGCCAGCTATCGCGGTCGTCGACGTTGCCGAGCGCTGCCGCCATGCCGCCCTCGGCCATGACGGTGTGCGCTTTGCCCAGCAGCGACTTCGTGATCACCGCGACCTTGGCGCCTTCGGCCGATGCCGCGATGGCGGCCCGCAGGCCGGCCCCGCCGGCACCGATGACAAGGACGTCGTGATCGAGAACTGGATAATCCATGCCTTGAGCCCTAAGCCTTACGCCTCGAGCCTCACAGAATTCGAAAGTCCGTCCAGATGCCCATCGCGCACATCCGGACGTAGAGGTCGGTGAACCCGACCCAGAACAGACTGATCCAGGCCCACTTCATGTGCCACCGGTTCAGGCAGCTGACGCACGCGTACGCGGTCTTGCGGACGGGCCGCCCGGACATCACGTCGAGCACACCACCGACGAGATGGCGCAGCGAGTGACAGCCGAACGTCCAGCAACCCAGGAACACGGCGTTGAGCGCCAGCACGATCGTCCCGACGCCGATGCCGAACTCGGTCGGGGCGCCGCGCTGCAGCACGGTCGATCCATCCGCCGGGAACCACATGGCGACCCACGCGTCGTAGGTCAGGATGCAGATGAAAATCACACCGACATACATGAAGTAGCGGTGGATGTTCTGCAGCACGAGCGGAAACCACCGCTCGCCCAGATAGTTCTTTCGCGGCTCCCCGACGGCGCATCCGGGCGGGTCGGCCCAGAACGCCTTGTAGTACGCGCCGCGGTAGTAGTAGCAGGTGACCCGGAATCCGCCGGGGGCCCAGAGGATCAGGACGGCCGGGGAGTACTTGAGAAACGACGGCCACCAGTCCGGCTGGAACGGACCGCCGAACCACGCGTGCGCCGATGGACCGAAGAGCAACGGCGAGTACATCGGCGAGAGATACGGGCCGTACTCGAAGTCCGCCGCGACATATCCCGCGTAGGTGGCATACAGAATGAACGCCATCAGGCCGCAGAAGGTGGCAGCGGACTGCAGCCACCAGGCGTCCCGTCGAGTTGTCTGGCCGAATCCTCGCGCGACCGGCAGCGATGTGGAGGCGGGCACGAACGCAAACGATATCGCCTATGCGCTCCTGCGGCAATCAGGGGATGCGCCGCTGGCATGGGGCAATCGGAATAACCAATAACTCAATTCATCCCTCCGTTTCCATGGCCGGCTCGGCAGTCGCGTTCCCTTCACTCGGAGGCGTCTCGAACGAGCCGCCGTCGAGCAGCTCGTCGGTGATGTAGTCCATCGCCGCGTCGTCGGTGCGCGCGAGCAATGCTTCCAGCGCCGACCGCGGTTCGAAGGCCGGCTCACGTCCCTGCATCGTTGGCCACGATCCATCGGCGCGTTGCGGCGCATAGCGCACCCAGAAGCCGACGTGCCAACGCAGGAACTCCCGAAGGCGCTGCCGTCCGTAGTCGTCGAGCGCATCTGGCGCCGTCGCCGCGTCGGCGTTGACCGGCGCACGCCAGTGGGCAGTCGCCAGCTCGACGTATCGCCGGTACAGCCCAACACGTTCCTCGGCGGTGATGTCCCAGTACCCGTCCGAGGCCTCGCGGAAGATCCACGGTTTGATCAGCGCGCCGCGGGCGGTCATCACGGCGGCGCATCCGGACGAGGCCAGGCGATTCTGGATGTCGTGGGCGAAGAGCAGATCGCCGTTGCCGACGACCGGCACGTTCACGGCCGCGGCGACTTCGGCAATCGCGTCCCAGTCCGCGGGATGCCGGTAGCGGGCTTCCCGCGTGCGTCCGTGCACGGTGATCGCGGCGGCCCCACCCTCGATCGCCGCCTGCGCGAGGGCGAGGTAGTTCCGGGTCGTTGTGTTCCAGCCCAGCCGAATCTTCACGGTGACCGGCACGGTGACCGCGCGGCGCATGGCGTCCACGATGCGGTGGACCCGCGCCGGCTGGCGTCCCAGCGCCGCGCCGAGCCCTTTTCTCGTGAAGTGATCGATGGGACAACCCAGGTTGATGTCGACGAAATCGGCGCCCCGGCTCTCGACGAGCATCGCAGCCCACGCCATCTCGTCAGGCTGGTTGCCGGCGAGCTGCACGCCGAAGCATGGCTCGTCAGGCGCGCGGCGAATCAGGGCAAACTCGCCGCGGCGCCGCTGCTTGAGCCGCCGCGCCACCACCATTTCGCTGACCAGCACACGCGCGCCCAACTCGACACACAAGCGTCGATACGGAAGGTTCGACCCCTTCGTCATCGGGGCTAAGACCACCGCGCCGGGAAGAGTGGAAAGAAACGACAAGGTCACAGATCGTACGACAGGTTCGACCGGTACGACAGGTCCCAGGAACCAGCTAACGCTCGTCATCTTGCTTGGTTTTCCAGAGGCCAAAGATCCAGGTGAGATCAAGTGAGATGACGTGCGACAGCTCGTTCCTGGGACCTGTCGTACCCGTCGCACCTGTCGTACCCGCCCGTCTGTCGTACTATCTCAGCCCGTGCCGTTACTTCCGCCCGCGTATCAACGCCAACATGGCCACGCCGAATGGGTCGAGCTGTCCGCCGATCGGCAACTCAGAGAGCGCAACAAGGTCAGCTACCGTCTGGCGCACTGGCCGATCTGGATCTGGGTGTTCTTCATTGCGCCGGGCCCGGTGACGTTCAATCTGTTCGCGCACGGTCCCGATCGGCTGACCATGCTGTGGCTGGCCATTGTGGTGATCGGCACCGGCATCGCGGGATATTTCGGCCAGCTTCCGGGTGTCGAACCGGCCCCGTATATCCTGCGCTTCAACGAGGACCGGCCGAACCCGTTCTATCGCCGTTTCTGCTACACGCTTGCCTGGAGTGAGGTCGCCAGCTACGCACTCCTGAACATCGCCGGTCTCCTGGACGCGATCGTAAACGGTACCTGGCGAATGCGTGCGATCTACGAGGCCGGGTACCTCCCGATCGCCGGCACGTTCTGGCTGCTCGGCGCGGTGGGTTGGCTTCCGCGGGTGCGTCGTTCGACGAAGGGCGAAGGGCAGGAGCGGCGCTACTTCTACGGCTCCGTGTGGGCCGCCTGCATCGCGCAGCCGGCTTTGTGGTTCTTCTGGAAAGTCCTGCCACTGACGAGAACGTTCGACATCCTGAAACTCGTCATCTTCCTCGGCATCCTCGCGTTCGTCGGCAACCTGGCGCGTAGAGGGGTGCTCCCGCGGACGCGGCCCATCCTCCCAGGCGAGACGATGGTTGCGGACTGATCGATGAAGTTGGAAGTCAGAAGGTAGAAGTCAGAAGCAACGGGGCAGAGCTGAACCGGTGCTTCATACCTCTGTCTTCTCACTTCAGACTTGACCACGGACAAGAGCGATAGTGGCGAAACGAGAGGGATGGTTCGGCTGGGACGAGTACGCCGACTTTTACGACTGGGAGAACGCGCGAACAGTCGGTCGGCGGGATGTCAACTACTGGCGCCGGTTCGTGCGGGAATCGAAGGCGCCGGTGCTCGAGCTGGGGTGCGGGACCGGCCGGGTGCTTGCGCCGATTGCTCGAGAGGGCGTTCGGGTCGTTGGCGTGGATCGATCGGCGCCGATGTTGGCGCGCGCGATCGCGCGCGGCCGTCGCGCTCCGCGAAGTGCACGCCCGTCCATCGCCCGCGGCGACGTTCGCTCGCTCCCGTTCCGATCCGCCACGTTTGGCGCGGTCATCGCCGCGTACGGGCTGCTCCAGTCGCTTCTCACCGACGACGACCTCGAGGCGACGCTTTCGGAAGTCGCTCGGGTGCTCGTCAAGGGCGGCCGTTTCGGCATCGACCTGGTGCCGGACCTTTCGGCCTGGGATGAGTATCGCCGCAAGGTGCGTTTGCGGGGACGTGCCGGCACCCGGCGCCGGATCGCGCTCGTGGAATCCGTCCGGCAGGATCGACGCCGGGGAGTGACAATCTTCGACGAGGAGTTCACGACGACGGATGGCCGACGCACGAGCCGGCGGCGCTTCGAGCTCACGTTTCGGACGGTCGCCGTCGACGAAATGACCACGCGCCTGTCCCGGGCCGGCTTCGAGGCCGAGTCCGTGGCCGGTGACTACAAGGGCGGTCCATGGGGTCCGTCGTCGGACACCTGGCTTCTGGTCGTCAGACGCCGCTAGAAGCCGCGAGTGGGACGGTGCTAGAATTTCCAGTCCGCGTCGACAGTTTCTGGAGAAACACAAGACATGTCAGGCCATTCCAAGTGGCACACGATTAAGCACAAGAAGGGTGCCGCCGACGCCAAGCGCGGCCGGATCTTCACCCGCATCATCAAGGAATTGACCGTCGCTGCCCGCAACGGCGGCGGCGATCCGGACATGAACCCCCGACTTCGCACGATCATCGCCGACGCGAAGCAGGTGAACATGCCCGCCGACAACATCAAGCGGGCCATCCGGCGCGGCACGGGCGAGGAAGCCGGCGTGACCTATGACGAAGTCACCTACGAGGGTTACGGCCCCGGGGGCGTCGCCATTCTGGTCGAGACCCTGACCGACAACAGGAACCGGACGGTCGGTGAAATCCGGCACACCTTCGGCAAGTACGGCGGAAACCTCGGCGAGGCGAACAGCGTCGGCTGGATGTTCGAGAAAAAGGGCCTCGTCATCGTCGCCAAGGACAAAGCCGCTGAAGACGCCCTCATGAACGCGGCGCTGGATGCCGGTGCCGACGACATGAAAGACGACGGAAGCGCCTGGGAGATCGTCTCGCCGCCGGATGCGCATCCAGCTGTCGTCGAGGCCATCAAAGCGCTCGGCGTCGAGCCCGAGACCGCCCAGATCGCGATGCTGCCGCAGAACTACATCAAGCTCGAAGGCAAGGCGGCCCAGCAGATGCTGAAGCTGATGGAGGCGCTCGAGGAGTACGACGACACCAAGAACGTCTGGTCGAACGTCGACATCGACGAGAAGGAAATCGAGGCCTCCCTGGCGTGAGGGTGTTCGGCATCGATCCCGGGTCCGTCCGCACCGGGTATGGGTGCGTGGACTCGGACGGCACGCGGCACAGGCTCGTCGCGTGCGGTGCGTTGTCGGCGGCCGCCACAGCCGGTTTGCCGGATCGGCTTCGCGCGATTCATGACGGTCTGCTCGAACAGCTTCGTGCGTTCAAGCCCGATTGCGTCGCGATCGAGAGTCTCTTCCACGCACACAACGTCAAGAGCGCGCTGGTGTTGGGCCACGCGCGCGGCGTCGCGGTCCTGGCGTCGGTCGAGGCTGGCGTCCCCCTCATCGAGTACTCGCCGAGCGAGATCAAGATGGCCGTCACCGGGTACGGCCGCGCCGAAAAAAGCCAGCTGCAGCAGATGGTGCAATTGCTCCTGGGACTGGACACCCCGCCGTCGCCGCACGATGCCTCCGATGCGCTCGCTGTCGCCATCTGTCACGCCCATGCCGGCCGCGCCCCGACGTCGGGCTCCGCGCGCGTGCCACGCGAACAGCGCAGCTGGCGGCACGCCAGACTGCCGCAGACGCTCAGGCGCCAGGCGCCGTGATCGCGCACCTTTCGGGCGAGCTTCTCGAGAAACACGTTCAGCGGCTCGTGGTTGGCGTCGGAGGCGTCGGTTACGAGGTGCTCGTACCGCTCTCGACGTTCTACGCCGTCGGCGAGCCCGGTCATCGTGTGGCGCTCCGCATCTACACGCGGGTCACCGATGACGCGATTCAGCTCTTCGGGTTCCAGACATCGCTCGAACAGCAGCTGTTCGAACGGCTGATTTCCGTGAGCGGCATCGGACCGAAGATTGCGTTGTCGGCGCTCTCCGGGATCGAGCCCGCCGAGCTCGTGCGCGCGGTCCGCCACAGCGACATCGCGCGCCTCACGCGAATTCCCGGAATCGGGAAGAAGACGGCCGAGCGGCTGGTGCTGGAGCTCAAGGACCGCCTTCCGGACGGCGCGGCTGCGGATAGCACGGACACGACGCCCGCGGGCGATTCAGTGAAGGACGACGTGCTCTCGGCGCTCGTGAACCTTGGCTACCAGCGCGCCGCGGTCGAGACGACCGTCGAGAAAATCACCAGGCGCTCGACGGTCGATGACTTCGAGCTGCTGTTGCGCGAGGTCCTGAAAGAGCTGGCGCGGTGACGGACTCGCGCCTCACCAACGCTACGCGGGCCGACGACGATGCCCAGTACGAGTCGGGTCTTCGGCCCCGGACGCTCGACGCGTACATCGGGCAGGAACGCGTGCGCGAGAACCTGCACGTGTCGATCACCGCGACACGCCAGCGCAGCGAAGCGCTCGATCACGTGCTGCTCTACGGTCCCCCGGGACTCGGCAAGACCACGCTGGCGTATGTGATCGGTAACGAGCTGGGGGTGCCGGTGCGTTCGACGTCCGGGCCGGTGCTCGAACGGCCGGGCGATCTCGCGGCGATCCTGACGAACCTGAAAGCCCGTGAGGTCCTCTTCATCGACGAAGTCCATCGCATGAGCCCGGCGATCGAAGAGATCCTCTACCCGGCGATGGAAGACTTCGAGCTCGACATCGTCATCGGTCAGGGACCTGGCGCGCGATCGGTGAAAGTGCCACTGCAGCCGTTCACGCTCATCGGTGCGACCACGCGGGCGGGGCTGCTCACGTCACCGCTGCGGGCGCGTTTCGGGATCGTGCACCGGCTCGACTTCTACGGGACGGCCGACCTCACGACCATCGTGACGCGATCGGCCGGAATTCTCGGCGTCGAGATTGCGCCCGAGGCCGCCGCAGAGATCGCGCGCCGATCGCGTGGGACACCGCGCATCGCGAACCGCTTGCTCCGCCGCGTGCGCGATTTTGCCGAGGTGCGCGCGGACGGCCGCGTGACGGCCGAGGTCTGCCAGAAGGCGCTCGAGCTGCTCGAGGTGGACGCGCACGGCTTCGACGAATCGGATCGCCGGCTGCTCCGGACGATCATCGACAAGTTCTCGGGCGGGCCGGTCGGGTTGAACAGCCTCGCCGCGGCGATCGGCGAGGAAAAGGACGCGATCGAGGATATCTACGAGCCCTATCTGATCCAGATTGGCTTTCTCGATCGCACCTCACGCGGGCGCGTGGCCACGGCCCGCGCGTACGAATACTTCGGGCTCATGGCGCCAGGAAAGGATCGGTTGTGGTGAACGGGTTGCGGCGGGTGCGGATCGCGGGCCTCGGCACGTACGTGCCGGCTCACGTGCTGTCGAACGCCGATCTCGAGAAGATGGTGGACACGACGAACGAGTGGATCGTTCAACGCACCGGCATCCTCCAGCGGCACATCGTCGAGCCCGGGGTCGGCACGTCTGAGCTCGCCGTGCCGGCCGCACGAGGCCGCCATGTCCGATGCGGGGGTCACGCCGAACGACATCGGGTTCATCGTGGTCGCCACCACGACGCCCGACATGATGTTTCCGAGCACGGCCTGCCTCGTGCAGTCACGGATTGGCGCGGGCCGGGCCTGGGGCTTCGATCTTGGTGCCGCCTGTTCGGGGTTCACCTACGCGCTGAGCGTCGGCTGGTCGATGGTGGCCACCGGAAGGACCGAGCACGCCCTCGTCATCGGCGCGGACGTCATGTCGAGCATCATCGACTACACCGATCGCGCGACGTGCATTCTGTTCGGCGACGGCGCCGGCGCCGTGGTGCTCTCGCCGGCCGGAAACGACGAACCGGCGATCATCGACTTCACCCATGAGATCACGGGCGAGGGCGGGGAGGCCCTGCAGATGCCGGCCGGTGGCAGCCGGCGTCCTGCCTCGCACGAAACCGTGAACGAGCGGCTGCACTTCGTGAAGCAGGATGGTCAGGCGGTCTTCAAGTTCGCGGTCAAGAAGAGCCAGGACATGGCGCTGCGCATGCTCGAGCGCAACGGACTGAAGGGCGACGATCTCGACCTGTACGTGTCGCACCAGGCGAATCGCCGCATCATCGAAGCGACCGCCGACCGGCTGGGCCTGTCGCGCGAAAAAGTCGTGATCAATCTCGACAAGTACGGCAATACCACGGCCGCGACCATTCCGCTGGCTCTCGGGGACGCGCGCGCCGACGGCCGCCTGAAGCGCGGCAACCTCGTGCTGCTGGGATCGGTCGGCGCCGGGTTCACCGCCGGGTCGGTGCTGCTGCGCTGGAGTCTCTAGAATCGGAAAGACCGCGGACGAGTGCGCGGTCAGGACAAATGCTGATTGCCGCGGCGTGCCGTGTGCCTGTGACCGCTGGTTGCGCGGTGTCGACAAGCAATTCCCACCCGTCGCCGCCGGCCAGCGTCGGCAGTGTGAACGCCACCTCGCCGGGCCGCTGCGCTCAGCACGACCAGAAGCGTGTCTCCGGTGATCGGGCGCCCTTGCTCGTCGACCTCTCCGATCGCCCTGCCGTCGAGCAACACGCCCAGGGTCTGACGCTCGGGATCGGCCCAGTCCGCGTCACGCATCTCGCGACCTCCGCGGTGAGCCACAGCACATCCGCGCGGTCACCCGATCGGCCCTCGCAGGAAGGTGTCGCGCCGAAGAACGGGCTGGGTCCGGCGCAATGCCGTCACCGACTGCACGAACTGAAGAAATCGCTTCGCGTCGTCGTCGAGAGACCAGGACGTCCACGTGAGCTCCGAGTCGTGACAGTAGGCGTTGTTGTTGCCACGCTGCGTTCTGCCGAGTTCATCGCCGCCACGAGATCATCGGCACGCCGAGCGACACCATCAGCGTCAGCAGGAAGTTGCGGCGGCGGCGTTGCCGAAGCTCGATGACGGCCGGCAAATCCGTCTCGCCCTCGACGCCGGAGTTCCAACTCAGGTTGTGTCGGTCGCCGTCCTGGTTGTTTTCGCCGTTGGCTTCGTTGTGGCGCTCGTTGTACGAGACGAGATCGGCCAGCGTGAATCCGTCGTGTGTGGTCACGGCAGTTGATGCTCGCGGTGCGGCCGGCGGCCCGGGTCCGGTCTCGATAGAGGTCGCTGCTTCCGGCCAGCCGCGTGGGCAGGTCGCCAGAACGCGCCGGGTCTGCCGCTCCAGAAATGCCGAATGGTGTTGCGATAGCGATCGTTCCATTCCGACCAGCCGGCCGGAAAGTTTCCCACGTGATATCCGTCCGGACCGATGTCCCAGGGTTCGGCGATGAGCTTCACGCGCGAGAGCACGGGATCCTGCAGACACGGCCTCGACAGAACCCCGAGGCGCGTATCGACCTCGTCGGACTTGCGCGCGAGCGACGGTCGCGAGGTCGAACCGGAACCCGTCCACGTGCATCTCGTCGACCCAATACCGCAGGCTGTCCATGACGAGCTGCAGCGCGCGCGGGGAGCGCATGTCGAGCGTGTTGCCGCGTGCCGGCGAAGTTCTGGTATCGCGCCCGGCCGGTGGGGATCGAGGCGGTAGTAGCTCGCGTTGTCGATGCCGCGGAACGAAAGGGTCGGGCCCCGTTTCGTCGCCCTCGGCTGTGTGGTTGTAGACGACGTCGAGAATCACTTCGAGCCCGGCGCGTGCAGCTCGCGGACCATCGCCTTGAACTCGTCGACGGCTCGCAGCTGGCGATCGATCGGTCGCGAAGCGATGGTCCGGTGCGAAGAACGCCAGCGTGTTGTAGCCCCAGTAGTTGACGAGACCGCGCTCTGCACCAGCCGCCATTCATCCGCGCGCGCTGGATCGGCATCAGCTCGACCGCCGTGACACCAAGCGCCTTGAGGTAATCGATCGAAGGTTCGGCCGCGACGCCGAGATAGGTGCCGCGCAAGTGAGTCGGGATGGCGCGTGTTCAGCGCCGTGAAGCCCTTCACGTGCAGCTCGTAGATCAATGTGTCGCGCCAGGGAGTGCGAGGCGCGGTGTCGCCTCGCCACTCGAAAGCCCTGACGGCATCCGGGTCGGGAACCATCGCGAGCGGCGCGAACGGCGCGCTGTCGGCTGTGGTTGGTGAGGCTTCGCTTTCGCCTGCTGTCCGGGCACTCAGAAGCACCGCATTCCAGCGGAGCGCGCGGCCCAATTGACGCGCATAAGGGTCCAGCACGAGCTTGGTCGGATTGAAGCGGTGTCCCCTCGCCGGGTCCCACGGTCCGTGTACCCGGTACCCGTAGAGCTGGCCGGGACGGAGATTCGGGACGTAGGCGTGCCAGACATCGTCGCGTGCGCTCGGCGAGAGGAATCCGCGTGTGCTCGACGAGTGCCTCGGCCCGATCGAAAAGGCAGAGCTCGACCGTGGTCGCGTGCTCTGAGAACAACGCGAAATTGACTCCGCCACCGTCGAACGTGGCGCCGAGCTGATCAGGGTTGCCGGGCCGTGCCTGGTATGAGTTGATCATGCCGGAACGCAGTGTACGCGCGGCTCGCGCGGTCTGGAACGGCTGCCCTGACATTCTCTACACTGATCCACGTGCCCGGCGGTTCGACTCGAACTCATGTCACGCTGGGGTGGCTTCGCACGTGGGCCGTGCTGCTCGACACGAGGTTCCGGATTCCCGGAACGCAGATCCGGTTCGGCATCGACCCGCTTCTGGCGCTCATCCCCGGCATCGGCGATCTCGCGAGTCCCGTCTTTGCCACGCTTCTCATCGTTCAGGGGCTCCACCAGCGGGTGCCGAAGATCATTCTGGTGCGGATGCTCGGGAACGCGCTGCTGGATGCGCTCATCGGCGTCGTGCCGATCGCTGGTCCGGTCGGGGACATCTTCTGGAAGGCGAACGTCAGGAACCTCGCACTTCTCGAGCGCCATGCGCGGCCGGGCTCGAAGCCTGCCCGATCCGACTACCTGTTCGTATTTGCCATCGTCGCCGTCTTCGGCATGATTGTCGTCGTGCCGGTCGTGCTGGCGATCTGGATGACCGTTCTGTTCCTGCAGCTGATGGCTGGTCCTGCCCTGCGATGACACTCGTCTCGTCGATTCGACTTCGACCTGCCACCCGAGCTCATTGCTCAGGAGCCGCGCGCGCGCGGAACCTCGCGCCTGCTCGTGGTCGATCGTCACGCGCGAGAACGTGGGAGGAAGCGTCGATTCGAGATCTGCCGTCGCTGCTCACACCCGGCGACCTCGTGGTGGCCAACGACACGCGAGTGTTCCCGGCGCGACTCCTCGGCCGGCGCGACCCGAGCGGCGGCGCCGTCGAATGCCTGCTGCTCGAACCGGCCGACCCGGCCCGGCCGGCCGAACCCGCCGAGTGAAGAAGAGTGGTGGGCGCTCGTGCATCCGGGTCAGAAGCTCAAGCCCGGAACGCGGCTGGTCTTCGACGATCCTGATGCGCGCGCCGGGCATCGCGCTCGCGCCGAGATCCTCGAGCAGCGATTTTTCGGCCGGCGGCGGCTCACGCTCCGGCCGATCGGCACGCACGGCGTCGCCGATGCCGATCGACGCCCTCGGACACGTTCCGCTGCCGCCGTACATCCACCGGCCTGACCGCGCCGAGGATCGCGAGCGCTACCAGACGGTCTTCGCGCGCGAGCGCGGCTCGGTGGCCGCGCCGACGGCCGGCCTGCACTTCGACGACGCACTCGTCGCGCCGCTCGGCGGCGGCCGGCATCGGCTGGGCGACGGTGACACTGCACGTCGGCTACGGCACGTTCAAGCCGGTTCGCGTCGATCGCGTCGAGGATCACCACGTCGATCCCGAACGGTTCGTCGATCCCGCCGGCGACCGCTGACGCCATCAATCGCGCCCGCGCCGGCGGCCGCCGCGTCGTGGCCGTCGGCACGACGACGACGCGCGCGCTCGAGAGCGCGGCGGCGCGCGGACGGCCGTCGTCGAGCCGGCGCCGGCGACGACGGACCTGTTCATCCACCCCGGCCACCACTTTCGCGTCGTCGACGCGCTGCTGACGAACTTCCACCTGCCGCAGTCGTCGCTGCTTATGCTGGTGGCGGCCTTTGCCGGGCAGCGACCTCATGCTCGCCGCGTACCGGGATGCCGTTGCGGAAGGGCTTTCGCTTCTACAGTTACGGCGATGCGATGTTGATAGTATGACGCCGCAAAATGGGCTTGAGGCTTAGGGCTCAAGGCTTAGGGCGGTACGTTGACGCGGAGCGTCAGGTTCGCGCCAACGGCATCGGACTGAAACGTTGCCCTTCACTTACGACGAGTTCGATCTCTCCGGTGTCCGGACGTATCCGCTCGCGTCACGCGCGAGCAAGGTGCGGCGCGACGATTTCGCGCGCGCGTGGGATCCGGCGACCGGCATCGCCGGGTGGCTCGAGTCGCTGCCCGCGATTCTCGCGGCGACCGACTTCGGGCAGTCGTGGCCGCGCATTCGAGCCGCGCGAGCGAATCAACGCGGCATCGTCTGGGGACTCGGCGCGCACGTCATCAAGACCGGGCTCGCGCCCGTCCTGATCGATCTGATGGAGCGCGGCTTTGTGTCCGGCGATCGCGCTGAACGGCGCCGGCCTCATTCACGACTTCGAGGTCGCGCTTGGCGGCGCGACGTCCGAGGAAGTCGATGCCGGGCTCGGGCCCGGGCAGTTCGGCATGGCCGAGGAAACCGGCCGCGAGCTCAATGACGCGATCACCGCCGGCGTCGCGCCGCGGCCTCGGGCTCGGCCAGGCGGTTGCCGCGCACCTCGCGGAGCGCCGCCCCGCCCATGCCGACGTCAGCCTGCGTGCGCGCGCGGCCGCCTCAATATTCCGGTCACCGTGCACGTCGGCATCGGCACCGACATCATTCACATGCATCCGGCGGCGTCGGGCGAAGCGATCGGCGCCGGCAGCCTGCGCGACTTCCGGTACTTCACGTCGTTTGTCGCCAACTCGAAGGCGGCGTGTACCTCAACTGCGGCTCCGCGGTGCTGCTGCCCGAAGTGTTCCTGAAAGCCGTGGCGCTCGTCCGCAACCGCGGCATCTCGCTCGACGGCCTGACGACGGTGAACCTCGACTTCGTCGCGGCTGTATCGGCCCGAGACCAACGTCGTCCGCCGCCCGGTCGCCGGCATCGGCAAGGGCTACTCGATCACCGGACACCACGAGATCTGATCCCGCTGCTCGCGGCCGCGTCGTGGCGAGGGCATGGGCGGCAGTAGAGTTAGAAGGCGAGTTAAGTTGGCAGAGGATCGAACGTCGAACCTGAGCGTGGAACGCCGTCGCCTGGCGACCACTGTCGCTGACGAGCTGCTGGGCTTGATTGGCCTCGTACCAGCCCTGCCCAGCTGCTACTTCTGACTTCACCCTTCAACTTGCTATCATCCATGGTTCTGCCGGTGTAGCTCAGTTGGTTAGAGCATGCGGCTCATATCCGCAGGGTCCGGGGTTCAAGTCCCTGCACCGGCACCAACTTCTGCGGCTCAGGTGCGCCAGGGCTCAGGCGCCTGGTGGCTCCCGCGCCGCTTGCCCGGCCCGTCGAGCCGCGAGCGATCCAAGCCACGCATGTCTCCGTCGCGTCCCGCGTGCGTCGAACGATTCGGCGGCGCGGACTGCTCGGCGACGGCGACCGCGTCGCGGTCGCCGTGTCGGGCGGGTCCGGACTCGGTCGCGCTGACCTGGCTCCTGCGCGATCTCGGCGCCGAACGCCGGCTGGCGACTCGCCGGGCTCATCCACGTCAACCACGGTCTGCGCGGCGGCGAGTCCGACGCGGACGAGCGCTTCTGCCGCGCCCTGGCGCGCGACTCGGCGCTGCCGATCGACGTCGACGCGCGTCGATGTCGCCGAGCGCGCGCGCGAGCGCGCGCCAGTCGATCGAAGCCGCGGCGCGCGACGCGCGCTACGCGTGCTTCGAGGAGGCGGCGACCGGCTTGGCGCGACGCTCGTCGCGACCGGACACACGATGGACGACCAGGCCGAGACCGTGCTGCTGCGCCTGCTGCGCGGCGCCGGCGGCGCGGGGCTGTCGGCGATTCGCGCGCGGCGCGGCATCTACGTGCGTCCGCTGCTCGACTGCCGCCGCGACGAGCTGCGCGCCGACCTCGCCGGCGCGCGGCGAGACCTGGCGCGAGGACAGCTCGAACGCGCGACGTCACGATTCCGCGCAACCGGCTCCGGCACGAGCTGATGCCCGTCGATCGCGGCGATTGCGCCCGGCGGCCGTGCGCGCGCTCGCGCGGTTCGCCGAGCTGGCCGCCGACGACGAGCAGTTCCTCGCGAGCGACGCGCGGCGCGAGGTCAGCTCGGCCGTGGCACTGTCCGGCCGGCCGGCGGTGTCCAACTTGACGGGCGGGCACTCGAGTCACTGCCGCCGGCGCTCGGCGCGGCGGATCGTCCGGCACGCGCATCGAGGCGCGCCGGCGGCGGCGCCGACGCTTTCAGGACGTCGAGGCTGTTCGCAGCCTGGCTCGCGTCGCCGAAAGCGCAGGGCCATCTGGACCTCGCACGGCGCTGTGCCGTCGAGCAAGGCCGGATCGGCTGCGTCTCGCGGTGTCGGCGAGCGCCGAGGCCGTTGCAGGCCGCCGGCGGCCGTTCGAGTACGCCGCTGCGCCGTGCCGGGCCGTGTCGACATTGCCTGAAACCGGAGTCGACCATTCGCGGCGTCATTGCAGAAGGGGACCCGCGGACTGGCAGCCCGATGCTCGGAGAGCCGGACCGCGTGGCCGTCCTTCAGGCCGAGCGCGGTCGCGCTGCCGCTCGTCGTGCGCAACCGCCGGCCGGGCGACCGGTTCGGCCGCTCGGCGCCCGGGACGCGCAAGCTGCAGGACGTGTTCGTCGACCGAAAGGTGCCGCGGATGAACGCGATCGGGTGCCGCTCGTGGTCGACGACTGCGGGCCGGATTGTGTGGGTGGCGGGCGTGGCGATTGCCGACGAGTGCCGCGTCACGGCGCCCGAGGCCGGCATGGTAATCTTGGAATTAGAGAAGGGACACCAGTGAATTCGACCCTGAAGAGCCTGCTGTTCTGGATGGTCCTCGTGGTCATCCTGGCGCTGATCTGGCAGTTCTCCGACGAACCTCCAGAGCGAGCAGCAGCGACATCACGTTCTCGGACTTCCTCGAGCCGCGTCGAACAAGGACGAGGTCGCGGAGGTCGACGTTCGTCGGCAACGAGATCACCGGCAAGTTCAGCGCGGCCGACGACAGCGGCCAAGACCTTCCGCACGTACGATGCCGCCGTCGTACGAGGACCTGGCCAACGAGCTGCTGACCGCGAAGGATCGACGTGTCAGGCCGACACCGAGACGGCCGGCGCCTGGACGACCATCCTGCTGTCGTGGGCGCCGATCGTGCTGATGATCGGCTTCTGGGTCTTCATCATGCGGCAGATGCAGAGCGGCGGGAACAAGGCCCTGTCGTTCGGCAAGAGCCGCGCGAAGCTGTCGTCGAGCACGCAGAAGAAGGTCACGTTCAAGGACGTCGCCGGCGCCGACGAAGCCAAGGAAGAGCTGCAGGAGATCATCGAGTTCCTGCGCGAGCCGCAGAAGTTCCAGAAGCTCGGCGGCCGCATCCCGAAGGGCGTGCTGCTCATGGGCTCGCCCGGCACCGGCAAGACGCTGCTCGCGCGCGCCGTCGCCGGCGAAGCCAACGTGCCGTTCTTCTCGATCAGCGGCTCGGACTTCGTCGAGATGTTCGTCGGCGTCGGCGCGTCGCGCGTCCGCGACCTGTTCGAGCAGGGCAAGAAGAACGCGCCCTGCATCGTCTTCATCGACGAGATCGACGCCGTCGGCCGTCATCGCGGCGCGGGCCTCGGCGGCGGCCACGACGAGCGCGAGCAGACGCTGAACCAGCTGCTCGTCGAGATGGACGGCTTCGAGTCGAACGAAGGCGTCATCCTCATCGCCGCGACGAACCGTCCGGACGTGCTCGATCCGGCGCTGCTGCGGCCCGGGCCGCTTCGACCGCCGCATCGTCGTCAGCCGTCCCGACGTGAAGGGCCGCGAGGGCATCCTCATCGTTCACACGAAGAAGATTCCGCTCGTCCGACGACGTGGACATCAAGGTGCTCGCGCGCGGCACGTCGGGCTTCTGCGGCGCGGACCTGGCGAACCTGGTGAACGAGGCGGCGCTCAACGCCGCGCGCTTCAACCAGAAGGTCGTCCGCATGGCCGACTTCGAGTACGCCAAGGACAAGGTCATGATGGGCTCGGAGCGGCGCTCGATGATCATCACCGAGGACGAGAAGCGCGTCACCGCCGATCCACGAGGCCGGCCACGCGCTGCTCGCGGTGCTGCTGCCGCACGCCGATCCGGTCCACAAGGTCACGATCATCCCGCGCGGCATGGCGCTCGGCGTGACGATGCAGCTGCCGGTGGACGACAAGCACAACTACTCGCGCGACTACCTGATGGATCAGATCGCGATTCTGCTCGGCGGCCGCATCGCCGAGGAGATCACCAACGGCAAGCTGACGACCGGCGCCGGCAACGACCTCGAGCGCGTCACCGACCTCGCGCGCAAGATGGTCTGCGAGTGGGGCATGAGCGACGCCATGGGCCCGCTCACGTTCGGCAAGCGCGAGGAGCAGATCTTCCTCGGCCGCGAGATCTCCAAGACGCAGGACTACAGCGAGGACACGGCCGTCGCATCGACCAGGAAGTGAAGCGCTTCGTGATGGACAACTACGAGCGCGCGCGCAGGTCGTGCTCGACCGAGCACAAGGCGGTGCTGCTGAAGATCGCCGACGAGCTGCTCGCGCGCGAGGTGCTCGACGCCGACCAGGTGCTGCGGCTCGCGAAGGGCCTGCCGCTCGCGGAGTCCGTGCCGCCGCGCCCGCTGCCGCTCCGCCGCCGACGAGCCGCGCCGCGAGCCGTCCGAGCGCCCGGCGATCGTGCCGTCGCTCGGCAAGCCGATCGGCCAGGAATAGCCATCGTCAAGTCAGAAGTCGAAGCTCAGAATAACTCATCCCTACTCGCTTCTACTTCTGACTTCTCACTTCGCTGATCCGCCGCCTCACTTCACGGTTCCTCTTCCCGACGGCCGCGTGCTCGACCTCGGCGCCGCGCACGCTCGTCATGGGCATCGTCAACGTCACGCCCGATTCGTTCGCCGACGGCGGCGTGCGGTTCGATCCCGACGTCGCGATTGCCGACGCGCGTGCGGATGGTGGCGCGACGGCGCCGACCTCCTCGACATCGGCGGCGAGTCCACGCGCCCGGGCGCGCCGCCGCTCGACGCCGACGAGGAGTGGCGGCGCGTCGCGCCGGTGCTCGAGGGGCTGCGCGGCCGCGTCACGCGTGCCCGATTTCGATCGACACCTACAAGGCCGACGATCGCCGAGCGCGCGCTCGACCTCGGCGCGACGATCGTCAACGACATCAGCGCGCTGACCTACGATCCGGCGCTCGGCCGGCGTCGTCGCGCGCGGCGGGCGCCGCCGTCGTCCTGATGCACAACCGCGGGCGGTCGGCGCGACATGTACGCGCGGGCGCGAGTACGCCGACGTCGTGGCCGAGGTCGCGGCCGAGCTGGCGGCGCGCGACGCCGCCGCGCGCGCGGCGGGCATCGCGGCCGAGCGCATCATCCTCGATCCCGGCCTCGGCTTCGCGAAACGCGCCGAGCAGTCGTTCGCCGTGCTCGGCCGGCTTGCCGCGCCTCGCCGCGCTCGGCCGTCCCATCCTCTCGGGCCCGTCGCGCAAGTCGTTCCTCACGGCCGCCTCGGCGACGTGCCGCCCGACGAGCGCGTCTGGGGCACGGCCGCGGCCGTGACCGCCTCGGTTCTGCTCGGCGCGCACATCGTCCGCGTCCACGACGTCAGCGAGATGGTGCAGGTGGTCAGGGTCGCCGACGCGATCGTCGGACGCCGAGGTGCAGACCAGGTCGCAGGCAGGACTGACGCGTCGCCAGCTTCGTTCCTCGCGTCCAGCGTGCCATGTCTGCGAGCCTGGCCTGCGACCTGCTGCCCTTTGATACTCTGTCCGCGCCGATGCGGCAGTTCACCGCGCTGTTCAATCGGCCCGCGATGACGTGGTGGGATGTCGTCGACATCCTGATCGTCTCGCTGCTGATCTACGAGGCGCTGAAGCTCATTCGCGGCACGCGCGCGATGCAGATGGCGATCGGGTCGGTCGTCGTGCTGCTGCTGCTCTACGTGTCGCAGGCGTTTCCGCTGCGGACGGTCGGCTGGCTGATCCGCAACGTGCTGGCCTACGTCGTGATTGCCGCCATCGTGCTGTTCCAGTCGGACATCCGCCGCGCGCTGTCGCACCTCGGCCGGGCGCCGTTCTTCCGCTACCTCGCCGGGTCAGCGAGCGCGCGGCCGAGACGATCGAGGAAGTCATCACGGCGCCGGCCTGCTGGCCAAAGCGAAGGTCGGCGCGATCATCGTGTTCGAGCGCGAGATCGGTCTGCGCAACTACGTCGAGAGCGGCATTCCGATCGACGCGGCGGTCAGCTACGACCTGCTGACGACGATCTTTCAGCCCGGCACGCCGCTGCACGACGGCGCGGTGATCATCTCGGAGGATCGGATCGCGGCCGCGGCGTGCTTCCTGCCGCTGACCGTCAGTCCGAAGCTCGATCGCGATCTCGGCACGCGGCACCGCGCCGCGATCGGGCTGACCGAGGAGTCCGACGCGATCGCGGTCGTCGTGTCCGAGGAGCGCGGCGAGATCTCGCTTGCGCGGCACGGCCAGATCTCGCGCGGCGACTGTCGGCCGAAGAGCTGCGGACACGGCTGCAGGCGCTGATTCTCCAGCGCCGGCGCGACACCGACCAGAACGCCGGCGGCGACGGAGTGGACGCCTGATGGCCTGGCACCCGCTTCGCAATCTCGGGCTCAAGGTGGCCGCGCTCGTGCTCGGGCACCTTGCTCTGGTTCACCGTCAGCGGCCACGAGATCGAGCGCCGCGTGCGCGTGCCGGTGGCCTACCGCAACGTGCCCGCCGGTCTCGAGATGACGAGCGAGCAGGACGACGTCAGTGTGCACGTGCGCGGCACGGACACCGACGTCAGCGCGCTCGGACCGGGTGACCTGCGTGTGATCGTCGATCTCGCGCGACGCCCATCCGGGCTCGAACCTCATGCTGCTGCGGCCCGAGCAGGCTGATCGCGCCGCTCGGCATCGAAGTCTTCCAGATCGAGCCGGAACCGTCACGGTGACGCTCGAGCGGTCCGCGAGGAAAGAGGTCGCACGATCGATCCGCTCATCGAAGGACAGCCGGCCGCCGGGATTCGTCGTCGGGCACGTGTCAGTGGTGCCGCGGACGGTTCCGGTCATCGGGCCGGAGAGCCGGCTCGCGCGTCCAGTCTCCGTCGTCACCGAGCGCATCCGTCTGGACGGCCGCCGGAGCCGGGTCGAGATCGACGCGAACGTCGTGTCCGTCGATTCGCAGGTACGTCTGGTGGAGCCACGGCGCGTCCGCGTCGTGATCCAGATCGTGCCGGGCCGGGCCGGAGACGTGAGCGAACGGCTGTTCGGCACGGACGGCGTCCGCGGCGTCGCCGGGGTGTGGCCGCTGGATCCGCCGACGGTCGCGCGGCTCGGCGCCGCGCTCGTGCGCGGCGCTCCACTGGACCGGCGCGCCCGAATTCTCGTCGGCCGCGACACGCGCGAGTCCGGCGAGTGGATCGAGCGCGAGCTCGCGCGCGGCGCCACGGCTGCGGCGCCGACGTCATGAGCGCGGGCGTCGTGCCGACGCCAGCCGTCGCCTATCTCGCCGGCGCGCTCGACGTCGACCTCGGCGTCGTGCTGTCGGCCTCGCACAATCCGTACGCGCGACAACGGCATCAAGGTGTTCTCCGGCCGCGGCGAGAAGTTCGGCGAGGCCGAACGAGCGCGCGCGTCGAAGCCTCATGGCCGACACTGGGTGGACGGTCGGCGCCTCGTCGGGCAGCGTCGAGTCCGAACGCGTCGCTCGTCGACGCCTACCTCGATCACGTGCAGAGGCTGCTGCCGTCGGCCGGGCCGCTCGCCGGCACGCGTCTGGCGATCGACATGGCCAACGGCGCGACGACCACGACCGCCAACGGCTGTTCGCGCGCCTGGGCTTCGAGGTCGTCGCGCTCGGCGACAGTCCCGACGGGCGCAACATCAATCTGGCGTGCGGGTCGACGCACCCGGCGACGTCGCCGCGGCCACGGTCGCCGGCCACTGCCGGCTCGGCGTGGCGTTCGACGGCGACGGCGACCGCGCGATTCTCGTCGACGGTCGCGGCCACGTCGTCGACGGCGACGCCGTGCTGCTGATGCTCGCGCTCGCCTACCAGCAGCCGGACGGCTCAGCGGCAACACCGTCGTGGCGACCGTGATGAGCAACATCGGCCTCGAGATCGCGCTGGCCGAGCACGGCATCCGGCTGATCCGGACGCCGGTCGGCGACAAGTACGTGATGGAAGAGATGTCGCGGGGCGGCTTCGTGCTCGGCGGCGAGCAGTCCGGTCACGTCGATCCTGGCCGAGCATCTGCCGACCGGCGACGGCCTGGCGACCGCGCTGGCGGTGCTGCGCGTGATGGCGGAGACCGGCCGCGAACTCGCGGATCTGGCCGATCAGCTCGTGACCTATCCGCAGACGCTGGTCAACGTCCGCGTGCGCGACGAAGACGCCCGTCGACGAGGTGCCGGAGATTCAGGCGGCGATCGCGCGTGTCGACGCGGCGCTCGACGGCCGCGGCCGCGTGCTCGTCCGCTATTCCGGCACCGAGCCGCTGCTGCGGGTCATGATCGAAGGCGAGGATCAGGCCTCGGTCCAGGCGTGGGCCGAAGAAATCGCCGAGGCGGTCCAGGACGACGCTCGGCTGACGCGCACCGGTTCATGATTCAGCTCTCCGTCAACGTCAACAAGATCGCGACGCTGCGCAACTCGCGCGGCGGGCGATGCCGAGCGTGATGCGGGCGGTCGAGACCTGCCTCGAGGCCGGCGCGCCCGGCATCACCGTGCATCCGCGCGCAGACGAGCGGCACATCCGCGCTGGCGACGTCACCGAGATCGCCGCCTTCCTGAAGCCCGGGGCCCGCGAGGCCGGTCGGCTGAGTTCAACATCGAAGGCGATCCGCGGCGACGCGTTTCTCGAGCTGGTGCTGCGGACGACGCCGGACCAGTGCACGCTGGTGCCGGTGCGTCCCGGCGAGATCACGAGCCAGGCCGGCTGGCCGCCGGACGATCGGTCGGCGTTCCTGGGCGACGTCATACGCCGGCTGAAGGCGGCCGGCGTTCGCGTCAGCCTGTTCGTCGATCCCGATCCGGCCGCCGTGCGGTTGGGCGGCCGAGCTGGGCGCCGACCGCGTCGAGCTCTACACCGAGCCGTTCGCCACGGCGTTCGCGCGCGGTTCCGACGCCGGCGATCAGAGCTTCGCGACCTACGTCGCGGCGGCGGAGCTCGCGCACGCGCTCGGCCTGGGCGTCAACGCCGGGCACGACCTCGACCTCGACAACCTGCGGCTCTTTCGAACCCTGCCGCACCTCGACGAGGTGTCGATCGGCCACGCGCTGATCACGCACGCGCTGTGGGTTGGCCTGGACAACGTGGTGAGACTACCTGGCGGTTCTCGCCGTCGGGACGACAGCTACGACGGGTGCGACAGGTCCAAGGTAGGAACTGACGTTCGCATCTTCTTGAGTTCCAAAACCAAGAAAGTTGACGCGCGTTAGAGGGTTCCTGGACCTGTCGAACCCGTCGTACCTGTCGTAGCGACTATGATTATTGGCAGCGACGATGAAGCACGACGCTCTGGCTTTCGCCCTGTCCGGCACGTTCTTCGGCCTGCTGGTCGGCTGGATCATCGGCAGCCAACACGGGCAGCCTCCCGTCCCGGTTGCAGCCTCCGGCCGACCCAGTCGGCAGCCGCTCCTGGCGGCGCGACACCGCCGCCGTTCGATGCGGCCCGGGCAGCCGATCTCGAGCGGCAGGCGAAGGCGCGGCCGGCGGACGCCGCCGTGCGCGCCGAGCTCGGGAACCTCTACTTCGACGCCGAGCGCTACGACCTGGCCATTCCCTGGTACGAAGCGGCGCTGAAGCTCGACCCGAAGAGACGTGGACGTCAGCACCGACCTGGCCGTGGCCTACTACTACACGCAGCAGGCCGACCGCGCGCTCGCGCAGCTCGACCACTCGCTCAAGATCGATCCCACGCATCTCAAGACGCTGCTCAATCAGGGCATCATCCGCGCGTTCGGCAAGCAGGATCTGGAGGCGCCGCCGAGTCGTGGCAGCGGGTCGTCGCGATCGCGCCGACAGTGACGAAGGACGCCGCGCGCAGCAGGGGCTCGACGGCCTGAAGGCGGCCCACGCACGGCGCCTGGGGCGTCAGGAGGCATCGCACAATGACACCGCTCGTTACTCTGGATCGTCCGCGTCCTCGTGCTCCTCCTGGTCGTTCGGTTGATCGTGCGTGGCGTGTTTCCGCGCTCGCGGCCGCGTCAGGTGCCGAAGCCGTCGTCGCGTGTCCCCGAACGCGTCGGGGGCGCGCTCGTGCGCGATCCGCAGTGCGGCACCTACGTGCCCGAGTCCCGCGCGCTTGTTCTGGGCCGTGGGCCTGACGCGCTGCACTTCTGTTCGGCGACGTGCCGCGACGCCTGGACCTCGGCGCATGGCGGCGCGCGCGCGAAAGCGTAACGGAAACCCACGTGACCCCACTCGATCTGCCGTCAACCGCCGCGGACATCGTCGAGGTCGGCCGCCGCCTGTGGACGCGCGGCTTCGTCGCGTCGAACGACGGCAACATCAGCGTCCGGATCGACGCCGATCGCCTGCTGATGACGCCCGCCAGCGTGTCGAAGGGCTTCATGACGCCGGACATGATGGTCGTCACCGACCTCGAGGGCACGCTCGTGTCCGGCGCGCCGGGCCGCAAGCCGTCGTCCGAGATCCAGATGCATCTGGTCGCGTACCGCGAGCGGCCCGACGTCGGCGCCGTCGTCCACGCGCATCCGCCGCTCTCGACCGGCTTCGCCGTGGCGGGCATTCCGCTCGATCGCGCCGTGCTGGCCGAGGTCGTGACGACGCTTGGGCAGCATTCCGATTGCGGAGTACGGCACGCCGTCGACGCAGCGAGCTGGCCGACGCCGTGGCGCCGTACGTCAGCCGCACGACGGCCTGCTGCTCGCCAATCACGGCGCGCTGGCGCTCGGGCAGGATCTGTTCGGCGCGTACTACAAGATGGAGACGATCGAGCACTTCGCGCGGATCAGCCTGGTGGCGCGCATGCTCGGCCGCGAGCACCTGCTCTCGCGCGAAGAAGTCGCTGCGGCTGCAGGGCCTGCGCGGCCGGTACGGCATCGCGGCGCCGGCGCCGATCTGCCCCGATCCGACGCCCGCCGACGCCGGCCGATCCGAGCTGCCAGGTCGTCGTCGCGCCGTCGGCGCCCGGCGAGCGGCTCGTGCCGGACACGCGTCGCCGTCGACGACCGGCCGCGTAGGTACGGGCGGCGAGATTCGGCTAACATACGCGCAACTGACGACGCTCATTGACGAGGCCGTGAGTGCGATTGCAAAGGCGAAGGCTTAGGCTGACGGCTTGAGGCGAGTCTCGGGCTGTTGCTCACGGCTGTGAGGTTCCTGGCCTCGAGCCCCAAGCCCTGAGCCCTGAGCCTCCTGGAGGAACAAATGGGCGAGGCGCTCGGAATGGTCGAGACGAAGGGGTTGGTCGCGATGATCGAAGCGGCCGACGCCATGGTCAAGGCCGCAAAGGTCACGCTGGTCGGCTGGGAGAAGATCGGCGCCGGCTACGTGACGGCGATCGTGCGCGGCGACGTCGCGGCGGTCAAGGCCGCGACCGACGCCGGCGCCGCCGCCGCGCGCCGCGTCGGCGAGCTCGTGTCGGTGCACGTCATCCCGCGCCCGCACGCGAACCTCGAAGACGTGCTGCCGATCGGCAAAGCGGCGAAGGGCTGACGGATCGAGGCAAAGGCAGACGGCAAGAGGCAGAGGCACTACCCTCGCCTTCACCGTCCACCTTCTGACTTCTGCCTTCGCCTTCTGCTTGACATGCTCCTCGCCAAGGTCGTCGGCACCGTCGTCGCCACGCGCAAGGACGAGCGGCTCGTCAGCAGCAAGCTGCTCGTCGTCCGTCCGATCGATCCGACCGGCAAACCCGAAGGCAACTATCTCGTCGCCGTCGACACCGTGGATGCCGGGCTTCGGCGAGACCGTGCTGATCGTGAGCGGCAGCTCCGCGCGCATGGCCTCCGGCCTCAAGGACTGTCCGGTCGACGCCGCCATCGTCGGCGTCGTCGACGCGATCGAGGTCAAGGACTGACGTGCAGATCGCGCGCGTCATCGGCGACGTCGTCGCGACGGTCAAGGAGCCGGGCCTGACGGCCACAAGCTGCTCGTGCTGCAGCCGATCACGCCGGATCGCCAGGCCGTCGGCCGGACGCTCGTCGCGGTCGACGCGATCGGCGCCGGCGTCGGCGAGCACGTGTTCTTCGTCCGCGGCAAAGAAGCGTCGTTTCCCTTCCTGCCGGCCGAACCGCCCGTCGACGCGTGCGTCGTCGGCATCGTCGATCACTGGGACGTCGAGGCCTGAGCCGACATGCAGATCGGCCGCGTCGTCGGCACGCTCGTCGCACCCAGAAGCATCGCAAGCTCGAGGGCGCCAAGCTGCTGCTCGTGCAGCCGCTTGGCGCTCGACGACACGCCGCGCGGCGCGCCGCTGCTGACGATCGATTCGGTCGGCGCCGGCGTCGGCGAGAAGGTGCTGGTCGTCATCGAAGGCCGCGCCGCCGGCGAGGCGCTGCGGCGCAAGGCCGCGCCCGTCGACGCGGCGATCATCGGCATCATCGATCGCGTCGATCTCCATGAATAGCGACGAGCTTCGCGCCCTCGTTCGGCAGATCGTCGCGGACAAGCTCCGCGAGCGGGCCGGCGCCGCCGAAGCGGCGCCGGTCCCGGCCATCGGGCTGCGAGCTACTCAGATCATTCGAGCCACGGCGTGTACGTGACGATCGTCAACGCTGGCGACGCCTGCGTCATCGAGCCTGACGTTCCCTGCACGCACTGCAACTACTGCAAAAGTCACGGGTACTGACGCCGATCTCTATTTCGCGGTCAGCTGTGCCGGACGAACGCCGCGCCGTTGTAGAACAGCCAATCCTCTTTGATCTGGCCCTTGTCGAACCGCATCACCTCGAAAAACCGCACCGATACTTTCTTGCCGGTCTTCCGCAAGCCCATCGACGGCAGAGGGCCGGTGTTCGTGCCGGCGAACGTGCCCGCGACGACGACGTAATCGCCCGCGGCCCACATCGTGGACGGCGTGATCGCGACGTCCGGAAACGCTCCGAGCATTTCCTTGGTGCTGGCAAGCGCGCCCTTCTTGTCCATGTCCATCGGCTGAGCGACTTCCACGAGTTTGTAGTCGTCGGGCAGCGCCTTGCTGATGGTCGCAAAGTCGTGCTTGTTGATCGCCTCGAACATCGTCCGCGCGGCAGCCTGGTTCGTCCGTTCGGTCTCGTCGTTGCGGGCGATCACGATGACGGGGCTCGCGCCGGATGGTTTCTCTGCGGGCCGTGCCTTGGCTTTGCTCAACCCGAGCTGCGCCGCGAGCGTGGCTTCCTCGAAGTACACCGCATCACGGACGACGTGCGAACCGGCCGGATTGAGCTCCGCGGTGTGTGCGATCAGCAGTCCGATTGGTTTCTTGGTCGCCGGCATGGACTTGCCGTCGGGCCCCGGCGGCAGCGGACCCGTCTGCGTTCCCGTGTAGAGCGCGATGCTGGCGACGTGTTCGCCGTTGAGGAGCACCAGGCGCACCTCGCCGCGGCGATCCGGAAACCCTGCGGCTTCGAGTTTGTTGCGCGCGATGACGTCCGCCCGGGCCAGTCAGCGCCGGCGGATTCCCCTCCACCGATTCCGAGACCGCATTCTCCGTGTAGCACGCTCCGAATTGATCCCAGGCCTGATCGTTGAAGTGGTTCCAACACGCCAGATAGAACTGCACCCGCTGCTCCGCGCGTCTTCACCGGCGGCGCCGCCGGGGCCGGCGGCGGGGGCGCCTCCCCACAAGCCGTCGCCACGAACACGGCGCCGGCCGCCAGCACAAGTCGAGTGCGACGAACTGCTGAAAGCACGTGGAACATGGATAGCCTCCTTGGATGAGGGGCCTCATCATACGCCCGGCGGTGCTTGCCAGAAGGCCCTCTGATTTCAGATCCTCAAGACATGTCGGCAAGTCGGATTACCGAGGTTCTCCGTCGGATCGGCCGCGCCATGCGCGGTATGAACGAGCTGGCCGTGGAGAAAGTCAGCAAGGAGAGCCGCGAAGATCCCGTTCCGCGTGCTGGTGGCGACGATGCTGTCGGCACAGACCAAGGACGCCGTGACGGACGCGGCCTCCAGGCGGCTCTTCCGAGTGGCTCGCACGCCGCGGACGATGGCCCGGCTGAGCACCGGAACGATCGAGCGCTTGATCTACCCCGTGAGTTTCTATCGAACGAAGGCGCGCCACGTCAGGGAGACCTGCCGGCAGATTCTCAAGCGCTACCGTGGAGTCGTCCCGGACAGCATGGAGGAACTGCTGACGCTGCCGGGGGTGGGCCGCAAGACGGCCAACCTCGTGCTGATTCTGTCGCACGCGAGCAAGGACAATATCTGCGTGGACACGCATGTTCACCGGATCGCCAACCGGCTCGGCTGGGTGCGGACTCGCACGCCCGACGACACGGAGCAGGCGCTGTACCGCGTCGTGCCGCGCCGTCTCTGGCCCGAGGTCAATCTTCGGCTCGTGACCTGGGGCCAGAACGTCTGCAAGCCCGTCTACCCACGGTGCCCGGCCTGTGCGGTGAGCTCACTGTGTCCTAGAATTGGCGTCATTCAGATTTCCGTTTCCTAACCAGGTGGTGGACCATGCGTCGATTCGCATTCATCGCGTGCGGACTTGTCGCGGCGGCAACCTATCTCGGAGCCCAGACGGCCGGCACGGCGAAGCCGTCAGGTACGGCCAAGCCGGCGGCGGCTCAGGCCGCCCTGCCTGTGATGGTGCTCGAGACCGACAAGGGCACAATCGAGATTCAGCTGTTCCAACCCGAGGCGCCGAAGAGCGTCGATCACATCATCGGGCTCGTGAACAAGAGCTTCTATCGCAGCCAGCGCTTCCATCGTGTTGAGACGTCGGTCGTGCAGTTTGGCGATCCGCAGTCGCGCGACATGACCAAGCAGGGATCGTGGGGCACAGGATCGAGCTACAACCCGATCGGCGTCGTCGAGCTTTCGAAGCGGAAGAACATACGCGGGATGGTCGGCCTGGCGCATTCTGGCAACGCGCGACTCGCCGACAGCCAGCTCTACATCTTGAAGCGGGCCAACCCGACGCTCGACGGCCAGCACGTCATCGTCGGTCAGGTCGTCAGCGGTATGGCCGTCGTGGACAAGCTCGAGCGCGCGGACATGCTCAAGATGGTCACGATCAAAGCGGCAGGCCAGAAGTAGCGACGATTCCGGACAGGTCCGGATAGCGGTCGAGCATCTCGCGGGGGTAGTCGCCAGGAATCAGGTCGCCAAGTTGATGCTTGAGCACGGCGGCGTTCGCGACAGCCTTCGCCGAGAAGTGATTGTTCAGATACATCACCACGCGGCGGCCTGACTCCGACGCCTTTCTGGCCGCGTCCGCAAAAGGTCGCAGCTCCTGCGGTTGGTAGAGATAGTCGTACCGATCCTCGGCGTCGTCGTGCGTCCACCAGGTCGCGGCGTTCCGGCCGTGGAGCCGCACGTAGTAGAGAGGCGCGGCGTCGGCATCCGACCGAGAAGTCCTGTGCAATCGAATCCTCGAACTTCGGCTCATCGATTCGCACCCACGCGGCACGATGCGGCCCGAGCAGCCGCCGCGTGTCGGCCGCGCGGTCGCTCCATGAACGGTGCCGCAACTCGACCGCGAGTGGATACTCGAGACAACGCCGTCAGCAGCCAATCGACGTAGTCGGACGTTTCCGTCTCGGCGTGAAAGCTCGACGGGAACTGCACGAGCAACGCCGCTAGTCGACCGGCGCTGCGCGATCGGGTCGATCCCGACGCGAAACTCATCAAGATCGCCAGGTGTCACCGTCCAGTCCGACACGCCCGGCCGCTTCAGATACATGTCCGGGTGCGTGAACTTCTGATAGAGCTTCACGGAGAACTCGAACGACGAAGGCGTGCGCGCGAGCCATCGTGCCGACAGGTCGGGTGAAGGGATCCGATAGAACGTGGAGTTCACTTCGACCGTGTCGAAGTGTTCCGCGTAGTAGGCCAGCTCGTCGAATCCCTGCCACCGGCGTGTGGGATAGAAGATCCCGTTCCAGGTGCCCCGGCCGTTCGGATAGTTCCAGCCCGACGTGCCGACGCGGATGGCCATCGTTCCGAGACTACCAAAGCTGGTGGCAGTGTCAGAATACGCAGGAGTGCTCACGATCTACGAGATCTACGCGTCGGTGCAGGGCGAGTCCACGCACGTCGGCCGGCCATGCGTGTTCGTCCGGCTGGCCGCCTGCAACCTGCGCTGCGTCTGGTGCGACACGCCCTACGCGTTCACCGGCGGCAGAAAGATGTCCCAGGACGACGTCGTCGCTGACGTCGCCCGTCATCAGTGCCGGCTGGTCGAGGTCACCGGCGGTGAGCCGCTGCTGCAGCACGGCGTCCACGACCTCATGGAGCGCCTCGTCGCGGAGGGGTACGAAGTCCTGCTCGAGACGGGCGGGCACATGCCGATCGACGATGTGCCCGACGAGGTGGTCACGATCCTCGACGTGAAGTGCCCTGCGAGCGGGGAAGCCGCGACCATGCACTGGCCGAACCTCGATCAGCTCTCGGCCCGCGACGAGGTCAAGTTCGTCATCCAGGACCGGTCCGACTTCGACTACGCGCGCGATGTCGTCGACCGCTACCACCTCGCCGATCGCGCGGCGGCCGTGCTGTTCTCGCCCGTGCATGGCGTCCTCGACCCAGCGGAGCTGGCGCGCTGGATTCTCGCGGATCACGTCCCCGCTCGACTGCAGATTCAGGCGCACAAGTACATCTGGTCTCCGGAGACTCGAGGCGTCTGATGGCTCGCCGCGCCGTGGTGCTGCTCTCGGGCGGACTCGATTCGGCGACGGCGGCGGCGCTGGCGCAGCCGCGACGGCTGGGAGCTCTACGCGCTGACAGTCCGCTACGGACAGACGCACATCCGTGGAGATTGAGGCGGCACGCCGAGTCGCCGCGTCCCTCGGTGTCAGCAAGCACGTCGAGATCGACGTGGATCTGTCGGCGTTCGGCGGGTCCGCGCTCGTCGGCGACGGCGACATTCCGAAGGACCGCGCGATCGACGCTTCCGGCATCCCGTCCACGTACGTGCCGGCGCGCAACACCGTGTTCCTCTCGCTCGCCCTCGGCTGGGCGGAGGTCGTCGGCGCCGATTGCATCGTCATCGGCGTCAATGCCCTCGACTACTCGGGCTACCCGGACTGCCGTCCGGAGTACATCGCGGCGTTCGAGTACCTCGCGACCCTGGCGACCAGCGCCGGCGTCGAGGGCCGGGCCCTGCGAATCTGGGCGCCGCTCCAGCATCTGACGAAAGCCGGCGTCATCCGCCTGGGCCTCGAGCTCGGCCTCGACTACGGTCTGACGCACAGTTGCTACGACCCGCGGGGCGACGGCCGTCCGTGCGGCAGGTGCGACAGCTGCCGGCTTCGCGCGAAGGGATTCGCGGAGGCAGGGGTCGCCGACCCGTTGCTACCTCGGCCGTGAACGTGAACCTGGAACTGGAACGTGGAACGTGGAACGTGGAACCGGAACGTGGAACGTGGAACGGGACGGAACGACGAATGACTGATCGTCTCTACTACACCGACAGCCACCTGACTTCCTTCGACGCCGTCGTGCGTTCCTGCGACATCGTCGACGGACGTCCGCACGTCGTGCTCGACCGCACCGCGTTCTATCCGTCGTCTGGCGGCCAGCCGTTCGACACCGGCCATCTCGGTGGCCAGACGATCGTCGATGTGATCGACGCTGATGACGGGCGACGTGGTGCACGTGCTGAGCGGGCCGCTGGATCCTGGGGCGCCAGTGCACGGGGACGATCGACTGGCCGCGCCGGCTCGATCACATGCAGCAGCACACCGGCCAGCACATGCTGTCGGCCGCGTTCGATCGGCTGTTCGGCGTCCGCACGGTCAGCTTTCATCTCGGGCGCTGAGGCGTCGACGATCGATCTGGCGCGCGAGGTGACGCGCGGCGGAGATCGACGCGCGCCGAAGCCGAGGCGAATCGCGTCGTCTGGGACGATCGGCCGGTCGGCGTCCGGTTCGTCAGCGCCGAGGAGGCCGCCGAGCTGCCGCTCCGCAAGGAGCCGGTTCGGCGGTGGCACGCTGCGGCTGGTCGAGGTCGCCGACTTCGATCTGTCGGCCTGCGGCGGCACGCACGTGCCGCGCACGGGCGTCGTCGGCGTCATCGCCGTGGCCGGCTGGGAGCGGTTCAAGGGCGCGACGCCGTGTGACGTTCGTCTGCGGCGGCCGCGCGCTCCGGTCGCACGGCGCGCTGCGCGACGTCGTCGCTTGGCGCGACGCGCGCGCTGTCGGTGACCGCGCGCCGAGGTCAAGGGCGCCATCGAGCGCCTGCAGTCGGACGCCGCGCGACACGAGCAAGCTGATTCGTCGTCTGCAGGACGACCTGGCGGTGTTTCGCGCGGCCGAGATTGCGTGAGGAGGCGGAGACCATCGGGCCCTATCGCGTCGTCATAAGGGCTGAACCAGAGCTCGATGGCGGCGGCACTGAAAGGGTTGGCGTCGGCCGTCGTAGAGGGATCCGGGCTCGTCGTCGTGTTCGCTGGCCGCGGCACGCCGGTGCCGGTGGTCGTCGCGCGTTCGGCAGATGTGTCGGTCGATGCGGCCGTGCCTGCTCCGTGAGATCGCGGCCGAGTTCGGTGGGCGCGGCGGTGGCACCGCGTCGCTCGCGCAGGGCGGGCTCACCGCCGACAGCAGACGCGCGTGGTCGCGGCCGCGAAGCGCAAGCTGTCCCAGACAGACCTGACTGAATTTTCCGCGTCCCGGATGGCCCGAGACCTATGGGATACAATCGCGCTTCCGTGTTCGAGTCGCTTTTTCGCTTCCTGTTCAAGTACGAGCGGCTCGTCTTCGAGCAGGGCCAGTTCGTACTCGGTGCGACGCAGTCGATGTGGCTCGTCGCGGCGATCGCTGCCGCGGCGGCGCTCTACGTCGCTCTGGACCTATCAGCAGCTGACGGCCCTCAGCGGGCGCGACCGCGTCGTGCTGCTCGGCGACGCGCGTCGCGCTTCTGGCCGTCGCGCTCTTCGCGCGTCCTGCGGCCGATGCTGCTGCTCAAGGTCGCCGTGCCGCAGCAGAACTTCGTCGGCATCCTGCTCGACGACTCGCGCAGCATGCAGGTCGCCGACGAGGCCGGGCAGGCCGCGCAGCCGAGTTCGTGCGCGAGCCAGCTCGGCCGGCCGGACGCGCCGCTGCTCACCGCGCTCGGCAAGCGCTTCGTGCCGCGCGTCTTCCGGTTCTCCGTCGTCGGCCGAGCGGCTGCAGTCGCACGGCCGACCTGACGTTTCAGGGCACCGGCACGCGGCTCGGCGACGCGCTCGATCGCGCGCGCGACGAGCTGAGCGGCCTGCCGGTCGCCGGGCTCGTCGTCGTCACCGACGGCGCCGACAACGCCGAGACGCACGCTCGACGAGTCGATCGCCGGCCTGAAGGCGCAGGCGCATGCCGGTGTTCACGGTCGGCGTCGGCAAGGAACGGCTGACGCGCGACGTGCAGGTCACGCGCGTCGAGACGCCGCGCCGCGTGCTCAAGGGCGCCTCGCTCGTCGTCGACGTCGTCGTCACGCAGACGGGCTACGCCGGCGCGAAGGTGCCGCTCATCGTCGAGGACGACGGCCGCATCGTCAGCACGCAGGACATCACGCTGCCCGGCGACGGCGAGTCGCAGACGGTGCAAGGTGCGGTTCAAGGCGACGACGCCGGCGCCGCGCGCTGTTCCGGTTCCGCGTGCCGCTGCAGGCGAACGAGGAAGTCGCGCAGAACAACCAGCGCGACTCGCTCATCGACGTCTACAACCGGCGCGAGAAGATTCTCTATCTCGAAGGCGAGCCGCGGCCCGAGCCGAAGTTCATCCGGCTGGCGACCGAGGAGGACGACAACCTGCAGGTCGTGCTGCCTGCAGCGCACGGCGGAGGCGACGGTCAACGCTGCCGGACAAGTACCTGCCGGCGTGGGATGTCGACTGGCCGAGGAACTGCAGGACGGCTTCCCGCCGACGCGCGAGGAGCTGTTCACGTATCGCGGCGATCATCCTCGGCAGCGTCGAGGCCTCGGCGTTCACGCCCGAGCAGCAGCGCATGCTCGAGGACTTCGTGGACGTGCGCGGCGGCGGCCTGCTCGTGCTCGGCGGCCTGCGATCGTTCAGCGAAGGCGGCTGGGCCGGCACGCCGCTGGCCGACGCGCTGCCGGTCGATGCTCGACGCCGCGCGCGCGAAGCCGCTGACGCCGCCGCTCGAGCTCGTCGTGCGGCCGACGCCGCGCGGGCGAGTCGCATCCGGCCGACGCAGATCACCGAGCGGCCGGAGGACGCGGCGGCCAAGTGGCAGGAACTGCCGCCGCTGACGGCGGTCAACCCGGTGCCGGTCGCCGAGCTGAAGCCCGGCGCGAACGTGCTGCTGACCGGCATCGATGAGCGCGGCCGCGAGCAGGTCGTGCTGGCGTATCAGCGGTACGGCCGCGGCAAGGCGCTCGTCGCTGCCGGTGCAGGACACCTGGCTGTGGCGGATGCACGCCAAGATGGCCGTCGAGGACACGACGCACCACACGTTCTGGCAGCGGCTCACGCGCTGGCTCGTCGACGGCGTGCCGGATCGCGTGATGGTCACGCCGACGCCCGACCGGGTGCAGAAGGGCGAGCCGGTCACGCTGACCGCCGACGTGCGTCGACCCGGAGTATCGCGGCGTCAACGACGGCCGCATCACGGCGCATGTCGACGGCGCCGTCCGGCAAGCGTCGAAGACGTGCCGATGGAGTGGACCGTCGAGCACGACGGCGAGTATCGCGCGCGGTTCACGCCGGCCGAGGACGGGCTCTACCGGATCGCCGTCGACGGCACGAGCCAGGCGGGCAAGGACGTCGGCCGCGGCACGGTGAACCTGCGCGTCGCGCCGAGCGACGCGGAGTACTTCGACGCGGCGATGCGCGCGCCGCTGCTGCGCGCGTCTGCCGGAAGAGACCGGAGGGCCGGTTCTTCCGCGCCGGCGGACACGGCGCGGCCTCGTGGACGCGATCAGCTACAGCGGCCGGGGCGTCACGGTCGTCGAAGAGCGCGAGCTGTGGGACATGCCGATCATCCTGGTCCTGCTCCTCGGTCTGATGGGCGGCGAGTGGCTGTACCGCAGGCGGCGAGGCGCTCGCGTGAGAGCGCACGCGCGCTGCGTGGCGACGTCGTGCTCGGTCGCTGATGGCGGCGACGACGCGTCATGGCGCAGCGCGGCGGCGTTCGGCGGCGATGTTCCGCAGCTACTCGCGACAACGTGCGCTACGACGGCAAGTTCGTGTTCGTGCGGATGAGCTATCCGGAGAACGGTTTTCGCGCGACAACCGTTCTGGGCGCACGACTACCCGGGCGGCGAGACGCACTTCCTGAAGATCCTGACCGTCGGTCAGCAACGTCGCGGGCCACACCGAGGAGACCGCAGCATCCTGGCCTTCGGCGATCCGGAGATGTTCAAGTTCCCGGTCATCTACCTGGTCGAGCCCGGCTACTGGACCATGGACGACGCGCAGGTCGAGGCGCTGCGCGACTACCTGCACAAGGGCGGCTTCCTGATCGTCGACGACTTTCCCGTACTGGGCCTGGCAGCAGTTCGAGCAGCAGATGACCCGCGTGTTTCCGGAGGGCCAGTGGCAGGATCTCGACGTCACGCATCCGATCTTCCATTCGTTCTTCGAGATCGAGACGCTCGACATCGTCCCGGCCTATCCGACGCTCGGCGACGCCCGATCTTCCGCGCGCTGTTCGAGGACAACGACCCGAACGGCGGATGTACGTGATCGCCAACTACCAGAACGACCTGTCGGAGTTCTGGGAGTTCTCGGAGCAGGGCGCCTATCCCATCGGCGAGACGAACGAGGCGTACAAGGTCGGCGTGAACCAGTTCATGTACGGGATCACGCACTAACGGCTTGAGGCTTGGGGCCTGAGGCTTGGGTAAGGGCACAGGGTGCTGAAAGGAAGACTCATCGTGGAAACATCCGTCCAGAACAACGTCGTCATCATGGATTCGCCGGAGGACATCGCGCTGGCCGACCAGATGAACGCGGGCGCCGCAAGATCGAAGCGGAGCTCGGCAAGCTCATCATCGGGCAGAAGGACGTCATCGACCAGGTGCTGCTGACGCTGTTCGTCGGCGGCAACAGCCTGATCATCGGCGTGCCGGGCCTGGCGAAGACGCTGCTGATCCGCACGCTGGCGCAGGTGCTGGACCTCAAGTTCAACCGCATCCAGTTCACGCCCGACCTGATGCCGTCGGACATCACCGGCACCGACATCATCCAGGAAGATCCCGCGACCGGCGCGCGCCAGATGGTGTTCGCGCCCGGCCCGATCTTCGCGAACATCGTGCTGGCCGACGAAATCAACCGCACGCCGCCCGAAGACGCAGGCGGCGCTGCTCGAAGCGATGCAGGAGCACCGCGTCACGATTCAGGGGCGCACCTACACGCTCGAAGAGCCGTTCTACGTCTTCGCGACGCAGAACCCGATCGAGCTCGAGGGCACCTATCCGCTGCCCGAAGCCCAGCTCGACCGCTTCATGTTCCACATCGTGATCGAGCATCCGCCCGAGGACGAGGAATTCGACGTCGTGCGCACGACGACCGCGATTCTCGATCCGAAGTTCGAGCGGCCGGTGACGGGCGACGATCTGATCGCGTTCCAGAAGCTGGTGCGCCGCGTGCCGGTCGCCGAGCCGGTCATGCGCTACGCGCTGCGCCTGGTGCGGACGAGCCGGCCGAAGGCGCAGAACGCGCCCGAGCTGATCAAGAAGTACGTGGCGTTCGGCGCCAGCGTCCGCGCGGCGCAGTACCTGATTCTCGGCGCCAAGGCCAAGGCGCTGACCGAAGGCCGGTACCACGTGAGCTTCGACGACATCAGGGCGCTGGCGCATCCGGTGCTGCGGCATCGCGTGCTCACGAACTTCCGCGCCGAGTCGGAAGGCGTCACGAGCGACGCGCTCGATCGACGAGCTGCTCAAGCACGTGCCGCTGCCGAAGTCGGGGATGTGACGCAGGCTCAGGCTTAGGCTCAAGCTCAGGGCGAGATCGATGGAAACACACGTCGTTCCCGGCGCGCGGTTCGTCGATCCGAAGGTCCTTGCGCGGATCAAGGACCTCGAGCTGCTCGCGCGCTCGGTCGTCGACGGGTTCATCAACGGCCTGCATCGCGCGCCGTACTTCGGCGCGTCGATCGACTTCGCCGAGCATCGCGGCTACGTGCCGGGCGACGACATCCGGCGCGTGGACTGGCGGCTGTACGCGCGCACCGACCGGTACTTCGTCAAGCAGTACGAGGCGGACACCAACGCCAACTTCTCGCGTCCTGCTCGACATCTCGAAGTCGATGGGCGTTCGCCAGCGAGGGCGTGTCAAGCTCGAGTACGCGAAGTTCCTGGCGGCGTGCCTGGCGTATCTCTCGCACCGGCAGCGCGACCGCGTCGGCATCATGACGTTCGACGAGGACGTCGTGACGCACGTGCCGCCGTCGGCGAAGCACTTCAACGTGCTGCTGCACACGCTCGATCGGGCGAAGCGCGGAGCGGCCGGGCCGGCTGCTGCGCGATGCTCGACAAGATCGCCGAGCACTTCAAGCGCCGCAGCATCGTCGCGCTGATCTCGGATCTCTACGAGAACCCGGACGAGCTGCTCGAGGCGCTGAAGCCGTACCGCTTCCGTCGGCAACGACCTCGTCGTGTTTCACGTGCTCGATCCGGCCGAGATCGACTTTCCGTACCGCGACCCGTCGCGATTCCAGGATCTCGAGAGCGGCGAGGAGGTGCCGGTCGTGCCCGAGGTGTTCGCCGAGCAGTATCGGAAGATGATGCGCGAGCACATCGAGGCGCTTCGCTCGAAGTGCTCGGAGTCGCGCATCGACTACGTGCTGCTCAATACCTCGAAGCCGCTCGACGAGGCGCTGTTCAGCTATCTCGGCAATCGCGAGCGGCTGATGCGGGTGCGGTGAACGTCATGTCGTTTCTCGCGCCGCTGTTCTTCGTCGGCGCTGGCGGCCATCGCGGTGCCGATCTTCGTCCACCTGATCCAGCGCGAGCGGAAGGACATCGTCGAGTTCCCGTCGCTGATGTTCATCCGGCAGGATTCCGTATCAGTCGGTGGAGCGCCGGCGGATCCACAACTGGTCGCTGCTGCTGCTGCGCATCGCCGCGCATGGCGCTCGTGATCGCGGCGTTCTCGCGGCCGTTCTTCACGACGGATCCGTCGACCGCGGCCGCCGCGTCCGCCGGCGCGCGCGAGGTCGTGATCCTGCTCGACCGGTCGGCCAGCATGGGCTACGGCGACCACTGGACGCGCGCGCAGGACGAGGCGCGGAGCGTCGTCAACGGACTCGGCGGCGAGGACCGCGGCGACGCTCGTGCTGTTCGACCGCGGCGTCGAAGAGGCCGTGCGCGCGACGACGAATCGCGGCGAGCTCGAGCTGGCCGATCGCGCCAGGCGGCCGTGTCGTCGGAGGCCACGCGCTACGCGCCCGCGCTTGCGGGTCGCGCAGAGCCTGCTGAGCCGGTCCGACCGCCGCGCAAAGAGGCCTACCTCATCAGCGACTTCCAGAAGACCGGCTGGGAGCGGCAGGAGGAGATTCAGCTGCCGCGAGGGCGCGGTGCTCACGCCCGTGTCGGTGGCCGACCGCGACACCGCCAACCTGGCGGTGACGTCGCGTCGCGATTCAGCGCGCGCTCGTTCTCGAGCGAAGAGCGCGTCACGATCACGGCCGGGCTGACCAATCGCAGCGCGCACCGCGGTGACGAACCTGCCGGTGCGGCTCGAGATCGACGGCCGGCCGTCGCACACGCGCGATGTGACGATCGGGCCGAACGCTCGGGATCCGTGACGTTCGATCCGGTCACCGTCGCCGAAGCCAACATGCGCGGCGATCATTCGCGCCGGCACCGACGCGCTGGCGCAGCGACAACGACTTCTATTTCGTGCTCTCGCCGAGCCGGCCCGTGTCGGTGCTGCTCGTGCAGGCCGACGGCGCGGCCGGCTGACGCGCAGTTCCTCACGACCGCGCTCGGCCGCAGCAAGACGCCGCCGTTCAAGGTCGACGTCGTGCCGGCCTCGCGGTTCACCGCCGCGAGCTTCGAGGGCCGGTCCGTGGTCGTGCTGAACGACGCCGCGCTGTCGACGGCAGACGGCCGATCTGCTCACGAAGTTCGTCGAACAGGGCGGCGGCCTGTTCATCGTCCTCGGGAGCCGCACGCCGGTCAGCGGCGACGTGGCCGCTGATGCCCGGAAGCTCGGCGCTCCGGTCGATCGCACCGGCATTCCGCGGCGGCACGCTCGGCTACCTCGACTACAGCCACCCGATCTTCGAGGAGTTCAAGGATCCGCGAGCTGGCAACTTCGCCAACATGCGGTTCTTCCGGTACCGCCGGCTCGCCGCGGCACCGGACGATCGCGTGCTCGCCCGGTTCGACGACGGCGCGGCGGCGATGGTGGAGCGGCGGGTCGGGAGCGGCCGCGTCATGGCGTTCACGTCCACGCTGGACGGCGACTGGAACGACTTTCCACGTCACGCGATGTTCCTGCCGCTGCTGCACGAGACCGTCCGCTACCTGGCGCAGTACGACGACCCCGAGGCCTGGTACACCGTCGGCCGCATGCTCGACATCTCGCGCGCCGGTCGCGTCGATGGTGCGGCAAGGGCAGGCCAGCATGCTGCCCGGCGCGGGACGAAGCGGCGTCGTCGTGTCGCCCGGCGGGCAGCAGATGACGCTGGCGGCGAGGGCGCACCGGCGGTCGAGCTCGCCGAGCAGGGCTTCTATTCCGTCCGGCTCCCGGGCATGGGCGACCGGCGGCCGTTCACGGTGGCCGTCAACCTGGATCCGGCCGAGTCCGATCTGACGGCGCTGCCGCCGACGGATATTTCGAGCGCCGTGGGCACCGCTTCGACGACGGCGGCTGGTCAATCGCTCGAGCGTCCGGCTCCAACCCCGGTCGACATCGAGAAGCAGCAGTCATCTGGTGGTTCCTGCTCGTGGCCGGCCTGTCGCTGCTCCTCGTCGAGGCCGTGCTGTCGAATCTCCAGTCGAAGAGGCTGGGACTGAAAACTTAGGCGTAGGGCTCGGGCTTATGGCTCAGGCGGCTCCTCGCCATGTGACACGGTCCAAGCCTCGAGTCCTAAGCCCGTCCGAGCTGTGACATTTCTGCGGCACGGGCTCTTGGCCAGAAATGGAATGCTAAGCTCGGACTATCCACTATCCGAGGAGAACCCATGACTGATCCAGTGGGCGGCGGCTCATCAGGAACTGGTCGACGTCATCCGGCAGGTCGGCGCCGGTGGCGGACGAAGCTGCTGCTTGGCGGCGGCATCATCGTGCTCGGCGGCGGGCTCGTCGCGCTGGCGCTGGCGTCCTGGGGGCTCCAGGAGCTCCGGTTCAGTCCGTCGTCGGTCACCGGGTTCCGGATCGCGTTTCTGGTCACGCTGGCGGCCCTCGTCGGGCTCTGGCTCGTCCGGCCGATGCGCCGGCGCGTGACCGACCTGCAGGTCGCGCTGTACGTCGAGGAGCACGAGCCGTCGCTGCAGGCCGCGATGCTGAGCGCCGTGGATATCGGCGCCACGAGTGGCGGCGAACGGCCGGCTGACGTGCCCGCCGGTGATTCTCGATCGGATGGTCGAGCAGGCCGTCGAGCGTGCCGGACGATTCAGGGCGGCCGCGAGATCGGCAAGACGACCATTCGCCGGCGCACCGTGGTGCTCGGCGCGCTGGCCGCGGCTGCGGCGCTCCTGCTCGTCGTCGGCCCTGAGTTCTTCCGTCAGGGCGCGTCGGCGCTGCTCGTCCTGTCGCGAAGCGCGGAGGCGGCCAGCCCGTACGCGATCAAGGTGACGCCGGGCGATGTGACCGTGCCGAAGGGCTCCGACCAGATCGGTCTCGGCCGAAGCTCACCGGCTTCCGGTCGAACGAACGTCGCGCTGATGATGCAGGCCGAAGGCGAGCAGACGTTCCAGCGCGTGCCGCTCGTCGAGTCCGGCGAGGCCGGCGACGTTCGAGGGCATGCTGTTCGACCTCAAGAAGCCGCTGTCCTACTACGTCGAGGCCGACGGCGTGAAGTCGCCGACCTACACGATGGCGCGTCGTCGAGCTGCCGGCCGTCGGACACGCTCGAGCTCGAGTACGTGTTCCCGGCCTACACGGGCCTGCCGCCGCAGAAGGTCGAGTCCGGCGGCGACGTCGCGGCGCTGCGCGGGACCGAAGTGCGCGTGCGAGTGAAGTCCACGATGGCGACGCCCGGCGGCGCGCTGCGAGCTCGATCCGGGCGCGCCGGCGCCGTCTGACCGTCGGCGCGGACGGCACGCTCACCGGCAGCTTCAAGATTGCCGACGACGGCTACTACCACGTCGAGCTCGACGGGCCCGAGCGGCGAGAAGCGTCACCGCGTCGCCGAAGTACACGATCGACGCGATCGACGATCAGCCGCCGACCGTGACGTTCGAGAAGCCGAAGCGCGACATCAAGGCCAGCCCGGTCGAGGAAGTGTTCCTGCAGGCGCGCGCCGACGACGACTTCGGCGTCAAGCAGCTCGACCTGGTGTACTCGGTCAACGGCGGCCCGGAGAAGACCGTGCCGCTCTACGGCAAGGGCGCGAAGGCGCTCACCGAAGTGAGCGCCGGCCACACGGTCTACCTCGAGGAGCTGGGCGTGAAGCCGGGCGACTTCGTGTCGTACTACGCGAAGGCGACCGACACCGACACGGTCAAGGGCCCGAAGAGCGTCGTCGAGCGACATCTATTTCATCGAGGTCCGGCCGTTCAGCCAGGACTTCCGCCGGGCGCAGTCGCAGGCCGGCGGCGGCGGCGGCGGTGGCGGTGGCGGCGGGCAGCAGAACCAGGCCGGCGCGCTGTCCGAGCAGCAGCGGCAGATCATCTCGGCGACGTTCAACGTCGAGCGCGATCAAGCCGAAGATGACCGCCGACAAGTTCAAGGAAGACACGGTGTTCGTCGGCCTGTCGCAGAGCAAGCTGCGCGAGGAGGTCGAGGAGCTCGTCGGCCAGATGCGCCAGCGGCTCGGCGGAGGCGGCGACGAGAACCTGCGGAAGATCGCCGAGCTGCTGCCGAAGGCGGCCAGCGAGATGAGGGCGGCCGAGGCCGCAGCTGAAGGCGCTGAAGACGAAGGAAGCGCTCGCGCCGGAGCAGCGGGCGCTGAAGTTCCTGCAGGACGCCGAGCAGCTGTACGAGCTCGAAGTCCAGCAGGGCGGCGGCGGCGGTGGCGGCGGCGGTGGTGGCGGCGGAGGCCAGATGGCCTCCGAGCTGGCCGACCTGTTCCAGCTCGAGCTCGACCGCATGGCGAATCAGTACGAGATGCAGCAGCAGGCCGCCCAGCAGCAGGGCAGCCAGGAGGTCGACGAGCTGGCCGAGCGGCTGAGGGAGCTGGCGCGGCGGCAGCTCGCAGGCCGAGCAACAGCGCGCGCGCGCAGCGCGGTCAGCAGGGCGGCGGCTCGGGCGGCGACTCGCAGCGCGCGCTCGCCGACGAGCTCGAACAGGCCGCGCGCCAGCTCGAGCAGCTGCGGCGCGAGGCCGAGCGTCAGGGCCAGCAGCGCCAGGATCTTGCGACGCGGCGCGCCGGCTGCAGGAGTCGGCGAACGCGATGCGTCAGGCGGCGGCCAACGGCGCAGGACGGCGGCGCCAGGCGCAGCAGGCGGCCCAGCGGCTGCAGGAAGCCGCAGCGGCTGCTCCAGCAGCAGCAGACGCAGCAGAGCCAGCAGTCGACGCGACACGCTGCAGCCAGGCCGAGGAGCTCGCGCGCCAGCAGCAGCGAGATCGCCGCAGGCGTGCGAGCGGCCAACGGCCAGCCGGCAGGTCAGCCGCGCGAGCGCAGATGCAGCAGCTGTCGCAGCAGAAGGACGAGCTGCGAAACGGCGTCGGCGAGCTCGAGCAGCAGCTCGACACCTCGGGCGGCAGGCGCTGTCGGCGGACCAGCGCGACGCCGCGCGCAAGCTGCAGGAAGCGGCCGGCACGATTCGCGAGCCAGACAGGTCAAGGAGATCATCGACTACTCGAAGCAGGCGATGACCGACGGCCCGGACGTCGAAGCCGCGCGGAGACGCGAGATCTCGTCGAACCTCGAGACGCGTGCGCCAGCGGTCGGCGAGGCGGCCGCGGCGTCCGACAAGGCGCAGCAGGGCAGCGGTCTGAATCGCGCCGCGCAGCAGGCCGGCAACCTGCTGCGCGGCCTGTCGACGCTGAACGATCAGATGAGCCAGCAGGGCCAGAACGGCCAGCAGGGCCAGCAAGGTCAGCAAGGCCAGCAGGGCCAGCAGGGCCAGCAGGGCCAGGGCCAGCAAGGTCAGCAGGGCCAGCAAGGTCAGCCAGGGCCAGCAGGGCCAGGGCCAGCAGGGCCAGGGTCAGCAAGGCCAGGGTCAGCAGGGCCAGGGTCAGCAAGGCCAGGGTCAGCAGGGCCAGGGTCAGCAAGGCCAAGGTCAGCAGGGCCAGGGCCAGCAAGGCCAGGGTCAGGGTCAAGGCAGGGCCAAGGCCAGGGCCAGGGCCAAGGCCAGGGCCAGGGCCAAGGCCAGGGCCAGGGCCAGGGCCAGCAAGGTCAGGGCGGGCAGGGCCAAGGTGGACAGCAGGGTCAGGGCCAGGGTCGAGACGGCGAGATGCGTCTCGGCAACGGCGACTTTGGCGGCCGTCTCGCTGGTGGACCTGCGGGTGGTGACGCGCGCGCCGGCGGATACAACGGCGATCCTCGTCAGCTGCGGAATCAGTTCGGACAGATGTCAGCCGAAGCGGCGGACCTGAGACGGCAATTGCAGGCTGGCGGCGCGGGCAACGCGGATCTTCGCGCGATCGATGAGGTCGCACGCGCGCTCCGCGAGGGCACGAGCCGGCTCGAGGGCGACCCGCGCGGCATCCAGGAACTCACGGCGTCCGCGCTCGAGACGCTGCGCAAACTCGAATTCGATCTTCGGAAGCGCACCGATCCCACGAGCAACGAACTGTACCTGTCCGGCGCTGACGACGCGCCTGCGCCGTATCGCCCGATGGTGAGTCGAGTACTTCCGCGAGCTGTCGCGCAGGTCGGGGGCACAGAAATAGGGACCTGTTATTGATGATTTGAAATTGAAATTGATGATCGATCGAGATCGGTGGATTGATGATCTAGCGATTGAACCACGACTACTGACATCGCGGCCGTGACGAACATCATCGTCACGGCCGTTCGTTTTGGAGAAGGTCGCGCCGCAGAGGCCTCCGCGGTAGCCAGCACAAGGACGCGCCTGTCGCGGACACGCAGAACACCCTCGAAAATCTCACCGAGCCCAACGGAACGGTCTGAAGGATCGACGTGCGAGCGAACCGTCAGGCATGAAGTTCTGGGCTCGAAAGACCTACCTGGCGCCCCGGGATAGGGAAATCGAACATCCAAAGAGGTTGTTGCGTAATATACCTTGTGTAACAAGATATTGTTCGTGACAATGGTATCCCATGGCCCAAGACAACGACGCCAGCCGCCGGGGGATCGAGAGGGAGCTCAAACGGGGCTCGCTGGAGCTCATCGTTCTCCACCTGCTGAACGGTCGTGAGGCCTATGGCTACGAGATCGTTTCCGAGCTGACCAGCCGGACCAATGGTTCGCTCGAAGTCACCGACGGCACGCTCTATCCCGTGCTCTATCGCCTGGAGCGGGCCGGCCTCGTGGCCGTCCGGTGGGAGACGCCAGTGCGTGGCGTTCCCCGCAAGTACTACCGGCTCACCGACGAAGGGCGCCGCGAGTTGACGACGTTACGCAGGGAATGGATGAGCTTCGCCCGCGCGATGGGCGAATTGCTCGGAGAAGGAGGAGGCACCGATGACAACCGCTGAGGGGTACATCCAGGAAGTTCTCCGGAGCATGCCTGCCGCGACGCCGCAGCGATCGCAGATCGCCCTCGAGTTGCGGGGGCACATCGCCGAGCGTGTCGCAGCCGGCCAACCCATCGACGAGGTCGTGCGCCAGCTCGGCAGCCCGATCGCGTTGGCTGAGTCGTACCTGAGCGCCGTGCCGCTCGTCGCGCCCACGCTCTGGCGACGGTTCGCCGCGAAAGTCGTGGACTTTCTCGCGTCTTTCATCGTGCTCGTGCCGTTCGCGTGGATGATTTGGGCCACCTTCGCCGAGAATGATTTCGTGTTCGCGTTTCTGCCGCTCATCGTCATCGTCGGAGGTTCGCTGTTGTTTGCGGCGGGCACCGTCCTGGCCGAGTACTGGTTCGGCCAGACCTTCGGCAAATGGCTCTTCGGCCTTCGCGTCGTCCGCATGACCGGAGCGCGCATCGGTTTCGGACAGGCGTTCGTCAGAGTGTTGCCGGTCGCCCTCGAAGGAGTCTTTCCGGTAGACGCCGCGTTCGTCTTCTTCACTGAGAAGCAGCAGCGGGCGTTCGAGCTGCTGTCGAAGACCCGCGTGGTGATCGCATCCGTGGACGAAACGATCTGACATGGCGCCGTTCGCCGCAGGAAGACGGTTCGGGGCCCTTAGGGCCCGAAGCCCTAAGCCGTGAGCCTAAGCCCGTCAGCGCAGAGTCTTTCGAGCGCCCTCTCCACGATCGCGTCAATCTCAGCGCTCGGCGCTGTGTAGTGATTGACGATGATCGAGAACACGAGCTTCTCGCCGTCGGCGCGGGCCAGATAGCCGGACAACGCGCGCACGTTGCTCAGCGAGCCGGTCTTGGCCTGCACGTTCCGGGCGAGCGACGTGCCGCGCATTCGAGTGTCGAGCGTACCGTCCACGCCGCCGACCGGGAGGTCGGCGACGAACGGTCCGCGCAGACGTTCGCTCCGCCACACGTGAGTGAGCGCGCTGGTGATGGCCGACACGGTGAGGTAGTTGTAGCGGGAGAGTCCGGATCCGTCGACGAGCACCAGTCCGTCCATCGCCACGCCCCACCCGGCCAGACGCTCCCGAACAGTGGCGAGCCCGGCCTCGGCGGTCCCGCGTCCGGTCGCTTTCCGGCCGAGCGTTTTCAGGTACGCCTCGGCGTACATGTTCTGGCTCACCTTCATGACGTGCCCCGTCAGTTCCGAGAGCGGGGGTGATGTGTAGACGGCGACGGTGCGACGGTTGCCGGCGGACGGTCGCGTGCGCGAGCGCGTCGATGTCCCACGCGCCGCCCGTCACCGCAATGCCTCGCGAGGCCAGCGCCAGCCGAAGCGCCTCGACAAAAAACAACGTGGGATTGTCGACGGCCGCCGTGCGAACAACCACGACTCCGGCGGCCGGGACGGAACCTCGCAGTGCGAGCGCAGAGGTGCCGGGCTTCCGGACGAACAGCAGGTCAATCGGCGAGCCGGCCTGGCCTGTCACGACCTGGTTGTGAAGCTCGAGGCCGTGACCGGCCGGGCCGAACTCGACGCTCGCGGCACCGCCGGCCGCCGGCGCGGCGGCGACGCGTGCGACCGCCGCGTTCTCGTTGAAGTTCAGCGCGCCCACCGGCGCGGAGTAGCCCGCCGCCAGGTTGTCCCACGCCCAGCCCGTGCCCAGTCCTTCGTCCTCGAACGCGTCGTCATCACCAACAATCCGGCCGTCGATGCGCTGGATTCCCGCGCGGTGCAGCGCCTCGGACCACTCGAGAAACAGGGACGCGTGCCCGCCGTCCGGCGATCCAATCGACGGGTCGCCAGATCCGACGACGATCAGATCGCCGATCAGGGTGCCGTTGGTGATCCTGCCGGCTACTTCGAGGCGTGTCTCGTAGCGGTAGTCCCACCCGAGCACGTCCGCGGCGGCCGCAATCGTCAGGAGCTTCATGTTCGATGCCGGGATGAGCAGGCGGTCGGCGTTGCGGGTGTAGATCAGTCGCGTCGGGCCGGTCGACGATCCCCGCGGGCCCAGTGACTCGACACGCGCGGCGACGAGCGCCCGCGCGAGCGGGGCCGAATCGAACAGGCGATCGAGATCGCCTCGAAGGGCGTCGAGGGCGACGTCCTGTCCGCGTGCGGACAGGGGCAGGGAAGTAAGAAGCAGGCTGAGCGCGGCGACGACCAGGCGCCCGATCACTTGGCGCCCGTGAGCTCCTTGAGCTGGTTCACGGCCTTGTCGAACTCAGGCGTCGGCACCACGGCGGCGCCGGCCTCATTGGCGCGGATCACATGGACGGTCGTGCCGGACTTTCTCAGTGTCACTCGCTCCTCGACAGGCTTCGCCGCATCGCCGGACCGCGCAACCACGACGAGATCTTCGCCGGAGGTCGCGGCGGCCGGAACGAACTTATCCGCACGCAACGCGGACAGCGTGTTCAGAAGATCGGTCATGCCCGTCTGGTTGACGTCCTTGGCTTCCGGCTTCGTCTGCTTCCAGACGTCGGCCGCGGCGGCGTCACCTCCGGCGGGCTTGGATTTCTCGAACGAGACGGTCGAGCCCGCCCGGGTCAGCTCGAGACCAAGTGCCGTGTACGGCTTGAAGGCAAAGACGTCCTTGACGCGCAGATCGTCTGCGGTCTTGCTCAGATCGTTCAGGAGACTGGCATCGACCGTGACGACAACCGCCTTCGACACGTCGCGCGCGTACACCGAGCTGTCGTCGAGCTTGTTGCCGATCGCGATCGATGCGCGCGTCGATCCCGCGCCGAGCTCGAGGATGAATCGCGGCCGGTCGAGTCCGTACTTGCGCAGCTCAGCCTCGGACGCCGGCGCCGGTTCTCCCGCGACGACAGCTTTGAACGTGGCCTGCGAGGCGCGATTGACCAGCGAGTCCACCGCACTCGAGTCGGCGCGCGTGTTCACCGGCGCCGTGAGACGCCAGTCAGCGCCGATTCGGGCAAGCGTCACGGCCGGCGAACCTGCTGGCGCAATCCGGATGGCATCGACGCTGTCCCGTTCGAACTTGAGGAGCGATTTCTCACGCAGGTCGAACGTCGAACGATTCAGCGTGTCCTCGAGGTGCGAGGCGATCAGGAACAGCTTCGGCTGTCCCGCGATCCGGGCGTAGAGGTCGGAACCGGTCGGCGTCTTGTTTCCGATGTCCAGGCGGCGCTGGGTCGCGTCGCCGGCGACCTTGAAGGCGACGGAGATTCTGGCAGGTTCGAGCCCGAACTGAGCGACGGACGTCGGGTTGTCCTGCAGGGACCGCTGCATCTCGAGGGTTTCGAGGGCAGACACGAGTGAACTGACGGTGGACTCGTCGGCCGCGGCCGTGACCGGCGAGGCGATCTGCCAGGTCGTGCCGTTCTTCTTGAGCGTCGTGTCGCCGTTCGGCGAATGCAGCTCGACCTCCTCGATCTTCCCGGTCTCGACCGTGAATACCTTCTCCTTCCTGGTCTCAGGGTCGGTCAGGTCGCGCTTGGACTCGACGAAGTAGATGTACGCGCCAAGCCCCGCGCCCAGGACCAGCAGCACCAGCAGGGACCGTGCGCTTCTCATCGCCGTTTCCACCAAACCCGAATGCCGTTGCCGATGAGCAGCGCCGGCACGATGAACATCGTGAAGTAGAAGACCATCCGCTGTTGGTCAGCCGTCATCGTGAGCGGCCGGTCGTCGGGACTCTTCGGCCGGATGGCGATCAGATTCTCCTGCTGCGCGAGCCAGTTCACCATGTTCAGAAAGATTTCCCGGTTGCCCTGAATGCCAAGGGCCCGGTTCGTGGCGAAATCGCTGTCGCCGACGATGACGACGCGGGTCTCAGGCTTCGGCGCTTCTTCTGGCTTGGGCGCATTCGGCGCGGACGGCGTCGCCGGCGCCGGAGTGGTCACGTCGGTCGCCGGAGCTGACGAGGCGACGGCGATCGAGACGGGGCCTGCGGCGTCGGTGCCGCCCTTCTCGGGACGGCCAGTCGCGTACAACCCTTTCACGTCGGTTTCTGCCCAGCTCTGCGGACTCGTCTCGAGCACTTTCTGCGCGACGTGACCGCCCGTGCCCCCCTCGATCGGGGTGACCGAGCGCGCCAGCGGAAACGCGCTCATGACGCGGAAATTCTCCGTGATTGGATGCCGGACCGGCATCGCGACGGGCGTCGTCGGACCGGTGCCGACGAGCTGGCCCAGACCGCTCGCGTCGATGATGAGGTTGTTGCCGATGTCGGCGCCCCACTCACGTGCGAGGGCGATGAGCCCGGCCGGATCGGGCGCGGAGCCCTTGTCCGGTGGATCGATCAGCACGAGCAGCTTGCCGCCACGCTTGAGAAACGCACGGAGCGCCTCGAGTTCCGCCCCCAACAGGTCCGTCGACGGGCCAGCCACGACGATCAACGTCGCGTCGTCCGGCACCTTGCCCTCCTGCGCCAGCGTGAGCTTCGCGACCTCGAAGTTGTCCGTCTTGAGCGCCTCCGACATGCCGCTGTAGCCCGTCGGCTCTGAGCCCATCGGGTCACGTTCGCCGTGGCCTTGAAGGAAATAGACCTTCTTCGCGCGGCCCTCGATGATCTTCTTCAGCGCGTTCGTGATGCTCTGTTCATCGACCGCCGTGGCCTTTTCGCTTCGGCCGGCATACTCGAGCACAACCGTCGGCACCATGGTGATGCCGTACTTCTGCGCGTCAATCGGGTTGTTCTCCGCGTCGACGTATTCGGTCGTGACCTGCTTCGACAGGTACGGGTATCCGCAAGCCGATCCCGGTACTCAGTCGCGCTGTTGACGTAGAACGTCTTGATGATCAGCGGCTGCTTCAGATCCGCGAGGATCTGTCGGGTCTGGTCCGAGAGCGAGAACTGGCCACTGGCGGTCAGGTCCCACCGCTTGTTCTGACGGTTCGAGATCCAGTTGATGGCGATGAGGATGCCGAGCACGACCAGCACGCCCGTGGCGGCAATCGATCCGTACTTGACGTTCCGTCCCTGGAACGAGCGCGCGATGTCGCGCCACTGGCTGAGCGTGTAGAGCGCGGTGACGACGAGCCCGCCGAGCGCCAGACGCTGATACCAGGGCGCCAGCTCCGGACGCGTGAAACGCAGGACGACGGCGGCCACGACGAGCAGCACGCCGATCCACCCGAGAACTCCGAGGAATCGCTTCACGGCTAACCTCTCCACCGTTCGGAGTCCACCGACTTGAGCGTCAGGAACAGCCCAAACGCGATGAAACTCGCATAGAAGACCAGGTGCTTGGTGTCGATCACGCCTTTGCCGAAATCATCGAAGTGCTGGGTGACGGACAAATAGTTCAGGATGGCGGCGGTGGTCGGTCCGGAGCTGTCGGCGAACCAGTTGATGATCCAGAACATCAGCAGGACGACGAAACTGGCCGCGCCAGCCACCATCTGGTTCTTCGTCGTGCTCGAGATGAAGAGCCCAATCGAGACGAACGACGCGCCGAGCAGGAACAACCCGAGGTAACCCGAGAGGATCGGCTTCCATTCCGGCGATCCAAACCCGAAGAGCAGGATGACGTAGAGGAACGTCACGGCGAGCAGCCCCGCGTACAGACCGATCGCGCCGACGAATTTGCCAAGGATGATCTGGACGTCGGTCACGGGAGACGTGAGGAGCAGCTCGATCGTCCCTGAACGTTTCTCCTCCGAGTACGTCCGCATGGTGATCATCGGCAGCAGGAAGAGGATCAGCACGCTCGCGTTCTGCAGAAGCGGCCGGATCATCTCGCTGTTGACGTTCTTGGTGGGCGGAGGTCCGAACTGCTGCTGCATCGGGCTGACGAAGAAGTTCAGGTAGACGTTGTAGAAATACCCGAACAGGATCGCGAACAGGCCCATCAGGACCCACGCAACCGGCGAGCCGAAGTAGCTCCGTAGTTCCTTGCCGGCAATGGTCATCACGTTACGAATCGTCCTACTCACGGGCGGCCTCCTCCGGCTGTTCCTCGGTCGTGAGCTGCAGGAAGATCTCCTCGAGGCTCATCCGAAGCGGCCGCAACTCGAGAAGTCCCCAGCCGCGGTTGACGATGGTGCGTGCAATCTCGCGCCGGACGTCGACGTTGGGCTCGACGTCGATCTCGTAGCCGGTCGTTTCCGCCGAGCCGTCCACGCGCAGGACGCCGCGAATCCCGGGGACCGCGCGCAGCACGTCAGCCGTATCGCCGTTGGCCGCAACCTGGACATAGAGCGTCGCGGCACCCTTCAACTGGTGCGTGAGGTTATCCGGCGTGTCTTCCGCGACGACGCGTCCCTTGTTGATGATCACGACGCGCTGGCAGGTCTGGGCGACCTCGGGCAGGATGTGCGTGCTCAACACGATCGTGTGATCGCCCGCCAGGCTTCGAATGAGGTCTCGTGTCTCGATGATCTGCTTGGGGTCGAGCCCCGCCGTCGGCTCGTCGAGAATCAGCACGTCCGGATCGTGAATCAGCGCTTGCGCAAGACCGACGCGCTGGCGGTAGCCCTTCGAGAGCTTTCCGCAGTGCCGGTTCGCCATGTCGTCCACGTGCGTCCGGCGCATCGCGGTCTCGACACGCTGGTTCCGCTCGGCTCGTCCGAGCGCGCCGAGCTTGAGCCGCGCGACAAACTGCAGGTACTCACGCACGGTCATGTCGGGATAGAGCGGCGGCGTTTCCGGCAGATATCCCGTGCGGGCCTTGGCCTCGATCGGCTGATCGAACACGTCGAAACCGGCGACGACCGCCTTGCCCTCGGTGGCCGGCATGTACCCGGTGAGGACGCGCATCGTGGTGGTCTTGCCGGCGCCGTTCGGACCGAGAAACCCGAGAATCTCGCCCTTCTCCACCCGGAAACTGACGTCATCGACCGCCGTCACGGGACCGTAGCGCTTGGTGAGGTGTTGGACCTCGATCATGGTGCCTTCCGCCCCGGAAAGGGGCTCGAAAACCCTAGGGAAACTTACTGTTGAGACAGCCTTGAATCGTAGTGGCTGCCGAAAAGACGTGTCAACAGCGCCGACGGTCTTGATCGGAGTTTTGGCGGGCCGAAAGGCTTGATATATGAGCATATGTTCATATATAACTAGGCCATGAGCGCCCAGACGCCTGTCATCGAGTCCCCCTCAACGGCCGAATGCGAGACCCCGCACTCGAGTGATTCGCGCGTGCTCGCAGCCGTCCAGGAGCGTTTGCTCGGGGCTTCCACCGTCGACGCGATCGCGGACGTCTTCAAATTGCTGGGCGATCCGACCCGCGTCCGGCTGGTCGATGCCCTCACGCACGGCGAGCGGTGTGTGTGCGATCTGGCCGGGCTCGTGGGCCTCAGCGAATCGGCCGTCTCGCATCAGCTTCGATTGCTTCGGGCCGCCCATCTGGTGCGCGTCCGGCGCGCCGGACGTATGGCCTTCTACTCGCTCGACGACCACCACGTCGTCGGTCTCGTGCACGACACCCGCAAACACGTCGAGGAACACGCGTGAGCGAGCCGTGCTGCGGGGCCACGTGCGAGCTCCCCAAGGACGGGGCGCACAGCCGGCATTCGGGACTCAGCCGTCAGGCCGTGCTGATGTCCGTGGCCGGCGTGTTGATCGTCGGCGGGCTGGTGGCCTCGTACGCGGGCGTTCGCGAAACCGTCGTCGCCGCCCTTTGCGCCCTTGCCGCCGCACTGACCATCGGCACGCCGTTGCGACGCGCGGTCAAGTCGCTGCGGACGCGCCTCCTCGACATCAACGTGTTGATGGTGATTGCCGTGGCCGGCGCGGCCGCGCTCGGCGACTGGATTGAGGCCGCCACGGTCGTGTGGTTGTTCGGCATCGCTCAGTGGCTCGAGACGTGGAGCATGGCGCGCGCGCGCCGCGCGATCCGATCCCTCGCCGCACTGGCGCCGGCAGCCGCGACGATTCGCCGTCGAGGCGTCGAGTTCCAGGTTCCGGCGGCGGATGTCGTCGTGGGCGATCTCGTGATCGTCCGGCCCGGTGAGCGGATTCCGGTCGACGCGGTGGTGGCGGCGGGGGAGTCCGACGTCGATCAGGCGTCGGTCACCGGCGAATCCTTCCCGGCCGAGAAACGAGCGGGCGACGAGGTGTTCGCTGGATCGATCAACGGCATGGGTGCGCTGGAGCTGACAGCGACGCGTTTGGCGTCCGACAGCACGATCGCGCGCATCATCCATCTCGTCGAGGAGGCACAGAGCCAGCGTGCTCCGATACAGCGATTCGTCGACCGCTTCGCGCAGTCGTACACGCCGGCCGTGGTGCTTCTGGCGGCGGCCGTCGCGTTTCTCGTGCCGCTGGCCGTTGCCGGCCCTGCCGGCTGGACCGCGGCGTTCCCGACATGGAGCTATCGCGCGCTCGCCCTGCTCGTTGTGGCGTGTCCGTGCGCGCTCGTGATTTCCACGCCGGTGTCGATTGTCTCGGCGCTCACCGCAGCCGCGCGCGCCGGCGTGTTGATCAAGGGCGGGGCCCACCTCGAGCGACTCGGTCGGCATCACCTGCGTGGCGTTCGACAAGACGGGGACGTTGACCGAAGCGCAGGTGACGATCGCCGACGTCGTGGGCGTCAACGGACACTCGACGCAGGGCGTGCTCTCGGTCGCCGCCGCGCTCGAGGCGCGGTCCGAGCATCCGATCGGGCGCGCCATCGTTCACCGCGCGCTTGCCGCCGGACTCGACGTGGCGCCTGGTGAGGGTTTCCGCGCGCTTCCGGGGCTCGGCGCCGAGGCGACTGTCGCCGCGACACCGGCCATCGTCGGCAGCCATCGTCTGTTCGAACAGCGGCAGCTCTGCACGCCCGACGCTGCACGCGCGCGTCGAGGAAGTCGAGGCACGCGGCGGCACGGCGGTGCTCGTCAGCTCGGGCGGACAGCCGGTCGGCGTGATCGCGCTGACCGACCGACTTCGCGACGACGGGCGTCAGATCGTGCGACGCCTTCGAGCTGAAGGCGTCAAACACGTGGCGTTGCTCACCGGCGACCGCGCCGCAAGCGCGTCAGCAATCCGTGACGAGGCGACCCTCGACGAAGCGCACGGCGATCTCCTCCCGCGGGACAAGGTCGATCACATTGCACGTCTGCGCGCCGCGCATGGCCCGGTCGCCATGGTCGGCGACGGTGTCAACGACGCGCCGGCACTCGCGGCGGCCGACGTGGGCATTGCGATGGGCGTCGCCGGCACGGATGTCGCGCTCGAAACGGCCGACGTTGCGCTGCTGGCCGATGATCTCTCGCGCCTGCCGTACGCGCTGCGCCTCGGCCGCGCCACGCTCGCCAACATACGACTGAATCTCGCGATCGCTCTTGGCCTCAAGCTCGCCTTCGTCGCAATGGCTGCGCTGGGTGTGGCGACGCTCTGGATGGCCGTGCTCGCTGACACGGGCGCGTCACTGATCGTGACGGCCAACAGTCTGAGACTGCTCAAGGTCAAGTAAGCACTGACGCTGTCGGTCCGTCGAGGTCCGTCGGGTCCTCTGAGTCCGCGAGGGTCAGCGCCTAAACGTGCTCGTCGATGAAGGCGTCGATGGCGCGCTGGTGATTCGCGGAAACGCGCTCGAACTGCACGCCCATTCCAACCTTGCGATCGCTCCACGCCACCTGGCCGGCGGCATCGATCTCCGCGGACATTCCGGGCAGCTTGAAACGCACCTGAATCGGCGTGCCTTTTGGCAGGGGATTCATCGTCCGAATCGCGAGCCCGCCCTTGCCGACGTCGAGCGTCACCGCGCCGGCAAGCGTGTCTCCACTGCGATAGGTCACGGGCACACCGATCGCCATCCGCGCGCTCATGCGCCGGTTGAAGCTGTCAGGGAAGAGGTGCGGCGCGAGAGCGGGCAAAATGAGCGGCGTGCCCGCGTGCTCGTTGATGTAACCGACCTGCATGGCGGCGAGGGCCGGCACGTCGGCCGCCGATCCGACGGTTCCGGCAAACACGACCACCGGAAGTGGCTCCGGACCCGACGTCCGGACGGCCCGAACGAAGGCGACGGGGTCGGCTGAAAGCGTCAGGTCGATCAGGGCGAGGCTGATCGGGCGTTCCGTGAGCTCAACGGCCGCCCGGGCTGTCGCCTCGCTGTCGGCCATCACGAACTCATGACGGGCGTCGGCCAGCGCCACCGCGAAGCGGTCGCGTACTGCCGCGGCCTGATGCGCAATCAGAATCGTCTTTGTCGACACGCGACTGTCGCCATTCTGTCAGGTCACGTTAGCTCTTGACGATTGTTTCGGAGCGGTCGCTATAATCGAGTTCGGAGAGGCGTATGGCGACTTGCCCCGAGTGTGACGCGGAACTGGAAATCGACGACGACGATCTCGAGGAAATGGAGGTCGGAGATCCCTGGGACTGCGAAGCCTGCGGGAGTCGGCTGCGCGTGGCGGCGCTCAATCCGCTCGAGTTCGACAGCGACGACGAGGAATCGGACGACGAGGAGGAAGCCAAGGAAGGCGAGGACTCCGACGAGGAGTTCGAGGAAGACGATGACGACGAAAAGGACGACGGAGACTGGGAAGAGTGAACGAGTCCGCTGAAGCCGTCGGCGGGGAGGACGCACGCCGGAGCCGCGAAGCCGCGCTGGTCGCACGACTGCGCCAGCTGCCGTCGCTCATCGTCGCCTACAGCGGTGGCGTGGACTCGGCCTACCTCGCGTGGGCGGCCAGCCGCGTGCTCGGCGAACGGGCCTTGTCGGTGACGGCTGACAGCGCCAGCTATCCGGAACGCCACCGCGAGATGGCGCTCTCCATCGCACGACAGTTCGCCCTGAACCACGAAATCATCCAGACCGCGGAGCTCGAACGGCCCGAGTACCGCGCGAACAACCCCGACCGCTGCTACCACTGCAAGAACGAGCTGTTCACGCACCTCGCCCGGCTTGCAGGCGAGCGCGGCTTTGCGGCCGTCGCCGATGGCAGCAACGCGGATGACCGCGGGGACTATCGGCCCGGCCGGCGCGCCGCGCAGGAGCTTGGCGTCATCAGTCCGCTTGACGAGGCCGGCCTCACCAAGGATGACGTTCGCGCGCTGTCGCGCGAGGCGGGTCTGCCGACGTGGGACGAGCCGGCGTCGGCATGTCTGTCGTCTCGCATTCCCTACTTCTCGGAAGTGACCGAGGCCAAGCTTCAGGTCATCGAGCAGGCGGAGGAAGCCGTGCGCGCGCTCGGATTCCGCGTCCTCCGCGTTCGGCATCACGGCGAGATCGCCCGGATTGAAGTCGCCCGCGAGGAGATGTCCCGGCTGCTCGATCCTGAAATCGGCGGCGCCGTGGATCGCGCGCTCCGCCTCCTCGGGTTCCGGTTCGTGACCGTTGACTTGAAAGGCTACCGCCTCGGCAGCCTGAACGAAGGCGTCGTCCTCCGTCCCGTCGATCGGTAGTCCGTCGTCGAAATCGATAAGATCGCGACCCTGATGGACCACGAGGCCCTGAGGTCACGCGTCAACGCGCTTCGCTGGTATCACACGATTGACCTTGGGGACGGGGTCGTCACGCCCGGCGTCGACAATACCGCGCCGCGTCTGGCCCGGATCGGTTTGCCACAGACGTTGTCGGGGTTGTCGGTCCTCGATATCGGTGCGTGGGACGGATTCTTTTCGTTCGAGGCCGAGCGGCGTTCTGCCGCGCGTGTGGTGGCGAGCGACTACTACTCCTGGCACGGGACGGGTTGGGGAACCGGCCAGGGCAAAGCGGCCTTTCAACTTGCCCGCGAGACCCTCAAGTCGCGCGTCGAAGACGTCGACATCGACGTCATGGATCTCGCGCCTGAACGAGTCGGTGTGTTCGACGTCGTCCTGTTCCTTGGCGTCCTGTACCATTTGCCCAATCCATTGCTCGCACTCGAGCGTGTCTCGTCGGTGACGAAGAAGCTGCTGATTCTCGAAACCGTCGTCGATATGGTCGGCGTGGGCCGCCCGGCCGCCGCGTTCTACCCAGCCCGCGAGCTGAATCAAGACCCGACGAACTGGTGGGGCCCGAATCACGCGGCCGTGCGAGGCATGCTGACCGGTGCGGGTTTCGCACGAGTGGAGACCCTCACACCGCCGCGGTCGGCACCATTGCGGGCCGCCCGGGCCGTCGTCCACGCACTGCGTGGTCAAAACGGCCTGAGCGCCGCCTTTCGCCAGGACCGCGCGGTCTTCCACGCCTACAAGGCGTGATGCCGTGATCGCTCGAATACTCCCCCTGTAGTAAAGTAACCGGCCCGCACTCCCCCGGTGAAGGTCAGGCTTCGACGGCTCTCGTTCCTACTCGCGCTCGCCTTTCTGGCTGCGCACGCTGCTCGTCTACCGCAAACACTCGAAGACATCGATTCCATCAACTTCGCGATGGGCGTCGAACGGTTCGACGTTGCAGGGCACCGGCCGCATCCACCTGGGTATCCCGTGTTCGTGCTGGTCGCGAAGCTGTCCACGGCCGCCGTGTCTCCGCTTGCGTCCGGCTGGGATCGGGATCATGTGGCCGCCGCAGGCCTTGCGGTGCTCAGCGTCATTGCTGGCGCGCTTTCGGTGCCGGTGTTCTCAGGATTCTGGCTGGCAGTGGGTCTCAGCCCGGCCGGTGCGCTGCTCGCCGCCGTCCTGGCCGCCGCAGCGCCGTTGTTCTGGCTGACGGCCAGCCGCCCGCTCACGGATACGCCAGGCCTCGTCGCCGCCGTGGCCGTGCAGACGCTGCTGATTCGAGGCTTCTCATCGATACGTGATCGCGAGACGTCACTGTCACGCGTTCTCCTCGGCGGCGCCTTCGGCGCCGGGTTTGCCGTGGGTGTTCGCTCGCAGACGCTCTGGCTGACGGGACCTCTCGCTCTGTGGGTCTTCGGGCAACTGCTCTGGCGGCGTCGCTTCGCACACGCGATGCAGTTCATGTCCGCGGCAGCCGCGGGGGCTTTTCTGTGGGCGGTTCCGCTTGTCTACACGACCGGAGGACTCGCCGCGTACCTGAAGGCACTCGGTGGACAGGGTCAGGAAGACTTCGCCGGCGTGCAGATGCTGGCGACCGCGCCGAGTTGGTCGCTCTTCAAGTCCGCAATGGGCCGGACGTTCATCGATCCCTGGCAGGCCAAGGCGCTCGCGCACGTCGTTCTGGTGCTGGCGCTCTGTGGCCTCGGCGTTCTCGCGTGGCGCAAACGGCCGGTGCTGGGCGTGGTGATTGTGGCGTTCCTGCCGTACCTCGCGCTTCACCTCGCGTTCCAGGAAACCGTCACGATTCGGTACGCGCTGCCGGTTCTGGTTCCTGTCGCGGGTCTAGCGGTGGCCAGTCTCGAAGCGATCGGTCGCCACACCGCCGCGTTTGGCGCCACCTGGCTCGTCGCCGTCAGTCTCGCATTCGCCACTCCCCGGCTTGATCTCTACGTTCGGGATGGCGCACCGGTCTTCCGCGCTTTCCGGGACATGCACGCGGCCTGGGAGCGGTCACCGCAACGGCCCGTGCTGAAAATGCATCACCAAGTCTGGTGGGGCGTTCGCCGCATCCTTGATTGGTATGGTCCCGTCTGGGACGCCGGACCTCAGCCCTTCCCAGGCGATCGGGAGTGGCTCGACGTCGTGGAGCATTTTCGATCGGGGCAGCGGCGGCCCGTCTGGTTCCTCGCACACCTCTCACGGCCAGCTCTGCCGATGTTCGACCCGCGCTCGGTCCATCGATCATCTCGCTACGAGTTTCCGCGGGAGCTGCAGACGCTTATCGGCGGTGCGCGCCTCGACAGCGTGATTTGGCACTCGGTTCGGCCACCAGGCTGGATGCTGGGTCGCGGCTGGTCGCTGACGCCGGAACTGGCTGGAGCAACTGCCCAGGATCGGCAGGCCTCGCGCATCGACGCAACCGAGGCGTTCTTGCGGCGGCGTCCCGGACCGCAGCGACTGCTGATCGGAGGCCGGTACCTTGGGCCTGACAATGGACCGCCGGTTGACCTGATGGTGTCAATCGACGAGCGGCCGGTGGTTCAGCTGCGCGCGACCTCTGACTCGCGCTGGTTTTACCAATGGGTTGACCTGCCGGATGGCACGGCCGCGGCCCAGGACCCCTACGCGCGGCTGGTCGTGACCGCGCGCACGCCGCAAGGCACCAACGCCGGCGAGCTGGTCGGCCTGGAACAGTTTGACGTCGCGCCTGTGGATGACTTGATGTTCGCCTTCGCGACGGGCTGGCACGAGAGCGAGGCGAACCCGTCCACGGGTCTCCAGTGGCGCTGGTCCAGTGCAGCGAGCTCGATTGAGATCCGTGGGAGCGACAGTGACCGGCAGCTCGTCATCGCGGGCGAATCGCCGCTTCGCTACTTCGATCGCGCGCCGCGCGTCACCGTGCGGGCTGGCGATCGTGTGCTCGGCACCTTCAGCCCGAGTGCGGACTTTGTGGAGACGATCGCGCTTCCTGCGGATGCGATCGCCGCAGCCTCGGGCCGGGTGACGATCGAAACCGATCGAACCTACAGCCCCAGCGAGACCGGTTCGCCGGACCGCCGGGTCCTGGGTTTGCGCCTGTTTTCAGTGACACTTCGATAGCAAAAAGTGGTCGGGTGAATTATTCGCAAATAATTCACCCGACCACTTTTTTTCTTGCCACGGCCATCACGGACGTGCCGATCGGCAGGTTCACGACGCGCAAGACGGCCGCCTCGGCCGACAGCGCGATGTTGAAGAACGCGTTCACCGGCCACGCCGGTACGCGGAGATCGTGGTCCGACGCTTCGCTGGCCCGCCCGCTGATCCGTTCGAACCCGCGAAGCACGAGGGCCACCGGGAAGGGCGTGAAATTCGTAAAGGTCAGTCGTTCGACGGTGAACCCGGCGTCCACGAGCCGCGCGCGCAAGCGTTCCGGCGTGTACCGCCGCACCTCATGGGTGAGCGTCGAGTGGGATCCGCGCAGGATGTCCAGGGCCGCGGCGTTGACGATCACCAGGCCGCCGGGCCGGAGGATGCGCCACATTTCCTTGAGGGCTTTGCGCTCGGTGGCGTCGTCGAGGCAGTAGAGCACGTCGAACGACGTCGCCAGATCGACGCTCGAATCAGCGAAGGGAAGCGCCGCGACTGATCCGGCAACGAGCCGGCGGCTACTGGCACGCCCAGCGGCAAGTCCCGTGGGCGAGAGCTCGACACCGACCGCGTCGCCGTACTCTCGGAGCCAGTCGAGATTTCGTCCCGTGCCCGCACCGCAATCGACGATGCGACGAAGCTCGTGTTGCCCGCGGGCGGCGTCGATCAACTGACGAGCCGTGCGTCGGAGCCCCTTGAACCAGAAGTGCGCGTCTTCCGCACGCCGAGTAGCGTCGAGCATGCGCTCCATCGCGCGTGAATTGTACGTCCCGTGTACACCGGAGGTCGTTCAAAGCGCGAAATAGCGTGCAGATTCGATTGACAGGTACACTTTCAGCCCGGTAAGCTCGGGCAACTCCATGTCCCGCAATGTGTTGTTCGGGATCGACCTCCGAGGAGAAGCCTGATGTCACGACGACGGAACCGCCTCCTGTCAGTGGTTGTTGTACCTGGGAGCCGTGGTGTTGATCAACGCGTGTGGTAAGAAGCAACCACCGGTCACGCCACCGCCGCCCCCACCGCCACCGGCTGCGCAGCCGGCTCCGCCGCCGCCGGCGCCGCCACCGGCACCAGCGCCAACTCCACCGCCGCCGCCACCCGCGCCGACTGAAGCTGAGGTGTTCGCGAAAATGTCACTCAGCGAGTTGAATGCGCAGAAGCCGCTCGCGGAGGTGTTCTTCGAGTATGACCAGTCGGACCTGAGCGACACCGCTCGCGCCAGTCTGCAGAAGAACTCGGAGTGGTTGCGCAAGTGGCTGTCCACGACCGTGACCGTCGAAGGGTCATGCCGACTCGCGAGGCACGAGCGAATACAACCTGGCCCTTGGCGAGCGCCGCGCGTCAGCGATTCGCGACTATCTGGTGAGTCTGGGCGTGACCGGCACGCGGGTCAACGTGGTCAGCATGGGCGAAGAGCAGCCCGCGTGCACGGAAGAAGCCGAGGCCTGCTGGCGGCAGAACCGCCGCGGGCACTTCGTGGTTACCGCGAAGTAGCGATTTCCTCAGCCATTCGCTGAGCAGCGCTTCTGGGATCGGCCGAGCCGGTAATCGGCCGGCCGATTACCAGAAACGAGCTGCCGGCCGCGATGGCGCCCGCAGGCGTCGCCGTCCGACGCTGATCGTCTGGTCCCGACGTCGCTGTTCCCCCTCGAATGCCAGGCGTGACCACCACGAATGACGGACCGCAGGCCCGCCGAATCGCGGCGACTTCCTGCGGCGACGCCACGACACCGTCCAAGCCTGCCGCCTGGGTCATTCGAGCCAGCCGCTCGACCTGCTCGATCGGCGTGTGATTCACGCCGACCTCACGAAGCGTCGCCTCGTCCATGCTCGTGAGGACCGTCACCGCGATCACGAGAGGCGGAGTGCCGCCACGCCGCCCGGCGGCCTCCTGAGCGGCCTGCTTCGCCGCGGCCAGCATCGCCGGCCCGCCGGCGGTGTGCACGTTGACCATCCACACACCGAGGTCTGTTGCGGCCGCGACGGCGCCAGCTACCGTGTTCGGAATGTCATGAAATTTCAGATCGAGAAACACGCGATCGCCGCGTTCGACGAGCGCCCGTACCACCGACGGGCCTTCGGAGGTGAAGAGCTGGCTGCCGACCTTGTAGCCGCCCACCGTTCCGCGAAGAGTGTCGGCGAGCGCCAGCGCGTCTCGAGCGGTCGAGACGTCCAGAGCCACGAGAATCTGGTTCACGCGTGCGTCCTCTGCGGGATGTCAAGCGAGCCGACGAGGTCGGCCACACGGGACACCCCGTGGCGCTCCATGTAGCTCGAGAGGCCGTCGAGAATCTTGCTCCAGATGAACGGGTCCACGAAATTGGCGGTGCCCACCTGCACGGCTGACGCGCCGGCGATGATGAACTCGAGCGCGTCCTCGGGCGTCGCGATGCCGCCCATGCCGATGATCGGAATCTTCACGGCTCGATAACAGTCCCACACCATTCGCACGGCAATCGGCCGGATTCCGGGCCCGCTCAGGCCCCCGACGACGTTCGTCAGTTTCGGACGCCGCGTCTCGACGTCGATAGCCATTGCGAGGAACGTGTTGATGAGCGACACGGCGTCAGCGCCGGCGTCTTCAGCGGCGCGTGCGAACGACGCCACGCTCGTGACGTTGGGCGTCAGCTTCGGGATGACAGGCAGCGTCGTGACCTTCCGCACGGCGCTGACGACGTCGTGCGTGCCCGTCAGGCTGCATCCGAACTCGATGCCGCCTTCCTTGATGTTCGGACACGAGATGTTGAGCTCAATCGCGCCGACGCCCTCCGCGTCGGAGAGGATGCGGGCGATTTCGCAGTACTCCGCGATCGTGGAGCCGCAGATGTTGACGAAGACCGTCGCGCCAAGGCGCCGCAGTTCCGGCAGCTTCTCGGCGACGAACCGGTGAACCCCGATGCCCTGGAGCCCGATGGCGTTCAACATCCCGGACGGCGTCTCGACGATGCGCGGAGGAGCGTGCCCCTCGCGCTCGGCGAGAAACAGCCCCTTCACGGCGACGCCGCCGAGTGAGGCGAGGTTCACCGAATCGGCGTACTCGACGCCGTATCCGAAGCACCCGGATGCGGCAATGACCGGATTCCTCAGGACGAGCGAGCCGATGGGGATGGAGAGGTCCATGCGGGTTTCCAGCGTCGCGATCAGTGCCCGGCCGGCAGCCGTTCCCAGACCACGTCCGACGCCCCGAAGACCGGGCCGTCGAGACAGGATCTTCACGAAGTGCGCGCCGGAACCCCGGCGGACGGGGATGACGCAGCTGTAGCAGCCGCCCATGCCGCATCCCATCACCGGTTCCAGCGACACGAAGACCTTGCGATTGGCCGCGCCGCCGATATCCGCCACGGCCCGCATCATTGGCGTCGGGCCGCACGCGTACATGGTCACGTTCTGCTGTGGCGCGAGCGACCGCAGGGCACGTTCGAGTGGCGCGGTCACCCGTCCACGCTCACCGCGCGTGCCGTCTTCGGTCGTCAGCACGAGTGTCGCACCGAGCCGCTCGAACAGCGCCGCGTAGTACAGATCCGCCGCCGATCGTCCGCCGTAGAAGAGCGTCATCGGCGTCCGGCGTTCGGCGAGCGCCTCGGCCAGGGTCGCGAAGGGCGCCAGGCCAACTCCGCCGGCCACCATCCAGGCTTCCGCCGGCGGTTCGACGGGCACAAACGGCTGGCCGAGCGGTCCGAGGACGGAGACCTTGTCGCCCTCGCGCGCGGCGTAGAGCTGCGAGGTGCCACGGCCGATGCATTTGTTGAGAAGGCTCAGCCCCGAGATCGCGCCATCGCGATCGCGCAGGCGCTCGAAAATCGAAAAGGGGCGGCGCAGGAGCGGGTCGAGTCCGTCCGCCGCCTTCACCATGACGAATTGCCCAGGCTGCGCGATGCGTGCGATAGCCGGCGCCGCCAGTTCGATCACGTTGTAGTCCGGAGAGAGACGCGTGTTGGCGGCGACGTCCGCCAGAACCTCGATCGGCATGGAACATCTAAAAGTATAGCCAGTTATGATCCCGCGAGCCGATGCGCTACTTCCGCATGCTGACGAACGCCATCGCTGGCGCAGTGCTGATGGCCGTGTACGTGGCGGTGCTGGTCTTCCAGCTCAACCCGCAGCTGCCGGTGGTGTCGTGGACGGCGCTGGCGTGGATCGGCGCGATGATCGCCTTTTACGCGCCATATCTCAGCGTGGCGTTGTTCTTTCTGATGCTCGGCCGGGATCTGCTGTCCACCGAGCCGCTGCGGCCGGCGTGGCTGAGCGTCCGTATTCTGGCGTGGCTTGCGGTGGTCGGCGCCGGCGCGGCCGCGGCGCTGACCTGGACGAACCTGGCCGCGTTCTCCACGATTCTGAGCGAGGTCGCGCGCGAACGGATGCGTGCCGGCGCCTATGCCACGACGGCGACGGCGGCGGCGCTCCTGGCCATTGCCGCGCTCCGCTATTCGGTCGCCCGACGGGGCAGCCGGCCGGTCGCGGCATTGCTCGTCGGCTGTCTCGTCTTGTCGGTGGCGGCGCCGATATGGTTCCGGGGGCCCGGCGAGGTGTCCGTCCTGCCGCGGCCGGTGGCCGGTGAACCGCATCAGGATCTCCGCGCGGCCCTCGCGTCGGTGGCGTTTCCTCCGCAGGTCTCGATTTTCGCGCTCGACGGCGCGTCGCTCGGGTTCATCCGGCAGCGGGTCGCGGCCGGCCAGTTTCCGAATCTCGGGCGCTTGCTCGATCGCGCGGCGACGATCGATCTCGCGACGTTGACGCCCACGCAGGCCGAGCCGATCTGGGCCGCCGCGGCCACGGGCAAGTCCCCGCAACAGAACGGCATTCGATCGAACGCGAGCTACCGTGCACGTGAGGGTGACGTGATCGCGGCCGATATTCTGCCGGACTACTGTTTTGCCTCGGCGCTCCCCGATCAAGGGTTCGTCGAGCGCTCGGCACCGACCTCATCGTCTCTGTCCGCGCGTCCGTTGTGGGACATTCTGTCGGACTACGGGATTGCGTCAGGTGTGGCCGGGTGGCCGCTTTCGTACCCGGCGCGTGCGGATCGCGGATTCGTGCTGAGCGATCGCTTCGACGAAGCCGCGAGTGAACCGCTCCGGCTGCGAGACGCCAGCGCCGGTGATCCGACGACGGCGGTGGACGTCGCACGCGAGATTTTCGACCGCTGGCAGGCGACGTCGCGGGCCGAGATCATGCCTGCACTGGCGTCCACCCTCCCGGATCCCATCGGATTGAATCAGGCGCGGTGGGACCGCGCGTACCACGAGAGCGTGCTGGCGCTCGCGCCACAGTTCGCGCCCAGGTTGACGGCGGTTCGCTACGAAGGGCTTGCGACCTTCGGCCACTCCTACCTGAGCGACGCGCAGCCGGAACTGTTCGGGGATCGGTTGCGGGTGGACCCGCAGCGATCCGTGCTCGATCAGTACTACGCGTTCATCGACAGCGAAATCGGCGAGGCGACGAGACGGCTGGCTCCCGGCGATCTGCTGCTCGTGATCTCAGGATTCGGTATGGAGCCGACCGCCCTCAGCAAGCGCCTGCTCGCGCGCGTTCTCGGGCGCCCCGATTTCACCGGCACGCACGAGAGCGCGCCGGATGGATTCCTCATGGCCTATGGCACCAACGTCGCCAGCGGTTCGTTCGGACGCGGCACAATCCTCGACTTCGCACCGACGGTCCTCTACTACATGGGGGTGGACGTCGGAAAGGACATGGACGGCTTCGCGCGCACCGATCTCTTTGTGCCGACGTATGTGCTGGAGCATCCGGTGAAGTACGTGGCGAGCCACGAGAGGTAAATGCACGCCATGTAGGACATGTAGACGGTGTAGGCCATGTAGAGAACCGGCCATGTAGAGAACCGATAGAAATGCTTCCTACATGGCCTGCACCTCTACATGACCTACATGCCGTGTGTTAGAATTCCCTCCGCTCTTTAACGCGGTCCTGAGAGGCCGCAAAGAGGTGGATATGGTGTCTTCTGGTCCGGCCGCGGGCCTGCCTCCGCGCGGTCTCACACGTCACTCCCACGCAATCGCGCCGGTACTGTTCCCTTCATCGAGGTCGCCATGGCGATCGTGATGGACGCGGACCGCGTGTCGCGAAGCATTACCCGCATCGCGCACGAGATCCTGGAGCGCAACCGCCCGATCGGCGATTTGTCGCTCATCGGGATTCACGCGCGTGGCGTGCCAATCGCGGGGCGGCTCGCTGCCGAGCTCAAGACCATTGCCGGCGTCGAGCTGCCGGTCGGTTCGCTCGACATCACGCTGTATCGCGACGACCTGATGGGGCATTCTGCCGGATCCCAGCCGGTCATTCGCCGGACCGAGATGCCGTTCGAGCTCGACGGCCGGGTCATCCTGCTCGTGGATGACGTGCTCTATACCGGGCGGACGATTCGCGCGGCGCTCGACGCGCTCATCGATTTCGGCAGACCGCGCGCCATTCAGCTCGTGGCGCTCGTCGATCGCGGCCATCGCGAGCTTCCGATTCGCGCCGACTACGTCGGGCGCAACATTCCGACCTCGCGCCAACAGACGGTGCACGTGCGACTGACCGAGATCGACGGCCGGGACGAAGTGGAGGTGGAAGGATGACCACGGCGACGGCGCTCCGAAGCCGGCACTTGCTGGGGATCGACCAGCTCGATCCCTCCGAGATCGATCTGGTCATGCAGACCGCCTCGGCGATGAAGGAAGTCGCGCTTCGGCCCATCAAGAAAGTTCCGACGCTCAGAGGCCGGACTGTCATCAACTTGTTCTTCGAACCGAGCACGCGCACGCGCATGTCGTTCGAGCTCGCGGAAAAACGCCTGAGTGCCGACACGCTCGGCATGACCACGTCGGGCTCGAGTGTGGTCAAGGGCGAGACGTTAGCCGACACCGCGCGTACGCTCGAGGCCATGTCACCAGACATGATCGTGATGCGCCACGGCGCGTCCGGCGCCGCTCATCAGCTCGCCAAGATTTGCCGTGGCAGCATCGTGAATGCCGGCGACGGGATGCACGAACATCCCACGCAGGCGCTCCTCGATGCGTTCACGATGCTCGAGCGGAAGGGCCGTATTGCCGGCCTGACCGTCGCGATCGTCGGTGACATCGCTCACAGCCGCGTCTTCCGATCGAACGCGCTGCTTCTGACCAGGATGGGCGCCACGGTCCGCGCGTGCGGCCCGGCCACGCTCATCCCGCCGGGCCTCGACCGCCTCGGCGTGACGTTGACGACATCCATCGACGAAGCGATCGATGGCGCGGACGTCGTGATGATGCTGCGGGTCCAGTACGAACGGATGCACGGGCTCTTCCTGCCATCGGTCCGCGAGTACTTCTCGCTCTTCGGACTCACGCCGGCGCGCCTGGAGCGGGCCGCGACGGACGTGATCGTCATGCACCCTGGCCCGATGAACCGTGGTGTCGAGATCGATTCGGAGGTCGCGGACGGCCCGTGGTCGGTGATTCTCGACCAGGTGGCGAACGGTGTCGCCGTGCGGATGGCGGTGCTCTACCTGCTCGCCGGCGGCGAGACGGACGATGGGGTCAGGTCTTGAATTGACGTACGGTGTCCATGGCGTCATGTCAGGAGCGACACCGTACGTCAATTCAAGACCTGACCCCATCTGGGCGGAGGCGTAATGGGACGGTTGTTCAGGAACGTGCATCTCGTCGATCCGGCCGCGGGTCGCAACGGAACGTTTGACCTGCTGATCGACGGCGATCGCGTCGTTCGTATCGAGCCCAATCTTCCGGCCGATGGCGCGGAGGTCGTCGAGCTGCCATCGTCCTTCATCGTCACGCCCGGCCTGATCGATATCCACGTGCACCTGCGGGAGCCCGGCCAGGAACACAAGGAGACGATCGCGACAGGCACCGCGTCGGCGGTGGCCGGGGGCTTCACGGCGGTCGCGTGCATGCCCAACACGTCGCCGATCAACGACCACGCCTCGGTGACCGAGTTCATCGTCAAACGGGCGAAGGACGCCGGGCTCGCGCGCGTCTATCCGATTGGTGCGGTCTCGGTCGGCTCGAAAGGACAGGCGCTCACGGAAATCGGTGACCTTCGCTCAGCCGGTTGTGTCGCGATCTCTGACGACGGCCGCCCGATCGAAACGGCGCTGCTCATGCGGCGTGCTCTCGAGTACGCGTCGATGTTCGACATGCCCGTCATCGACCACTGTGAGGACCCGTCGCTCCGCGGCGATGGCGTGGCGCACGAGGGCGCGGCGGCGGCGCGTCTCGGGCTGCGTGGCATTCCGGGCGTTGCCGAATCCATCATGGTCGAGCGCGACATCTCGCTGGCGGAGCTCACCGGCGGCCGTTTCCACGTCGCGCACATGAGCGCACGGCAGTCCTTGCGCGCCGTCCGTGACGGCAAGGCACGTGGCGTCCGGGTGACCACCGAGGTGACGCCGCATCACTTCGTGCTCTCGGACGATGTACTCGACGGAGCGCGGAGACTACGACACGAACTTCAAGATGAACCCTCCGTTGCGCGAGGAGGCGGATCGGCTGGCCATGATCGAGGGCATCCGAGACGGCTCGATCGACGCGATTGCGACCGACCACGCGCCACATCATCCCGACGAGAAGGCGCTCGAGTTTGATCACGCGCCATTCGGCATCGTGGGGCTCGAAACGGCGGTGCCGCTCTGCTTCGATCGACTGGTCCACGCGGGCGTGATCGGGCTGAGCCGCCTGATCGAGTTGCTCACGGCCGGTCCCGCGCGCGCGCTCAGTCTTCCGGGAGGTACGCTCCGTGAAGGTGGAGTCGCCGACTTGACGATTCTCGCGCCTGACGCTCCGGTGACCGTGCGCGCCTCGACGTTCCGATCGAAGTCGCGAAACACGCCATTCGACGGCTGGACGCTGAAAGGTGGCGTCGCCGCGACGATCGTCGGCGGGCGCGTCGTGTACGTGAACCCTGACGTGCTGGGACGGACGACGTTGTAGGGCTCGGGTGCGACAGGTACGACGAGGACGACTGGTCCAAGGAACGAGCCGTCGGGTTTGCCATCCTTCTTGATTCTGAGGAGCATAGCGAACGAGCAAAGCGAGTGAGCCGCGCGAACGGAGTGGCGGGCTTGGGCTTCCCCGAGGGAGCGAGTCGGGGCCGAGGAACGCGGCCGGAGCATAGCGAACGAGCAAAGCGAGTGAGCCGCGCGAACGGAGTGGGGCATTGGGGCCCCACGAGTGAGCGCGTAGGGGGTCCGGGGGCATAGCCCCCGGAGTGAGAATGACGCGTCGAGACGATCTGCGGAAGAAAGCACTCGCCAATCTTCAGGAATTCGAAGTGCTCATGATCGACGGGCACTTTGACTACGGCAACGGCTACCACGGCCGCGTCTACCTGAATCCACATCGGATTTTGCGGCAGCCCTCGATGATCTGGCGCCTCGGCCAGGATCTGATCGATGTGTTGCCGGACGACGTGATCGGGGCCACGGAGGTCGTGGCGGGCCCGGTGCTCGGTGGCGCGCTGCTGGCCCACACGATCGCAGGTTTGCTCGACAGCCGCCGCAGCCTGAGCCTGCCGCCGACGAGCTTTGCGCCGCTGTCGCCGAAAGGGGAAGGCATGCGCCCTTTCTACCGATCTGTCGTCACAGGGAAGCGCGTCCTCGTTGCCGATGACGTGCGGAACACCGGGAAGACCTTCGAGCGCGCGAAAACCCTCATCGAGGAAGCCGGGGGCACCGTCATCGCGACGTGCCAGATCTACGACCGACTCGAAGCGATTGTGGACCTGGGCGTGCCGAACTTCGCGCTGGCGGAGTACAAGGCGCCCGAGAACTACGCAGTGTCCGAGTGCCCGATGTGCCGGTCCGGCCTGGCAATCGCCACGTTCTGAACGCGGTCGCGCTCCGCGACGCGCTGGACTCGCTGTACGACGGGTTCAACCAACCCGACTCGGCGCTGGACCCTGTTCAGATCGTCAGACGGTACGTGCGCACCGACGATCGCGAGGTGGTGGCATTCGTGGCCGCGGGCCTTGCCTTCGGCCGCGTCGCATCGGTCATGGCATCCGTCGAAGCGTTGTGCCGGGTGCTCGGACCAGAACCGGCGGCGTTTATACGTGGCTTCGACCCGGCTCGGCATGGTGCGCCGCTCGTGCCGCTCGTGCATCGCTGGACCCGGGGCGCGGACTTCATCGCACTCCTCTGGATCCTCCGGCGCTTCGTCGAAGAACACGGGTCGATTGAGAAGGCCTTTGCGGCCGGGGTGGATCCGGACGCGCCCGACTTCGGACCCGCGCTCGATAGCTTTTCCGGGTGGGCGCGTCGCGTGGACCTGCGTCCGGCGTACGGCCGCCGCGTGCCGGAACGTCCCGGGGCCTTCTATTTTTTCTCCCAGCCGGCGACCGGGGCCGCCTGCAAGCGGCTCAACCTGTTTCTTCGTTGGATGGTCCGGACCGATCGTGTCGATCCGGGCGGATGGACGGAACTCCGGCCCCGACAGCTCGTCGTGCCGCTCGACACCCATACGATCCGGGTTGGTCGATGCCTGCGGCTGACCCGTCGCGCATCACCCGGCTGGAAGATGGCGACCGACATCACCGCCGCGCTCCGCGCGCTCGATCCGGACGATCCAGTGCGCTACGATTTCTCCCTTTGCCACCTGAGCATGATGGGTGCCTGCGGCTGGCACACCGCGCGCGGTAATCGTGTGTGCCCGCTCCGCGAGGTCTGCCGCCCGGCTCGAGCGTAGAAGGAGCCCGCATGAACGAGATTCGACAGCTCCTGGCGATCATCGATCAGGCGTACGACAAGAAGTCGTGGCACGGGACGAACCTGCGCGGGTCGATCCGCGGCCTGTCCGCTGCCGAGGCCGCCTGGCGCCCGGCCCGCAACCGGCACAACATCTGGGAAATCGTCGTGCACGCGGCCTACTGGAAGTACGCCGTGACCAGACGATTCTCTGAGGCGCCGCGCGGTTCGTTTCCGTTAAAAGGCTCCAACTGGTTCAAGAGGCCGGAGGGTCCGAAGGCCACCGAGTCGGCCTGGCGCAAGGACGTCGCGCTCCTCCAATCCACGCACGAGGCGCTTCGCGCCGAGGTCGCTCGGCTGAAGGGCGGCGTTCTGGGCAGGACGCCTCGTCGATCGCAGGTCAGTAATTTCGATCTCCTCGCCGGAATTGCGGCGCACGACCTGTATCATGCCGGTCAGATCCAGCTCTTGAAACGGCTGCGGCATCGTGTAGCAACATAGGGCCCTCTCTATCTGTAGCTTCGCCCTCATGAGACATCCCTTCACCTCGGGAAGTCTGGCGGTCGTGCTCGTCCTGGCATGGGCGTGCGGCACCCCAACACAGGGTGAACAAAGCCCGCAGACGATCACGTTGTCGATCGTCGCGACCAACGATGTGCACGGCGGACTGCTGGAGCGCGACGGCCGCGGCGGCCTGGCCACGTTCGGGGGGTATCTCAACAACCTTCGCGCGACGCGCAAGCGCGATGGCGGCGTGCTGCTCGTCGACGCCGGCGACATGTTCCAGGGCACCGTCGAGTCGAATCTCGCCGAGGGCGCCCCGGTCGTGGCCGCGTACAACTCGCTCGGCTATGCGGCGGCCGCGATCGGGAATCACGAGTTCGATTTCGGCGTGGCCGGTCCAGGCGTTGCGCCACGCGGGTCATCGAGCGATCTGCGCGGCGCGTTGAAAGCACGAGCGGCCGAGGCGAAGTTCCCATTCCTGGCCGCAAACCTCATTGACACGGTGACGGGCCGTCCCGTGAACTGGCCCAACGTGCGGCCGTCGGTCGTGGTGGACGTCGCGGGCGTCCAGGTCGGCTTGATTGGGGTGATGACCCTCAGAGCGCTTTCGGCAACGATCGCCACGGCGACCGGTGGCCTCCGCGTCAATCCCTTGGCCGCGACGCTTCTGGCAGAGGCGCAGTCCCTACGTCGGAACGGTGCCGATTTCGTCGTGGCCCTGGCTCACGCCGGTGGGCGTTGCACACGATTCGACGATCCGAAAGACCTGTCGTCCTGCGATCTGTCGAGTTCTGAAATCGCAGCCGTCCTGCGCCAGCTACCGAGCGGAACCATCGAGCTGGTCGCGTCGGGCCACACGCATGCCGGCATGGCCCACGAAATCGACGGCACCATTGTCATGCAGGCGTTTTCAAAGGGCACCGCATTCTCGCGCGCCGACCTGACGGTCGATCGGCGAACGAAGAAGGTCGTCGAGAAGCGAGTGTTCCCGCCGCGTGATGTCTGCGCCCGTGTGTACGAGGGAACCAGGCGCTGCGATGCTCAAGCCGCCGGCAACCGCGCGCTCGTCCCTGCCGAGTATGAGGGGCGGCCCGTGAGCGCGGATTCCGCGATCGCGCGCGTCATCGCACCGGCCGTCGAGCGCGTCAAAGCGCATGCCGGGGAGTCGCTCGGCGTCGTGTTGGAGACGCCCATTCGTGCCGCGTTGATTGGGACCGAGTCGCCACTGGGGAACCTCTTCACCGACGCCATGCTCTCGGCGATCCCGGACGTCGACATCGCGATCAACAACACGCGCGGCGGCCTGCGTGCGGATTTGGCGCGGGGGCCGCTGACTTATGGACGACTCTACGAGACCTTTCCGTTCGACAACCGTCTGGTCCGCCTCGAACTGTCAGGCGCCGAACTCCGACGCGTGTTCGAGCTGCAGCTACGGGAAGGCCGGGCGCTGCCCGGCATCGCTGGTGTGCGGGTCGCTGCGAGCTGCAGAAACAGCCGGTTGGCCATCGCGATGACGCGCACCTCCGGCAGGACGGTCCGCGATGACGATCGGCTCGTCGTGGTGACCCATTCGTTTCTCGCAACCGGCGGTGATCGCCTTCTGACTCCCGTCATGCCTCCGGGAGGATTCCCGCTGGACGATGATCTGCCCCTCGTTCGCGATGTCGTTGCGGACTGGCTCGAGGACCGCGGCGGCCGCCTGCGCGAAAACCAACTCATCAACACCGCCCAGCCGCGGTGGCGGTACAGCGGGACACTTCCGCTCGTCTGCCGTTAGGCTCGAACCGCTAAAATGTCCCATGAGCGATCCTCGTTATCCCATTGGAAAGTTCACTCCGCCCGCCGACTACACGGCTGATCTGCGCGCTTCGTTCGTTCGCGAGATTGCCGCTGCGCCGGCCGCGCTGACGGCGGCGGTTGCCGGTCTGACGACCGACCAACGTCTCACGCCGTATCGTGACGGCGGGTGGACGGTTGCCCAGGTCGTGCATCACGTCGCCGACAGCCACATGCACGCGTACGCGCGTCTGAAGTTCGCGGCGACCGAAGACGTGCCGACCATCAAGCCGTACAACGAAGGGGTCTGGGCGAACTTTCCCGACGCGGCTGACGCCAACGTCGACTCGTCGCTTCGCCTCATCGAGTCGCTGCACGCACGATGGGCGATGTTTCTCCGCCACCTCGCGCCGGAAGATTTCGAACGCGGGCTCATGCACCCGGAACGCGGCCCGATGACCGTCGATCGCATGGTCGCGCTCTACGCCTGGCACGGCCGCCATCACGCGGCGCACATCACCGAACTGCGAAGAAAATGGGATGGTGAGGCTGGCAGCTGTCGTTCCACGTTCCTCGTTCACCGTTCCGAATCCTGGTCCTGGAACGATGAACGGGGAACGGCCGCTAGTCACGCCTTCTTCCCAACCACCGCTCGTACACGCTCGCCGTTCCGTTGACCAGCCGTTCGACGCTGAACGCGTCGATCACGCGCTGACGGCCGGCTTGGCCGAATTGGTCCCGGAGGTCTGGCGACCTCAGTAGCCGCACGATCCCGGCGGCCAGCGCGTCTTCGTCGTGCGGCGGCACGATGATGCCCGTCACTTCGTCATCGACCGCTTCGGGGATGCCGCCGGCCCGCGTGGCGACGACCGGCCGCCTGCAGGCCATCGCCTCGAGGATCGCGGATCCGAGGCCTTCGGTGACCGAGCTCATCACGAACAGATCGAACGACTTGACGAGGCCGAGCACGTCGGATCGGAATCCGGTGAGCACGACGTGCCGATCGAGCCCGAGGTCGTGGATCTGCCGCTCGAGCTGATCGCGCAGCTCGCCCTCGCCGACGATGAGGAAGCGCGTGTCGGGCAGCTCGCGCACGACCTTCGCCGCGGCGGCCACGAGGTGCCGCTGGCCCTTGTGCGCCGCGAGCGCGGCCACGTTGCCGACGAGCGGCGCGCCCTTGGGCAGCCAGAACGCGGCGTGCGCGTCGACGACCGGCTGCTTGTCGATCGTCGTCGACGTTCACGCCGTCGTGCACGACCTCGATGCGGTCAGCGGGCACGCCGTCGGCGGTGAGGATCGACTTGATGACCTCGGAGGCCGCGATGAACACGTCGACGTGGCCGTACTTCCACTTCGAGAACGCGTGGCGCTTCAGGTGGAAGTCCACGCGGCGCGAGGCGACGACGAGCGGTTGGCGGGGAGCGCCCGTGCGCATCTGCAGGGCCATGGCGGCCAGCGACACCGCCATCGGATCGTGCGCGTGCACGACGTCGGGCTCGATCTCCCGCAGCACGCGCGCCGAGCTGCCAGCCGGCGTGGACGTCGAACTCGCTTCGCGGCGAGAACCCGATGAACCGAAGGCCCTCGCTGGCCCGCCGGCGCAGCTCGCCGGCTTCGTGCGCGACGAGGATCGCCTGGTGCCCGGCTTCCGCCAGCCCGGTCACCGTCATGAGCACCTGATTCTGGCCGCCGCGCCAGGTTCGCGCGGTGTCGATGTGGACCGAACGCATGGCCGGCACGTTCGATTCAGGGTTCAGGCGCGGCGCGGGGCCTTGTCCGCGATCACGAGCGCGCGCAGCTTGGCGAACTTCAGGAACACGTAGTAGGCGTTCATCACGGAGATGATGAACCCGACGGCGCCGTCGAGGCACCCGCGGCGCAGCACGTAGTTGCGGAGGAACGCCGCGGGAGGATGGAGCGACCAGGTCGAGGACGCTCGCCGATCGACCCGTGTCGAACATCTCGTCGGCCGCGAGCGTCGTGTAGCGATCCATCGTCGCGTGGTGGTGGCTGATGTCCCGGTACGCGAAGTGCTGCAGGTCCTGCGTGAGGAGTCGCCACGGGCCCGTCGGCGGTCACCGATTCGTGCACGCGGCGCGGCGCCCAGCGGGCGCGGCGGCGATCGTAAAGCCGCAGCTGATAGTCCGGATACCAGTCCGTCGTCCGGATCCACCGTCCGAGGTGCCACGTGAGGCGTGGGATGCGGTAGCCGGAGGCCGCGGGTCCGCTGAGGACCTGCGCGAATCTCCGCCGCCAGCTGGGGCGTGACGCGTTCGTCGGCGTCAATCGACAGGATCCAGTCTGACGAGGCCTGCTCGGCGGCCCAGTTCTTCTGCGCCGCGTAGCCCGGCCACGGGCGCACGATCACGCGCGCGCCGCGCGCCTGCGCCCGGGCCACGGTGTCATCGGTGCTGCCGCTGTCGACGACGATGACCTCGTCGGCCCAGGCGACGGAGGCCAGGCACGCATCGATGTGCGCCGATTCGTTGAGCGTGATGACCGTGACGGAGACGGTCGTCACGGCAGCGGACTATATCAGCGACGCGGGTCTGTCCCCGCCTACGGAGTGGGACCGACCCCGCGTGGGCGTGAGCCCGGGGGCTTGAGGCTATGCTCTTGGACATGAATTCTGACGCGGTTCTTTCGCTGTACCGTCAGTCGGGCGCCTTGCTCGAGGGGCATTTCCGGCTGACGTCCGGGCTTCATAGTCCCGGCTATCTTCAGTCCGCGCTCGTCCTGCAGCATCCCGTCCACGCCGAAGCGCTGGGACGTGCGCTGGCCGATCGGCTGCGCGCGGCCGCGCCAACGGCGGTGCTGTCGCCGGCGCTGGGCGGTCTGATCATCGGCCACGAGGTCGCGCGCGCGCTCGGCGTGCGGGCGATTTTCGCCGAACGGGTCGACGGCACGCTCGCGCTTCGACGAGGGTTCTCGCTGTCGTCGGCCGATCGTGTCGTCGTCATCGAGGACATCGTCACGACGGGCGGGTCCACGCGCGAGACGATCGTCGTCGCGACGGACGCTGGCGCGACCGTGATCGGCGCGGGCTCGATCATCGACCGCAGCGGCGGATCGTCAGATGTCGGCGTGCCCTTCCAGGCGCTGGCCGCGCTGACAGGTCCCCACCTACGATCCGGCGTCGTGTCCGCTCTGCCCGGCCGGGACGCCGGCCGTGAAGCCGGGCTCGAGAGACCTGACATCCGCGATGCGAACGCTCAAGCTCACGATCGCCTACGACGGGACGAACTACGTCGGCTGGCAGCGGCAGACCAACGGGCTGTCGGTTCAGCAGGTCGATCGAAGACGCCGTCGCGCCGCTCGTCGACGATGCCGAGCGGCGGCCAGGCGTGGCAGGGGCCAGCCGGACGGACGCGGGCGTGCATGCCGCCGCGCAGGTGGCGAGCGTGAATCTGGACGTCGATCTGTCCACGGCAAGTCTGTTGCGCGCCATCAACGTGCGGCTGCCGCCCGACATTCGCGTCCTCCAGGTCGAAGACGCCGCGCCTGGTTTTCACGCGCGGTTTCACGCGCGCGGGAAGTCGTATCGCTACCGTCTCGCGCGGTCGCGTCGTGATGTCGCCGTTCGATCGCGCGTTTGCCTGGCACGTGCCCGGACCTCTCGGACGTCGGCGCTATGCGGCGCGCGGCGTCGGCCTTCGTCGGCCGCCACGATTTCGCGTCGTTCCAGGCGAGGGGATCGAGCACGCTCGATACCGTGCGCACCATCGGACGTCTCGATATCGACGAGCGCGGCGACGAAGTGGTGGTGGAGATCGAAGGTGACGGGTTCCTTCGCCACATGGTGCGCGCGATCGTCGGAACACTCGTCGAGGTCGGGTCCGGTCTCCGGGCCGCCGACACCGTGCCTGCGATTCTGGCGCGAGCGACACCGCCGGGCGGGCGGCCCGACGGCGCCCGCGCGTGGGCTCATGCTGATAGCGGTCCGTTACTGACGCTGCTAAGATCCTGCCCAGATCAATGGCTCTTGCCGACATGCTCGCGGCCGTGCCCCAGGGGTCCGTGGAGGACGCGCTCGTGCGCCGTGTGGATTTCGGCCGGTTGCCGCGCCACGTCGCGATCATCATGGACGGCAACGGCCGCTGGGCGGCCACACGGCATCTTCCGCGTGTCGAAGGGCACCGCGCCGGCACGGAGGCCGTACGCAGCCTCCGTCGAGACCTCGGCGCGACTCGGGATTTCCGTGCTGACGTTGTACGCGTTCTCGGTTGAGAACTGGAAGCGTCCTGACTCCGAGATTGCCGCGCTCATGGGGCTGCTGAAGCACTATCTGCGCCGCGAGCTCAAATTGCTGCTCAAGAACAACATCAGGTTCCGCGTCATCGGCCAGCGTGAGCGGCTGAGCCCGGAAATCCGCGACGAGCTGGCGGCGACCGAGCAACGGACAGCCGGCAACACGGGCATGATCTTCAACATCGCGTTGAGCTACGGTGGCCGTGCCGAGATCGTGGACGCCGCGCGCCGCGCGATTCGTGAAGGCGTGGACCCCGAGTCGCTCGACGAGTCCACGTTCGGCTCGCTCCTCTACACGGCCGGACAACCTGATCCGGATCTGCTGATCCGCACGAGTGGCGAAATGCGCGTCAGCAACTTCCTGCTCTGGCAGATCGCCTATGCCGAGATCTGGGTGACGGATGCGTTGTGGCCCGACTTCCGCGCCAGCCATCTGCTCGAGGCCATCATCGACTACCAGAAACGCGACCGACGATACGGAGCCATCCAGTCCGACGCCATGGCCGCCGGAAAGCGGTAGCGAGACCTGATGCGCCGGATTCTGTCCGCGGTTGTCCTGATCGCGATTCTCGGGTTCGACCATCTGGACGCTCCCCGTGTGGGCCACGGCGGCGGTCGCCGTCATCGCGGCCGCCCTCGCCGCCGTGGAGCTCGTGGGCCTGGCCACGCGCGCGAACGCCCCGTTGTCCGCGGCGTTTGTCGGATTTTCCGCCGCGGTTCTCGTGCTCGCGGTCGCCCAACTCCCGGAGTTTCCGCGAGCAGTGTCGCTGGACGCCGTGCTGCTCGTTCTGCTGGTCGGCGCCGGACTGGTCGCGCTTGGATTCGGCGCTCCCACGCCGGAAAGTCTGCCGCGCGCCTCGATGCTCGTGATGGCGCCGATTTACGTGGGGCTTCCTCTCGGCACGCTGGTGTGGACGCGCGCGGAGCTCGGGCCAGCGGCCGTCACGTGGCTGCTCGCGACGATCGCCATCAGCGACTCGGCGCAGTACTACTCCGGCCGCCTCCTTGGCCGCACGAAGCTCTCGCCGGCCATCAGCCCGGCCAAGACGGTTGAGGGCGCGATCGGAGGGCTTGTCGCGGCCGGCCTTGCCGGATTCGCGCTCGGCCCCTGGTGCGTGCCGGGTTGGTCGCCCGTCCGCTGCGCGGTCATCGCCGTGATCCTCGCGGTCGTCGGCATCACCGGGGATTTGTTCGAATCGCTCCTCAAGCGCAGTGCCGGCGTGAAGGACAGCTCGCAGTTGATTCCGGGACACGGCGGCGTGCTCGACCGGCTCGACAGCTACTTGTTCGCCGCGCCGGTCTTCTATTTATTGGCCGCGTTCCGCTTGTGCGACACATGGATCGGGTGTTGTAGCGCGAGAGACCGAACCGCTCAGGGCGAGCGCAAGCGAGCCCGCGCGAACGGAGCGGGGCCTCGGGGCCCCCGCGAGAGAGCGCGTCGGGGGGCCGCGGGGGCGAAGCCCCCGAGTGCAAGGATGAAACGCATCGCCGTGCTCGGCTCCACGGCTCGATCGGGCAAAGCGCGCTCGATGTCGTCGCGGCGCATCCGGACCGGCTCTCGATCGTGGCGCTCGCCGCCGGCGAGAACGCGTCGCTTCTTGCCGAGCAGGTGAGCCGTTTTCGACCGCGGGCGGTCGGTGTCGCGACCGACGCCGCGCGGGACGAACTGACGGCGCGCGTGAACGGGCAGGCCGATCTCGAGATTCTCGCGGTCGGACGAGATGGGCTGATCGCGGCCGCGACGCACCCGGACGTCGACCTTGTTCTCTGTGCTTCGTCCGGCACGGCGGGCCTCGAAGCCGCGCTCGCGGCCATTGACGCGGGCAAGACCCTGGCGCTCGCAAACAAGGAAGTGCTCGTCATGGCCGGTGCGCTGATGGTCGAGGCGGCCCGGAAACGTGGCACCGCCATTCTGCCGGTGGACAGCGAGCACAACGCCATCCACCAGTGTCTACACGGCCGTGACCTCGGCGACATTCAGCGGCTGATCCTGACGGCCTCCGGCGGCCCGTTCAGGCAGCTGAGCCGTGAGGCGCTTCAGCGGGTGACGTTCGAGGACGCGCTCCGCCACCCGACCTGGCGGATGGGGCGCAAGATCACCATCGACTCGGCAACGCTCATGAACAAGGGGCTGGAGGTCATCGAAGCGCGATGGCTGTTCAATGTGCCCGTCCACGAAATCGACGTCGTCGTGCACCCGCAGTCAATCGTGCATTCCATGGTGGAGTTCTGCGACGGCTCGATCATTGCGCAGCTCGGCGTCACCGACATGCGGCTGCCGATTCAGTACGCATTTTCGTATCCGGAACGGTGGCAGACGCCGATAGCTCGGTTGGATGTCGCGCAGATGGGCGCGTTGGAATTCGAGCCACCCGACCCGGACCGGTTTCCTTGCCTTCGCCTGGCCTATGCCGCGCTCGAGCGGGGTGGCGCGTGGCCGGTTGTCCTGAATGCCGCAAATGAAATGGCCGTCGAGGCCTTCCTCGCCGGCTGCATTACATTTTCGATGATCCCCCACGTCATCGAGCAGGCATTGGGCGCGGCCGATCGGGCCACGTCGCCGCCGGATTCACTCGCCGACGTGAGGGCCGCCGACGCCTGGGCCCGCGAGTTTTCGGCCGAAACTATCAGTACGTTACCATCGTCATAGAAAGAACATGACCACGATTCTCGCCTTCCTGTTCGTTCTCGGTGTGCTCGTTTTCGTGCACGAACTGGGACATTTTCTCGTGGCGCGATTTCACGGTGTGCGCGTGCACACGTTCTCGCTGGGGTTCGGGCCGAGGCTGTTTTCGTTCCGCCGCGGCGACACCGAGTACTGCATCAGCGTCATTCCGCTCGGCGGCTACGTGAAGCTGGCCGGAGAGAACGCGCTCGAAGAGGAAGCGAGCGGGAGCACCGATCCACTGGCGTCCGACCAGTTCATGGCGAAGAGCAAGTGGGTACGCTTTCAGGTGTACGTCGCCGGTCCCGTCATGAACATCCTGCTCGCGATCGTGGTGGGCGCGGTCGTGTTGAGCCGTGGCGCGGACGTGCCGATCTACCGATCGGGCCCGCCGGTGATCGGATCAGTCGAGGAGGGGAAACCCGCGGCCGCCGCCGGCCTGCGCGCCGGCGATCTCGTGGTCAGCGTGGACGGCGTGCCGATGTCCACGTGGGATGAGTTCGAGATGGCCGTCGTTCCCAAGGCCGGCCGTGAGCTCACGCTCATCGCGAACCGTCAGGGAGAGCGCGTATCGGTTCGGGTCACGCCAGTGGCAACGGGCAGCTACGAGATGGGCGACCTCGGCATCGGCCCAGTGCTGCGTCCGCAGATTACCCAGGTGAACCCCGGAAGCCCAGCGGAACAAGCCGGACTCGAGCGCGGAGATGTGCTGCTGGCCGTCAACGGCGCGCGGAACCTGACGCAGGACGAGATCGTCGAGCGCCTTCGCGCCAGCGCGGACACGCCGCTCACGCTCACCGTGGAGCGCGCCGGAGCCTCCCGTGACACGACGGTCGTGCCGCGCGGCCCCCAGGGCGCCGCCATGATTGGCGTCGGCATCAGCGGGTACGAGGTCCGCCGAATCGATCCGTCAGTGGTCGAGGCCATGAAACTCAGCGTTCGGCAGAACTGGGAAACCACGCGGCTCATCGGCAAAACGCTCGGCGGACTGCTGACGCGCGAGACCCCGGTGCGCCAGCTGATGGGACCAGTCGGAATAGCGCAGCTCTCCGGTAGCGCCGCCGAGATGGGCTGGGTCGCATTGCTGAACCTGATGGCGATGATCAGCCTCAACCTCGGACTGCTCAACCTCATGCCCGTGCCCGTCCTCGACGGCGGACACATCGCGATTCTTGCGGTTGAGGGCCTCGCCCGTCGGGACCTCAGCATTCGGATGAAGGAGCGGATCCTCGTGGCTGGCGCCACGGTGATGGTGCTCCTGATGGTGACCGTGATCTACAACGACATCGCACGGTTGATGCGGTAGGCACTGACGCTCGTCGGTCCTCCAGGACCCAAAGGACCTCTCTCTAACTCTTAACGCCCTCTCCGGAGAATCGGATACGTTTTTCCGTCGCTCACGCCCGGAAGCGTCGCGACGGAGTCCTCTGAGGTTGGTTCCAGCAACGCGAACGCGAGGCGCGACAACGGCTGATTCATTCGAACCGCCCAGCTGCCCGACGGAATCTCCGCCGCGCTTCGCTGCCAGGTGCCGGCAATCTTGCCAGGAGCGGATCCAACAGGCGCCGGCGTCACGACAAATTCTTCGGCGCCCTTCGTGCCCTGAGTCAGCTGTCGGAGCTGCACACCGTGTTTCTTCAGCAGTTCCACGACGGCGGTTTGAGACGCAGGCACGAAATATTCGGCGGCGACAATCTCGTCCGACGCCGGTTCGAAGTGCAGCTGATCGCGCATGGAGACCACCCGCGACGCGCTCGTGCGCTTTTTCGGTGAGTCACCAGACGAGGCGGCGTCGCTCATCAAGACTTCGACCTGTCCGACCGTTGCCAGACGGGTGCTCGTCGGGAGCGACCGGCCAACGAGCACGCCCAGGTCAGCGGCCTCGGTTGCCTTCTTGATCCGTGCGTTCGCGCCCCAGGCGAACGCCAGCGCCTCTTCGAGGAAATGTCCGGCAGCTTTCGCGCGGTCGTCGGGGGCATCCTTCGCGTGAACGACGCCGACGATGGAGAAGCGGTTGCGAACGCCGAGGTAGTTGGCGGCGAGGCCCAGCTGATGGCCGGAGGCCTGCCAGGCGGGCTGCTGTAGCTCGGCGGTGGGCGTGGGGACCGGACCCGTGCCTCGTCCGCCGGCTCGGCCACGGCCTGCGGCCGCGGGCGCTGCGCCACGGCGGCCTCCTGCGGGCCCGGCCGCGACCTTGTCGACCTTGTCATTTTTTTCCGGGAGCTTCGGCGCGCACCCGTCATCACCGCCCACGACGTTGCCGCGATAGAACGCGTCCATCGACCATTTGGACTTCAGGCTCCTGACGATGAACGGGAAATACTCTTCGCGCAGCGCGCCGAGGATGTGTTCGCTCGTGTTCGGATTGAGCGGTGGCGCGAACGTGACCGCATACGCCGAGCACGGACCATCTTCCGTGCGGATTTCGATGCCGACGTGCGGGTCGTAATCCGTCAGGGCTTTCGCGAACGTCGACGCCTCGGGCGTCTCGAGGAACACATACTCGCGCCCCGACGGTTGGCCCTTCGGATCGCCGATCTCCATGGGACTGACGAGCAGCACGATCGCGCTGAGCCACAGCTCGTTCTTACCTGCGGCCATATCCTTCAGCAACATCAACGCCGCGTCCGTGCCTTCCCGGCTGGCCGCCTGCACCCACACGCGAAGCTTGCCCGAAGCCTTGACCGCCGCCGGCGTCGTGTCCGTGACGTTCTGGCCAATGACTACGAGGGGCACGTCTTTGCCGCCGAGCTTGCCGAGCGAACCGAGCTTCACTCGCTCGGGAGCCGCCGCAGCCGCCGCCGCCGCGAACGAGGCGACGTCGTCGTACGCCTTGGGCGGCGGTTGTGTCTGTCCGGCGAGGGCCAGCACTGACGAAAGCGCAATCGCGGATGTCAGAGTTGTCAGGAGTCGGGCGTTCACTGGTCAATTCCTCTGGAAAACCATGAAGGCAATTTCAAATTTCAGATCCCGACGTGCGGGCATCTGAGTTCCTTCTTATCGACCGATTAGCGAAGCGGCTTTGACCGACGCGCCAATCAATGCGGCGCTGGGGTTGACGATCACTTTAACCGGGATGCGCGCCAGAACATCGTCCATCGGCGGCTTGGCACGGAACGCTTGCATGAACCGTCCGTTCTGCAGCGCCGGCAGGATCTTGGGCGCGATTCCGCCCCCCACGTAGACCCCTGCCGTGGTCATGGACCGCAATGCGAGGTTGCCGGTCTCGGCGCCGTAGGCGGAAACGAACATGTTGAGCGCGTCGACGCATCGCGGACAGCGATCGCCGAGGGCGGACGCGGTGATGTCGGACGCGATGGTCTCGTCCGAATCCGCGGGAACAGGGCAGTTGCGCGGCCGGCGTCCGTTGCGGTGCGTGAAGCGGTACAGGTTTTCGAGTCCCGGACCCGACAGCACGTTCTCGACGTCCACGCGGTCCCGCGTCCGCACGAAATCCTGGACGAACGCGATCTCGTCCTCGGTGCGCGCGGCGAAATCCGTGTGGCCGGATTCGGACGGCGACGGGACGTGACGACCGTCGATGAACTGGATGTGCGATTCGTTCAGTCCCGTGCCCGCCGCGATCAGTCCGGCGTTGCCTGTCGGGTTCGGTTCGCCGGCCTGGAGCACGACGAGCTCGTCGGCGGTCAACACCGAGACCGAATACGCCATCGCTTCGAGGTCGTTCAGAAGCGCGGCCTGGCAGTGCAGGCGTTCAGCGATCTCGTTCAGGTTGGCGCTCCACGGCGCGTTGGTCAGTTCCGCCTCGAGACCGCGGACGGGACCGGCGACGCCGGCGACCACCGCCTCGACCGACACGGAACCGACCTCCCGAAGAAACGCGTCCACGAGCTGGCTCATGTTCTCGAAGTCCAGCGTGGCGTACACTCGCGACTCGACCGGCGTCGGACGAGGACCGGGCGGCCGGTAGAGCCCGATCAGTGTCTTGGTTCCGCCAACATCAGCCGCCAGCAGCATCAGCTCTCGATCATATGGCACCTGGCGCGAGGAAAATGGAGCGGCCGACCGTGCGTCCGGCCGACTCGTGAATGGGGGGAAGCGTGACAGAACGACCGGCAATCTCGCGGGTAGGTTTCGTCGGGCTCGGCATCATGGGCCGGCCCATGGTGCGCAATCTGCTGAAGGCAGGGTTCGACGTGACGGTCAACAGCCGGACCACGGCTTCCGTGGACGAAATGGTCGCGCTCGGCGCGAAGCGCGCCGCGTCGCCGGCCGAGGCCGCGGCCGCGACGGAGATGGTCATCACGATGGTGCCGGATTCGGCCGACGTCGAGGCGGTGGCCACGGGTCCTGGAGGCGTGCTCGAGGGCTCGCGCGCCGGTCTCGTCATCGCAGACATGTCCACGATCTCGCCGGCTGTCACGAGGACGCTTTCGGCCGAGGCGGCCCGCCGCGGCTGCGACTGGCTCGACGCACCGGTGTCGGGTGGCGAGCTCGGCGCCATCGCGGGCACGCTGACAATCATGGTCGGTGGAACCGCGAGCGCCTTCGAGCGTGCGCGACCGGTCTTCGGGGGCATGGGCAGCCGCGTGACGCACATCGGTCCCTCCGGTCACGGCCAGACAGCCAAGCTGTGCAACCAGATTCTGGCCGCTGTGAACCTGCTGGCGTCCTGCGAGGCGCTCGTGCTCGGCGCGAAGGCCGGTCTCGACGTCGTCAAGCTTCACGAGGCGCTGACGGGCGGCGCCGCGAACAGCTGGGCCTTTCAGAACCTCGGCAAGAAAATCATCGACCGCGACTTCGCGCCGGCGTTCAAGGTCCGGCTCCAGCAGAAGGACCTGCGGCTGGTGGGGGAGGCCGCGCGCGAGCTTGGCGTGCCGATTTTCGCCGCCGGGCTGGTCGAACAGCTTCTTCGCGTGCTCGAAGCCGAGGGCGCCGGCGATCAGGGCACGCAGCAACTCGTCACCGTGCTCGAACGACTCTCGGGCACGACAGTCCGCGGGTGCTGAGCGAGCGTGAGCGAGCCCGCGCGAACGGAGCGCGGTATCGGGGCCGCGCGAGTGAGCGCGTCGAGGGGCCGCGGGGGCGGAGCCCCCGGAATCCTCGACCGTCCGCTTGACTTCGCGCGAGGAGCGATTCATCGTGACGGTCGAAGCCGTGGTCATTCCTTCGGCCGATCGTCCGCTCACCGGGCAGCACGTCGCGCTCCTCGGGAAGCTTCGCCTGCTGTCGCGACGTGACGTGCGCTCGATCGTCGAGCGCATGGGCGGCGCGTTTTCGTCCGACCTGACCCCGAAGACGACCGTCGTCCTCACCGGGACCGATGCGCCACCGCCACCGGATCATGTACGGCGCGTGGTGACCGAGGAGGAGTTCTGCCTCGAGGCGGGCCTCCCGGACTTCGAGACGCTTCGCTCGCAGGTACTACGCCGCGCGCGATTTGCGCAGCCGTTATCCCGCGCTTCGTGACGATCACCTGCGCTACCTCGAGCGCTGGGGGCTGATTCGGCCGGTGGTCGGCCGGTATTCCTTCGCCGATCTCACGGTCATCCGGCAGGCCGCCGCCGAGATCGAGCGCGGCTCGTCGCTGCACGGCTGGCTCCGCGCGGTCACCTCCGAGCGCGAGGGCCAGCTGGCGCTCGATTTTCAGCCAGCCCGAACCGAGCGCGCGCGCGTCGTGTCGCTGCCGGCGCCCACGGCGGCGATCGACCGGCTTCCGCGCCCCGGCGCTCGCACCGAACAGATCGCCGCCGCCAATCACGCGCTGGCCGCGCGGTATTTCCTCGAGGGCGCCGAGCTCGACGACGGGGAGAACCGCGATCTGGACGCCGCGGCGGCCGCCTATCGTCGCGCGGCGCTGTTTCAACCGCAGCTGGTTCCGGCGCTCGTCAACCTCGCGAACATCCACTATGAGCGCGACGAAATCGTCGAAGCCGAGGCGCTCTACGAGAAGGCGATCCGCCTCGATGCCGAGTGCTTCGAGGCGTACTTCAACCTGGGCAACATCCACCACGATGTCGGGCGATTCCAGGAGGCCGTCGCGGCGTACCGGGACGCGCTCGCCATCAATCCCGGCTATCCCGAAGCGCACTTCTATCTGGCGGTGACACTCGAGAAGCTCGGCCGATCGGCCGAGGCCAGACCGCACTGGCGCGAGTACCGCGCCCTCGCGCCCGACGGCGAGTTCGTCGAGCTCGCGAAAGAGTTCTCCGATTAGGCCCCGGCGATGAGCGTCTCCGTCCGAGCGTTCGACGTGCTGCGGGTGAGTGCGCGCGACTCCGGTCCCGACCGCGATCGGGTGGCCGTCGAGCTGCCGCTCGAGGTCCGGCTGAACAGCGAGCCGTTCTCGGTGATCATGCGGACGCCGGGAGACGATCGCCACCTCGCGCTGGGGTTTCTGTTGAGCGAGAGCGTGATCGGCAGCGTCGACGAAATCGAGCGCGTGGACCTCGACGAGGTCGAGAACGTCGTCAACATCTGGATCGCCCCGGCTCGGGTGACCGAAGTGCTCGGTCAGCGTCGTCAGGTCGCGATGAACTCGTCGTGCGGCATGTGCGGCCGGCGCAGTCTCGAGTCTCTCGCCGTTGATGCGAAACCGTTTCTGGTCGACTGGCAGGTGAGTGAGGGCGTCGTGCTGAGTCTTCCGGCCGCCCTCGGCCAGGTGCAGTCCGCGTTCGCGGAAACTGGAGGCCTTCACGCGGCGGGGCTGTTCACGCTGAACGGCGTGATCGACGCGAGCGCGGAAGACGTCGGCCGGCACAACGCCGTGGACAAGATCCTCGGACGCATGCTCTCGGAACGGCGCCTGCCGTGCGACCGCTCGATGCTCGTCGTCAGCGGTCGGTCATCGTTCGAGATCGTCCAGAAAGCGTGGATCGGCGGCATCCGCATGATTGCCGCCGTCTCCGCGCCGTCGAGCCTCGCGATCGATCTGGCCCGCGAAGCCGGTATGACATTGCTCGGGTTCGTCCGCGACGGGCGGTTCAATATCTACGCGGGCGCGGAACGGGTCGCCGTTCAGGAAGGCAAAGGCCAAAAGGCCAACGGCAAGCCTTGAGTTCTGACTTCGCTTCTAGCTTCAACTTGTCATGTACCACCCGCCATTGACGCTGATCGTCTGGCCGGTGATGTAGCCGTTCGTCGCGAGGAGGACGGCGACTGCCGCCACTTCGTCGACCGTTCCGAATCGACCGGCAGGAATCAGGTCCGCACGAGCGCGTGGGTTCGACGTGACCATTTCCGTGGCGATGAGCGCCGGCGCGATCGCGTTGGCCGTAATGCCGTCCTTCGCGAGGAGCGCAGCATAGGAGTGGGTGAGGCCGATGAGCCCTGCCTTCGATGCCGCGTAGTGCGGACCGACAACACCGCCGAGCTGCGCGGCGACTGACGACAGGTTGATGATGCGGCCCCACTGCCGCGTTCGCATGGCTGGCACGACGCGCTGCGTGACCAGGAATGCCGACGTGAGATTTACCGCGATGAGATCGTGCCAGTCGTGCTCCGTAATCGCCTCGAGCGGCTGCGGACGCGTGATGCCGGCGTTGTTGACCAGGATGTCCACGCCGCCAAGTCCATGTTCGACGTCACTGACCAGACGTTCGACCGCGACGCTCTCGGACACATCCGCCCGGGTGGCCAGGCATCGGCGCCCCAGGCGTTCTATCGTTCGGCCGGTCTCCGCGGCGTCGTCCTCGCGGGTGTGGTACGAGATGGCGACGTCAGCGCCGGCCTTGGCCAGCGCCTCGGCGATCGCCCGGCCGATCCCGCGATTCCCGCCGGTGACGAGCGCGATTCTGCCACTGAGCGTATGCCGGGGCGCGTCCGTCATGCCTCGAGACAGCTTAAAGGATCCAACGGTCTACTTCTGATTGCGGAAGACGAACGACTGCGGTTTCTCGCTGCCCGCGCCGCTGACGGTGGCTTCGAGGGCACCGTCCTTGCGCTTCGCGTATCGGATGACCTTCGGAAAATCGTGCGCGGGATTCTCGAACACGGCAAGCTCGTGCTCGAGATGTGTCAGCGTGAACTCGACTGGTGGCCGGCCGTTTGGCTGCGCGATGTAGACGAGCGTGCCGGCCTGTTCGACGATGCGCAGATACTCGAAGGCCACCAGTCGACCGCCTTGGACCGTGCGCGACACCGCGAGCATCGCGCCGCCAGCCGGCGACGTCCACCGCTCCTCGCTGCTGGCTCCGCGTCACCGCCGATCCACGTTCCGGCGATCCAGGCCACGTCCGCGATTACTGCCTTCGGAGATGTGCGTGGTGACGACTGTGCCGCCAGTGCCGCCCAACCCATGACGACGACTATGGATAGCGTAGGAACGAGTGCCCGAGGCATGCGTCCTCCAGCCGGGGACTGACGTACTGGCCGAAGTTCTCAGTCGGCGATGAGCTTGAGCCCGAACGCTTTCTCGATGTCTTCGAGATCCTGGCGTTCGTGCGGGATCGGCGAGCGTGAGCGCGTGGCCGGTCGCGTCGTTGCGGCCGGTGCGGCCGACGCGGTGGACGTAGGTGTCGAGCGCCGCGCGGCACTTCGTAGTTCACGATCAGGCCGACCGACGTCGATGTCGAGGCCGCGCGCGGCGACGTCGGTCGCGACGAGCAGCCGTGATCCGGCCGGCGCGGAACGCTTCGATGGCCGCGGTGCGATCCTTCTGCGACCGGTCGGCGTGAATCGCCGCGGCGCGCAGGCCGAAGCGACTGCAGCTGCCGCGCGAGGCGATCGCAGCCGATCTTCGTGTTCACGAACACGATCGCCGGCTCGTGCGACCGGCGCAGGTACTTGCGCGAGGAACGACGCCTTCTCGCGCGCCGGCAGAATCGCGCTTCGTGCGAGATCGTCTGCGCCGGTCCGCGCCGCGATCCGACCTGCACGAACACCGCATTCGGCGCCAGCGCGTCCGCGAACCGCATCACTTCTTCCGGCATCGTCGCCGAAAACAGCATCGTCTGGCGCGACGCGTCGACGGCGGCATGGCTTCGGCGATCTTGCGGACGTCGGGCCAGAAGCCCATGTCCATCATGCGGTCGGCTTCGTCGAGCACGAAGACCTCGAGCTTCGAGAAGTCGCCGACGTTGCTGCGCATGTGATCGAGCAGCCGGCCCGGCGTGGCGACGACGATGTCGACGCCGGCCTTGAGCGCGCGCTCCTGCGGCTCCATCGGCACGCCGCCGTACACGGCCGCGCTCGACACCGGCGCGTGATACGCGAAGCCCTGCATCTCGTCGTCGATCTGCGTCGCGAGCTCGCGCGTGGGCGCGAGGATCAGCGCGCGCGTCGAGCGCTGCTCGGCGTCGCCGTAGCCTTCGCGATTCTCGCGAATCAGACGCGCGAGAATCGGCAGCAGGTACGCCGCCGTCTTGCCCGTGCCGGTCTCGGCGCAGCCGATGACGTCGCGTCCCGCGAGCGCGTACGGCAGCACCGCGCTCTGAATCGGCGTCGTCTTCTCGTAGCCGCGCTGCTCGAGCGCGTCGAGCAGGTCCGGCTCGGTGACGAGCGCGGCGAAGGGAACGGGCGCGGGATCGAACGGCGCCGACTCGCGTGGGGCCGGAGCGGCGGGACGTGCCGCGGCCGCTGAGCGCCTGCGGACGGCCGCCTGGACGCGCCGCACCCGGCCGACGACGCCGCGGCCGACGCGCTGTTTGGGGTGTCGCTTCGGTGCTCAAGGGGCTGTGAACGCTAGCGAGCGCGGAAGGTGATGATGCCGCGGACCGGATCGTAGGGCGAGACGCCGACGGTCACGCGATCGCCGGGCACGACCTTGATGCGGAAGCGGCGCATCCGGCCGCTCAACTGGGCCAGCACTTCGTGGCCCGAATCGACTTGCACCCGATAAAGGCCGCCGCTGTGAACGGCGACCACGGTGCCCTGAACATCAATCAGGTCGTCCTTGCTCAAATTCGCTGTCCTTTCATTGGGGTAAGCATAGCAGACGGCTCAGGACTCAAGGCTCGGGGCTCAGGGCCGGGCACGGCCTTGGCCTCATGCCTCGAGCTTTAGGCCCGATTTGCGAGGGCCTCAGAGACTTCTCACGGCCTGCTCGACCTGGCCGGCGAGCGCAGCGTAGTCCTCGCCGGCGAGTCTGATCGGCGCGCCAAACGCGACACGGACGGGCCCTCGTACCGGAAATTTCATCTTCTGGTGGAGCACCTTGTCGAGGCCCTCGAGCCGGACCGGCACGACCGGCACGACGAGCCGCGCGCCGATCATGCCCGACGCCCGGCATGAACCGGCCGATGTCGCCGGTCATCGTCCGCTTGCCCTCGGGAAAGATCAGGACCGAGTAGCCGTCGCCGAGGACTTCGCCGATGTAGCGCAGCGTCTGCCGCGTGCCGGCCTCGCGCTGCGGCAGCGGAAACGCGTTGAAGAACTCGACAGGACAGGTAGTAGTTCAGGCTGTTCGTGAACCACTCGCTTGCGGCTGAACTGCTGCGGGTTGAAGTGCGCCTTGAAGAACTCCTTGGCCATCGCCGGCGCGAGCCGGTAGCGCCACTTCGCCGGCAGCGCCATCATGATCGCCGGCGTGTCCAGGTGGCTCTGATGGTTCGCCGCGAAGATCACCGGTCCGTCGAGCGTTCGAAGATGCTCGAGGCCCTCGACCTTCAATGTCCATGAAGATGTGCCCGAGCGGCAGAATCCAGGTCGGCAGGCTGATGCGGCGAAGGAACCAGGCCAGCGGCGATCGGTTCCAGGACGGAAACGCGATCGGCTCTGGCCGTCGCGGCTTGAGGCTTGGGGCTTGACGCCGGCCTGAGGCTCGTCAGAACCGGGAACCGGGAACCGTGGAACCCGGAACCCGGACTCGATGCCCGCGTACACGAGCGTCTCAATCTCCCCGATCGTCCTGTCGCTCGCGAGCGCGCTCTCGTCGAGCGTCGTCTGGAACGCTTCCTCGAGCGCCATCATCAGCTCGACGCGATCGAGCGAGCTCAGACCCAGCTCCTCGAGCGTCGTCGCCGGTCCCGCCTCGCGGTCCGGCGCAAAGCGCTGCGACGATCTCGGCAACGCTCGTGCCGGCATTGGGTGCCGCGCCAGTGGCCGGCGCGCTCGCCGGCCGCCCAGCGCTGGATCTCGCGGCGCTTCAGCTTCTGCGTGCCCTCGGTGCGGGGCAGCGACGCGCCGTCCCTGGCCAGAGCGACGTGCTCCAGACGCGCTGGTGATCTTCGAGCCGCGCGTTCGCGCCGCGGACGATCGCGGTCCACGTCCGCGCCGGGCTCGAGCACGAGCACCGCATGGACGCGCTCCTCGCCGTCCACGTTCAGGCCGACGACGGCCGCGTCCTTGACGCCCGGCTGCGGCAGTGAGCGCGCGCTCGACGTCCTCCGGGAAGACGTTCAGTCCCTGCGGCGTGACGATCATTTCCTTCTTGCGGCCCTTGATCAGCAGCCGGCCGGTCGCGTCGAGCTCGCCGATGTCGCCGGTGTGGAACCAGCCGTCCTCGAATGCCGAGGACTCCTGAGCGGCTTCCGCGGAGCCGCCGGGCGCGTAGTAGCCGACGTCACGTTCTCGCCGCGCACGAGAATCTCGCCGTCCGGCGCGATGCGAACTTCGACGCCGCCGATCGGCGGGCCGACCGTGCCCTGCGCCGCGCGCAGCGGATGATTCAGCGTGACGATCGGCGCCGTCTCGGTGAGGCCGTAGCCCTGCACGACGAGGAAGCCGAGCTTGCGCCAGAACGCTTCGAGCTCCGGATCGAGCGGCGCCGCGCCGCAGACGACGCACCAGAACTTCCAGCCGAAGAGCCGGTGCACGTCGCGGTAGTGCCACCAGCGCCGTGACCAGTGCTTGCCCGCGAGCGTATCCGGGCCGGCGGTGTGCGGCGCGATTCGCTCGACGTGCTCCCGCAGGACGTCGAGCACCTTCGGCACGCACACGAGCACCGACACGCGGCGCGACTTGATCTGGCGCAGGATCTCGACCGGGCTGTAGCCGTGCGAGAAGACGACGGTGCCCGACGAGCATCGGCGGCACGAACGTCGCCATCGACTGGCCGAACATGTGGCTGAGCGGCAGAAGGTTCAGGAAACGGATGCGGATGGAACGGCCGCATGTACTTCCGGTACTTCGCGATCTCCCGCTCGATCGGGATGATGTTCGCGAGGACGTTCCGATGCGTGATCGTCACGCCTTTGGGTTCGGCGGTCGCGCCGGAGGTGAAGATGATCTCGGCAAGCGGCACCGGATTCGAGGTGCGCGCCGCCGCGCGCGGGGTGCCGCTTCCATCGACTCCATACAGCGCGTACAGCCTCCGACAGTTTCCTGACCTCGCCGGTCACGCCGGCCGGCAGCTCCACTTCGTCGCCGACGAGCACCCATTTCGCGTTGACGATTGCGCTGACTGCGGCGGACGAGATCGGCCGACGCGCGGTAGTCGACGGGCACGACCACGACGCCGGCGAGCAGGCTGCCCCAGAGCGCGACGATCCACTCCGCCCGGTTCTCGGACCAGATGACGACCTTGTCGTCCGGGACGAGCCCAGCGCCCCGCAGGGCGTCTGCAAACGGTGCGCCGCGTCCCCGACCTCCCGGTAGGTCGCCTGACGCGTCCGATAGCCATCGTCGTGGACGAGGAAAACGGCGTCCTGTCGGGAGTAGTCCTCGAAGAAGTCGAGGAGCGTATTCCGGGGCATGCGGCCTCATCATATCGATCACGACTTTGGGGAGGATTCATGAGGCGACAAGTGCTGGGTCTCGCAGTGATGGCGTGGGCGGTTTTCGGATTGGCGGGCGTGGCAGCCGCGCAGGCGCCCGGTGGCGCAGGGATGGCGGGTGGCCGGCAGGGCGGCGTCCCGCCGATTGACGTCGAGTGGAACGACGCGCTTCCGGCGGGGACAGCCGATCACGCCGCCCGAGCGCTGAAGGAGTCACCGCGCCACGGCGAGTGGGTGGACATCAAGCTGTCGGACGGCAGCCTGCTGAACTCCTGGGTCGTCTATCCGGAGCGGCCGACGAAGTCTGGCGTCGTCCTCGTCATCCACGACATCAACGGCATGCGCGACATCCCCCGCGCGGTCGGCGATCAGCTCGCCCAGGACGGGTTCATCGCGATCGTGCCGGACTTTCTCTCGGGGAAGGGTCCGAACGGCGGCGGCAGCGCATCGCTGGGCACTGGCGTCGGCCAGGCGATCCGCACGCTCACGCCGGATGAGGTGAACGCGCGGCTGAATGCGGCGATGGAGTACGGCAAGAAGCTGCCGGCGTCGAACGGCAAGGTCGGCGTCGTCGGCTTCTGCTGGGGCGGCGCGCGGAGCTTCGGCTACGCGGCCGCGCAGCCGGGGCTGAATGCGGCGGTGGTGTTCTACGGCGAGGCACCCGGCACGGCTGACGGTCACTGTCGAGGCGCAGCTCGCCAACCTCAAGGCGCCCGTGCTTGGCCTCTACGCCGGCAACGACGCGCGCATCAACGAAACCATTCCCGCGACCCAGGCCGCGATGACGAAGCTCGGCAAGAGCTACGCAGTGAACAGCTTCGAAGGCGCAGGCCACGGCTTCATGGGCAACCAGGCTGGCGCCGGCGGCGCGAACCTCAAAGCGTCACTGGCGGCGTGGCCGATGGTGGTGGAGTTCTACAAAAAGCACTTGAACTAGTGACCAGGGGCTTAGGGCTCAAGGCTTAGGGCTTAGGACGCGGCCCTAGGCCTTAAGCCCTGAGCCTTAAGCCTCGACCGCGCATCTATCTGATCGAGATCCCCGCCGACAAGATGCGCAGCGAGGAGCGTCCGCGACCGGGGTAGAAAACCGTCCGATCCTCGGGACGAGTCTGGTAGAAACGCACGTCCACGGCGAACGCGATGTGGCGCCACGCAAACCAGCGGGCGCCGGCGCCGTAGTTGAGCGTCATGGCCTTCGGTGCGCTTTCGAGCGGTGCCGTGTCGGTCAGATATGAGCCGAAGCTCATTGGGCCTGTGCCGCCGGTGATGTAGCTCCACCCATTGCGGTACCCGAAGTTCAGCGAGAACTGGCCGGACAAGCCGAACAGCCGCTGATTTACGATCGTTGAGGGAAAGTCCTCGGTTTCCGACTCGGTGACGGCCCTGCCACGCGCGAAGATCATTTCGCCGCCGAACCCGAGCGCGACCGATCGGCCGCGGAAGGGATAGACGTGCACGCCGGTGACCCCGCCGAAACCCCGGTTGGGCATCTCCTCAGGCGCGACGAGCAGATCGGCGGCGGTCACCGGATCGCGGCCGAGCCCACTGTAGAAACCACGCGCGTCCGCGACGAACAGCGGCAACCGCTCGCGCGTCTGGGCCCAGGCCGGGACGCCCATCGTCACGAGCAGCAGCGTCAGCACGAGATGGCGCATGGGCGTCAGCGTACAACACGCCGCACCGACCTCTCGCACCACCTGACGGTAGAATGCCGTGCGATGGAGGTCATCATTCGATCGACGGCCGACGAGGCGGCGCGTCTCGTGGCTCGGTTGATTGGGCACGAAATCCGTGCCACCCCCACACTCGTTCTCGGCCTCGCGACCGGGCGGACGATGGAACAGGTCTACGAACGACTGGTGGACATGCACCAGTCAGATGACCTCGATTTCTCGTCCTGCCGGACGTTCAACCTCGACGAGTACGTGGGCCTCGCGCCCGACGACCCTCACTCGTACCGGCACTACATGGACGAGCACTTTTTCAATCGTGTGAACATCGATCGGCGGAACACGCACCTGCCGAACGGGCTCGCCGAAGACCTCGACGCCGAGTGTCTGGCGTACGAGGCCCGCATCAAGCACGCTGGCGGCATCGGCCTGCAGATTCTGGGCCTCGGCCGATCCGGCCACATCGGGTTCAACGAGCCCTTGTCGGCGCTTCGATCGCGCACGCGCGTCAAGGCCCTGACGCAGACGACGATTCAGCAGAACGCGCCGCTCTTCGGCGGCGCGTTCATGGTGCCCCCGCGCGCCATCACCATGGGCGTCGGCACAATTCTCGATGCACGCCGCGTGGTGCTGCTCGCGACAGGCTCGAACAAGGCCGACATCGTCGCCCGCACGGTCGAGGGGCCGATCACGTCGATGATCTCCGCGACAGCGCTCCAGCTTCACGAGCGTTGCACCGTCATCGTCGACGAGGCCGCGGCCGTCGAGCTCAAGGGCGCGGACTACTACCGGTGGATCTTCGAAAGCGAACCGGAATGGGAAATCTATCGAGACTGAGATCATTGAAGATTTGCGATTCGTGATTGAGGATTGCATTGGCGATTGGGGCATTGGAAGCCCGCAATCCACGATCCGCAATCCTCGATTTTCAAATGCAATCCTCATTCGCAGATCGCAGATCCTCAATGAATGAGCGTTCTCGCGATCACCAACCCTTCCTCGAGTGACGTGACCTCGCCATCGAGCTGGCGTTCATAGATAGACCGCAACACCTCGCCCATTCGTGGGCCTGGTTGCATTCCGAGCTGAAGCAAATGCCTTCCAAGCACGAAAGGCGTCGGCGGTGCGTGTTCGACGCCCAGCGTGCGCGCACGATCGAGGAACCACTGGCTGCCGGAGCAGTCGAATGATCCGCCGCGTCCCCGGCAATCCGCCTCCGCGAAGCGCGCGAGGAGCTCGAGGTCGACACGCTGCGCGAGCCGGCGGAACGCGCCGTCGCTGACAGGCGTCGCTGACTTCAGGAACGCGTTGGGCCGCATGTGCTCCGCGACGAGTCCGAGCACGGCGCCGCGCACGTCGTAGCCGTCGAGCGACTGCAGATTCAGCCGATTGAGCAGCCGGATGCGCGAGCGGCACGCCGGCCTCTTCGTGTCCCGGCGACTTCACCCGGCCGTCATGGTCGATCGTCGTCTCCGGCTTGCCGAGGTCGTGACACAGCGCGCCAAGCATCATGGCCACTGCCGGTCCCCGCTCCAGACCCTCAATCCGTTGACGGGCCTCGTCCACGACCATCAGGGTGTGCGTCCACACGTCGCCCTCCGGGTGCCACTCCGCATCCTGCCGGCACGTCGCCAGCGGCACGAGCTCCGGCAACAGTCGGTGCACCACGTCGAGATCCCAGGCGAGCCGGAGGCCAATCGAAGGCCGATCCGCCTGCAGAAGCAGCTTCTCGAGTTCACCCCAGATCCGCTCGGCCGGGAGGTCATCCAGCGGCGTCGATCGACAGACCGCCCTGGTGTCGTCGTCCATCACCAGATCGAAGCGTGCCGCAAACTGCACGCCGCGGAGGACGCGCAGGCTGTCCTCACCAAACGTCCGGCTGTCCACCATCCGCAGGCGGCGTTCCCGTAGATCGGCGTGGCCATTGAACGGATCGATCAACTCGCCCGTGATCGGATCACGGGACATGGCGTTGACGGTGAAGTCGCGCCGTCGCGCCGCTTCGGTCGATCGACAGCGCCGGGTCGCCTTCGACGGCGAAGCCTTTGTGGCCGCGGCCGGTCTTGGACTCGCGGCGGGGCAGCGACACGTCGATCGAGCCAAGCTTGTAGACGGTGAAACTCTCGCCGACGGTGTCGACGCGGCCGAATGAGTCGAGGAGCGCGCGCAGCCGGTCGGCCGCGAGCCCGAACACTTCCAGATCGAGGTCCTTGGAATCGCGACCGAGCAGCTCGTCCCGGACCCAGCCGCCGACGATGAGCGCGCGCCCGCCGGCTGCGTGAATCGCGCGGGCCAGTTCGCGCACGCGCGCCAGGATTTCGTTCGATGTTTCAGTCGCCACCGGGTTCCGCCGATCCCGTCCGCGGCACGGTACGCCGGCCGAATCGCTTCACGAACTTGTCCGCCTGCGCCGGCGCGACAACGCTGAGAACGGCGAGCCACTTCGCGTGGCCGAACGGGTACACCTCGGCGCGGGGATTCACCATGCACTCCACGATAGCCTGCGCCACGCGGTCGGCCGACTGCTTCGGTCCCTTGCCCTTGACGGTGTGGCCGAAGTCGCGGGCGATGGCCTCATGGAACTCGGTGACCGTCGAGACCGGGTAGATCACTGAGGCGCGGAGACCGGTACCGGAGAATTCGGCGCGCAGGCCTTCAATGAAGCCGATTTGCGCGGCCTTCGTCGCCGAATAGACGCTCGATCCCCCAACCCCCCGTCGCCCGGCGATCGAAGACACGGCAATGATGTGACCCGTTCCCTGACGGCGCATGACGGGCAAGGCTGCGCGAGCCGCGTAGAGCGTACCCATCAGGTTGACGTCCACGAGCCGTCGCATGACGTCGGCCGGTGTCTCGTCGAGGGGACCGTGGTAGCCGATCCCGGCGTTGCACACCATGATGTCCAGACGGCCGAAGCCCTCGACCGCACGGCGAACGAACGACTCCATGTCGGTCGCGTTCGTGACATCGCCGGCGACGGCGAGGGCCGTTCCCCCCGTCGCGCGGACCTCCGCGGCCAGCGCGTCGAGCTTGTCGGCACGGCGGGCCAGCAGCACAACGGTCGCCCCCTCGCGGGCCGCGAGCATCGCCGTCGCGCGTCCGATACCGGCCGACGCGCCCGTGATGGCGACAATTTTTCGGGCAAGACGAGACACGCCGATCTCAGGCCTCTTCGCGGAGGAGCCCCTTCACAACGAACCCCACATTGGCCGGCCGCTCACCGAGCCGCCGCATGAAATAGGGGAACCAGTCCGTGCCGAAAGGCACGTAGACGCGGAACGGGTAGCCCTCCGCGACGAGGCTCCGCTGCAGATCGCGGCGGATCCCGTAGAGCATCTGGAACTCGAACGTCGACTTGCCGATGCCCTGCTCGGCGGCAAACTTCTTCGTCTCGTCGATCATGACCGGGTCGTGGGTGGCGATCGCGGGGTAGGTTCCCTCGCGCAGCAGCACTTTCATCAGATCCACGAACGCGCGATCGACATCCTCTTTATCCTGAAACGCCACGTCTTTGGGTTCCCGGTAGGCGCCCTTCACCAGCCGCACGCGCATACCGAGCGCCAGCACGCGCTTGAGGTCATCCGGCGATCGCTTGAGATACGCCTGAATCACGACGCCGATGTTATGAGAGCCGATGCCCCACAACGAGTTCACGGCTTCGAGCGTCTGATCGGTGTACGTCGGACCCTTCCATGTCGATGCGGACGAAAAAATCCGCCTTCGACGCCACGTCGAGCACCCGGCGGATGTTGTCCACCGACGTCGCGCGGTCGATATCGAGCCCGAGCTGCGTGAGCTTCACCGAGATGTTCCGGCTGATGCCCGCTTTCGCGATCGACTCGACCATGGCCATGTATTCGCGCGTGGATCGCGTCGCTTCTTCCCGCGTGGTGACGCGCTCGCCAAGGTGATCGAGCGTGACCGTCATGCCTGACCGTTCGATGCGGGTCGCGCACTCGATCGCTTCGTCGATGGTTTCGCCCGCCACGAAACGGCGCGCGAACCCGTGCGGTCGCATGCCGTAGCGAGACGCGATCTTCTTGAGCGTGCGGCTGTCGGCGAGGGTCGAAAACGTCGCCCTGGACAGCGCGGCAATCATCAGTGCGTGATCCCGACCGGCCGTGAAGCGGCGGGCAATCTCGATCGGTGCAACAAGTGCTCAATCGTGCGGCCGTAGTAGCGCAGCGCGACACGATCGCGCACACGGACGCGCGGCCCCCGCGCTTCCACCACGACGATGCCCCGTTCGTTGAGGAGCTCGAGGCCCTCGTCCACGGCCTGCCGTGCCGAGGTGACGGCCAGGTTCGCGCCCTCCGCGCGTAACACCGCCAGCAGCTCGTCCACGCGGCCAACGAGATCCGCGTCGAGGCTGTTCGGCCGCATGGCCGCGGCCACGAGCGCGGTCGGCAACACCTTGTGCAGGAGCCCGACCGCATCGTGGACACGATGGGTCAGCGAGACCAGATCCCGTCGCGAGTCCGGATCGTACTCGGCCATCGGAATCGGCCGGCCGAAGGTGACGAACGCCCGCGACTTGTAGCCAACCGCGTGCCGGACCATCTCCGCAACTTCCTGCGAGAACGGGCGGCGACGGCGGCGCGTCGCTTCGCGGGAGATGATCCGCTCTTCCAGGACGAGATCGTAGGCGACCGCCATCGGCACGATGGACAAGGCGGCGCGGTCGGCCTGCAATGCCGCCTGGAGCAGGCCGGTCTTCGGCGCCTTGAAGTCGCCGCTGTAGCTGCGCCCGCCCTCCACGTAGTAGAGCAGGTCCCGCCGGTTCAGCAGCTCGGCGATGTACGCGCGCAACGTCGCCAGGTAGACCGGATCCTTGCTGTTGCGCCGGATCGGGATCGCGCCCGTCACGTGCCGATGCAGCAGCCCGAGTGGTCCGCCGAAGAGGTTGATTCCGGCCGCGACGACCGGTGGCCGAATGCCGTTGTCGTCGAGCACCAGCGGTTCGACCAGGTAGTCGAGATGGCTCTTGTGGTTCGACACGTAGAGCACACGGCCGCGCGTCGTCGCCTCGCGGGCGAGCTCGACGTGTTCCGCGACGCGGCGGACCTTGCGCAGGATCGGATAGAGCGGATGCTGGAGTGCGCGATAGAAGCGGTAGCGCTGTTTGGTGCGCAGCTCGTCGAGGTAGGCCTCGACCCGCTCCCGGGCATCGTCTTCAGGTGAGGCGCCGGTGCGGAGATACTTCGCCACATCATTGCGTGCCAGAACTGCCCGCGTGATGTCGTCGGCTCGCACTTCGCGAAAACTATAGCAGAGCGAACCGTACGGTTCAGCGTTCAGGTTCCGGTTCCGGGTTCTGGTTCAGGGTTCCGGATTCAAGGTTCGACGTCCGTGAACCTTGAACGATGAACCATGAACCTGAACCCGAAATGAACCTGAACCCTGAACCGCGCCTACACGTCCATCTCCTTGCAGAGCGCCTCCGCAAACTCCGTCGTCGTTGCAGAGCCGCCGAGGTCGCGCGTCCTGACCAAGCCCTCGCCGAGCACCCGGTGGAGCGACGCTCGCACGCGCGTCGCCGCCTCGGCCTCACCGATGTGCTGCAGCATGAGCACGGCCGACAGGAGCAGAGCCGTCGGGTTTGCGACATTGCGTCCGGCAATGTCAGGCGCTGTCCCGTGAACGGCTTCGAACACCGCATCGTGCTCGCCCAGGTTGGCGCCGGGCACGACGCCAAGACCGCCGACGAGGCCGGCGCAGAGGTCCGACACGATGTCGCCGTACAAATTTGGCAGGACAAGCACGTCGAACTGCTCGGGCTTCATCACGAGGTGCATGCAGGCGGCGTCCACGATGCGCTCCTCATACGGGATGTCCGCGTATCGCTTGGACACCGTCCGCGCGCACTCGATGAAGAGGCCATCGCTGAGCTTCATGATGTTGGCCTTGTGGATGGCCGTGACTCTCTTCCGGCCAAACCGCCGCGCATAGTTGAACGCGAACTCCGCAATTCGTGTCGAGGCCTTCTCGGTGATGATCTTGAGACTTTCGACGACGCCCGGGACCACCACGTGCTCGAGCCCGGCATACAGGTCCTCGGTGTTTTCGCGAACGATCACGAGGTCCACGTTCTGAAACCGGCTCGGGACGCCGGGCAGGTTGGCAACTGGCCGCAGGTTCGCGAACAGGTCGAGCGTCTTCCGGATTTCGACGTTGACGCTGGCGAACCCGCCACCGATTGGCGTCGCTACCGGGCCCTTGAGCGCGACGTGGTTCCGCCGAATGGAATCCACGACCTCGACAGGCAGCGTCTTGCCGGTTCGTTCCACAGCCGTCAGGCCGGCGTCGTGACGCTCCCAGTCGATCGAGACGCCGGAGGCGGCGAGCACACTGACGACGGCGTTCGTCACCTCCGGCCCGATGCCGTCGCCGGGAATGAGGGTAATCGTGTGGGTCCGTGGCGCCATCAGTGCCGGTCCGTCGCTTCCATCCACAACAGACCGACGCCCGCGGCCAGCGTGAACGCCATGAGGCCAATGGACACGGCGTGCCATTCCCCGAATTCCACGCGAACGGGATTGCCGTCCGGAAGGGAGGCGATTGACCCGGACGTGCTCGAGCGGAGCTGTTCGATGCGAGGCGTGACGTAGAACACGGTCGCCACGCTGGCGGCGAGCATGGCGACGGCGATCCACATCCGAACGCCGAAGTGCCGCGGACGTGGCCCGAGGGCGGCCCGGCCGCCGAGCGACAACAGCAGGACGGCGCCTGCTATCCAGCTCGCGCGTTGAAAGTGCTCGAAGAGCGAGCCGAACACGACGCCGGCCAGTTCACGGCCGGACGCCGGGTCGCGCGCCCCCAGCACGTCGAACAGGACGGGAGCCGTCAGGACGCCAAGGGTCGCCAGCCCGCCCATCCAGAGCGAAAGCGCCAACAGGCCAGCGAAACGGAAGAACGGCATGACGCGATTGTAGACTGATGGCGATGCCTTCCTCTTCTCGACCCTCGCGCGATGTCCTCCATAACCTCGCCACGCAGCTTCGTATCGACTCGGTCCGGTCCACGTCAGCGGCCGGCTCCGGTCATCCGACGACGTGTTTGTCGGCGGCGGACATCGTCGCGGCGCTCTTCTTCGCCGAGATGCGGTTCGATCCGGCGGACCCGCAGCATCCGGAAGCGGATCGGTTCGTGCTCTCGAAGGGACACGCGGCGCCGATTCTCTACGCGGCCTGGGCGGCAGCCGGAGCGTTTCCGCGCGACGAGGTCCTCAAGCTGCGGACGATCGGATCGGACCTCGAAGGGCATCCGACGCCGCGGCTCCCGTTCGTCGACGTCGCGACGGGATCGCTGGGGCAGGGGCTTCCGGCCGCGATCGGCATCGCGCTGAACGCGCGGCGGATCGAGTCCGACTACCGCACGTACGCGCTGCTCGGCGACGGCGAGTGCGCGGAAGGATCGGTCTGGGAGGCGGCGGAGGTTGCCGCGCATGAACGACTCGACAACCTCTGCGCGATCGTCGACGTGAATGGCCTGGGCCAGAGCCGCGCCACCCAGTACGAGCACGACACGGACAGTTTCGTCCGCCGGTTCGAGGCCTTCGGCTGGTGGGCGCGATCGATCGACGGTCACGACATGGGGCAGATCCTGGCCGCGCTGGACGAGGCGCGGAAGGTGAGCGGCCGTCCGGCGCTTATCGCCGCGCGGACGCTGAAAGGCAAGGGCCTCGCGGCGATTGAAGGCAAGCCCGGATGGCATGGCAAGGCGCTGAAGAAGGGCGAAGAGACCGACAAGGCGATCGCCGAGCTCGAGGCGCAGTACACAAGACGACCGGGTATCCGTCCGGACGCAGGAAACCCGGTGCATGACGCCGTGATTCCGAAGCCAGCGCGGCGCCGGGCCGAATCGGCGCCGGCCGACTTCGTGGCGGAGATGCCTGCGCCATCGTGGGCGCTCGGCGACAAAGTCGCCACGCGCGAGGCGTTCGGGCCGGGACTCGTCGCGCTCGGTGGCATGGACCGCCGGATTGTGGCGCTCGACGCCGACGTAAAGAACTCGACGTTCAGCGAGGCGTTCGAGAAGTTCTACCCGGACCGGTTCATTCAGTCGTTCATCGCCGAACAGGCGATGGTCGGCGTGGCGATGGGTCTGGCCAGCCGCGGCGCCATTCCGTTTCCTTCGACGTTTGCCTGTTTCCTCGAGCGGGCCAGCGACTTCATCCGCATGGCGGGCATCTCGTCGCTCGGCGTCAAGCTGGCCGGTTCGCACGCGGGCGTGTCGATCGGCGAGGACGGGCCGTCCCAGATGGCGCTCGAGGATCTCGCGATGGCGCGCGGCGTGCCGAACTGCACGGTGCTGTATCCGTCGGATGCCGTGAGCGCGTACCGGCTCGTTGCGGCCGCGGCGGCCACGCCCGGGCCGGTCTACATCCGGCTCGGCCGGCCCAAGACGCCGGTCATCTACCCGTCCGGCGAGACCTTCCCCATCGGCGGATCGAAGACGCTTCGTGAGACGTCGAGCGACGTGGTGACGGTCGTGGCGGCTGGTGTGACGCTGTTCGAAGCGCTCGAGGCGCATGACGTCCTTGCCAAGGAGAACGTCGCGATTCGCGTCATCGACGCGTACTCCGTGCAACCAATCGACGGCGCCACGCTCGTCGCCGCTGGCCGCGCGACAGGCGGCCGCATCGATCACCGTCGAGGATCACTACGCGCACGGCGGTCTTGGCGATGCCGTGAGCGAGGCCGTCTGGGATCAGGCATTCCGCGTCAAGCGGCTGGCTGTGCGCGAGATCCCGAGAAGCGGCCAGCCCGAGGAACTGCTCGACCGATTCGGCATCTCGTCCAGGGCGATCGTCGCTGCCGTCCGCGAGCTGCTCGGGTGAGGCATAATCTCCGCCGCTGTGGCACCTGCAGACGCGGATGACGTCGCTCCGGCTGATCCGGCGGTCCCAGCCCGGCGCCTCGGGCTCGGTCGTCAATTGGCGCGATTTCTTCGTTCAGCTCGTCATCGTCACGGCTGGCGTCCTCATCGCGCTCCTGCTTCAAGGGCTCGTGGATTGGCAGCGCGGCCAGGCGCTCGTGCGCGAGGCGCGCGCGAACTATCCGCCAGGAGCTCCAGGACAACCTGCGGGAGGTGGACGGCGAGATCGCGGGCCTCCGAAGCGCCAGGCGAACCTGGACAACTGCCCTCAAGCTCGCCGACGAGCTCCTGGCGACGTGGAAGATCCGACATCAACGCGATCGAATTCGGTTCGTCACTTGCGGAGCTCAGCTCGGCAAGCTGGCGGAGCGCGGAACGCACCGGCGCTCTCGCGCTCATGGAGTACCGCGACGTTCAGACCTTGTCGAAGATCTACGACCTGCAGGACCTGTATGTCGCCGAGCAGCGGCGGGCCTGGAGCGGGTCGCCGAGCGCTCACTCGGCGTCGCTCGCCGATGGCCGACGAAGGCCGCACGCGCCGATCTCGAGGCCTTCCGGCACGAGGTGCTGGCGCTTCTAGGCGTCGCTTGTTCATCGAGAGGCCAACTCGCGGAGCAGCTCAGCCGGTCGTACAAGAGCACGATCGCCGACGTTTTCAAGTAACGTTTAGTCCTTCCTCACGAGGTGCCGTGATGCGGTCCAGCCTTTCCGCCGTGCTCTGGTCGGTGCTCTTCTTGTCTGCGGGTCTGCCATCCGAGGCGCGTCGCGCAAGCCGCGGCCACAGGGTTTCTCGACCGCACGGTGACGATCGCCGGGGAGGCCTATCGCTACCAGGTCTATGTGCCCGCCGACTACACACGTGCGCGCACGTGGCCGGTCGTCCTGTTTCTTCATGGCGGGGGCGAGCGCGGCACGGATGGCCTCATCCAGACCGAGGTGGGCATCGGCAGCGCCATCCGGCGTTTCTCGACCCGCTTTCCGGCCATCGTCGTGATGCCTCAGGCCCGCCCGCCAGCCGGCTGGACCGGCGCGAATGCCGACATGGCCCTCAAGGCGCTCGACCAGACCGAAACCGAGTTCAACATCGACCGCAGCCGCGAGTACCTGACCGGTCTCTCGATGGGCGGCGCCGGCACGTGGTACGTCGTCGTATCGCCACCCGAATCGCTTCGCTGCGCTCCTCGCGATCTGCGCGCGCGTCCGGCCCTCAGCGACGGCAACCGATCCGGTCGTGCCGGCGGCCGACGGCGAGCCGTTCGCGACGCTCGCCGCCAAGGTCAAGCACCTGCCGATCTGGGTCTTCCACGGCGACGCCGACATGACCGTGCCGGTGGATGAATCCCGCGGCATCGTCGCCGCGCTCAAAGCCCTGAACGTGCCGGTCAAGTACAGCGAACTTCCGGGCATCGGCCACAACGCGTGGGACACCGCGTACCGGGACCCGGAAGTCGCCACGTGGCTGTTCGCGCAGAAGAAGAACTAGGCAATCGTTCCCCGATTCCCCGTTCCCCGTTCCCAGCGTTCAGCGTTACGTCCGCGATGGCGCCCGTTGGGCCTTGCGGCGCTGTCGTCTGAAACGTGCCGGTCAGCGGCACGCCCATCGGCCCGGACGGGATGTACACCACCGTGTGATTCGGTGAGTTCACCATCAGCTTCTGCGCTTCGATCGCTTCGTGCTGGATGTACATCGCGTTGAGCTGACCGCGGATGATCTGCATCGCGTTGGCGATGCCCTGCGCCTGCACCTCGCGCTTCGTCCGTTCCTTCCGTTCGATCTCGATCTCGGTGTCCTTTCGTTGAAGCTCCTGCGTGGCCGCCAGCTTCCGGGAGACCGCATCGGCGACCTCCGCCGGGTACTGGACGTTGCCCACGACGACGCTCGTGATGAGAAAGGGCGAGTCGGCGGCGTATTGCCGAATCCTGGTCAGCACCGCGTCGCCGATCGGGATCAACGCCTCCTTGACGTCCAGGCCGTTGCGCCGCTGCACTTCGTCGCGCGCGAACGTCCGGATCGGCTCGCGGATGAAGTGTCACCTCCAGGCGATGTCCCGCGTAGTAGCCGCCAGGAGAACCTGCATGCGACGCCTGTCGGCCGCGATCGTCATTGCCACCCTCGTTGTTCTTGAGCGATCCAGCGCCACCGCGGCCCAGTCACGTGTCGAGCGGAACGTCGTCTACGGCATGTATTCCGGACTGGCGCTTCTGATGGACGTGCACCATCCCGACACGCCGAAAGGGCTCGGCGTGATCTATGTGCCAGGCAGTGCGTGGCAAGCGCCGCTCGGCTACGGCGCGAGCGGCCTGAAGGATTCGAACTACCCGCCGGCGTGGCTCGAGGCGCTGCTTCGTGGCGGCTATACCGTCTTCACGATCAACCATCGCGCCACGCCGCGGTTTCACTATCCCGAGCCGGTCGAGGACGTGCAGCGGGCGGTCCGATTCGTGCGCCACAATGCCAAGCGAGTTCGGCGTCGATCCCGGCCGCTTGGGCGGCGTCGGCGAATCGTCGCGGGGCGCACCTGATCGCGCTTGTCGTCAATGCTTGCCGCGCCAGGGAATCCCGAGCGATCGCGATCCTGTCAACAAGGAACCCGCGACCCTTCAGGCCGTCGCCACGCGCGCCGCGCCGGGCGATCTCAGCAAGATGGTGGGCAGCAACACCATTGCGACTGCCGTGGTCGTCACGCTCGTGAATCGACTGCCGACGCCGATGCCTGAGGACCAGGCGGTCTATCGCGCCGCGTCACCTATCACGCACGTGTCGGCGACATCCCCGCCGATGCTGCTGACGCATGGCGACGCCGATGACACGGTGCCCTTTCAGCAGGCCATCGACATGGAAGCCGCGCTTCGTAAGGTGAACGTGCCGGTCAAGCTCGTCCGCGTCGCTGGGGGCACCCACAACGGAGACTTCGGAACGAGTGGCAAACCCCACCCGAATTTTCCCGAGGTCCTGACCGACGTCGTCGGCTGGTTGAACCAGTACCTCAGCGGAAGTCGTTGACCAGGAACAAATCGGACCCGCTCACGTCCGGCCGGGTGACGAGCAGCGACTTCTCGTCGGGAGAGACCGCCATGCCGACGGGCGTCGGCAGGAAGTCGATCCGTGCGACATCGACTGTCACGTTGTCGCTCGCGCGCAGCAACCGCACCACGACCTCTTTATCGCCGGGCTTTGGGAAGCTGACGAACCACAGGCCCTTGGCGGAGGTCGCGAGCGAAAGAAACCGAGCATTTTGGGCCACGGCCACGGACTGACCGCTTCCGTCGGAGGCGATACGTCGGATGTCACCGATGAAGGTGCTGCTGTAGTACAGCCATCGGTCGTCGTGGGATAACGCTCCGTAGAGCCCAAGCTCCTTCGTCAGCTGTGTGGGCTCGCCGCCTTCCACCGGCATGCGCCAGATTTCGTTCTGACCGCTGCGGTTGGACGAAAAGTAGAGCCATCGCCCATCGTGCGACCAGAACGGACGTCCGTCCTCCGCGGGATTCGCCACCGCTGGCCGGATCTGGCCGCCGCCGGACGGCACGACAAAGATGTCCGAGTTGCCTTCGAGCCTGGCATCGAACGCAATCAGCCTGTCGTCCGGTGACCAGCGTGCCGTGCCGGGCACGGGGCCACCGAACGAGGTCAGGGCCAGCGCGTTGTTGCCGGTGACGTCAGCCACCCAGATCTCCCGGGCGCCCGATCGGTTCGACGAAAACGCGACGCGCGAGCCGTCCGACGAATAGCTTCCCCCTTCGTCGTGGAGCGTCGAAGCCGCCACGCGCCCGCTCGCGCCAGGATTCTCGAGATCGACTCGCCAGAGATCCGCGTTGCCACCGGAACGCGAAAAGACGAGCCGCGATCCATCGGCCGATGTGGAGAACGAGTTCGGGTGCTCCAGGCCCCCGAGCCTGACGCCGGGACCAGAGCCGTCGAGGGGCACGCGCACGATCGTGCCGTTGCTGCTGGGCGCGCCGTCCACGATCAGCAACTCGCGCCCGTTCGCGCTCCACACCGGATTTCTCGCCTCGCGGCCGCCGTACTGAATCAGTCGTGGCGGACCGCCGGGCTTTCCGTCGGCGGTGACGGGAGCGACGAACAGGTCCGCCGAGAAGTCGTCCTTCAGCTTGATGAACGCGATCTGCCGCCCGTCGGGCGACAAGGCTGGATCGGTCGATTCCTCATACGACTTGTCGAGCGTCACCCAGTCGATCCGTTCGCCGGTCGTGGGAGAGATGAAGGTGATCCCGCGATCCCGAGCGGCCCGAATAGTGGCAGGACTCGTGACCAGCCACCGGCCATCCCCGCGACCAGTCGATGCGCCGGATGGCTCCGTTCCACTCGAGAAGGCGCCGCTCCGTGCCGCCGAGGGCCGAAATGATCGAGAGCACCGCCTGGGAGGCGCCGTTCACCGGCGACGAGTTGAGTGATGCGTGCCAGAACGCGATCGACTTCCCATCCGGCGCCCAAACTGGGAGCGCATGCGCACTTCCATCGTCGGTGAGCCTGAGCGGCGTGGCCCCGGCGCCAATCAGTTGCGCGTAGATGTCCGGCGCCGACGCGCCTTCGCGCGTCCACGCGAAGACCACCTGGCTTCCGTCCGGCGAGAGGTCAGGTGAGCCCTCGCTGCCCGGCAGGGACGTGAGGGCAACCGGCGCGAATGACGTGGGCGGTGGCGGCGTGACGGGCCACAGCCCCCACACGGCCGCCCCAATCGCAAGCACAGCCACGAGGCCCGCGCCGACGACGCCCATGCTGACGCCGCGACCTCTGGCCGGTGCGCTGCCGGCCGCGGATTTTTGAAGGGATCCGCTGGACGAATCCTCCTGGAGATCCTCGAGCGCAACCTTGATATCGGACGCGTGCTGGGCACGGCGGCTGCAGATCCTTTCTCAGGCACCGGCTGACCAGCTGTTCAACGGCTTGAGGCACGTCCTCCGCGACCTTCGCGAGCGGTTGCGGTTCGAGATTGATGACCGCCGCCAGCGTGCCGGGCGTCGAGTCCGCGCGGAACGCCCGCTTGCCCGACAGCATCTCGTACAGGATCGACCCGAACGAGAAGATGTCGGACCGCGCGTCCACCTTGCGGCCTTCGGCCTGCTCAGGCGACATGTACGCCACGGTGCCGAGGATCGTGCCCGCGCCGGTCTTGGGCGCCTCCGACAGCACGCGCGTCTCGTCGACCGCCGTCGTCGGTTCGTGTTCGGTCAGCGTCGCCAGGCCGAAGTCCAGAATCTTGATCTGGCCCTGGTCGGTCACCATGATGTTGCCGGGCTTGAGATCTCGATGAACGATGCCGGCGCCGTGTGCGGCCGAGAGCGCGTCCGTGATTTGAATCGCGTAACGGAGCGCTTCCTGGAGCCGGAAACCTTTCTGCGGGATGACCTGATCCAGCGTGCGCCCGCGTACGAGCTCCATGGCGAGGTACTCGCCCTGATCGGCCGACCCGACGTCGAAAATCGTGATGATGTTGGGGTGCTGCAGCGACGACGCCAGCTGCGCTTCCTGGATGAAGCGGCGCCGGCGCTCGGGGTTGGCCACCAGGTCCGCCGGCAACAGCTTCAGCGCCACCATCCGGTTGAGGCGCTCGTCGCGAGCTTGGTACACCTCACCCATGCCCCCGGTGCCGAGCAGCGTGACGACCTGATACGGTCCGAGGCGGGTACCTGATTCGATCGGCATGCGGCCGGGACATTCTACTGTCCCCGTCCCGTCCCGGTGCCGTTCAGTCGATTCTCGATGCCCCGACCCATGACCGCACGCGTCTGACCAGGCCGACCGCCCGGCTTCGCCGAATGCCGAGAGGCAGCCAATGAAACAGCTCGCGGCCGAGATGTCGTGGGTTGCCGTAGTGCTTCAGAAAGCCGTCAATCGTGACGCTGCGGTCTGCATACAGCCGTTCGTACGCGTCAGCCGCGGTGTCGAGTGAGTACTGTTCGCGCACGAATCGAGCGCATGTCGCCTGGATGCGCGCGCCATGGTCCGGCTCCGACAGCCGGGCGCACACCGCCTCGTGCATTTGCCGGACCGTCTCGTCTTCTGAATCGACCTTGCGGCTGTTGCGGCCCTGGAAGTTCGTCTCGGCGATCGACTGGATGTTGTTGGCGTCCACCATGCCCAGGTTGCGCGATCCCCAGGCCACGAGCGTCGGTCGTTCGAGCGCCACAGCCTCGATCGCCGTGCGGCCTGACCCGATGCATCATGCGAGCGGGTTACACTCCAGCGTCATGCGACGAGTGACCGATTCTATCGTGGCGGTCGGGCTGGTTCTGGCCGCGATCGCCGTCAGCGGCACCGCCTTCGCCCAGGAACGCACGCGGCCGAGAGTACTGGTCGTCAACGTGCCCGACGTCAATCATCCAACGAGCGGTCCGGCGGGTGTTGTCGCGATCAGAGAGTTCGCCGCCGTGGACAACTACGACGTCGACGAGTGCACTGACTACGGACTCTTCACCGATCAGTACCTCGCGCCCTACGACGCGATGGTATGGACGATGGCGGCACCGCTGACGTGGACGGAAACCAGCCGGGCGGCCTTCGAGACATTCGTGAAGTCGGGGAAGGGGTGGGTTGGTCTTCACGTCGCCGCGTTGACCGGCATTTCGAAGACCCCGTGGACGTGGTTCGAGGACTACGTTGGCGGCCTGGTGTTTACCGGGCATCCGGCGCGGCAGACGGCGACGGTGCGCCTCGACCCGGGCGCTCTGAATCATCCGGTTCTTCGAGGCGTCGATCCGGTCTTCCGGGTCTGGGACGAGTGGTATTCGTGGAACAAGAGTCCGCGGTCGCGCCAGGGATTGACGGTGCTGGCGACGCTCGACGAGAGCACGTACAACGTCGGAAAGCTCGCGATGGGCGACCACCCGATTGCCTGGATCAGCGAGCAACCCGGACGGATGATGGTCGCCGGCTTCGGGCACGACCCATCGGTCTATCGTGATCCCAACGTCAGGCGGCTGCTTCGGAACGCCATCGTCTGGGCGATGACGCGACGGTGACGTCTGTCATGGGCCGTGCGCCGTGTTACCTTCTGCCGATGCAGACAACTCCCTCGTTGAGCCGTCGCGACTTCCTGGCCCTCGCTGCTGCGGCGCCGCTCGCCGCGCGCGGCCTGTCCGCCACCCAGGCCGGACGTCGCCCGGCCGTTGGCCTCGAGCTCTTCTCGGTGCGTGCTGAGCTCGCCAAGGATCTTCCAGGAACCGTCACGGCCGTGGCCAAGATGGGGTACGAGGTCGTCGAGTTCTTCTCGCCGTACTTCAACTGGACGCCTGCGCAGGCGAAGGAAGTCCGGACGCTCCTCGATGGACTGGGGATTACGTGCCGTTCGACCCACAACGGCGCCGCGGCGTTCGCCGGAGACGGCCTGAAGAAAGCGATCGAGCTCAACCAGATCATCGGCAGCTCCTGCATCGTCATGGCCAGCCCGGGAAAGATCGTCGGGATCGATGGGTGGAAGGCGCTGGCCGAGCGGCTGACCGGCGTGAGCGAGATGCTCCGCCCGCTCAAGATGATGGCGGGGTACCACAACCACCAGTACCAGTGGCCGGCCGTCGACGGTCAGCGCCCGATGGACGTGCTCGCGGCCGGTACGCCGAAGGATTTCGTGCTGCAGTTCGACGTCGGCACGTGCATCGAGATGAAGCAGGATCCCATCGCCTGGATCAAAGCCAATCCCGGGCGCATCCGCAGCCTGCACTGCAAGGACTGGGGCGCCGGTGAAGGACGTGGATACGCCGTCGCGTTCGGTGAAGGCGATTCGCCGTGGAAGGAAATCTTCGCGGCGTCTGAGGCCGTGGGTGGCGTCGAGTACTACCTGATCGAGCAGGAGATCAGCACCGAGCCCTTCAAGATGGTCCAGCACTGCCTGGACAACTACAAGAAGATGCGGGCGTAGCGGTCGGGCCGACCTGAAGGTCGGCCTCTCCACCTGTTCCTGACGCTGGAGCGGAGCCGCCGACCTTCAGGTCGGCGGAAGTCTTTCGACCTTCAGATACAACGGCGCCACACCGATTAGCGACAGAAACCCCAACGTGAATCGTGTCGCGCAGTTGGCGATCTCGAACTGGACGTGTTCGCCCGTCGCTGCGGAGAACGGCACCGTCTTCCAAACGAGCGTGTTGTTGGCCTTGAGGGCGTGCTCGCCGGGCGCGACTCGAACGTCGCGCTCTCGCCGAACACGAGTGTGGTCTTCGGGCCCGCCGTCGATGGACACGATGACCTGGCGCTGGCCGATGTCGGCCGTCGACGTCCGGGCGATCGTCACACGCGCGCCGGAGGTCTCGCTCACGCCGTCGCTGCCGCGAACTCCTCGTACGTGCCCTTGAAGTCAGTGATCCGGCCGCCGTCGAAGTGCCACACCCGCGTGCCGACTTCCTCCATCAGGTCCTGATCGTGCGTGACGAGGAGCACCGTGCCCTCGTACTTCTGCAGCGCGACGTTCAGCGCGTTGATGGACTCGAGATCGAGGTGGTTCGTGGGCTCGTCCAGGACGATGACGTTCGGCTTCTGCAGCATCATGCGGCAGAAGAGCAGCCGGGCCGTTTCGCCGCCTGACAGCGCATGGGTCGGCTTGTGGCCCTCTTCGCCGCTGAAGAGCATCTGCCCGAGCAGTCCGTGGATCTCCTGGCGTGAGCGCTCCGGGATCGAACTGGTGCAGCCATTCCACGGCCGTCATGCCACGCTCGATCGCGCCCGTGTGGTCCTGCGGGAAATAGCCGATCGACACCTCGTGGCCCCAGCGGATGACGCCCTCGTCGATATCGTCCGGCGCGGTGCGGCGTCCGGGTGCATCCGCGATCAGGGCCTTCAGCAGCGTCGTCTTGCCGAGGCCGTTGCGGCCGACGAGCACGATCTTCTCACCGCGGCCGACGACGGCGTCGAATCCCGAGATGACCGAAAGATCGCCGTACGCCTTGGACACGCCACTGCATTCGAACGCGAGCTTGCCTGACGGTCGGAGCATCGTGAACTTGATGTACGGGCGCTGGATGTTCGAGCGCGCCAGCTCGGTCGTCTGCAGCCGCTCGACTTCCTTGCGGCGTGACTGAACCTGGCTCGATCGCGTGCCCGCCGAGAAGCGCGCGATGAAATCGTTCAACTGCGCGATCTTCTTCTCACGCTGGGCGTTGCCCGCTTCCACGGTCGAGCGGATCTGCATCTTGGCGAGCACCATGTCGTCGTAGCCGCCGGTGTAGGTGATGATCGTCTGGTAGTCGATGTCCGCCGTGTGCGTGCAGACCTCATTGATGAAGTGCCGGTCGTGCGAGATGACGATCAACGTGCCGTCGTAGCGGATGAGGAACTCGCGAAGCCAGTGGATCGAGTCGAGGTCCAGATGGTTCGTCGGCTCGTCGAGGAGCAGCGCTTCGGGATGGCCGAACAGGGCCTGAGCGAGCAACACCCGAACTTTCTGCCCGCCCTGCAGCTCGGCCATCGTGCGCTCATGCAGCGCCGCCGGAATATCGAGGCCCTGCAGCAGAATGGCCGCGTCGCTCTCGGCGGAGTAGCCGTCCTCTTCGCCGACAATGCCCTCGAGCTCGCCAAGGCGCATGCCGTCCGCGTCGGTGAGATCGGTCTTCGCGTAGAGGACGTCGCGCGCCTGGAGCGCGTGCCACAGCCGCTGGTTGCCCATGACGACGGTGTCGATCACGCGGAACTCGTCGAAGGCGAACTGATCCTGCCGCAGGACGCCGAGCTTGTCCGGCGCCACGACCGTGCCCTTCTGCGGGGGCAGGTCGCCGGTCAGGAGCTTCATGAACGTGGATTTGCCCGAGCCGTTCGGACCCGTGAGCCCGTACCGCCGCCCTTTCGAAAACGTCGTCGTGACGTCCTCGAAGAGCACCTTGTTGCCGTACCGCATGGACACGCTTTGAACCGAAATCATGAACTCTTGATTATAAAACAGGACGCGGGCGTCGGGTACGACGGTCCTAGAACCAGCTGTCTTGCAGGTTCTTAGGATTAGAGGACACGGGCCGTCAGGTTCCCGGACGTCTACCCGACCCCGGTCCCGTCGAACTATCTCCGCAAGTTCTTGATCGCCTCCACCGCTGGAGAATCCGGCCAGACGGGCTCCGGCGCGGCCGTGAAACTCGCGTGCGCGAGCTCGCCCTGGAAGAACACCACTTCGGACGCCATGAAGGCCAGCTTCGCCCAGACGCGGGCCAGGATGTAGAGCTGTCCGCCCAGCAGGGCGAGCCAGGTCGGCGCGGCGGCGCCCGGGCGCCGTCTGCAGCCAGAGGCGCAGGACCACCGCGGCGGCGAGCACGTTCAGGAGGTAGAGCGCCAGCACACGCGCCGGGCCGGCGACGAATGAAACGGAGCGCCGCGCCGAGGGCGCTGATGGCGCTCCGGCGATCCTCGACGACTGCCCGGACCTTCGCGAAGTCGGCCACGAGGTTGACGGCCACGAGGAGACTGACGAAGACGAGATAGAGCGCGACGCGCACGCGCGACGACCTGATGCTCGGCGCGTGAGATCGCGCGTGAAGCGGTCGTACAACGTGCCGAAGAGCCAGGGGTGCAGCTTCGCGAACAGCAGCCAGTAGCACGGTCCAATGACAACGGCGAGGCGGACGAAGCGGAGAAAGTACGCGCCGCACGCGGCGAAGAACGCAGAACGGCCGCACGGGACGTCCTCGCGCGAGCCGATCGAGAATTCCCCCGGACAGAAATACCCACAAACCGATGTAGCCGACGACGACGGCCGCGATGGTCGGATCGAGCGACTCGGCGTCAAGGAAGCCGCTGAGCGCGGCGAGCGTTCCGCCGAAGCCCAGGATTTCGTGCGTGAAGGTGCGCGCCATCGGGGACGCCTGCGAGTGAAACTCGCCGGCCCAGATGGGATTCCACGTCGACTCGGAACGTTCCGCTTCCAGGCTCGATCCGAAATGACGCGCGAGTTCGCCCTGAAGCGCGATGCCGAGCGGCAGCGCCGTCACGAAACGTCGCCGAGAGAATGCCGAGCGTCAGGACCGGCGCACCGAGCGTCCGGCGCCAGCCCTCGAGGAACGCGCCGACGATCGACGCGCGCGGCCGGGCGCGCAAGACGCGGCCGCGTCGTCAGGCGAAGAAGGCATAGGTCACGAGCACCGTCTGGAGCCACGTCATCCAGCGGAGCGCCCACCTGCGGGAGACCTCCGCGGCACGCGGCTCCGCCGTCCACGAGTTGTTCGTGTAGTTCAGGTCCAGCGTCAGAATCCGCGCCGGATCGATCTCGACCGTTCGGACATGCGCGTTGCGGCGGTATTTGAACTGCCCGCCACGAGTCGCGGCCGTCCCACCGCTCGCTCGCGGACCATCCGTCGTCGAACGTCGTCCGCACTTCGACGGGAAACACACCCTCCTGGAGCCTGCGGACGACGACCGTGCTCTCCATGTCGTCACCCTCGCCCTGGTCGAAGACCTCGGCGACGGCGTAGTCGAAGGTCGCGGCGCTGCGGTGGACGGCGTCGAAGAACCAGGTCAGGTCACGGCCCGCGGCAGACGATGCGATCGCGAACAACTCGTCTGGATTCGGATGACGAAACGTCCTCGGGCGTAGAACGCAGAAAGCGTCTTCTGGACCATTTCCCATCCAAACATGCGCTCGAGCGACGTCAGCCAGAGCGCGGGCTTGGCGTAGGTCACCGGTCCCAGCGACGCCTGCCAGTACTGCCAGGACGGCCTGGCCGGCGCGTCCCAGCCCGGCGCGGCTCGGTATGCCCGCAGGTAGCTACTGTTCACGTCGCGCGACCATGGCGCGTCCACGTAGACCCAAGGGACCAGGCCGCCGAAGTATCGTTCGACCGTGGCAAATCGACCCGGATACGCCTCCGCCATCAACCGTCCGGTCACGTAGGTCGTGAGTCCCTCGTCAAGCCAGGCCTGTTCGAACTCGTTGTTGCCGACCACGCCTTGCCAGAACTGATGCCCGACCTCGTGCATCACGACATCTTCAGGGTCGACGTTTTTCCACGGCATGGACCAGCGAGTGCCAGCCGTGATGAGCGTCGGGTACTCCATGCCGCCGGTCCCGTCGCCTTGCACCTCCGGGTTCAAGACGGTCACCGGGTCGACGATGGTGAGCTGCGCGTACGGGTACGGCCCGAACCATTCCGAGAACTTCGACAACGCCGCGCGCAGCGGCATCGAAATGGCGGTCGGTCTGGTTCCGGTGCTCCGGCTGCAGTAAGAGACGAACGTCGACGCCCGCGCGTCTTCGGCACAGTCGACACGGCGGCTGACATCGACGAAATCCGGGCTCGTCGTCCATGCGAAGTCGTGCACGTCGGCCTGAACGTATCGATGGGTGCGTCGTGCCGTCGCGATTGTCCGTCCTCGACTGCTCACGGCCCGTCGCACCGACGATCCAGCCGGACGGCACCGTGAGACTGACGTCGTAGACGCCGTAGTCGGCGAAGAACTCAGTGTCGCCGTGAAACTGATGGCTGTTCCATCCCGTGTCCTCGAGCACGGCGATCTTCGGAAACCAGTGTCCGATGAAGAAGTAGTGCCCGAGGACACCCGTTCGCGCGAAGGTGCGCGGCACACGGCTCGTCCACGCCAAGTCGATGTCGATCACGCCGCCGGGACTGACGGGCTTGTCGAGCGGCACCGACAGGACCGTCCGGTCGTGCGCATTCCCATCGTCGGGCGCGATGTACTGCACGCGCGGGAGCAGATCCTGTGCGCCGCCTGCGGTGACGAGCGAGAAGCTCGTCAGGTCGATTGAGCCCGGGTCCTCGCTGGCCCTGTCGGCCATGGGGTCCCGGAGCTCCCGGAACCACGTGGACGAGGGGTCGCGCCAGGCGTTCCAGTACATGTGGAAGCGCAGGTCAGTGGCCGGTTTGCTGGCGATGTTGCGCCAGGTCAGGCGGCCTCGTCCGGCAATCGTGTGGTTCGCGGTGTCGAGCGTGGCCGCCAGCCTGTAGTTCGCGTTCTGCGGCGATTTCTGACGTGCCGCCAGACCGGGCGTGACGACGCCGATCGCGAGGGCCACGGCGGCGATCCGGACGAACAGGCGCATGAGGCCGCCCGATCCTACAGAAAATGACGTCGGGTGTCTTTTGACGCTTTTGGTAAAAAGACACCCGACGTCATTTTTCTCATAGAGTAACGGCTCGCGTAGGAGCGTGGTTCGTGCCCATCAAAGTGCTGCATGTCGGAGTCGGGCCCATTGGCGCGGGCGTGGTGCGTCAGGTCGTCGGTCGCCGGTCGCTCGCGATCGTCGGCGCCGTGGACGTCGATCCGGAAAAGGTCGGCCGGGACCTCGGGCAGGTGTGCGGTTTGCGGCGCCGGCTCGGCGTCAAGGTCACCGACGACCTCGTGCGCACGATCAAGGCCACGCGCCCGGACGTCGCGGTGCTCTGCACGCAGTCGTCGATCAAGAAGGCGTTGCCCGAGATCGAGGCGGTGCTCAAGCTGAAGGTGCCGATCGTCTCGACCACCGAGGAGCTGGCGTATCCCGTTCGTGGCAACGCCGCGCTGGCCAAGCGCATCGACGCGCTGGCGAAGCGTTCGCGCGTCGCCGTGCTCGGCACTGGCGTGAATCCGGGCTTCGCGATGGACGCGCTGCCGATCGCGCTCACGGCGCGTCTGCGAACGCGTGACGGCCATCGAAGTCGATCGCGTGCAGGACGCCCGCATCCGCCGCCTGCCGTTCCAGCAGAAGATCGGCGCGGGCCTCACGCGTCGAGGCGTTCATGGCGCAGGTCAAGGACGGCACGGTCCGGCACGTCGGGCTGGCCGAGTCGATCACGATGATTGCCGACGCGCTCGGGCTGGAAGCTCGAACGGGTCACCGACGACATCCAGCCGAAGATCGCCGAGACGGCAGTGTCGAGCGAGTTCCTCGAGGTGGCAGCCGGGCAGGTCGCCGGCATCATCCAGGACGGCGTGGGCTATCGAAAAGGGCAGCCCGTCATTAAGCTCCACATGGAGGCGTACCTCGGCGCGCCGGAGTCGTACGACGCGGTGCGCATCTCCGGCAGTCCGCCGCTGTCGATGAAGATCGCCGGCGGCATCCACGGCGACATCGCCACGGCCGCGATCGCGGCGAACTCGATTCCGAAGGTCATCCAGGCCCCGCCCGGCCTGCGCACGATGCGCGACATGGTGCTGCCGTCGTTTAGCGGATAGACGCTCGTCGAGCCGAGACGCTCTCAGGTGCGCACGCCGGCAAATCGCTCGATCAGCGCCTCGACCAGCCCATCGACGGTGTAGGTGTCCGCGATCAGCGGATTCTTGATGCCCGAGCTCCGTCGCTGCCGCGGCGGTCACGGGACCGATCGTCGCGACGACGGTCGTGTTCAGCAGATCGGCCGCTTGTTCCTCGCCGATGAGCGAGGCGAAGCGCGCGACCGCCGTGGGGTTCGTGAACGTCACCGCGTCGATCTTGCCCTCGAGCAGCAGGCGATAGAGATCCTGCGCGGCCGGGGAATCGGGCGACGCGGCGGCGGTGCGGTAGGCGACGAGGTCGGTCACGACGCCGCCGCGGCGCGTGAGGTCCTCGCCGACGACGTCGCGCAGGTGATCGGGCCGGATCACGAGGATCCGGCGGTTGGCGACCGGCGCCTTGGCTTCGATCGCGTCGCCGATCGGCTCCGCGCCGGACTCGGCGGCCACGACATCCGGCTTGATCCCGCTCGCGATCAGCCGTTCGGCCGTGGACGGGCCGACCGCGCAAATCGATGCGGCGCCGAGCGCCCGCAGGTCGCGCGGGCCGCGCGCCAGCGCCGCCAGAAACCGCGTCACGGCGTTCGCCGACTCGAAGACCACCCACTGATAGTCGTCGACCGACGCCGCGGCGCGGTCGATGGCTTCCGGATCCTCCGGCGGCGTGAGCCGGAACGTCGGCGCCAGGATCGCCTGCGCGCCGGCGTTCTCGAGCCGCTCGACGAGCTCGCGCGCCTGTTCCTGCGATCGCGTCACGACGATGCGCCGGCCGAAGAGCGGCCGCTCGTCGAACCAGCGCAGGTGTTCGCGCAGGCCCGTGACTGCGCCGACGACGAGCAGGGCGGCGTCAGCCGGCGGCGTCGTTGACGTCGTGTCGAGCAAGCTCCGCGATCGTGCCGGTGACCGTGCGCTGCGTCGGCTCGGTGCCGTTGAACACGAGCGCCGCCGGGCTGTCGGCTGGCGACGCCGTGCTCGACGAGTTGCTGCAGGATCGCCGGCACAAGCCGGCCCGCCGCGTAGCAGACCAAGGTGCCCGTCGAGGCGCGCCAGCGCCTCCCAGTCGACGTCCGGCACGCGCCCGGCTTCGTCCTCGTGCCCGCGCACGAGCACGAGGGCGTCGCCCGCTCCGGGTAGGTGAGCGGGATGCCGGCGTAGGCCGTCGCGCCGATCGCGGCCGGAATGCCCGGGACGACCTCGAACGGGACGCCCTGCTCGTGCAGGAACAGCGCTTCCTTCGCGCCGCTGTCGAACACGAACGGATCGCCCCACTTGAGCCGGGCGACGACATGGCCCTCGCGGGCCTTCTCGGCGACGAGCATCGAGATCGCGTCCTGCGCGAGCTCCCGTTCGGCCGGCGCGCCCGCGGCGATGCGCTCGGCATCGGGCCGGGCCCATCGGAGCGACGCTTCGGTGGCGCGGTCGTAGACGACGACGTCGGCCTCCGCGAGCAGCCGGACGCCGCGTACGGTGATGAGCCCGGGATCGCCCGGGCCGGCGCCAATGATGAAGACACGTCCAGTGTGCGGCGTCACCGGCGGTTGGAGGGACCGAAGTAGCCCGGCCCTGGTGCGCGCGATCGTTTCGGGGCGGCTCACACGCACGTTGACCTGTCGCCACGCGCCATCGCGCTTGGGGTTCTTGGGGTTGTAGCCGATGACGAACTGGTTCGCCAGCTCGTCGGCAATCTGCGTGTAGATCGCCGGCAGCTGACGGGCATCGTCCACGAAGAAGACCCGGCCGCCGGTGACCTGCGAGAGCGTCCGCAACACGAAGTCGGCCTGGTTGAACTTGCGAGGCTCGTCCGGTGCCCTCTCGCGCAGGCCGATCGCGTAGATCGTCACATCGGATCGCTTGGCCAGGTCCGCGACGTCGTCGTAGTTCTTCAGGCTGGTCGTGTCTTCGCCGTCCGAGAGCACGACGATGGCCTGGCGGCGGATGCCGTCCGGCATTTCGGCGCCGACGCGCGTCAGCTCCGACATCGCGATGTAGAGCGCCTTGTAGAGCGACGTCGATCCGCCGGCGCGAATGCGCCGAATCGCGGCCTCGAGCGCCGTCACGTCGTTCGTGAACGTCTGGCGGATCCGGGTGTCGCTGTTGAAGTCGATGATCTGCGCGACGTCGCGCGCGCCCAGCCGCCGCGCGAATCCGATCGCCGCTTCCTGCGCGATGGTCAGCCGGTCTTCCATGCTGGTGCTGGAGTCGAGCAGGAGCGAGAGCGCGATCGGCTGCGGATCGCGGGCGAAGACGGAGATGTCCTGCAGGACGCCGTCCTCGAAGACCTCGAATTCTCCGCGGTCGAGCGTGGACGTCGGGCGGCCCTTGGCGTCGGCCACCGAGACCGCCAGCATCACGGTGTCGATGCCCGAGCGGAAGACCTGCGCGGACGCGCCCGACGCGGTGGCGCCCGCCAGCAACACCGAGACGCCGAGCGACCGTGCGGTCATTCGGTCGTCCAGCGCGGTGCGGACAGTTTCAGCGACTTGTCGCGCGCTTCGACGCTGAGTCGCTTCGGGGGAACGAGTGACGCGGGCCGCCCGTAGGTGACGTCCACGCGCCCGAGGATGGCGTTGGCGACCTCGGTGAATGCTCCCGGCACGCTCTGAGCCGACAGCACGGACTTGTTCATGCCGCCGCTCCAGGTGGTCACGTCGCCGATGACGCGTCTCGCGTTCACGGGCCGCCGCGTTTCCGGGGCCGGCCGGCGTGTGCTGGAGCTGGATCGTCCAGAGGGACGTCTTCGCGCGATCGAGCGCTTCCTCGATGTTGCGGTGAATGCGATCGCTGAACTCCGGGCTCGAGTCCATGACGAACGCCAGAATCACCGGCCGCTCCGCCTTGGCGCGGCGAAAGGCCTCGGTCGTCTCCACGATGGCGTCGAGGAAATACGAATCCGCCGCCCGGGCGCGGGAAGAGCTTCTTCACGCCGTTCTCAATCGCGATGTCGCTCGTCGTGAAATCGACGAGGCGCGTGGGGCGCTCCGCGAAGGAGGTCAACATCATCGCCGGCGGCGACGGAAGCTGGTGCATCTGCTGCGCCACGGCGGTGAGGCTGCCGCGGAGCTCGGTCAAGAGCTTTTGCAGCTCCGCGGTGTTGTCCACGAGCAGGGCCAAGTGTGTCGGCGGCGGCGCCGCGCCGACGCGCACGATCTCACGCGCGATGTCATCCTCGCGCACGACGAGGTCGGCCGGGGTGAGCGTCGTGACCGCCGCGCCCTTCGCGTCGGTGACGCCAACGTAAACGTGACGCTGTGCGATATCGCGTTGCGCGGCGAGCGCCGCACCGAAGGCCAGCATGGCGATCGCGGTCGTATACGGAAGCGTGCGACGAGACAGAAATGCCATAGTGAACTCGCTCGCTGGCAGGGCCTGCTGTGCGAGTATACCGACTCGCGCACCCGGCACACCGGCCCACTACTGGATGTGGTGTGCGGTGGAGGGCATCGCATCAAGTGTGGTATACGTGTACGGCTCTAGTGCTCGACGCGAGCCCGTTATGCAGGGTAACGATCGCGCTCGCTCGCTGGGTCGCTCGCTCAAGACGCTGCAGACCAGCGTCCAGCGTGCCGGGCCGGCCGCCGCAGCCAGCTACTCGCTCATAGGCGCTATTCTCCTTTTTGGAGGGACTCGGCTACGGGTGCGACCGCTGGTTCGGCACCGAACCCTGGTGCCTCGTGGGCGGGCTGATGCTCGGAATCGTGGTGGGGTTCTATCAGTTGGCGAGAGCAGTCTGGCGGCGACCATGATGGCAGTGATGGGAATGGCGGCCGCGTGCGTGGCGATCTGGCTGGCCGTCGTGATGATCAGCCCGGCTCATGCCTCGTCGGTGTTCTTCGGGATGTTCGGCCCGTTTGCGGCGGTCGCCGGCACGTGGCTGCTCGTCGAACGGGTCACCCGCCAGAATCCCGGGGCGTTGACCTCGCTGCTGATGACGGGCTTCGTCGTGAAGATGGCCCTCTTCGCGCTCTACGTCATCGCCGTGGTTCGGCTGGCCAAGGTGGACTGGACCGCGTTTACCCTCACGTTTGCGGCCTCGTTCATTTCGCTCTATGCGGTCGAGGCCCTGCTCTTGCGGCGGCTCATCGCCCGCCTGACATAATAGGGGCCCGGCGAAGGACTCACTAAGAACGAGGACCGACACCGCTCGATGCAGGATCCAACACATCCCCCCACACCGCCCGCGGCCGAAGGGCTCGACATCATTGGCCACGTCGCGAACAGCCCGCCCGATCACCCGTTGATCCATTTGCCGCCGATGTTCGGCATCGATCTGTCGGTGAGCAAGCACGTCTTCATGCTCTGGATCGTGGCGGCGATCGTGTTCGTCGTCATCACGGCGATGGTGCGTCGCTACGTTCGACAGCCGCGCCTCGTGCCGACCGGCGCGATGAACGTGCTCGAGATTGGCGTGGAGTTCATTCGCGACGGCGTCGCGCGTCCGAACCTCGGCGAGAAGTGGACGCCCATCTGGACGCCGCTGCTGCTCACGTTCTTCGTCTTCATTCTGTCGGCGAACGTCATCGGCCTCATCCCGATCTTCGATGTGCTCGGACTGATCAACCACTACGTGCTGCATGGCGACGAGCATTCGTTCCTGACGCGCGTCGTCCACGGCAGCTCGACCGCGACAGGAAATGCCAACGTGACCGCGGGGCTGGCCGTGATCAGCTTTTTCGCGATCATCGTCGCCGGCATGCAGGGCGCACGGCTTCATCGGCCATTGGGCCAATCTGGTTCCGAGTGGCGTCCCGAAGGCGATCTACCCGCTGCTCATCCCCTTGGAAATCATGGGCATGTTCGTTCGGCCCTTCGCGCTGATGGCTCGACTTGCGGCCAACATGACGGGCGGTCACATCGCCCTTCTGGCGATCATGTCGATCGTGTTCATTGCCGCCGCGGGATTGGGTGCGGCGGGCTGGCGTCGGCGTCGGCCTGGTGTTCTCGGTGCCGCTGAACGTCGGGCATCCTCGGGCTGGAGCTGATCGTCGTGCTGGTTCAGGCCTACGTCTTCACCTTGTTGTCGGCCGTGTTCATTGGCATGGCCATTCACGCGCATCACTAACGTTCGTTTCTGGAGGGAGCCGCACACATGGGGGAACTGAGTCTAGCGTTCGCGGGAGCCGGGATCGGTCTCGGACTGGTCGTCATCGGCGCCGGATTGGGCATTGGCAAGCTCGCGGCCGGCGTGGCCGAGGGCGTCGCACGGCAGCCGAGCGCGGCCGGACAGATCAGCGGTGCGACCAACCTGCCGTTGTTCCTGCTCGAAGGCGTCGCGATTCTCGCGGAAGTCTTCTGTCTGCTCATCGTCCTGAAGAGCGCGTCGTAGTCGTCAGAAAGGATCGCGTTCGTGAACAACCCGCTGGTTACGCCGGATCCCGGCCTGTTCATCTGGACGATCGTCACGTTCCTGGTGCTCGTGGCGCTTCTGGCGAAGTTCGCCTGGCGCCCGCTCCTGGCGGCGCTCGAGCGCCGCGAGAAGCTGATCGCGAGAGCGATCGACGACTCGGAGAAGGCCCGAGCCGACCTCGAACGCGTGCAGCAGGACGCCGCGAAGATCCTCGCGGACGCGCGCGTCGAAGGGGAGGCCATCGTGACGCGGAGCCGCGCCGCGGCCGATCGGCTGGGCGAGGAGCTGCGCCAGAAGGCCTCGGCCGAGGCCGCGGGGATTCTCAAGAAGGCCGAACGCGAGATCCAGCTCGAGACCACACGCGCCATCGAGCAGGTTCGCCGCGAAGCGGTCGAGCTCTCGGTGGCGATCGCGTCGAAGATCCTGCACCGCAACGTCTCGGCCGAAGACAACCGCGCCCTGATCGAAGACAGCCTGCGCCAGCTCGATACCACACGCCACTGACCGCTCTCGCGCCAGGCATGCCGTCATGAGCGGTCCGTCTCCTCGGTCTCAGCCTTCCGGGCTGTCGCCGATGGACGGACTGCTGGTCCTGATGGTCATCGCCTGGGGCGCGAACTACAGCCTCCTCAAGCGCGCGTTCGAGGAAATCCCGCCCGCCGCGTTCAACACGCTGCGGATGGCATTCTCGTCCGCGGTCTTTCTCGCCGCCATCTGGTTCGCCAGGCGGCAGGCCGGCCGTTCCGCGGCCGGGCCCTCGTCCGTCTTCTACACGCCTCACGCGCTGACGTCGCGCGATCGCTGGGATCTCGCTGTGGCTCGGCCTGGTCGGGCACTGCCTGTATCAGCTCTTCTTCGCCGGCGGGCTCGCGCGCACGAGCGCGTCGAACGCGGCGCTGATCTTCGGCGCGTCTCCGGTCGCCGTGGCCATCATGACCGCCGCGATCGGGCACGAGCGCGTCGGGCGGCTGCACTGGCTCGGCGCGGTGCTGTCCACCGCCGGCATCTACTTCGTCGTCGGTCACGGCGCCGCGACGGGCGGCGGCACGTTGTCTGGCGACCTGCTCATGCTCGTGCGCCGTCGCCTGCTGGTCGATCTACACGATCGGCGGCGGCCGGCTCATGTCCCGCCACTCGCCGCTGTTCGTCACGGGCATGACGATGGCGATCGGGACCGTGCCGTATGCGCTGCTGGCCATTCCGACAGCTCTTCAGGGTGGACTGGTCCGGCGTCAGCGCGACGGTCTGGCTCCTGCTGTTTCCCTCGGGCCTGTTCGCGCTGAATTTCGCGTTCCTCGTCTGGTACACGGCCGTGCAGAAGCTCGGTCCGGCGCGGACGTCGATCTACTCCAACGCCGTCCCGCTCGTCGCGATGATCACGGCCGCGATCTTTCTCGGAGAGCCGATCACGGGATCGAAGCTCGTGGGCGTGGCGGCGGTGCTGGGGGGAGTCGTGTTGACAAGGTTCCAGAGCGCCGGAGTGAGATCAAGTTCGAAGTGAGAAGTTAGAAGTCAGAAGCAACTGGGCGCGTGATCCGGCTCGTGAGACCTTTCTCACTTCTTACTTCTGCACTTCAAACTTCTCAGGTGCTACCCCAACGCTTTCCACCGCAAGTGACTCAACGCCACGGCCGCGCCGAGCGCCGCGACGCTGACGATCGACATCGCCATGAAGCGCGCGTAGAGCGTGCGGCCCATCACGTCGAAGATCGTCAGTCCCATCAGCACGAGCGACACCGCGGTGCGCGACTTTCCACTCGCGGCTGACATCGGACCACCGATCGAGCAGGCAGACCACCGCCGGCGTGCCGAGCAGCAGGACGTAGTCCCAGCCCTGCGGGGATAGCAGCGGAATCAGGAGCAGCAGGAGCGCGAACTCGAGATAGTCGGGGTTGGCGATCTCGCGGCGCCGCACCCAGACCGTCGCGACCAGCCCGAGCGCCGCGCCGGTCGTGACCGTGGCCAGCGCCGTGGCCGGCGCGCCGATGCCGATCCACTTGGCCCACATCGCCGCCAGCGAGACGTTGTCCGCGCCGAGGAGCGTCCCCTCGGTGGTGCCGGTGACGGTGGTGAACCAGCCCACCAGCTGATCGACGTTCCCCGACCAGCCGTAGACGAGGGCCGGCAGCACGAGACCCGCGACGAGGACGCGACACCGCGCACAGGGCCGCGCCGGCGCCGTAGGTGAAACCGAGCCAGGGCAGCAGCAGCAGCGCGTAGGGCTTGATGAACGCCGCCACGCCAATCAGCACGCCCGCGAGGTACGGCTGATCGACCTGCACGGCGAGCAGCGATCCGACGAGCAACACCCCGAGCAGGATGTTCGTCTGACCCAGCGTCAGCTCGTGGGCGTAGAACTTCGCCATGAAGAGGACGGTGAGCCAGAGCAGCACCCGCTCCGATCGACGCCGCTCGGGGAGCGCGCGCACGGACCAGCGCACGAACGCGGTCAGCAGGCCCGCTGACAACGCGAACCAGATCACTTTCGCCGCTTCACGGTCCACGAGCGCGAACGGCGCCATGGCGAGCGCGAACGCCGGCAGGTACTTGAACCTGAAGTGACCGTCCTCGGCGCGATAGAGCGGCTCGCCCGCGAGCGCGCGGTTGGCCGCCGTCCGGTACACGTCGAAGTCGGCCATCTCGCGCGCGATGCGCGACTGATAGATGAAGGCCGCGATGGCGAGGAAGATCAGGGGCCAGAGGAGCGGCCGGAACCAGCTGGGCACGTCAGTGATTCTAGGACACCGGGTTTCCTGCCGCGCTATGCAACGAAACCCGGTGTCTTTGGTTTGTTCACGCCGCGGCAGTCAGTCGCAGACGTACCAGACTCGCCGCCAGAAGGAGCGCCGCCGACCGTGATCGACCGACAGCGACATGAGCGACAGATAGAACGTCCGGCCCAGCAGGTCGTAGATCGTGAAGCTCGTCAGCAAGAAACCGGAGGCCGTTGCGACCTGCCATCCCCTCGGACTTCCGCGAAATCGATCGACGAGGCAGACGATCGCCGGCGTGGCGACGAGCAGCACGTAGTCCCAGCCCTGCGGCGAGATCAGCGGGACGAGGAGGAGCAGGTAGCCGACTTCGAGGTATCCGGGCCGACTGACTCGGCCCCGTCGAACCCAGAGAACGACGGCGACGGCCAGGCCGGCGATGGCCGTGGCGGCAGCCAGGCCGGTCGCCGCCGGACCCACGCCAATCCACTTGGCCCACATCGCCGCAAACGAGATGTTCTCGGGGAAGAGCAGGTTGGCGGACGTCGTCTCCGACGACCGTCCGGTACCAGTCTGCGAGGAGCGCCAGATTGCCGTGCCAGCCGTAGACGACGGCAGGCGCGATCCAGCCGGCCACGAGCGCCGCGAGCGCCACGCCGGCCGCGGCGAGTCCCTGGGCCGCGGCCAGCCAGGGAAGGAAGAGCAGGGCATACGGCTTCACGAACGCCGCAGCAGCCACGAGGACGCCCGGCACGGAGACGCCCCTGTTCGGCGGCGGCGAGCGCGAGGAGGACGAGCACGCCGAGCAGGACGTTCGTCTGTCCGTTGACCAGTTCCTTGACGAGGAACTTGCCGGTGACGAGGAGCGTCCACCACGTGAGGAAGCGGCACTGACGATCGGCGATCCGGCAGCGCACGAATCGACTGCCGGATGAACACGGCGATGAGCGCCACCGTCAGCGCGTACCAGATGACCTTGCCGGCTTCCAGCGGCATCGCGCCGAACGGGACCATCGCCAACGCGAAGCCGGCCAGTACTTGAACTGATAGTGCCCGTCGTCCGGGCGGTAGAGCGGCTCGGCGGCGATCACGCGCGCGCCGGCCTGTGCGGTAGACCTCGAAGTCCCAGAAGTCGCGCTTGACGCGCGCCGTCGCGTAGCCGGCGGCGGCGATGAGGACGACGATGAGGGCGGTCAGGAGCGGCCGGCGCATGGACAAGGGGTCGGGACGCTTTTTACGGTACACGTAAAAAGCGTCCGACTCCTTTTCTTTAGTCCGCGGCGCGCTTCGGCCGCATGTTCGCGGCCAGGATCTTCTTGCGCAGCCGGATGGAGTTCGGCGTCACCTCGACCAGTTCATCGTCGTTGATGAACTCGATGGCCTGCTCGAGGCCCATCTTGCGCGGCGGAATGAGGCGGATCGCTTCGTCGGCCGTGGACGCGCGCATGTTGGTCTGCTTCTTTTCTTTCGTGATGTTGACGTCGAGGTCGTTCGGCCGCGCGTTCTCGCCGACGATCATGCCCTCGTAGACTCCACGGCCGGGTCGATGAACATCTCGCCGCGCTCCTGCAGGTTGGCGATCGCGTAGGCGGTCGCCTTGCCCGGCCGGTCGGAGACGAGCGCGCCGTTGGCGCGCGAGGGGATCGGGCCGTGCCACGGCTCCCAGCCGTGAAACAGGTGGTGCATGAGGCCGGTGCCGCGCGTCTCGGTGAGGAACTGCGACCGGAACCCAATCAGCCCGCGGGCCGGAATCCGGAACTCGAGGCGGATGCGCCCGCTGCCGTGGTTGACCATCTTCGTCATCGAGCCGCGGCGCTGGCCGACTTCCGCAATGACGATGCCCTGAAAATCCTCGGCGACGTCGATGACGAGGTCCTCGACCGGCTCGACGCGCTGGCCGTCGATCTCCTTGGTGACGATCTCCGGCCGCGAGACCTGCAGCTCGTAGCCTTCGCGCCGCATCATCTCGATGAGGATCGAGAGCTGCAGTTCGCCGCGGCCGATGACCTTCATCTGCTCCGGGACTGTCGGTCGGCTCGACGCGGATGGAGACGTTGCCGAGCAGCTCGCGATCCAGCCGGTCCTTGATCTGGCGCGACGTGACGAACCTGCCGTCACGGCCGGCGAACGGCGACGTGTTGACGCCGAAGATCATCGACACCGTCGGCTCGTCCACGGCGATGTGGGCGACGGGCTCGGGATGTTCGGCATCGGCGATCGTCTCGCCGATCATGATGTTCTCGATGCCGGCGAGGCAGATGATGTCGCCGGCCGCCGCCTCGGTGACGTCCACCCGCTTCAGCCCCTCGAACGTGAAGAGCTTCGTGACACGCGTCGTCTCGACGGTGCCGTCGAGCTTGCAGACGCCAATCGGGTCGCCCACCTTCACGCGGCCGTTGAAGATCCGGCCGATCGCGAGGCGGCCGAGGTAGTCGCTCGAATCGAGGTTCGCGACGAGCGCCTGGAGCGGGGCGTCCGGCGATCCCGTGCGGCGGCGGCAGGTGCGCGATGACCGCGTCGAACAGCGGGCGGAGGTCCACGCCCGGCGTCGCGAGATCGCGTGTGGCCGTGCCCTCGCGGGCGTTCGTGTAGAGCACGGGGAAATCGAGCTGATCCTCGGTGGCGTCGAGATCGATGAACAGGTCGTAGATCTCGTCGAGCACGGCCTGCGGTCGCGCGTCGCCGCGGTCGATCTTGTTGATGACGACGATCGGGATCAGGCGCCGCTCGAGCGCCTTGCGCAGCACGAATCGCGTCTGCGGCAGCGGCCCTTCGGAGGCGTCCACGAGCAGCATGACGCCGTCGACCATCGAGAGCGTGCGCTCGACCTCGCCGCCGAAGTCCGCGTGGCCCGGCGTGTCGACGATGTTGATGAGGTGGCCGTCGTAGTGGACGGCCGTGTTCTTCGCCAGAATCGTGATGCCGCGCTCGCGCTCGAGCTCGTTCGAGTCCATCACGCGCTCGGCCACGCGCTCGTTGGCGCGGAAGATGCCGCTCTGCTGCAGCAGCGCGTCGACCAGCGTGGTCTTGCCGTGGTCGACGTGGGCGACGATGGCGACGTTGCGAATCAGGGGATTGGCGATCGTCAGTGGGCTCACTTGGTCCAATAGCATCTCACCAGTATACCGGCGAGCGTCAGTTCACCTCGAACTCATACCCGCCTGGAGCAACGAGCAGACGGCCCTTTGCTGGTGAAATACGAGACTCGACGGCGAAAGCACACTGGCGCCGCGGAACTGCAGGGTCCGGGCCTTCTCGCCAGCCTGGTCGTAGACATATGTGTAAGGGACGGTGAGCGAGATCCACAGCCGGCCGTCCCGGTCCAGCGCGGCCGCGCGCACCATCGGCGGAACCACGGGCTTGGAGCCCGCCGCGCGAGGTGGCCAGACGGTTGGGAGCGCCAGCACGCGAGCGTCGAGCTCCGGTCCCTGGATGTGGCGCTCGAACTCGATTCGGCCGTCGCGACTGTACTTCGCGGAACATCGGCACGCCGGTCTGAAAGACGAACAGAAATCCGCCGTCGCGCGTGCCGAGCGGGATGCCGATGCTCATCGCGATATCGAGGTCACGATCCGGCGCTGGGCCCGACCTGCCGCAGATTGCCCATCTGACGGATGACTCGGCCTGATGACGTCATGCTCGGTCAACGAGCGCACCCCACTCCGGCCGATTGACCACGAAGGTGGAGCCCGAGAAGACGAGCGAGCCGCCGCTCGCGAGCAGCAGGTTCGCCGCCGTCAACCGCGGCTGAGGCGCGAGCGGCAGGTAGAAACCTCCGACCCGCATCCCGTTCGAGGCGAAGTACTGGACCCGGTCGAACCCGTTCGGCGAGTCTGCGACGGCAATGAGATCGTCGGCGTTCAGCGCCAGCGCGAGCGGCTGGAACAGTTCGCCCGGCCCGGTCCCCGCGGACACGATGCGTCGCACCTTCGCGCCAGCCGCGTCGAAGACGTAGACCCCGTGGCCACGGCGATCGAGGACGACGTACTCGCCGTCGCGGGTGACGGCAAACGCGGCGTCGTCATCGAACTTGGTCACGACGTGCGCCGGCGCCGCGGTCACCGCCTGCAGCACGTCCGCCGCGGGCCGGGCAAATCCCGTTGTCGTGACGGCAAGCGCCAGCACCGCGCCCCACGTGAGGATTTTGGTATCAGATATCATCGCGACATGCGCCTGACGGCCGCCCAGCTCAACCTGACGGTCGGCGCCTTCGACGCCAACTTCGAGCGAATCCGCACCGCCGTGGCCCGGGCCGAGGCGGAATCGTCCGAGCTCGTCGTGTTCTCGGAGATGGCCACGACCGGCTATCCACCGCGGGACCTGCTGACGCACCCGGCCTTCGTCGATCGCAATCTTGACATGCTCGAGCGCGTCGCGCGTCTGTCGACGGGCCGGCTCGCCATTCTTGTCGGGTTCGTCGACCGGAATCCGTCGAGCCAGGGCAAGCCGCTGCTCAACGCCGCGGCGCTCTGCCGATCGGGTCGCGTGGTGGAGCGACGCTACAAGTCGCTGCTTCCGACCTACGACGTCTTCGACGAGGATCGGTACTTCGAGCCCGCGCGCGACGTCTCGCCGATGCCGTGCGGGGACGTTCGCCTCGGCGTCACGATTTGCGAGGACGTCTGGAACGACAAGGACGTCTGGCCGAAGCCGCGATACCACCGCGATCCGGTCTGCGAGGTCGCCGCGGCCGGGCGCCGACGTCCTCATCAACATCTCGGCCAGTCCGTTCACGCTCGATAAGTGCCGGACGTCCGGCGGCGCCTCGTGACGCAGGAGGCAGTCAAGCACGGCCGCTACTTCTTCTACGTCAACCAGGTCGGCGGCAACGACGAGCTGGTGTTCGACGGCCATTCGATCGGCATCGCCCCTGACGGCTCGACGATTCTGCGCGGCGCCGAGTTCGAGGAGGACGTCATCACGATCGACGTGCCGTTGCCGGGAGCGCCGAGAGCCGCTGCCGATTCTGCGACCCGTGGCCGGCTCGGACGAGGAGTCGGCGTATCCGCGCGCTCGTGCTGGGCCTCCGCGACTACACGCGAAAATGCGGTTTCTCGAGCGCCGTCATCGGACTGTCGGGTGGCGTGGACTCCGCGCTGACGGCCGCGCTCGCGGCCGAGGCGCTCGGGCCGGCCAACGTGCTCGGTGTGGCCATGCCCACGCGGTATTCGTCCGATCACAGCGTGACTGACGCGGAAGCGCTCGCGCGCGCGCTCGGCATCGGTTACGAGGTCATTCCGATCGACACGGTGTTCCAGTCCTATCTCGACGTGCTGGCGCCGGTGCTCGGCGGCGGTCCGCTCGGACGCGACCGAAGAGAACGTCCAGGCGCGCGTGCGAGGCGCGGTGCTGATGGCGCTCTCGAACCGCCGCGGCGCCATCCTGCTCTCGACCGGCAACAAGTCGGAGCTGGCGGTCGGCTACTGCACGCTTTACGGCGACATGTGCGGCGGCCTGGCGCTCATCAGCGACGTCCCGAAGACTGCTCGTGTACCGGCTCGCGCGCTACGTCAACCGCAAGCGGACAATCATCCCGGAGTCGACGCTCACGAAGCCGCCGAGCGCCGAGCTCAGGCCGGACCAGAAGGACAGCGACTCCCTGCCGCCGTACGAGATGCTCGATCCGATCATGGCGGCGTACGTCGAACGCCATCTGGATGCCGCGGCCATCGCAAAGCTCGGGTTCGATCCGAGTGTGGTCGCCGACGTCATCCGCCGCATCGACGGCAGCGAATACAAGCGCCGTCAGGCGGCGCCCGGCATCAAGATCTCGTCCAAGGCGTTCGGCGTGGGGCGGCGATATCCGATCGCGGCGGAGTATCGGTTCTAGCGCGTCGGGGTCTGTGCGCGCTTACGAAGTGGGACTGACCCGAAACGATGGCTTGGGACTTGAGTGCTGGGGCTTGAGGCGTCGGTAGAGGTGCGGACTTTCAGGCCCGCACGATTGCAGACGAGATGGACGATCTCGAATCGCCATCCCTTGAGGCCGAGTTCACGACAGCCCGTCGAACCTGCGGGGAGATCGAAAGGAGAATGAGTTCAGGCCGAAGAAGACCTCTACGGACGCCAACGCACGGACGTACAGATTTCGGCCAGTCCGGTGACCGCCAACTCGCACCACAGTTCGGGTTCCGGGCTTAGGCGTTGATAGCGAACGGGCGCGAATGTCACGCCAGTGACACCGATGCCTTCGAACACAGCTTTGGCGCGCGCTGACAGGACCCGTTCGCCAGCTATCGTTCGCGCGAAGTCCCTCGGCGTGGCATCCGTCGACGAGAAAGGAAAAGCGGTGTCGTTCGCCGTCCTCCGACACTGCAGCAGTGCGGGTGGCATCGTCACATCGTGGCCGGAGACAACAATTGTCCGCGCTGTCACGCCTGATGTTCCAACCGAGAAAGAAAGACTTGTCTAGCTCTCGATCGATTTGCTCCCGCAGGTGTCCGACTTGCTGATATCGCGGGTCGTCGGTTGGCAGCACCACCTTGCGGACCGAGTCGCCGAGGCGCTCACCTTCATCGGGGCCGAACAGTAGGGACGCGAACTCTTCAACGACTCTGAACTCAACAGTCTCGCGCATCTGGAAGCGATCGCGCTGACTCAGCGCGCGAGCCTGAACGGCACCAGATGTCGCTCGGCCGCGTCGCCCTGACCGGCGCTGAGCTGGATGACGTAGTCGCCGGCGGCCAGGCTGCCCAGCATCAGGTCGAACATCACGATGCGCTCGCCGTCGCTGACACCCTCCGCGGCGGGTAAGGGTGATCCCAGGGGCTGTCCGCGACGGTCGAGGATCTGCGCCGTCGGCTGGCGGCGACTCGAGTCATCGGCCATTGAACGCGGAGCCGCTCGTTGCGCCGGAACGCTAGCTGAGCGACCGGCTGCATCGCGGCGCGAGCCGGTCCGGCGCCTCGGAGCACGACTGGCGGTCCGAGGCTGTCCGGCCGGCGTCGCGTCGGCGTCGATGCGGGTCTCGACGGATCCCGCCGCGTCCGTCACGCGAACGCGAACCTGCCAGGGACCCCTCGGATCGCCGGCAGCAACGGCACGCGAACGATGCGCCGCGCGGCGGCCCGGTTCAATCGGCAGCCTGGCCGGTCGTCGTGGCGCCGGCAGCGTCGGTGACGGTCGCTTCGACGCGTGGCGCCTTTCGCCCATCGCCCTCGATCGAATCTCGCGCTCCGCGAGGTCGGCGACGACGTCGAGTGCACCCCGATCGAACGACAGCTGACGCGAACACTTCCTGGTCCGACCCGAGACGCGCCAGGTGCCCGAGCGCGCCCGCGACGTCGTCGGGCACGGCCGGACCAGCGGTCGCTGCCGCGGTCGGCATTTGCCGCGGCGACGACGGCGTCCGGACGGTGGCGCAAGATAGCCGCGGCGCGCCGCGACCGAGACCCCGGGCCGTGCGACTTTCACCTCGATCTTCCGGAACTTGCCGTCGTTCACGGTGTTCGTCGAGTAGTAGCCGAGGAGGTAGTAGGACGAGAGTCGATCGGCGACATGCCGGAAAGCCGCCGCGATATCGTTGCTGTTCACTGCGGCGTAGCCGTCGGTGGCGCCGGCCAGTGTGCGGAACGTCTCGGTCGTGCGCAAGTCGCCGTGCAGACCGCCGACGTCAACCGGATAGAACGTGACGTTCGCACGTTCGGCCGACGGACGAGGTCGCTGAATCGCTGGATGAAGTTGGCATCGCGCAAGATGCGCCGACGTCTCGTCGGCAGCCCGCCTGGTCAGGATTCCCGGTCTGAGGGTTGCCGCGCATGATTTTTCCCCCGCGGCTGACGCCAATCGTTGGGATCGGCGGCAGCCCGAGGTCAGGAAACTGCGCCAGGTCCGCCCGCTCGCCTTCGGGCGCCCAGCCTTCCGAGACCAGGACCAGGTTCGTCCGCTCGTCGCGAATGTCCCGAAGCCGGCGGATCAGCGCGTCGAGGCTGTTGTACATCAGTTGCTCGCGGAAGCGTCGGTGAATCGCGTCCACGTTCTGACGGCGTCCCTGGCAAAGACCTCGAGCGCACAGCTGACGAGGTGATCTTCGGCCGGCGTCCGAGGAGTGAGCATCTGGTCGCGCTCGCCCCAGTCCCAGTACTTCGCGAGCTCCCCCTCGATCGTGTCGGTCCGACGGGCAAACGTCAGCCCGCTGATCGGTGTTTCCGGCGTCACCACCGCAAACAGATCGGAGGCCCCAATCGTTCGGTTGAGGAAATCCACCAGCGGCTGACGCGAGTCGCGTGAACCGGCCCGCGTCGTGTGGAACCGATCGAGGTAGACGACAAACAGCCGATTTCGAGGATCGGCCGCCTGACGTTCGCTGTCGGCGACCGAAGTCGGGTCTCTCCGATCCGAATCGACCGGGCTCGACGTGAAACTGATCAACTCGAACGTCTGGACGGCCTGCGGCTTGCTGTCCTCGAACACCTGAAAGTCCTGCGCCGTCAGGCCCTCCACGAACCGGTCCTCGCGCCGCGGATAGACATCGACGTAGACGAGGTTCGCTTCCGTTCTGAAGACCTGGGGCGGACGCTCTTGCGCTCGGGTAGCAAGCTGCTGCGCGGTGATTGCCACGGCGGCGATGCACAAGGCCAGCATCGCGGGTCCGACGAGATTCGTGCGCCGCCTCATCAGGGTCTCATGTGAGGAACGACGTCTCTCAGCGCGCGATCCGTGTCGGCGCGAGGATCCTGACCCCCGATCGGTTCGACGACACGGAAATCTTCGCGCCAGTCCTCACGTCGGCCGCCGCGGCGTAGCGAATCTCGTAGCTATTGGTGAGCTCTGACGCGATCTGCCGTGTGGCAGCCGCCGGGTCGCCCGTCGACATCCGGAGATGCCGTCCGCCACTTTCGTGCGCCCCATCGATAATCTGCGACATCGCCAGGCCGAGCGGCGACGTCACCTGCCTGGCCGCGCGGGGTGTCGAGGCCACGTAAATGACGGCGCCGCTCTCGCGGAGCGCGTTCTGCACGCGCTCTCCGTAGAGCGGCGTCGGCCGTTCGGCGCCCCCGCGGAGCACGACGATGGCCGGCCGTCGTCCCTCGCGCCGAATCGTCGAGGACGCCTTCAGGACGGCCTCGACCAGCTCGGGATTGCCGTGGCTGCCCAGACGTTGCTGGTCGGCGAGCCGGTCGAGGGCGGCGCGACAGTCCTCGACGTGATCCGAAAAATCACTGAATGTCTCGCCGTTTCCCATCACCGCGATGACCGAAATCTCAGCGCGACCGTTTAGGGCTTCGCAGAGGGCACGCGCGCCTGGCAGCAGGCGCCCGGTCAGGCTCTGCTGGTGGGAGACGATCAGCGCTACGCGAAGGGGCTCTGTGGCTGGCTGGACTTCAATCGATCGGATGCTGCCGTTCTCCCTGACGATGAAATCCGCGGCGGACATGTTCATGACCGGCCGGCCGGCGTCGTCTGTCACGGCTGCGAAGATCGATCGCGTCGTGGTGGCGACGCTCGTCTGTCGCGCGGACACCGAGGCTGCCGCGGCGGTCAGGACCAGAGCAACGCCGCACCAGCAGGTGGGGGCCACTGTCCGGCTCAGTAGCGCGCGGTTTCCAGAATGGCTTCGAGGACGTCCGCAGACCCTGGAAGGATCGCATCCTCGAGATCCGGATGGTAGGCCACCGGAACGTCCATGGCGCCGACGCGCCGGACCGGGGCGTCGAGGTAGTCGAACAGATTGCCGGCGACCCGCGCAGCCAGTTCCGCGCCGAACCCGCACGTCAGCTGATCTTCGTGCGCGATGACGATGCGGTTGGTGGCGCGGACGGCGGCCGCAATCGCGTTCCAGTCGAACGGCGCGATCGTCCGCAGGTCCACGACCATCGCGCTGACGCCGTCCTTCTCCGCCTGCTGCGCCGCCAGGAGCGAGCGCTGCACCATCGCGCCCCAGGTGACGACGACGACATCCGTGCCGGGCCTGCGGACCGCCGCGCGGCCGAACGGAATCGTGAAGTTGGCGCCCGGATACGCGCTCTTGTTGTAGGTCTGGCGATACAGGTGCTTGTGCTCGAGGAACAGCACCGGATCTTCGCAGCGGATCGACGTGCGTAGAAGTCCGGCGGCATCCTCGGCCGTTGACGGGTAGACGACGCGCAAGCCCGGGCAGTGCGCGAAGATGCTCTCGCCGGACTGGCTGTGGTACAGCCCGCCGCCCCGCAGGTAGCCGCCAATCGCGACGCGAATGACCATCGGGCACGAGAACATGTTGTTCGAGCGGTACCGCAGCATCGACACTTCGTCGCGAAGCTGCATCATCGCGGGCCAGATGTAGTCGAAGAACTGGATCTCGACGACCGGCTTGAGCCCGCGCGTGCCCATGCCGCACGCGCGGCCGACGATGGCCGCCTCGGCGAGCGTCGAGTTGAAGACGCGGTCGGATCCGAAGGCGCGCTGCAGTCCCAGCGTCACCTTGAAGACGCCGCCCTTGCCCGGCACTTCGGCGAGGTTGGCCTCGTGCGTGGCGTCCGCGACGTCCTCGCCGAACACCACGATGTGCGGGTTCGAGGCCATCTCGTCCTTGAGCGTCCGGTTGATCGCCGCCACCATCGTGTCGGGATTGCCGTCCGGCGACGCCTGGCGATCGAACGACGAGCCTGTGGGATCGACGTCCGGCGAGTACACGTACAGGCCGACCGTGTTCCGTTCGGGCTTGGGCGCGCGCACGGCCGCGTCGGCGGCCTCGTTGATCTCGCGATCCACGTCGGCCGCGATCTCGACCAGCTGCGCCTCGGTCACGATCTCGTGTGTCGACCAGGAACGACCGCGAACGTCGTGATCGGATCGCGCGCCGCTTCCGAGGCGCGTTCCGCCGGCGTCTTGTACGCCTTCTCATCGTCCGAGTGCGAATGCGAGTACGGACGAATCACGGTCGCGTGCACGAGCGCCGGACCGCGACGCTCGCGGCACCATCGCACGGCGTCCGTCATCGCACGGTAGCTCGCGACGACATCCGTGCCGTCGCAGCGGACGACGTGCAGGCTGGGGAAGGACTCGACGAGACGCGAGATGCTGCCGCCAGCCGTCTGCGCCTCGACGGGAACGGAGATGGCGTAGCCGTTGTCTTCGACGAGGAAGACCACGGGGAGCTGCTTCAGGCACGCAGCGTTGAGCGATTCCCAGAATTCACCTTCGCTCGTCGCGCCGTCGCCGACCGAGACGTACGTGACTTCGTCCGCTTCGAACCGGTGCTCGCGATCGGAGATGCCCTTCAGGCGGCCGTAGAGCACGCCGGCCTCCGCGCAGCCGACCGCGTGCGACGCACTGCGTGCCCGTGGCGCTCGACTGCGAGACGATGTGCAGATCGCGGTCGCCCCAGTGCGAGGGCATCTGGCGGCCACCGCTCGTCTGGTCATCGCGCGATCCCACGCCCGCGAGAAACATCTCGAGCGGCGTCACGCCGAGCGTGAGGCACAGCGCGCGGTCCCGGTAGTACGGGTAGAACCAGTCGTGGCCGGGCCGAAGCGCCAGGCCGGCCGCGACGAGGATGGCCTCGTGGCCCGCGCCGCTGATCTGGAAATAGATGAGGCTCTGGTTCTTGAGCTGGATCTCCTTGTCGTCGATGCGCCGCGACAGCAGCATCGTCCGGTAGATCCAGATCAGATCGTCGTGTGTGAGGGTATCGTCGGGCTTGCCGCCGACGGGCGACGTCGTGAGACGCTTCGGCACGGGGGGCCGTAGGGTGGACAGCGTACCGGTCTTCATCAGTAATCACCTGCTGGCGGTTCCGGCGCCAGCGCAACCGCTCGATTATACTCCTCTCAACTTTGCATGCCCCGCGTCAATTTGTGCCGGTGGGACGAGCTCCCGCTCGAAAAAGTCACCGAAATGGTTGCGCGCAAAGTCATCGCCAGCGGACCCTCGACGCTGACGCAGGCGTACTTCAAGAAGGGCGCCGTCGTGCCCACGCACACGCACCCGACCGAAATGGTCGTCTACGTGCTGCAGGGCGCGCTCCGGACCCAGGTCGATCGCGAAGACGTCACCGTCCGTGAGGGCGAGGTGCTGATCGTGCCGGCCGGCGTGCCTCACCAGGCCGAAAGCCTCGACGATACATTCGTGATGACGTTTTCCGCGGCTGTTCGCGCGTCCACAACCTGAAGGGGAGGTGGTCATGATCGGTGTCTTCGTCGTCCTCCATCACGGCCGTCAACGTGTCGCGGTCGAAGTCCATCGCGCCTCGCGACCGGGCCTATCAAGCCGCTGGCCCTCAGCCGTGAGCCCTAAGCCCCAAGCCTTCCTGCTAGCATCAAACCGTGCCATCACCTCGCTATTCCGGCGTCGCATTCGGCCCGGGTCCCATCACGCCGGCGGTCAAGACGATCATCGTTGCCAACGTCGCGGTGTTCCTGCTGACATTCGCGCTGCCCGAGACGGTGATTGGCCTCGCCGGCCTCTCGCCTGCGGCCGTGATCGAGCGCGGTTGGATTTGGCAGCTGGCGACGTACCTGTTCGTGCATTCCCCGTCGAGCCTGATGCACATCGTGTTCAACATGCTCGCGGTCTGGATGTTCGGCGTGGACCTCGAGCGCCGGTGGGGGACCGTCGGCTTCACGAAGTTCTACTTCGTGTCGGGTGTCGGCGCGGGAATTTGCACGGTGCTCGTCTCGCTCGCGCCGTTCGACTGGGCGGCCTCCACCTACCAGAGCGTGACCGTCGGCGCGTCGGGTGCGGTCTACGGACTGCTGATGGCCTGGGCGCTGCTCTTCCCGTACCGGGAAATCCTCTTCATGTTCATCTTCCCGCTGCAGGCGCGCATGTTCGTCCTGATCGTCGGGGCGATTGCGTTCCTGTCGGCCGTCGGCTCGAGCGGCACGGGCGTCTCAAACCTCGCGCACCTCGGCGGCCTGCTGGCCGCGTGGCTCTACCTGAAGGGTCCGGGTGATCTTCGCCAGGAGCTTCGGTACCGGATGACAAAGTGGCGCATGGACCGCATGCGCAAGAAGTTCAACGTCCACCGAGGCGGCCGGGACGATGACTGGAACAGAAAAATTCACTAGAGGCCCAAGGCTCAAGGCTTAGGGCCGAGACTCGGGCCTGGGGCTTGGGGCTTGCGGCTCGAGGCCTGAGAAAATACGCGCGCCACGGCCGTCCTGAATTCCTGAATTCGCAGTGCCCAGGCGGCGAGAGCGAGTGTCGCCAGGCTGGCGCCGATCGCGGCGCCGACCCGCACGAGGCGCGTCAGCAGCGCGTCGCCCGGGAGCACGTCACGCAGCCACTCATTCGAGAAGTGCCCGGCAACGCCCATGAGCGCGGACGCGGCGACAATCTTGGCCAAGGACGACACGATCCGCGATCCGTCCACGCCGCCAATCCGCCGCCCGAGCAGGATCAGCAAGAGCCCCGCGTTGATGTTGGCGGCGATCGCCGTGCCGAGCGCCAGGCCGCGGAAGCCCAGGATCGAGTTCAGCCAGAGGTTCAGCAGGAGATTGGACCGCGATCGTGATCAGGCTCACGATGACCGGCGTGCGCGAGTCCTGCAGCGAATAGAAGCTCGGGCCGGCAATCTTGACGATCGAGTAGCCCGACGATCGCCGGGGCGTAGAAAAGCAAGCGCGGTCGCGACCTTCTGGGTGTCCGACGGCCCGAAGGCGCCGTGCTGGAAGATCAGCTCGACGATCGGGACCGCGAGCACCATCAGGCCGACGCTCGCCGGCACGCTCAGCATCAGCATCAGCCGCACGCCGCACGAGAGCATCTCGCGCATGTCCGCGTAGGCGTGCGTCGCCGCCTGCCGCGCGAGATCCGGAATGGCCGCCGTCGCGACCGACACGCCGAAGATGCCGATCGGCATGTACATCAGCCGGAACGCGTACCCGAGCGCCGACACGGCGCCCGGCTCGGCGGTCGCGAGCGACGTGTTGACCAGCAGATTGATCTGCGCGGCCGCGACGCCGAGCGTGCCGGGCCCATGAGCACGAGCACCGATCGCAGGGCCGGGATCGGACGGATTGAGAATCCACTGGTGCCGGTAGCCCTCGCGGCGGAGCGCCGGCCACTGCACCGCAATCTGCGATCACGCCGCCCAGCAGCATCGCCGACCGAGAGCGCCATGACCGGCTCGATGCCGGTGCGCGTGAACACCGGGACGAGGATCACCGTGCACAGGATGAAGACGACGTTGAAGAGCGCCGGCGACGAGGCCGGGATGAAGAACCGTCGCAGCGCGTTCAGCATGCCCATGCAGGCCGCCGCGACGGCGACCAGCATCAGAAACGGCATGTTGATGCGCGTCAGCGAAATCGTCAGGCGAGTCTTGCCGAGCTGCTCCTCGAATCCCGGCGCATAGGTCTCGACGAGCGGCTCGGCGAACACGATGCCCGACGATCACGAGCGCGCCGGTGACGACGAGCAGGGCGTTGATGACCTGCGACCCAGGCGCCACGCCGCCTCCCGGCCCTCGGTCTGATGGATGCGGGTCAGGGTCGGCACGAACGCGGCGCTCATGGCGCCTTCGGCAAAGAGATCGCGAAGGAGGCTCGGAATGCGGGTCGCGACGCCGAACGCGTCGGCCGCGTTCAGGTGGCGAAGTAGGCGCCCTGGACGACCTCCCGGACGAGGCCGAGCAGGCGGCTGGCCAGCGTCGCCGTGCCGATGAGGCCAGCCGATCGCGCCAGCCGCGCGTCGGACTCATGCGGAGCCTGCCGGTGCGGAGCGCAACGGTGAGATGACGAAGTGACAAGGTGAGCGGGCGTCGACCGGGCCAGAGCGTAGCCAAAAAAGTAGGGGCCTCAACCCCTGCGGTTGAGGCCCCTGCCCGGAGGATGGATGAGAGGCTCTGCTGTGCCTTTCATCAGTCTTAGACGGGGCTCCGCGGAAAAAGTTTGGACCGTTTTATCCGGCCAGTCGTTTTTTTACGGCCTCGCTGAGCGCCCGGCCGTCGACCGACTGCCCGGCCAGTTCGCCGTGACGGCCTTCATGACCTTGCCCATGTCTTTCGGGCCCGCCGCGCCGGTTTCGGCGACCGCGGCCTCGATGGCGCTGGCGATGGCCGCCTCGTCGGCGGCGGGCGGAAGGTAGCGCTGGAGGAAGCCGATTTCGGCCTGTTCCTTGTCCGCCAGGTCCTGCCGGCCACCCGCCTTGAACTGCTCGATCGAATCGCGCCGCTGCTTGACCAGCGCGTTCACGACCTGCAGGGACTCGGCCTCGTCGAGCGCCTGGCCCTTCTCGACTTCGCGGTTCATGAGCGCCGCCTTCAACATCCGCAGCGGCGCCAGCGCCGCCTGGTCCTTCTGCCGCATGGCGTCGGCGATGTCGTGGGTGATCTGTTCGATCAGGGTCGGCATAAGACCTCGATCGACTGATTGTGTCAGATGAGCCCGGTCGGTACGACCGCCCCGTAGACCGCGGCGTAGGCGCGCCGCACCGCCGCCGGACTGAATCGGTCGCGCACCAGCGGTACGCAGTGCCGTGGCGAGCGTCCGCCTCGGCGCGGCGAGCGCGTCCTCGAGCGCTCGGCCAGCGCTTCTGCGTTCTGCCGCGGCACCACCGACACGTCGTCTCCAAAGATTTCGTGCAGTTCGAGGCCGCCTGGATGGTCGGCCGAGACGACCGGCGTTCCCGCCGCCAGCGCCTCGACCGCGACGGTCGGAAGAGCCTCGAGCAGCGACGGCAGCACGAAGACGTCGGCGACGGCCGCGTAGCGCGCGACCACGTCGTTGGCCACGAGGCCGGCGAAGGTGACCTTTGCGGTGACGCCGAGGGCCGCGGCGCGTTCCTCGAGGTCGTGCCTCAGCGGTCCGGTCCCGCAGATGACGAGCCGGACGTCGTCGCGGCGCCGCGCAACGCGCGCGAACGCCTCGATCAGGTATCGCTGGCCGGCGAGCTCGTGCAGGCGCTTGACGTTGAGCACGACGAGCGGCTCGTTGATGCCGAGCTCACGGCGCCACGCGGCGCGCGTGTCCGCGTCGCGCGGCACGAACGACTCGCTCACGGCCGGATACACCACCGACAGCCCGGGACGCTCCAGGCCGAGCGAGAGCGCGCGGTCGAGCAGCCGCTGGCTGTAGAACGTGACCGCCGTCGCGTTCATGTACGCGCGCGTGAACGGATCGATGGGCCAGCGGCGCCTGTAGTGCCAAATCTCCGTGCCGTACAGCGTGAGCACGGTCGGCATGCCGCGCCGGCGCGGCCCAGGCTGACGCGACCTCGATGATGAGCCCGTTGCTGTGAAGGTGGACGAGGTCCGCGACCGGCGGCCATCTCGTTCAGGGCCGCGGAGATGGCGCGCGCGCGCATCCAGGAATCGACCCGCAGGAATCGAACGACCGGAGACGACGAGCGGCGGGCGCTGACGCGGCGGACCTGACCCGGCAGCGGCGCGGCCTGCGTGCGGCCCTGCGCGGGATCCTGGGTGACGAACGTGATCTCGTGGCCGGCGCGCGGCTCCCCATGCGCCCAGCTGCGCCGGCAGCAACGAATTGGCCGCCTGGTCCGGCGGCAGGTGCGGTGAGACGTGGCAGAGGCGCATGCCGCGATCAGGCGGAGACCCGCGCCCGCTGCGGCGTACGGTGCGGAGACGACCTGGCGGCGGTACTCACTGAACGTCATCGGAACGGCGCCCAGCTCCTTGAGTCGCGGCATCGAGGAATCGCTCGAGCCGATCGAAGAATCCCGACAGCTCGGCCTCGGTGCGGTTGTACGGACTGCCGCCGACGATGGCCTCGCTCGAATGAAAGATCACGTTCAGGAGCGGTACGCCGCGCGCGGTGAGCTGGCGGGCGAGCGCGATCATGTCATCGGCCGAGCTGTACGACGGCCGCAGCCATCGAACGTGCGCGAGGCGCGCCAGTCTCATCAGGCGCTTCGTCGTGTACGGCCACGGCAGCCGCCCGTAGCGCCGTTCGAGCCACGCCGGCACGCGGCGGTTGAGCGCCGCCGAGATCGGCAACTCGAGCAGCGCGCTCGAGCCCGGCCGCGTCGCGTCGTCGTACGACAGAAAGTACGGCGCGAGCGGCGCGTCCACGAAGTCCGGTCCGCGCCTTGTGCGCTTCGTAGAGCAGCGGCGCCACGCTCGACTCCACGACGTAGCCCTGCCGTTCGAGCGACGACACGTGCGCCGCCGAGAACCCGAACCGGCCGGATCGGTACGAGATCGGGCGGCGCGCCAACGCGCCTCGTCGATGGCCGTCGTCAGCGACGCGAGCTGCTCGTCGAACTGCGTCAGCGGCAGCGACAGCGCGTACGGATGACGATCGACGTCGGCCGGATCGCACGGCGGCGTTTCCCACGCGTGATGGTGCGCGCCGATCTCGCAGTCGCCGCGGCCAGCCAGCCGTCGAAGCACGTCCGCGCTCCGTGCGTCACGAGCGACCGGATAGGTGACGAGATACGTCGGCCGCACACCGAGCCGCGCGAAGAAGTCGTGCAGGCGCTCGAGCGCGTAGATGTTCTCGAAGGTCTGGCTGGCGCCGGGCGGCCGCGTCCCACTGGTTGTCGCCTTCCGTGTCGATGCCGACGAGAAGCGCCGGTCGGACGCCGCCATCAACGGTCCTGATCGGAATCGCCGAGCGTGACGTGCCAGGCGTCTCGCGTCCTTGTAGAAGTCCGGGCCCGACGTCCTGGCCGTTCACCTTCGCCACGAACTCCATCGTGCGACTTGACCGAGTAGTAGCCGGACCGCCGGAGCAGCTTGCGGAATCCCTCGTGCATCGCGAACGTCCGAATCTTGTCGGAGTCGGCCGCGCGCGCTTCGCGATCGACCCAGCGGAGCGAGCGTCAGGAAGCCGGTCTCGTCGGCCGGGTCGGCCAGAAAGTCCACGAGCCGCGTGACGCGGCCGCGCGGTTCCTGCGCGTGCCGGTACACCGCGTACCCGGCCGGCTCGCCATCGCGCATCGAGCGCGCCGACGTTGTAGCGGACGTGCGGCGCCTGGATGTATTTCCAGTTCAGATACGCGGCGTCACGGCGGACGGCGAACGCGAACTGGTCGCGCGACGCGCTCCCACAGCCGCGTGAAGCCCTCGTCGAAGTGGCGAATCGGTCTGCACTTCGCCCTGCATCGGGCGCGTGCGGGCCACACGCCGGATCCACGGGAGCGTGACGTACGACACGAGGCGGTTGACGCCCACCGGCCACGTCGGCCGGCGAAGCGCCCGCCGGCTCAGCGGTTTGACGAGGCAGGGGACCGGACCGACGTTCGGCCAGGCCATCTTCTGGAAGAGGCTCTGCGACGCCGCCGACAGGCCAAGGCCGAGCGCGGCGCCGGTGTGCCGATCCCATGTCCGAAAGAGCGCATCGCCCAGGCCCTGCCGCTGCCGCTCGGGCGCCACCATGACGTCCATGCCCCAGGACGCATCGATCTCGCGGCCGCCGAGCGACAGTCGCACCGGCATCGTCGCGTACTGGCCGACGACGGTCGCGCCTTCGCGCGCGAGCCAGATCAGCGGGCCTTCCGGTCGCGACGTTCGGGTTGCGGCGGTATTGCCAGTCCCAGCGAAGCCGGTTGGCCTCGGCGGCGTCCGGACCGAACACGCGGCGGTACAGGGCTTCGACCTGTCGCCGATCGTCGGGACGGTAGCGGTCAATCTCGGCCATTCGCCACCAATACTACGAGACGCGGAAGGTTTGCGATTGGAGGCATGCCGACGTCGTCCATCGCGCGCGAGAACGCCGGCGTGAATGACGTCCTTCGGGCAGAGGACGCAACGTTCGATAGTATATGCTCCTGTCCTCGATCTCCGCCGCGATCAGTCCGCATGCGTGACGTCAAACCAGATCTCATCAAGGCGCACACGGCCGTGCGCTTTCGATCGGAGGACCGACTACGCGCTCTTCGAGTATTACCGCAGCGCGAAGGTGATTGCGTTTCTCGAACGTGCCGGGGTCACGCTGGCGGGACGCGCGCTCGACTGCGGATGCGGCGGGGGAGGCATGCCGTTGTCACTGGCCGAACACGTCGATGAGGTCGTGGGCATCGATCCCTTCGATCGATTTCGCGACGCGGGCGTGACCCTCGCGCGCGAGCGCGGCCTGTCGAACATCCGGTTTGCGCGCGCCGACGGCATGGCCCTGCCGTTCAAGACGGGCACGTTCGATCTCGTGCTGTCGCACGCGGTCATCGAGCACGTCGCCGATGCGCCGCTGTACTTGAGCGAATGCCGGCGGGTGCTCAACGACAATGGCCGCTTGTACCTGTCCACCGCGCCGTATCTCTCGTTTGCCGGCGCGCACCTGCCGCGCCTGCTCGTCCCGATTCCGCTGCACCTGATCGCGGGCCGCGCCATTTCGTTCCGGACGTTTCGGTGGCTCGCACGGCACGCACCCTGGACCCTCAAGGAAAAAGCCTACGAGAACACGTTCATCCTGAACGCGCAGCGCGGCATCGTGAAGGCCGATGACCTGCTGGAGAAGGTCCGGGTTCGCCGCCTGCGCGGTCTCATCGCCCGGGCCGGCCTGCGCATCGTGCGTGAGCAGCTCTGGCCGACTGGGACGGTTCGCCGCCTGCCGAGGCCGCTGGGGAACTGGCTGACCGAGAACGCACTGACGCAGGACGTCCTGTTGTCGAACATCGAGTACGTGCTGGCTCCGGCCTCTCCGAGCACGCGATGACGGAGACGCCGCCGACCCTCACCATCGTCATTCCCACCTACAACGAGCGCGAGCGCATCGCCGAGATCGTGACGGGCGTCTTTTCGGAATGCGAACGGGCAGGCGTCGATCTCGAGGTCATCGTCGTGGACGACAACTCGCCGGGCGGCACGGGGCTCGTCGCCGACGAGCTCGAGACGAAGCACCGGATGAAGGTGGTGCACCGGGCGGGCAAACTCGGGCTTGGGACGGCCGTCATGCGGGTTTGCCGTCGCGTCCTCTGATGTCGTGGGTGTGATGGACGCGGACTTCAGCCACCCGCCCGCTCTCGTGCCCAAGATGTCCCTCGCCTTTCGGGCCACGGGCGCCGACGCGCTGGTCGCGAGCGGATACGTGCTCGGCGGTGGTACCCAGAACTGGCCCTTCGGCCGGCGCGTCACGTCGCGCTTCGGCTCGTTTCTCGCGAGGGGCCTCTCGCCGATTCGGGATGCGACGTCCGGGTTCTTCCTGATCCGCCGCACGATCGCCGCGAACACCACGTTCAAAGCCGGTGGATTCAAGATCGCTCTGGAGCTGATCGTCCGCGGACGTGTCGAGCGCCTGGTCGAGATCCCCCTCGTCTTCGACGACCGGCAGTGCGGCGAAAGCAAGATGAGCCGGAAGGAAGCCGTCGGGTACTTCGTGCAATTGAAGGACTTGTATCTCGTGAGGTGGTCGAGCCCACGTCCGGCGTGGCGGTACCAGCACCGGTCGCACGCGGACATCGACCGTCTGGCCGCGGAGACTCGTCGCGAACGCTAGTCGAAGTTACCGATCTCCGCGCCGCTGACCGACCATCCGTTGTCGCGTTCGCGGAGCAGCTTCCAGAGTCGATGGACGGCGCCGGCCAGACCGCGGCGGCCCGGGAATGACGGCATGCCGTCGCGACGAGCCGCGGCGCCGCGAATGTGCCGATCGATCCGCGTTCGCTGATCGGACTCGAGCGGCAAGGCCCGGTCGTGCGCCAACTCCAAGGCGTAGTCCGCATAGCCGTATAACAGGGCAACGGAGATGGCCTTGAGTACCGTCGCAATCCGGCGTGTGCCTTCGAACCCGCGCGCGGTCTCGGCAAGACGCGCGGGACTCTTGAAGTAGAGCGTGTCGCCCCAAATCAATTGCCCGCGCGGGCCGCCTTCCGCCTGGCCAATCGCGCGCTTCCAGTAGCAGGGCCGGATATCGAAGAGCCAGAAGCCCGCGTTCCTCATGAACCGGTCCACGTCGGCGAACAATGGCTGATCACGGTAGAACTCGGAGAACCCCACTTCCACTTCGACGCCGATCACGCACGATCGCAGCGACTCAGATGCGCCCTCGAGCACGAGCACTTCGCTTCCCTGCGTGTCGGCTTTGATGAAGTCGATCCCGTCGATGCCGTGAAGAGCGAGCTGGTGATCCAGGCGGTCCGCCTCGATCGTGCGAGAGTCGATGGTGTCGAATCGGCCGGCGTCTGGAAACTTGTCGATGAATTCCCGGTGTGGCTCGAATATCGAACTGAGGCCGCCGCTCCGCGCGACGTGCAATCGCACGGGCCCCGGCCGGTTGTGGAGGGCGACGTTCAGGATCCGGTGTTCCGCGGTAATCGCGCCGGAAGCGGCCAGCCGGGCGAACTCGTCGCGATCCGGTTCGAATCCGACGTATCGCAGATGGCGCTTGGCCAGGCGCCAGTTTGGCCTCGGGCCTCCGCGCGCCCCGACATCGACCAGCACGAGGGGGTGCGCTCGAAAGATCGGCTCGAAGGACGGATCGATAAAGACGTCAATCAACCTCGGACTCCATCCGCTGGCCGCCGCCGGGCGGCCATTCGCCCACGCGCGGCGAGAGCCCGCCCGTCATCTGCGAGGTGAGCCCGACCTTGCAGCCGCGGCGGCACACCGGAAAGATGCCGCGGGCTCGGCGTGAGGCTCATCGATCGATGGTCCAGATCTCGATAATTGGGCCCGGCCGTTCAAGGTCGGGGCCGACCCTCGCGTCCGTGTTGTGAAGGAACGGCGCGGTCATCTTCCGCTCTCCGGGCGCTGCGCTGCTCGCGTAAGGCGAGAATGCCGCGAGCAAACGGCCGTCGCGTCCGAAGCGACTCTTCGAGAAATCGACGGACCGGTTCAGGGCCATTGTACCGTTTGAGGATCACGTGTGTCACGGCGAGCGCGCGAAGCGGCGCGAGGCCCTGACGGCCATCGAGGTCCGCCGGATCGACGTAGATGCAATCCACGTCGAGGCCGCCGGAGCCCAGATAGATCGCTCGATACGCCGGCGCCGGGTACGGGTCCAATGCGAGGATGCGCTGGAACTTGATGGACGCTAGATTGGCGGAGCCGAGGTGCTCGGTTAGGGCCTCGGTGAGAGCGTCGCGGGACATGCGGAGCGGCACGCTGTAGGGTTCGACGAGCACAGTCGTTTCGGCCGGAACGTGCTCCTCGACCCAGGCGAGGGCGAGCGACCGTGTGTCCGCCTGCCGGAAGAAGGCATCGATGCGCGCGCTGGCCAGGCCCGCTTCCCCGACCGCAAGGACCGCGACCGTCGCGCCGGCGAGACGAAACGCGCCGCCGCGTGCGACCAACCACGAGACGGCAAGGCCTCCAAGAATCGCCACGAACGGGAGGACGGGGTTCAAGTAGCGGCTGGCCGGGAACGTGTTGGCAATGAACAACAGGAACGCCACGGGGAACGCCAGCACGAGCGACGCGTTGCGACCGCCGTACGTCAAGTGCCACTGGAACTCCGGCGACCGCCAGCAGCAACGCGCCCGCGCCCGAGGCATCCCTGAAGAGCCACCTCACGTAGAACGTCAGGCTGCCAAAGAGCCCGAGAGTGTCGGTGGCCCGATCCATGACGATCTGACGGTTTGCCGCCATGTCGGCGAGCGTGGCTGCCGGGTCTGCGAAAAGAAACGGCGAGGTGACCAAGACCGCGACGAACCCGCCGAGTGCCGCGATGGCGAGCCCTCGCACCGCGTCACCGGTTCGTCCGTGTCGTGCATCGATCGCCGAAACCGCGAGGAACGGAGCGGCCAGCAGGACGGCGTAGTAGTGAGTGGAGACTGCCAGTCCCGCGAGCCCTCCTGCGACGAACCACCCGCGCGGCGCCTCATTCGCTTTCAGAAGGGCGAAGTGGGTCAGGACGATCAGCAGCGTGACCGGCACGTCGTGCTTGACATAGTGAGCGTCGCGGACCGCAAGCGGCGCCACCGCCAGAAACGCGGCCGCGGTGACGGCGGCGGTCCGGCCGGCGACGCGACGGGCAAGCGCATACGTCGCGACGATCGTCGCGACACCGCAGAGAGTGGTGAACAGCCTGCCCGCCGTGTAGATGTACGTGGGATCCGCGAAGAACGATCGTTCAAATGCCGCGGTCGAATCGAAGACACCGGCGACGCGCCCGGCAACGAACGCGAGCCCTTCCCAGGCGAAGAGCACGTAGAAGTACAGGGTGGGATAGACGAAATTGTGGGGGTTGAGATTGCCGGTCGCAAACGCAAGGGCGCGATTCATGATCGCGACCTCATCCGGGTTGTACACCGCGGGAAGGCCGTACTGCAGTCCGACGAGCCGAAGCGTCACCCCGAGGACGATGGCCACGCCCAGCAGCAGGGTGGCCCGTCGACGACCCATCCCATCCGAGCGCATCAAGAGGTTCGTTGTTGCGGCCGGCTGAAACGCAGCACGTTGAGGAAGCACCACCCCGGCACGGGCAGTACCCGCGTGAGGAAGGTGTGCAACGGCCGAAGCGTCGCCGGGTTTCGGCGGATCAGGCGTGTCAGGACGGGAACTGTCGGAAAGATTCCGTGGCGCTCGGTGAGCCGGAATCCGGCCGAATGGGCGAGCGACAGGTATTCGGCGATCGGACGGTCGCCGGGGTGTTTGGCCAGATTCGCTGTGCGGATCAAACGGCCCGCGAACAGAAAGTGCAGTCGAGACTGCAGATGCGCCAGGTTGGGCACGGTCACGTACAGCTCACCGCCCGGACGAATCACTCGGAAGAGCTCACTCAGCGCCTGTGTCTGCTCGGCAAAGCTGAGATGTTCGAGAACATCGAGGCAGAGCGCGCGATCAAATGCGGCCTCGCCGTAGGGCAGCGCGGTCAGCGAGGCGCGCGTGACGAACGCGGAGCTGTAATTGGGGTCGAGCCCTTCGATGCGGAGCCGATCGCGAAATTCCTCAACGAGCACGCCCTCACCACAGCCTGCGTCGAGGACTCGTGTGCCGGCCGGAAGCGCGCCAAGATACCGGCGCACGCCGTCCATTTTCGCCAGATACGTTGGATAGAACTCCCATTCGGGAGAGAGCTGCCGATGGTACTCGCCGCGCTCCGCGTATTCCCCCGTCCGCGAGACGGAAGAAGGAGGGACCGTCACGGAGTGCGTGCCGCCGGCGTGAGGCCACCCGGCGCCGTCGGCTGTGTGCCTGGAGACGGTGATGGGCCTACCGGGCGTGATCGGGACCACCCTCACACCAGGCAGACTGACGCCCGATGGCGGAGCGTTGGGCGTCGGGCCGCTGGGTCCCTGGGCAGTGGGCCCTGACGGATCGACCGGCTCAGGAATTCTGATCGGCATCACCGGAGGAATCTCGTCATCTGGCGCGCCCGCCGTCGGGTTCTGCGCTGGCTGAAACGAGATGGCGCCGCCTGGACCTCCGCCCGCCGTCATGTAAGGAGACGCCGGCGCGGCGGTCGGCAGAATGTAGATGGTCTCGAACGCGGAGGGCCCGGTCGTACCTGGGCGGCGGGGCGTCAGCACATATCCACCGGCTTGCTTGAGCAGAGACCGAAGCACGACAGCCTGTGGCGCACGCTCGAACAGGACCGGCGTCGAGAGGACCGAACCGGCCAGCCGGTTTCCGTTCACGACGACGCATTTGCACTCGGCGAGCCACACGGACAAGATGTCGCTGGTCGTGACGTTACGAGCCGAGAGGGAGACAGTGCCGTCCTCGTGGAACTGGAGCTGCAGCGCCCGGTCCGCCGATTGTGCCGAGGCGACTGACGCTGAAGCCGCGAGGACGCCGGCGACGAAAAATGCCCTCATGCTGCCACTATAGCAGCCACGAGGCCCGTCGGCGCACTGGGCGAAAAGTGGCCGGACGAGCTCTACTTACCCGGCCACTTTTTCCACGGTCGCGCGCTCGTGGTCAATCACGAGCTGGAGGATCTCCTCGAGACGCTTGGTGGGGCGATACCCGATGAGCGCGCCCGCCTTCTCGAGGTCGGGAACGCGACGAGGCATGTCCTCGAACCCGGCCTCGTAGGCCTCGTCGTAGGGAATCAAGACGATCTCCGACGGGCTGGTGGTGAGCCGCCTCACCGTCTTCGCCAGATCCATGATCGACACTTCTTCGGTGCTGCCGAGATTGAAGACCTGCCCGATCGCGGCCGGTTCCTGCGCCAGTTTCGCGAGTGCGCCGACGACGTCACCGACGTAGGTGAACGAACGCGTCTGTCGGCCATCGCCGTAGACGGTAATTGGCTCACCGGCGAGGGCCTGACGGACGAACGTCGGGATGACCATGCCGTAGCGGCCGGTCTGGCGCGGGCCGACTGTGTTGAACAGGCGAACGACGATCACGGGCAGCCGCCGCTCGCGGTGATAGGCGAGGGCAAGGAACTCGTCGATTGCCTTGCTGCACGCATACGCCCACCGGTGTTTCACCGTGGGTCCGATGACCAGGTCCGCGTCCTCGTGAAACGGCACGGCGGTGCTCTTTCCGTAGACCTCAGACGTCGAGAAGATGACGACCAGCTTGTCTTTCTTGCTGGCGTGCGTGAGCACGACCTCGGTGCCGTGGACGTTCGTTTCAATCGTCCGCACCGGCGCCTCGACGATCAGCTTGACGCCAACGGCGGCGGCAAGGTGGAACACGACATCGACGCGATCGATGAGTTCGGCCATCAGCCGCTCGTTCATCACCGTGTCGATCACGTACTCGAAGGCGGGATGCTTTTTCAGGGGCGCGATGTTGTCCATCGATCCGGTGGACAAGTCGTCGATGACCAGGACCTGATGACCCTCGGCCAGCAGCGCCTCAGCCAGATGAGAACCGATGAACCCGGCGCCGCCGGTCAAAAGCGCTTTCATTCGCGGTTATCTTAGCAGTCCGCGATTCGTCCGCGACGGCCGTTCTCGGCGAGCACTTCGTCAGCGGCGGCAACGACCATGTCGACCTGGATGCCATCCATGCAATCCGGCACGTGGCCCCGGCAGCGCTCGGGCGGCAGCCTCACCTGACCACACGGACTGCACGGCAGGTCGACGCGCACCACGCGATGACGCGGGCCGAGCGGGCCGTACCTCACCGGTTGCGACGGGCCGAAGAGCGCAACCACTGGTGTGCCGACCACCGAAGCGAGGTGCATCGGTCCCGTGTCGCCGGTGACGAACAGGTCGAGGCGGGCCAGCAGTGCCGCGAGATCAACGATGCCCAGCGTTCCGCACGCGTCGATCGTCTGCACGCCCGGCAGCCACCGGCGAACGTCGTCAACGAGTCGACGATCGGTCGAATCGCCGGTGAGCACGATCGTCGCCTGATGCCGATCCGCAAGCGTTCGTGCCACGGCGCCGAATCGGTCGAGGTGCCACTGCTTGGACAGCCGACCGCCACTCACGTGGAGTCCGATGAGCGGCAACCGCGCTCCGGCCACAAGCGCCTCGGCCTTGGCGACGCTATCCGCTGGAAGTGCCCTCAACACGGGGGCGGGGTGCCTCGTTGCGCTGGTCACCTCATCGGCCGACGCGTTCGTCCGGAGGGCGCGCGCAACGAGGCGACGCGCGTTGGCCGAGACGTGCGCGGTCGGGTCGTACGCAGCCGCGTCAGTCAGGAAGGCCGCTCCGCCGCCGCTTGAATACCCGACGCGTCGCGGAGCACCGGTCAGCCACGCGAGGGCGTTACTCCGGATGTCGGGCTCGAAGTTGAGCACCAGGTCGTACCGATTGTTGCGCCAGTTGCGCGCGGCGGCGACGAGCGCGCTCCAGGAATTCCCTGACGTTTCTCGAGATAGCCACGGAGCGCTCGCGACCTCGACCCGCCGGATACCGGGAATGAGCCGAGCGATCGCGTCGTTCCAGGCGCCGACCGCAAGGTCAATCTCAGCGTCCGGCCATCCCACGCGCGCGTCCTGAATCGCTTCGAGCACCATCGAGAAGATCGCCGATGCGCTCGAGTCGAAGCAGCAGCACTCGTCGGATGGCGGTGGTGTTCGAAGAACGGCGGAACCAGCGAAGCGGTGACAGCAGCGCGTCGGCGGCGCCGACAAGCCGTCGCTCTCGGGCGTTGTAAATCTGAAGTCCACGCCGTGCGGAGCCAGCCATCTCCGTCATGCCAGCTCGCGGCCGACCCCTCGCGCGAAAAGCACCACCCAGACCGCGAACGCTGCCATCGCGGCCGCCACTCCGGCCCGCGGAAGAAGACCGAGATAGAACAAGTACAGCCACCAGAAGTCGAGGCTGAACGCGAACTGCTGCGAGAAGCCTCGATCGGCGTCGCTCCCGGGCCGCGAAATTCTCGGGACGGGCCGCAATCCGGCGACATATCCGACGTTGTCGGGCACGGCGGTCGGCCATCGCACGCGTGTTCAGCACGAGTGGCGAAGCCTCCCAACTCCATTGGCGCTCCCTGATCGTCATTTCAGCAGACGCGGCTTGACTAACCTTGGCATAGTCAACGAGCACGCCCGGAAGCTGGACGACGATGCCGAGGGACGTCGCCGATCACCATAGCCATCACACGCCACCCACGCGCCATCTGCGAGAGCCACACTGCCCAGCCCACCATCAGATACGGCACGACGATGACGAGGTACCTCGATCCCCACGATCGACCGCCCATCCAGTTTCCAAGCGTGGCGTAGAACACGACGAACACCACGATGATCGACGAGCAGAGAATGGCCGCCATCCGATCCCGATGCCAGAGACGAACGAGCCCGACGATGCCAAGAACGGCGACTGGTGAATACAGGAACAGTGACGCCGCCGGGACTGAAAAGCAGGCCAGCCAGGCCCTCGAACACCGGACTTCCGAATCCTGGTGTCGCGTCGCGAAAGTATCCGGACTCGAAGGCGTCGCCGAAGCGCACCACGTTGAGGGCCATCCAGACGGTCACGCCAGCCAGCACTCCCGGCAGGAACGCCAGCGTTTGCCTTACGCGATCGCGCCAGTCACGCGCGGCGAGCATCAGCCAACCGCCGAGGGGCAGCGCGGCGATGGCCATCTCGTGGCGGGTGAGGAGGCTCGCTGCGAGCCAGAGTCCACCAAGCGCGGTGCGGGATGGCCTTCCTTGTCGGACGCCGGTCAGAACGCCGCCCACCGCTGCGGCGAGCGTCGCGCACGCGAGCGGTTGGTTGAACCCGAACTTCGCGTACGGCCAGAGCACGGTCCCGAATGCGGCCGTCAGCGCCGCCAGCGCCGCTGCCGATTCATCGCCCGTGACCGTCAGGCTGAGGCTGAAGATCAGCCAGATGATCCATGCGCCAATCAACGACTGTCCGAGCGAGACGGCCGCCTTCGGAATGCTGTCGGGCTTGCCTGCCGTCACACCGGTCACCTCCACGAAAACGCGTGCCGGCGACATAGAACGGGATGTTGTAGATCGACTGCAGGATTCCGAACGGCGAGTAGTAGCGGCCGTCCGCGCCGCGAAACGCCTCGAGGCCGAGCAGGTTGCCCGACGTGGCCAACGTACCCTTTTCGACGATGTTGCGTGTGACGTCGAACGCGACGACCGCGTCGGTCGTCGTGAGACTGCCACCAGCGGTGAAGAAGTAGACGCCGAGCGCCAATCCAAACAACCACCGGCCGACGTCGGTCGTTATGGCACGTCTTGCTTGATGGGATATCACGTGAGCTGATGCGATCGTTACGACGCCCACCATGCCAGGAGCCGGAACGGCACGAGGAATCGGGTCAGCCACATGTCGAACGGCCCGTGCGGATACGGTGAGATTGTCTCCATGCCTTTGAGGGCGAGTTGGTACTGTAACAGGAGGAGCAGATTCGCCCCGACGAGCACCGAGACGATGACAAGGCGACGCGCGAGCGCAGGGCCCGGCGCGCGTGCGACGCGATCGAGCCAGACGGCCAGCCCGAGCACGAAAAGCGGAAAGAGCGACAAGAACCGTCGCGCGCCAAACGCTTCGCCCGCCCACCAATCCGCGACGGCAGCGTTCACATACCACGAGACGACGACCACGACCGAAATCGGAAGCGCCGTCGTCGGGTGCCTCCTCACGTAATCAATCAGTCCGATGACCGACAGCGCGAGAAGCGGCGCCCACACGAACAGGCCGTGGCTGTCCGAAAACAGCACGGCCAGCGGATGTGGGGAAGTCCACTGCATGAACGACGGACCCTGAGGCACCGTGAAGGGCCGGCCGTACAGGACGAACCACACGACCATCTGCGGGGAAAACACGACCAGCCATGACGCGACGATTGCGGCGGCTGCGGCGGCGCGCGAGGACCACGCTCGCGGCGATCGGGCGACCTCGATCAGCGGGATGAGGATGAAGATCGCGTCCTGCCAGCGCATCAGCGCCACCGCGCCCGCCAGTGCTCCCAGGATCGATGCACGTACGGCCGAGAGATCGGCTCGCCACCTGAGCCACGTCGAAAAAAATAACGCGGACGTCAGCATGGACGCAGAATGTGAGTACGCCGGCGACACGAGCGAGTAGTACAGCGCGTGCGTGCCCACCCAGACGGCCACGGCGGCGATGGCTGCACTCGACTGGCTGGTCTCGCGTGCGGCCAGCCGCCACGAGATCCACGCGGCAGCCGTCGACGCCGCGATTCCGGTGACGCCCGGCGTGAGCTGCAACGTCAATTCGAACCCGTCGGGGCGCGGCGCCAGCCCGGCGAACGCGAGGAGAAGTTGAATGCCGGTCGCGAGCAGATACAGCGGCGCCCAGAGAAGAGCCGGCCCCACCGGCATGAAATTTCTGACGTGCCCGGTCTTGGTGAAATCGCGGTACACCCACTCGGTGCCAGGTCCACCGCCCTGCAGATTGTAGATTCGGGTGTAATCGTTCTGGAAGTGGAGGTCCCGGTCGAACACCAGCGAACGCAACTGGACGAAAATATGCGTCGCGTCACCGAAGACCGCGCGACCGTTGGCGCGGGGTACCGCGGACAGGGCCGTGAGATAGGCGACGAGCATTCCCACACCCAGCATGCCGATGACGAAACCTGCCCGTCGTCCCGTCAGCGCGACCACGTCAGCGAGTCGTCCGCTCATCCGCCGAAGCCCAGCCGCAGCGTCGCGCTCTGCACTGCCGCAGCTCGGCGTAGCGCGATCCGGATCAGCCACGCGGCAGCCGCCAGCGGCAGCAGGCCTGCGCCGATCGCCACGGATCTGGGAAGCACGCCCAGGTGGAACAGATGCACCCACCAGAAGTCGAGGCCAAATGGCAGCCGCTCGAACAATGACCCCCCGCCGGAACTGCGATCGGCCCGGGGCGTGCCCGCCAGGAGGTCGGCGAAACTCGACCTCGCAGCCGGGCGCGAGGCACGCGCGTTAACGACGATAGGCGACCATCTCCACTCGTCACGGCGCTCAGACTGCGGGGGCTGACCCGCTTCGATTCCCGCGCGCGAGAAATCGACCGCGATCGCCGGCACCTGCACCGCCACACCGGCGATGCACAACGCGGCCACTGCGACGCGAACTGCGCCCGTGCGCGCCTGCGCGAGCCAGGTCGCGAGCGGAGCGACGAGCAGCGGGCCGAGCGGTACGAGGTACCGCGGCCCGTACGAACGCGTGCCAAGCCAGTCCTCGAGCGACGCGTAGAAGACGAACAACGCCCCGGCAACCGCCAACAGGAGGCGACTCAGCGCGTTGCCCCCGCGCGCGAGAGCAACGAGCGCGAAACCTGCGAGGGCGGGTGGGGAGTACAGCAGCAGCGCACCCGACGGTGAAACCAGAAACGCACGAAAGCCCTCCGCCGCGAACGCGGGTTCATGTCCGGTGTGCCACACGTTGCTGAACCGCACGGCGTTGAGTGTCATCCACAGGACGAGAGCGACGCAAACGGGCGCTGCGGCCGCTGCAAAGAGACGCCGTGCCGATGCGTCCCGCCGGACCTCCCAGGCCAGCCACGAAAGGGCGACCACGGCCGCGATGGCCATCTCGTGCCGGGTCAACAGGGCGGCGGCCAGACCCACGCCGCCCCCGGTGACCGTCCACACGCGTCGATCCGCAGTCCCGGCCGCCACGCCGTATACGCCGGCCGTCAGTGCCGCCGTCGTCAGCGCCGCGTTGAACCCGAACTTTGCGTACGGCCACATCAACGTCCCGAACGCGAGGACGAGCGCTGTCAGCACGCTCGATCGTGCGTCCGACGACAGCCGCCACGCGATCAACAGTCCGAATCCAACCGCGACCGCGGCAGGAATCGTGCTCGCGGCGGCCACGAACGCCTTGGGAAGCGTGTCGGGATCTCCGATCCTGATACCGGTCACCCTGGCCACCGTGCGGCCGGCGACGAGGAACGGCACGTCGAACAGCGACTGGCCGATGCCAAACGGCGTGTAGTACCGCCCGTCCGTCCCGCGCCATGCCTCGCTCGACTGGTGGGCGGGCACGTCGAGCGTGCCTCGGTCCACCATCGACCGCGCGGCCTCGAACATCGCGACCGCATCGCCGGTGGCCATCGTGCCGCCTGCGGTCGCGAGATACACGAGCCAGACCGCCAGCGACGTGATGCCGGCGATCGCGCGGATGCGCCGGTCGGGCGCGATGTTCATCGCACCTCGACGCGAGTGACCATGACGCCGAGCGGGCGTGTATCCGAGCCGCCAGCCGTTTCGGCGGGCACCCATGGCGGCACGCGCAATCGCAGCCGGACGGAGTCGTCGCTCTGAGCCGCCTGTGCGGCCAGGACCGGCGGCAGGTCGAACGTGTACGGCGCGATCGGCGCGCCGACAATCGCCGTGCCCAGAACGTCTTCGCCAAGCGCCACCTCGACGGTGGCAGCAGGCACGTTCGGCGGCCTTCCCCCGTTGCTCATCCAGAGCGTGACGCGGCGCGCATCCGCTGGTATTCCGAGAAGAAGGACAAACGACTGCGGTCCGCTCCAGCGAAACGGCGTGCCGGCGGGACTCTGTCGCTCGCGCGCATGGAAGCGCACCACGGCTAAATCGTCGTTCGTGCCGATCTCGAACGCGATGGGGCCGCGCGGCGCCGGGTCGCGCCGGGTGAGGTTGTACAGGCCAAACTCGAAATCCTTGCGCCGGACGCCGACCGGGTACTCGTTCATGCGTGTGGCGTACTCGGGGACGTGAAACCGGTCGCTCGCGAGTGGCTCGGCAGCCAGATATCGTGACAGCAGGTCGGTGCCCCCGCCGCCGAGAAACAGCACGCGGTCATAGGTCGTCGATGCCCAGGTCACGAAATTTTCGAGTGCACGTTTGGGTGGGACCACTGAATCGAGGACCAGCACGTCCTTGGCGTAGATGTACGCCAGCGGCAGCGCCAGAACGTGCAGGTCGGAGCCCGCGTTGCGCGATTCGACGAGCACGAGATCGCGCGGACCGATGCTGTCCGCAAGTGTTTCAAGGTGCGAGATCAGTCCGCCATACTCGACGTGGGCGCGCACTGGCGCCGACGCCATCCAAAACGCCAGTCCCAGAGGAGCGAGTAACCCGGCCACGAGAGCGCCGCGAAACGCAGGCCAGCGCTCGCCAAGCCCACGATCGACCGCAAGCCGCGCGAGGCCCGCCGTGACGATGAGGGCCCCCGGTAGAATCACCGCAAGAAAACGCCGGCTCGCCCAGAAATGCTCTGGAACGATTCGCGTCTTGTAGAAGAAGAACAGGCTGAAGGTCGTCAGTGTCAAAAAGAACGCCGGGTCGCGCCAGAAACGGAGGGCGGCGACTGCCACCATGCCGGCGACGGCCGCCGCCAGGCCCCACGGTGTGACGTACCACGCGAACGTCCTGAAGGCCATCGCGTCGTGGGGCGCGAGCGGGTAGTTTTCGACTCGGAAGAAGTACGCGTAGATGGCCAGGAGTGCCGCCGCGGCAGCGAGACCGATCGGCAGGCCCGCCTGCACGGCGTGTTCCAGCCGTTCATTTCGCATCAGCCAGCGAACTCCCACGATTCCGGCGAGGGCCAGCCCGATCAACGCCCAGCCGCCGAGGTCGCGCGTGAACCCCAACGGGTATGCGGAGTACGCGACCATCGGGTTCGCCAGGTACCAGAGTCCCCCAAGACCCGTGAGGACGAGCGACACGGCGAAGGCCACGCCGACGCGCCGCGTTGCCGGCATCACCGTGGCCGCAGCCACGAAGGCGGCCATGGCCAGCACGACGTCGTACCGCAGGAACAACATCAGCCCGAGCAATGCTCCCGACAGGGCACCAAAGAACAGCCGACTGCCTTCGGTCGCCCGCGCAAACGCCAGAAGCGCGGCAAAGACCAACGCCTGCATGGGTGTCTCGCTGTTCGGATAGCGCGAGAACCACACCTGGACGACGTTGATCGCGAGCAGTACGCCGGCGCTGGCCGCGGCCAGCCGGCCCCACGAGCCGCGCGCCCACGAGATAGACGGCCACGAGTCCCAGAAGCGCCCACGCACCGACCGCATCTCGCGCGCCACTCAAGCCGTTCAAGTCGTAGCCGATTGCGATGGATGCCGGGAACAGGTGTGGAAACTGACCGATCACTTGCCCGGTTCCCGGATCGCGGATGAAGAAGCCCATGAACCGGAGGCCGTAGTAGTTGCGGGTCTTGTGCCACGGAAAAAACAGATCGCGCGACGCGGCCGGCACCGACGACACGACCGAGTCGGATGGGATCAGACTGCCGCGCTGGGCAAGCTGTATGCCCTCGTTGATGTACGTGCCGGGATCCTTGCCGCCGATGACGTATTCGGCGGAGGGGAAATAAAGAAGCGCGCCGATGATGACCAGACCCAGCGGGACGAGCGCCGATGCTCCGACGCGCACGGCGGTACCGCCGTAGACGAGCCTGGTCCTGAACGCGACCAGCAGGCCGCTGGAAAGTACGGCGTTCGTGACAATGAGCCGTTTGAACTCGTACTGATCGACAAAGGCCAATGCCAGGACGACCGTGAGTGACCAGCAGACGCTCAACACGACCGCCCAGAACACGCGTTCTTCCGCGGGGAGCGCGGCACGTAACGGACGTGCGGCGACCGGCACACGATATGCGAGCGCGCCGGGCAGATACGCCACGAGCAGCGACGCGATGACGATCCGGAGCATCAGCGCGATGCCGCTGCGGACGGATGGTCCGGTTGCCAGGCGTTCACTTCCGCCGCGACCAGATCGATCTCGGCGTCAGTGAGGCCGGGATGCAGGGGAAGGGAGCACACCTCGGCGCAGAGGCGGTCCGCGACCGGCGTCTCGTGCTGAGGCCGGCCGGCCGCTGTTTCGAGGATGCCCGCGAACGCCGGCTGCTTCGGCAGGGAGATCGGGTAGTGCACGATCGTGCCGATGCCTCGCTGCTCGAGGTGCCGCATCAGAGCGTCGCGCGCCGGCGAGCGCACCGTGAACAGGTGATAGACGTGGCCCGAGTCACGCTCTGGCGTCACGCGTACGGGCGCGTCAGTGAGCGCCGCGCGATAGCGTCGTGCCAGCGCGCGGCGGCGATCGGTCCACTCCCGAAGAAACGGCAGGCGGGCTCGGAGCACGGCCGCCTGCAGTTCGTCGAGTCGGCTGTTGACGCCGAATTCCTTGTGCAGGTACCGGTCAGCCTGACCGCCGTTGCGGAGGCGCTTCAGCCGGTCTGCGATCGAGGCGTCGTTCGTGACGATGGCGCCGCCATCTCCGAGCGCGCCGAGATTTTTCGTCGGATAGAAGCTGAACGTCGCCGGCGACGCCGATCGTGCCGACCGGCCGTCCGTCGGCACGTGGCCAGGTGCGCCTGGCACGCGTCCTCGACGAGCGCGAGCCCATGGCGGCTGGCGATGGCTTCGAGGCGCGTCATGTCCGCGGCCTGCCCGTAGAGATGCACCGGCACGATCGCGGCCGTCCGTGGCGTGATCGCTGATTCGACGGCCGCCGGATCGACGTCTGCCGCTCTCGTCGTCGACATCGGCAAATACCGGCGTGGCGCCGGCCATCAGGATCGCGAGGCCGGTGAACGCGGCCGACAGCGCCGACGTGATCACTTCGTCGCCGGGTCCGACGCCGATGGCCCGCAGGGCGAGCGCGATCGCGTCCGTGCCGTTGCCGACGCCGATGGCGTGGCGTGCGCCCGACATCTCGGCGAACTCGGTCTCGAAAGCCGCGAGCTCCGGCCCGAGCACGAACCAACCGCGCGCAAGCACGCGGTCGATCGCCTGGCGGACCGCGGCCGCATCGACGCCCGGGCCGAGCGACAGGAACGGCACGCGCATCACCGGCCGTCCTCGATCGTAGTGCGACGAAATGCGCGCGGTAGTACGCGAGCGTTTCCGCAAGGCCCGTCTCGAGACGGACCGCCGGCTGCCAGCCGCTGGTCGTGGAGAACCGCGACGAATCCGAATAGAAGGAACCGATGTCGATACGGCGCTGCATCGGCCGGCCAGTCCACGAGACGCATCGAGCCCGACCCGGCGGTGCGAAGCAGCAGCGTCACGAGGTCGCGATGCGACGGTCGGCTCGCTGCCGCCGACGTTGAACACACCGCCGTTGCACGCATCGAGGTATCCGGCCCGGAGAAAGGCATCGGACACGTCATCGACGTAGACGAAGTCGCGGATCTGCGAACCGTCGCCGAAGATCTGGATCTCGCCGCCCTCCAGCGCGAGCCGGATGAACCAGCCAATGAAACCTTGCCGGTTGTGGCGGATGAGTTGCCTCGGGCCGTAGACGTTGGTCAGCCGCAGCGAACAGGCCCGTACGCCGAACACGTTGTTGTAGACGAGGTGGTATTGCTCGCCAGCCGCCTTGTTGATGCCGTTGATGTCTGTCGGCCGGACGAGGTGGGTCTCGTCCACCGGCAACCGATCGGGCCGCCCGTAGATCTGGCGCGTGCCCGCGTACACGACCTTGGTTCCAGGGTTGTTCTGCCGGCAGGCCTCGAGCAGGGTGAGCTGGCTCCGACAGTTGATCTCGAGGTCCGTCTGCGGATCCCGCATGCTGTCGATGTGGCTCACCTGTCCGGCGAGATTGAAGATCACCTCGCGACCGCGCACGAGGTACGCCATCGTCGTGCCCTGGCGGATGTCCGCGATGTTGATGCGTAGCCGATCTTCGATCCCGTGCACGTTGAAGAGGTTGCCGCCGTAGTCGTCGATGAGCGAATCGACGATCAGGACGTCGGCGCCGAGCTCCACGAGCGCCCGCGCGAGATTCGATCCGATGAAGCCGAGCCCGCCGGTGATGAGGACGCGACGGCCGCGATAGAAGTCGCGGTAGTCGTTGCTCATGACGGACTGCGCCGGAGCGGTTCGCGGGTGCTCACGGGCCGAGCCGGCCGGTGGCGCCGGACGATCACGAGCTCGACCCAGAGGCGCGAGAGGTCGATCGCCGTCTTGGCCAGGCGGCGGAAGTTGAAGAACTGCGAGCGTCCGAACGCACGATGGTAGTGGCGGACCGGCACTTCGACGATGCGGAAGCCCGCGTCGTGGATCTTCTTCATCAGCTCGACACAGATGACGCCGCTCGTCCGCTCGAGACCCACGCGATCGAAGATCGCACGACGCATCATTCGGAAATCACAGTCCACGTCCCGCACGGGGAGGCCGAACAGCCGTTTGACAGTGTGATGGTAGATCCTGCCGATGATGATGCGGTGCATCGGATCAGAGCGACTGATCTTGTAGCCGTTGACCAGATCGACTGAGTCCGTCAAGTGCGGCCACAACGCGGTCATCTCTGACGGGTCGTACTGGCCATCGCCATCGGTGTAGAAGACGAAATCCTTTCGCGCTTCCGCGAAGCCCGTCTGCAGCGCGGCGCCGTAGCCCCGATTGACCGGATGATGAACGACGCGCACTTCGGGGTACGTGCGCGCGAGCTCGTCGGCAATCTGGGCGGTGTTATCCGGACTGCCGTCGTTGACGACGATGATCTCAAAATCCGGCGTGAGGCTCGCCGCGGCGCGATGCGCGGCAATGACCAGGCTGCCGATCGTACCGCTGTCGTTGTACGCGGGGAAGAAGATGCTCAGGCTGGGGACTTTCGGCCGACCGTCGACTGACATCGGTGGGTGCACCGTAGCATCCCTGAACGTCGTGGACAAGTGATCCCCGCCGTCACTGAGCGGCCGGACGGGCCGCCAGCGCGGCCACGTCTTCGGGCGTCAGCATCCAGCCGTCGCGATCCACGTAGGCCGCGGGCGGTGCGTCCGCGAGCTGTGAATCACGTGAGCGGCTGACGCGGCCCGGGACGTCGAACCACCAGAGAAACGGTACGGACATCAGCCCGCCGCCAAGGCCGGCCAGCCACATCCGTCGCGAGACCCGGGGTGTCTTCTCGTCTGCGTCAGCCACGTCGTGCGATCTCATCCGCGAGCCGGACGGCCAACGCCACGATCGTCAACGTGGGGTTGGCGAATCCACCCGTGGGAAACACCGAAGAGCCGGCAACGAACAAATTGGCGTACCCATGGACCCGGCAGTCGCGGTCCACCACGGAATCGGCCCGGCTCCGGCCCATTCGTGTCGTTCCCATGATATGCCCACCGCCGGTGGCTTCGCGGTACAGGACGTCGTTGTTGATGAGAACGCGGCCCCGCTGCTGGGCGATCAACGATTCCCCCAGAAGTCTTAGCGTGGTGTCCACATTGAGGAGGTCTTCCGCGCTGAAGACACATCGCGCCGCGGGACGGAAAACGCCGGAACGGCTTCGTTCGCCGGTCAAGAACACATGGTTGGCCGCGGTCGGCCGCATCTCGGATCGCACATCGATCTGATAGTGATAGAACGGCATGCCTGGTCGCGCGAACGTGCGGATGAGTTCGTGCTCCTGGTTCTGATGGTTGAAGTTCAGGCTGCACCCCATGAGGCCGTGTTCGCGCTCGACGGACAGCTCAGGGATCAGCGCGTGTACGGACCGGCCGAAGCGGCGCGGGGGGGTGAATCGACTCAGGTCGCTGCCGAGGATGCTTTCGGCAGCGCCATAGAAGTGCGGATGTTCCATCAGAAACCGGCCGGCCAGCCCGCTTTCGTTGCCGACCGGCGTCGCGCCGTCCGCGCGGGGTTGAAGCAGAAGCTGAGCGTTGCCCATGCCACCGGCAGCGACCACCACTGACTGTGCCGGCATGACGGGCATGTCGAACGGGGTGTGCGACGTGTGGTCGAACGCATGAAGGGCCGTGAGCGACGAGCGTCCGGCGCTGGCCCCGAGGCTCACGATCGACACGCCAAGGGCCACGTCGATCGTCTTCGACGACGTGAGCGTGCCGCGATACTTCTCGCCGAAGCGTGTGGGCGTCTGCACCGCGAACGGGTGGTAAATCCAACCAGGCACCACGACCTGGTCGGGGTTGTCGGCCGTGGACGGATGACGTTCCAGGAACGGCGCGGCCAGCCGGTAGTACGGAAGCACATCATTGAGCGTGATGGGCCAGGACACCCCAATCGTCGGATGATTGAAATCGATGGCGCGAAGCGGACTGGTCCACCCCGTCCACGCGTTCGACGTGCCGCCGAGCGCACGAATCGAGTGCGCGTTCCAGTACGTTCCCGGCGAAGATGCCCGTAGCCGACTGAAAAGGGGAGGTCGCCATTGCCCGAGTCCGATTCGACGATCAAGACACGTTTTCCGGCCTCCGCCAGCCGGAGCGCCGTCGTCATGCCCGCCGGCCCGGATCCGATGACGATGCAGTCGTAGCCCGCACTGGTCGGGCGCTGTCCAGCCTGGAGAAACATGTGGCGAGGGTCTCTGGCCACGTGCAAGTGTGACCGAAGTGCGGGACGCCCTCAAGCCCGGACGCGGGCACGAACGGCTCTCGATAGAATGTCGGCGCCGATCGTTCGGCGCCATCGACGCGGTGTCTACGACACAGGACGCACAGATCGTCGTCACGCACGCTGACCGGTCCACGACCGTGCGGCTGTTCGACTACCTGACGCCCGAAATGGTGGAGGATGCCGAGCGCGCCGCCAACGTCTGGATCAAATCGCTTCGTGCCGTGCGGTTCGACGGCAAGTCCTTCCGCGAGGCGTTTTCGTACCACGGCGATTCACTGTGGTGGTTTGCCGAGCTCTACCTTCACAAACGGCGAACCATCAACACAGCGCTCGCGGCGATCCGTGCATTCGGAGGACTGGTTGAACGCGAACGGCCGGAGCGTATGGCGGTGTCCACAGGCGACCGGATCGTTCTCGCCGTGGCGCGGCAGCTGGCCGATCGTCATCAGATCAGCATGGAACCTGAGAGCGCCGCGTCCGACCCCAGCTGGCTGGCGCGGGCAGGATCCTCGATCGTGCCCGGCATCCACGCCTGGAGCCCGGTTGTCAGACGGTTTCGAACCTCCCTCCATCGGCCTTCCGCCAGCGGGACAGAGGGGTTGGACGTCGTGGTGTTCGTCCACTCTGCATTCTGGCGCGGTGAAACCGGCGACGACACGTATGTCGGACCGCTCGTCGACGCGCTGCGATCGCATTTCGGCACGCGGCTCCGGATCGTCAGCGTGGGCCCGTCCACCACGTTCAGGGCACGAACCTGGCACCGGCGTCTCAAGGAGCTGTGGGAAGGAGGCCGCGGGCAAGGCGCGGCGTTCTCGTCGGCCCCCCCACACTCGATTGAAGCGTACTCGTCGATTGCCGCCCTCGAAGGCTCACGCAGGCTCTGGAAAGAACGCCGCGTCCTGGCCGATCGATTGACGTCGAGCGAAGAGCTGCGACGCTCGTCCGTCGTCGAAGGCGTCGATCTGTGGGATGTCCTGCAGGAAGACTTCACCGGAATTGCAATGCTCCAGGCGCCGTGGTCTGCCCGTGCGATGGACGAGGCCGCCGCCGCGCTCGATGCCTTGCGTCCGAGGGTCATCGTGACCTACGCCGAGGCCGGCGGTTGGGGACGCGCCCTCGTGCTCGAGGCGCGTCGCCGCGGCATCCGGTCGGTCGGGCTTCAACACGGCTTCATCTCGCGACACTGGCTCAACTACCTCCACGAGGGCGACGAGGTTCAGCCGGCTGACGTGCCTTCGGAGGACAAAGGTTTTCCGTTCCCTACCGTGACGCTTCTCTACGACGAGTTCGCACAGGAACATCTGCGGAGCCACGGGCGATTTCCGGCCAGCGCCCTGCGGATCGTCGGCAATCCGCGACTCGAGGCTCTCGTCGACGCCGCTCGGCGGCTCACCGAGGATGATCGGCGGCGGGCGCGCGACGCAGCAGGTGCGCGATCCGACCAGCACATCGTGTTGCTGGCGATCAAGTACCGTCCGGCGTGGAACGACACACTCCGCGCGCTGGCGGACGCCGTTCGGGGGCTGCCAGCCGTGCACCTCGCCATCCGCCCGCATCCTGGTGACGCCCCGGGGAGCTACGATGCGATGATCGCAGGCGTGCCGAACGCTCGCGTCATGCCCCGCACGCCGGATGCGGTGGCGCTCATGACGGCGGCTCGGCTCGTCGTGACGATCAATTCAACCGTGGCAATCGAAGCGATGCCCCTTGGCATTCCAGCGCTCGCGATGAGACTGCCGAACTACCTTTCGCCGTTCGTCGACGCTGGCGCGATGGCAGGGACTCGCACGCTGACCGACATTGGTCCGATGATCGCTCGATTGGTTGAGGACGGACCAGATCGTTCCGAGCTTCTCGAGTGCGCGCGAGCGTTCGTGGAGCGCTATCGAATGGTACCGGACGGACGTACTGCGGAACGGACAGTCGCTGCCGTTCGGGAACTGAGCGAGGACGTCTGAGCTCATTTTTCGAGCACCAGGCCGACAACGTCCGATCCGCTCTTCGAATAGAGAGACTTCGCTGCGTGAAAGTACACGGCCTCCGTGGGCGAACATCCTGACGCAATGGCCAGCGAGTCCGAGATGTCGCCGTCGATGAGATCGTAGGTCAGGATCAACCGTCCACCTGGACGAAGAACCCGAGCCATTTCTGTGAGCCCGCTCGTTCGTGCGGGTGGCGGCATGTGCTCCAGCACGCTGACGCACGTCACGACGTCGAACGTCTCCGCCGGAAACGGAATCTTCGTCAGGTCCGCTCGAACGTCACGTCACGCCGTACTTCCGCAGCAGCGCGGGTGACACGGGTCCCCAGACGTCCGGCTTGACGACGCGCGACAGGCGATACCGGTTCTGCCGAACGTGATATTTCACGAATCGTTGCAAACGCCCGGCAGCGGGACGCTGAGCGACCGTCGCGCGCGGTCCGGATCGTCGCGCCTCGTTCGAAGATCGTTCAGGCGGATTCAGTCGCCCGGCGCTCTTTCGCGCATCCATGACGAGATCGCGGACGAGCTGCTCGACGCACCACACCAGGTACCGACTCGTCGAGGCGATGACAGCGTCGCGGTCGAGCGCCGACACCATCGAGCCGCGGCGCGCCCACAGGAACGGTAATGGTGAATTTCCTGCGCCACAGTCGAGGATGCGTGCGCCAGGGGAGGCGCGGGCGCGAAGGAACGTCCACGGATATTCCCAGTCCCTCGTGAACTTGATACGGGCATTCGGGCCGTCGGCACGCGCGCGCCCGCGCATCTCGCCGGTGTAGAACGCGGCGATCTCGTCGAGGGCGGCCAGAAACGCGGGCTCTTCGCTCCACGGGCCGTCGATGTCGCGGTAAGGGATCAGCGTTGAATCAGGTCGGCCGGCGCGGTGCGCGCCGGCCGACGGTTGTCGCTACGGAATCAGACTGAAGTTCGCGATGCACGTCCGCTCGTTGTTGACGGTCATCGAGTTGGCGCAACCCGTACCGATCCATCCGGCGAACCTGTAGCCGGACTGCGGGATAGGCAGCAGCGTCACCGCCGTCGGGGCCGGGTACGTCCGCGACGCGCTCTGACCCGGAGCGATCCAGCCCACGCCGGACCAGTGGACGTTTCCGCCCTTCCCTGGGCCGCCATTGCTGGGGTTGATGAGCGTCAGCGAGATGGCGCCGGACGGCGGTGGCGGCAGCGGGCCTCCGCCGCCGCTGAACGTCGGCGCGCAGCTCTTGTTCGCAGTGAGGGCGAAACTGGATGCGCAGCCGCCCCAGCTCGTCAGGGTGTTCCCGGAGGCCGGAAGCGCGGTCAGTTTGATCGTCGTCCCGGCCGGCTTGGTGACCTGGCACTTCGTTCCCGCGGCGCTCGTCGTCCCGCAATAGATGTCCGTGCCGAGGATCAGGCCGCCTGAGGGCCGCGTGAGTGTCAGCGTGACTGACCCTGACGGTGGCGGTGGTGGAGGCGGTGGCGGCGGATCCTCACCGCCGCCGCCGGACCCCCCGCCGCCCGCCAGCGGCCAAGTGCCGGTGCCCTGCTGACCATCGGCTGTGACCCTGACGCTCCGAAGGTCGCCGAAGGGGGCACCCGGCCCGCCCGTTACCATCATGAGAAAGTTCTGGCTGTTCGGGATGGCAGCGAGCCGCGGCCAAGGGCTCGCGATATCAAATGACAAGACCTCGTCGAAGGTCTTCGGGATTGCGACGCCGTTGGTGTCCAGCTCGACTGCGTACAGAGGCGCAAGACCGCCCGTGTCAGCGCTGTCGTTCCCGCGAACTCCAACCAGAAAGCGCCCGTTGAATGGGTTGTAGGCGAGTCCGAGTCCGTTGTTGCCGCCAAACTTGTCGTCAGCAATCGACAAGTTGCCGGTGTTGGCCGGCAGGATCGTGCGCTGCGATCCGACCACCCCATTCGGGTCGATGGTGTTGCCGAGCACGTGACGTGGCGCTGTTGTCGCCTGTTTCACGTAGATGACCAGCCATTTGTCGATGAGGTCGCTGAACGCGACCCTTACGTCGCTGTAGCGCGCGCCCCCAATCGTTGCCTGGCTGCCAAGAGGGGAAATGGTCGATCCGTTGAAGCCGATCCGCCGCATCCAGACGCCGCCGCACCCGTCCCCGTCGATCCAGCCTGTCACCAGCGCGATATCTCGCTCGAAATCCCACGCGATCTCAGCAGCGATGTAATTGCAGGCGCCTGACGTCAGCTGCACGGCCGACGAGACCTGCAGACTTCCCCCGACGACCTTGACCCATTTCACGTAGGCGTGATCATTCTTCCGATAAGCCACGAGAAAGGCGTCGTGCTCAGCCACGTACGCCACGCCTCCCGGGTTGCTGTACCAGACGACCTCGCTGTCGATCGTGACGGGTCCCAGGATCGTGGATGAAGAAGGATGCACGAAGATCGCGCGTGTCTGCTGGTCACCTGCAAGAAAGGACGTCACAAGGAAACCGCCACCACCGCCGGAGCGCGCGGCAAGTCTTGGGCCCCTCACTTCGTTGGCCGCGCTGGTCGTGAGGTCGAAGACCGCTGAAGCGGCCGCACCAGTCGGCCCCACGTACACGCCCCGCACTTTGAGCATCCCTTTTTGACGAAACACGCCCAGGCCGACGTTGGTTTCCGTATCGAACGCGAAGTCGCTCTCCCAGATCGGTACGCCAGCCGAATGGAGCAGGACCGAGGGACTGAAAGTGAGCTTCGCCTGCGTCGCGATCGACCCGATCAGCACAGTGCCAACTAGCGCTAGGAGGTAGCGGGGCAGGGAAATGCGGGGGACGAACTGGTTCATCGCGTGCCCTTCGAGAAGTCCGGTGGACGAGGATCCGGGGAGGAGGCCCCTGCTTTTCCTACACGTATCGGCGCAGATCGGCGCGGGCATGAGGGTATCCAACCCAGGGCGTCGGGCGCAACTACCTGCCGTTCGTGGCGCTTGGAGTCTGCTTGCGCTGGTGCGGCCCCGGACCCTGCCAGACGGGCCCAGCAGTCGGTCAGCGACGACGCCGCCACCGACGGATGTATCCGACGCCCGCTCCTCCGAGCGCGGTTCGTGCCGCGGCAATGAGCGCGGGACGTCCCCTGGTCTTCCACAGGTAGCGCGCATGGTGGCTCGCATAGGTCGCGCGCAGACGGGTCACCGCCAACCGGTTCGGCGGCACAACGCTCGTGATTTCCCCGGGCCGGCGGGGCCGGTCGGGCAGACGATGGCGAGGGCGCGGAGACCGCGACCGGTCGGGTCGAGCGCGACCGGCGTGAAGCCAGACGATTCCAGCAGCGATGACAACGCGCCCGCCGAAAACAACCGCAGGTGCTGCGATCCGAGGAACTCGGTCAGGCGATGGCGCGGCTTCGCGGCGTCCGGCACTTCGAGATACAGGCGTCCGACCGGCGACAGCAGGGATCGGATGCGGGCCAACACATCGCGAGGATCGGAGACGTGCTCGAGCACGCGAAGGGCGGTGACCACGTCAAAGCTCGCCATCGGTAGCGACACGCGCTCGAATAGGGTTTCGTGCACGTTGAGCTGGTAGTGTTCGCGCGCGAAGCGCGCGAACGCCGAGGGCTCGATACCGGTGCATTGCCACCCTGCCTGCTGGAACTCATTGAGGAGCGAGCCCTCGGCGCAGCCGATGTCAAGCACGTGACCTACACGGTCAGCCGTTCGCGCAGCCATGCGAAATCGTCAGCCGCCAGGCGCTGCTTGGCGGCGAGGTGCGACGAGCTCGGCGTCGGGGACTCGCGAAACGATGCGTACAGTCGCGTGATCTCGTCGGCATCGAGTTGGGGGCGCGAATACACGAGGCCACACCGGCGGCACATGACCTTCCGCACGTCCGCGCCATGAAGTCCGAGTTGCTCGAGGTACGGGGTCGCCGCGGAGGCGCCAGACGGTCCGCGCCTCAGTGCTGCCGCACACGAGACAGGGTGCCTCGATCATCGGATTTCCTTCGGCGTCCTCAGCGAGAGGCCGCCTCGCGGAGCGCGTCGTGCAGGCGCGTCGCCTCTCGCAGGATCTCAGGCGCCACGGCCGACGTGTCGATGGCACGCGGCCTTGCGGGCCGGATCCGTGCCGCCGCCGCGAGCAGACCATCGGCATCTCGCACGGCGAGCCGATCGGCCAGCCGCCGGAGGCTCGGTGATGGATTCGGTGCACAGCCGGTCGTAGTCGACAAGGTGAATGAGGGCGGCGTCTGCCGTGAGCAGGTGGCGATAGGTGGCCACCCAGTATTCCAGCCAGAAGCCCATCGTCTGCGCGTCCCTCGACACGCGCCCGTCGTACCAACCGTCGAAGTCCATCGGGCGGAGGTGGGCGCCGAAGTCGAAGTGCCCGATGGCCCGCATGTAGCGGGATGCGAACGGATCGCGCGCGTGAAGCGCCAGGAATTGCCGATGTTGTTCGAGGAGCGACGAGGCATGCGCGAGCGGCGACCGTAACGGCACGACGATCGTCCCATCGCCAAACATCTGACTGAGCAGCGGGACTCGCGCGATGTTCAGGTTGTTCTTCGAGACGTAGCGGACGCCTTCGGCCCGCTCGGCGCGGCGGACATAGATGATCTTCCGCATGTGCCTCGCGAAGAAGGCGCCGAACTCGCGTCGGTCCCGCACCGGCCAGGGCAGGATGCGGTCGGCCAGGTACTGCTCGTCCCAGAACGTCATCCAGAGGACTTCCTCGAGAGCCTCCGGGCTGTCGAAGTCGATCTGCATCCCGTCGCCGTGGGCCCGTGGCTGCAGGCGGCCTTCGCGCCGGAAGGCCGCGGAGAAGGTCCCCCACAGGCACGGGATCAGGACGAACGGCATGTCGCGGTAGGAATGCGCGGCGAACTCCGGCATCGCTGCACAACACTCGAGTAGCAGGGTCGTCCCGGCCCGCGGGAGCGACGTGATGAACACCGGCCGCTCGCTGGAGCAGAGACCCGAGGCGGGCTCGGAAGAGGCGGTCCTCGATATCCGACAGGTCGGCCTGAACTTCATAGGTCGCGAACGCGACCCGATGCAGCGCCCGGTCGACCGCCGAGTAGACTCGGCGGGTTCCCGTGACGTCCGCGCCTCCGCCAGCAGTCCCACGACAACCACCGCGCCGCTAATGAGGAGGAACACCGGCGAGAACGAGACGGCCAGGACGCGGCCGAACTCCATCCATCCCAGCCGGTCGAATACCCAGAGGACTGCGACTGGCAGCAGGAGCGCCGCGGCCAGACCGAACACGAGAACGACGGATGCGCGAAGCAGTGCCTTGGCGTTCGCCTGCAGCGCCGCTTCCTTCGCCTCGTCGGACATCGAGGACGCCCCGCATCACGGCCATCGAGGCCCGTGTCGTCTCGAGAACCTGCCGGCTGCGTTCAGTGAGGCCGAAGGCGCGGAGCAGCAGGACGAAGGCCACGACGAGGCCGAACGCCCCCAGCCACGAGATCATTCGACGTCAGCCCGCTCCCTAGACGCCGAGCGCTTCACGCTGCGGATCAGTCGCTTGATCGGGTACCAGATGAAGCCGACGATGGCCACGACGATGCCGGCCAAAATGGCCAGAAATGCGCCGATCGCCGACAAACCCGCCCCTGGTCCGACGTACACAATAACGAACACTCCTACCCCCACTTCTCGGAGTACGCCCGAGCACCGCGTCGCCCTCTCACCCGCGCAGGTGGCGGACGCTTTGACCGAGCACGATCAATTGCCATGAGGATACAGCCGGCCGTACGACGCCGGCAGCCTCGACGCCTCCTCGACGATCCCAATCATCCCGTCACCGATGGGATTCAGGTACTTCCCACACCGTCTCGCCCTTCCGGTTTACCTCGAACGCGCGGCCGCGGCGGCTCTCGGTGATGAGCAGATTGCCGTTCGCCAGCCACTGGCTCTTCCCCATGATATTGGTGAAGAACGGGTGCGCGGCTGTGCCTTCGTAGGCAACCTCGACGGTTCCCTCGGGCGCGGTGACGATCAGGATGCGGCTCTGGCGAGGGCTTGCCGCGGGAAGCACTCCCAGATTGTCGAACACCGAGATCCGGTTGCCGTCCATGAAATCAGGGTCGTGCTGGGCGCCGAATTGCCCGGTGCTCACGAACTTGATCTTCCGCGTCTCCGTGTTGAAGACGAACACGGTGTTGATGTTCCTGAGCGACACGATCACGTCGCCCGGGCCGAAGAACCCCGGCGTCATGCCGGCGGGAAAGGGCTCGACGTCATTCAGGTGGAGCGGGTATCTCGTTTCCCTCACCTGAGGAATCCGGACGGGCCACCACCTCGAACAGGCCGCCGTAACCGTTCTTGACGAGAAGGTCCTCGATGGACCATTCGTGCAGGACCTTGCCATCCGGAGAGACCTCGAGCGCGGTGTATTCGTTGAACGGGACGGCGCGGCCCGGGAACCGGGGATCGGGGGTCTCATAATCGCGAAGGCCGGGAACCCACAGGTGCCCGTCCTCGCTCAGAAAGACCGAGTGGTGCGTCAGGTAGGCCAGCCGCCAGACGACCCGGCCAGCGGGGTCGAGCCGCACGAGGCCTTGATTCTCGAAGTTGAAGACGACATCGCCGTTGGGCATCACGACCGCGCCATGGATGTGGGTGCCCGGCCGGGAGACCGGATTGAAGCGCGCGGGCACGTGCGTGGCATCCGGCCACAGCGTGAACCAGTCGATCGTCCACTCGTGGATCGTCCGTCCCTCCATGTCGGCAATCAGCACCGACAGCTGCCCCCCGGCCGCGACGCGGGTGATGAGGTTCACGCCGTCCTGCGCCTCCGACAGCCGGCGGATCGGAGTCCGGTCCGCGTTGGCGTCGCGTCGGGAGTATTCCGTCCGGCCTTCGAGACGGGCCCGGAGCTCGTTGTAGCCGTCGCGCGCCGATTTCATCAGGTCGTACGGGAACACCCGGAAGTGCATCACCGCCGCGCCGTACAAGAAGCTCAATACGGCTGTCGAGACCACGAACAGCAGCAGCGCCATGGTCTCGCCGCGGATCCTTTTCATGCGGTCGGTCCTCTCACGATCGCCCGCCGATCATCTGGATGACGCGCACGACCCTCTCCGCGCGATCGCGATCGAGCCCCTGATGGATGCCGTGATGGTGGTACACCGACGCCAGCGGCTCGTAGGCGATTCGGTGTCCGCGCGCCAGGACTTTCCGCGCCCAGTCCCGGTCCTCGACTCCGTTGATTTTCTCGTCGAACGGGACGTCGGTCCAGACGGACCGTCGAATCATCGAGTTGGCATTGTGGAAGAAGTAGTCCTTGGACTGTACGCGCCGCTCGAGACCAAACGTCGTCCAGAGGTCGCGCTTGTCGAACGGATGCGAGTCTGGCAGGGGCAACTGCCTTCCGTACACTCCGGCGACCGTTGGATCGTCGAATGGCGCGGCGAGCGTACTCAGCCACCGGTCGTGTGCCGGCACGCAATGTCCCGACAGAATCGCGATGAGCTCACCGTGGGCCAGCCTGATGCCCATGTTGATCGCGCGGCCATAGCTGAATGCCTGCGTCGTGATGTTGACGATGCGGCAGCCAAACCGCCGGGCGAGACGAGGCGTCCCATCGGTCGACGCATTGTCGACGAGCACGACCTCCCAGTCCGGCACGTCCTGGAGAGCCACGGCCGCGAGGCAACGCTCGATCCAGTGCGATTCGTTCTTCGTCCGAACGACGATCGAGATCATTCAAATTCCACAAGGCCGAATGTCATCGGATCGCCTGCTTCGACGTCATACCGCAGCCGGCGTCCTGTCAGCCACTGAAGAAGACGCGGACTGACTCCCTCGGCCGTCGTCCGCGCGTCGAGATCCGAGGCGCGCAACAGGTGCCCTTTCTGCATCGCCCGGCGTGCGACCAGACTTCGCTCATGCTGCTCGACGACGGCGAGCTCGTCGGCGAAAACGCGGCGGTCACGGACCGGGGCCAGGGCGGTGGTCAGATCCTTCAAACCCTGCACTAGCGCCCGAAGCTCGGTCGGATCGACGCCAGCCGCGTGATCGGGTCCCGGAAGAGCGTGATCGAGCGTCAGCAGTTGCTCAATCACGACGGCGCCCATCGTCGCGGCGACGAACGACCATCCAGTGCCGGGTTCCCGGCCGAAGTATCCGACGGGGGTGCGGAACCGGTTCGCGAGCCAGGTGATGTAGCGAAGCCGTGCGTGGCCGGGCGCGAGCACATCGGCGGCCACCGCGTGAAGCAGAACGATTCGACAGCCCCGGAGCGCGCGAACAGCCATTTCGATGGTCGCGGCTGTCGTTCCAGCCGTGACCACGAGCACAGGCCGGCGCTCCCGAGCGATTCGACCGACGAGATCAACATCGCTGACGACGCCGGGATCGACCTGATACACGTCCGGTTTCAACCGACGCGCAAGCGCGAGGGCCGGGCGATCGTGCGGCGCGAGGACGAACTGAAGACGGCCGGCCGCCTCACGCCTGAGCGCTTCCCACGCGGCCAGCGGCAGCCCGGAATCGGCCGTGCCGACAGCCGGCACGACAAATTTCACGGCATCCGCGCCGGCGCCGGCCGCGATCGTCACGAGCCGGCGACGCAACCGCCAGACGTCCACCGTGATTTCGATCGACAGCGGCCACCACGAACGGCGACCGGGGTGGAAAGCGGCGCGCTCTCACCACACGCGCACCATGGTCTCGAACACTCGATCGTAGCCCTCGTCGCCAGAGAGGCCTCTCGACGCCATTGTCGGACCGAGGACGCGTCGGACGAACGCGTCCGCCGCTTGCCCGACATTCATCCATTTCCCGTTCAGCGTGCGGTGACCGGCGACGCGCGCGTCCATGAGGAACCGCGTTTCGAGGGGCGATCACACGAGATCGAAGCACGCGGCTGAGGCTTTGAGCCGTCCCACCCGTCTTAGGCCCGTGTCCACGTTTGCCCGGATGTCCGACTCCGATGCCTGAAACCACTCGCGCGCGGCTGAGCCGTCGAGCGGTCCGTCGGCACGCACGAGGGCTGGATGGGCTGGACCAAGGCAGGTCCGGTTCCACGAGAAACGCGCCGTCGGCGGCCCGCCGCCACCCTGACTGGCCTTTCACGGTCGCGTTGACCACGAGATCAGCGCTCCCGAGCCAATCATCGAGTCGATCGTCGCCGCCGCCTTCACCAATCCCGTAGGCGGCTTGCACGGCGCCGGCCAGGTCGGACGCCTTCGCGGCCGACCTGTTCACGATGCGAAGCACGCCATGGCTTCCGAGCAGAGATGCGAGATAGAACGCCGTGCCCCGGCCGCCACCGCCAGCCCCGATCATCAGGACGTTCAGCCCCGCCAGCGATTGCAGGAACGGCCGATCCATCCCCGGTAGTTTGCGTGTCAACGCATCGAGCGCGCCCTGCCCGTCGGTGTTGAAGCCTACGAGGGCACCGTCCCGCTCGCGCAGGACGGTATTGACCGCGCCAATACGCGCAGCCAGCGGATCGAGCCGATCGAGGAGCGGCACGATTGTGATCTTGTAGGGCACGGTCACGCTGAATCCCGCAACTTCAGAGGACTCCCGCATCGTCTTCACGAAGGATTCGAGCGACGCCGGATTGACGTCAAAGCACAGGGACACCGCGTTCCATCCGAGCTCGCGGAAGACGGCGTTCCAGAGATGCGGTGTTTTCGCGTACTTCGACGGTTCGTCGCCGACGATCCCCGTGACGATCTCCGCGCGGACAGGCTCGAGCGTGTTCGTGATGTGAGATTTCAGCCGTTCGTCGACACTCATCACGCGCGTCCTACCGGTCGCCCTACCGATCGATCGAGCGCTGCGCCAATCTTGCGGAGGTCCGTCATGAGGTCGCCGAACGCCGTCGTAGGAGAGCGCCTGCAGCGGATCGACGGCTGCCTTCTCGGGAGTCGGGTGCACGTCGAGAATGATTCCGTCCGCGCCAATCGCGAGTGCCGCGCGGCTGACGGGCGCCACGAAGGTTCGCCGAAACGTCGAGTGACTCGGATCCACGAGCACGGGCAGATGCGTCAGTTCCTGGGCGGCCGGGACGACCTGCAGATCGACGATGAAACGCGACGTCGGCACATGTGTGTGCGGCGCCACGATGCCTCGTTCGCAGAGCGCGACGTGTTTGGCGCCATGGTAGAGAAGATATTCGGCGGCGCCGAGCCAGTCTCGAAGACTGGACCCGAAATGCCGCTTCAGGAGCACGGGCTCGGCCGGACTTCGCGACCTCTTCGAGCAGGGTGAAGCTCTGCATGTTGCGCGCGCCCACCTGCAACATGTCGCACATCGCGGCCATCTCGCCGACGTTCCGGACGTCGGTCACTTCGCTGACAATCGGCAAGCCGGCGGCGTCGCCGGCCTCGCGCAGGAACCGCAACCCGTCGAGTCCCAGCTCGAACATCGTCGCCGATCGGTACGGGAACGTGAGCGGTTTGAACGCACCGCCCCGGAGCATCGATGCGCCGCGCTCCTTGACGGCGAGCGCGATGTCACGCACCTGTTCCTTCGATTCGACGGCGCACGGACCGGCGATCACCGCGAAGTGACCGCCGCCGAACATCGCGTCGCCGACGCGGAACACCGTACGCTCGTCACCCTTTTTCGCGACGAGGCGGAGATTGCCGGAAAGATCCTGTTCGCTGACGTCCTTCATATATATGTCGAGAGAGGCGGAAAACCGCCGGAATCAGGGCTCTATCTTATAACCCCACTCGGCAATCACCCGGTCGGCCAGCCATCGCGTGAACTCGCTCTCGACGTCGATGAACACCGCGTCATCCGGATACGGCACGATGTCTACGGTGTCGCCGATGCGCCGGCCGGCGCGGATGATCGCAGCCCGCGACGCACACGCAATCCCCGTATGTTCGGTGTACAGCTTCTCGCGATGCTGTCGCGGTCCATACGCGATGTCCGCGGCCAGTTTGACCCAGCGGCCGTTCTGCTTTCTCCAATAGTTCTTGTGCGTGGGGAAGCCGGCGAAGACCGTGTCGAGCGACGGATCACTCAGCAGACGTTCCACGACCTGGTGGACGATGCGTCGGCTTCGAAAGATGTCGGTTGGCTGCAAAAAGAGGACCGCGTCCACCGGCTGGCCCTCGGTGTGTTCGACAAATGCCAGCGCGTGCTGGAGGACCGGCTCGGTCGGCGCCGTATCGATCGCCAACTCCGCCGGCCGCATGAACGGGACATCCGCGCCGTACTGCCTCGACACGGCCGCGATTTCCTCGTCGTCGGTCGACACGATGACGCGCGTCACCAGCGGTGAGCTCTTCGCCGCCTCGACGCTGTAGGCGATAAGGGGTTTTCCGGCGATCGGCAGTACGTTCTTCCGCGGGAGGCCCTTGGATCCACCGCGCGCGGGCAGGATGGCGAGGACGTATGGCGGCGACATGTCGGCGATCAGCGTTTGGCCCGGTGCGCGCGCATGGCGTTGGCGATCAGCGTCGCGAGTTCGTCGCCGTGCATGGCGTGCAGGTCGATCGCGGCCTGCACCGAGGTGACCGGGAGGATGCCGAGGCGGTCGCCCTTGAGCGTACCGCGCGCCAACACGTCGCGCCGCACCATCGAAAACAACCCGCTTAGCTCGCGATAGATTGGCGCACGCTTCTCGCGCGGGACCCGTGTGTCTGTGGTCAGGCGCGTCGGCCGTCCGTCGCTTTCGAGGTTCCAGTACGTGTCGAATTCGGGAAAGGCGATGAACGCCGAATCGATGTCCTGCGTCAACACCGTGCGAATGGCCCGGTCGATCAGGCCGTGGTCGCGGAATGGGAACGTCACCTGTAGCCGGACGACCCACTCCGGACGAAATCCAGGTTCGGACCGTTCGAGGTGCTGGACGGTGTCTTCGATCACGACGGCGAGCGGCCGGTTTCGGTCGGTCGCCGGCCGAAGAAACGGTGTATCGAAGCCTGCCTGACGTGCCGCGCGTGCGATCCGTCGATCGTCCGTCGAGACGACCACGCGCGTCAGCCGACGCGAGGCGCGCGCGGCGGCAAACGTGAAATCGAGGAGCGGCCGCCCTCCGAGCTTTGGCAGGCCCGTACGAAACTCGGGATCCTGACCCGACACGGGAATGACCCCGAGCACGACCGGGCGAGCGGATGATTTCACCCGGCGAACTCGCGTCGGCATGCGAGGCTATTCTACCTTGCGAGGATTCGCAGGTGAGACGATCTCACCCTGCGACGGCGTCGTCGCGATGTCGCCCGCGAGATCCACGACCTCCACCGGTGGCGACGTCCCATCCGCCGGCGACAGGCCGCTCCGGTCGCGGAGAAGCGTGCGAAGTTCACCGGGGCGGATGACACCCACTGCAGCGAGGACGCCAAGATAGATTGCGGACGCGGTCATTGCGCGGAACAGCAGCCGAGCCATGAGCGTCCTGTCGTCATGAAAGCCCATGACTGCGACGCTGTAGGCCACAAGCCCGGCCGCGAAAATCGTGAGGAGTTTCGCCCAATCGTACTGGATGGGGTAGACGCGCTGCGACAGGACGTAGCCGACGACAGCGAGCGTTCCGTATGCGCACATCGTGGACCATGCGGCGCCGGCAATGCCGAACCGTGGCACCAATAGAAGATTTGCGGCGACCGAGACGGCTGCTGCCGCGATCGTCGCCATCGGCATCAGGGCCGTCCGCTTCACGATGCTCAGTCCCACTGCCGTGGTCTGGTAGAAACCCTGACACACGACACCAGCGGCAATCCATGGGATCACGGCTGCCGCACCGTGGAACGACGGAGCGGTCATGAGCCGTACGAGATCCTCCGAGACGGCCGCAAGGACCGTCGCGAGTAGCACGAGCAACCCCGTGACGTAGTTGGTGACGCGTCGGTACATGTCTTTCGCGGCCGGCTGATTCATGGCTTCGAACGCGAACGGCGTCCACGCATAACCGAAGGCACTGAGAAACAGCTTGAGGCTCAACCCGAACGTCGCGCCGAGGGCGTAGACGCCGACTTGATCGGCCGAAAGGTACACATTCAGCACCCAACGATCGGACAATGCGGTGACCTGATGCGCCATGCCATGCGGGAGGCGAGGCAGCCCGAAACCGAGGGCTTCACGCAACATTGGTCCTGAGAACCGAAGACGTAGCAGTTCCTTGACGGTGGGCGCGAGGCAGACGGCCACTGCCCCGGTCAGGATCAGGTCGGCGAGGACCAAGCCGAGCACGCCCATGTCGAACCACACGACCAGAACCAGGCGCAGTACGACCGTCCCCGCAGCGCGAAGAAACATGAGCGTGGCGAACCGGCCGGTTCGGCCCTCGATGCGGTACACGTTGAAGGGCACGAAAAAAAATCCGAGGGCGACCGTGTTCACGAAGAAGACGCGGAGCGTGTCCGTGTACGCGCGCGTTCCGAGCAGTGAGTCGCCAATCCATGGCGCCGCGAGCACGCCAGCCAGAAGTAGCGGGGCATTCACGGCAGCGAGAAACCACCAAATGCTGCTTGCGAGGGTTTCGCGGGCGTGCTTGTCTGGACAATCGTAGTAAAGGCGAATGAACGCACTGTCGAGCCCCCACCGCAACAGAATCTTTGATCCGGCTTCGATCGTCAGCAGCAGAGCGAACACGCCGAAATCCGTGGTCGTCAGCACCCGTGTGTAGATTGGGATCAAGAGGAAACTGACCGCGGAGACTGCGACATCGCTCGCGCCGTAGACGGCAACGTCGCTGAAGAGTTTCCGCACTTTCATGCGCGATGAACCGCCCGCTCGTACGCGAGCTCAAACCGTTCAGCGACACGGTCCCATCCGAATTGCCGGATCACGGCGGCGCGCGCAGCGTCGCCCACGCGCCGGGCTTGTTCCGGATTGGCAAGGAGCGACCCAATCGCGTCGGCGAGGGCGCGAGCATCGCGCTCGGGCACGAGCCTGCCTGTCACTCCATCCTGGATGGCGTCCGGCAGACCCCCGACGCGTGTCGCGACGACCGGCGTACCGGTGGCCATGGCCTCGAGCGCGAAGTTGGGAAGGCCGTCCACGTTGCCTTGCGAGTCGTGGACCGACGGTACTGCCACCACATCCGCAGCCGCGGCGAGGCGGCCGACGTCGTCTTGCGTGCGGCTGCCGAGCAGGATCACGGCATCGCCGAGTGCGAGGGCGCGGCGCTCGAGCGCGTTCCTGAGGTCGCCGTCACCGGCAATAACGAGACGGATGCCAGGGAATCGCTTCGCCAAAAACGCGGTTGCGTCGATGAGGTACTCGAAGCCCTTCTTGCTAACGAGGCGGCCCGCGCTGAAAACGAGCGGCGCATCGCCGACGCGAAGCTCAGAGCGCACACGCCCGCGAATGTCGGCCGACGGCGCGAAGCGCGCCGACTCGACACCATACGGGACCGTCTCGATCGTTGCGGGATCCGCGCCGAGCGCAACCGCGCGACGCGACAGATCATCGCTGCACGCGGTCACCCATTGGGCGCGCCGAAAGGCGGCTCGCGCCGCGGCGCCAACGAGGCCGTGTCGCTCGGCGACGTACAGGTCGGATCCGTGGAGGCTGATCACGAGCGGACGACCGCCGCTGGCCGCGGCCGCTATGACGCCGCCAGGCATGACCCAGTGGCCGTGCAGCACCGTCGCGCGATGGCGTGACGCCACGCGGCGCGCCGTCAGCCACCCGGCCCCAAGCGCAAGCGGAGCCGCCAGCCACGCACTCACACGGAGATTCGTATCGGCCCTCATGCCGGCGGCATAGCCGAACACATTGAGAGCGGGCAACGGCGCATACCGGTAGAAGTGGAACGACCACTCCATCTTCGCTCGGGCGTCGATCGATCAACGGATGCCACGGGGCCACGAGGTGCACGTCGTGGCCGCGCGCCGCAACGTGCTTTGCGATCGGCTCCATGAAACTGCCGACGCCGTCGCCCGGCAAATCGCGGGTATGACGTCGCAACCATGACGACGGTGTGGCGCATTCTTAGGAACGGCGAAGCCGCGCCTCGCTCGCTGCGACGTCATCAGGCGCGGTCCGCCAGAGCCCTGCCGCGCACAGGATGAGCGTCGGATCGATCACCGGAATCCGGAACCGTTCCTGCGGGAAAAACACGAGCGCGACGGCGACTGCCGACGCGAAGATCAACCACAGCCCAGGAGTGCGAGCGCGATTCCGCCCGAGTCGAACGAACCCCGCGATCGCGAGCACGAGGAGCGCGCCATACGACACGACCGACGCGACGAAATACCGGGTGGAGTGCAAGGTGTACGACGGACCGATGGGCACCACCAGATAGAAAAGCTTCTTCGCCTCGAGTGCCAGCCATGCGCCTGGGTTCCCGCGAATCCACTGAAGTGCCTCCCGATAGTACACAGGCTCCATCTGTTCCTCATTGAGAGCCGGGTGCCGGGCTCTCAAGGCGGTGTTCGCCTCTTTGAGCCTTGGGTTGGCGGCCATGTCGCCTTCGCCAGTGGCCAGTGGATTGTTTCCGGTCCAGAACGTGACACCGCCGTCCGACGCGACGATGACGAATCGGCCGTGATGACCGTAGTTGCGGATGGCCCACGGCGTGATCACGACCGCGACGCCCAGCACGAACAGGAGCGCCGGCCGCGGCCCACGCCGAAAGGCCAGCCACAGAACGGCGAGCGGTAAGAACGTCGTGAGCGCCGCTCGCAGCAGTACCCCGGCGCCGCTCAAGGCGCCGCTTGCGAACGCCACGGCCGGCCGTCGCGCGTTGACCGGCGTCAGCCGATCGACCGACCAGACGATGAGCAGTCCGAATGGCCAGAAGACGGCTTCGCTGTAGGCGTACGCCGACACCCACACAAGCGGCGGATACACCGCGGCGATAGCGGCGCCGGCGATGGCCGCTCGCGGGCCGGCAAGTCGCCCGGCCAGTGCCGCGACGAGGAGGACGCCAATCGCGCCAACGACTGATTGAGCCACCTTGACGGAGGTCGGCACGGCGCTGACGACGTCACGGCCGCCGCCCACGAGCGCGAGAAACACGGGATACCCCGGTGCGCGGCCGAACGGCTCGACGGGGCCATCGAGCACTTCGCTGTCGTAGACGTAGCCGCGACCGGCGGCGAGGCTGCGAGCGAGCGACAGGTACTCGACGTTCATCGCGCGTCAGCGGTTGGTGGGTCCAGTAGACGAGCCCGAAGGCCAGACGCAGCGCGAAGCCGACGAGGGCGGCGGCGGCGATCCACCGCCGGGTGTCATCGGCGGCCATCGGACCGCAGCGCCGAGATCTGCTCGGAGACGAGACCGACGAGGAACACCATCACGGCGAACACGATCAGCAGCACTGAGGAATTGGTGACGTGACTCTGGGTGACGATCGTCCAGACGGCGTAGCCCGCGCCAATGACGAAACGCCGTGGCGGCGATCGGCAGGAAGATCCGAACGGGCTGAAGATCGTCATCACCCGCAGCATGATCAGCAGGAACTTCGGACCATCGCTCGAGAGTTTGATCTTCGACGCGCCAACGCGCTGACGCGCCTCGACGGGTTCGAATGCGACGCTGTAGCCGGCCTTGAGGAAGCACAGCGTCGTCGTGGTCGGCGTGGAGAAACCGTTCGGCAGGAGGCCGATGAACTCGAGCAGCCCAGAGCGCCGCGCCGCGCGAAACCCGGACGTGAGATCCGGAATCTCGCGCTCGGTCAGAAACCCGGCGAGCCAATTCAGCGCAGCGTTGCCCCAACGGCGCGCCGATCCCGGCCTGTGTCGCGGACGAGCGCGCACCAACGACGAGGTCGTACTCGCCCAGCCGCTCCGTGAGTCGCACGCGCGTCGGCGGGCCGATGCTGGCCATCGCCGTCGACGATCAGGATGTACTCGCCGGTCGCCGCGCGGATACCTGATCTTCACCGCCGCGCCGTTGCCCTTGTTGTACGGATGCCGGATGACGCGAGCGCCGGCGGCTTCTGCCTGCGCGCCGGTGTCGTCGATCGATCCATCGTCGATGACCAGGATCTCGTGCCAGCGCGCTGCAGCGGCGAGCTCTCGGACGACCTCGCCGACCGCCGCGCCTTCGTTCATGGCAGGAATGACGACGGAGACGGTTGCCGGGTCTGCCATTCAGCGCTCGTCGTTCATGTTGGCGGGCATCCGCGCGGGCGGGCCGTCGTCGTCACGCTCGTCGGCTTCACCGCGGAGCTCCATTCGCCGGATGCGATACAAGCCATCCTCGACGAGCTTCCGAACGCCGGACATCGCGTCGGCCAGCAGACCAATCAGGACGATCTGGAAGCCCACGATCATGAGGACCGCCGACAGGATCAGCGACTGGATCTTGCCGGGTTCGTAGTCGAAGAAGTAGTAGTAGAGAAATCGCATCGACACCGCGAAGCCCACCAGAAACAACGCCGTGCCGATATACGTGAAGACCTTGAGCGGCTCGTACATCGTGTAGATGCGCACGATGGTCGCGGCCGATCGTTTCAAGTACGACCAGACATTGTCGAACAGTCGCGACGGCCGCGTTCGCGCGTTCGTGCCGACCTCCACGTGCGCGATCGCCATTCGCCGCTTGCCCGCGTGGATGATCGATTCGAGCGTGTAGGAAAAATCCGACACGATCGTCATGCGCAGCGCCGCTTCCCGCGTGTACGCGCGAAACCCGCTGGTCGTGTCCGGCACCTTCGTGTTGGACACCTGCCGCACGACCCAGCTGCCGATGCGTTGGAGCGCCTTCTTGTGCCACGACATGTGACGGAGGTCGCGGATGTTGCGATCGCCAATCACGATGTCCGCTTCGCCGGAGAGGAGCGGCGCGACAAGCCGCGCGATGTCCCGCCCCGCGTACTGATTGTCGGCATCCGTGTTGACGATGACGTCGGCGCCGGCTTTCAGGCTGGCATCGATGCCCGCCACGAACGCGGCGGCCAGGCCCTTCTGCCGCCGGAACCGCACGATGTGGTGGACGCCCAGTCGCTGCGCGACCTCCGCGGTCCCGTCGTTCGACCCATCGTCAACGACGAGCGAGCTCGATCGCTGTCGATGCCCGGCACGGACGTGGGCAGGTCCGCGAGCGTCTGCGGCAGCGTCGTCGCCTCGTTCAGGCAGGGGATCTGAATGATGAGCTTCATGCGGACACGAGCGCTTCGATGACGCCCGCCCAGGTCACTTGGCGCGCGCGCTCGTAGCCGGCATCGCCCAGTGACGCGGCACGCCGGCTGTCTGCCGCGAGAAACCGGATCGCGTCGCCGAGTGCCTCCGGGTCCGGCGAGGTCACGCGCCCATTCACGCCGTCCACGACGAACTCCGTGGGGCCGCCGGCGTCGGTGGTCGTGACGACAGGTTTTCCCGAGAGAAACGCCTCGAGCGTGACGTAGCCGTAGTCCTCATCGTACGGGGGAAAGATTACTCCGAGTGCCCCGCTGTAGAGGTCAATCAGTTCTTCGTCAGCCACCTCGCCGAGGAACTGGACACGGCTCCAGAGACCCAGCGTGCGGGTGAGCGCTTCGAGCTCCGCGCTCCGTGTACCGGTTCCGGCGATCTTCAGCGACAGGCTGTCCGGCGCATGGCTCATGGCCCGAATCGCCAGCTCGACGCGCTTGACCGACTCGAGCCGGCCGACCGACAGCATGTAGGCGCCCATCGGTCCGCGGCGCAGACGGGCCGCGAGGCGCGGCGGATGGTACAGGGCCTCGGCCTCGACGCCGTTGAAGCGGCGCGCCCGCTTCGCGGTCGTTTCCGCGTTTGCGAAGACGCGACGGCACTCGTGCAGCATCTCGGTGTCGAGTGCGACGAGGCGTTCGCGGAGCGCCACATCCTCGGGCGTGTGCGTGAAGTCGCTGTAGGGCGTGCCGGCGAGCTCGTACGCGGCGCGGTACTGATGAATCAGCCACGCCACCTTGCGCGGATGACGAACGAAATACGTCGGGAACTTCGTCGCGATGACGAGATCGATCGGACGTCCGTTGCTCTCGCTCAGATCGAGCAGACGCCAGGCAGCGGCGTGCGGCAGAATTTCGTGCTTCGGGTACCACTTGAAGGGCACGCTGACGAGCTCGGCGTCGTACCCCTGGCGCTGAAGCTCCTCGACGAGCGCGCGCACGTGAAACTCGGCGCCGCCACGGACAAACGGCACCTGGGCTTCGCAGACCAGAATCGTGCGCAAGGCCGCGCGGATGCTATCACGTGGCGTGACGGAACGTGATCACGTCCCCGTCCGCGACCGGATAGTCCTTCCCCTCGAGTCGCAGCTCACCGTGATCGCGGCACGCGGCGAGCGATCCGCGCTCGAGGAGCCGATCGCACGCGACCACCTCGGCGCGGATGAAGCCGCGCTGAATATCGGAGTGAATCGCGCCGGCCGCGAGAACGGCCGGAGTGACGCGCGGAATCGACCACGCGCGGCATTCGTCTTCGCCGACGGTGAAAAACGAGATGTAGCCGAGCAGGTCGTACGCCGCGCGGATGATACGGTCGAGGCCCGATTGCTTCAGGCCGAGATCGGCGAGGAACGCCTGCGCATCCGCCGGCTCGAGCGCGGCGATTTCCAGCTCGATCTTCGCGCAGACGGCGGTCACGCGGGCGCCGCTGTCGCCGCGCGTTCGCGAGGCTGGTGAGGCGCGCCGCATCTTCAACGACCGCGACGTCCGACTCGTCGACATTGAGAACGAGCAGGAGCGGCTTCGCCGACAGGAACTGAAACCCTCGCAGCCGATGCGCGTCGTCGCCCGACAATCCGAGCGTGCGAAGTGCACGGCCGTCCTCGAGCGCGCGCGGCACTGCACGAGCACTTCGCGCTCGCGCGCGAGATCGGGGATCGCCTGTTTCTTCAGATCCTTCTCGAGTCGTTCGAGCCGGCGTTCCACGACGCCAAGGTCGGCCAGGATCAGTTCTTCTTCAATCGTGCGGACGTCGCGCGCCGGATCGACCGACTGACTCGGATGCGGAACGGACGGATCTCTGAACGCGCGCACGACGTGGAGCAGGGCGTCCGCGTTGCGGTACGCCGACACGTCGAGCAGCGACTTCGCGTCACCGCGACCAGCGGCCATGTCCGCGAATTCCACGGTGGCGGGCACTCGTTTTTCCGGCTTGAATAGCGCCGTCAGCCGATCGAGGCGATCGTCGGGGACACGCGAGACGCCCACGTTCGCCTCGGTCTTGCCGTGGGTCCGTGGCGCCTCCCGGGCGCTCGTGAGCAGCTGGAAGAGGGTGGTCTTACCCGCGGAAGGTAACCCGATGAGGCCCGCTCGAAGCATGTCGAACCGTGAATGCTACCACGCAGGTGGTTCGCCATCTGTTCGATGGCAAAAATGATAGCGAAATAAAAACGTAAGCCCAATCGCATCATTACTTTGCGATTGACACCCTTCAGGCGTACCTCTATTCTCGCCGTGGAGTTTTCTGGAGCAAGTTGGAGTAAATGTGCTTCGCGGATGCCATCCCGCCAAGATCGATGACAAGGGCAGACTCAAACTGCCGACCGCCTTCAAGGCGGTCGTCGAGGAGCAGCATGGCGCCGGTGTGTACATCACCAGCCTGACGGGCGACTCCGTACGCATTTATCCGATGCCGGTCTGGCTGGCCGTCGAACAGCGCGTCGCCCGCATGCCTAGTACGCACCCGGCGCGACTCAAGTTTCTCGACCGCGTCAACTACTTCGGCCAGCTCGGTGAGTTCGATGCGCAGGGCCGGCTCGGCATTCACGGGCGGCTCCGCGACGCTGCGGGCATGGTGGGCGAGGTCGACGTGCTCGGGCAAGTGGACTACCTCGAGGTGTGGAATCACGAGCGGTTCGTCGCGAAGCTCCAGCGCGATCCCTTTACGAATGACGACTCCAGCCAGCTCGCGGAGTTCGGGATCTGAGCCGTGGCACGAGCCGGTACTCGTCGACGAGGTGGTGGCGCTGCTCTCACCGAGGGTAGACGGCGTCTACGTTGACGCGACCGTGGGCCTGGGCGGCCATGCCCGGGCTGTGCTCGCGGCGGGCGCCGGCCGGTTGATCGGTATCGACCGCGACGCGCAGGCCATCGAGCACGCGCGAGAGAGATTGGCGGAGTGGGCGGACCGCGTCGTGCTGGTGCACGACGCGCACGAACGGATACGCGACGTGCTGGCGGCCCGGGGTGTTCCGCGGGTCGACGGCGTGCTGGCCGACCTTGGAGTGTCCTCCATGCAGCTCGATCACGCGGATCGTGGATTCAGCTTTCGACAGGCCGGACCGCTTGACATGCGGATGGATCGGTCACGCGGCGAGACGCTGGCCGAGAAGCTGGCCGCTGTGGACGAGCATGCGCTGGCCGACGTGATCTGGCGGTACGGCGAGGAACGGCGGTCCCGTCGCGTGGCCCGGTTCATCGTCGAGGCCCGCGATCGTGGCGGCCTCACCGACACGGCAGCGCTCGCCACGGTCGTGCGGCGGGGCGTCGGCGCCGGCACGTGGCAGCGGCTGGACCCGGCCACTCGCACATTCCAGGCGCTGCGTATCTGGGTGAACGGAGAAATCGACAGCCTCGGGCGTTTCGTCCAGGAGGCCTGGGACGCGGTGGCGGTCGGCGGGCGCCTCCTGATTATCTCGTTTCACTCGCTCGAGGACCGGATCGTCAAGCAGACCTTCCGGCGGCTTGCCGAGGACGCCAGCGCGGCCCGGTTGTTGACACGCCGGCCACTGGTCGCCGGCGACGAGGAGTCCGAGCGCAATCCGCGGGCGCGCAGCGCACGGCTCCGGGCGATTGAGAGGCTGGCATGAGCATCGACCTCGAATACGCAATCAAGTCGGACATCCGGAACAACCCCGTCATTCGCGAGACCGATGGTCGCGAGCGGCGCGAGTTTCGCCGGATTGTTCTGCTTGCCAGCCTGGCCGTCGGATTCGTGCTCTTCTCCGCCTGGCAACATTTCGAGACGCTCCGCTACGGCTACAGCATCGAACAGCTGCGCCAGGACCGCCAGTACGAGGAAACCGTCAACCGGCAACTCCGTCTCAACATCGAGACGCTGCGCGCGCCACAAAAGCTGGAAGAGCGCGCCCGGCACGAGCTCGGCCTTGTCGCGCCGACCGCCAGCGACACCGTCATCATCGAACGTACCTATCTCTCCACTCCGTCGCCCGGCGTCGTCGCCCGCGCCCGCTGATTCCCAATGCACGTCCATCGAGCTCTGAAAGCCCTCCGTTCGCCGCGGTTCCGTTTCGACCTGCAGCAGGCCGAGGATCGGCCGGATGCCGCCTTCGAGCGCATCTGGCGGCAGAACGTCAAGCGGCGCGTGCTGGTCGTCCTCGCGTGCCTCACCGTCTGGGCGGTCGCCATTGAGGCGCGGCTCGTCCAGCTGCAGGTATTCCTGCACGACGAGCTCGAAACCAAGGCACGCCGGCACCAGCAGCAGCGTGTGCCGCTCGAGGCGACCCGGGGCGACATCCTCGATCGCCACGGTGAAATGCTGGCTTTCTCCGTCGACGCCAAGTCGATCATCGCCGACCCGGATCTGGTTCAGGACGCCACCCAAACGGCCGCCAGCGTCTGCGCCGCTCTTGGGGACTGCAACGCGAAGGAACGGAAGGAGCTCCAGGAGAAGCTCTCACGTTCGACACGTTACGAGGTCATTCGCCGTTCGCAGGCGGTCTCACCGGAGCAGGTCGCCCGGGTTGCCGCGCTCCAGCTCCCCGGCATCGTGACCCCCTCCGACAGCCGCCGCTATTACCCCCGCTATGAACTTGGCGCGCACGTGCTCGGCTTTGTCGACCGCGACAGCAAAGGGCAGGCTGGTGTCGAGTTCTCGTACGACAAGCTGGTCCGCGGCGAAGATGGCCTCGCGTTCGCGCAGGTGGACGCCAAGCGCCAGCGGCTGGAATCGCGCATCGAGCGTGAAGCTGTTCCGGGCGCGGCGCTCGAGCTGACACTGGATCTCCAGCTGCAGTACATCGCGGAGCGCGAGCTCAAGGCCGGCGTCGAAGCGCATCGCGCGCGAGGCGGCACGGCCATCATCATGGAGCCCGCGACCGGCGAAGTTCTCGCGCTCGCGTCCTATCCGACCTTCAATCCCAACGCGGTGTCGCGGTCGGACGAGGATGACCGCCGCAACCGCGCGACGCAGGACGTCTACGAACCGGGATCGACCTTCAAGATCGTCACGGCGTCGGCGGCGCTCGAGGAAGGCATCGTCACGCCGGACGAAATCATCGACACGCGCCCGGGCTACATCAGGTTCGGATCGCGCATCGTTGACGACGACCACAAGTACGGCGTGATGACGTTCGAGGACGTGATCGTGAAGTCGAGTAATGTCGGCGCGATCAAAGTCGGACTGCGCACGGGCGTCGATCGGCTCAGCCGCTACGTCCACCGATTCGGTTTTGGCGAGGTGCTTGCACGGGACTTCGCTGGGCAGAGTCGGGGCATCTGGAACCCGAACGGCCTCGATGAAAGTGGGTTGGCGTCGGTGTCGATGGGCTACCAGGTGGGCGTCACGCCCCTGCAGATGGTGACCGCGGTGAGCGCGGTGGCCAACGGCGGTCTGTTGATGCAGCCACGCATCGTCCGCGCCGTCGTCCGTAACGGACACCGCGACGCGACGTCTCCGACGGTGCTTCGCCGGGCGATTAGTGCGGACACTGCCGCCACGCTCACCACCATCATGGAAGGCGTCGTGTCGCCCCGCGGCACCGCGCGGTTGGGCGCCCTTGCGGCGTACCAGGCTGCGGGGAAGACCGGGACAGCCAAGAAGATCGTCAACAATCGGGTACTCCGACACCGACTACAACGCGTCCTTCGTCGGGTTCGTCCCCTCGCGCCGTCCGGTGTTCACCATTCTCGTCGTCGTCGACACGCCGCGCGCGGGGACGTACTACGGCGGATCGGTCGCGGCGCCCATTTTCAAGCGCATTGCGGAAGCGGCGCTTCAGCAGGCGGGCGTGCCCTCGACGGTCAATCCTCCGTCGCCGGTGCTCGTGACCGCGGCGACTCCGACCCTTCCGGCGCGTCCGCCCGTCGTGGCTGGCGATCATGCCGGTCGGCGGCATGGCCGTCATGCCGGACGTGACGGGCCTGAGCGCACGCGAAGCGGTGCGCGTTCTGACCCATGTCGGGCTCACCGTGCGGCCGCGAGGGACCGGGTTTGTCGTGAAACAGAGTCCCTCGGCGGGCGAACCGATCGATCCGGGTTCCTGGAGCCTTCTCGAACTTCAGCGGGCGGTTTCGGCCAACGAGCCCCGAGGGCCGCGATGAGGCTCGACGCCCTCGTCGCCGCCGCGCGGACGCTCGCGCCGGATTCACGCCGCCGGGTCGAAGACTCCGGTCGGCAGAGTGCGGTGGTGACGGGCGTCACCCACGACTCGCGCGCGGTGACGCGCGGGTCCGTCTTCGTCGCGATCAAGGGACTGCGTGCCGACGGCGCGACGTTCGCGGCCGACGCGGCAGCTCGGGGCGCTCTGGCGATCGCGTCGGAGGGGCCGCCGCTCGATGGGCTCAACCTGCCCTGGTTGCGGACAACCGACTCCCGGATGGCCCTGGCCGAGCTGTCGCATATCTATTTCGGCAGGCCCAGTGAATCACTGAAGCTCGTGGGGGTCACGGGCACGAATGGCAAGACGACGACCACCTATCTGCTGGCCTCTGTTTTCGACGCGGCCGGACTGCCCGCGGGCCGGCTCGGCACGGTGACGTTCCGGGTCGGGCCGGCGGCCTCAGACGAGCGCGACGCGTCTCACACGACGCCGGAGTCTGCAGAAATGCAGCGGCTGCTTCGCGAGATGGTCGACCGCGGGTGCACGGCGTGCGCGATGGAAGTCTCCTCGCACGCGCTCGCGCTGCATCGGGTCGCGTACCTCCGCTTCGCCGCGGCGATTTTCACCAACCTCACACGCGACCATCTCGATTTTCACGGCGACATGCAGCAGTACTTCGCGGCCAAGCGCCGGTTGTTCGAGATGCTGCCGGCCGGCGCGCCAGCCATCATCAACATTGACGATCCGCGCGGCGCCGAGCTGGCCGCCAGCCGATCCCCTGTCCTGACATTCGGCATCGACCACGCGGCCGATGTCCGCGCGACGTCGATTCACTCGTCGCTCGAGGGGCTGGCGTTCGACGTGGACAGCCCGTCCGGGCGTCTCACGATTCGGTCGCCGCTCGTCGGCCGGCCGAACGTCTACAACATTCTCGGCGTCGTCGCCGCCGCGGTCGGCCTCGGCATCCCGGGCGACGCGATCGAGCGGGGCATTGCCGCGCTCGAACGCGTGCCGGGCCGCTTCCAGCTCGTCTCGGGCGGCACCGACGACGTTCGCGTCGTCGTCGACTACGCGCACACCGACGACGCGCTGCGGAACCTGCTCGAGACGGCGCGTCCGCTGGCGACCGGCCGGCTCATCACGGTGTTCGGCTGCGGCGGCGATCGCGATCGCACCAAGCGGCCGCTCATGGGCGCCGTCGCCGCGCGCCTGAGCGACTTCGTCGTGCTCACGTCCGACAATCCGCGCTCCGAAGATCCCGTTCGCATCATCGACGAGATCACGCGAGGACTGTCGCCGACGCCAGAGCCCGGCGGGCCGCCGCGCAACGGGCCGGCCTTCGTCACCAATCCCGACCGCCGGTCGGCCATCGAGCATGCGATTCGCACGGCCCGTGCCGGCGATCTGGTGCTCATCGCGGGCAAGGGGCACGAGAAGTATCAGGTCATCGGCGATCGAACGCTGCCGTTCGACGACGTCGAGGTCGCGCGCGCGGCATTGGGCCAGCGTCGCGCGACATCACGCGTGTGATCACTGTGAGCGCTATCGTGCTGACCGCCGGCCTGGTCGCCGAGGCGACCAGGGGCCGCGTTGCGGCCGGATCGCCAAACCAGGTGTTCACAGCGGTGTCCACCGATACGCGGACGATCGCGCCCGGTGCGCTGTTCATCGCGCTCCGAGGCGACCGGTTCGACGGGCATGCGTTCGTCGAGCGGGCGGCGGCGAACGGCGCGGGAGGTGTCGTCCTGTCTGAGATGCCGGCCGTGAACCTCGGCGCGACGGCCGTGATTCTCGTCTCCGACACGTTGCGGGCGCTCCAGGATCTGGCGCGCGCCGTTCGACGTCAGGCGGGCGCGCGCGTCATCGCGATCACCGGAAGCGCCGGTAAGACGACGACAAAGGAAGTCACCGCCGAGCTTCTTTCCACGCGTTACCGCGTCTTTCGCAATCGCGGCAACCTCAACAATCACATCGGGCTGCCGCTGTCACTGCTCGAGCTCGTCGACCGGCCTGACCTCGCCGTCGTCGAGCTCGGCATGAATCACGAGGGCGAGATCCGCACGCTCGTCGGCATCGCCGAGCCAGACGTCCGCGTGTGGACCAACGTCGGCGACGCGCACATCGGCCACTTCGGATCGCGCGAGGCCGTGGCCAGCGCGAAGGCGGAGATCCTCGATGGCGCGGAGTCTGGAACACTCGTGGTGTCGAACGCCGACGATCCGCTCGTCAGCGAGCATGTCCGCCGGTCGCCGGCGCGGCAGGTGACATTCGGCCTCAATCCGCACGCGACGGTGCGCGCGACCCACGTCGACGACCGCGGGTTCGACGGGACGAGCGCCGACGTGCAGTCACCGTCCGGCGCGCTGCACCTGAGCGTGCCGCTGCCCGGCCGGGCGCAGCTGACGAACGTGCTCGCCGCGACCGCGGTCGCGTTGGAGTTCGGTATTTCGCGTGACGCGATCGAACGGTGCGTCGCGGCGATTCAACCGGTGGCCCGGCGCGGGGCGATTCGCGCCCTCGCGAACGGTGCGCGGCTCGTCGACGACTCGTACAACGCGAGCCCGTCCGCCGTGCGCGCGATGCTGTCGGCGCTGGCGGCGACGCCGGTGGCCGGCCGCCGCATCGCGGTGCTCGGCGAGATGCTCGAGCTCGGCAGTTCGAGCCGCGAGCTGCACGAAGCGTGCGGCCGCGCCGCGGCTGCCGCCGGCGTGAACGAGCTCGTCGTCATTGGCGGCGAGGCCGCTGACGGTCTGGCTGAGGGCGCGATCGCCGGCGGTCTGCCCGCGCACAGGTCCACCGCTTCGCCGACAGCGCAAGCGCGGCGGGTCGCGTTCGGCGCTCGTCGCGGCCGGCGACCTGGTGCTCGTGAAGGGCTCGCGGGGCACCCGCACCGACGTCGTCGTCGATCGATTGCTGGAGGTGGCGTGATGCTCTACCACCTCCTGACTTCCCGCGTTGCGCGACCTGCCCGGCATGGGACTCGTGCCCGCCATCACGTTCCGCACGGCCGCCGCGAGCCTGAGCGCGCTCGCGCTCAGCCTGCTGCTCGGCCCGTGGTTCATCGGCCGGCTGCGCCGATTCCAGATCGGCCAGGTCGTCCGGCAGGACGGTCCCGCGAGCCACAAGGCCAAGGCCGGCACGCCGACGATGGGCGGGCTGCTGATTCTGACCGCGGTCTTCGTGCCGACGCTGCTCTGGGCGGATCTGACCAACCGTACGTCTGGATCGCGATGCTGTCCGACGGCCGCGTTCGGCGCGATCGGCTTCGTCGACGACTACCTGAAGGTCACGCGGCACAGCCATCACGGCCTGTTCGCGCGCTACAAGCTGATGTCGCAGGTCGTCGTGTCGATCGCGGTCGGCCTGGTGCTGATCTGGCTCGCGAGTCAGACCCCGCCGGTCTACAACATGCGGCTCATTTTTCCGTTCTTCAAGAACTGGATTCCCGACCTCGGCTGGTTCTACGTCCTGTTCGCCGTGATCGTCCTCGTCAACATGACGAACGCGGTGAACCTCACGGACGGGCTCGACGGGCTCGCGATCAGCACGTTCGGCGTCGCCGCCGCGACGTTCACCGGCCTGACCTACGTCACCGGCCACGCAGTGTTCGCCGACTACCTGCTTCTCGTGCACTTCGAGTCGGTCGGCGAGCTGACGATCTTCTGCGGCGCGCTCGTCGGCGCGAGCCTCGGGTTTCTCTGGTGGAACGCGCACCCGGCCGACGTCTTCATGGGCGACGTCGGGTCGCTCGCGCTCGGCGGCGCGCTCGGCACCGTGGCGATCCTGATCAAGCAGGAACTGCTCCTGCCGATCGTCGGCGGCGTCTTCGTGATGGAAGCGGCGTCGGTGATCATCCAGGTCGCCTCGTTCAAGCTGACCGGAAGCGCGTCTTCCGCATGGCGCCGATCCACCACCACTTCGAGCTCATCGGCTGGGCGGAGCCGAAGGTGATCACGCGATTCCTGATCCTCGCGATCATCTTCGCGCTGTTCAGTCTCACCACGTTGAAGCTGAGGTGATGCGATGAGCTTCGACGTCAGGAACCGACGAGTCGTGGTGGTCGGCGCGGGCCGGAGCGGCCGCGCGGCGGCACGTCTGCTCCGTCGCGCGGGCGCCGAGGTGACGCTTGACCGACACCGACGCGAGCGCACTGGACCAGCGAAGCGGATCTTCGAACGCTGGGCGTTCGCGTGGAACCGGGCGCGCATCGTCCCGAACTGCTCGACGTCGGCCGATCTCGTCGTGCTGAGCCCCGGCGTGCCGCCGGCGCAGCCGGCGATCGAGGCCGCGCGCCGCGCCGGCGTGCCCGTCATCGGCGAGGTCGAGCTGGCCTCGCGCTGGCTCGCCGGCCGGGTCATCGCCATCACCGGCACGAAGGGCAAGTCCACGACGACGACGCTGACCGCGCGGATGCTGCAGGAGGGCGGCTTCGAGGCGACGGCCGGCGGCAATCTCGGCACCGCGCTGAGCGGCAGGTCGCCGGCTCACGCGCCGACGCGCTCCACGTCGTCGAGGTCAGCAGCTTCCAGCTCGAGACCACCGACACGTTCCATCCGTGGATTGCCGTGCTGGTGAATCTCTCGCCGGACCACCTCGATCGGCACGCGTCGTTCGACGAGTACGCCGCCGGCCAAGGCGCGCATCTTCGCGAACCAGACGTCGACGACTGGGCGGTCGTCAACGCCGACGATCCCGGCCGCGCTCGCGCTGGCGCGCGGCGCCCGCGCGCGGCGCTTCGACTTCGCGCTCGACGCGCCCGCTCGAGGACGGCGTCACGGTCGACGGCGATCACATCGTCGAGCGACGGCGCGGCGTGACGACGCCGCTCATGCCGCTTGCCTCGGTGCGTCTGCCGGGCCGGCATCTGCTCGCCGACGTGCTGGCGGCGGCTGCCGTCGGGTTCGTCGCCGGCGTGCCGCCGGCGGCGATGCAGCGCGCCGTCGAGCGGTTTCGCGGCCTCGAGCACGCGCTCGAGCGCGTCGGCGAGCACGGCGGCGTGCGATTCGTCAACGACTCGAAGGCGACGAACTCATCTCGGCCCGCCGGGCGATCGAGAGCTTTGACGCGGCGTCGTCGCGATCATGGGCGGCCGCTACAAGGGCGGCGACTTCGGAGATCTCGCGCGACGTCGTCGGGCGTCGCGTCGCCGCGATCGTGGCGATCGGCGAAGCGAGCGACCGGATCGAGGCCGCGCTTCGGCACGTCGTGCCCGTGCATCACGCGGCGTCGATGGCGACGCCGTCAGCCGCGCGTATCGCCGCGGCGCCTCGGGCGGCGTCGTCCTGCTCGCGCCGGCGTGCTCGAGCTTCGACATGTTTCGGGACTACGCCGATCGCGGCGCGCGTTCAAGGCGGCGGTGACGGAGTTGAAGAAGGAACGGATGGCGCAGTGAAGAGCACGGGTACGACAGGTGCGACGGGTACGACAGGTACAGGGAACGAACTGGCGTTGGCCATCCTCGTTGGATTTGAGGACGCAAGAGCGCGAACGAGCGAAGCGAGTGAGCCGCGCGAACGGACGCGGGGCGATCGTGGGGCCCCGCGAGTGAGCGCGTAGGGGGTCCGCGGGGCGAAAGCCCCCGGAGTAAAGGTGGAGCGGTGAACAGTCATCAGATCGGGTAGGCGGCGAGGAGCCGGCCGCTGGGAACACAGGCCATTCGGCCCGTGAGGCTGGTGTCTGTGTCCAGTCCGACTGATGACTGTTGACCGCTCGCACTTCAGCGCGAAGTGAGCGCGACATGGCACGCACATCTGAAGTCGGACAAGATGCTCTTTCTCGCGACGCTGCTGCTCGTCGGCGCGAGCGTCGTCATGGTCTACAGCGCGTCGGCGGTCCAGGCGGCTGCGCGGTATCAGATGTCCGTACCTCTTCCTGTCGAGCAGCTGGCCTGGGCGGTGATCGGCACGTCGCTGATGCTCGTCGTGATGCGCATGGACTACCACGTCTATCGGCGCCCGACGTTGATCTGGGCCTCTGCTCGCGTGACCGTCGTCGCTGCTGCTCGCGGTGTTCTTCTTCGGCCCGCAACGGCACGCAGCGCTGGATCTCGCTCGGCTTCGTCTCGCTGCAGCCGTCGGAGCTCGCGAAGCTGGCCGTGATCCTGTTCACGGCGGCGCTGCTCGAGCGGCGCATGCACCGCGTCAACGACGTGAGCTTCGCGCTGGTGCCGATCGGCCTCGTCACGGTGCATCCTGGCCGGGCTGATTCTGAACGAGCCCGACTTCGGCACCGCCGCGGTCCTCGTCGGCATCGTGACGATGATGCTGTTCGCGGCGGGCCTGAGCTACCGCTACCTCGTCGGCGCCTGCGCTCGTGCTGCTTCCGGCGGCGATGCTCATCGTGCTGACCTCGTCGTACCGGCATCGAGCGGCTCATGACGTTCCTCGACCCGTGGAAGGATCCGCTCGGCGACGGCTTCCAGATCATCCAGTCGCTTGTTCGCCGTCGGCGACCGGCGGTGTGTTCGGCAAGGGCCTGATGGCCGGCGTCCAGAAGCTCTACTACCTTCCCGAGCCGCACACCGACTTCATCTTCGCCGTGATCGGCGAGGAGCTCGGCCTGGTCGGCACGACGCTGATGCTCGCGTGCTTCGCGCTCATCGCCTGGCGCGGGCTGCGGACGTCGCTGCTCGCGCCGGATCGGTTCGGTTCGCTGCTCGCGCTCGGCATCACGATGATGGTCGTGCTGCAGGCGCTCGTGAACATCAGCGTGGTCACGGCGCTGCTGCCGACCAAGGGCATTCCGCTGCCGTTCGTGAGCAACGGCGGGTCGTCGCTGCTGATCAACCTGGTCGCCATGGGCATCCTGCTGAACATCTCGCAGCAGTCGTCGGCGACGGCGTCGGCGTCGACCGCCGTCGGGCGGCGTACCGACTGGACGGTCGACGGCCAGGAGGCGTGAGGGTGAATGAGGCCAGGCGGATCGGCAACGGACCGTCCGATCGCGTGGTGATCGCCGGCGGCGGCACGGGCGGGCATCTGTACCCGGGCATTGCCGTGGCGCGCGAGATCGCTGCGGCGGATGCCGGGCGCACGCGTGACGTTCGCCGGCACGGCGCGCGGGCTCGAAGCGCGAGTCGTGCCGCGGGAAGGGTTCGAGCTGGACCTGATTCGCAGCGCCGGGCTGAAGGGCAAGTCGCTGGCGTCGCGGCTGCGCGGGCGCGGCGCTCGTCGCGCCGGCGTCTGTGGACGCCTGGCGGATTCTCTCGCGCCGCCGGCCGGACGTCGTGATCGGCGTCGGCGGCTACAGCTCGGGCCCGGTCGTGCTGATGGCGGCGCTGCGCGGCGATGCCGACGATGGTGCTCGAGCAGAACGCGGTGCCAGGCCTGACGAACCGGCTGCTCGCGCGCGTGGTGCGCGCGGCCGCGGTGACCTACGACGAGACACGCTGCCGTTCTTCGGCGGGAGGGGCATTCGTTGCAGGAATCCGGTGCGCGCTGAGTTCTTCGACGTCTCAGCCGGCGGCCGAGCGGCGTGGCGCCGCCGAGGTTGCTGATTCTTGGCGGCTCCCAGGGCGCGCACGCAATCAACGTGGCCATGGTGGCGGCAGCGGCGGAGCTGGCGCGGCGGCATGCCGGCCTGGAGATCGTCCACCAGACCGGCGAGCGGGACCTGGCAGTCGGTGCGCGAGCGGCTACGCGCGCCGCCGGCGTTCGCGCGCGGGCGGAAGCGTTCCTCGATCCCGTCGTCGCCGAGGTGATGAGCGCGCGACCTCGTGATCTGCCGCGCCGGCGCGACGACGCTGGCCGAACTGGCCGCCGCGGGCCGGCCGGCCGTGCTGGTGCCGTTTCCGGCGGCGACCGACGACCACCAGCGCAAGAACGCGCGGGTGCTCGCCGACGCCGGCGCGGCGGTCGTGATCGACGAGCGAGAGCTTGACGCGCCGACGGCTGGCCGACGTGACGCGGCAGCTCCTGGCCGACCGCGCGACGGCGTCGAGCGCGATGGCGACGGCGATGCGCGGCGTTCGCGCGGCCGGACGCGGCGCGCGGATCGTGGACTGCGTGCTCGAGCTGGCTGGAGTGGCGCCGGGACGAGCGCATTGAGTCATGTGGCTGGGCCGCACGCGGCGCGTGCACTTCGTCGGGATCGGCGGCATCGGCATGAGCGGCATCGCCGAGCTGCTCGCCAACCTCGGCTACGAGCGTCAGCGGATCGGACGCGCGGCGATCGGACATCACCGATCGGCTGGCGTCGCTCGGCGTCGCGCGTCACGATCGGACACGACGCCGCCACGTCGGCGACGCCGACGTCGTCGTCGTGTCGTCGGCGATCGCGCCGGACAACCCGGAAGTCGCCGAGGCGCGCGCGCGCACAGTGCCGGTGATTCCGCGCGCCGAGATGCTCGCCGAGCTGATGCGCCTGCGCTTCGGCATCGCCATCGCCGGCGCGCACGGCAAGACGACGACGACGTCGATGGTCGCGCTGATGCTCGAGCGCGCCGGGCTCGATCCGACGGCGGTGATCGGCGGCCGGCTGAGCGCCTTCGGCAGCAACGCGCGGCTCGGCCGCGGGCAGTACATGGTGGCCGAGGCCGACGAGAGCGACCGGTCGTTCCTGAAGCTGTCGCCGGCGATCGCCGTCGTCACCAACATCGATCACGAGCACATGGAGGCCTACGGCTCGTTCGACCGGCTCGTCGACGCGTTCAGCGACTTCGCCGATCGCGTGCCGTTCTACGGCGCGGTCGTCGCCTGCGTCGACGACCCGGCCGTGCGCGCGCTGCGTGCCGACGCCTGACGCGGCGCGTCGATCACCTACGGGTTCTCGCGACGGCGCCGACGTTCGCGGCTCGAGCCCGGCGACCGACGGCGCGTCCGGACGCTGCCGGGTGCGCTACCGCGTGCGCGGCGTCGCCGAGCGGCGACCGGCGCGCGGCGAGCTCGCAGCTCGACGTGCCCGGCCGCCACAACCTGCAGAACGCGCTGGCGGCCGTCGCCGTCGGCCTCGAGCTCGGGCGTGCCGTTCGACCGGATCGACGCGGCGCTCGCCGAGTTCCGCGGCGCCGAGCGCCGCTATCAGATGCGCGGCGACGTCGCGCGGCGTCCGCGTCGTCGACGACTACGGCCATCATCCCGACCGAAATCGCCGCGGTGCTGCGCGCCGCGCGCGCGGGCCAGCCGTCGCGGCTCGTCGCCGTGTTTCAGCCGCATCGGTACACGCGCACGCGCGACCTGCTCGACGAGTTCGGTCCGGCGCTGGCCGTCGCCGACGTCGTCGTGCTGACCGACATCTACGCGGCCGGCGAGGCGCCGATTCCCGGCGTCACGCTCGACGCGCTCGCGGACGCGGTGCGGCCGTCGGTTGCGCGAGCTGCACGTCGTCGCCGCGGCTCGACGACGTGCCGGCCGCCGTCGCGCGGCTGGCGCGGCCGGGCGATCTGGTGATCACGCTGGGCGCCGGATCGATTCGGCGCCGCGAGCGGACCGCATCGTGCGATGCGCTCGGCGACGGACGGAGGCCGCGTCATGAGCCGCACGCCGAGACGCCGCGCGCGTGCTGCCGCCCGCGCCGGCGTGGCGGCGCCCGCCGACCGGCGCTTCCGCCGATCCGGTCGTCCGGCCCGACGCAGCGCCGCGTCGGCCGGACGATCGTGCGCTCGGCGAGTGGGTCGTCGGCGATCGGCTGGTCGTCGTCGCGGCCGGGTTCTGGGTCGACCGACGTCGTGCTTCGACGCGCGGATGCTGACCGTGCAGCACGTTCGCGTCCGCGGCAACGTCCGGCTGTCCGACGGGCGAAGTCGAGGCGCTCGTCGACGGGCATTCGCGGCGAGAACATCTTCCACGTCGACTTCGAGCAGTACCGGCGCCGCGTCCTGGACTCGCCGTGGGTCGCCGACGGTCGACGCTGTCGCGCGTGCTGCCGTCGACGATCGACGTGCGCGTCGTCGAGCGGACGCCGATGGCGATCGCGCGACTCGGCCAGCAGCTCTACCTCGTCGACGACACCGGCGTGATCATCGACGAGTACGGCGCGGCGTATCGCGAGTTCGACCTGCCGATCGTCGACGGTCTCGTGTCGCCCGGCCGGCAACGGCGCCGCTCGTCGACCCCGAGCGCGTCGCAGCTCACCGGCGCCTTCCTCGACGGCGCTCGACGCGCGGCCCGGATCTGCGCGAGCGGCTGTCGCAGGTCGACGTCGCCAACGCCGCACGACGTCGTCGTGATGTTCGACGACGACCCGGTGTGGCTGCACCTGGGCGACGACGCGGTTCGTCGAGCGGCTGCAGCGGTACCTCGAGCTGGCGCCGACGCTTGCAGGAGCGGTTCGCGGACGATCGACTACGTCGATCTGCGGTTCGACGAGCGGGTGTTCGTGCCGGCTCGACGTGGCCGAGACGGCGAGCACGTGCTCGAGACGTGGACAGGAGCGAGCTGACGATGGCACGGAAGGAACGGTATCTGGTCGGGCTCGACGTCGGGACCTCGAAGGTCTCGGTCATCGTCGGCGAGCTGATGGACGACGGCGGCCTCGACATCATCGGCATCGGGCTGGCCGAGTCGAAGGGCATCCGGCGCGGCGTCGTCAACAACGTCGACTCGGCGGCCGAGGCCATCAAGCGCGCGCTCGACGAGGCCGAGCTCACGGCCGGCGTCGAGATCGACAGCGTGCACCTGGCGCTCTCCGGCGCGCACGTCAAGGCGTTCAACAGCCGGGGCGTCGTCGCCGTCGCCGGCCGCAACCGCGAGATCACGCGCGAGGACGTCAAGCGCGCCATCGACGCCGCGCGCGCCGTGGCGCTGCCGGGCGGGCGCGAGATCCTCCACGTGCTGCCGCAGGACTTCGTCGTCGACGACCAGGACGGCATCGCCGTGCCCGTCGGCATGACCGGCAGCCGGCTCGAGGTGAACGTCCACGTCGTCACCGGCAGCTCGTCGTCGATGCAGAACATGGTCGCGTGCGTCAACCGCGCCGGCGTCGAGGTCGTCGACACCGTGCTCGAGCAGCTGGCCGCCAGCGAAGCGGTGCTGACGCCCGACGAGAAGGAGCTCGGCGTCGCGCTGGTGGACATCGGCGGCGGCACGACGGACTTCGCGGTGTTCGAGCGCGGCAGCCTCTGGCACACCGGCGTGCTCGCCGTCGGCGGCGATCACTTCACCAACGACATCGCCGTCGGCCTGCGCATGCCGATTCCGGACGCGGAGAAGCTCAAGCGCCGGTCCGGCTGCGCGCTGACGTCGCTCGTGCCCGAAGACGAGACGATGGAAGTGGCGAGCATCGCCGGCCGCCGCGCGCGCGTCGATGCCGCGGCGGGTGCTGTCGGAGATCCTGCAGCCGCGCGCCGAGGAGATCTGCCACCTGCTCTGGGACGAGATTCGCCGCGCCGGCTACGAGAAGTCGCTGAACTCCGGCATCGTGCTCACCGGCGGCGGCGCGATGCTCGAAGGCATGGCCGAGATCGCCGAACAGATCTTCGACCTGCCCGTGCGCCGCGCGGCGCCCGAAGGCGTCGGCGGGCTGGCCGATCACGTCAACAACCCGGCGTTCGCCACGTCGGTCGGCCTCGTGGTCTACACGCATCGCAACCTGCAGGCCGAGCCGGCGCGCGTGGGCGCCGGCGCGCTCGGCCGGATCACCGGCCGGCTGCGGACGCTGTTCAAGGAATTCTTCTGAAGGAGTCCCAGCGAAAGGACGCTCGATATGGATGCTCGCCACTTCAACGCCCACAGTCTCCGAGAAGCTCCGCATCCTGCTCGACGAGGACGATCGTTCGCAGCCGGCGCCCGGATCAAGGTCATTGGCGTCGGCGGCGGCGGCGGCAACGCCGTCAACCGCATGGTCGCTCGCCGGCCTCGGCGACGTCGAGTTCATCGTCGCCAACACCGACCAGCAGGCGCTGCAGAACAACGCCGCGCCGGTCAAGGTGCAGATCGGCTCGCAGCTGACCAAGGGCCTCGGCGCCGGCGCCGATCCGAACGTCGGCCGCGCCGCCGCGCTCGAGGACACCGAGAAGATTCTCGAGGTGCTGAGCGGCGCCGACATGGTCTTCGTGACCACCGGCCTCGGCGGCGGCACCGGCACGGGCGCCGCGCCGGTCATCGCCAGCCTCGCCAACCAGATCGGCGCGCTGACCGTCGCCGTCGTCACCAAGCCGTTCAAGTTCGAGGGCCGCAAGCGCGCGACTGCAGGCCGAGGCCGGCCTGCACGAACTGGCGGACGCCGTCGACACGATGATCACCATCCCCAACGAGCGCCTGCTCGGCGACCGTGGACCGCAGCGACCAGCATGTCGGCCGCGTTCGAGACGGCCGACGACGTGCTGCGGCAGGCGATTCAGGGCATCTCGGACCTGATCCTCGTGCCGGGGCTCATCAACCTCGACTTCGCCGACGTCAAGACGATCATGTCGCGGATGGGCATGGCGATCATGGGCACGGGCATCGCCACCGGCGAGGACCGCGCGCGCATCGCCGCGACGGCGGCGATTTCGAGCCCGCTGCTCGAGGACGCCAGCGTGCACGGCGCCCGCGGCGTCATCATCAACGTCACCGGCGGCCCTGACCTGACGCTCGCCGAAGTCAGCGAAGCGTCGGAGATCGTCTACAGCGCCGCGCACGAGGACGCCAACATCATCTTCGGCGCCGTCGTCGATCCGGCGATGGAGGGCAAGGTCAAGATCACCGTCATCGCGACCGGCTTCGACCGCGTGCGCGTCGGAGACATCGCCGGCCGCACAGTCGGCGCGGACGACGCCGGTCGACATGTCCGCCTACACCGTGCCGGAGCCGGCGCAGGAACGACCGATCGTCAGCCGCCAGCCGCGTTCGTGCTGGCGCGGCGGCCGGTGCTCGACCTGGCGGTCCTCGGCGCCCGGACACGCGACACCGGCGCTCGACGGCTGCCGCGCGACGACGAATCGTCGCCGCTCGACGTGCCGGCGTTCCTGCGGCGACACGGGGCGTAAGGCGGGTCACGACCTGCTGGTGCTTGGGTTCGAGGCTTCCGGGTCGTTCGGCGAGTTCCACGGTCTCAGTGCTCAGGGCCTCAGGGCCCTAGCACTCGCCAAGACCTGACGGACCCAGGACCTACGGCCGCTCGTCAGGTTCGTCCGCCGTCAGGTCAGGTACACTGCCAGTACCACCGTCGTTTCCGCCGCCGCGTAAGCCGGGGCACGCAGACGACGACCTGAGCTTCATGGCCAACAGCACGACCGCCCGGGCGCTGGACGCCCCGATCGGCGACGACCCGCCGACGATCCGGCGGACGGCGCCCGAGCGCTCCTCGCGCGCGAGGTCGGCGACCATCCGCAAGCCTCACGGCGGCCGGCTGCGCGTCGCCCTGGCGTTCCCCAACACCTACTTCGTCGGGATGTCGAACCTCGGTCTCCAGACCGTCTACACGCTCTTCAACGCGGACGAGCGCGTCGTCTGCGAGCGCGTGTTCCTGCCGCCGAAGCCGAGATCGCGGCCAGCCTCGCCCGGAAGGAGCCGCTCGCTCACGATCGAGTCGCAGACGCCGGTCGCGATTCGACGTCTTCGCCTTCTCCGTCTCCTTCGAATGGGACTACACCAACGTCGTCACGATGCTGCGGCTGGCCGGCCTCGAGCCGCGCGCCGATCGCCGCCACGCCCTCGATCCGCTCGTCGTCATCGGCGGCGCCGTGACGTTCGTGAATCCGGAGCCGCTCGCGCCGTTCGCGGACGTGATCGCGGCCGGCGAGGCCGAGCTGCTCGTGCCGTCGATCGTCGACGCGTTCGCCGATGACGGCGACCGCGATCGCCCGGCGCTGCTCGAACGGCTGGCGACCGAGACGCGGCTTCTACGTGCCGAGCCTGTACGACGTCGCGCTACGACGGTCCGGGCCGCGTCGCGGCCATCACGCCGCGGCCCGGCACCAAGGCGCCCGCCGTGGTCCGGAAGGCCGCGGTGAAGGCCGCCGATCGGCTCGATCCGCCGGCCACCAAGATCTTCACGCCCGACACGGAGTTCGGATCGCGGCTGCTCATCGAGGTCGTGCGCGGGTGCGCGAACCTCTGCCGGTTCTGCTGGGCCGGCTACAACTACCTGCCCGTGCGCGCGTTTCCGACCGACCGCATTCTCGAGATTGCCGAGGCGGCGCGGTCGCACGCCACGCGCGTGGGTCTCGTGTCGATCGCGCTCTGCGATCACCCGGACATCGAGACTGATCCTCTCGAAGCTCGTCGACATGGGCTACGGCATCAGCCCGGCGTCGCTGCGTCTCGACGACCTCACGGAACCGATCGTCCGGCTCCTGCGCGAGAGCGGCGAGCGGTCGATCACGATCGCGCCTGAGACCGGATCCGATCGGCTTCGCCGCGTGATCAACAAGACGGTCACCAACGACGAGATCCTCGACCGGGCCGACCTGATCTTCCGGTCCGGCATCGAGAACCTGAAGCTCTACTTCATGATCGGGCTTCCCAGCGAGACCGACGAGGACCTCGTGGCGATTCGGGACTCTGACCTGGCGATCCGCGAGCGGATGACGGACCACGCCCGGCGGCGCGGCACGATCGGGCGCGTCGTCGCGTCCGTCAATCCGCTCGTGCCGAAACCCGGCACGACGTATCAGTGGCTGCCGATGACCAAGGCTCGAGTAATCGATCGCAAGGTCGAACGGCTGCGGAAGCCTCGTCGACGGCATCGACAACGTGTTCTTCAACATCAAGTCGGAACGCCATTCGTTCTATCAGGGCCTGCTGTCGCTCGGCGATCGCCGCGTGGCCGACGTCATCGAGCAGGCCGAACAGAACGGCGGCAACTGGCGCGCCGCCGTCGCCGACGTCGGGCTCGACGCCGACGCCTACCTCTACCGCGACCGCTCGGCGGACGCCTTTCTGCCCTGGCAGATCATCGACGGCGGCCTCAAGACCAGCTTCTTCCGGAGCGAGCTGGCCAAGAGCGAGCGCGCCGAGTGGACGCTGCCACCGAAACGGCAGCGCAGCCAGGACACGGACTTTGCCGTGGCCTCGTCGGTCAAGCCCTAGCTCGCGGCCGCCAGGTCCGCTTCGTGTTCCTTGTAGGCGTCGAGGATCAGGTCGCGCAGCCGGTCCTGTGATGAGGCGTCCATGATCGGCCGCAGCAGCGCAAAGCTCCGACGCTCGCCGTTGACGGAATACTGCCGGGCGGGCAACGTCACGTTGCGGCCGCCGCTCTTGCGTTCCCAGACGGCGAACCCGACGAGCTTCAGGCCGTCGAGCGGTCCGCCGGAGAAATGCAGCTCGGCGTCGGCGAGCTTGCCGGGAGGATTGCCTTTGTCGTTCGGAAAGAACTTGATTGTCATGTCGTCTGCCTCCGTGCGCCGGTTGATGGCGTCCTGGGAGATAGCAAGGCTTGCGCCGCTCCAGGGCCGAGCCATCAGGTCGAGCCAACTGCCTGTAGGATCGGAAGTTTGTTGAATGTGCCGTATCGAGGATCGGAGAACCTTCGACGAGGATGACCACTCCAGTTAACGTGTCCACCCGAAACCGCCAAATGCCGACATCTGAAGTTGCCGACGGCTTCGTCTGGGTAGAGACTCCGGCAGGTCGAGTTCTCACGGCGGAAGCCTTGACCAGGCATGCGCGTCACGCGTTCACGACGCGCGATTTCGGCGCGACTCCGACCGCCGGCGCCGACAGCCTCGGAGCACTCGCCGGATTCCTCGACGTCGAGCGAACCAGCATCGTCCGTGTCCGGCAGGTGCACGGCTGCGACGTGATCGACGTTCGCGCTGGCCACGAGCTTGCTCCCGGACAGGCGGCCGATGCGCTGGTGTCGACCGACGCCTCGCGGCCGGTCGCCGTCGCCGTCGCGGACTGCGTGCCCGTGCTCATTGCCGACCGTCGGCGCCGAGCCGTGGCGGCCGTCCATGCCGGGTGGCGCGGCACGGCGGCGCGCGTGGTCGTCGCCGCGGTGCAGGCGCTCGAGCGCGAGGGCGTGCCGCCGTCAGACCTCGTGGCGGCTATCGGGCCGAGCATCGGCCCGTGCTGCTATCAAGTGGACGCGCGCGTGCGGGATGCCTCGCTGACGGGCTCGTCTCGTGCAGACGAATGGTTCACGCCGGATGGCGACGGGCACTGGCGGCTCGACCTCTGGCTCGCCAACACCCATCAACTCACCGAGGCGGGCGTTCCCCGAGAGGCAATCCATGTGGCTCGCTTCTGCACGGCAGATCACTTGGACGACTGTTTTTCGTACCGGAAGGAGGGAGCTGCCGCCGGGCGGTTGTTTGGAGCGATTAGACTACGGCACCAACCGTGAGTGCTCCGTCTCGAGTCGTCAATTCACCGGCGCAAGTCCTGTCCGCCAGCCTCGTCGGTACGGCGATCGAGTTCTTCGATTTCTATATCTACGCCACGGCGGCGGTCCTTGTCTTTCCGCGGTTGTTCTTTCCCGCAAGTGATCCGGCCACGGCGACGTTGGCGTCGCTGGCCACGTTCGGCATCGCGTTCCTCGCGCGCCCGATCGGGTCAGCGCTGTTCGGCCACTTCGGAGACCGCGTGGGGCGAAAGGTCACGCTCGTGGCGGCGCTTCTCACGATGGGGGTGTCGACCGTGCTGATAGGGGCGCTGCCGACCTACGAGACGATCGGGTTCGCCGCGCCGTTGCTGCTCGCGCTCTGCCGCTTCGGACAAGGACTCGGCCTCGGTGGGGAATGGGGAGGGGCCGTTCTTCTTGCGGTTGAGAACGCGCCGCCCGGAAAACGCGCGTGGTACGGCATGTTTCCGCAACTCGGCGCTCCGCTTGGGTTCCTGTGTTCGGGCGGAATCTTCCTACTGCTGTCCGCGTGGCTGACGGACGAGCAGTTCTTCAATTTCGGCTGGCGCATTCCCTTCCTGTCGAGCGCGCTCCTCGTGATCGTCGGCCTCTACGTCCGGCTGACCATCACCGAGACGCCGGTCTTCCGTGACGCGTTGAAGCGGGACGCGAGGGTCCGGCTGCCGATGGCCGTGGTGTTCGGCAAGCACGGCCTGACCGTGCTCATCGGCACCTTCGCAGCGCTCGTGACGTTTGTCCTCTTCTACCTCATGACCGTGTTCGCCCTGTCCTGGGGCACGACTGCGCTTGGATTTCAACGGGAGACGTTTCTCGAGATCCAGTTGTTCGGGATCCTTTTCTTCGCGGCGACCATTCCGCTGTCCGCCAAGCTTGCCGACCGCTACGGACGGCGCCGGACGCTCCTCTGGGTGACGGCGGCAATCGGCGCCTTTGGATTCGTCTTCGCGCCGATGCTCTCCGCGGGCACATCAGGCGCGATGGTGACGATGGCGGTGGGGCTCGGCCTGATGGGCCTCACTTACGGTCCGCTCGGCACGGTGTTGTCGGAGCTTTTCCCGACGACCGTTCGTTACACGGGCAGTTCCGTGACCTTCAACCTGGCCGGCATCTTCGGCGCATCGCTCGCGCCGTACATCGCGACCTGGCTCGCGCAGAACTACGGTCTTCAGTACGTGGGCTACTACCTGACGACCGCCTCCGCCCTCACGTTCGTGGCGCTCCTCGCGACCAGCGAAACCCGTCACGCGGAGTTGTAGGGCGCCATGCGGCGACTGTGCTTCGTCAACTCACCTCGAGAAATCACGAACTCGTTCACCTGCCGCAGCGAAGCCCTTGTCTGACACCGCGCGCCTGATCTCTCGCCGGGCCGCCCTGAAACGGGTTGCCGCCGCGCCGGCCGTGGCTCTTGCAGGTTGCCGTTCTTCAACCGTGGTGCGGTCACGGCCGAACGACATCCGAATCGTGGACGTGACGCACGAGTTCGAGAGTCATCACTACCGGGCGCCCTACCAGTTCGGTGGCCGGACGGTCGATCGCGTCACGATCCTGAACGTGTACCTGTCGCGTCCGCACCGAAGACGGCAGGGAGGCGCGTGGCTTCGGTTCAATGACGCTGGGCAACGCCTGGGCGTTTCCCGCCGCATCGCAGGATGAGGGACTCGGGGCCATGACGGCCCTCGCCGACGCGCTCCGGCCGATCACAGCATCGTGCGACGACACCGGCCATCCGATCGACCTCTTTCGCGTGCTGGAGCCGGCCTACCTTCGTGAGGCGGCGACACTGGCCGGCTCGCGTGGCCTGTCCACGCCTATTCCGAAGCTCTGCACGCTGGTTGTCGCGAGCGCGTTCGACGCGGCGATTCACGATGCCTACGGCAAGGCGCTCGGCGTCAGCACCTATGCGACCTATGGCTCGGCCTTCATGACACGCGATCTGTCGACCGATCTTGGGCCGGCGTTTCGCGGTGAGTATCTGGATCGGTACGTCGCCACCACGCCGCAGCCGACGATGCCCGTCTTTCACTCGGTCGGCGCCAGCGATCCGATCGAGTCCTCAGACGTTCGTGTGCGGATCAACGACGGATGGCCAAACACGCTCGAGGAATGGATCGCCACGCGACGGCTTGATCCGTTTCAAGATCAAGCTCAACGGCGGCGACCTCGAGGCCGACTTCGAGCGCGTCGTGCGCATCGACCGGGTCGTCAGCCGCGCGCTCAGTGTAAGAAAGGTGAGCGACTGGAAATACTGCCTGGACTTCAACGAAGGCTGCCCGAATGTCGGGTACCTCCTCGAGTTCCTGCGGCGGTTGCGCGAGGCGACGCCACGAGGGTTCGACCGAATCCTTTACATCGAGCAGCCGACATCACGCGAACTCGAGCGCGATCGGGGGAACGTCATGCACGAGGCGGCAAGGCTCCGGCCGATCGTCGCCGACGAGGCGCTCACCGATCTCGAGAGCCTGCTGCTTGCTCGTGAGATGGGCTACACCGGCGTCGCGCTGAAAGCCTGCAAGGGACAGAGCCAGGCGATGCTGATGGCCGCCGCCGCCCGGAAGCACGGGATGTTCCTCTGCGTGCAGGATTTGACGTGTCCCGGTGCGTCGCTGATTCACTCGGCGGGCATCGCGGCGCGTGTGCCTGGCAATGCCGGCATCGAGGCCAACGCGCGCCAGTTCGTGCCGGCGGCCAATGCGCCGTGGGACGCCCGGTTCCCCGGGCTCTTCACGATCCGCCGCGGCGTGATGCTTACCGGACAGTTGACGGGAGCCGGTCTCGGCGCGACGCCAATCTGACAGCGTCACCGAGCGGGACGCCCGCCGACCTCGACGCGGAACTGGGGCCGCGTTCAGGCGTCGTCGCTCGTCCGGAAATCGCGAATCGTCAGGCTGCCGAACCGCGATCCCGAGTCCTCGCGGTAGTGACGACCGAATCGGTTCTCGAGGAAGTCGTCGTAGTCGATTTCTTCCTGACGAACGAAACCGTCGTGGGGGAGCTTGCCGGCGACGGCGAGATCCAGCGCGGCGCACACGCCAGCGGCGGTCGTGATCTGGATGGCGCTCCAGGCTTCGCCGTCGATCAGTTGCGAGTAGATCGTCCGGGCGTCACTGACCTGGACCAGTTGGTGGTTGCGGTGTCCGGTCACCGTGCAGAACGTCACCACAAGATCCTGGAACGTCACTGGGATCGCCTCCTCGAGGATGTCCTTCAACACGTCACGCCGGCGACTGAGCATGAGGTCGTTGACGAGGAACATCACGAGGTCGCGGTGACCGGGGTATCGGATCGTTTTGTAGTTCAGCTCGCGCACGCGGCCGTTCAGGGTCTCGCACAAGGTGCCCAGGCCGCCCGAGGTATTGAATGCCTCGTAGCGCACCCCATTCATCGAGAACGTCTCGAGTCCTTCGAGCGGCAGCACGTCGATTCGGCTGCCGTCGTAAATCGCCTCACAGAGGTTGCAGGACTCGTTGATGAGTCCATCGGTGGACCAGGTCAGGTTGTATTTCAGCGCGTTGGACGGGAACTGAGGCAGCGCGCCGACCCGCATGTGCACCGTATCGATCGCATCGAACGCCCTGGTCAGCCGTGACGCGACAATGGAGATGAAGCCCGGCGCCAGTCCGCACTGCGGCATGACCACACGGCCGGGCCGGTACGTCGCGGCGATCTCGCGGACGCGCCGCGTCGTTTCGACGTCTTCCGTGAGGTCAAAATAATTCAGGCCCGCCGCAACGGCCGCGGCCGCGACCGGTGGATTCGAACGGAAGTCCAGTGCGGAGATGACGGTGTCGCGGCCCTCGATCACCTGCTGCAGGCCGGCCTGGTTCCGCGCATCGATCACCCGCGTGCTCACGCCCGACTGGCGGTGGATCCGATCCAGTGCCTGCTCGCTCACGTCCCCGACGATGACGTCGTAGTCGGCCGCCTGCGACAGCAGCTTGGCGATCATGCGCCCGATCTTTCCGGCGCCCAGCAGCAACACACGATGCATGACGCAAGTCCGCGCGCCGATCGCGCTCAGTTCCCCTTCAAGGAGCCGAGGTAGCTGACGACGTCGGCAACCTGCGGGTCGGTCAGCTTGCCTTGAACCGAGGGCATCAGGCCCTTGTCCAGGATCGCGTATTCGCGCAGGCCATCCTTGGGATACGTCTTGAGCTCTTCGCTGGAAGTGATCAGCTGGACGCTGATCGCGTCCTGGTTGAGCAGCCGGCCCGTGATCGCCGCACCGTCCCGAGTCACGAGGCGCACCGACCGATTCTCGGGAAGCACCTCGTCGTCCGGCGCGACCAGCGCTTGCCGCAATTGATCAGGCGTGCGGCGGCCTCCGACGTCGGACAGATTCGGTCCGACGCGCGACCCGCGGTCGCCGAGACGGTGGCAGTCGAAGCACCCGCTCGATTCCACGAGCGCCCTGCCGCGTGACTCGTCGCCCAGCTGTGCCACGGCCTCGGCAGAACTGGCCCGCCGCCGCCAAGGCGACGGCGGGGCTGACGCCCGCTTCCACCAAGGCGTTGGCTGAGCTTAGACCGATTGGTTCCGCGCGAAGGAGGGCACAGAGCAACAGCACGGACATCGGGACCGCTCCGAGCACCGTTCTGTGCACGATCGTCATGTCCGGTCCCTCCTTCAGTTATTTGCGCGCTCAGTGAGCGGAGCATATGCTATCGGTCCCGAAAATCTCCACCCTCATCGAGGTGTCCACCATGAAGCTCCGCGTCGCGATCTTCATCGCCCTGCTGAGTTCGCCGTTGTCCGCGCAGGTGACGTTCGAGCGGCTGCTCCGCGCCGATCGCGAGCCGCAGAACTGGCTCACCTACTCGGGCGGGTACGCGGGTCATCGCTACAGCTCGCTCTCGCAAATCAACCGGAGCAACGTGAAGAATCTCCAGTTGAAGTGGTCGTACCACCCGCTGTACGCGAAGAACACGAACAACCAGAACAAGATGGAAAACACGCCACTCGTCGTGGACGGCGTCGTCTACACCGGGACCGCGCTCGAAGCCGTCGCGCTCGACGCCGTCACCGGGCGCCAGTATCTGGAAACTCTCACGCCCGCTCGATCCGAAGGCGTACTACAACGCCTACGAAGTGAACAAGGGCATGGCCATCGCGGGCGACACGCTCTTCTGGGCCACGGTGGATTGCCATCTGCTCGCGATCGACGCCAAGACCGGGCGCGTGATCTGGGACAAGGCTGCTCGCGGACTATCGCAAGGGCTACCAGTACAACGTCGCGCCGCTCGTCGTCAAGGACAAGATCATCCTGGGACCGGCGACGAACGAAGCGGGCGCCAACTGCTGGGTCGCCGCGTACGACGTGAGGACCGGCAACGAACTCTGGCGGTTCGACACGGCGCCGACCTCCGCCGATGCGCCCGAGGCGAAGACCTGGGTCGGCGATTCCTGGAAGCACGGCGGCAGTCCCGATCTGGAATGCCGGCAGCTACGATCCGGAAACGAACCTGACGTTCTGGGGCACGGGCAATCCCAATCCCGGCTGGAACGGCGACATCCGCACGCCCGCCGACAACCTCTACTCCAACTCCGTGATCGCGCTCGATGCCGACACCGGCAAGTTGAAGTGGTATTTCCAGTTCACGCCCGGCGACGAGTACGACTGGGACGCGATCCAGGTTCCCGTGCTCGTGGACATGGAGTTCCAGGGCCGGCCGCGCAAGCTGATGCTCTGGGCCAACCGCAACGGCTTCTTCTACGCGCTCGATCGGGTGACCGGGCAGTTCCTGATGCGCCAAGGCGTTCGTGAAGCAGAACTGGAACAACGGCTTCGACGAAAAGGGCCGGCCAATCTGGAACCCGGAGTTCCGTCCCGAAGCCGATGGGTGGGATCTACGTCGAGCCGGGCACGCAGGGCGGCACCAACTGGTACCCGCCCTCGTACAGCCCGCGCACCGGGCTGTTCTACGTGGCGGTCTGGGACAACTACGGCGGGCGCTCGTCGAAGTTCCCAGTGCCGCCGATGGGTGGAGGGGCAGCGCTACACGGGCGCGACGGCGCCGCCGGGCTACGTTCCGCCTGCCGGGCGCCAGAGGCCGCGGCGTGCCCGTGCCATTCAGGAAGGAAGAACGAAGGCTACGGCGCGATCCGCGCGCTCGATCCGAAGACCGGCGAGAAGAAGTGGGACTTCAAGATGGTCAACTACACGGAGTCCGGCGTGCTCTCGACCGGCGGCGACCTGGTGTTCGGTGGTGGACAGGACGGCAACTTCGTCGCTCTCGACGCGAGGACGGGCGAGCGGCTCTGGAACGTCTTTCTCGGCGGCCCCAACGCGAGCGGCCCGATCAGCTATGCCGTGAACGGCAAGCAATACGTCATCGGCACCGGCATGGGCACGATGTACGCGTTCGCGCTTCCGGACTAGAACATCCGCAGGCAGGCGGTCAGAACTTGAACAGGTCGTCGAATGCCTTGCGCGCGCTGTTCGAGCCGGCGGCCGGCGTCGATCCGGTCTCTCGCTCGACGCTGACGCGCGGTGAAAAGAGCTGGCACTCGTTCCGTCCGTCCTTGGGGCTGACGCGCGCGGGGATCTGTTCGCGGCATTCGAAGTGCGCGCCCGAGTCGAACGACTGGCAATGAATGCACGCGTGCAACGGCACGCCGCACTTGCCGCAGGCGCTCATCGGTCCGACGTCGGTGGCCTCGATATGTCCGCATCGAGCGCACCGGAATACGCTGCGGAATCCCGGCATGTTCGGGACCTTCGGATCACGGGGCAGGCGGGGATCCCGGGGTTCAGGTGGACGGCGCGGGCCCTGGCTCGACGGTTGCCTCGACCGGTCGCTGTCCTGATAGCCGTGTTGTCGATACTTACGATCAGACATCGGCGGCCTCCTGCACTTCTGACTTCTGCCTTCTAACTTCTTACTTGTCTTGCGACAGCTTCCGCGTCGTCCATCGCCTTGATTGGCCAGCTTGTCGGCCTCGGCGTTGAGCTCGCGCCGGATGTGCTCGAAGGTGACGGTGCCGATTCGGCTCGCCAGCAGCCGCGCCTGCCCGTAGAGCGATTTGAGTCCCTCGTTCTTCACCTTGTAGACACCGCGCATCTGCTGCACGAGCAGCAGCGAGTCCGATCGGACGTGCACGGCCGCGGCGCCATGGGCTCGCACACCACTCGAGCGCCGCCAGCAGGGCCGAGTACTCCGCGACGTTGTTGGTGGCGTGGGGCAGGGCGCCCATGAGCTCGACGGCGGTCTCGCCCGTCGACGTGCGCACGATGGCGCCCCACCCGGCAGGTCCGGGATTGCCGCGCGCGCCACCGTCGATGTGGACGACGTGCGTCGGTGCGGCGGTCACGCGGGCTCCTTGGGCACGAAGTACAGAGATTCGCTGAGCAGCTGTCGCACGGCACGATGCTGTCGTTCCGCCGGATCTGCTGAGCGACGGCGGGCCTCAGACGGACGTGGCACGCCGTGCAGAGCTCGCCCTCGATGGGCGCCACGGCGATCATGCGGCGCTGTTTGAGGATTTGCTCGTAGCGCGCCAGCACCGGCTTCTCGACACTCGCGGTTTCGCGCACGCGTTCGCTCGTCAGCCGCGCCAGTTCCGCGTCCAGCGTCTGCCGTTCGGCGTTCAAACCGGACCTGCTGACCTCTCCGTCCCGACGCGCATCCGCGAGCGCCTGCTCGGCCGCCTTGATCTCCGCCGTGATGACGTCGGCCGCTTCGAGCAGAACGAGAATCTGTTCCTCGATCGCGTCCTTCTCGGCCTTGGCGGTCGTGATCTCGTGGAGCAGCGCCGTGAATTCCTGGTTGGTCTTGACGGCTGCCTTGTGGTCTTCGAAGCGGGACAACCGGCCGTCGACGACCGCGACCTGCTTCTCGAGCTCGCGGCGCGCGTGCTGGTTCTCCGCGAGCCGTGCCTTCGCGGCGTCAACGGCTTGCGACGCGGCAGCGATCGCCGCGTCAATCGCCTGCTCCGCTCCGGCAATTCACCGAGCCGCCGGCGCGCGGCCTCGGCGGCGGTGTCGAGTTGTTGTAGTGCGATGAGCGCGGCGAGCTGAGGAATCATTGATGAGAGACCCGACGGAGCAGAGGCCACCTGCGGAGGGCACAGGGCAAAGGGCAGAGGGCAAAGGAGAGGGAAAGGAAAAAGGGAAGGGGAAAGGTCAGAGGGAAAATCGATCACGCGTTTCGCACCTTTTGCTGCACGTACTTTCTCCTTTGCCTCCTCTCGCCTGTACCTCTGCCCATTGCGCTCGCGCCTTTGAGGTGGGCCCCCCAGGATTCGAACCTGGGACCAACCGGTTATGAGCCGGCAGCTCTAACCGCTGAGCTAGGGGCCCTCAAGAGGCTTCGCTTGGCAAGTTCGAAGTTAGAAGGCAGAAGTCAGAAGTAACTGGGCGCTCACCCTATCACGCCGTCAGTCGCTTCTGACTTCTGGCTTCTAACTTCTAACTTACCGCTCCAGCTTCGGCCCTACCGTCCTTCCAGGAACGGCTTGAAGCCGCCGGCTCCGCGACGGATGGCGCAGCTTGCGGAGCGCCTTCGCCTCGATCTGCCGGATGCGCTCGCGCGTGACCGCGAAGCTCTGGCCGACTTCTTCGAGCGTGTGCTCGGAGCCTTCGCCGACGCCGAAGCGCATCTTGATGACGCGCTCCTCGCGCGGCGTCAGCGTCTTCAGCACGTTGTCGGTCTGTTCCTTGAGGTTCAGGTTGATCACCGCCTCCGACGGCGACACGACGTTCGTGTCGGGGATGAAGTCGCCAAGATGCGAATCTTCCTCCTCGCCGATCGGCGTTTCGAGCGAGATCGGCTCCTGCGCGATCTTCAGGACCTTGCGGACCTTCGACACCGGGATGTCCATCCGCTGCGCGATCTCCTCCGAGGTCGGCTCGCGGCCGAGCTCCTGCACGAGCGCGCGCGACGTGCGGATGAGCTTGTTGATCGTCTCGATCATGTGGACCGGGATGCGGATCGTCCGCGCCTGGTCGGCGATCGCGCGCGTGATGGCCTGGCGGATCCACCACGTCGCGTAGGTCGAGAACTTGTAGCCGCGGCGGTACTCGAACTTGTCGACCGCCTTCATCAGGCCGATGTTGCCTTCCTGAATCAGGTCGAGGAACTGCAGCCCGCGGTTCGTGTACTTCTTCGCGATCGAGACGACGAGCCGGAGGTTGGCCTCGACCAGCTCCTTCTTCGCCTGCTCGGCCTGCGCCTCGCCCTCGAGAATCGTCCGCAGCGTCGCACGTCAGCTCCTCGACCGGCTGCTCGAGCTTCTGCGCCATCGCCGCGGATTTCCTTGCGGAGCTCTTCCTTGTGCTTGAGGAGGATCTTCTTCTCCTCCTCGCGCAGCTTCCGCTTGCCCTTCGGCTCGAGCTTCTGGTCGATGCAGCCGGATCTCGCGCTGCTCGCGCCTGGATGTCCTCGACGGCGCTCTTCATGCCGTCGATCAGCCGGCGCTTGACCATCTCGGTGAACTCGATCTTGCGGATCGAGCGCGACAGCTCGACGCGCGCGCGGCAGGATCTTCCACGCGCGCCTTGCGGTACTTGCGCTTCTCGGCCTTCGGCACGTCGCCGTACTTCTCCTCGAGCTTGTCGACGGCCTCGAGCTGCAGCCTTGACGCGGTCGATCTGCTTCAGGAACTCGCGCTGCGCGCGCCGCGATCTTCTCGTCGGTGATCTCTTCTTCGTTGAAGACCACCAGCTCGCGCACCGTGCGCTCGCCGCGCTTGAGCTGCTCGCCCATCTCGATGACTTCCTGCGTGACCTTCGGCGTGCGCGAGATCGACTTGATGACCGCCAGCTTGCCCTGCTCGATGCGCTTCGCGATCGCGACTTCGCCCTCGCGCGTGAGCAGCGGCACCGTGCCCATCTCGCGCAGGTACATGCGGACCGGGTCGTTCGTCTTGTCGAGCGCGCCCGGCGTGAGGTCGAGGTCGCCTCTCCTCGCCGCCCTCGCCCTGCAGCTTGTCGTCGCGGTAGCTCTTCTCGGAATCGACGACCTCGATGCCGGCGCTGCCGAACGTGCTGAACAGGTCGTCGAGCTCTTCGGACGACGTGATGTCGGCCGGGAGCAGCTCGTTCACTTCGTCGTAGAGGAGATAGCCCTTCTCCTTGCCGATGGTGATGAGCTGTCGAATCTCGTCGTATTTTTCTTCAATGGACAAGGTCGTGCTCCTTCGCTACGTCGCCTAGTTCAATTCTTCGAGCCGCCGCAGCAGCTCCTTCTTCCGTTCCCACAGCGCCGTCAAGCGTCGTCGTCGTCGAGTGCCGGCCGCTCCTGCAGCCGGTCGATCTCGTCCTGGACGCCGCGCAGGTCGCGCTCGAGCCGCTCGCCGCTTGCAGGGCGTTCACGCAGTCGGCGGCGGGGCCGCCGGCGGCCGTCGGCCGCGGCGCCCGGTCGAGCAGCGCCCGCTCCCCTTCATTTAGACGCTCCCGGAGCAGTTCCGGCAGCACGTCCGGCGGCACGTCCGCCAGACTCGCCGCCAGCCGCAGCATCGGCGCCGCGAGCAGTCCCTCGAGATCGTCCGGCTCGAGCTGCGCCGACGCGCCGCCAGGCCCTCGACCGGGCGGTGCACCAGCGCCCAGAGCAGCCCCTGCTCGGCCGGCCGCAGCCGCGCCGTCGGCCGGCACGGCCATGGCCGGCGCCTCGCGTCTTCCGCTGCGCCGCCGCCTTGCGAATCTCGTCGCGGACCACCGACTTCGGTGATCCGCGCCTTGTGCGCCAGCCGGTCCGCGAACTGGTCGCGCGCGGCCGCGTCGGGAATCGTCGCCGCCACCGCCAACATCTCGTCCAGAAACGTCTTGCGGCTGTTCGGGCCGGTTCAGGTCCAGGCCCGTCGGCCGCGCGATCGAGCAGGAACTCCAGATACGGCCGCGACCCCGTCAGCCGTTCCACGTAGGCCCGGCCGCCCGCGCTGCCGGATGAACGCGTCCGGGTCGCTGCCCGCCGGCAGCAGCGCGACGTTCACCTGAAACCCTTCGGCCACCAGCAGTTCCGACGACCGCGCCGCCGCGCCCTGGCCGGCCGCGTCCGGATCGAAACTCAGGACGACTTTCGACGTAAATCGTTTCAGCAGCTCGCGCCTGGGCGGTCGTCAGCGCCGTGCCGCACGAGGCGACCACCGGCTGGACGCCGGCCTGCCAGACCTGCGCCAGGTCGAAGTACCCCTCGACCAGCACACAGTAATTGTGCTTCCGAATGGCCCCTTTCGTCACGTCCAGCCCGTAGAGCGTCCGGCCCTTCGTGTAGATGGGGGTTTCCGGCGAGTTCAGGTACTTCGGGACCTGCCCCTCGTCGAGCGCCCGGCCGCCGAACGCCACGATCGGCCCCGTGTCCCGGGCGATCGGAATCATCAGCCGGTTCCGGAACCGGTCGACCAGCCGGCCGTCGTCGCGCTCGCATGACGAGGCCGCTCTTGAACTTGAAGCGTCACGCGGCACCTTCTGGTCGGCAAACCGGCCGTGCAGGGTGTCGCGCCCGCCGGCCGGCGCGTAGCCGTAGCCGAACGTCGTCGATGGTCTCCGGCCGAGAGCCCGCGCGTCTCGAGCTCCCGCCGGGCCCGCGCGCCCGCCGGCGTCGCCAGCTGCTCCCGAAAGAACGCCACCGCGTCCTCGTGCAGCTTGACGAGCGCCTCGCGCTCGGCCGCGGCCGCCCGGTCCTCCGGGCCGCCCTCCGTCTCGGGCACCGCCATGCCGGCCCGCTGCGCCAGGTACCGGACGGCCTCCGGGAACGGCGATCTTCTGGTGCAGCTCGACGAACTTGACGACGTCGCCGCCGACGCCGCAGCCGAAGCACTTGAAGAAGCCCTTGTCGCGGTTGCACGTTGAACGACGGCGTCTTCTCCTGATGGAACGGACACAGGCCCTTCCACGTCGCGCCGGCCTTCTTGAGCGGCGTGACGTCGCCGATGACCGAGACGATGTCCGTCTGCGCCTTCAGGTCGTCGAGGAAGGACTGCGGGAACAGCGCCATGCTCAGTCCTTCAGCTCCACGATCGTCGCGCCGTCGCCGCCTTCGTTGTCCGGGGCGGGCGAGGCCGTCGCGACGAGCGGATGCTCGCGGAAGAACGTTCGTCAGCGCCTCGCGCAGCCGTCCCGTGCCGTGCCCGTGCACGACGCGCAGCCGCCGCTCGTCCGACAAGCAGCGCATCGTCCAGGAACTTCTCGGCGCGGTCGAGCGCCTCGTCGACGGTGGCGCCGATCACGACCAGCTCGCGCGGCCTGCCCGGCGCGTCGGCGGCAGCCATCGCACGGGTGATCGAGCCGCCGGCGACGATCGGCCGCGTTCTGGCGGGCTCCGCGGCTTCGCGCTTGTCAGGCCGTCGAAGGTCCGCCAACCGCACCCGCATCCGCTTGCCGCGGACGTCGACCTCGACGTGCTTGCCCGACGACGCCGCGCACGATGCCTGTCGGCGCCGAACGACGCGACGAACACGGCCTCGCCCACGGCCGGCGGCTCGTCGAACGCCAGGTCGTCGTCGCGCCCGGCGTCGCTGAATCCTGGAGTCGATCGGCAATCGCGCCGAGCGCCGCGCGCGCTTCGGCCCGCAGCGTCGCCGACGTCGCCGGTCGAGAGCGCGGGCCGCGCGGCGCGGCGCTTCGCACGGCGTTGCGCCAGCGGCCTCGGCCTGCTGCTTGAGGCTGCCGACGACACGATCGACTTCGGCGCGGGCTTCGCGCAGCTTCTCGTTCAGCCGGTCGTCGAGCCGCGCTTCGAGACCGCCTCGCGCTCGGTGAGCCGCGCCTTCGCGCTCGAGCAGGCGTTCGCGTTCGCGCGCGACGCCGTCACGCTCGCCGGCGACGGCCTGCGCGCTCACGCTCGATGGCCGCCAGCTCGCTGATCGACGCGCGCGAGGTGCGCCGCGAGCAGCGACTCGCGAGCCGAGCGGCGCGACGCGCGCGTCGGCGATGACGGTCGGCCGGCATGCCGAGCCGTTCGGCGATCTCGAGCGCGAGGCTGCGGCCCGGCGCGCCGTAGACAGCCGGTAGGTCGGCGCGTACGTCTCCGGATCGAATCCGAACCCCGCCGTCGACGACGCCCTCGGTCGTCGCCGCGTACGACTTCAGCGCATCGTCGTGCGTCGTCGCGACGACGATCGCGCCGCGCTGGCGGAAGTGATCGATGATGGCCGCGCCGAGCGCGCCGCCTTCGACCGGGTCGGTGCCGCTGCCGACTTCGTCGAGCAGCACGAGCGCCGGCAGCTCGAGCGCGCGATCCATCGCGACGATGTTGGCGATGTGCGCGGAGAACGTGCTGAGGCTCGCGGCGATCGACTGCTCGTCGCCGATGTCGGCGAAGACGGTCGGAACGGCGTGAACCGGCTGCCCGGCTCGACCGGAATCAGCAGGCCGGCCTGCGCCATCAGCGCGAGCAGGCCGAACGGCCTTCAGCGCCACGGTCTTGCCGCCGGTGTTGGGCCCGGAGATGACGAGCGCGCGTGCCGGCGGAACGAGATCACAGGTCCGAGCCGACAACGACGCGCATCGCGCACCGTCGGTGCCCTCGGTCAGGTCGCGCACCGCGGGAATCAGCAGCGGATGCCGCGCGCCGCGGAACTCGAGCCGGCCGTCGCGAGCGAGCGCCGGCGCGCGGCCCGTCGCACGCGCGCGCGAGTCGGCCTTCGCGTGCAGCTCGTCGAGCTCGGCCGCGGCGTCGAGCGTGCGCGTCGAGCTCGTCGCCGCGCGCGCGAAACGCGTCGGTCAGCGCGAGCAGGATCCGGCGGATCTTCTGCCTGCTCGCGTTCGACCAGCGCGACGACGTCGTTGTTGAGCGCGACCGTGGCGAGCGGCTCGAGGTACAGGCTCGCGCCGCTCGTCGAGCTGCCGTGGACGATGCCCGGAATCGCGTCGCGATGCTCGGCGCGCACGACGACGACGTAGCGGCCGTTGCGATCGGTGACGATCTGATCCTGCAGGTACTTCGCCGTGTCGCGGCCGCGCGTCAGCGTGTCGAGCGTCGAGCGCAGCTTCGCGCGCTGCCGGCGGAGCGAGTCGCGGATGTCGCGCAGCGCCGGGCTGGCGCTGTCGCTGACGTCGCCGGCGGCATCGATCGCGCGCCGGACCGCGGCGGTCTCGTTCGCGAACGACGCGGCGCGTGCGGCGATCGCCGCCAAGCCCGACCGGCCATCGGGCCCGGCCGATCGGCGCGACGGCCGACGCGACGGCATCGACCGAGTCGAGAACCGCGCCAGGCCGAGCAGCTGCCAGCGGCTCGAGCGGCTGGTCGTCGACGTCGAGTGCCGCGAGCGTGGTTTCGAGATCGTCCGGCGCGCGAAGAGCCGAGCGAGCCGCCCTGCTCGACGAAGGCCACCGCCTCGGACGTCAGCGCCGAGGCGCGCGCTCGACCTCGTCCGGATCGGTGGCTGGCTCGAGCGCCAGCGCGCGCGCCCGGCCGAGCGGCGTCAGCGCGACCTCGGCCAGCGCCTCGCGGAGCGGTCGAACTCCAGGGCTCGGAGGACAGCAGGTTGCATGGGGGTGCCCCGGGAGACCGGGGGAGCCCATGATTATGACACGGTACTCGTCAATCGAGGTGATTGATCGCGCTCGCAATCGCGGCCGCGCCGAAGCCGTTGTCGATGTTGACGACCGACACGCCGGTGGCGCAGGAGTTCAGCATCGCGAGGAGCGCGGCGATGCCGCCGAAGCTGGCGCCGTAGCCGACGCTGGTCGGCACGGCGACGACCGGTACGCTGACCAGGCCGCCGACGACGCTGGCGAGCGCGCCTTCCATGCCGGCGACGACGATGATGACGCGCGCGCTTGTCGAGCCGGTGCGCGCTCGGCGAGGAGCCGGTGCAGGCCGGCGACGCCGACGTCGTAGAGCCGGTCGACGTCGTTGCCCATGACTTCGGCGGAGATCGCCGCTTCCTCTGCCACTGGTATGTCAGAAGTTCCCGCCGCCGCGACCAGAACGACACCCTGTCCCACGCGGTACGTCGACCCGGCGCTCGATGATCCGGGCCTGTTCGTGGAAATCGGCATCCGGCACGACTTTCGCTACTTCGCGCGTAGGCGGCGGCGATCCGTCCGCGTGACGAGCAGGCTGTGTCCGCGCTGGACGATGGCGTGGGCGATGCGGGCGATCTGATCGGCGGTCTTGCCTTGCCCGAAGATCACTTCCGGGAATCCCTGACGGTCTGGCGCGGTCGTGATCGACCCGGGCGAAACCCAGGTCTTCGATGGCCGCGCCCGCCAGATCGGTCAGCGCCTGCCGCTCGGCATCGGCGGCGCTGAGCTCACCGGCCGCCACGGCGTCGAGGAGCGCGCGAAGCGACGTCTGGCGACGCTGGGAGCCTGTGGAACCATGAGGCGAAGCGTCGTGTTCTGGCACGGCTTCGTTTGACTCTACGGAGACGAGCTTCCTAGAATTGCGTGTTGTGCATGCGGTTCCGTGGCCCATTCTATGACCACACCTGAAACGCTGACCTCGTTTCCTACTTCTTCGTCCTCAGCATCCTCGGCATCTACGGGTGGCACCGCTACTTCATCGTCTACCAGTACATGAAGCACAAGGATCAGGTGCCGGGCCCGCCGCCGCCCGTCGACTGAGTGGCCGGTCGTCACGATCCAGCTGCCGATCTACAACGAGATGTACGTCGTCGATCGGCTGATCGACGCGGTCTGCGCGATCGACTATCCGCCGGAGCGGCTCGAGATTCAGGTGCTCGACGACTCGACCGACGAGACGCGCGAGATCGCCGAACTGGCCGTCCGCCGGCAGGCCGCGCGCGGCTTCGACATCAAGTACCTCCATCGCGACGAACCGCGTCGGGTACAAGGCCGGCGCGCTCGACGCAGGCCTGAAGGTCGGCGCGCGGCGAGTTCATCGCCATCTTCGACGCCGACTTCGTGCCGCCGACCGACTTCCTGCGGCGGACCGTGCCGTACTTCTGGCGACGCGAAGCTCGCGGTCGTGCAGGCGCGCTGGGGCCATCTGAATCAGAGCTACTCGCTGCTGACGCAGGTGCAGGCGATCCTGCTCGACGGCCACTTCGTGCTCGAGCACGGCGGCCGCAACCGCGTCGGGCTGCTTCTTCAACTTCAACGGCACGGCCGGCGTCTGGCGGCGCGAGGCGATCGACGATGCCGGCGGCTGGCAGCACGACACGCTGACCGAAGATCTCGACCTCAGCTATCGCGCGCAGCTGCGCGGCTGGAAGTTCCAGTTCCTGCCCGATCTCGTCACGCCGGCCGAAGTGCCGGTCGAGATGAACGCGTTCAAGTCGCAGCAGCATCGCTGGGCGAAGGGCTCGATCCAGACCTGCCGCAAGGTGCTGCCGTACATCCTGCTCGCCGACCTGCCGCTCAAGGTCAAGGTCGAGGCGTTCTTCCATCTGACCGCGAACTTCAACTACCTGCTGATGATCGTGCTCTCCGTGCTGATGTTCCCGGCGATGGTCGTGCGCTACGAGATGGGCTGGACGGAGATGCTGCTCATCGACATCCCGCTGTTCGCGGCGGCGACGTTCTCGGTGTTCAACTTCTACCTGATCAGCCAGCGCGAGGCCTATCCCGACTGGCGCAGCGCGGATGCGGTATCTGCCGGTGGTCATGGCGATCGGCATCGGCCTGGCGGTGAACAACGCCAAGGCGGTGCTCGAGGCGCTCTTCGGCGCGCCCGGCGAGTTCGCGCGCACGCCGAAGTACGGCATCGAGCGCCGCGCAGGACGACTGGCAGCACAAGAAGTACCACCAGTCGATGCCGATCCAGCCGTTCGTCGAGGTGGCGCTTCGGGCTCTACTTCACCGCGACGGTCTTCTACGCGCTGGCGAACGGCATCTACGGCACGCTGCCGTTCCTGGTGCTGTTCCAGTTCGGCTACCTCTACATGGGCCTGACGTCGATCTTCCAGCAGTTCCGCGGCGACGACGTGCTCGATCAAGGCGCCGCAGATCGCCGGCGGCGAGTAGCCGCCGCCGCTACATAATCGAAGGCGGCTGCCGATCGCGGAACGAAGTAATGAGAAGCCGCGACTCGCGCAGCTCGATAGCGAGCTGGTGTTGTTGCTCGCGCCAGAACGCGAACCTCCTCGCCATCACCGCCATCAGACGTCCGCGCCGGGGATCGCCGGTCAGCCGGGCCGCCTGAGCGAAAAACGCGCTGCCCAGGCCGGCATACCACTCGATCTGATGACGCTGCTTCTGCTGATCCTGGAAGAATCCGGTCAGGAGCAGAATTTGTGCCGCCGCGGTTTCGAAGATCTCGGGATCACGAGCGAGCGCCGCGCGGTCGATCACGTAGAGGTCGAAGACCGTCGCAAGGCTCGAGGGGCAGGCCGGGAATGTGTCAGACGCGACCGACGTCGTCGCGTAGTGCGCCAGTACGCTGGAGTTGTAGAGCAGTTCGTCGTTCGGCGGTTCGGCCTCGTCGGACACGTCCAGGAGTCGCTCATAGAAGAACTGCAGCGCCTGCTGGGTGGTGACGCCGAGGAGCTCCCTCGTCTCCATGCCGCGGTCCGGAGCAATCCGCGTGCCGGTGTCCTTTGCGCGACAGTGCCACGGATCGTCGCAAGTCGGAGGCTGCAGTGTCGTTTCGATGACACCAGACGCGTTCGTCGTCACAGAAAGCGCGGCGACGTACAATCACGTTTTCGCGGCACGGGGGAGTCGCCCGGATATGACTTCTGAGCTGAAAACCAAGGCTGGTTTAGAGGACGTCGTCGTCGGTACCTCCGCCATCTGTTACCTGGATGGTGACCGGGGCGTCCTCGCGTACCAGGGCTACGACATTCACGACCTGGCGGACGCCGAGCGCGGCGTGACCTTCGAGGAGGTCTGCTATCTCCTGTGGCACGGACGGCTGCCGAGTCGTGCTGAACTTGGTGACCTCCAGACCGCGCTCGCCGCAGCGCGAATACTGCCGGACGGCGTCGTTCGTGCGATGCGTTCGTTGCCGCGCGTCGACGGGATGGAGGCTCTTCGCACCCTGACGTCGATTCTGGCGCACAGCGATTCCGAGGCCGCGGATCACACGCCGCAAGCAAATTACCGGAAGGCCGTGCGGCTCACCGGGCAGATGGGCGCGCTCGTCGCGGCCTGGGGACGGTTGGGGGCCGGTGGCGGGCCCATCGATCCAGACCCCGCGCTTGGCCACGCGGCGAATTTTCTGTACATGCTGACGGGCAGCCGGCCGTCGGCGCTCGCCGCGCGCGCGTTCGACGTGTCGCTGATTCTGCACGCGGATCACGAGCTCAACGCCTCGACGTTTGCCGCCCGCGTGGTCGCCGCGACGTTGTCGGACATGCACTCGGCCGTCGTGGCGGGCGTCGCCGCGCTCAAGGGGCCGCTCCACGGCGGCGCGAATGCGGACGTCATGCGCATGCTGCTCGAGATTGGACGCGATGCCGGGCCGGATCGCGCCGAGCAGGTTGTGCGCGCGAAGCTCGGTCGCAAGGAGAAGATTCGCGGGATTCGGCCATCGCGTGTATCACACCGAGGATCCGCGCGCGACGCATCTGCGACGCTTCTCGAAAACGCTCGGGGAGGTGTCCGGCGAACCGCAATGGTTCGAGATGTCGCAGAGGATTGAAGCGGTGGTGAAGGCCGAGAAGAAGCTGAACGCCAACGTGGACTTCTACTCGGCATCGACGTTCTACGCGCTGGGGATCCCGGTCGATCTGTACACGCCGGTCTTCGCGGTCAGCCGGGTGTCTGGATGGACGGCGCACGTCCTCGAGCAGTACGCGAACAATCGGCTCATCCGTCCGCGCATGGAATACACGGGGCCGCCATATCCGCAGACCGTCCTGGCCCTCGATCAGAGGTAGATCCGGTCCGCCTCCGCGGGGACCAAAGTCAGCCTCTCGACGGCTTAGTCGGGGGCAGTACCCATCTCAGGCAGAGCGGCTATCAATCACTGAGCGGTACGCCGGTTGCTAAGGAGGCGCCTCACCACTGGCCACGGGCCGACGGTTCGGTGGAGTCGTCGACGGCGTGCCTGACAAAGGAGCGTGTATGCGAGGGATCTTTGGAGCGACTTGGTCAAGCGAGTGAGCCTGGGCGTGCTGGCCGGCCGTGATGGCGATGGTGGCGCTTGGAGCGCCACTAGCGCCGCGGCTGCAGTTCCGGACGTGCCGGAGATTAACGGCGCGTCGCTGTCGGCCGGCCTCGCGCTGCTGGGCGCGGCATGCTCTGGCTGCGCGCGCGCCGCGAGATTGAAGTAGCTCCTGCGCCATCAAGTCATGGAAGGCTCGATGCGCCGGCCTCGAGCTTTTCCACACGCACGGTCGCGGTGAATTGACGCGAGTGCCGGCGTGATACCTCTCCCTCCAAATCACGACAGCCAGTCGGGCAGTCCGCTCTTCTGGACGGCATGGCACGCCTTCGGCCTGGCGCTCGTCCTGGCCGTTCCCACTTACTACCAGTGGGGCGAATCGCTGGCCTCTGTTCCCCTCGCTTGGATGCCGCACGTCGTCGCAATGGGGGCCGCATACCTGGGCCTGGCGACGGTCGTTGCGCTGGTGCGCCCGGGAGGAACTCTCCGCGGGGTGTTGGATGTCGTCGTCGCAGGAGCCAGCGTTTACGGAGCCGCACTCGTTCTTCTGAGCTTTCGTCCTGACATCCCCGTCTCGCCGCGGGTCGTGGCGATCTCGATGCTACTCGGCGTTTCGCTCGCCTTGTTGCCGATCCTGTTGCAAAGGCGGCGCGTCTACGGCTTCGTGATTCACGCCGCGCTCGTCCTAGCAGTCGCTGGGTTGTGGAGTCAGAAGCAGACGCGCGGGATCCCAATGCAGGTCGCGTTCGGCAACGCGAGGTCACTGAGCAAGGTGCCGTTCGTGATCGCCATCGACCAGGGGATCTTTGAGAAGTACGGCCTGAATGTTTCCTTTTGGATACCGCCGGCGGAAGGCGAGAGCGAGATTCCGGCGAGCCCGTTCGCTCGGCCCGAGCGCCCCGACATCCTCGTCGACGGCCATTCGCCGATCATGTACCGAATGGTGACCGAGGCGAACTTTCCGCCGATGATCGCCCTCGCCGGTGGCGACTGCATGGCCCGCATGCACATTGTCGGAAAGCGGGGGCTTGAACGTTTGGAAGACCTCAAAGGCAAACGACTGGGCGTCAATCGCCAGCGGTCAACGACCGCTTTTGTCGCCCGATTGCTGGCACGCCGGATGGGATGGGATCCTGTCCTTGATATCTCGATTCTGGAATTCGGGTACGAGGCGGAGTCCCTGAGAACCGGAGTCGTGGACGCGATCGTCGCGCAGGAGCGGGCGTTTGCGCAGCTTCAGGCCGAAGGCTATCCAGTCCTGGCCAATAGTCGTGACTGGAACGACGCAATGGCCGGCAACAGTGTGTTGGTCGATCGGGACTGGTTCAAGGTCGATGGCAACCGCGATGCGGCCCTCCGTTTTCTGAAGGCCTCGGCTGAGGGTTTCGCGCTGTTCCACCGGAACCCCGAGCTCGCGCGCAAAGTCATGACGAAGTGGAACGGCATCATGGGCGAGGAGCTTGGCGAGACGATCTACGACCGTGGAGACTCTTTTCCACGCAAACCCTATCCGTGCTACGACGGCATCAAGAAGACGATGGAGGTGGACGACTCCAACGAGATGCGTCGGCATACTCCGGAGAGTTTCTACGACGATAGCCTGATGCGCGAGCTGGACAAGAGCGGATTTCTGGACAGCTTGTACCAGTAGATTTCCAGACTGAGGTCGGCGCCCCACGCCGCACACCGTATCAAGCGCTGACGAGTGTCTCAGGGCAGGCGAGCATCATCCTGCGCCACTGGCGGCCAGAACTGCCGCAATCCGTCCGCCAGCCGCCGGCACGTGTCGGCGCGCCGCGCCGGCGTGTAGGTGCCCATCGTGTTGGTCCGGTTGATATCGAAGACCTCGGCGCGACCATCCCGAACCACGTAGTCGATTTTTCCCCGGTCGAGCTTCAGTCGGCGCGCCGCTTCGAACACGTCCGGATGCGGTTCGACTTCCTCCGCGCGTACGATACGCCCCGCTTTGACGATCGGGGACCTGGACAGGCGGCGGCGAGTGACACCCTTGTCGCCCAGGATCGCCATGCTTCGCACGACGAAGAGGTCGTCCTCGCGCTCGGGAAGAAAGCGCTCCACGACGAGCAGGGGATTGCGCCACACATCGGCCGGAACCTCCGCGGCTGACTCGAAGACCGGGTAGTCGTCGGGCACGAGCATCGAACGTGTGCGCCACCGTCCCCGCGAGAGCCAGGCATTTGGGCTGACGAGAAGCGCAATCCGCCCCCATCCCAGCCGTCGTTCCGGCCGGCCGCCGTGATTGCGGTCCGTCTTCACAATCACCGGGCCATCCCAGGCGTCGCCCTTCGTCACAAGGTTCGCGCTGACCGTTCGCTTCGAGATGTCCGTGCAGCGGCCGTTGATGGCGACGGGATACCGCGCCATGAACTGGACGTAGGGCTCTGGTACGACCGTCAGGTCGATGTGATTGACGATGACGTCGGCGTCGATCGCGCGACCGACCCCGCGGGAGACGAGCACCTCGATGCCCCAGCTGCGCCAGATGTCGGCGATGCCCCAGATCCGGTACGGACGGCGCTCCGCGCCCACGTCGCGTGCGTGGACCAGAACCACGATTCGGCGCGGAAGCGGCGTGGACATCGTCTGACGGCCGTATGGGACCCGTGCGGCTTCGAGGGTGTCGATTCGGCCGGCGATCACGTTAGCGGAATTCTTCGGATCGCGTATCGCCCTCGCGATTGACGCCGAGCTGCATCTGTACCGGAATCCGGACCGGAATCCGGATGACTATCTCGAAACTGTTTGGCACCTTCCGGGCGGAGAGCACCCGCCTGGCGATTCAACGGGTCTCATCCAGCGACGGACTGTACCGGACTCGGTCGGGATCATCCCAATCCTCGCGTGATTGCCGGATCGCGTATTCTCCACGCATGAACGGCCTTCGACGCGCCCTCATTTTCGCGACATTGGTGAGCCTGGCCGGCGCTCCAGGCGCGGCCCGGCAGGCCGCCGCGCCATCGCCCGTGAGTCCGCGGCCGCCGGCCCCGGCCGCCGAGCGCGCTCAGTTCCTCACCAGGTTTGCTCGCGGCTACTTTCCGGGGCGTACCGGTCAAATCTTGATCGTGCCGCGAGAAGGAACGATCCTCACGCGTCCCGAAGCGAGCGTGCCGTACATGCACGGATCGCCTTGGGCCTACGACCGCCGCATTCCGATGCTGTTCTGGGGCGCTGGTGTCACGGCAGGCAAGTACGCGCTACCCGCCGTGCAGCAGGACGTGGCAGTGACGATTGCTTCCGCGCTGGGCATCTCGATGCCGCGCACAGCGACCGGCAAAGTCCTGCCGGGCATCAGACCTGCGACGCCCAAGCCACGCGCGGTCTTCCTTCTCGTTCTCGACGGCATGCGTCCGGACTACTTCGACCGCCATGCCGGCGTCATGCCAACGTTGATGGGTTTGCGCAAGAACGCCGCGTGGTTCAGCAACGCCGAGGTGAACTATCTGCCGACGAACACGGGCGCCGGCCACGCGAGCATCGCCACGGGTTCGGAGCCGCGCGTGCACGGCATCACGGGCAACAATTTTTTCGACCGCGCGACGCGCCAGCGTCACGACATGCTCGATGACTGGAATCCGCGCGACCTCGTGGCGTTGACGCTTTCGGACGTGTGGCAGATGCATACCGGGCGGCGCGGCCGAGTCATCGCGCAGGGCAGCAGCCAGCCGGCCAGCGTCGCGCTTGCCGGGCATGGCGCCTGTCAGGCCGCCGGCTTTCCGGTGGTGCACGCCGCCTATGACGAGACGGCGGGCGTCTGGAAGAGCGACCCGGACTGCTTCACGTTGCCTCACCAATTGGACAGCTTCGACTCGCGCCAGATCTTTCCCAGTGACGGGATGTGGATGGGACATCGCGTCGATACCGTGTCTGAAATCCGCCGTTCTGCGCTCTTTTCGAGCTTCGAGGCCGACACCTTCGTGCGGCTCATCGAGACGCAAGGCGTCGGCGACGACGACGTGCCGGATCTGCTCCTGTTGAACTACAAGACGGCGGACTACGTGGGGCACAAGCACGGCCCGGACTCGCCCGAGCTCGCCGCCGCGCTCGGGGAGCTGGATCGGAACCTGGCCCGGATCCTCAAAGCGATCGAGGCGCGCGTGGGGCGCGAATATCTCATGGCCATCACAGGCGACCACGGCATGCCGACGAACCCGCCGCCGGGCGGCGGCCGATATTTCGCGCCGGACATTGTCGCGTCAATTCATGCGAAATTCGATCCGGGCGGCCAGCTCATTCCGTACTACGAGCCCGAGAACTCCCAGATCTTCGTGGACGAGGAGCGACTTGCGGCGACTGGGGCTGTCGCTGAAGGACGTGGTCAGCTTCCTCGAGGCGCAGCCCTTCGTGTTCGCCGCCTTCACCGAGGACGAAGTCCGTCGGGAAGCGGCGCGGCTGCGGTAGATCCCGCCCCGAGTCCCGTGGCGCTGTCAGCGACCATCTACACCTTCGACATCGACCTGGCTGACACCGATCGCGGGCGCTACGAGTCGCTCGCGCTTCGTGTCGCTCGCCATCCGTCGGAGAGCGAGGAGTACCTCGTCGCTCGCGTGCTCGCGTATTGCCTGGAGTACGACGAAGGCATCGAGTTCTCGTCCGGACTGTCGGATCCGGACGAGCCCCCGCTCACGGTTCGCGATCTCACCGGGATCGTGCGGGTGTGGGGCGAGATTGGCATGCCGGACGGCGCACGACTGCACCGGGCCAGCAAGGCGGCCGACCGTGTCGTCGTGTACACGCACAAGGACACGGACCAGTGGCTGCGCCAACTCTCCGCTCAGCGCATTTACCGGCCTGAAAGGATCGAAATTTACAGTTTTGACCGGAACTTCATCGCGTCACTCGTCGCGCGCCTCGAGCGCCGAATGGAGATGACGCTGTCGGTCGCCGACCGGCACATGCTGGTCGCCCTTGGGGGCGCGGTTATCGAAGGAAACATCACACGGCACCGCCTCGGCCCGTGAACGAGCCCGTCGTGCGCCATAATAGAAGGCTGCGCACGTCATGGATCAGCGCTACATCCGCAATTTCTCGATCATCGCTCACATCGACCACGGCAAATCGACGCTGGCGGACCGGTTGCTCGAGATCACCGGCGCGCTTGCAGGCCCGCGAGATGGAGGCGCAGGTCCTCGACAACATGGACCTCGAGCGCGAGCGCGGCATCACGATCAAGGCCCACGCCGTCCGGCTGAACTACCACGGCGAACGACGGGCAGGACTACATCCTCAACCTGATCGACACGCCCGGCCACGTCGACTTCTCCTACGAGGTCACGCGGTCGCTCGCGGCCTGCGAAGGCGCGCTGCTGCTCGTCGACGCGTCGCAGGGCGTCGAGGCGCAGACGCTCGCCAACGCCTACCTCGCCGTCGAGAACAACCTCGAGATCATTCCGGTCATCAACAAGATCGACCTGCCGGGCGCGCAGCCCGACGAGGCCCGCCGGCAGATCGAGGAGATCATCGGCCTCGATGCGAGCGGCGCGATCCTCGCCAGCGCGCAAGGAAGGGCGCGGCGTCGCGGAGATCCTCGAGGCCATCGTCCAGCGGCTGCCGCCGCCGACCGGCGATCCCGACGCGCCGCTGAAGGCGCTGATCTTCGATTCCTGGTACGACCCGTATCGCGGCGTCGTGATTCTGACCCGCGTCATCGACGGCGTGATGCGGCCGGGCCAGAAGATCCGGCTGATGATCACGGGCCAGGAGTACCAGGTCGAGCAGCTCGGCGTGTTCTCGCCGAAACCGGTGCCGGTGACCGAGCTGGGCGTCGGCGAAGTCGGCTTCATGGTCGCGAACATCAAGAACGTCGCCGACGCGAAGATCGGCGACACGATCACCGAGGTCGGCCGTCCGACCGACGCGCCGTTTCCGGGTTTCAAGGAACTGAAGCCGATGGTCTTCGCCGGGCTCTATCCGGTCGAAGGATCGAAGTACGCCGAGCTGCGCGACGCGCTCGAGAAGCTGCGGCTCAACGACGCCTCGTTCTTCTTCGAGCCCGAGACCTCGACGGCGCTGGGCTTCGGCTTCCGGTGCGGTTTCCTCGGCCTGCTGCACATGGAGATCGTGCAGGAGCGGCTCGAGCGCGAGTTCGATCAGGATCTGATCACCACCGCGCCGGGCGTGCTGTACCGCGTGACGACGACCGACGGCGTGGTGCACGAGATCGACAGTCCGGCGAAGATGCCTGACCCGGGCCGAATCGACAAGTTCGAGGAGCCCGTGATCACGGCGATGATGCTCACGCCGAACGAATACGTCGGCGGCATCCTCGAGCTCTGCCAGGAAAAGCGCGGCATCCAGAAAGGCCTCGAGTACATCTCGCAGAACCGCGTGCTGATCACCTACGAGCTGCCGTTCAACGAGGTCGTGCTCGACTTCTACGATCGGCTGAAGACGATTTCGCGCGGCTACGCGTCGCTCGACTACCACGTCACCGGCTACTGGGAGTCGCCGCTCGTCAAACTCGACATCCTCGTCAACGGCGAGCCGGTCGACGCGCTGTCGATGATCGTCCACGAAGAGAACGCCTACGCGCGCGGCCGTGCTGCTCGCCTCGAAGATGCGCGAGCTGATTCCGCGCCAGATGTTCGAGGTCGCCATTCAGGCCGCGATCGGCAGCCGCATCGTCGCGCGCGAAACCGTCAGCGCGCTGCGCAAGAACGTGCTCGCGAAATGCTACGGCGGCGACATCTCGCGCAAGCGCAAGCTGCTCGAGAAGCAGAAGGAAGGCAAGAAGCGCATGAAGCGCGTCGGCCGCGTCGAGATCCCGCAGGAAGCGTTCCTGGCGGTGCTGAAGGTCGGACAAGACACCTGACGGAAGTGAGAAGTGAGAAGCCAGAAGTTAGAAGAGAAGCGAGCGTGACGAGCCGGTGAAATGGCGCAAGCCCCCCGGACAGTAAATCAGTCGCGCGCGAGTACTTCGAGTCGCTCGTCATCGCCGTCATCCTCGCGCTCTTCGTCCGCACGTGGGTGTTTCAGGCGTTCAAGATCCCATCGGGATCGATGGAGCCGAACCTGCTCATCGGCGATCACCTGATCGTGAACAAGATGGCGTTCGCGCCGACGGCCACGGCCGTCGAGCGGGCGGTGCTGCCCTCGCCGCGAGATCCGGCGCGGCGACATCATCGTCTTCAAGTAGCCGGAAGAGCCGGACCGCGATCTTCATCAAGCGGGTGATCGGCCTGCCTGGCGATCGGCTCGAGCTCCGCAGGAAACGGATGTACATCAACGGCAAGCGGCTCGACGAACCGCTACGTGCAGTTTCTCGAGCCGCTGGCCGACGACGCGCCCGCGAAGCCCGGGGATCTTCGCGAGGAATACGGCCCGGTGACCGTCCCCGCCGGGCAGTACTTCATGATGGGCGACAACCGAGACAATTCGCAGGACAGCCGCTACTGGGGTTTTCTTCCCGATGTCGTACGTGAAGGGCCGCGCGCTCTTCATCTATTTCTCTGCCGACGCGAGCCGGTCGATCGTCGACCTGTTCGGCGGGATTCGGTGGAGCCGCCTGCTCGATCCCGTCCGATAGACAGCCTCGAGAGCACGTCCGCCGCGCGGAGGCCGGCGACCGTCACGGCCTTGTTCCGTGACGTCTGCCCGGCGACCACCCGAATCGTCGTGGGCGCCACGTCGAGCGCGTCGGCCAGCACCGACACCGCGGCGGCGGTGGCGGCGCCATCGACAGGAGGTGCCGTGACGCGCACCACAATCCGTCCGTCGCGCAGCCCGTCGATGCCATTTTTCGAGGCCCGCGGCACGACGCGAATCTCGAGACGGAAGGGATTCCGCGGCGGCCATCAGACCGCCGGTCTGTCACCGAAAATCGCGCTTCCCACGCGGATCATCGTCGCGCCCTCTTCGATGGCCACCTCGAAGTCGTGGCTCATGCCCATCGACAACTCGGCCATCGAAGCGGCAGGGAGACCCGACGCGACCAGCCGGTCGCGCAGCTCGCGGAGGCGGCGGAACCATGGGCGCGAGTCCTCGGCGTTGTCCGGATTGGGTGGCACGATCATGAGGCCGCGAAGGTCCAGCGAGGCGGCCTGAGCGGCCGCGGCCACGAGTGACGTCGCGGCCGTCTCATCTGCCCCGTGCTTTGTCGTCTCGTGGGCGAGATCGACCTGAATGAGGATGCACGGGCGCCGACCGGCTTCGGCCGCGCCGCGATCGAGCCGCTGGAGCAGCTCGATGCTGTCCACGGACTGAATCCACGCGAACGATCCGGCCGCGCGCTTGGCCTTGTTCGATTGCAGGTGGCCGATCAGGTGCCACTCGAGCGGCAGGTCCGGCAAGGCCTCGACCTTTGAGAGCCCTTCCTGGACGCGGTTCTCGCCGAACGAGAGCTGCCCGGCCGCGGCCGCCGCGCGCACGCGATCCGGGCCGACCGTCTTCGAAACGGCAATCAGGGTGATATCGGAAGGGGAACGGCCGGCGCGTTGCGCCGCCGCAATGATGCGGCGGCGCACGGCCTCGAGATGCTCGGCGATGCCGGCAACGCCCTCAGGGGGCGCCATCGCTACGGTGTGTCGATGATGGCCTTCGCCGTCGGGGCGTTCGGGCCGGTCGGCGCAAGCTTCAGGTACTCGGCCAGCGACTTCTTGGCCTCGGGAACCTTGCCTTCGTTGATCAGCACCATGCCGTACAGATAGTGCGCTTCGGCCAGGTCCGGCTTCAGTGCAATGGCCTTCTCGAGGAAGGGCTTGGCCTCGGCAATCTTGTTCTGGTTGAAGGCGATGGCGCCCTGGTTGAACAGCGACTCCGCGTTGTCGCCGCCGCCGGCCGAGTTGGCCAGGGCGTTGAACTTGGCCGACATCTTTGCAGCCTCGTCGAACTTTCGCTGCGAGTTGTAGATGTTCGTCAGCGCGTTGTACGCGTCCGCGTTGTGTTCATCGAACGAGATGGCCTTCAAGTACGCCTGCTCGGCTTCAGCCGTGCGCGCCTTCTTCATGTGGAGATCGCCGATCCGCACGTAGCACACGGCACAATTCGGCAGGGCGGCGGCCCCTTCGGTGAACTTGGTGATTGCGAGATCGATGTCGCCCGCCGCAATGGCCGTGTCAACCTCGGCGCTGATCTTGGCGATCAGGGCCTGCTGGGCCTTCTCGGCGTCCATCCGCGCCTTGGCCGCCGCGTCCATCGGCGGGGCGGCCTTGGTGATGACGATCGGCGGCAGTTCCAGGACGCCGTTGAACTGTACGCGCACGTTGTTGATGCCGCCCTCGAGGTCGTCCTTCTTCACCCGGATGTTCCAGGGATTGCCGGCCTGGAGACCCGCGCGAACCCATTCACCGTTGTTGTTGGTCTTTACTGTAGCGGTCAGGCTGTTGGCTACGTTGGTCAGGGTCACGACGGCATCAGGGACTGGCTTGCCATCCGGCCCCACGACCTTACCGGCCAACGAACCGACCTGAGCATGCGCCAGGGCCGGCAGCACCACGAGGGTCAAACCAAACAGTCCAGCGACGGCCACCCGGGCGGCGCGGTCGAGATTCATAAACGTCCTCCTCACCAATGCAAACAGTTTACACCGGCCTCAATGTTGGGGCCCGGAGCAGCCCGTTATCCCGATTACGACGCAGAAGACGCCCGCGCTGACACTGTTGGGGAGCTAGGGCTCGAGGAACCGAGCCACGTCGGCCCGGTCGGCGGTGATGGGGAACGGGCGGCATCGATGCCAGAAACCGCCGGCCATAGCGCATTCGCGTGAGACGCGGGTCGAGCACCGCAAGAACCCCGCGGTCTGTACGCGTCCGGATGAGCCGCCCGAGACCCTGGAGGAGCGTGAGTGTGGCCAGAGGCACCTGATAGTCGTGAAACGGCTGGCCGCCGCGCGCCTGGACCGCGGCAATTCTGGCCGCCACGATGGGATCGCCCGGCGAGGCAAACGGCAGCCGGTCGATGATGACGCAGCTGAGCGTCTCGCCGGCGACGTCGATGCCCTGCCAGAAGCTCGCCGTCGCGAGGAGGACCGCGTTCGGGGTGGCGCGGAAGTCGCGGAGCAGCGCCGATCGCGGAGCCTCGCCCTGGACGAGCAACGGCCACGGCACCCGGCCGTCGATCTCGTCGCGAACTTCCCGCATCGCCGCGTACGACGTGAACAGCACGAACGCGCGCCCTTGCGAGCAATCGAGTAAGGCCTCCACTTCCGCTGCCGCCGCGCGATTGAAATCCCGTGATCGGGGATCGGGCATGTCGGCCGGAAGATAGAGCAGGGCCTGGGTCCGGTAGTCGAACTCGGACGGGACCGAGAGCGTAGCGGCATCCGGCAACCCGAGCCGGCCGAGCGCGTAGTCGAACGACCCCTCGACCGACAGCGTCGCGGATGTCAGCACCGTCGCGTACCGGTCCCCGAGAACCGCGTCCCGAATGATCTCCGAGGGGTCGATCGGCGCCGCCCGTAGCTGCACGCCGCGACCGCGTTGCTCGACGAAATACACGTAGCGCGCGTCTTCCGCGGTCGTCAGAAGCGCCGCGTCCCGGCGCAGCGCGTCGGCGCGGGCCCGTGCAAGCACGAGGTCCGGCGGCACCTCGCACCCGATGGGCGGACTCGCGACGGCGTGCCCGAATCGCGCGAGAGCCTCGTCGAGTCCGCGGCCGGCGTCGTACAAGTGCGATGCCATGCCGGGCGTGATGATGCCGCGATCGCCCGAACCGTCCTGGCGCGCCATCAACTGGAGCCGGGCGACGTCGAACAGTCGCCTCGCGGCCTGCTGGGCGTCGGTCGTCGCGCGCACGAGCCCGACCGCGAATGCGGCAGCGTCAGGAGGCAGCAGGCCGGCGGCGCGAGCGCCGTCGCGCGCGAATTCGTCCACGCGCGTGAGCGTGACCGAGACGCCGAAGTAGTTCGTCACCACGTCCTCGAGCTGGTGCGCCTCGTCGATGACCGTCAGGTCGCACGCCGGGATGACCTCGCCGAAGCCGCCCTGTCGCACGGCCGCGTCCGCACACAGCAGGTGATGGTTGACGACGATGATGTCGGCCTCGGCGGCCGCTTCACGCATGCGTGTGACGAAGCACGAGGAAAACACGGGGCAGTCACGTCCGAGGCATTGCTCGCTCGTCGTGGACACGTCGGACCAAAGCGGGAGGTCATCCGGCAGGTCGTCGATTTCAGCGCGATCACCGGTCTGGGTCTCACCCGCCCACTCCGCGATGCGCTCGAGCCAGGCACGATCGCCTGACGGCAGACCCGCGGACGCTTCGCGGAGTCGCTCCAGACGGTGAAGACAGAGATAGTTGGTGCGCCCTTTCATGTATGCGGCGCGCACGTCGTGTCCGAGCGCGCGCCGAAGGGCTGGCAGGTCCTTGTAGAAGATCTGGTCCTGGAGAGGACGGGTGCCCGTGGAAATGAGCACCCGACGTCCCGCGAGCGCTGCGGGCACCAGATACGCGAGCGTTTTGCCTGTACCGGTGCCGGCTTCAGCGACGAGCGTGCCGCCGCCGTCGAACGTGCGCGCGACTTCGGCGGCCAGCGCACGCTGCCCGTGACGAGTTTCGAACTGATCGACGGCCGCGACGAGCGGCCCGTTGACGTCGAACACGCGGTCGACGCGCGCGGTTAACGAGCCAGGGCCGGATAGAGGGGGAACTTCCGGCACAGTGCTTCTACGTCGGCCCGCACGCCGTCGAGCGACGCTTCGTCATCCGGCGCCTGAAGCGCTCGCACGATGAGCGCCGCGACGGCATCCATCTCTGCCTCACGCATGCCACGGGTCGTGACCGCCGGCGTGCCGAGGCGGACGCCGCTCGCCACCATCGGTGGGTTCTTGTCGAAGGGAATCGCGTTCTTGTTCACCGTGATGCCCGCGCGTCCGAGCGCAAACTCGGCCGCCTTGCCCGTCAGTCCACGCGAGAAGACATCGACGAGGATGAGGTGGTTGTCGGTGCCGCCGCTCACGAGGCGGAACCCGGCGTCGGACAAACGTGCGGCGAGCCGTGCCGCGTTCAGGACGATCTGATGCTGATACGTGCGGAACGCCGGCGTGAGCGCTTCCTTGAAGCACACCGCCTTGGCCGCGACGATGTGCATCAACGGTCCGCCCTGCACGCCGGGGAACACCGCACGGTCGAGGTCTTTCGCGAACTGGCTCTTGCAGAGCACCATGCCCCCGCGGGGCCCACGCAGGGTCTTGTGCGTCGTGGTCGTGACGAAATCCGAGTGCGGCACCGGACTCGGATGCTCGCCGGCGGCGACCAACCCCGCGATGTGGGCCATGTCGGTCATGACGAGCGAGCCGGTTTCGTCCGCCGTCTGGCGGATGCGCGCGAAGTCGATTTGACGAGGGTACGCGCTCGCCCCTACCACGATGATCTTCGGCCGGTGCTCCTTCGCGAGACGGTCCAACTCGTCGTAGTCCAGCCGTTCGTCACCCTCGCGAACGCCGTACGGAACGATCTTGAAGTACTTGCCGGAGAAATTGAGCGGGTGTCCGTGCGTGAGGTGCCCGCCATGGGCGAGGTTCATGCCGAGGATCGTGTCGCCCGGCTTCAGCATCGCGACGTACACCGACATGTTCGCCTGCGCGCCCGAGTGTGCCTGGACGTTGACATGTTCGGCGCCGAAGAGCTGCTTCGCGCGATCGATCGCAAGCGACTCGGCGACGTCCACGAACTCGCAGCCGCCGTAGTAGCGCTTGCCGGGATAGCCCTCGGCGTACTTGTTCGTCAGTACGCTGCCCGCGGCTTCGAGCACCGCCATGCTGACGAAGTTCTCCGACGCGATGAGCTCGAGTCCTTCGTCCTGTCGTTTCAGCTCGTGGCGGATAGCGTCCGCGATTTCAGGATCCGTAGCCGACAGGTGATCGAGTGTCGAGGCGTCAGACGTGAGCGGCATGCCGAAATAATAGCTGAAAACCGCGGGGCGGACGGCGTGTGATGATATTTCGTCATGACCGTCATGCGCACCTATCGTGCCGGCTCGGCCATCGAGGATTTTTGCCGTGCGTGCAAAGCCGATCGCATGCATACCGTCATCGCGGCCGACGCCGCTGGCGCTCCGCTCCGCGTGACGTGCGGCTTCTGCCGCAGCGAGCACGCGTATCGCGGAGGCCCCGCCAACCGCTCTCCGGTGAGCCGTCCGCGAGCCCGCCGGTGCCGCGTCAGCCCGCGTCGTCGCCCGCGCGCGATGCCCGCACGGCGTTTCCGCTGGTGAGCGAGCGCGAGCGTCGCTCGCCCGCTATCATGCTGCCGGAGGATCCCACGACCGACCTCGAGCTGTTGTTGCGACGCATCATTCGGGAAGAGTCTGGCCTGACGACGGCGGTTCCGGCTGACAAGTGGCGTGGGGGCACGCTCGTGCTCAAGCCGGGCACGCCGGGCGTTCAGGAAAAGACATGGCCGATCGAGACCTTCTTCCACAAGGTGGTCATGCTCCGGAATCGCCTGCGGACGCTCGAGCAACAGGTGAACGCCTCGGATCTTCCGGACGACGTGAAGGTGAAGCTCCAGGCGTACGTCAGCGGGTGCTACGGGTCGCTGACGAGCTTCAACGTCCTCTTCGCCGATGAGGACGACAGGTTCACTGGCGCCGGCGGCGAGTAGCCGCCATGCCGAAACTCGCTGTCGTCACGCGCCGCGGCGCGGAACGGATCCGCGCCGGTCATCCCTGGATCTATCGATCCGACATCGCACGCGCCGACGCCGAACCCGGCGACGTCGTTCGCGTGACTGGCGAAGGGAAACGGCCGCTCGGCTGGGCGTATTGGAGCAGCCTGTCGCAGATCGCCCTCCGGATGATTGCGCTCGAGCACGAGCAGGACATCGTCGACGAGGGTGTCTGGCTCCGCGAACGGCTGGCCGCAGCCGCCAAGTACCGCGCCGATCTCGACATCGACGGATCGGCCTGGCGTCTGGTCAACGCCGAAGCCGACCGTCTGCCGGCGACCATCGTGGATCGCTACGCGGACGCGTCAGGAACCTACTTCGTCGTGCAGACGCTCTCGCAGGGCGCCGACCGGCGGCTCGGTCTGCTCGTCGAATTGCTCGTCGAGTTGTTCGCGCCTCGCGGTGTCCTCGCGCGAAACGATCCGAAGGTTCGGCAGCTCGAAGGCCTCGATTCGCAGGTCGCGATTCTCTACGGGGAGATCCCCGACCGCATCGCCGTGCGTGAAGGCGCCATCACCTTGCAGGCGGACCTTCGGCAGGGCCAGAAGACCGGGGCGTTTCTCGATCAGCGCGAGAACCACCAGGCGGCGGGGCGTTACGCCCGTGGCCGCGTCCTCGACGCCTTTACCTATCACGGCGGATTTGCCCTGCAGATGGCGGCTCGCGCCGACTCCGTGCTGGCGCTGGACAGCTCGGCGCCGGCCGTCGCGGCGACCCTCGAGAACGCGCGGCTGAACCAGCTCGGGAATATCGAGGCGCGCGAGGTGAATGTGTTCGACGAGCTTCGCGAACTGGAGTCGAGCGGGGCGACATTCGACGTCGTCGTGCTCGATCCGCCTGCTTTCGCGCGGAACAAGGCAGCGGTCGAGCGCGCCGCGGCCGGGTACAAGGAGATCAACCTCCGGGCCATGCGCTTGCTGGCGCCCGGCGGCCATCTGGTCACGTGCAGCTGCTCCTATAACGTGGGCGAGGGGCTGTTCCTCGAAGTGCTGCGAGACGCCGCGATCGACTCGCGCCGGACGATGACGCTCGTCGAAAAGCGCATGCAGTCACGCGACCATCCGATTCTGCTGGCGGTGCCCGAAACGTACTATTTGAAGTGCATGGTGTTGAGGCGGGTGGACGACTAGAGCTCCAGAGTGCCCCGGGTGCAAGGTTCGAGATGTTATAGTCAAATCGCCGCCAGGGGCATCCGCCTTCGCCCGCCGATCGTTTTCGGCGAGACGTCGGCGTGATTGAGATTGCACCCTTGGAACCTGAACCGGTTGAGACCGGCGGAGGGAGTGCGGCGGCACGTCACTCCTTTGCGCCGGTCATGAAGGCATCATGACCAAGCGTCCGTACGAGCCACTGACCGACGCGGATTTCGACAACGCGTTCCCCAGTTCCCAGAAAACCTACGTCGACGGCCCGCAAGGTGTGCGCGTGCCCATGCGCGAGGTTCACCTCGCCGATGGCGCGGGCACCATGCCGGTGTACGACACGAGCGGTCCGCGCGGGTTCAGCGCCGAGACCGGGCTGCCCGCGCTTCGCGCGCCGTGGATCCGATCGCGGGGGGACGTCGAGATCAGCGGGGACGTGGGGACGCGCCGGCTGCGCGCACTCCCGGGACGCGCGGTGACGCAGCTGCACTACGCGCGGCGCGGCGAGGTCACGCCGGAAATGGAGTTCATCGCGATCCGCGAAGGGCTGCCAGCCGAGTTCATCCGAGCCGAGGTCGCCCGCGGCCGCGCGATCGTTCCGGCGAACATCAACCACCCGGAACTGGAGCCGATGATCATCGGCCGCAACTTCCTCGTGAAGATCAACGCCAACATCGGGAACTCGGCCGTCAGTTCCTCGATCGCCGAGGAAGTGGACAAGCTCCGGTGGGCGACGCTCTGGGGCGCGGACACCGTCATGGACCTGTCCACCGGCCGCGACATCCACGCGACGCGCGAATGGATTCTGCGCAACGCGCCAGTGCCGATCGGGACGGTGCCGATCTATCAGGCGCTCGAAAAAGTTGGTGGACGGCCTGAAGATCTGACCTGGGAAATCTACCGCGACACGTTGATCGAACAGGCCGAGCAAGGCGTGGACTACTTCACCGTGCACGCCGGCGTCCTGCTCCGTTACGTTCCCATGACGGCGCGCCGGCTCACGGGCATCGTCTCGCGCGGCGGGTCAATCATGGCGCGCTGGTGTCTCGCGCATCACCAGGAGAATTTCACGTACACGCACTTCCGCGAGATCTGCGAAATCATGCGGGCCTACGACGTCGCGTTCTCGCTGGGCGACGGTCTCCGCCCGGGATCGATTGCGGACGCCAACGACGAAGCGCAGTTTGCCGAGCTCAAGACGCAGGGTGAACTGACGAAGATCGCGTGGGAGTACGACGTGCAGGTCATGAACGAAGGTCCCGGCCACGTGCCCATGCACCTCATCCGCGAGAACATGGAGAAACAGCTCGAATGGTGCGAAGAGGCGCCGTTCTACACGCTGGGACCGCTGACCACCGACATCGCGCCCGGATACGATCACATCACGTCGGCGATTGGCGCTGCGATGATCGGCTGGTACGGCACAGCGATGCTCTGCTACGTCACGCCGAAGGAGCACCTGGGCCTGCCAAACCGCGAAGACGTGAAGGCCGGCGTCATCGCGTACAAGATCGCCGCGCACGCGGCCGACCTCGCGAAGGGCCATCCGCGGGCCCAGGCGTGGGACGACGCGCTCTCGCGGGCGCGTTTCGCGTTCCGGTGGCAGGACCAGTTCAACCTTTCGCTGGATCCGGTCACCGCGCGGGCGTATCACGACGAGACCCTGCCGGCCGACGGCGCGAAGGTCGCGCACTTCTGCTCGATGTGCGGCCCGAAATTCTGCAGCATGGAGATCACCCAGCAGATTCGCGATGCGGCAGCCGTCGAGGCGGGCCTCGCGGAGAAAGCTGCGGAGTTCCGTCGGCAGTCATGAGCCGACGGGCGCCCGGCTCGAGGCTTGGGGCGTGGGGCTTGGGGCCTGTCGTCACGCTGGCGGCGGTCGTGGCCTGCGGGCCCACGACGCGCGTGCCGGCAACGAGCGCCACTCCGGCAGCGCAAGGCAATGACGCGGCGCAGGCCACGGCGCTCGGCGTCTCGCCGGCAGCGCTTCGTCTTCATCGCCGGGCTCTCGTCCTCGACACCCACATCGACACGCCCCAGCGGCTCGCATTCGAAGAACAATTCGATCTGGCCGAGCGGAATACCAACGGCCACGTCGATATTCCGCGGATGCGCGAGGGCGGCCTCGACGCGGCGTTCTTCTCGATTTGGTTTCCCGGGACCGTCACGGGCCCGACTGCGGTCAGGCGCGCGCTCGGGCTGATCGACGAGGTCCGCGAGGCCGTGCGTGCCAACGCGCGCGACCTGACGCTCGCGACGAGCGTCGCCGACATCCGGCGAGCCCATGCTGACGGCAAGATTGCGATTCTGCTGGGCATGGAAGGCGGGCACATGATCGACGACGACCTGCGCATGCTCCGCAACTACGCGACGCTGGGCGTCCGGTATCTCACGTTGACCCATTCGCGGCACACCTCGTGGGCTGACTCGTCCGGTGAGACACCGGCGACGCACGGGGGGCTCACGACGTTCGGCCGCGAGGTCGTGCTCGAATTGAACCGGCTGGGTGTGATGGTGGACGTCTCACACGTCGCAGACGAGACGTTCGAAGACGCGCTGGCGGTGAGCCGCGCGCCGATGATCGCGTCGCATTCGTCCTGCCGTGCCATCTCGAACAACGCGCGGAACATGAGTGACGACATGCTGCGCGCGATCGCCGCAAAGGGAGGCGTGGTGATGATCAACTACCACGTCCCGTTTCTCAGCGAGGGGTTCCGTACCGGCGCGCTCGCCACATCCGTCGTCGAAAGGACGCAGGCGATTAACAAGTCCTGCGGAGACAACGAATCCTGCGCCATTCTCGGCGTCGGCGATCTGAATCGTTCACTCATGGAGTCAGGCGCGCTCCCGCGCGTGTCCTGGGAGTCGATCGTCGACCACATCGATCACGCCGTGAAGGTGGCGGGCGTCGACCACGTGGGCCTCGGCTCCGATTTCGACGGCGCGACGATGCCGCTCGGGATGGACGACGTGTCACAGCTTCCCCGGCTCACCGACGCGATGTTGAAACGCGGGTACTCCGAAGCCAACGTCGAGAAGATCCTCGGTGGTAATTTCCTGCGCGTGATGGAGCGAGTGGAGGCCGTGCGCGATGGACGCTAGTCACCTGCGACGACTCCACGCGATCGTTGCCGCGGTCTTGCTCGCCCTCCATTCCGGGGGAGGGGCCGGGCTCCACGCCTCGGCGGGCCTGGCGTGGCCCGAGCGTGTCGAGGGCCCGGCCGGCCCGGATACGCTGTCCGTCCGCTCGCAGCCGGTCCGGGCCACGAAGGGCATGGTCGTCTCTGCCAACGCCCGCGCGTCGGAGATCGGCGCCGACGTCCTCCGACGCGGCGGCAACGCGGTGGACGCGGCGGTCGCCACGGCCTTCGCGCTCGCGGTCACCCATCCAACGGCTGGCAACATCGGTGGAGGCGGGTTCCTCGTGTTTCGGCCGGCCAACGGCGAACCCGCCGCGTACGACTTCCGCGAGACGGCGCCGGCTGGCGCGTCGCCGACGATGTTCATGAGGGACGGCGTCTACGACCCGAACATCCACCATCACAGTCATCTCGCGGTCGGTGTGCCGGGCACGGTCGCTGGCCTGTTCCTCGCGTGGGAGGCGCACGGATCGCTTCCCTGGAAGCAGTTGATCGAGCCGGCCATCCGGCTTGCCCGCGATGGATTCCCGGTGACGGTCGATCTCGCGCGTTCGCTCGAGAGCGTGCTGGGACGAATGGCGCCGTATCCGGCGTCGGTCGCGCAGTTTTCGAAGGCTGGCGTCGCGTACGCGCCCGGCGATCTGCTGCGGCAGCCGGACCTCGCAGGCACGCTCGACCGGATCGCGACCGAAGGCCCGAAGGGCTTCTACGAGGGCGAGACCGCCCGCCTGATCGAGGCCGAGATGAAGGCGCGAGGCGGGCTCATCACGGCCGCGGACCTGCGCGCGTATCGCGCTCGCAGCGTGCCGCCACTTCGCGGCGAGTACCGCGGACACCAGATCCTGTCGATGCCGCCAATCAGCTCCGGTGGCGTGGCGCTCATCGAGATGCTCAACATTCTCGAGGGCGACGACCTGGCCAGAAATGGCTACGGGTCCGCCCAGAACGTTCACCTGATTGCCGAGGCGATGCGCCGGGCGTTCGCGGACCGCGCGGCACACCTTGGCGACCCGGCGTTCAATTCGCAAATGCCGATCGATCGGCTGATCTCGAAGCCGTACGCGGCGGAGCTCCGAAAGACCATTGACCCACGCCGCGCGTCCCCCTCGACGCCGACGAGTTTCACGTGGCCGCCAGCAAGCACGGAGACGACGCACTTCTCCGTTGTGGATGCGCGACGAAACGCCGTGGCGATGACGTACACCCTCGAGTACGGATACGGATCCGGCATCGTCGTGCCCGGCGCGGGCTTTCTGCTCAACAACGAGATGGGCGACTTCAACGCCGGCCCCGGCCTCACGACCGCCGACGGTCTGATTGGCACGGCGCCGAATCTCGCCCAGCCGGGAAAACGCATGCTTTCGAGCATGACGCCGACCATCGTGGCGAAAGACGGTCGTCTGTTCATGGTCACCGGCAGTCCTGGCGGCCGGACCATCATCAATACCGTGCTCCTCACGATCCTGAACGCGGTGGACTTCGGCATGAACGCTCAGGAGGCGGTTGACGCGGGCCGGTTTCATCACGAGTGGTTGCCGAACCGGCTGAGCTATGAGCGTTATGGCCTGTCGAGCGACACGCTCACCGCGCTCCGCGCGATGGGGCATGAACTCGACGAGGGCACTCACCAGGGTGTGGCTGAAGTCATCATCTACGACGCGGCTCGTGACGTCGTCGAAGGCGGGCTCGACCGCCGTCAACCGGACGGGTCGGTCGGTGTTGAATGACGCTCACCATCCGCGTGCTCGCGGGTCTCGTCGCTGGATTCCTGCTCGGGATACTGCTCGTTGAAGTGTCACCGCGGGCCGCGGAGGCAGCGGCGCAATTCCTGACCCCCGTCGGCGCGATTTTCGTCAACCTGATTCGTATGACGGCGATCCCGTTGGTCGCGGCGATGCTCGTCGCGAGCCTGGGCGCGATGGCTGCGCCCGGAGGGCTGGGCCGCGTGACGATCCGGGCCGCCGTCATCTCGGTGATCCTCGTCGCCGTCGCGTCAGCGGCGAGCGTGCTGGTCGCGGCGCCGGTCCTGGCGCACGTCGGCGTGGATGCGGGCGCGGCGGAATCGCTGCGCGCGGCTGATTCCGGTGCGCCGCCGGCGGCACAGTCGCCGAGCGTTGCGCAATGGTTCGTCGATCTGGTGCCGCAGAACGTGGTCCGGGCGGCGGCCGATGGCGCCATGCTCCCGGTCATCCTGTTCGCGGTGATCTTTGGTCTCGCACTGGGCCAGCTGCCGGACGAGCGGCGCGCCGCGGTGCTGAAGGTCGCCGAGGGCGTCGTCGAAGTCATGCAGCGAATGGTGAGCTGGATTCTGCAGCTCGCGCCGATTGGCGTGTTCGCGCTGGCCGTGCCGCTGTCGGCACGTCTCGGCGCGTCGTTCGCGGGTGCGGCGCTGGCCTACGTCGGGCTGGTCGTCGTCATGACCGTTGCGGCCGTGGTCGTCATGCTCTATCCGCTGGGTATCTTGTGGGGACGCATGCGGCCCGCGGCGTTCGCGGCGTTTCTGGCGCCGGCCCAGGCCATCGCGTTTGCGTCCCGGTCGTCGCTGGCGTCGCTGCCGGCGGCGATTGCGAGCGCTGAACGTGAAGGACTGGCGCCCGGTCTTTCGCGATTCGTGCTGCCGCTCGCGGTGTCCGTGTTTCACTTTGGCGCCGCGATCGCCCAGACCGTCGGTGTGCTGTTTCTGGCAAATCTTTCCGGCGTCACGGCTCGACGGCGCGGCCCTGGCGACCGTGGTGGTGGCCGTTGTTCTGGCGACGTACGCCGTTCCCAGTATTCCCGGGGGCAGCATCATCACGCTGGTGCCGGTGCTCGCGGCCGCAGGGCTTCCGATCGATGGCATCGGCATCCTGCTGGCGCTCGACACGATTCCCGACATGTTTCGCACGACGGCCAATCTCACGGGCGCGATGACACTTGTCGCGATCCTTCCCGGCGAGCGACGCTGACATGGCCACGCGTTGTGGCTGGGCGCGATCCGACCTGTCCGTCGCGTATCACGACGCGGAGTGGGGCGTTCCGGTGCACGACGATCGCGTCCTGTTCGAGTTCCTGATTCTTGAAGGCGCGCAGGCCGGTCTCAGCTGGGAAACGATCCTCAGGAAACGCGACGCGTACAAACGCGTGTTCGACGGATTCGATCCCGAGCGGGTCGCGCGTTTTTCCCAGGCGCGAGTCGCGCGCGACGCTCGCCGATCCCGGCATCGTCCGCAACCGGCTGAAGGTCGAGAGCGCCGTCAGCAACGCCAAGGCGTTTCTCCGCGTCCAGTCGGAGTTCGGCAGCTTCGATGCGTACGTCTGGGGCATGGTTCCCGGCGCGCCGCTCGTGAACCGCCCGCGGACGATGGCCGGACGTGCCGGCGAGGACGCCGGAGTCAGACGCGCTCAGCCGCGACCTTCAGCGACGAGGATTTCGGTTCGTCGGGTCGACGATCTGCTACGCCTTCATGCAGGCGGTCGGTCTCGTCAACGACCACACGAGCGATTGTTTTCGACGGAATGTGTCCGGCCGGCGGCGCGCGTCTACTGCGCGGCGGTGACTGGGACGATCTGGATGATCGTTCGATAGCGCTTCTCGGTCGTGCCCGACACGGCCAGATATCCGGTGCGCGCCGTTCCACGTGTAGTCCTTGACGACCACGCTCGGCGGGTAGGCCATCGTGTTTTCCTGGTAGCGGCCGAGATCGAACTGCCGCATCGGCGGTTCGCGGAAGAGTTCGCGCCCGCCATTCTTCAGAACGTTGCGGTAGTAGGCGACGATGTCCTCGAACGGCATGTCCGTGCCGTAGAGGTAGTAGCGCTGCCCCGAGCCGGCGTCGAAGCCGTCGATGAACTCGGCCGTCGGGTACACCGGAAGACCCTCGGGCGCCTGTGCGCTCGGCGGCGGAGGCGGAACCTCGGGGAGCGGGGCGCTCGTCGGGGGCGGCGGAGCGGTTGACGGTGCCGGCGGCCGCTGGCCGGATCCGCCGGCCGGGCCGGAGCGCTGCCGGGGAACGGTTGCGGCACGAGCGGACCCTGCGGCGCCTGCGCGAAGAGGCTCGTCGCCATCGAGCAACGTCGCGGCGGCCGGCATCCAGAGCGACTTCATCTCATCCTCATTATACGAACGGCTCACGAATGAAACTCGCCGTTTCTCGGTGACGTCATAGACGCAGAGGCGTGGCGCCCGCCGGCTCGCAAGGATCGGCGTGCGATAATCGAAAATCATGACCAGCGGATTGAAGACAGCGGCGTTGCTCGGCGGGCTCAGTGCCCTTTTCCTGCTTATCGGCGGCTACCTGGGCGGTGAGCAGGGGATGATCTTCGCGTTCGGGCTGGCGGTCGTGATGAACGTCGGCAGCTACTGGTTCTCCGACAAGATCGTGCTGCGGATGTACCGCGCGCAGGAAGTCGGCGCCGAGCATCCGCTGTACCGGATGACGGCGCGGCTGGCGCAGAAGGCCGGCCTGCCGATGCCGCGGGTCTACGTCATTCCGGACGCGTCGCCGAACGCGTTCGCGACGGGCCGCAATCCGCAGCACGCGGCCGTCGCGGCGACCGAGGGCATGCTGCGGCGCTGCTCGGAAAGCGAACTCGAGGGCGTCATCGCGCACGAGCTCGCGCACGTGAAGAACCGGGACATCCTGATCAGCACCGTGGCCGCGACGATGGCGGCGGCGATCATGATGCTGGCCAACATGGCGCGGTTCGCCGCGATCTTCGGCGGGGGCCGCGACGAGCCGCGAAGGCGGCAATCCGATCGGCGCTGCTCGCGATGGCGCTCCTCGCGCCGATCGCCGCGATGCTGATCCAGGCGGCGATTTCCCGTCAGCGCGAGTTCGCGGCGGACCGCGGCGGCGCGGAGATCGTGGGCTCGCCGCTCGGGCCTGGCGCAGGCGCTGCGGCGCATCGAAGCCACGGCCAAGCAGCGTGCCGCTCGACGCCAATCCCGGCGACGGCGCACATGTTCATCATGAGCCCGTTCTCGGGCGGCGGATTGATGTCGCTCTTCTCGACGCATCCGCCGACGGAAGCCCGGATTCAGAAGCTTCTGACGGCCTACGCCTGATGTCAGGGCTTCGGGCGGATTCGGAGCCGTCCTGCGACGCGCAGGCGCTCCAGCGTATCCGTCACGACTTTCTTCACCGCCTTCGCGTACGTGGCCGGCGCGTTGACGCCGCGGTACAAGCCGCTCGTAGCCCTCGACGAGATCCGGGTGTTCGCGCGCGAGAAACGCGAAGAAATGCTCGCGCACGCCCGGATCGAAGCGCGCCACGCTTGAGCCGGCAGAACGGCACGCCGGCTTCCGCGATGGCGGCCAGCGTGCGCTCGATGCTCGTCCGCGACGTGCTCAGATGCCCGGGACGAGCGGCATCATGAACACCGACGCGTCGATGCCGGCGTCCATGAGCTGGCGAACGGCCCGAAGCCGCTGGCGCGGGTGCGCCGTTCCCGGCTCGAGGCTGGCCCAGACGTCCTCGACCACAGTCGGCACGCTCATGTAGACCGTGCATCCCGACGACTGCGCCGCCCGCGCGAGCACGTCGACGTCGCGCACGACCATCGGGCCCTTCGTGACGATCGAGAACGGCGTGCCGGCGTCCGACGAGCACTTCCAGGCTGCGTCGGGTGAGCCGGTAGTGACCTTCGATCGGCTGATACGGATCGGTCGCCGTCCCGACCGCGACGCGTTTCGCGTGCCCACGTGGCGCGTGAGAGCTCCCGCCGCAGCACCTCGGGCAGATTCCGTTTGACGAGGATCAACGACGAGAAGTCATCGCCGACGCATTGAGCTCGAGGTGCCGCTGGTACTTGCGCGCGTAGCAGTACTCGCAGGCGTGCGTGCAGCCGCGGTAGGGATTGAGCGCCCATTTGAAGGGCATCCCCATCGACCGGGTCAGCGCCGGAACGGACGTGGACTTCCTGGTAGCGCGCCTCGTCGGCGCGCCGGCGGGCGTCGGGGAGTGACTCGATCCCGGACTGCCGGACGGCGTCGGCGACCTCCCGGAGGGTAGGCGCCCCGACGGCCTCAGGAAAGAGAGGAAGGCAGCCGCCCGCCATTGGCCGGATGGTAGGCGAAAATTAAACGAAGATCCAGGAAATCCGGCGAGTCCTAAGCCTCGAGCCCCGCGCTCGTGTCTTCCCGCCACCAGTCGAGGGTGTCGCGGAGCGTCTGCTCGACCCGAATCGTAGGAGTCCAGTCGAGCTCGGATCGAATCCGGCTGCCGTCGCCCTGAACGATCGGCACGTCGTTGCGTCGAAAGCGCGCGGCGTCGATTTCGACGTCGATCGCGGCCGTCGAGAGGGCCAGGAGCTCGTGGAGCAAGTCGCGGATCCGCCACGATCGTCCGGAGCAGACGTTGTACGCGCGTCCGGTCACGCCGCCCTCCATGATCCGTTCGTACGCGCGCACGACGTCGCGCACGTCGGTGATGTCGCGACGTGCTTCGAGGTTGCCGACGCGCATCGTCGGCGGCTCGAGGCCCGCTTCGATCCGGGCGATCTGACGCGCGAAGCTCGACACGGCGAAGCCGGGCTGCTGGCCGGGCCCGATGTGGTTGAACGGGCGAGCGACCACGACATCGAGCCGCTCGTCACGCGCCACATTCAGCGCCAGCTGATCCTGTGCGAGCTTCGACAGGCCGTACGGATTCGACGGGCGCGAGCGGCGCATCCTCATCGATGGGATCGTCGCTCGACTGATAGATCTGACCCGACGACACGACGAGAATGCGGCAGGGTTCGCCGGCCAGCTGACGGCCTCGAGCACGTGATGCGTGCCGAGCGCGTTCACGGCAAGGTGCGAGACCGCGCTGGACCAGGATGTCGCCACGTTCGGCGCGCCGGCGATATGGAAAATCCGGGATGGGCGAGTTTCCGCGACCGCCGAGACGACGCTGTCGCGGTGCGTCAGGTCGACGCCTTGCCAGATGATCCGCCCGCCTTCTTTGGGCGGCTGCCCGCCGGGCCGGCACCATCCCACGACCGTTCCGCGTGGCTTCAGACTGCTCAGCAGGTGCCAACCGGCAAATCCGGTGGCGCCGGTAACAAGGGTGACGTCGGCGCGCATGTCAGGGCGTCAGGCGCGCCGATCGATTGCCGTACTGCGACGCGTAGTAGGCGCGGAACGCCTCATCCTTTTCTTTGATCGGCCGCCACCACCATTCGTTGCGCTGGTACCACTCGACCGCGTCCGCGAGCCCGCGATCGAACGGCACCTCGGGCTGCCAGCCGAGGCTCTGGAGCTTCGTCGTGTCGAGCGCATAGCGGCGGTCGTGGCCGGGCCGATCGGCCACCGGCCGGATGAGCGAGGCCGGTTTCCCGGTCAGCTCGAGAATGCGATGCGTCAGATCGACGTTTCGCACTTCGTTGCCGCCGCCGATGTTGTAGACCTCGCCCGGCTGCCCGTCGGCGATGACGACGTCGATGCCGCGGCAATGGTCGTCGACATGCAGCCAGTCGCGCACGTTCAACCCGTCGCCGTAGAGCGGGAGCGGCCAGGTTGTCGATCGCGTTGGTGATGAAGAGCGGGATGACTTTCTCTGGAAACTGGTGCGGGCCGTAGTTGTTCGACGCGCGGGTGATGACGACCGGCACCTGATAGGTCGCGAAGTAGCTGTACGCCAGGCGATCCGCGCCGGCCTTGCTGGCCGAATACGGGTTGCGCGGACGAAGCTCGTCCGTTTCGCGGCTGTGGCCCTCGGGCACGCTGCCGTACACCTCGTCGGTGGAAATCTGCACGAAACGACGAAGCGCAGGCGCCTCGCGGGCGGCCTCGAGCAGCACGAACGTGCCGAAGATGTCCGTCTGGATGAAATCGCCGGCCGATTGAATGGAGCGGTCGACGTGCGTCTCGGCGGCGAAGTGCACGACCACGTGCGACTCGCGCACGAGCGGCGCCGCGACCGCCGCGTCGGCGATGTCGCCCTTCACGAAACGGTGTCGCGGGCTGTCCATCACCTCGCGCAGATTCTCGAGGCGGCCGGCGTAGGTCAGCTTGTCGAGCGTCGTGATGCGCCAGTCGGGATGGCGCTCGTGCGCCCAGCGCACGAAGTTCGATCCAATGAATCCGGCGCCGCCGGTGACGAGCACGTTCACGAGTGTCACAGCAAAGTGTCCTTCCGGGTCGTCATCCGACCCGCGCCGACATTATCGTCCACCAAAGGACCCGAGCGGGTTCGAGAACGATCCGATGCCGGCAAGCGTGAAGGACAGCGCGAATTGCGAATTTGTCGGTATCCCCTGCGGCGTCCAGAGGGGCGTGTCCATTTTCTGATAGTCGAAGGACACGCCACAGCACTGACTGCTGTAGTACGCCCCCATTCTCTGGTCGACAAACTCGTGCTCCAGAACGTCGAAGGTGAACCGGTACGAACCGCCCAGGTGATTGTTCCGGGAACGTACGGTGGTGCCGCCGCTGAAGAAATGCCGGGCCGTCTTGAAACCGCTCAAGCCCGGAATGATGAAGCGCCTCGACCACTCCGCATTCACTTCGGTCGTCTGCCAGTACATTCTCAAGGTGCCGCTCGTCGTCCGAATCGCCCGGTGCTTCGCGTCGATGTCCATCCGGAAGTCGCCTGACGAACTGTCGTTCACGCGGACCGAGGCGCGAATGCTCAGCGGCGAGAAATTTGCCGCCGTGGCGTCGAGGTTGCTCGAGTAGTCGGGGTCGTAGATGGAGGCCAGGGGTTCCGTGTAGTACGACTGCGTAATCGCCACCGACAGCACCTCCCGCGACTTGCCCCCGCCTGCCCGGCGCCGGACGGCGCGCCGCGAACGAGCAGGCGATTGATCAGGCCGTAGTTCACCGTGGTGGTGCCACCGACCAGCGTATCGACGCTATCGATCTCGACGACCCGGATCCGATCGGCGAATGAGGAGGTCCGGCCGATGGAAAATCGCGGTTCGATCACGTGTTTGAGGCCGCGCGCCGGAAAGATGCGCGCCAGCACTGGCCCGGTCATGCTGGCCTCGACTTCGAACAGCTGACGCGTCAATCCGATCGGCACCTGCAGGCGGTCCTCCGTCGGGTCCGCGAGATTCGTGATCACGTAGGACTTGCTCCAATGGGTGATGCGCCACGAGGCATCCGCCGTCGCTGACAGGAACGACAGTGTGCTCAACGGCGCGCGCATGCGTGGGGCCCCCGTCGAATCGAAAGAGGTTCTGCTTGGTGAGCGGATCGTCGAGATTCTGCTGATCGAGCAGGTACGCGGCCTGTGCGGCGCCGCCGACGTAGATCTTCGACGAACCAATCGCGCGGTCGGGCATCGACACATTGACGATCGGCATCCGGCCGTTGCGCTGACGGCTCGCGGAGACCACACCGCTATCGGGGTCGCTCTTGTCGTAGAAGTACTCGTGCAGCTCACCTCCCGCCGTGATGCGCATCCGAGCGACGGTGCCGCTGACGTTGGCCGTGATGTCGCGCCGTTGCCGTTGATCCGATTGATAGACGTCCTGATACAGCTGCTGGGTCGCGATATCCGTGAAGTAGTTCACCCGGCCGATGAGCCGGAAATTCCGAGGCAGCGCCTGGTTGACGTCGCCGGTCACGTCATACGAGCGACTCGCGGCGGCGTTGCGTTCCCCTGTCGTCCGCGGTGCCCGGAGTGTTCGTTCACGAAGAACTTCATGTTGCCCCGGGAGCCCGCCGACTTCACGTACCGGTACTCGCTGCCGAAACCCTGGCCGAACTTCGACGTCCAGTCGTGGAAGAACGTCGCGTCCTGGCTGCGGCTGATCGCCCAGAAGAACGCGTTGCTGAGCGTCGTGCCGCGCAAGTTGGACGCGCCGTAGGTGGGGAGAAGGAATCCCGACGACCGGTCGTCCTTTTCCATGGGGTAGTAGAACGCCGGCAGGTAGAACACCGGGACGTCTTTCACGCGCAAGACGACGTTGCGCATGAGCGCGTGCTCGTCCATCGTGATGGTCGCGTCGCCCATCGTCATTTCCCACCGCGGCACGGGCTGCGCGCAGGTGGTGAACGCACCGTGATGGATCTTGTACGTCTTCGGGCCGGCTTTTTCGATGCGCTCGCCGCGGAACGCGACGTCCGACTCCAGCGTTCCGAACTGGCTCTTTTCCTCCGGGGCTTCGCCGATACGAGCGATGCCGTTTGCCTGGTAGAACACGCCGAGCTTCGTGCGGCTGTTCATCTCGGCGCGTTCGGCGAACACTCGGAGATCGCGCTGCTGCAGGAGCACGTCGCCGCTGGCCCGGATGTCCTGCGTGTCGGTCTCGTAGATGATCGTGCGTGCCTGGAGGACCATGTCGTCACACGTGATGACGACGGGCGTGCCGACGAACGTGAAACGGAGCGCGTCGGCCGGCGCGGGCCGATCGGTGATCGGTTCCGGTGTCTGACCCTGCGGCCGGATCGTGCTCTTGCACGAACCCAGCATGCTGTCCTGAGCATCGGCCGAACGAGGGCCGGCGAAGGCAGCGGCCGTCACGGCAAGAACGGCAACGAATTTGTACATCACACCGCCACGTCTATCTGCAGGCGCACATGGCGTGAACTTTCGCAGGGTATCATGACCGTACCGCGCGAATTTCACCTGCAAGATACAAGGAACCCGCAACGACAACCGGCGATCCAAATGCCGCGGCCATCGTCACCGCACGCGTGGGCTGTGGTTCGATGAACGCCGGGGTACTCGGTGCGATACGCGCGGCCGCGTCCAGAAGTTCTATCGGCGCCGCCGCACGAGGCGTTGAGGCCGCCGTGAAAATGAAATGCGACGCGGCCGGCGCGAGGGCCGACACGAGTCCGTCGAGGGCTTTGTCTCGCCATCGCGCCAATCACCATGGGCACGTGCCGTCGATACGTTTCGAGCACATGGTCCGCGAGGGCTCGTGCGCCTGCGGGATTATGGGCGCCGTCCAGGAGCACCGAGACCGACGAGATCGTGATGGTTTCGAGGCGCGCGGCCCACTCGGCGTCCTCGACCGCCGCGCGGACCGCCGCCGCTGGAACCTCAAAGCGACCCGACGAGGCAAGCGCTTCGAGCAGCCGAATCGCCGTCATCGCGTTCTCCGCCTGGTGCCGCCCGGGAAGAGACAACGTGAGGGTTCCGTACGAGCGCACGGGTGTCGTCAGCGTCAGGTGCGCCCGTCCATCCACCATAAGAACGTCGGCCGTGACATCGTCTCGGGCGCGGATGAGCGAAGCGCCCGTGTCCTCGCATGCGGCCGCGACGACACCCTCGACGACTGGCGGATTCGGGGCGAGCACGACAATCGCGCCTGGTTTGATCACGCCGGCCTTCTCGCGCGCGATGGCCTCGAGCGTGTGTCCGAGATACTGCTCGTGGTCGAAATCTACCGACGTAATGACGGCCGCCGTCGCCTCCACCACATTCGTGGCGTCCAGACGGCCACCGAGGCCCACTTCCAGGACGGCCACGTCGACCTTCACGTCGCGGAACACGTCGAGCGCCAGAGCGGTCGTGGCTTCGAAGAAACTCGGCGGAGCGGGGAGGTGACGGGCGGCGTCCAGGATCCGCGTCGGCCGACGCGTCCAGGGCGTCGGCCGTGATGGGCTCGCCGTTTACGGCGAACCGCTCTTCGAGGTCGACGAGATGCGGTGACGTGAAGCGCCCGGTCCGGTAGCCCGCTGCACGGAAGCCGCGCTCGATCATCGCGGTGACGGAGCCTTTGCCGTTGGTGCCCGCGACGATTACCGACGGGAAGGCACGATCGGGGCGGCCGAGCTGCCCGACCAGTGCCCGAATCTGGTCGAGCCCGAGTTTGATGCCGATCTGCTCGAGGGCGAGCAGTGACGCGCGGGAGCTACGCGGTGGCACGCATGCCCATCAGCCGCAGCGAGCGGCCGAGGGTCGCCTTCATCTCACGCCGGTCGACGATCATGTCGATGAAGCCCTTCTCCAGCAGGAACTCGCTGCGCTGGAATCCTTCGGGCAGTTTCTGGCGAATCGTCTGCTCGATGACACGAGGACCGGCAAACCCGATGAGGGCGCGGGGTTCGGCGATGTTGAAGTCGCCGAGCATCGCGAAACTGGCGGTCACGCCGCCCGTCGTCGGGTCGGTGAGCACCGAGATGTAGGGAAGTCCGGCGCGATCCAGACGGCCAAGGGCCGCGCTGATCTTCGCCATCTGCATGAGGGAGAGGGCGCCCTCCATCATCCGGGCGCCGCCCGAACAGCTGACCACGATCAACCCGGCGCGCGTCGCGAGCGCGCGTTCGGCGGCCCGCGTGATCTTTTCGCCAACGACGACGCCCATGCTGCCGCCGATGAACGCGTATTCCATTGCCGCGATGACGGTCGGGAGGCCTTCGACCTGGCCGCTGCCGACGATCACCGCGTCGAGCAGGCCCGTGGCCTTGGCCGTCGTCGTCAGCCGCTGACGGTAGCTCTTCGTGTCGGTGAACTTCAGCGGATCGAGCGAACGCAGGCCCGGATCGTGTTCGGTCCAGCGCCCCCCGTCGAACAGCGACTTCAGACGGTCGCTCGCCGACATCCGGAAGTGGTGGGTGCAGTGCGGGCAGACCTGCAGCGCGGCCACCAGCTCCTTGTTGTAGATGACGCGGCTGCAAGCTGGGCACTTGACCCAGAGGCCCTCGGGAACCCGACTCGCGTTTTCGGGCGTCTCGATGGGCTTGCGGGTCTTCTTGAACCACGCCATTGGTCGTCACTGTACCGGAAACCATTTGTTATTGGCTATTGGCTATTGGTTATTGCATTGAGCATGTTATTGGTGATTGGGGCATCGATTGGGCCCCAATAGCCAATCACCAATAGCCAATGCAATAGCAAATAGCCAATAACCGATAAGCAATGGCTACTGCGTCCGGGGCACGTAGTACCTGGTGCCGCGGGTCATCGTCCGCAGCTGGCGCAGCAGATCCTCGACCGCCTCGTCGCCCCACGTCAGGTCCACTTGCGAGGTCTCCACCACCAGCAGCGGCGTGGCCGTGTAGTGAAAGAAGAAGTGGTTGTAGGCCTCGTTCAGCTCGGCGATGTAGTCGTCGTCCGGGACCAGGAGCTGTTCGGATGCGCGCCGCTCGCGATCGCGCAGCCGGCGGCGCAGGGCCTCGGTCGGCGTCTGCAGGTAGATCACGACGTCGGGGGCCGGCAGGTCGCGCGTCAGGAGCTCGAACAGGCGCTGGTAGATGAACAGCTCGTTGTCGTCCAGATTCACGAACGCGTAGATCCGATCGCGTTCGAAGATGTAGTCGCAGATCGTCGTCTGATTGAACAGTTCCCGCTGCCGCAGGCCCGTGAGCTGGCGATGCCGCGCGAGCGTGAAGAAGAGCTGCGTCTGAAACGCCGCGCCGCTGCGTCCGGCATAGAAGTCGACGAGAAACGGATTTTCGCGATCGTCGAAGACGCCACGCGCATCGAGCCGCGCGGCGAGACGCTCGGCCAACGTGGTCTTGCCAACGCCCACCGGGCCCTCGATGGCGAGGTAGCGGAAGTCCACTCTGGCGCCGAGTATAGCCAAACCCGCTGCGCTACCATACGACGATGCCGCACTACTGTCGTGTTCGCGCACTCGCGCTCGTGATCCTCGGCATCGCGAGTGTGGCTGGGTGGGGGTGCAAGTCCGCCGTGACGCCAGCCCCCGTTGTGGTTCCGCCGGTGGTGATCGCCCCGGACCGCAAGATGGGTTGGATCCTGCGGCTCGAACAGCAGCGTGCGCTGCGTGATGCCGATGCCACTCCCGTCGCGGCGCCGGTTGCCGACGTTCCCTCGCCGCGCACGTTTTCGTCAGCGACAGCCGCCGGCCTCGACCAACTCGCGCTCGATTCCGATCCGTCGGTGCGGCGGCGCGCCGTCCTGGCGATCGGCCGCATCGGCATGCTGGATGGTCTGCCGTATCTCGTGTCGGCGCTTCAGGATTCTGACGCTGCAGGTGCGCGCGATGGCGGCGTTCGCCATCGGACTGATCGGTCCGGATGCGCGCGACGGGGCCCGACCGCTTCGAGCCGCGCTGGAGGATCCCTCGCCGATCGTTCGCGCTCGCGCGGTTGAAGGTCTTGGTCTCGTTGGTGACGCGGCCTCGGCGCCGGCCATCGTCACCGCGGCGGCCGGGTGTGACGCTCGCATGGCATCCATCGCGCCCGACGATGAGGAGGCGCCCAAGGCGCCGGAGATCGAGATCTGTCGGCTCGCGTTGTTCGCGCTCGCGCGGCTGCGCGACTACGAGCGGCTCGCTCAGGTCGCGCTGACACCCGAGGGCCAGCCGGTTTCGCGCTGGTGGCCGGTCGCGTACGCGCTTCAGCGGATCGGTGACCCGCGAGCCACCCCGGCGCTCCTGCTGCTGGCGACCACGCCGGGGTCAACACCGCCGGGTTTGCCCTTCGCGGTCTCGGCACGCTCAAGGACCGGGCGGCGGTGCCACTCGCCAAGGCGGCGGCGTTCAATACCGACGCCGACGTGAAGGTGCGCATCGCGGCGGTCCGCGCGCTCGGGCAGATCGGCGGTCCGGCGGCGATCGAGCCGCTGCTCGAGCTGCTGGGGCAGCCGACAAGCGGCACAATCGCGCTCGAGATCGTCACGGCGGTCGGGACGTCGGGCCACGCGCGTGCCTTCGACGTGCTGGTCGAACGGCTCAGCGATCCCTCGCCGGCGATGCGCGCGGCGGCGCTGACTGCAGCGGCGAAGCTCTCGCCCGACGCGTTTCTCCTGGTGCTGTCCGGCCTCAATCGCGATCCCGAGTGGTCCGTTCGGGCGACGCTGGCCAACGTGCTCGGGACCTTCGGTCGGAACGCGTGACGCCGGCGCTCGAAGAGCTGCTGGCCGACGAAGACGCGCGCGTGCACGGGGCGGCCCTGGAGGCGCTCGCGGCCATCAAGGCCCAGAACCTCACCGCGATCCTGTTCAAGTCCCTCGAGGCGCCCGACTTCATGGAGCGCGCGGCGGCGGCCCGCCTGATCGGCGACTCGCGCCCCGACGGCGGGATCCCGCAGCTCATTGCGGCGTACGCGCGAGGGCAGAGCGACGCGGCGTATGCGGCGCGCGCGGCTGCGCTCGAGGCGTTGTCCAAGTACGGCGGTGATGCGGCGATGCCCACGCTCCGCGAGGCGCTGTCCGATCGCGACTGGCCGGTTCGGTGGCGCGCCGCCTCGCTGCTCCACGGCCTCGGCGATCGCGCGGCGGCGCCCACGCGTCCGGCGCCACTTCGGCGTCCCGAACGAGTCGTTCGAATCGGCGGAGCTGCTGCACCCGCAGTTCTCGCCGCACGCGTTCATCGAGACCGCGCACGGCACGATCGAGATCGAGCTCAACGTCGTCGAGACGCCGATCACGGCGAAGAACTTCGTCGACCTGGCGCGCGCGGGCTTCTTCAAGGGCATGAGGGTGCATCGCGTCGTGCCGACGTTCGTCGTGCAGGCGGGCGATCCGCGCGGCGACGGCGAGGGCGGTCCGGGCTACGCGATTCCCGACGAGCTGACCTGGCTGCCCTACGTGCGCGGCACGGTCGGCATGGCGCTCGACTGGCGCGACACGGCGGGCAGCCAGTGGTTCATCACGCTGTCGCCGCAGCCGCACCTCGACGGCGAAGTACACGGTGTTCGGCACGCGTGGTGAACGGCTGGGACGTGCTCGACCGGCTGTCGCAGTGGGACGTGATCGAGCGCGTGCGGATCTGGGACGGGGTGACGTTCAACTGACCTGACATTGACGGGAACGGGACATGCGAACACGTCCCGTTCCCGGTTGTCGGCATAAAAAAAAGGGGGCGACGTCGCCCCCTTTCTCTCGGCGGGAGGGCGAGCTTACCGCTTCTTGCCGCCCTTTTTCTTGCCGCCTTTGGCTGCTTTCTTCGCCATTGTTGTTGTCCCCCCTTTCGCGTTGGTGTCATGCGCAGGCGCTCAACTCTGCTGCGAACGTCGCGGCCTTTCGGCCTGCCCGAGTCACACGCAGAGCGCCCTGGCTTCGTTGCGGAGCATGCGCGATCGCGCTCCGACAACGGCACAAAAAAAGGGTGCCGGCAGAAGTGCCGCACCCTGCCGCCGGGTCGAGTGCTGACCGGCGTGTCGCGCGTAAATTGATCGACGCGTTTCGTTGGCGTCGACTGTCGTCGTTGTCCATTCGGACTGTTTGCGTCGCGTCACTGCACTCCACCATCGCTGGCGTACCCAATAGGTGGGCTGAGTGAGTCGCTCTCACGCAAGATGTAGATTATGGACGAGTTCGAAACGGTGTCAAGCACAAAGTCGCGTGCGTTGTCAAAACATGACGGGCGTCGATCGCTGGGACGCGCTGACGCGCGTCGGGGCTCAGAACGCGCTCGTGCGTGAGCTGCTGCTTCTCGGCGTGACGCTCGAGCGCGAGCGCGATCAGTCGATCGACGAGCGTCGCGATAGTCGACGCCGCTCGCGGCCCACAGCTTCGAGTACATGCTGATCGTCGTGAAGCCGGGCAGCGTGTTGATCTCGTTGATGAAGAGCTCGCCGGTCGATGCGGCTGAGCAGGAAGTCCACGCGCGCGAGGCCCGCGCCGTCGATCGCGCGAAACGCGCTGGAGCGCCTGGCGCTGCACTTCGGTTCGGCATCGCCGCGTCGAGCGGCGCCGGAATCTCAGGCGCGAGCCGCCGTCGAGGTACTTCGCTTCGTAGTCGTAGAACTCGCGCGACGGCACGATCTCGCCCGGCACCGACGCCTCCGGCGTCGTCGTTGCCGAGCACCGCGCATTCGATCTCGCGCGCGTCCGGCACGGCGCGCTTCGACGACGACCTTGCGGTCGAAGTCGAGCGCGCGTGATCGATCGCGCGCGCCGAGCTCGACGGCGTCGTGCACCTTGGAGATGCCGACGCTCGACCCGAGGTTGGCCGGCTTGACGAACAGCGGATAGGCGCAGCGCGTCGTCGATACGCGTCGATCACCGCGTGCCGGATCGGCCGTCCACTCGCGGCGCCGGACCACGACCCAGTCGGGCACGCGCAGGCCGCGCGCGCGGAACAGCGACCTTCATCACCGCCTTGTCCATGCCGACCGCCGAGGCCAGCACGCCGCAGCCGACGTAGGCGACGTTGGCCAGTTCGAGCAGGCCCTGGATCGTGCCGTCTTCGCCGTACGGGCCGTGCAGCACCGGAAAGATCACGTCGAGCGCCGAGCCCGGTGAGCGTCGCCGCGCGCTTCGGCGTCGCCGTCGCGCGCCGACCGGCGATCGACGAGGACGAGCGTGTCGTCGCCGGGACGCGGCGGCAGGAACACGTCGCGGCCGCCGCGCAGCCGCGCGGCGTCGCTGCGCATCTGATCGATGACTTCGGCGGCCGACGCCGCCGACGGCGGACGATCGGCGAGCACCCAGCGGCCGTCCTTCTCGATGCGGATGGCGATCGGGCTCGTAGCGCTGGCGATCGAGGTTCGCGAACACGGCCGCCGCCGACGCGAGCGACACTTCGTGCTCGCCCGATCGGCCGCCGTACGAGCACGCCGACGCGAAGACGTTTCACGTGTGTCGAGAAGATGGAACGCGCAGCGCGAAGCCGGCGCGAGGGCAGTCATTATAGGCTAAGCGCCGTGAGCGCCCGCTTCGCGTTCGACGTTCATCGCGCGCGACGGACGGCGCGCGACGCGGCCGCCTGCACGCTCGCCGCACGGCGTCGTCGAGACGCCGGCGTTCATGCCGGTCGGCACGCGCGGCGCCGTCAAAGGCGTCGACGATCGACGCAGCGTGCGACGAGCTCGGCGCCGACATCATCCTCGCCAACACCTACCACCTGCACCTGCGGCCCGGCGACGATCTGCATCGCGCGCGCTGGGCGGCCTGCACGCGTTCATGGGCTGGTCGCGACCGATCCTCACCGACTCCGGCGGCTATCAGGTCTTCAGGCTCGCCGGCGCGGCGCACGCGTCACCGAAGACGGCGTCGTCTTTCAGTCGCATCTCGACGGACGACGCGCTTTCGCTGTCGCCCGAATCGGCCGCCGACATCCAGGCGCGTCTCGGGTCCGACGTCGCGATGATGTTCGACGAGTGTCCGAGCTGGCCGGCGACGCACGACGACGCCGAAGCCGCGATGGAGCGCACGCTGCGATGGGCGCGCCGCGGCCGCGACGCGCTTCGAGGCGCTCGGCGACGGCCGCGTGCCCGGACGTCGCCGCGTCCGACGCCGGGCCAGGCGCAGTTCGGCATCATCCAGGGCGGCACGTTCAAGGATCTGCGCGATCGGAGCGTGGCCGGCACGGTGGCGGTCGGCTTCGAGGCCTACGCGATCGGCGGGCTGTCGGTCGGCGAGCCGACCGACGTCATGTACGACGTCGTCGGCGCACACGGCCGCACAGCTGCCCGAGGACCGGCCCCGCTACCTGATGGGCACCGGCATGCCCGACGACCTGGTCGAGAGCGTGGCGCGCGGGCATCGACCTGTTCGACTGCGTGCTGCCGACCCGGAACGCCCGGAACGGCCAGCTCTTCACCCGGCGAGGGCCCGATCTCGATCAAGAACGCGCGGTATGCCGAGGACCCCTGCCGCCCGATCCGGAGTGCGCGTGTCCGACCTGCCGGCGCCATTCACGCGCCTATCTGCGCCACCTGTTCATGGCCGGCGAGATGAGCGGCGGCCGCCCTGAACACGTTGCATAATCTGCACTTTTACCTTGACACCATGCGGGCGATTAGGAAGGCTATTGAGTTCGGAACCTTCGAGTCGTTCAAGACGACGTTCCTCGAGACCTATTCCCGCCGCCGATCTGCAGTAGATGACTGACGCTCACTCGTTCCCATCGTCGTTCGCCATGGCACCAGCCGGCCAGACAGCCCCAGAACATGCTGGTGTCGTTCTTGCCGTTCGCTGCTGATGATCGGCATCTTCTACGTCCTGGTGCTGCTGCCGATGCGCCGCCGCCAGAAGAAGGTCCAGGAGTTTCAGGCCGCGCTGAAGGTCGGCGACCGGGTCATCACGACCAGCGGCATCTACGGTCAGGTCACCAAGCTCGACGAGCAGTCCGTGCAGCTCCAGATTGCCGACAAGGTCCGGATCGACGTCGCCCGGGCCGCGATCGGCGGCTATCAGGGCCAGGAGCCGGTCGTCCAGCCGGACAGCGGCGGGCTCTAACTCATGAACAAGAACCTTCGCTGGAAGCTCCTCGTCATCGCCGTCGTCACCGGGCTGGCGATCTGGTCCTTCACTCCGCCGAGCCGGAAGATCACGCTCGGGCCTCGACCTCAAGGGCGGCGTGCACCTCGTGCTCGCCGTGCAAGACCGACGACGCCGCTGCGGCTCGAGACCGAGACGACCTCCGAGCAGCTGCGCGCGGCCGCTCAAGGACGCAGAATATCACCGTCACGACGCGCGTCGACCGGCGCTCGACGGAGTTCCTGGTCGAGGGCGTGCCGCCGGCAAGCGACCAGCAGTTCCGGACGCTCGCCGATCAGCAGTTGACCTCGCTCGCGTTCGACCGTGAGGCGACCGGCGGCGGGACGCTACACGTTCACGATGAAGCCGAACATCGCCGTGCAGCGCGCGAGCCGAAGCCGTGACCCAGGCGATCCAGACGATCGAGCGCCGCGTCAACGAGCTCGGCGTCTCCGAGCCCATCGTCGCGCCGTACGGCACGACGGGCGACCAGATCCTCGTGCAGCTGCCCGGGCTGTCACGACGTCGACGCGCGCGAAGAACATCATCGGCAGACGGCGCATGCTCGAGCTGAAGCTCGTCGAGGCGGGCCCGGCGCCCGATCAGGCGCGCTTGCTCCAGCCGCACAACGGCGCAGGTCCCGCCCGACATGGAAGTCATCCCGGGCGTCGGCGCCGTCGGCGACGGCGCCGGCGTTCTACCTGGTGCGGAAGGTCGCCGGCGGTCACCGGCCGCGACCTGCGCAACGCGCGGCCGACGCTCGACGAGTACAACACGCCGGCGGTCAGCTTCACGCTGAACAGCGAGGGCGTCGCGAAGTTCAGCCGCGTCGACCGGCGGCCAACGTCGGCCGGTCAGCTCGCGATCGTCCTCGACAACCAGCGTGCAGTCGGCGCCGCGTCATCGACGGCCCGATACGCAGCGCCGAGGCGCCGGATCACGGGCACGCTTCACGCAGCAGGAGGCCAGCGACCTCGCGCTGGTGCTGCGGTCGGGCGCGCTGCCGGCGTCGCTCACCTATCTCGAGCAGCGCGAGGTCGGGCCCGTCGCTCGGCGCGGACTCGATTCGCGCCGGCGTCATGGCGTCGCTCGTCGGCCTCGGTCCTCGTCACGCTGTTCATGCTGATCGTACTACAAGCTGGCCGGCATCAACGCGTTCGTCTCGGTCGCGCTGAACCTCGTGATTCTGATGGGCTTCATGGCGTATCTCGGCGCCGTCATGACGCTGCCCGGCATCGCCGGCTTCATCCTGACGATCGGCATGGGCGTGGACTCGAACGTCCTGATCTTCGAGCGCATCCGTGAGGAGCTGGCGACGAAGAAGGGCGCGCGGCAGGCGTCGCCGCCGGCTTCGACCGCGTCTTCATCACGATCGTCGACACGCACGTCGCGTCGCTCATCGCGGCCGCGTTCCTGTTCCAGTTCGGCACCGGGCCGATTCGCGGGTTCGCGACGACGCTGTTCTTCGGCCTGATCGCCAACGTGTTCACGGCCGTCTTCGTCTCGCGCACGCTCTTCGAGTTCGTTCTCTCGCGGCGGCCGGCCGGCGCGACCCAGTTGAGCATCTAGCCGGGAGTCTCGCGCCATGCGGATTCTTCTCCAATCCCAATTTCAACTTCATCAAGTGGCGCTGGCACGCGCATCGCGCTGTCGCTCGATCGTGATCGTCGCCGGCGTCGCTGACGGTCGTCGCGCGCGGCGGCCTGCCGCTCGGCGTGGATTTCTCGGGCGGCACGGTCGTCGTCGCTGCAGTTCACGCAGCCGACCGGCGAAGACGCCGTGCGCACGCGCTCGGGCCGCTGTCGTCCGAAGCCGTCGTCCAGCGATTCGGTCCGGCCGACCGAACAACGCGATCATGATCCGGCTGCCGCTCGAGCCGGGCGCCGAGCAGGCCAATTCGCTCGACGGCAGTGTCGGAGCGCGTCGAGCAGGCGCTGCGAGCGGCGAACGTCGGCGAGTTCAGCGTCATCAACAAGCGAGATCGTCGGCCCGACGATCGGGCAGGACCTGCAGCAGAAGGGCATCTGGGCGACGCTCACCGCGCTCGGCGGCATCCTGCGTCTACATCGGGCTCCGGTTCCGCTTCAGCTTCGCGGTGGGCGCCGTCGTGGCGACGTTGCACGACATCCTCGTCACGCTCGCGTTCCTGACCTGGTTCGGCTACGACCTCTCGCTCAACGTCGTCGCGGCGATCCTCACGATCGCCGGCTACTCGGTGAACGACACCATCGTCATCTTCGACCGCGTGCGCGAGAACCAGCGGATCGCTGCGGCGCGAGCCGCTCGAGACGATCGTCAACACGGCCGTGAACCAGACGCTGAGCCGGACGATCATCACCGCCGGCACGACGTTCCTCGCGGTCGTGGCGCTGTTCCTGTTCGGCGGCGAGGTGCTGCGCGGCTTCGCGTTCACGATGCTCGTCGGCATCGTCGACCGGCACGTACTCGACGGTGTTCATCGCCTCGGCGATCGCCATTCTGCTGAGCAAGCGGTCGGCCGTGTCGAGTCCGCAAGGGGCGCGTTCGGTCGAAGCCCGACGGAAGCGGGCGTAGACAAGGGCAAAGGGCACAGGCCAAAGCCGGAAGGTCAGAGGCAAAGGGAAGGGTTGAGGTCAAAGGAAAGATGACAGGCGTCAGTTCGTTCCAGACGTTGCGCTCTGCCCTCTGCCCTTTGCCCTTGTCGTGAGTCTCCTCGACGCGGCGCTCCTGGGCGTTGTGCAGGGACTCACGGAGTTCCTGCCCATCTCGTCGACGGCGCACCTGCTGATCGGTGCGCGCCTGCTCGGGTTCGACGATCCCGGCGACGTCTTCAAGATCGTCATCCAGTTCGGTTCGATTCTGGCGGTCATGTGGCTCTACCGCGCCGAAGATCTGGTCGGTCGTCGCGGGCCTCGGCCGGGATCCGGACGCGCGGCGGTTCGCGCTGATGCTCCTGGCGGCGTTTCTGCCGGCCGCCGTCGCCGGGGCACTGTTCGCCGACATCGTGAAGAGCGTGCTCTACGAAACCCCTGCCGTCATCGCCGCGGCGTTCGTCGTCGGCGGCGTGATCATGCTGGTCGTCGAGCGCTGCGGCCCGTGCCCACCGTGTTTGCCGCGGACAGGACGCCGATGGCCGGGCAGTCGCGATCGGCGTGTGCCAGACCGTGGCGCTGGTTCCGGGCGTGTCGCGCTCGGGCGCGACGATCGTCGGCGGCCTCCTTGCCGGCCTCGATCGGCCGGCGGCCGCCGAGTTCTCGTTCTTCCTGGCGATGCCGACGATGGCGGGCGCGTTCGTCTACGAGATGTGGCGGTCCGTGACCTGCTCAGCGCTGAGCGCCTGACGGAGATTGGGGTCGGTTTCTTGCGGCGTTCTTGGCCGCGCTGCTGGTCGTGCGCCCGTTCTTGCGGTTCGTGACCGCTCGGGCTTCGCGCCGTTCGCCTGGTACCGCATCGTGGTCGGACTCGGTCTCTTCGCGGCGCTGGCCGCCGGGTGGGAGTAGTGGGCGGCGGGCCGGGTCTCTGGCTGCGCCGGCGCTTCATCACCGGCTTCTTCGTCACCGTGCCGCTCGTCGTGAGCGTCGTCGCGATCGTCTGGGTGTTCCGCTGGCGACCGGCTGACCGGTTGGCTGAGCGAGCGTGTTCTCGGGCAGCACGTGCCGGGTCTCGGCCTCGTGACCACGGCGCTGTTCGTGCTGATTGTCGGCATCGTGGCGACCAACGTCATCGGCCGGCGGTTGCTCGAGCGCGCTGAACAGCTGCTCCTGCACGTGCCGCTCTTCCGCACGGTCTACGCGCCGGTCAAGCAGCTCATCTCGGCGTTTTCGCCCGACAACGAATTCGGCTTCAAGCGGATGGTGCTCGTCGACAACGGGTCGAGGGGGTTCGTGCTTGGGTTTCCTGACCAAGGAGTTCACGGTCGACCGCGGCCGGGGCCCGGAGGCACTCGTTGGCCGTCTACGTGCCGACAAATCACCTCTATCTGGGAGACATTATCGTCTGCCGGACTCGACAGGTGTCGTTCCCGGACATGACGGTGGAGGAGGGCATTCGCGTCTTCCTGACCGGCGGCATGGGGATGCCAGACGCCGTTCGCACCGGCGATGGCGGTCAGGAGCGGCCCGGGGCGGGGTAGACTGGGCGGCGCCAAACAGCAGGTACGACTCGTGCGAGGTACGCCGGGTCCGAGGAACGAGCTGACGCCTGTCAGGTTGTTTCCTGGTGCTGCGACAGTCGCGAACGAGCGAAGCGAAGTGAGCCCGCGCGAACGGAGCGGGGCATTGGGGCCCCACGAGTGAGCGCGTAGGGATTCGCGGGGCGAGCCCCGACCCAAGACGGAGTAGGAATGACAGGTCTGAAAGTGTGGGCAAGACGAACGGCAGCGTTATGGCGCTTGGCGCGGTGTTGGCCTGGGCGGGCCCTGAGGTGGCCGCACAGACGCCGCCCGCCACCGTGCAGCCGCACATGGGCGGCGAAGCGAATCTCGTCCTGCCCGACCTGAGCCAGGTCACCTTTCTCGGCGGCATCGACGGCCACACGCTGCTCTACTCGGGCCTCGTCGTCTCGTGCTCGGCCTGCTCTTCGGCCTGGTGATCTACGCCAGCTGAAGAACTGGCGGTGCATCCTGTCGATGCTCGAGATCTCGGAGCTCATCTACGAGACCTGCAAGACCTACCTGATTCAGCAGGGCAAGTTCCTGCTGATTCTCGAGCGTTCATCGGCGTCATCATCGCGTTCTACTTCGGCGCTCCTGCAGCACTTCACGGCGCTCAAGGTCGCGATCATCCTGCTGTTCAGCCTGGTCGGCATCGCCGGCAGCTACGGCGTGGCCTGGTTCGGCATCCGCGTCAACACGTTCGCCAACTCCCGGACCGCGTTCGCCAGCCTGCGCGGCAAGCCGTTCCCGTGCTACGCGATTCCGCTCAAGGCCGGCATGAGCATCGGCATGATGCTCATCAGCGTCGAGCTGCTGCTGATGCTCGTCATCCTGCTGTTCATTCCGCGGCGACTACGCGGGCGCCTGCTTCATCGGCTTCGCGATCGGCGAGTCGCTCGGCGCCGCGGCGCTCCGCATCGCCGGCGGCATCTTCACGAAGATCGCCGACATCGGCGCCGACCTGATGAAGATCGTCTTCAAGATCAAGGAAGACGACGCGCGCAATCCCGGCGTCATCGCGGACTGCACCGGCGACAACGCCGGCGACTCGGTCGGCCCGTCGGCCGACGGCTTCGAGACCTACGGCGTCACCGGCGTCGCGCTGATCACGTTCATCCTGCTGGCCGTCGCCGATCAGGCGACCGCAGGTGCAGCTGCTCGTCTGGATCTTCATGATGCGCATCGTGATGGTGGTGGCGTCGGGCGCGTCCTACCTGCTCAACGAAGCGATCGCGAAGAGCCAGTATCGCCAACGTCGACAAGATGAACTACGAGGCGCCGCTGACGCGGCTCGTGTGGCTGACGTCGATCGTGTCGGTGGCGCTGACCTACGTCGCGTCGTATCTGCTGATTCCGGCGCTCGGGCCGTCGGGCGACACCGACGCTGTGGTGGAAGCTCTCGACGATCATCACCTGCGGCACGCTGCCGGGCGCGATCATTCCGGAGCTCGTGAAGGTCTTCACGTCGACCGAGTCGGCGCACGTCGCGCGAGGTCGTGACCTCGTCGCGGGAGGGCGGGGCGTCGCTCAACATCCTGTCGGGGCTCGTCGCGGGCAACTTTCAGCGCCTACTGGCTCGGCATGGCGATCATGGGGCTCATGGCGATCGCCTACTGGCGTCAGCCTCTGGGCTTCGGCGACATCGGCATGATCGCGCCGGCGGTCTTCGCGTTCGGTCTCGTCGCGTTCGGCTTCCTCGGCATGGGACCGGTGACGATTGCCGTCGACTCCTACGGCCCGGTGACCGACAACGCGCAGTCGGTCTACGAGCTGTCGAGATCGAGCAGATGCCGAACATCGAGGCCGACCTCAAGAAGAACTACGGCTTCGACGTGGACTTCGAGCGGGCCAAGCACAACCTCGAGGAGAACGACGGCGCCGGCAACACGTTCAAGGCCACGGCCAAGCCCGTGCTCATCGGCACGGCCGTCGTCGGCGCGACGACGATGATCTTCTCGATCATCGTGGCGCTGACCGACGGCCTGGCGCCCGAGCTCGTCGCGAAGCTGTCGATCCTGCACCCGCCGTTCCTGCTCGGGCTGATCACCGGCGGCGCGATGATCTACTGGTTCACGGGCGCGTCGATCCAGGCCGTGACGACCGGCGCCTACCGGGCGGTGGAGTTCATCAAGGCGAACATCAAGCTCGAGGGCGTCGACCAGGGCGTCGGTCGAGGATTCGAAGAAGGTGGTCGAGATCTGCACGCAGTACGCGCAGAAGGGGATGTTCAACATCTTCCTGACGCGTGTTCTTCGGCACGCTGGCGTTCGCGTTCTTCGAGCCGTTCTTCTTCATCGGCTATCTGGTCTCGATCGCGCTGTTCGGCCTGTACCAGGCGATCTTCATGGCCAACGCCGGCGGCGCGTGGGACAATGCGAAGAAGATCGTCGAAGTCGAGCTCAAGGCGAAGGGCACCGCCCTCCACGCCGCCACCGTCGTCGGCGACACCGTCGGCGACCCGTTCAAGGACACCTCGTCGGTGGCGATGAATCCGGTCATCAAGTTCACGACGCTGTTCGGGCTGCTGGCCGTCGAGCTGGCGGTGCAGCTGGCCGCCGAGCAGGGGCAGGGCCTGACGCAAGTGCTGGCGGCGGTGTTCTTTGCGGTCTGTCTCGTGTTCGTCTGGCGGTCGTTCTACGGGATGCGGATCGGGTCGGCGCCCCGCCGGCAAGGCACTGAGAAATCGTCGTGGGCGTCGATGGGGCGGGTCCGTTTCGCCGTGACTGGTGTCTAAGTGGAGTACGTCTCAGTCGCTGTGGCGCGACCGGCTCGGACCGTTTGCCGGACGTCCCAGAAGGTCGTCGAGTTCGTTGACACGTTTTTTTGGGTCTGACTATAATGCCGGGCCTTTCGAAATCAGCCGGCGAGACGCTTCGGGCGCCGCAGTCGCTCGGTATTCGCCCGACCGATGCGTGTCATCGCCGAGGTCTGACGGTAAAGGAACGGTCGTAAGGAGGTTCGCCCGTGCCACGCGAAATGTTCGGCGATGTCGTCGAACCCGTCAATCAAGGTGGGAACCAAGCAGTGGTACACGGTGCCGCTGTCGATTCTGACGCACACGCTTGGGCTGGCGGCGATGATCGTGATTCCGCTGCTGGCGACGGACATGCTGCCGACGCCGCAGTCGGTGATGGCGTTTGTGGCGGTGCCTCCGCCGCCTCCGCCACCACCGCCGCCGCCGCCGCCGCCGTCAGCGGCGCCGCCGCCCCGCCGCCGGTGGAGGTGAACGTGAACCCGGCGGCGGCCCCGGTCGAGGCGCCGCGTGAGATCAAGCCTGAGCCGCCGCCCCGGCATGATGTCGGTCGTTGGTGGTATTCCGACGGACCTGCCCGCGGCGGCGAGCAGCCATGGCGCTCGCGCGCCACCGCCGCCGCCCGCCGCGCCGGTGCGCGTCGGTGGCGACATCAAGGCGCCGAAGAAGATCGTGAAGAACGTCAATCCGATCTATCCGCAGATCGCGCAAGCCGCGCAAGGTCAGGGCATCGTCATCATCGAGGCGACGATCGCGAGAGACGGCACGTCAAGGACGTCAAGGTGCTTCGCTCGGTCCCGATGCTCGACCAGGCCGCGCTCGACGCCGTGCGTCAGTGGAGCTACACGCCGACGCTGCTCAACGGCCAGCCGGTCGACGTCATCATGACCGTCACCGTGAATTCACGCTGAATCCAGTAGGAGTTAGATAGGACGTCGCGTCGGGCGCAGCGTTGTTGTTCGTGTCGTCTCGAGTTCTGCCGGCGCCGTGTCGCGCAGGACTCGTTGATTCGTTGGCGTAATCGCAAGTCAGGACAGGTTTCGGAGGCTGGAAATGGATCTGATGGAAATGTGGAGCCAGATGGGCTGGGTCGCCAAGGTCGTGGCCTTCATTCTGGTGTTCATGTCGATGTGGTCGTTTGGCGTGGCAATTGAGCGGTACTACACCTTCTCGCAGGCGCGGAAGCAGTCGAAGCTGTACGCGCCGCAGGTGGCCAAGCACCTCAAGGAAGGCCGGCTGAAGGACGCGCTCTCGGTGTCGCAGGCCAAGACGTATCAGTACAGCCACCTGGCCAAGGTCGTGCTGGCCGGGCTGCAGGAATACCAGTTCCAGCAGGAAGCCGGCGGCGTCGATGGATCGCGACGACATGGTCGACACGGTGCGCCGCGCCATTCAGCGCGCGACCGCGCTCACGTCGAACGACCTGAAGAAGGGCATTCCGGCGCTCGCCACGATCGGCGCGACGGCGCCGTTCGTCGGACTGCTCGGCACGGTCGTCGGCATCATCACGGCGTTCCAGGGCATCGCGGCCACCGGATCGGGCGGTCTCGGCGCCGTCTCGGCCGGTATTTCGGAAGCGCTGGTCGAGACCGCGCTCGGCCTCGTCGTCGCCATCCCGGCCGTCTGGATGTACAACTACTTCACCGGCCGTCTCGAGTACTTCAACGTCGAGATGGACAACTCGTCGTCGGAGCTCGTCGACTACTTCATCAAGAAGACGGCGTAGTCGGGGAACCTGTGGCTCGAGGCGTGGGACCGAGCGTCCCACGCCTCGAGCCGCACGCCCCACGCCGGCGAGGAGTATAAGTCATGTCAATGGATGTCGGCGGCGCCAAAGGTGGCGTCAAATCCGACATCAACGTCACGCCGCTCGTCGACGTGATGCTGGTGTTGCTCATCATCATGATGATCGTCGCGCCCCTGCTGCAGAGGGCGTGCAGGTGACGCTGCCGCAGGCCGCACACACGCAGGAGAAGCCGGACACGTCGGACCAGACCGTCGTCTACATCGACGGCCAGAGCCAGCTCTACATCAATGCGCTCGAGGCGACAGAGGCCGAGCTGATCCGGCGGTTGACGGACATCCTCGAGGATAAGGCCGAGAAAGTGGTCTATCTCAAGGGCGACCAGGACGCGCCGTACAGCGCCATCATGAAGATGATGGACGCGCTTCGCGGCGCCAAGATCGAGACCGTCGCGCTCATCACCGATCCGCTGAAGCCGACAGGAGGGCAGTAATGTCACACGCCCACAAGCACCACGGCGCGGAAAGCGTCATCAGGCGTCCAAGCGCCGAAGCGTCGGCGGACATGAACGTCACGCCGCTCATCGACGTGCTGCTCGTGCTGCTGATCATCTTCATGGCGGCGCTGCCGCTCACGCAGAGGGGCGTCGGACATCAACCTGCCGCTCGAGACCAACGCCAACGCCAAGGCGGCCGACGTGCTGGGCCAGGTGGTCGCGGACTACACGGCCGACCACCGCCTGACGATCAACAAGCAGGAAGTGCCGATCCAGCAGGCCGAAGAGCAGGTTTCGCGAGATCTACGAGACGCGCAAGGACAAGACGCTGTTCCTCATCGGCGCCGGCACGGTTCGTTACGGCGAAATCATGGCCGTCATCGACGCGGCCATGGGCGCCGGCGTCGAGAAGGTCGGCGTCGTCACCGACGGCATGCGGCGCGAAGCGGCCGGCGGCGGCAGCGCAGGCGGACAACCGTAGGGAAGTCAAAAGTAGGAAGTCAGAAGTCAGAATTGGGCTGGTCAATCGGCTTGTTCTGACTTCGAACTCCTGACTTCAAAGTTCCAAAGAGGGCTGGGGCCGCTTTCGCGCGGCGCCGGCCCTTCGTGTTTTTAGCGTGTTCGTGTTGCTGAGCAGCATTGATCGTCGCGCCGCTGTCACCGTCGACTCCATCGACGGCCAGGACCAACAAGGTGGTGTCTATCTGAAAGGCGATCGCGATGCCGCTAGAGCGCGGTCCGACGATGGACGCGCTGGCGGCGCCACGATCGAGTCGGTCGCCTCGACAGACACTTCGGAAGGAGAACAACCAATGTCGCACGCCCACATGCACCACGGCGCGGAACGCGTGTTCAAAGCCGCGAAGGCCGAAGCCTCGGCCGACATGAACGTCACGCCGCTCATCGACGTCCTGCTCGTGCTCCTGATCATCTTCATGGCGGCCCTGCCGCTGGCGCAGCGCGGTACGGAGTGAATCTGCCGCTCGAGACCAACCCCACGTGACGCGCCGAGGTCCTCGGCCAGGTCGTCGCGGACTATGCGGCGGACCGTCGGCTGACGATCAACAAGCAGGAAGTGCCGATTCAGCAGGCTGGAGCGACTCCGCGAGATCTACGAGACCCGCAGGGACAAGACCCTCTTCCTCATCGGCGCTGGCAACGTCCGCTACGGTGAGATCATGGCCGTGATCGACGCGCCACGTGCGCGCGGCATCGGCGTAGACGGCTGTCGTGAGCCGGCGGCATGCGTCGGAAGCGGTCCGGCTGCAGCGAACGGTCGCCGCAAGGTAAGTAGCCGTCATAAGACCGGTCGGGAAAAGGGAAAGGCCGGAGGCGTTCGCTGCGAACGCTCCCGGCCTTTTCGTTCCTGCCCCTATTTCTGCTTCTGACTTTTGCCTTTTGCCGCCCTGCCTAGCTTCCGGCCGGCTTCGGTTTGGCGCTGGCCGCCGCGGTTGCAGCGGCGCCTGCCTCCTGCTTCTTCCGCAGGTCGAGCGGCGCTCCCGAGGGCGGTGGCCTCTCCCAGCAGGCGCTTCTGGACGGCCACGTCACGCTCACGGCTGGCCTGGAGCCCGATCAGCATCTTCTTGAAGGTCACGGCCTCGTAGTACTCGCTGTTCAGCTTCAGGGCCTTGTCCTCGGCCGCGATGCCCGAGGACACGTACTTCCGGAAGGTGTCCATCGGAAGTCGAGTGTCCCTGAGGGCCTTGTCGTAGTAGAACGTGCCCATCGTGTGCCAGCCTCCGGGTTGTTCGGCTCGAGGTCGGCGCGCTTCTGGAAGGCCGCGATGGTCTTGTCGAACTCTCCCTGCTGGTTGTAGAAGCCCGCCAGCATCTGGAAGCCGACCGGGTCGTTGGCCTAACCTCAGCGGCCTTCACGAACATGGCCTCGGCGTCCGCATTCCGGCCCTGATCCTGGTAGAGGCGCGCCAGCGCCTGGTAGTTGCCCGGCTCGTCCGGCGTGGTCGCGATGAGCTGCCTGGCGGCTTCCTCGGCCTTGGCGAAGTCGTTGAGCTGGTCCGAGCCGTAGGCCGCGATCAGGTATTGGTACGACAGATTCCGGAACTGCGGCGCCTGCTCCTCGGTCCGCCCTTTCAGGTGCTCGATGGACTGCCGGTAGTTCTCGACGGCCTTCTGGAGGTGGGCGTCGTTCTCCGCCTCGCCCTTGCGGGCCGGCCTGTACAGTTGTCGTAGCTGTTGCCCAGGAAGAAGTAGGAGAAGGGGAAGTCCGGGTTCAGCCGAATCGCTTCCGTGAAGTGTTCGGCGGCCGGTACGTAGTCGCCGCTCTTGTAGAGCCCGATACCGTCCTGGAAAGCCTTGGCCGACCGGATGCTGCTGATGGAGTAGCGTCCGCAGGCGCTCGCGGCCAGCGACATCCCGACGACGAGCACGACCAGGCGGGTGAATCGAAACTGCATGTATTTCCCCTTTCGTGACGCCGAGGAGTTCCTGGGCGGTCCCTGCGGAGTGGTTTAGAGCCGGGCCAGTATAGTGAACCGGCAAAGTCTCCGCAAGGCGCGCTCAGGCCCGATTTCGGGCCGCGCCCCCCACTTTCGGGCGTCCCGCGGCGTTTCCGTTATCATGGGCCGACGGCCGGACCGCCGTCCGCCCCCAAACCAGACCTAAACCGGTTAGACACCGGCACCCATGATCCGGTTCGAGGACCTCATCGAGAAGGTCCGCGCGCCGACTCCGGACGCCGACACCGAGCTGCTCCGGCGGGCCTATGTGTTCTCGGCCGACGAGCACAAGGGACAGGTCCGCCGGTCCGGGGAGCCGTACCTGGTCCACCCGCTGGAGGTCGCCGACATCCTGGCGGACCTGCGGCTCGACGTGGTGGCCATCGCCGCCGGCCTGCTCCACGACATCGTCGAGGACACCCCGAACACGATCGAGCAAGATCCGCGAGCTCTTCGGCGAGCAGGTCGCGCACGTCGTCGAAGGCGTCACGAAGCTGTCGGCGCTGCAGTTCGCGTCGAGCGAGGAGCGGCAGGCCGAGAGCTTCCGCAAGATGCTGATGGCGATGGTGGACGACATCCGCGTCATCCTCGTCAAGCTCGCCGACCGGCTGCACAACATGCGGACGCTCCACCACCTGCCCGAGGAGCGCCGCACCCGCATCGCCGCAGGAGACGCGCGACATCTACGCGCCGATCGCCAACCGGCTCGGGATGAGCAAGATCAAGAACGAGCTCGAGGAGCTGGCGTTCCGCAACCTCGAGCCCGCCGCCTACCAGGCGCTGCAGGCAGGACGTCGAAGCCAAGCGCGCGGCGACCGAGGGCTGATCGACACGCTTCGACGGCAGCTCCAGGCGAAGCTCGAGGAGGCGCAGATTCGAAGTCGTCGCGATCGACGGCCGCATCAAGCGCCTCTGGTCGATCCACCAGAAGCTGCAGCGGCAGCAGATTCCCGCTCGATCAGGTCTACGACTTCATCGCGCTGCGGGTGATCACCCCGAGCGTCAAGGACTGCTACGCCGTGCTCGGCATCATCCACCAGATGTGGTCGCCGGTGCCGGGACGGTTCAAGGACTTCATCGCCATGCCGCGGCCGAACGGCTACCAGTCGCTGCACACGTCGGTGCGTCGGCGAGCGCGGCCTGCCGTTCGAGGTGCAGATCCGCACCGAGGAGATGCACCGGATCGCCGAGGAGGGCATCGCGGCGCACTGGAAGTACAAGGAAGGCCGCGTCGGCGCCGAGCGCGACGAGCAGTACTTCAACTGGCTGCGGCGGCTGCTCGAACTCCAGCAGGAAGTGCGCGACCCGCAGGAGTTCATGCAGAACCTCCGGATCGAGCTCTACCCGGAGGAGGTCTACATCTTCACGCCCAAGGGCGAGGTGAAGTCGCTGCCGCGCGGCGCGACGCCGGTCGACTTCGCGTATTCGATTCACACCGACGTCGGCCACCAGTGCGTCGGCGCCCGCGTCAACGGCCGCATGGTGCCGCTGCGCACCGCGCCTCAACAACGGCGACATCGTCGAGATCGTCACGCAGACCGGCCACACGCCGAGCCGCGACTGGCTCAACTTCGTCGCGACGTCCCGCGCCCGTAACAAGATCCGGCACTTCATCCACGGCGAGGAGAAGGCGCGCAGCGTCGAGCTCGGCCGGCGGCTCTTCGACAAGGAGCTGCGGCGCTTCACCGTCGACCGCAGCCTCGTGACCGACGAGGCGCTTGCCAGGATTGCCGGCGAGTTCGGCGCGCAGAAGGCCGACGACCTGTTCGCCGCGATCGGCTACGGCAAGGTCACGGCGCGCGCGGTGCTCACGCGGCTCGTCGGCCAGGAGGCGCTGCGTGAGCGGCCGGCCGACTCCGCGCCGGCCGGTCCGCGACGACCGGCGGCCGCCGGCGCTGGCGCCGCCGATCAGAAGATCAAGGTTCGGGGCATCGACGACCTGATGGTGTTCCGCGCGCGCTGCTGCAATCCGATCCGCGGCGAGAAGATCGTCGGCTACATCACGCGCGGCAAGGGCGTGTCGGTCCATTCGGCGGCGTGCCCGAACGTCGTGAATCTGCTCTTCGATCCCGAGCGCCGCATCGACGTCGAGTGGGATACGGGTCAGGACACGCCGTATACGGTGCGGCTCAAGATCAGCGTCGAGGACCGGCGGGGCATTCTCGCGGACGTCAGCTCGCGCATCGCCGACATCGACACCAACATCAAGGACGTCGAAGCCACCGTCGGCGACGATCAGCGCGGATCGATCCGGATGACGGTCGAGATCAGCGACCTCAAACACCTCGAGAAGGTGATGAAGTCGATCCGGGACGTGGACGGCGTGCTGGCCGTGGAGCGAGCGGCCAGATAGACAAGTTCGAGGTTAGAAGGCAGAAGTCAGAATGTCGGGCACGGCCAGCCGGTTGTCTGACTTCTAACTTCTGAGTTCCTACTTGAGCAGCTACGCTGCTTTGACGACCTTGTTGGAACGGATGCAGCGCGTGCAGACGCGGATGCGGCTGGATTCCGCCGTTGATCATCGCGCGGACACGCTGGAGGTTGGGTTCGAACCGGCGGGCCCGCACGTTGTGGGCGTGGCTGACGATCCGGCCGACCACCGGCTTCTTTCCACAGATTTCACAACGCTTCGCCATACTGGTCACAGTTCCGTCTGGGGCGACACCAAACACCCCGGAAAACGTCCAAGTATAGCAGACGGGCCCGATTTGGGCATCTCACAGAACGTGGGCCAGAACCGCCGACGCCGTGTCCTCGTCTAAAGCGGCACAGGCGGCTGCCGAAGAGTGGGTGCTGGCGGGTCTGAGGCTCAAGCTAACGAGCCGTGGTGAATTAATGACAGCCAATGGAACTGGCTGGATGACGAGTCCCCGACTCAAACAGCGGGCAACAAAACGGTGGCTGGCACCCAAATTGCTACAGCGGAATCCATCGAAACAGCTGGTCGGTCGGAGAGCGGCACGGGAGGGAGAGACGTCATGAACGCACGCGCGAATCACACGGAAATTGCGACAGAACGCTACGCCGAACTGAAGCAGATCCTCGAGGAGCGGCGGCGCGAGATCCTGAGCGAAGTTCAGGAGAAGATGCGCGACGTCCGCGCGGATGGCGCTCCGGCGAAGGCAGGGCGTGCTCGACGCCGCCGAGACCTCCGAGGCGGACATCCAGGACGACATCGAGTTCGCGCTCATCCAGATGAAGTCCGAGACGCTGCACAAGATCGAGGAAGCGCTCGCGCGCCTCGACGAGGGCACCTACGGCAACTGCTTCGAGTGCGGCGACGAGATTTCCGAGCGGCGCCTGCGCGCGCTGCCGTTCGCGGTCCGCTGCAAGGACTGCGAGGAGGCCCGGGAGATTGCCGAGCAGCGCGAGCGGCAGCAGTCGCAGCGGCGTTCGGCAGGGTTCCTGCTCGATTTGAACTAAGTCCGGCGTCCTTCGCATCAGATCGCGCAGGCCCGCCGGATGGCGGGGCTGCGCGATCACATCGTTGCTTCCCGCCCGGCGTCTAACACAGAGAAGTCAGTGATTCGGCAGAGGCCATCAGGGGCCTCTGCCGGTCCACCACCGGAGCCAGGCTCCTGTGGAGGGAGGGCATCATGAGCGACGAGACCACCCGCATCGTCCAACCGGGCGCCGGCGAGCGCTCGTACACCGTGCCGGCCGACGTGCCCGTGCTGCCGCTGCGCGACACCGTGCTGTTCCCGAATTCGTTCATGCCGCTGGCCGTGGCCCGCGAGTCGTCGGTCAAGCTGATCGACGAGGCGATCGCCGGCGGCAAGGTCATCGGCGTCTTCACCCAGAGGGATCCGACGCAGGAGGAGCCGGGCCAGGCCGATCTGCACGACGTCGGCACGCTGACGCACATCCACAAGATGTTCAAGCTGCCCGACGGCAGCCTGCGCCTGATCGTCCAGGGCCTGGCGCGCATCCGGCTCGACCGCGTGATCGCGACACGGCCGTACCTGCGCGCCGAGGTCGCCGAGGTGGCCGAGACCCTGCGGGAGTCGGACGCGCTGGAGATCGACGCGCTCGAGCGCAACATCCGCGCGAACTTCCAGCAGGTCGTGCAGCTGTCGCCGGTGCTGTCCGAGGATCTCGAACGCCCTCGCCAGCAACATCACCGACGTCGGGCGGCTGGCCGACTTCATCGCCTCGAGCCTCAGCACGATCGGCACCGCCGCCAAGCAGGAGCTGCTGCGAGCGTCGGACGTCCGCGCGCGGATGGACCAGCTCAACCGGATCCTGACCAAGGAGCTCGAAGTGCTCGAGCTCGGCTCGAAGATCCAGTCGCAGGTGCAGTCGGAGGTCGGCAAGAGCCAGCGCGAGTATTTCCTGCGCGAGCAGATGAAGGCGATCCAGAAGGAGCTCGGCGAGGGCGACGATCAGGCGCAAGGAGATCGACGAGCTCCGCGAGAAGATCGACGCCGCCGGCATGCCCGACGACGTCAAGAAGGAAGCGCTGCGCGAGCTCGATCGGCTGTCGAAGATGCCGGCCGCCGCCGCCGAGTACACCGTCGCGCGCACCTACATCGACTGGCTCGTGGCGCTGCCGTGGGCGAAGCGGACCGACGAGGTCATCGACCTTGCCCAGACGAAGGCCGTGCTCGACGCCGATCACTCGGGGCTCGAGCGGCTGAAGGACCGCATCCTCGAGTACCTCGCCGTCCGCAAGCTGAAGCCGGACATGAAGGGGCCGATCCTGTGCTTCGTCGGCCCTCCGGGCGTCGGCAAGACCTCGCTCGCGAAGTCGATCGCGCACGCGCTCGGCCGGAAGTTCGTCCGCGTGTCGCTCGGCGGCATGCGCGACGAGGCCGAGATTCGCGGCCATCGGCGCACCTACATCGGCGCGCTGCCCGGGCAGATCATCCAGGGGCTGCGCCGCGCCGAGTCGCGCAACCCGGTGTTCATCCTCGACGAGATCGACAAGCTCGGCTCCGACTTCCGGGGCGATCCGGCCTCGGCGCTGCTCGAGGTGCTCGATCCGGAGCAGAACAACACGTTCCGCGATCACTACCTCGACGTGCCGTTCGATCTGTCCGAGGTGCTGTTCATCACCACGGCGAACGTGCTCGACACGATTCCGGGGCCGCTGCGCGACCGCATGGAAGTGCTCGAGCTGCCGGGCTACACCGAGGAAGAGAAGCTGCGCGATCGCCCGCGACCATCTGGTCGCGCGGCAGGTCGACAACCACGGCCTGCCGGCGGGCGACGTGACGTTCACCGACGCGGCCATCTCGGCCGATCATCCGCGGCTACACGCGCGAGGCCGGCGTCCGCAACCTCGAGCGGGAGATCGGCTCGATCTGCCGCAAGATCGCGCGGCGGCAGCGCCGAAGGCCAGACGCGGCTCGGTGGTCGTCACGGCCGACACGGTCGTCGAGACTGCTCGGCGCGCCGCGGCACCTCGACGAGGAGATGAAGGACCGCACGCGCGAATCCGGGCGTCGCGGTCGGGCTGGCGTGGACGCCGGTCGGCGGCGACGTGCTGTTCGTCGAAGCGTCGCGCATGGCCGGCGCCAGCCAGCTGACGCTGACCGGCCAGCTCGGCGACGTGATGAAGGAGTCGGCGCGCATCGCGCTGTCGTGGTTCCGCGCGAACGCGTCGCGCTACGGCGTCGACCCGCCGTTCTACAAGGACGCGGAGATCCACCTGCACGTGCCGGCCGGCGCGATTCCGAAGGACGGTCCGTCGGCGGGCGTGACGATGGTGACGGCGCTGGCGTCGGCGCTGTCCGGCCGGCCGGTGCGAACCGAGCCTCGCGATGACCGGCGAGATCACGCTGTCGGGCCGGGTGCTGCCGGTCGGCGGCATCAAGGAGAAGGTGCTGGCCGCGCGGCGCGCTGGGCATCCACGACGTGATCCTGCCCGCGCAGAACGAGAAGAACATCGTCGAGGATCTGACGCGAGGCGCAGCGCAGCGACCTGACGGTGCACTACGTCGACGAACATGGACGAGGTGCTGAAGCTGGCGCTGGTGCCCGCGTCGCGGCAAGCCGGACTCGCCGCGGCTCGACGATCCGCGTCCGCGGTACAGCATGTCGTAGCCGGTCGCGGACAGTCCGCGCCCGGAGTCAGAGATACGAACGGCAGAAGCCAGAGCATGTCTGGCTTCTGCCTTTTGCACTTGTTGACCTGAAACGACCTCTGCTAGTCGACGGTCGAGCGGCCGTTCATCGGCAGCGGCACGACGGCTCGAGCCGCACCGACACCGCCGGGCGCTCGCCGCGCAGCCAGCCTGACAGCGCTTCCATGTAGAGGTAGAAGACCGGCGTGATGAAGAGCGTCAGCGTCTGCGAGACGAGCAGGCCGCCGACGACGGCCAGGCCGAGCGGCTGGCGCGATTCGGCGCCGGCGCCACAGCCCAGCGCGATCGGCAGCGTGCCGACCAGCGCCGCCATCGTCGTCATCATGATCGGCCGGAAGCGCACCAGGCACGCTTCGTACATCGCCTCGGCCGGCGACTTGCCCTGCGTGCGCTGCGCCTCGATCGCGAAGTCGATCATCATGATGCCGTTCTTCTTCACGAGGCCGACCAGCATGATGACGCCGACGAACGCGTAGAGGTTGAGGTCGACGCCGAAGACGAGCAGCGTGAGCGAGCGCGCCGAGGCCGGCCGACGGCAGGCCCGAGAGAATCGTGAGCGGGTGGATGAAGCTCTCGTAGAGGATGCCGAGCACGACGTAGATGACGAAGATCGCCATCAGCAGGATGATGCCGAGGCCGCGCGTCGAGTCCTGGAACGCCTGCGCGGTGCCCTGGAAGCTCGTCGCGATGCGACGCCGGCAGCTCGGCGAGCGCGGCCTGCTCGACCTGCGCCACGGCGTCGCCCAGCGCCACGCCCGGCCGCAGGTTGAACGAGACGGTCACCGACGGCAGCTGGCCGGTGTGGTTGACCGACAGCGGGCCGACGCCGGTCTCGACACGGGTCAGGCTCGAGAGCGGAATCCTGCTCGCCGTTCGGCGGTTCGCACGTGCAGCAGGTTCAGCGCCGAGGCGTCGCGCTGGATACTCCGGCGCGACGCGCATGATGACCTGGTAGGCGTTGTTCGGCGCGTAGATCTGCGCGACCTGCCGCGAGCCGAACGCGCTGAACATCGCGCTTTCGACCTGGTCGGCCGTCAGGCCGAGGGCGGCGATGCGCTCGCGATCGAGCGTGACGTTGACCTGCGGGTTGGTCGAGCAGCAGGTCGCTCGAGACGTCCTGCAGGCCGGGCAGGTCGTGCAGCGCCGTCTCGAGCTTCGTCGCCGACGCGTAGAGCGTTTCGGTGTCGCCGCTCTGCAGCGTGAACTGGTACTGCGCGCGCGCCTGGCCGGCCGCCGATGTTGATGACCGGCGGGTTCGTCAGGAACACGCGCACGCCGGGCACGCGCGGCGAGCTTCGGCCGCAGCGATTCGATGACCTGATCGGCCGTCAGCGTCGCGTTCCGCCCGCGGCTTCAGCTCGATCTGCAGCCGGCCGCCGTTGGCCGCCGCCCGCCACCGCCGCCACGACGCCGATCGACGAGGTGACCGACTTGACGTTCGGATCGGCCTGGACGATCTTCATGACCTCGAGCTGGTGCTCGACCATCGCCTCGTAGCCGAGGCCCTGCGCCATCTCGGTCTGGCCGTTGATCTGGCCGATGTCCTGGCTCGGGATGAAGCCCATCGGGATGATGCGGAAGCAGTAGACCGTCGCCACGAGCGAGCAGCGCCGAGACCAGCCATCGTGAGCGCCGTGGTGCGACCATCGCGTGGTGGAGCGGCCAGCCGTAGACGCGTCGCGCGTCGCGTCGAACACGCGCTCGATCGCCATGTAGATGCCGGCCGTGGCGCTGCGTCGCCGGCGGCTGCAGGAAACGGGCGGCCAGCATCGGCGTCAGGCGTGAGCGAGACGAAGCCCGAGATCAGAATCGCCACGCCCATCGTCACGGCGAACTCGTGGAGCAGCCGGCCGACGATGCCGCCCATGAACAGGACCGGAATGAAGACGGCGACCAGCGACAGCGTCATCGAGATGATCGTGAACCCGATTTCCTTCGAGCCCTGGAGCGCCGCCGTCATCGCGATTCTCGCCGTGCTCCATGTGGCGCACGATGTTCTCGAGCATGACGATCGCGTCGTCGACGACGAAGCCGACCGACGAGCGTCAGCGCCATCAGCGACAGGTTGTCGAGGCTGTAGCCCAGCAGGTACATCGCCGCGAACGTGCCGACGATCGACGCCGGCAGCGCCAGGCTCGGGATGATCGTCGCCGAGATGTTGCGCAGGAACAGGAAGATGACCAGCACGACGAGCGACGACCGTCAGGAGCAGCGTGAGCTTGATGTCGTGGACCGACTCGCGAATCGACTGCGACCGGTCGCTGCGGACGCTGCAGCGTCGAGCGCGGCGGGCAGCTGCGCCTGGATCTGCGGCAGCAGCGCGCGGATCGAGTCGACGATCTCGACCGTGTTGGTGCCGGGCTGCCGGTTGACGGCCAGGTAGATCGTGCGCGCGTCGTTGAACCAGCTCGCCTGCTTGTCGTTCTCGACGCCGTCGTAGACGTTGCGCGACTTCGTCGAGCCGGACCGGCCGGCCGTCGCGGTAGCGCACGATCGAGCGGCCGGAACGCCGCGGCGTTCATCAGCTGGCCGTCGGTCTTGACGGCAAACGTGCGGTCCGGGCCGTAGAGCGTGCCGGTCGGCCGGTTGACGCTGTCGCGCGCGATCGCGCGTCGCGACCTCGTCGATGTCGAGGTTGCGCGCCGCGAGCTGGCGCGGATCGACGTCGATCTGCACCGCGAACTTCTGCGCGCCGAAGATGTTGACCTGCGCGACGCCCTTGACCATGGAGATGCGCTGCGCGACGTTGATCTCGGCGTATCGTTGATCTGCGAGAGCGGCAGCGTCTGCGGAGCTGAGCGTCAGGAACAGGATCGGCGAAGTCGGCCGGGTTCACCTTCTGGAACGACGGCGGCGGCGGCATGTCCGGCGGCAGGTTGCGCGGTGCGCGAGATGCGCCACCTGCACGTCCTGCGCGGCGGCGTCGATGTCGCGGTCGAGATCGAACTGCAGCGTGATCGACGTGCTGCCCGTGCCGTTCGTCGAGCTGATCGACGAGATGCCGGCAATCGCCGAGAACTGCTTCTCGAGCGGCGTCGCGACCGCCGACGCCATCGTCTCCGGGTTGGCGCCCGGCAGGCTGGCCTTGACCTGAGATCGTCGGGAAGTCGACGGCCGGCAGGTCGCTGACCGGCAGCGCGCGGTAGCCGATGATGCCGAAGATGACGATCGACAGCTGGATGAGCGTCGTCGTGACCGGCCGTTTGATGAACAGTGCCGAAAGGTTCATGACGTGGTCCTCGACTGTCGCCGCAGCAGGTTTGGCCGAGACCTTCGCGCCCGGCGTGAGCCGCAGCTGGCCGTCGGTCACGACGGTCTCCCCGGCTTTCACGCCGCTCTCGATGACCGCCTCGTCGCCGGTCGATCCAGCCGACCTTGACCGGCCGCGCCTCGACGGTGTTGTCGGCCTTCACGACGTACACGAACTGGCCCTGCTGGCTGGCCTGCACCGGCGGCGTTCGGCACGACGATGGCGTTCGGCTCGACCGACAGCTGCAGCGTGACGTCCACGAACGCGCCCGGCCACAGCCGGCGGTCGCGGTTCGGGAACGTCGCCTTCACCCGCATCGTGTCGGTGGCCTGGTCGACGGCGTTGTCGACGAAGCTGACCGTGCCGGTGACCGGCGTGTCGCGCGCTGCCGGCCGGCGACGGCCTGCACCTTCAGCGCGCGCGCGCGGCCTCCGCGCAATCTGCGGCAACAGGCGGGCCGGCACCGCGAAGCGTCACGAAGACCGGCGCGATCTGGTTGATGACGACGAGCGCCGCCGTGTCGTTGGCGCGCACGAGCGAGCCCGGGTGCACGAGAAGGCGCCGGTGCGGCCGGCGACCGGCGCCACGATCTTCGTGTACGTGCAGCTGAAGCTTCGCGTTCTCGAGCTCGGCTGCCGCGGCTGACACCGCGGCGTCGGCCACCGCGACGTCCGTGTTCGTTCCTCGCGCTCGGAGCGTGGACAGAGCCCCTTCTTGAACAGCTCCTCTGACCGGTTGAAGATGCGCGCGCGCGCCCTTGGCCTCGGCCGTGGTCCGCGCGAGCGCGGCCTCGGCCTGTTTCAGCGCCACCTCGAACGGCCGCGGATCGAGCGTGAAGAGCAGCTGGCCCGCCGTCACGTCCTGGCCTTCCTCGAAGCCGACGCTCAGCAGTTCACCGGAGACCTGCGACCGGATATCCACCGAGGACGACGCCTCGACGTTGCCAACCACCCGCACCTGCACGGGCATCGGCTTTTCGACGGCCGACGCCGTGGTGACCATGATGGCCGCCGCGGGACCGCGGCCACGCCCGGCACCGGCGGCGCCGGCGGCCGGCGAGGCGTCGCTTGCGGCGTCGCCAGAACATGCGGACAGGAGGACGACGGGCACGATCGCCGCGACCAGCCAGGTCAAACGAGACAGGGGAACACTTACGGGTCGAGCGTCGGGCATTGGCATCTCAAAACGACGGTTGGCGGGCGCGACAAGACCCGCCGCACCAGCCTAGATGTTACGCCAATACCGCCAGATCGGGATGGGAGCTTACCGGCCCTGGGACGCTTGACGGAGGAGGACCAGGCCGAGCACGGTCTTCATGTCGACGACCTCGCCCTTTGTCAATGAGACGCCAGACCTCCCGCACCGAGAACGTCCGGGGCTCGATCTGCTCGTCGGGGTCGATCGCGGCGGGCTTCGACGGCCGGACCAGCCCCGTGCAGCGATAGAAAATCATTCGCTCGTCGCAGAACCCCGGTGTCGGGTAGTAGGCGCCGAGCTTCCGGATGCGCGCGGCGCCAGCCGATCTCCTCGTCGCACTCGCGCCGCGCCGCGCGGCGCCGGCGCTTCGCCTGGTTCGAGCGAGCCGGCCGGCAGTTCCCAGATCCACCGCCCGATGACGTACCGGTACTGCCGGATCAGGATGACCTTGCCGGGCGACGGCTGCGGAACCAGCACGACCGAACCGCGATGCCGCACGACTTCCATCGCCACGACGCGTCCGTTCGGCAGCTCGACGACGTCGCGCTCGATGCGAAAGACGCGTCCCTCGTAGATCGATTCGGCGTCGTTGGGTTTCAGGCGAAGCGGCAGTCATGGCGTCCTTGGTGCCGCGTGCGCACGCCGGAGGGCGGCGAGCACGTCCGCGAGATCGTCGGGCAGCGGCGCCGCGAACGAGAGGCGGCGTCCGTCGGCCGGATGGGCGAACTCGATCCGTGCCGCGTGCAGGAACGGCCGCTCGAGGCGCGCCACCGGCGCGAGCGGCGCGGGCAGCCGACGGCGCACGCCGCCGTAGAGCGCGTCGCCGACGACCGGGTGTCCGCTCTCGCTGAGGTGCACGCGAATCTGGTGCGTGCGCCCGGTGCCGATCGCGAGCCGCAGCAGAGACAGCCCGCCGAGCGGCTCGACCGCGACGACCGTCGTCAGGGCGGTCCGGCTGCGCCGCGCGCGGCTCGACATCTTCTGCCGGTCGCGGGGATCGCGGCCGATCGGCTGGTCCATGGTGCGGCCGGCCTCGACGCGGCCCCAGACGAGCGCGACGTATTCCTTCACGACCGTGCGATCGTGAAACTGCCGCGACAGGTCGCGATGCGCGCGGTCGTGTTTCGCGATGACCATCACGCCCGACGTGCCGCGGTCGAGCCGGTGCACGATGCCCGGCCGTTCCTTGCCGCCGATGCCGCTGAGTCCGCCGACGTGATGCAGCAGCGCATTGACGAGCGTGCCGCTGCGCATGGCCCGCTGCGGGATGCACGACCATGCCGGCCGGCTTGTCGATGACCACGATGTCCGCGTCGTCGTGCAGGATCTCGAGCGGCAGCGCTTCGGCGATCGGATCTGCCGGTTCGGGGGCCGGCACGATGACGTCGCACGGCGAGGCCTGCGGTCGACCGGTGCGCTGGTCTTGATCGGACGGTCAGCGGCCGTGACGTGGCCGTCTTGAATCAGGCGCTGGATCTGCGAGCGCGACAGCGACGGGCAGCCGGCGCGCGAGAAACACATCGAGGCGCAGGCCGGCCTCGTCGGCGGCGGCGACGAGGCGTCGTCCTCGCGGTCCGGCGTCGCTCACGGCCTGGCGCGGCGCGCCGCGAGGCGCGCCAGCATCACGAGCGCGAGCGGCACGATGAGGAGCGAGACGAACTGCGACGTCGAGACGCCCATCACGGTGCCGCGGTCGTCGCCGCGGTAGAACTCGACGACGAAGCGCGAAATGCCGTAGAGCAGCATGTACAGCCAGAACGTGCGGCCTGCGAACGGCCGTGCCGCGGCGTTCGGTGACCAGCAGGACGATGAGGATCAGCAGCTCGGCGCCGGCGTCGTAGAGCTGCGTCGGATGCAGCGGGATGCCGAGCGGCGTGCCCACGTTGGCGGCGGCCAATGGGTTCGTGAACGTGATGCGCCCACGGCATCGTCGTTGGCGCCCGTAGCAGCAGCCGGCCAGCAGGCAGCCGAGCCGGCCGATGACGTGACCGAGCGCGATGCCGGGCGCGAAGAGGTCGGCCGTGGTCCAGAGCGGCAGCTGGTAGCGGCGCACGAGCCAGATCGCGACGACCAGCGCGGCAATCAGGCCGCCGTAGAACACGCCGCCCGGCGCGCACGAGCGATAGCAGTTCGCGCGGCTGGCTCCGGAAGTACTGGAAGTCCACGAGACCAGCATCAGCTTGGCGCCGACGAGCGCCGCGATGATGAGGTAGATCCCGAGGTCCATGACCTTCGTGCCGTCGAGGCCGCGATGGCGCGCGCGGACCACGGCCAGCTGCAGGGCCACGAGGTATGCGGCGGCCAGGAGGACGCCGTACGAGTAGACCGGCCAGTCGCCGATCTCAAACAGAATGGGATGCATGTCGGTTCAAGAACAGACGTCGATGAAAACGAGGATGGCGCCGATCGTAATGGACGCGTCGGCGACATTGAAGGCCCAGAAGTGCCAGTCGCGCCAGTAGACGTCGACGAAGTCGACGACGTAGCCCTGACGCACGCGGTCGATGAGGTTGCCGAGCGCGCCGCCGAGGATCAGCGACAGACCGAGGCGCGCGAGCCGTTCCTCGGCACGGATGTGGCGCGCGTAGTACGCGATGCCGACGAGCGCCGCGAGCGCGAGGGCCGTCGTGAGCAGACTCCGCTGTGGCTGGTCGACGTCGTTCAGCAGCCCGAACGCGACGCCGGCGTTGTGCACGTGCACCAGATCGATGAAGTCCGGGATGATCGTGCTGCTGTCGTACACCGGCAATGTCGCGTCGACGAGGAGCCTTGGTGACTTGATCCAGCGCGATCGTCAGAAGCGAGACCCACCAGAGCACGCCGAAAAGGCGCGGCCGCACCGCCGCGACCGGGACCACCTCCGGCGCCGCCCGCGGTCGCGACGGCGACGTGGCTCTCGTCAGCCGCCCGGCAGCAAGCTGGCCTCCCATCGCGTCCGCGCAGCGTCCGCAGAGGCCGACCAGCTCGCCGTCCGTCGCCGTATCGGTCACGAAGCGCCAGCAGCGCGGGCACTTGTCGCCCTGCGCGCGCGCGACGTGCACCGAGAGCGTCGCCCTCGGTCATGCGAGTGACGTCGACCGACGAGGTGATGAAGAGCATCGGCAGGTCGGATCGATGGCGAACGCAGCAGATCCGCAAGGGCGCCGGACGCCGCGCACCTCGACGTGCGCCGCGAGCGCGCTGCCGATTTCCTTGCGCTGCCGGGCGACTTCGAGTGCCGCGTTGACCTGAGCGCGCACGTCGAGCAGCTTGCTGCCACTCGGTCTCGAGCGCCTCGTCGCGCCAGCTCGTCAACGCCCTGCGGGAAGTCAGCCAGGTGAACCGACGGCTCGCGTGAGCCCGGCAGCTGCCGCCAGATCTCGTCGGCCGTGACGACAGAGATCGGGGCGAGCAGCCGGGCCAGGCCGTCGGCGATCAGATACTGCGCGGTCTGGGCCGACCGGCGATCGGTGCGAGTCCGCGCGGAACGTGTAGAGCCGATCCTTCGACACGTCGAGGTAGAACGCGCTCAGGTCGACGGTCACGAACTCGTTGACGGCGTGGAAGATCGCCTGAAAGTCGTAGGCCGCGTAGTGCGCGGAGCACGTCCTCGCTCAGCCGCGCGAAGCGCGCGACCATGAACCGATCGACTCGGCAGCAGGCTCGCGACGGGCACCGCGTCAGCGGCCGGGTCGAAGTCGTAGAGGTTCGACAGCAGGTACCGGAACGTGTTGCGGATCTTCCGGTACGCCTCGACGGTCCGCGCCAGGACCTCCTTGCCGAGCCGGATCTCGTCGCGGTAGTCGACCATCGAGACCCACAGCCGCAGGACGTCGGCGCCGCTGTCCTTGATGACCTGCTGGGGCGCGACGAGTTGCCGAGCGACTTCGACATCTTGCGGCCCTGTCGTCGACCACGAACCCGTGCGTCAGGACGCCGCGGATACGGCGCGTGATCGCGCGTGCCGACGCCGACGAGCAGCGAGCGACTGGAACCAGCCGCGGTACTGGTCGGTGCCTTCGAGATACATGTCGGCCGGCCAGGTCAGCTCCGGCCGCTCGGCGAGCACCGCCTCGTGGCTCGAGCCGGAGTCGAACCACACGTCGAGGATGTCGCGCTCGCGTTCGAAGCTCGTGCCGCTCGCAGCTCGGGCACGTCAGGCCGGTCGGGACGAAGTCCTCAGCCGGGCGGCTCGTACCAGGCGTCGGCGCTGTCGCTGCTCGAACACCCGCGCCGCCTGCTCGACGATCTCGGGCGTGAGGATCGGCTTCGCCGCAGGCCGTGCAGGCGAGCGCGGGAATCGGCACGCCCCACGCGCGCTGCCGCGAAATGCACCAGTCCGGCCGGGTGGCGAACATGCCTGTCATCCGCTCGCGGCCCCACTGGGGAATCCACGTGACGCGTCGATCGATCGCGTCGATAGCCGCCTCGCGCAAGGTGGCCGTACCCTGCCCGTCGCGCCGCCAGCGGCCGTCCATGCGGATGAACCACTGCGGCGTCGCCAGGAAGATGACCGGCTGATGGCAGCGCCAGCAGTGCGGATACGGTGCGACGACGATTCGCGGTGCCACAACCGCGCGCGTTCGCTCGGCGCAGCGCCGCCTCGACCACCGGGTTGGCCTCGAACACCTTGAGGCCGCCGACCAGATCGACGTCGGTCGAGAAACCGGCCGTCGGGGCCGATCGGCGCGTAGATGTCGAGGCCGTACTCGGATGCCGGTCGCGAAGTCGTCGGCGCCGTGTCCGGGCGCCGTGTGGACGGCGCCCGTGCCCTGCTCGAGCGTGACGTAGTCAGCCAGCACGCCGAGCGAGTCGCGCTCGTAGAGCGGATGCCGGAACGCGACGCGCTCGAGCGACCGCGCCCTTGAACGCGCGCGACTGGCGCGCCGAACGTCTCGCCCGACGGCTGCCGCGACCGTGTCGGCCAGCGCCCTCGGCGACGATCACCGCGCGGCCGTCCGACCTCGTAGGCGCCGTAGTCGAAGTCCGGATGGAACGCGATCGCCAGATTCGACGGAATCGTCCACGGCGTCGTCGTCCAGATCAGCACCGAGACGTGCGTCCGGCCAGCGCCGGCACGCGCGCGCGCGAGCTCCGCCGGCGTCCTCCGTCGTGCAGCGGGAACTCGACGTAGATCGACGGCGAGGTGTGCGTCTCGTACTCGACTTCGGCTTCGGCCAGCGCCGTGCGGTCAACGGAGGCACCAGTGCACGGGCTTCTTGCCCTTGTAGACCAGGCCGCGCTCGACGAAACTGGCCGAGCGCGCGCACGATGGCCGCCTGATAGGCGGAGTCCATCGTGAGGTACGGGCTGTCCCAGTCGCCGAGGATGCCCGAGGCGCTGGAAGTCCTGCGACGTCTGCGACCCGACGAACTGCTCCGCAAAGGCGCGGCAGGCCCGGCGGAACTCGGCGGCCGACGATCCTTGGCTTCTTCGGGCCGAGCTCGCGCTCGACGTTCAGCTCGATCGGCAGGCCGTGGCAGTCCCATCCCGGCACGTACGGCGCGTCGAAGCCGGCCATCGTCCGCGACTTGACGACGAAGTCCTTGAGGATCTTGTTGAGCGCGTGGCCGATGTGGATCTGGCCGTTGGCGTACGGCGGCCCGTCGTGCAGCACGAACCGCGGCGCGCCCTGGCGGCGCTCGCGGATCTTCCCGTACAGGTCCATCGCCTCCCACCGGGCGATGCGTGGCCGGCTCGGTGGCCGGCAGGTTCGCCTTCATCGGGAAGTCGGTCCGGGGCAGATTGAGCGTGTCTTTCCAGTCGCGCATGTGGTGGCCGAAACCGTCATTCTATAATCGCTGGTGGTGGCCCGCACCGCGGCCGTCTTCTTCGACGTCGATTTCACCCTGATTCATCCCGGACCGCGGTTCCAGGGCGCGGGCTACCGAGGACAGCTGCGCGCGGCACGGTGTCCGAGTCGACGAGTCGCGGTTCGACGAGGCCGTCGCCGGCGCCGCCTCGGTGCTCGACTCGGCCGATGTCATCTACGACGCCGATCTGTACGTCAACTACACCCGGCGGATCATCGAGCTGATGGGCGGCACCGGCCCGGCCGTCGAGCCGTGGCGCGCGAGATCTACGACGACTGGGCCGAGCACACCACTTTTCGCTCTACGACGACGTGCTCGAGACGCTGCGAGGGCTGCAGGGCGCGCGGCGTCGCCTCGGCCTGATCTCGAACTCGCACCGCTGCCTCGCGTCGTTTCAGTCACACTTCGAGCTCGACGGCCTGATCGCCGTGGCGGTGTCGTCGTCCGACCACGGCTTCATGAAGCCGCACCCGCAGCATCTTCCGCGCGGCGCTGGGCCTGATGCACGTGCGAGCCCGACGAGGCCGTGATGGTCGGCGACAGCCTCACGCACGACGTCGACGGCGCGCGGCGGGCCGGCATGCGGGGCATCCTCTCGGCGCGCGGGCGCGCGCCGGCCGGCATCGACGAGATCGACGTCATTCGATCGCTTCGGGAACTACCTGGGAGGATCGTGACAAGTGAGAAGTTAGAAGTCAGAAGTTAGAAGCGACTGGGCGCTTGCCGAGTCGCGCTCAGTGGCTTCTGACTTCTCACTTCGACTTCACTTGTCCAAGTTCACCCCGGCGGCCAGGCGAGCGTCCGTCCGCCCAGCACGTGCAAGTGGATGTGAAACACCGTCTGGCCGGCGTCCGCGTTGCAGTTGAACACCGTGCGGAACCCGCTCGCGCGTAGCCCGCGCTCGGCGCCAGGGCGGCGGCCACGCGAACCATCTCGCCGACGAGTGCGTCGTGCGGCAGGGTCGAGATCGTTCAGCGTCGCAATGTGCTCCCGCGGGACGATCAGCACGTGCATCGGTGCCTGCGGATTCATGTCGTTGAAGGCGACCAGACGTTCGTCTTCGTAGACCTTGGACGCCGGAATCTCGCCCGCCACGATGCGGCAGAAGAGGCAGGACATGGCCGGATTATAGGCGCCGCCGGGCGACGAGCACGCGTGCGATGCCGGCCAGGTCACTCGCGATCCGGACGTCGATCGAGCGTCGTGGACTGTTCGAGGATCGCCGTCACGTCGTCCGCCTGTCCCGCTCCCATCTCCATGACCAGCCAGCCGCCAGGACGAAGCCGCCGTTCAGCGGCGGGGAGCAACGCGCGAATGACGTCGAGGCCGTCGCCGCCGCCAAAGAGCGCCACCGCCGGCTCGTAGTCGCGGACATCCGGGCATCAAGCCGCGGCCGATCGCGCTCGGCACGTACGGCGGATTGGAGACGACGAGATCGAATCGGCTGTCCGCACGTGCCGAGGAAGGCGGCGTGCCGGAACTCGACGCGGTCAGTCGACACCGAGGCGCTGGCATTCTGTCGACGCGACGGTCAGAGCCGCCGGCGGAGACGTCGGTCGCCGACGATCCGGGCCGCGGGCGACTCGAGCGGCCAGCGTGATCGCGAGAATGCCGCTGCCGGTACCGACGTCGACGACGTCCGGAGCCCCTCGGCCTGCGGACAGCCGCTCGACGAGCGCGGCCAACCGCTTCGTCGACGACCTTCGGTCTCCGGCCGCGGGATCAGCACTCGGGAGGACACGGAACGGCCGGCCGTAGAACTCGCGCTCGCCCGTGATGTAGGCGACCGGCTCGCGACGCGAGGCGCCGTGTCAGCGCTGCGTCGAACGTGGCCTGAAATGTCTCGTCGGCTTCCTGTCCCTGTTCGACGAGCCAGTCGGCGCATGATCCCAATCGCAGGATCGCGCGGGCAAGGACTCGGCATCCCGCCGGGCCGCCGACCGCGCTCCATCCGGAATCCTCGAGTGCGCGAGCCGCGAGCCGAACCGACTCGGCGAGTGTTCGTCTTGGTCACTTCTAGACTTCCAACTTCCAGCACGCTTCGGTGGCCTCCCGCAGCTTGTCGGCCTGCGCCCGTTCCTCGAGTTCGCGCGATCAGTTCGTCGAGGTCGCCGTCGAGCGCGTACGTCGAGCTGGTGCATCGTGAAGTTGATGCGGTGGTCGGTGATGCGGTTTTCCTTGAAGTTGTAGGTCCGGATCTTCTCCGACCGCTCGCCGGTGCCCACCTGTCCGCGCCGTTCCTTCGCGATGGCGTCCTGCTGCTTGCGCATCTCCATCTCGTAGAGCCGCGAGCGCAGGACCTTCATCGCCTTCTGCCGGTTCTTGATCTGCGACTTCTCGTCCTGCTGCGACACCACCAGCCCGGTGGGAAGGTGGGTGACCCGCACGGCCGAGTAGTCGTGTTGACGCTCTGGCCGCCCGGGCCGCTCGAACAGAACGTGTCGATCCGCAGATCCTTGGCGTCGATCTGGATGTCGACTTCTTCGGCTTCGGGCAGCACGGCGACCGTGGCCGTGGACGTGTGGATGCGGCCGCTCGCCTCGGTCGCCGGCACGCGCTGCACGCGATGGACGCCGCTCTCGTGCTTCATGAGCCGGTACGACGCCCTTGCCCTCGACCGTCGCGATCACTTCCTTGATGCCGCCGACGCCGGTCTGGCTGCATCGACAGCACGTCGATCTTCCATTCGCGCCGCTCGGCGAAGCGCGAGTACATCCGGAAGAGATCGACGGCGAACAGCGCCGCTTCGTCGCCGCCCGTGCCGGCGCGGATTTCCAGCACGACGTTCCGGTCGTCGTTGGGATCGCGCGGGACGAGCAGCCGTTGCATCTCCTGCTCGAGCGCGTCGGCCTGCGCGTTCGAGGGTCGTCATCTCCTCGGCCGCCAGGGCCGCCATTTCCGCGTCGCCGGCCGCGGCGAGCTCGCGCGCTTCAGTCACGGACTGCTGCACCCTCGTGTACTCGCGGAAGCGGTCGACGAGCTCCTGAATCTCGGCGAGCTCCTTCGAGTGCGTGCGGTAGGTCGGCGGATCGGCCTGGACGGCGGCATCGCTCACGAGGCCGGTGAGCTCCTCGTAGCGTGCTTCGACGGCCTTGAGCTTGTCGAGAACCTGCGGCGTCATGACGGACGTGAGATCCGGCGCCGCCCGAGACCGGCGGCAGAAACGCGACGTCGTCGCCTTCATGGACCCGGTGGTCATCGGGGCGAACTCGGCGTTGACGGCGGCCGAGACCGATTCGCCGAGCGGGGCGATCGCGGGATGGTCGACTTCGAGCGCCCGCCAGACGTCGGCGACCGTGGCCGCCCGGTGCCAGGTCGCAAGTCGTTTCGGCGCGCCGGCCAGTTCGCGCAACCGCGCGAAGAGCTGAACGGTCACGCGCATGCCCGTGCGCGCGCGAGACGGCGCGCCTCCGGATCCGACGGATCGGCGACCGCGCCTTCGACCCACGCCTCGCCGTCCTCGAAGAACTCGTGCTTCCAGACCGGCGCGATCTGCTTGACTCGCTCGATCGCATAGCGGCAGACCTGGAACGCCTCCGCCCGGTGTGCCGCCGCGGCCACGATCACGACGCTGGCCTCTCCGACCGCGAGCCGACCCGTGCGGTGCACGATTCCGAGCACGCTCCCGGGCCACTCGGCGGCGGCTTCCTCAGCGATCTGCTGGAACGTTTTCACGGCAAGCGGCTCGAACGCCTCGTATTCCAGATACCTGACACGGCGGCCCTGGTGCGTGGATCGGACGGCGCCAACGAAGCTGCAGAGCGCGCCACAGCCCTCGTCGATGGCCTCGGCGGCGGACTGAACGCGGGCGCACAGCGCCTCGACCGACAATGGCTCGGTCACGATCGCGAGAAGCGCCGCGGGCATCCCGTCAGTCTATACCGCAGGCGAATCGTGCCGCCGCCCGCCGCCGTGAAGTTCGCGGTTCAGCGCCTCGACATCGAGCTCGCCCTCCCAGCGCGACACGACGATCGTGGCGACGCCGTTGCCGATGAAGTTCGTGAGTGCCCGCGCCTCGGACATGAACCGATCGATGCCGAGCACCAGCGCGAGGCCCGCGACCGGCACGGACGGCACCACGGCCAGTGTCGCGGCGAGCGTAATGAATCCCGCGCCCGTCACGCCCGAGGCGCCGTTTCCCGTGAGCGAGGCCACGAACAGCAGCGTGACCTGCTGCGTCAGCGTCAGATCGATGTTGAGCGCCTGCGCGACGAAGAGCGCCGCGAGCGTGAGATAGATGTTCGTGCCGTCGAGATTGAACGAGTAGCCGGACGGCACGACAAGCCCGATGACCGATTTCGAGCACCCCAGCCGTTCGAGCTTGTGCATGAGCGGCACGAGCCCCGCTTCCGACGAGGAGGTGCCGAGCACGGTGAGGAGCTCGTCTTTGATGTAGGCGAGGAACCGGAAGATGTTGAACCCGGCGAGCTTTGCGATCGTGCCGAGCACGAGACCGACGAAGAGCGCGCAGGTGAGATAGAAGCTCGCGATCAGTGCGCCCAGGGGCAGGAGCGCGGCCACGCCGTAGCGGCCGATGGTGAACGCCATCGCGCCGCCGGCGCCGAGCGGCGCCAGATACATGATGGTCGTCATGATCGAGAAGAAGATCTTCGAGCTCGTCTCGATGAAACGATGCACGGGCTCGCCGGCCGGCCCGAGCCGCACCATGCCGTAGCCGAAGAGGAGCGCGAGCAGCAGAACCTGCAGCAGGTTGCCCGAACCGGTAAACGCGTCGAAGAACGTCGCCGGAATCATGCTCAGGAGAAACTGCACGGTCGACTGTTCGGTCGCAGCCTTCGCGTACCCGGCAACGGCGTTGGCGTCGAGCGTGGCGGGATCGACGTTGAATCCGGCGCCGGGACGAATGACGTTCGCCACGATCATCCCGATGACCAACGCAAACCCAGAGACGACCTCGAAATAGAGGATCGCCTTGCCGCCAACCCGGCCGACTTTTTTCATGTCGCCCGCGCCGGCGATGCCGAGCACGACCGTGCAGAAGATCACCGGACCGATGACCATCTTCACGAGGGCGATGAACCCGTCGCCGAGCGGACGAAGCTTCACCGCCTGTTCCGGTGCGAGGTAGCCGAACAGGCCGCCTGCGAAGATCGCGATCAGAACCTGGACGTAGAGGTGGGGCATCCGCCACGTCCGCTGTTTGGGAGACCTCGGGTCAGAGGTCATCGCGGAAAGAAATGTCCAAGCGGGCCATGGCCATGACCGATGCCCGGCGCATGCCGTATCGCCTCAGTGACGTAGTCCTTCGCATGCCGGGTTGCGTCGACCAGCCCGTCGCCGAGCGCGAGACGCGCCGCGATCGCCGATGCGAACGTGCAGCCAGTGCCGTGCGTGTGCGGCGTGTCGATCCGATCGGCTCGAAACTCCGTGACGGCGTGTCCGTCATGCAGGACGTCGATCGCTGGACCCTGGAGATGGCCGCCCTTGACGATCGCGGCTCGCGCGCCGAGCGCGACAAGGCGCTCCGCCGCCCGGCGAGCCTCAGGCACGGTGGTCACCGGCAGATCGGTGAGCGCCGTCGCCTCGGGCCCGTTCGCCGTCACGACCTCGGCAAGGGGGAAGAGCGCCTTCCGGATTGCGGCGACCGCCGCGCTGTCGAGCAATCGAGCGCCGCCCTTCGCGACCATCACCGTGTCGAGTACCGACGTGAGGCAGGCCATGGCGCGCGAGCGTGGCGCCGACCGCGGTGGCGATCTCCGCCGTGGCCAGCATGCCGATCTTGACCGCGTGAACGGGCAGGTCGTCCACCACCGCGTCAATCTGCGCCACGACCAGCCGGGGTGGCAACGCCAGCACCTCGGTGACGGTGACCGTGTTCTGGGCCGTGATGGCGGTGATCGCCGACATGCCGTAGACACCCAGCGCGGCAAAAGTCTTCAAATCGGCTTGAATTCCGGCGCCGCCCCCCGAGTCGCTGCCCGCGATTGTCAGCGCCGTTCGCGTTTCGTTAGAATCGCGTCGTGTCTCATCCGTCATCCGGTACGCTGCTCGATCATTCCGTCGTTGCGGTCGCGAAAGCGGCGACCGTGCCGGTCCGCGTTGGCATCGCGCTCGTCGCAGCGGGCCTGACCGCCGCGGCGGCCCAGTTTACGACGACCGTGCCGTTTACCGCGGTGCCGTTCACGCTGACGCCGATCGCCGTGCTGCTGTCGGGCGCGGTCCTCGGGTCGCGGCTCGGCGCCCTGTCCCAGGTGATGTATGTCCTGGCCGGCGCGTTCGGCCTGGCGGTGTTTTCACCCTCTGTGACGCTGCCGCCAGGTGTGTTGCGCCTCATGGGCCCGACGGGAGGCTACCTGATGGCGTATCCGCTGGCGGCCTTCGCCACGGGCTGGCTGTCGGAGCACGGCTGGGACCGGCGCTATCTGACCTCGTTCGCGGCCATGCTCGCGGGCCTTGGCGTCATCTACCTGGGCGGTGTGTCGTGGTTGGCGGCGACGTTCCTGCCGTCACCTGGAGCGGCCGTCGCCGCCGGCATTGCGCCGTTCCTCGTGCTGGACGTGCTGAAGGTCGCCGCCGCCGCGATGATCCTTCCGCAGGCCTGGCGACTGCTCGGTAGACGCCTCAACTAACGCAGAGGGCGTCCGGTCAGGCTCAGGACTCAAGGCTCAGGGCCTACGGCCACGACGTAGTCTGCGGCCCGCCGAGTTGCTTCCACTGTTCTGGCCAGCCCTAAGCCCCAAGCCTCAGTAAAACCATCGTCGCTCGTAGACCATGATCACGACGAGCGTCGCGGCCGCGACGCCCCACACCCACGAGTGCGGGATGCGTTCCGCGAGCTTGGACGGCGTGGCGACCGCACCGACTGCGGCGCCAAGAAACCCGATCAGAAGCCAGCTGTACCAGTTGATGGGCAGTCCAGCCTCCGCAAGCGGCAGCGGATGGCGTGAGAAGGTGCCCAGCACCGGGTAATACCGGAACCAGGCACACTGGCATGTCTCGCTGTACAGGAACGCGCCGGTGTAGATGACGCCGTAGAGAATCGAGAACACCTTGAGTCGGGCGTACTGGCTCACGGAAACATCCCCCGGATGTTGTTCAGGAGTTCTCCGACGAGGAAGTTGAACCAGGCCGTGAAAGCCAGAATCCAGGTCATGTACTTCCGCGTCGACGCGTGTTCCGGGGCGAGCGGCTGACGCCAGAACAGCCAGTACGCCGGCAGGAGTCCGAGCCCTACCGCCGCGAAGTGCTCCTTCGTTTCGAACAAGCCATTGGCCGCGCGCAGCTGCATGTCCTCGAGCAGCGGCCGCACATCGATCCGGTAGCGCGGGTAGAGCAAGGCGCCGATGACGACGCTCGTCGCATAGAGAGCTCTGCCATCTTGAATGGCTTGGTGACGTAGTCGTCGGCACCGATCTTGAGCCCGTCCACCTTGTCGACCGTGCGTCCGCGCGCAGTGAGCATCAGGATCGGCGTGATGAGGCCGGCCGATCGGATGTCGCGGCAGACGGTGAGCCCGTCGCGCTTCGGCAGCATCAAGTCCAGGATGATGAGGTCGAACGGGTCGGTCGTGGCCTTGCCCAGACCTTCGTCGCCGTCCGCGGCGCAGTCCACCACGTAGCCCGCCTTGCGGAGGCGGTCACCGAGCGTCATGCGCAGGGCGTACTCGTCCTCGACGAGGAGGATGTGGTCTGGCACCGCGCTACTTTCCGAACACGAGCAGGTATTGGTAGCGAAGGAACGTATGGTGCGCGCGAAAGGTCAGTCCGGCGGCCTCGGCGTCGCGCCGCACTTTGTCCGGGTCGAGCCGCTCGCTCAGAGCCGGGCCCGGACCACCGGCGCCGTCCTTCGTGAAATCGACAATGCCGACGAGGCCCGCCGGTTTGAGTGCGGCACGAACAGAAGCGAGGACGCGGACGGGATCGCTGATGGCGGGATACGTGTCCACGATGATCACGGCGTCGAGTCCCGCCGGAAGCTTCGGGTCGCTGATCCCGCCGAGCACCGTCTCCACGTTCGTGAGGCCCTGGTCGGCGGCCCGGCGCCGAATCGAGTCGACCATCTCGCGCTGAACGTCCTGGCCATAGACGCGCCCGTTCGGCCCGACGCGTCGGGCCAGCCGGACCGTGAACCAGCCGCCGCCGGCGCCGATGTCGGCGACGCGCGACCCGTCCGCAATTTGCAGCGCGTCCATGATGCGTTCAGGCTGCTGCCACTCGTCGCGGTCGGGGCTCTCGAGGATGGCCAGGTCTTCCGGCGGAAACAAGCGCCGATTGCCGGGCGTCCTGAAAATGCGCCGGGTGAGTTTCACGAAGCACGTGAAACTCACCCGACGCATTTTCGGCGGCCAGGAAGAGCGCCAGCGCCGGAAGGACGACGATGGCGCGCACGGCCTAGCGGATCTCCTCGAGGGCGGCTTCGATGGCGGCGTCGAAGTCCGCCGCCGGATCGTCGAGGTGGTAGTGGATGACCGTGCGTCCTGCGGCGACGAGCGCTTCGAAGTCACCGAGCGCCTGCGCTTCTTTGAGCGTGCGGAAGGAATACGGCTCGCCGGGCACCGGCGTCGTGGTCGCGTCAGTCGCCGTGATCAGGAGGAACATGCCGGTGTTCGGTCCACCCTTGTGGTACTGGCCGGTCGAATGGAGGTACCGCGGACCGACGCCGTACGTGCTCGCCAGTCCCGTGCGCTGCCGCAGCTCGCGGCGGCCGCGATCGATCGTCGCGCCGCGCGTCGCATCGGCGCTCACGTAGTCCAGGATCGCCACGTACCGGCCGCCTGCCGGCGCGGCGCCCCGGTGCTCGCGGCGGCCGCGGCCGCCGACCTTCGCGAGCGGCGGTGCGAGGTGAAACATGCCGCGCGCCGTGAACGTGTCCAGCTGGCGTTGCGTGCGCTGCTTGGCGTCCTTCACGTTGGGCTCGTCGAACGGGTTCACGCCGAGCACGGCGCCCGCGACCGCCGTCGCGACTTCCCAACGGAAGAACTCACCGCCGAGCTCGGCGGCCGTCGTCGTGATGCGGAAGACCGGATGACCGGCGGCTTCGAGGGAGTTGCCGGTCGCAGCCGCGTCCGTCCCATCGGCTGACGTCACGATCACGAACGCCCGGTCCCGTCCGTACTCGGTCGCGAGACCGGCGGGTTCGCCCACGACCGGCAGCACGCCGCGGCCATTTTTTCCCGTGCTCTCGGCGACGAGTTGTTCGATCCACACGCCAAGCGGTTCGAGCGCCGGCGGCAGAAGCAGCGTCAGCTTGTCCCGGCCCGACGCGGCCTGCTTGCCCATGAACGTCCCAAGGGCGAGGCCTGGGTTGTCGCCCTCGGTCCGGCACTGTTCGGCCATTCTCTCGCCCGACGCGAGGAGCGCGCGGACGTCGAGACCCATGAGCGCCGCCGGCACGAGGCCGAACAGCGAGAGCGCCGAGAAGCGGCCGCCGATGTCCGCCGGGTTGAGGAACGTCTGCCGATAGCCCATGCGCCCGGCGCGCGCGGCGAGCGCCGTGTCGGGATCGGTGATGGCCACGAAGTGCCGGCCCGCCGAAGTCGGAAGGGCCGCGCTCATCACGCTCCAGAAGTGACGCTCGAGCGAGGACACCTCAATCGTCGATCCGCTCTTGCTCGCGACGATGAAGAGCGACCGCTCCGGAACGAGGTTGGTGGTCACAGCCTGGACGGCCCGCTCGTCGGTCGTGTCGAGGACGGTCAGGTTCCCGCCCGGCCGGCGGGCCATGGGAACGTCGCGGAGGACCTCGGCGCACAGGCTGCTCCCGCCCATCCCGAGCAGGTAGAGATCGGTCAGACCGCTCTGGAGGGCGTCGGCGGCGAAAGCCTCGACGTCCGCCACCCGGCTGGCCATGGCTGTGGGGGCGTCAACCCAGCCGAGCCGGGTTGTGACACTGGCCCAGGCCTCCGTGCCTGGGCTCGCAAAGACGGTGGCGTCACGGGAGAGGATGCGTCCGGTCAGGGTCAGACCCCTTTTCGCAGGAACGGCCAAATCGCCCGTATAATCAAAGCATGATTCACGTGACCGAAACAGCCGCCGAGAAAATCACTGCGCTGCTGGCCGAGGAAAACAAGCTCGGTTCCGGCCTGCGGGTCTTCGTCCAGGGTGGCGGCTGTTCTGGATTCCAGTACGGCTTGATGATCGACGAGGGCAGCGGGGATCCGGAGTCGGATCAGGTGTTCGAAGTGAACGGCGTCCGCCTGCTCGTGGATCCGGTGAGCCTCCGCTACCTCAAGAACGCCGAGGTCGATTTCATCGACAACAACATGGGCGGCGGCTTCACGATCAAGAACCCGAACGCCAAGTCCACTTGCGGCTGCGGTTCGTCGTTCAGCGCCTAGCCGTCCTCGCCGGCTAGAGGCCGGCGTCCATGCAGTCTCCGACTGAGTTCGTCGAACGGCACCGACCGTCCGGCAGCCGGCGTTCCGGCAAGCGCGACGTCATCGTCGGCGTGTTCCTGGAGCAGGACGGGCACATCAGCCCGGACCAGCTCGTGGACGCGGTCCGGGCCCGGGACTCACGGATCAGCCGCGCGACCATCTACCGGACGCTCCAGTGGATGACCGAAGCCGGCATCGCGCGGAAGGTGGACTTCGGCGAAGGCCGGTTCCGCTTCGAGCATGCCTACCGGCACCCGCGGCATTTCCACCTGATTTGCCGGCGCTGCAAGCAGTCGTTCGAGTTCCTGAGCTCGGACATCGAATCACTCATCGACGAAGTGGCCCAGGCGCGCACGTTCCAGGTCGAGGAGAGCGTGCTGCAGATCTACGGCACGTGCGAGGCCTGTCGAGCCGGCCGCCCGGCCGAAGCGGCCAGTCCTCGAATCGACTCAGTGTTCGCGCGAGACGCCTTGCGCATGGCGATTGCCACCGAACGCAGCGGCCTCACGTTCTATACCCGCGCCGCAAAGATCGCCCGCGACCGCCGCGGGCGCACGCTCTTCGAGCGGCTGGCCGCCGAAGAGCGCGAACATCTGAGCAAGCTCGAAGCGCGATATCGTGAGCTCATCGCCGCCGATCCTGCGCTCGAGGCGCAGCCGACGTTTCTGTTCTTCAAGGGCGCCGTCAACGGCCTGTTCGCCGCCGGCGCGGACGAGCTGACGAAGAAGGGCGCCGGCGATCGCCACGCGCTTCGCATCGGCATTCGCTGCGAGCGCGCGTCGCATCGCTTCTTCAAACGCTACGGCGATCGCTTCGAGGAGTCGGAAGGCAAGCGCATCTTCCTGGAGTTCGCCGACGAGGAGCGCGAGCACTGCGAGCTGCTCGTGCGCGAGTACCGTTCCCTCCGCGAACGTGAGCGGCGCGGCGGAACGGCGAAGCGGCGGCCGCGCACCGCGTGATCGACCTCCACCTCCATACCACTGCGTCGGATGGACGCTCGACCCCGGTCGAGCTCGTGCGCGAGGCGGTCGCCGCGGGCATCACCAAGCTGGCCGTCACCGATCACGACACGGTGGCCGCCGTGCCGGACGTCGTTGCGGCGGCCGAGGCGGCCGGCGTGTTGGCGGTGGCCGGCATCGAGATCACGGCCGTCCATGCCGGACGCGACGTGCACGTCCTCGGCTACTTCGTCGATCCGCTCAGCATCAGCCTGAACGAATTTCTTGTGCGGCAGCGGCAGGATCGGCGGCGACGCGTGATCGAGATTGCCGATCGCCTCGAGGCGCTCGGGGCCCCGGTGGACCGGGTGGCCCTGACCGCCGCAGCGACCCAACCGGGGAAGTCGCCCGGCAGGCCGCTGGTCGCTGCCGCGCTGATCGCGGCGGGGCACGTTCGCGATATTCCTGAGGCGTTCGATCGATACCTGTCGCCGGGCGCCCCGGCGTTCATCGAACGGATCGGCGCCTCGCCGGCGGACGTGGTCCGGTTGATCGACGAGGCGGGTGGGCTCGCCGCGATCGCGCACCCCGGCAAGATGAAGCTCGACGAAATCATTCCGACGATGGTTGAGGCCGGCATGCCCGCGATCGAGGTCTTCCACCCAGATCACGGCGCGTCGGATATCGCTCGCTACCAGGAGTTCGCCGCGCGGTTCGGCCTGCTGATGACGGGCGGGTCTGACTACCACGGCCCGGGGACCGGACGCGCCGCCAGTCTCGGCCGCCTCGGTATTTCTGAGGAGGCGTTCGCGGCCCTCGCGGATCGCGCCCGCGCCAAACGGCCGTGACATCGGAACACCGTCCCCTCATCGCGATGACGGGGATTCAGAAGCACTTCGGCGAACCCCTACCGCTCGTCATTCGTGACCTGACGATCCGGGCGTCCGATCGCGTCGCGCTTCCGGACCTCAACACCGGGGCTGCCGAGATCCTGATCAACCTGATTACCGGCGCGTCACTGCCGGAACAAGGCACGGTTCGCGTGGACGGGCACGACACGCGCGATATCGCGACCGACACCGACTGGTTGGCGTCGCTCGATCGGTTCGGCATTGTCACCGCGCGCGCCGTCCTGATCGGCCCGCTGCCCATTGCGGCCAATCTCGCGTTACCGCTGACGCTCACGATCGATCCGATGTCCGCCGAGACGCGCGCGGCGGTCGAGGTGCTGGCCGAACGCGTCGGCCTGCCGTCCAGCCGTCTCGACGCGAAGGCGTCCACGCTCACGCCCGCCGAGCTAGTGCGTGTTCACCTCGCCCGAGCGCTGGCGCCCGGGCCACAACTCGTCCTCCTCGAACACCCGACCGCGGCGATTCGCGACGAGGGAGAGCGTCGGTCGCTTGGAGAAGCGCTGCGTCACGCGACCGAAAAGACTGGGACCGGATGGCTGGCGTTGACCGGCGACCGGGTCTTCGGCCGAGCCGCTGGCGCGACATGGTTGCGCATCGGCGCAAACGGAGTGGTGCGGCGCGAAGGCCTCTGGTCGGCGTTGTCGAATCTGCTTCGCTGACGAAAAAAGACGACGACCCTCAGCGGGCGCCAGTTCGTCGCGACGCGAGTAGGGAAGGTAGATTGGCCGGACGTTCACCGCGATGGAGCGGTTCCGGCCCTGAACGCGGGATCGCTAGCTGTCGAGCAGTCGAACGTCGGCTGCGCGCGGCCCTTTCGGCGAGTCCTCGTTGGAGAACTCGACCCGCTGGCCCTCGCGCAGCAACTCGAACACTGCGCCGCGAACCGCGGAGCGATGGAAGAAGTGCTCGACGCCGCTTTCGTCCCGAATGAACCCAAAACCCTTGTCGATCAACAGCCGTGCAATCGTGCCACTAGGCATGATTGGTCCTTTGCCAGGGAGGCAGGTGCCTCTAAAAGCTTGCGTAAGTGCTGGTTCCGGGGCTCAGTCTAGGCACGGAGGTTGGGTCAAGTCAAGAACGGCGCGCCCGAAAGCCGGCCGATGGTTCCTTGGCGCGTCATTGGCGATAGCGATACAGCCGCGCAATCCCCTCGACAGTCTCGCGAATGGCGCGCTGACCGCGCACGCGGTCCTCGTCCGCGATCGCCGTCGCGCGACCCGCGCCCGTGCCATCGAGCTCGTACGCGTACTCGCGCAGGGCGATGCCGTCGAAGACGTACAGGCGACGCGCGTCGTCGAGCAGCGCGCCGTACACGCTCCCATAGCTCGACGCGACCACCTGCGGATCCGTCGATCGCGGCGGCGCCGGAGCGCCCGCCCTTGCGGAACAGCGGACGCCCGAAGAAGGCCGCCGGCGGCCGCGGCTCATGGCCCAGCAGCGCGTACAGCGTTGGCGTGAGATCGGTCGTAAAGGCCGGCGCCGACGTGTCGGCGCGGACGCCCGCCCACGCCGACGGCAGATGCACGATCAGCGGCACCTGCAGGATCTCCGGAAAGATCGTGTACGCGTGCCCCATCCGCCCCTGCTCGCCGAGCGAGTCGCCGTGATCGGCGGTCACGACGATGAGGCTGTGGTCGAACAGCCCGCGTGACTTCAGATCGTCGATGAACTCGCCGAAGCACGCGTCGAGCCGGCGGACGCGGGACGCGTAGGGCGCGTAGAACGCCCCGTACGATGCGCCGTCGACGGGCGCCGCTCCCTCGCGGGTGATCGCGGCGATGTGGACGTCCTGCGGGAGCGAATAGACGAACGTCGGCGGCCCGCCGGCCTTCAGCCGATCGAGCCGGCCGCGGATCTCGCCGAGCGTGCGGCACAGACGGAAGTCGGCAACCTGGACGTCGGCATCGAGCGGCGAGCGCCGGGCGCTTGGCGGCAGGATGACGTCGAGGATGTTGTCCATGCTGATCCACTGCGCGTACTGCTCGTGCTCCAGCAGCCTGGCGAGCGTGTTCATCGGCGCAAACGGCGTCACGTACTGCTTGTGCAGCACGAGGCCTCCCACCCACAGCGACGGCACCGACAGGCCGGTGGCGCCGTAGCGCGTGAACGCGCGCTCGAACACCGTGCTCTCGCGCGCGAAGCGCTCGAGCGCGGGCGTGAACGTCACCTGACGGGTTGTACGGCGACACGTAGTCGCGCCGCAGGCTGTCGACGACGAAGACGAAGATGTGCGGCCGCACGGCGGCGGGCGCGCCGTCGAGCGCGGCCAGATCGATCGTCACCGGCGCGACGTGCGTGCTGCGCGGAATGTTCGTGTGCAGCTGGAGAAAATCGACGAGCCCGGTGTCGGACACCGACGCGGGCGGCGCGAGCGCATCCGCGATCAACCGGATCGACGCGTCGTGCCCCTTCCAGACCTCGGCCGCCTGCGCCGCGGCGTCGCCCACGCGTGACACCGCCGCGTTCAGGCCCAGCAGGACGAAGCACAGCGCGAACGGGACGACGCCGGCGCGCGGCGTCCGAATCGGCAGGATGCGCAGGGCCGCGGCCAGCGCGATCAGCCAGGACGCCATCGCGGCGCTCTTGGCGACGACGAAGTTCCAGTCGGACTTCGCCGCCTGCCGTTCGACCAGCCAGACCGCGATGGCGGCCACCGCGAGCCAGCCGATCGCGGCGGCGCGCGACCGCGTCGCCCACCGAGGAACGAGGCCGCTCAGCGCCTGGTCCAGGCCCGGCCCGGCTCCCGTCGCCCGCGGGCCGAACGCCGCCGCCAGGGCCGCGCCGAACGCCGCTGCCACGAGCGCCCCGCGCACGCCGACGAGCGCGACCGGCCGGAGCACGACGCGCGAGAGGAAGAGCGCCAGCGCGATCGCGAGGACGCCTCGCGCGAGCCATGCCTCGACGACGGCGCGCGGCGAGATCAGCCGCGAGAGTGCCGCGGACGACGCAGATCGCGGCAAAGACGCCGGAGAACACGACGAGGTGCAGCAGCAGGCTGCGCAGGACTCCGAGCCCCGCGCTCCGCACGCCGAGCGGGAACACAAACGGCAGCGCCGACAGGGCGTGCGTCAGCGTCACGGCGAGCGCCGCGAGCGCGCAGGCCGCAAAGTCGCGGGACACCGCGTCGGCGCCGGCGGCATCCGCGCGCGGCTCGGAGCGCGCCGGGGCAAGATCCATCAGGGCGATCCACGCGGGCGGCACGAGCGACAGCAGCGCGAGCGCCAGCGCGGCCGCCGACGGCTCGAGCTGCGACAGCGGCGCGAAGAACAGCGCCACGCCGGCCAGCGCCCACGCGGCGATGAACGCGCGCGCGCCTCGATGGCCCGACCGCAGCCAGGGCGCAAGCGCCGCCGCGCAGGCGGCGAGCGCGGCGAGAGAGATCCAGGCGTGCCGTTCCGCGAACGTGACGAGCGCCGGCACGAGTTGCGGCTTGAGGAACTGCTCCGACGCGAACGGAATGGCGCTCAGCAGGCAGTACGCCGCCGTGGCGAACCAGAACACGCCGGCGATCGCGCGGCTCCAGACGATTCGCATCAGCGATTCGCGGCGACGCGCTCGAGCCAGACCGCGAGCTCCGCGCGCCTCGACGGATCCAGTTCGAGCGCGCGCTCGAAGTGACGCCGCGCCTCGGCGCGACGGCCGGCGCCGGCCTCGACCCGGCCGAGCGCAATGTGAACGTCGACGTAGTCCTCGGCCGCCGCGAGCGCACGCTCGAGATACGTCCGTGCGTCCTGCTGCCGGCCCTGCCGCTCGGCCACCAGTCCGGCCACCAGCAGCGCGTCGGCGTTGGACGGAAAGCGCGCGAGCACGGCGTCGGCCGCCCGCCCCGCCTCGGCCACCTTGTTCGCGCGAAGGGCAAGGCGAGCGAGACCGAGCTGGACGTCGGCGCTCGACGGATCGAGTGCCGCGGCCTTCGAGTAGCGATCCAGCGCGTCGGCAGTCCGGCCCGCGTGCTCGTAGGCGAGCCCGAGGAAAAACAGCTGCTCGCTGTTGCGCGGATCGAACGACACGCACCGCTCGAACGCCTCGAGTGATTTCTGCGGCTCGCCCGCACGCGCGTACGCGTTGCCGATCGCCGGACAGGCGTCGACCGGCGTCGGCGAGACGTCGATGAAGCGTTCCCACGCCGCCGCTTCGTCGGCCGCGCGGTTCAGTTTTCCGAAGATGCGCGCGAGCCGCTCGGCGTAGACCTGCTGGGTCGGAAAGCGCGTCCACCAGCCGGGACGTCGGCTCGAGCGCGTCGGCATAGCGCCCCGCGGCGTACGCGTCGTTGCTGAGCGCGAGCCATCGCTCGACGTCGGCGTCCGATCGATCGGCCGCCGGCGACACCGCCGCCGGCGACGGCTTCAACGCCCACGCATAGGCGATCAGCACGAGCGCGCCGCCGGCAAGGCGCGCCGCGGCCGTCATGTCAGAAACTGCACCGAGAGACCGGCGGTGATCGTCGTCTGCCAGACAGGCGAGCGGTTGGGACGCTCCTGGTGGCTCACGCCGGCGCTGCCGGAGAGGCGCGTGCGCGAGCCGAGGAGCACGTCGAACTCTCCGCGCGACCGTATCGGAGTTGAACGTCGCCAGATCCTGGACGCTGCGGACCTCTTCACGGCTGAAGCCGTGACTGTAGTTGAGCCCGAGGTAGCTGGTCCCGTCGCCGCCGAAGTAGCGGCGGAACCCGCCGACGTAGGTGTTCGAATGGAGGTCGCCTTCGCCGGGGACGTAGTAGAGCTTTCCGGTCCACATCCAGTTGCCGACGTACTTCGTGAGCGTGCCGACGTAAATCTGCGTGAGCTGCGGAGAAGTCCATGTAGCGCGCACCGCCCGACGCTTCGAAGCCGCGGCCGAGCGACTGATACAGGTCGAAGGCCACGCGATACCGGGGATACAGGGAAGGTGCCGATTCCGGCGCCACGCCGAGGCCGACGAAGGCGTACGTGCCGGGCCTGAACCGCGGGTAGAACTCCGCGTCGAAGAAGTTGTCCCGCAGTCCGAATCGTTCGGCGTGGTTCCAGCGCACGATCAGCGAGCCGACGGCGGTCCGGCGCGTCAGCGACGCCGAGACCTCCTGCCACGGGTCCGTTCCATCGTCGAACGCGTCGAGCGTGTAGGTCGTCGCGGCCCACCACGGACGGTTCGCCGCCTCGATTCGATCGCGAACCGCGCGGGCGGTGACGTTGCCGGGCTGAGTCGGCGAGAATCCGATCGGCCTGCTCGAGCGCTGCGGCGGAATGGCCCGACCAGTACTCGACGTTCATCAGCGCGACGCGCGCATCGGTGTAGGCGGGCGCCTGCGTCAGCACCTGCTGCAGGACCGGACGCGCCTCGTCGTATCGGCCTTCCCACGAGAGCACCAGACCGTAGAGCAGCCGCGCGTCCACGTCGCGCGGCGCTTCGCTGAGATGCGTCTCCAGCATGCTCAGCGCTTCCTCGCGGTGTCCCGACGTCGCAGCCGCGCGCGCTTTCTTCAGGATGTCGTCCTGGCCCGCGGCGCACAGGGGCGCCGCGAGCAGGCACGACAGGAAAAGGAGACTGGCGGTTCGCATGGTTCTCGCTGACTCTGAGATTATCGCTGCGGCTGACCAGCTCGACGAGCATCGTCATCGGCGATGCACGCGGGATTGTGAGGCCTGGAGAATGGTCGCGCTAGAATGCCTTGCCGGATGCCGGCTGCTCACAGCCTCGAGTGACACATGCCAGGAACATCGCTGGACGGCGAAGTCCGTTGCGCGCCTCCTGCTGTGGGTGTCGGTGAGGCTCGCGCTCGCGATGACCGCCATCGTCGTCGTCGAGCGCGCCGTGTCTGCGCTGGTGCGGGCGCGGCGCGTGCACATCGAGGACCGGTACGGCCCGCTCGTCCGCCGCGCGCTCGCGGGAGACGACGCGGCGGTCGGGCGGCTCGTGGCGGCCCCGGCGCGGCACCGCCTCGCCGTCGCCAGACTCCTCATCGAGCCGCTCATCGACGATCGCGATCCTGCTCGCATCGCGCGCACGCGCGCGATCGTCGGCGCGCTGTCGTTCATCCCGATCGCCGACCGGTACCTGCGCAGCTGGCTGTGGTGGCGCCGCGCCGTCGCGCTTCGCGCGCTGGGAGTGCTCGCAGCTGCGCGACCACACGGCGGCGGTCGTCGCCGCGCTCGACGACCCGCATCCCGACGTCCGCGCCGCGGCGCTGGACGCGCTGACCTACCTGCGCGACGTCACCTCGCTTCCCGCGGTCGTCGTGCGACTGCACGACGCGTCGCTGCACCCCGCCCGCCGGCTGGCCGCGCTCGCGGCGTTCGGGCCGGAGTGCGAGGACTTCCTGCTCGAGTTGTCGCAGGTCGACGCCGCGCACCTGGTCAACTACGCGCAGCGCGCTCGCGATCTGCGGCACGCGCCGGTCGCGCCCGGTGCTCGCGCGATGGACGCACGACGCGCGTCCCGAGGTCCGCGCCGCCGCCTTCGAAGCGCTCGCCCACGTGGGCGTGGACGCCGAGGCGGCCAGCCTGGCGATCGAGGCGCTCGAGAGCGCCGACGAAGCTGTACGCGCGATGGCCGCGTACGCCTTGAACGGGCTGGACGGGCTCGGGCGATGCCGCCGTGCACCTCGGCCGGCACCTCGACGACGTCTGGCCGGTGGCCGTGCGTGCGGCGCAGTCGCTCCGCTCGATGGGCAGCGCCGGCATGTTCGAGCTGCAGGCGCGGGCGTCGCGCTCCGATCTCGCCGGACTGCTCGCGCGCCAGATGCTGTCGCCGATGGGCGCACGATGCTGACGGAGACCGCCAGCTCCGCGCTGGCCGTCTTCAGCGTGGCGGTCATCGTCTACTTCGCGCTGTGGAACGCGTCGCAGATGGCGATGAGCCCGATCGCCCTGCTGTTCCTCGGGCGTCACCGGGTGCGGCACCGGCGACACGCCCGCGCGCTGGCCGCTCGCCTCACCTCGCCGCCGCTCGTGTCCGTCATCGTGCCGGCGTACAACGAGGAGCTCACGATCGTCGAGAGCGTGCGCGCGCTCCTGCTGCTCGACTACGCGGCGCGGGAGATCATCGTCGTGAACGACGGGTCGTCCGACGGCACGCTGGCCGCGCTGGCCGACACGTTTCAGCTCGTGCCCGCGCCGGCGGCGTTCGCGCAGCCGTTGAAGACCGCGGCGGTGCGGGGGATGTACCGGTCGACCACGGAGCCCGCGCTCGTCGTCGTCGACAAGGTGAACGGTGGCAGCAAATCGGACGCGGTGAACGCCGGGTTCAATGCGGCATCCGGGACGCTCGTGCTGAGCATCGACGCCGATACCTTGCTCGAGCCCGACGCGTTGAGCCGGGCGGTGATTCCGTTCCTCGAAGACCCGTCGACGGTGGCGGTTGGCGGCAACATCGCGCTCAGCAACGGCTGCCGCATCGAGAACGGCCGCATCATGGCGGTCGCGCTGCCGCGAAGCTGGCTGGCGCGGTTTCAGATCGTCGAGTACATGCGGGCCTTTCTGCTGTTCCGGCTGGCTTGCGCCGCGGCGAACGGCGTGGTGCTGATCTCGGGCGCGTTCGGCCTGTTTCGCCGCGAAGCCGTGATTGCCGTCGGCGGCTTTGACCGCGCGGCCATCGGCGAGGACATGGATCTCACGATACGACTGCAGCGGCACTTCCGCGCGCGCGGCGAGCCGATCCGAATCGCATTCGATCCCAATCCGCTCGGCTGGACCCAGGCGCCGGAAGACTGGCGTTCGCTGAGATCGCAGCGGTACCGGTGGCGCCGCGGCCTGCTCCAGGTGCTGTGGCGAAACCGACAGCTTGTCGGGAACCCCCGCTTCGGCGTCGTCGGGCTCGGCGTGCTCCCCTACATTCTCGTGTTCGAGGGGCTCGGCCCGCTGCTCGAGATCGGCGGGTACGGCGTGACCGCGGGAGCGGCCCTGCTCGGTCTGCTCAACTGGCAGATGTTCGTGGCGATGATTGCCGTGTCGGTGCTGTTCGGCGCAGCCGTGACCCTGCTCGCGCTCCTCATGAGCGACGTCGCGACACAACGATACATGGGCGGCCGCGATCTCGTGCTCCTCGTCGCCGTCGTACTGCTCGAGAGCTGCGGCTATCGCCAGATGAACGCCTGGTGGGGGTGCGTCGGGACCGTCGCAGGCCGCGACCGGCCGGCCGGCTGGGGCGTGATCAAGCGTCGCGCATTCGGGAAGCGCTGCAGCTTTGTCTTCGGCTCAGCTCTGGCTCCGCTTCGGGAAGGTGCGGGCTGCCACGTGGATCCCGTCGAGGTCCCCGCTACAGCGGGCAACCTTC
>CAWBZK010000007.1:0-366911 GCA_963793255.1 uncultured Acidobacteriota bacterium
AACGAACTCCGTCGGCGAGAGGCAAACCCTTCGGCGGTGTTCCTGCAGCCGCCAGCCATCACCGTTAACCAGGCGGGTGAACGGTGAATCATATCTCTATCGCGTAGAATGCCCCACGATTACCGTCAGGGTAGTGGAACGAGTCATGAATTCGAACGGCAAGCAGTCCCCGGTCCGCACGGTACTGGCTGGACTCATTGGCAACATCCTCGCGGCCGGCGTGCACTCCTCACCCTCTCGATCTCACTCATCGGCGCCTCTACGCTAATCCTGGGCTTGCTGCCGACCTACGAACAGATCGGGCTGGCGGCGCCGCTCCTCCTGATGGCCATGCGGGTAGTTCAGGGCTTTTCGCTCGGCGGCGAGTTCACCGGATCGATGGTCTACACGACCGAGTTGTCGTCGCCCCTCATACGCGGCCTGGTCAGCAGTTCAACCGCCGCGGGCGTCACGCTGGGCTTCATCATGGGGGCCGCCACCGGCGGCCTGATCAACGCCACGCTCACGCCCGATCAGGTCAATGCGTGGGGCTGGCGCATCCCGTTTGTCGGAAGCGTCCTGTTCCTGATTGTCGGCTACTTCCTGCGACGCGGGATCGCGGAGACCGAGGAGGGCCAGAAGGCCCAGCAGGAACGCTCATCGGTGCTGGCGTCCCTCATCGCGGACTGGCGTCCCATCGTGCAGACCTTCGGGATCGTCGACATGGCGATCAATCAGGGTGGTTGCTTCGAGACTTCGCGGCCGACGACGCACGCGAACCGACTTACGTCGTCGACGGCGTCGTTCACTATTGCGTCGCCAACATGCCGGGCGCGGTGCCGCGCACGTCGACTTTTGCGCTCAACAACGCGACGCTGCCTTATGCCGCTGGAGCTGGCCGGCAGTGGCACCGGGAAGGCATGAGGCGACAATCCGAACTTGCTGCGGGGCTCAACGTCTGCCGTGGCATGGTCACCTACCGAGCGGTCGCCAACGTCCTTGGCTACGAGGTGGTCAATCCGGCCAAGGCGCTCGTCGCCTGAGGAGCGACAAGAACACCGGGACCTCCATCACGGAGAATTTGGTGAGCCCGCTCGGAGTCGAACCGAGAACCAACAGATTAAGAGTCTGCTGCTCTGCCAATTGAGCTACGGGCCCACGGAGTGTGGCGAACTTCGAACTTCGCAACGTAGAACTCAGAGCGACTGGCCTGAACTCGAAGTTCGACTTCGAACTTCTGGCAGCTCGCCGCGCACTGCGCGCGAAGGTTGGTGCGCCCGGCAGGATTCGAACCTGCGACCTTTGGCTCCGGAGGCCAACGCTCTATCCAGCTGAGCTACGGGCGCACGACTCCGGTCGCCGCGCCGAACTCGAACTTCGAACTTCGAACTTCCGCACGTCGCGTAGCGACGTGGTGCGCCCGGAGGGACTTGAACCCCCGACCTACGGGTTCGAAGCCCGGCGCTCTATCCAACTGAGCTACGGGCGCACAGCCGTCAAATCTATCACACCGTGCGCGCGTCCGTCGGGCGTCGCCGAGCGCGGCTCGGCCGCCGACGCGGTGGCCGTTCGGCTCGCCGCGCAGCTTCCGCATCGCCGCCGCCGACCTTGAGCGACGCGTCGAAAATCGTCCGCAGCGGCATCACGCCCGCCGAGCTTGTAGTCGCCGACGCGCGCCGAGGCCGACCGACGCCATGCAGCCGCACTGCGTGCAGTCCGGATCGCCGCCGTACTGGCACGGCGTGATCGCCCGCTTCAGGTCCGCCGACAGGCACGCCGTCGTCTTCGCGAAGATGCACTCGTCCGGATTCTGCGGCGGCGTGCAGATAGCCGCGCACGCACCGACGGAATCATGTCGTGCAGCTTCGGCTCGCGTCGCGTAGAGCGCCGGTGATCTCGTCGACGACGCGCTGCGCGATCCTCGCGGCGCAGCATCTCCGGCGACTGCTCGCCCTTCTGCGGCGTGTAGAGGCTGAACCAGATGCGCTTGACGTCCGGCAGCGGCGCCCAGAAGTCCGTGAACTCGGTGACGTAGCCCGGCCCGCGACTGCTGCCGCGTGATCGTGCAGTGCACCGTGACGTGCTGCCCCTTGATGTGCTTCAGAATGCGATCGTAGGTCGCCGGCGCGCGGCGCACGTCGTGCTCGGGCTGCAGCCCGTCGATCGACACGCACGACCTGAAGCTTGCGGCATGTTCGCCCAGCTCTCCGGAATCGGCCGCACGGCGCTCGTGACGACCTGCGTGTGCACGCCCATGCGCGGTGAGCTTCGGCAGCAGCACCTCGAGCTCGCGGAACCGCACGAGCGGCTCGCCGCCGACAATCGACAGATGCAGCGGCTTGTAGCGGCGCGACGACGTCGAGCACGCCGTCGATGAGTTCCTGTCCCTTGTAGTCGGCCAGCTGCCGCAGCACGACGTCGCCGCCGAGATGCGTGTCGCCGTAGGCGTAGCAGCCCGGGCACCGCAGCGGACACTCGCGCGTGATTTCGATCGAAAGATTCGGGCTGATACCCGGCGAGGATCAGTCCCCAGGCCTTGACGACCGGCGCGGCTTTCCATCGCTTAGAGCTTATCCGGTTCCGTCCGGCACGGCAACAGCGGATTCTCGCGCGAAGCACACGATCTCGACGACGCGGCCGCCGATCGAGGTGTTCCTGGATGATCCGCTCGGCGTTCTCCGGCGTGACGTCGCGGTACCAGGTGCCTTCCGGATAGACGACGGCGATCGGCCCGCCGGTGCAGATGCGCAGGCAATTGCACTCGCGTGCGATAGACCGGCCCGTCCGGCCCGGTGATGTCCAGCTCCTTCATCCGCCGCTTGACGTAGTCCCAGGTCGCGTCGCCCTGCTCGGTCGACAGCAGTCCGGGCCCGCGCACACGAACAGGTGCCGATGCGAGTTTGCCGACGCCGAACGCCGCGGCGGCGGCTTCGGGAGTGGTGCGATCTTTCGCCATATGACAGTTCGAGTGGAAGTCAGATCAGAGCACTGGGCGCTTTGCCGGACAAGCGTCCGCGTCACTTCTAACTCTGGCTTCAGCTTCATGTCACCCCATGCCTCGCTACAAGCTGACCCTCGAATACGCCGGCACCCGCTACAGCGGCTGGCAGATCCAGCAGAACGCACGCACCGTGCAGGGCGAGCTCAATCGCGCGCTCGCGCGAAGTCGCGCGGGGCGGGCAGCGTCGAGACGTACGGCTCGGGCCGGACCGACGCCGGCGTTCACGCGCTCGCGTCAGGTCGCGCACGTCGATCTCGCGCGCGACGCTTGCCGCCGGCCACGCTCGTCGCGCGCGTGAACGACGCGCTGCCGCACGACATCAACGTGCTCGCGGCCGAGCGCGTGCCGCGCGCGGTTTCACGCGCGCCACAGCGCCGTCGCGCGCAGCTACCTCTACCAGATCGCGCGGCGCCGCACGGCGTTCGCCAAGCCGTTCGTCTGGTGGGTGCGCGAGCCGCTCGACGTCGAGCGCATGCGCGCCGCCGGCGCGAGCGCTGCGTCGGGCTTCGCCGACTTCCGCGCGTTCACCGACGACGACCCGGACGAGAAGTCGACGCGGGTGCTCATGCAGCAGGTCGCCGTCGCGACGCGACGGCGACGCTCGTGCTCATCCGCGTCGTCGGCTCGCACTTTCTCTGGAAGATGGTGCGGCGGCTCGTCGGCGTGCTCGCGGACGTCGGGCGGAAGGACTCTGCGCCCGGCGACGTCGCGCGACTGCTCCTCGACGCCGTCCGATCTGCCCGCGCGACTCACCGCGCCCGCGTCCGGCCTCTTCCTGGAGCGCGTCTTCTACGACGACCCCCCGCTCGACCTGCGCGCTGCGAGCCGGCGATCTTTGGCCGAACGAGGTAGGCGACGTAGTCGTCCGGCCGGAATCCGTCGATTACGAAACCCGTAGCTCCACTCGAAAAGTGCAAGCCCGTGCAGCCACACGCACCGGCGCCGTCAGGAAATTGGCCGGATTTTTCGGTGAGTGTCGACTTTGAGAACGGGCATGCGCCTTGCCAGATCTCCGCGTGGACGGAGATGCAAGAAATGTCAGTGCTCACTTTTCCGGCCTGTCACCTGGCTCACGTCGCCGGTCCGGAGCGCAGTCGTCCGACTGCCATCTGGATTTGCGAATACCCGTACCGGACGATGCGCGCGAGCGGACCGTCGAGCGACTGCGGAGACTGCCCGGTCTGGCAGGCGATGGTCCGACGCCGCTGCGCTGATGCCGCGACCACCGCCGAACAGGTCGAGATCCTCGAGGCGATGGCGGCTTCGTAAGATCCGCTGGGCTTCGCCCAGCGACCCTCCCTGTCGCTCGCTCGCGATCAGTCGCCGACAAGAAACAGATGGCGCGCCAGGTCGTTCCTGGACCCGTCGTACTTCGGACCGTCGTACCTTGAACTTATTCAGGTCGGTGCGGTTTTGGTTCCGGCCGGTGGTTCTTGAACGGCAGTCCTGCCTCGCCCAGCCACCACCTCGGCCGATCGAACGGTACGCGCTTGAGACCGAACGCGCTGACCGCGTTCTGGTCGAGGTGCGCCATCGCTTCGTCCAGGTCATCGGTGACTTTGAGCAGGGCGAGGTCGGGCTCGCCGATCGCGCCCTCCGCGAGCATCTCGTTCAACAGATCCATGAACGGCTGCCAATATTTCGTGCCGATGAGCACGACCGGAAATCCGCGAATCTTGCCCGTCTGAATCAGCGTCAACGCCTCGCAGAGCTCGTCGAGCGTGCCGAGACCACCGGGCAATGCGATGAACGCGTACGAGTACTTGAACAACAGCACTTTGCGCACGAAGAAGTAGTGGCAGTTCACCCAGCGATCGAGGTACGGGTTGGGCGCCTGTTCGAGCGGGAGCTCGATGTTGCAGCCGACCGAGCGGCCTCCGACGTCACGGGCGCCGCGATTGGCGGCTTCCATGAGGCCGGGACCACCGCCGGTCAGCACCGTGAAGCCGAGGCGGCTGACACGGCGGCCGAGTTCGCGGGCGGTCGCGTAGTACGGATGGTCCTCGCCAAACCTGGCCGACCCGAAGATGACGACACACGGACCGACGAAGTGGAGCACGCGAAACCCACGGATGAAATCGCGGAACGCGCGAAGGATCAGGATGATTTCGGTGAAGCGCGGGTTCGGGCCGGCAAGAAGATACCGGTCCGAGTTTCCGGCCGGCGCGCTCGTCGTCGTGTCCGATCCCGGCCCCGACGCGATCGGGCTGCCGGACTTCCCCGCGGGGTTCGGCAGTGCCTCCTGGGCGGGGCGATCGGTGTGATCGACCGGCTCGGCTGCGGGCGAGCGCGGCAGCTCGTCGTTCTTAGGATTCATCGTTCTTCGGATTCATCGTTCTTAGGATTCATCGGGGGAGATTCAGGGTCATGGATAGAGACGGCTCGTGCGCCACCCGTCGCCGTCACGCTCGAACAGTTCGCGGTCGTGGAGACGGCCGGGCTGGCCGCTCCAGAACTCGATCCGCTTCGGCACGACACGATAGCCGGACCAGAATGGCGGTCGCGGGATCGGTGCTTCGGCGAAACGCATTTCGAATGTCGCGACGCGGGCGAGGAGTTCCTCGCGGCCCGATAGCCGTTCGCTTTGACGCGACGCCCACGCGCCAATCTGGCTCTCACGTGGCCGCGTCGCGAAGTAGCGGTCGGCTTCGTCGTCAGGCACCTGGATCGCATCGCCTTCGACGCGGACCTGCCGCTCGATGCGCGGCCAGTGCACGCACAGCGCGACGGCCGGCCTCGCCGTCAACTCCTGGGCTTTGCGGCTGCTGAGATTGGTGAAGAACACGAAGCCGCGGGCATCCACGTACTGAATCAGAACCATCCGGCTCGATGGCGTGCCGTCCGCGCCGACCGTGGCCAGCGTGGCAGCCTTGGGATCCAGGTCAGTGGACGCCGCGGCTTCAGCGAACCATTGCAGATACCGCGAGAAGGGATCGATCACGGGCACGGACGCAAGAGACACGTCCATTCTAGTCCGGAACGTCCGGGGCCCTCCCCGCTGGAGCCTATAATCCGCCGCGGCGCTCCGCGTCCGGTCCGCCCAGTATGAGCAACTTCTTTGACCGCATCGCCGATACAGCACGGCGCTTTCCCGAGCGGCCGGCCATCGAGTGGATCGGAGCGGCCGAGTCCCAGGTCACGACCTACGCCGCGCTCCTGGAGGATTCCGGCAGTATCGCGGCCTGGCTCGCGCAGACGGCCGGCATCGCCGCCGGCGATCGCGTCGCGATTCTGGCCGCCAACGACGCGCGGTGGGTCGCGGCCTTTGCGGCGATCCTCCGTCTGGGTGCGGTGGTGGTGCCTCTCGACACGGGGTACTCGTCCGCCCAGGTGCGGACGATCGTGGCCGACAGCGGCGCGCGCGTGCTTTTCGCCGGCGCGCGATTTCTCGACACGGCGCGCGAGGCGGCTGCCGGCGCGGGCGCCTCAGCGCCGCGGGTGGTTCCACTGGCCGAAAAGTGGCCGGGTGAATTTGTCCGCGCCCTCCAGATAATTCACCCGGCCACTTTTTCGGAAGCGCGCGGTGATCCTGTACACCTCGGGCACGACGGCCGATCCGAAGGGCGTCGTGCTGACGCACGCGAACCTCGACGCCGAACGCGCGGCCGTGCTCGCGATCGTCAAGGCAAACGAGGACGACGTCGGTCCTCGGCGTGCTGCCGCTGTTTCACGCGCTCGCGGAGATGGCGAACCTGCTGCTGCCGCTCACGATCGGCGCACGCGTGGTCTTCCTCGAAACCGTCAGCTCGACGACGCTGCTCGGCGCCCTCGAAACGCGGGGGATCACGATCTTCGCGTGCGTGCCGCAGTTCTTCTACCTGATCCATCAGCGGGTCGTCGGCGAGATCGAGCGGCGCGGCCGGCTGGCGCACCGTCTCTTCCGCGCGCTCGTCGCGGCGAACGTCGTGCTGCGCGATCGCGCGGGCTGGAATCCCGGCCGCCGGGTCTTCGCGCGCGTGCATCACGCGCTCGGACCTCGGATGCGGCTGCTGATCACCGGAGGCTCGCGGTTCGATCCGGCGATCGCCCGCGACCTCTACGGCTTGGGCGTCAGCCTCTCAACGGCTACGGCCTCACCGAGACGTCCGGCGCCGCCACGATCGTGCGGCCGGGCGATCGCTTCACGACGTCGGTCGGCCAGCCGCTGCCGGGCGTCGAGATCCGGATCGAGCGTCGATCGCTCGGCGCCCGCCGAAGCCGAGGGCGTGGAGCCCAGCGGCGAGGTGCTGATCCGCGGGCCCATCGTCATGCGCGAGTACTTCCGGCGCCCGGATGCGACGGCCGAGGCGATTCGCGACGGCTGGCTCTACACGGGCGATCTCGGCCGGCTCGACCGCGAAGGCCGGCTGTACATCACCGGCCGCAAGAAGGAAATCATCGTCCTCAGCTCGGGAAAGAATCTCTATCCCGAGGAGATCGAAGCGCACTACCGGCAGTCGCCATTCATCAAGGAGCTCTGCGTGCTCGGTCTGAGCCGGCCGGGCGAGCCGGCGGCCGAGCGGCTGCACGCGGTGATCGTGCCGGACGAGCAGGTCCTGCGCGAGCGCGGCGTCGTGAACTTCGGCGAGCTCGTGCGGTTCGAGATCGAGGGGCTGTCCGTCCAGCTGCCGGCGCACAAGCGCATCCTGAGCTACGACATCTCGCTCGAGCCGCTGCCGCGAACCACGACCGGCAAGCTGCGGCGGAGCGAGATCGAGCGGCTCGCGCGGCAACTCACCGACGCGCCGCGCGGTCGATCGACCGCGCGACCGCCGACGAACGCGCCTGGCTGGCCGACGCGACGCCGCGCGGCCGATACGGCCGCGATTGCGACGCATCTCGGCCGTACCGAGGTGCCGCCGGACGCGAACCTCGAGCTCGACCTCGGCCTCGACTCGATGGAGCGCGTCGAGCTGCTGACGATGCTGGAGACGCGCCGCGGGCGGCGTGTCGCGCCGGAAGTCCGCGTCCACGATCTTCACCGTGCGTCAGCTCGTCGAGGCCGTCGAACCGCGCCGCCGGCCTCGGACGCGCCGGCCGCGAACGCGGAGGGGCTGCCGTGGGACGCGGTGCTGGCCGAGCCGCCCGACCCGGCGCTCGTCGACAACCTGACGCGATCGAAAGTCATCCGCGCCGCGGTCATCTACGCCGCGCTGCGAATCGCCGCGTTCGTCATCGGACTCCTGATCGGTCTGCGAGTCACCGGCCGCGCTCACATCCCGGCCGCGGGGCCGATCATCGTGAGCCCGAACCATCAGACGTATCTCGACGGCTTCTTCGTGGCCGCCGCGCTGCCCTTCCACGCGTTCCGGCGCATCTTCTTCGTCGGCGCGGCGGAGTACTTCGAGACGCCGCGTGATGGCATGGGGCGCGCATGCGATCAACATCGTGCCGGTCGATCCCGACGCCAACCTCGTCAACGCGATGCGCGCCGCGGCGACGGGACTTCGCCTCGGCAAGGTGCTGATGCTCTTTCCCGAAGGCGAGCGCACGATCGACGGTGCGGTGAAGACGTTTCGCAAGGGCGCCGCGATCCTGGCGGCGCACCTGGACGCGCCGGTCGTGCCGGTCGGCGCTCGACGGCCTGTTTCCGCTCTGGCCGCGCGGCCGTGCCTTTCAATGGCGCCAGCTGCTTCAGGCTGCGCCGGCGCGGTGTCCGGCTCACGTTCGGTCCGCCGATCCGCTTCTCCGTCCACCGACTACGCGGCGGGTGCGTTGGAGCTTCAGACCCGAGTGACCGAAATGATCAGCAGCAAGACGGGCGAGCCAGACGTTGGAGCGTAGCCACCTGACTTCCACCTCTGGCTTCTCACTTCGAACTCGTCAGGAGTTTCCATGGCCCATGCCGGCAGCATGTTCGACTTCGTCAACCAGTACTTCGATCGCGCCGCCGCGACGACGGACTATCCGAAGGGGCTGCTCGACGTCATCAAGACGTGCAACAGCATCTATCGCTTCTCCTTCCCGTTCCGTCGTCCGGACGGTTCGCTCGAAAGCATCAACGCCTGGCGGGTCGAGCACAGCCAGCACAAGCTGCCGACCAAGGGCGGCATCCGTTACGCGCCGTTCGTCGACGAGGAAGAAGTCAAGGCGCTCGCCGCGCTGATGACCTACAAGTGCGCGATCGTCGATCTGCCGTTCGGCGGCGCCAAGGGCGCCGTGCAGATCGACCCGAAGAAGTACACCGTCGAAGAGCTCGAGCGCATCACGCGGCGCTACACGCACGAGCTGATCAAGAAGAACTTCATCGGCCCGGGCATCGACGTGCCGGCGCCGGACTACGGCACGGGCGAGCGCGAGATGGCGTGGATCGTGGACACGTACCTGGCGCTCAATCCCGGATCGCTCGACGGGCTGGCGTGCGTGACCGGCAAGCCGATCGCAGAAGGCGGCGTGCGCGGCCGGCGTGAAGCCACCGGCCGCGGGCTCTATTTCGCGCTGCGCGAGGCATGCGGTGTCGCCGACGACATGAAGGCGCTGGGCCTCACGCCGGGACTCGACGGCAAGCGCGTGGTCGTCCAGGGCCTCGGCAACGTCGGATCGCACGCCGCGCAAGTTCTGCCGCGAGGCCGGCGCGCTCATCGTCGCCATCGCCGAATACGAGGGCGCGATCAGTTCGTCCGAGGGACTCGATCCGGACGCCGTCGTTCGCGCATCGGCGCGACACCGGTTCGATTCTGAATTTCCCGGGCGCCACGAACGTCACACCGAGTGCCGCCGGCCTCGAGCTCGATTGCGACGTGCTCATCCCCGCCGCGCTCGAGAACGTGCTCACGGCCGACAACGCCCCGCGCATCAAGGCCAAGATCGTGCTCGAGGGCGCGAACGGTCCGACGACGCCGGACGCGGAGCTGACGTTCCGCGAGCGCGGGGTGCTCGTGATCCCCGACGTCTACGCGAACGCCGGCGGCGTCACCGTGTCGTACTTCGAATGGCTGAAGAACCTGTCACACGTGCGCTTCGGCCGGCTGGAGAAGCGGCTCGAGGAGAACGACGAAGCGAGGTTCGTGCGGGCGATCGAGAAGCTGACCGGCAAAACGCTCTCGGACGAAGAGCGACGGCTGCTGATCCACGGCTCCGAAGAAGCCGACATCGTCAACTCGGGCCTCGAGGAGACGATGGTCGTGGCGTATCACGCCATCCGCGAGACGCTCAAGGAACACCCGGTCTTCGGGGACCTGCGCGCGGCGGCGTTCCGCACGGCGATCGACAAGATCGCCCGGTCCTATATGGACCTGGGCGTGTTCCCGTAGAAGGCGGGCTTACGGCCTTCTCGAGCTCGTGACGGGCGGCAATCTGGGCCCGGCGGCGACGGCGCGCGAGCTCGGCGTAGATGTCCTTGCGCAGCACCCGCATCGCCGGACGAAGCCGGTTGGATGGCTGGGGGCGTACCACCTGGACTTCCATGTCGTCGAGCAGGTCGAGCTGTCGGGCCGACGTGCCATCGAAGTGATTCATGGCGTCTCTCCTGTGCATCAGCGTATGCAAGGCGCGTGACAAGCGGGGTCAGACCCCTTTTATTGGACTGTGTCAGGGGGCGTCCGGTTCCATGGCCGCCCGGCTCCGGTAACACTGCCATACCGCTGTAAGATCCGCGCGATGGCGGACAGGCACCACGAAGTCACACGGTTGGAAGGGTTTAGCGACGCGGTGTTCGGCTTCGCCCTGACCCTGCTCGTCGTCTCGCTCGAGGTCCCCAGCGATTTCGAGGCGCTCAAAGCTCAGATGCAGGGGTTCCTGGGGTTCGCCCTGATGTTCGCGATGGTGTGTTGGATTTGGTACGAGCACAACTGGTTCTTTCGACACACTGGCCTCCAGGACGCCTGGACGGTGTTCCTGAACTCAGTCCTCCTGTTCGTCGTCCTGTTCTACGTCTACCCGCTGAAGTTCCTGACGGCGTCGCTGCTGGCCGCGTGGTTCGGGCTCGGCGGGCCCGATGCGCCACAGCCGACCAATGGCAACGAGCTCTTGATGCTCTACAGCGCAGGCGTCGTCATGATTTTTGGCACTTTTCTGCTCCTTTATCGGCACGCTCGTTCCCTGACGGGGAGCCTGTCGCCATCCGACGCGGTGGATATGCGGTTCGCCGCCCGCGCGCACGCATCAGCGCCCTGCTGGGCCTGACCTCGGTGTCGATCGCGGCCATCGGCTATCTGGCCGACTGGGAGGCGCTCGCGGGATCGCCGGGTGATCTATTTCCTGATGGGTCCGCTCCACGCATGGAACGGCCGCCAGGGCGCGCGCGCGAAGGAGCGGGTCGTTGCCGCGTAACGCAGAGGTCATTCGCCAGTGGCAGATCTTGCGGGACATCGAGTCGCGCCGTACCGGGCGTGACGATCCACGAGCTCGCCCGTCTGACGGGCGTCTCCACGCGGACGATTCGGCGGGATCTTCAGGCGCTGCAGGAAGCCGGATTCTCGGTCTTCGACGAAGGCGAGGAGAACGAGACGAAGAAGTGGCGCCTGGGCGGCACCGCATTCCGTTCGGTGGAAGAAGGACTGACGGTCGCCGACGTCGCGGCGCTCTACCTGAGCCGGGCGATGGTCGAGGGTCTGTCCGGGTGGCCGCTCGCGGACGAGCTCCGCGAGACCTTCGCGAAGATCGAGCGCGCGCTCAATCCCCGCATGCGCGAGTTCCTCTCCACGCTGCCGCAGGTGCTGTCGGCGAAAGCCGGACCGCGCAGCAGCGGTCCGGCGGCGCGCATGGTGGACATCACGCGCCGGCTCTTCGATGCCACGCGCGATCGTCGCGTCGTCGAGATGCGCTACTTCTCGGCCGCGAGCAACCGCGCGAAGACGTACACCGTCGAACCGTACCGCCTGACGCTCGCGCAAGGCGGCGTGTATCTCGTCGGGTGGGTTCCGCAGTACGACGAGTTCCGCACGTTTGCCGCCGAACGCATCGAGAAGCTGTCGGTCAGCGCGCAGACATTCAAGAAGACGCGTGACCTGCCCGACGATCTGTTCGGATCGTCGCTTGGCGTGTTCTGGGGCGACCCCGAGCGCATCGTGGTCGAGTTCGACGCGCGCCTCACGCCGTTCGTGCGCGGCCGCGCGTGGCACGACTCGCAGAAGCTCGAGGAGCTTGCCGACGGACGCGTGCGGATGACGCTGCACGTGTCGAACGATTGGGCGTTGCGCAGCTGGTTGATGGGCTTCGGCTCTGGCGCGCACGTCGTCGAGCCGAAACACCTGGCCGACTCGATCGCGAAGGAATTCACGGATGCTGCCGCCCGGTATCGCTAGTCCCAACCTCTGACCACCGATTCTCGTCTAAGACCGCTGTGCGATTTCTCGCGGCGGCCTTCCTGATCCTTGCGTTGACACCGATCGACGCCGTTCGCGCCAGCCGCGATCTCAAAGACCATCGAGGCCGTTGCGATTGCTGCCGCCGGAGAGGCGATTCGAATCGACGGCGACCTCTCGGAACGCAGCTGGACCGAGGCCGCAACGACCGGGGAGTTTCAGCAGCGCGAACCGTCGGAAGGCGCGCCCGCCACGCATGCCACGGACGTTCGCGTGCTGTTCGATCGCGACGCGATCTACGTCGCGGTTCGCGCCTTCGACAAGGAACCAGATCGCATCGTCGGCTTGCTCACGCGCCGTGACGACTTCTCGCCCTCGGACTGGGTCTCGATCCTGATCGATTCGTACTACGACCACCGCACGGCCTATCGAGTTCGGCATCAACCCGGTCGGCGTGAAGTTCGATCGCTACTGGTTCAACGACAACAACACCGACCGCAGCTGGGACGCGGTCTGGGATGCGGCGGTCTTGCGCACCACCGATGGCTGGCAGGCGGAGTTCCGCATCCCGTTCTCTCAGTTGCGCTTCAAGATCACGAACCCGGATGCCATCGGGTTCGCCGTGACCCGGACGGTCGCGCGCGCGAACGAAACGTCCACGTGGCCGCTGCTCGCGCGAAGCGCGAGCGGCTACGTGTCGTCGTTCGGCGAGCTGCGCGGCCTCCGCATCGCGGGCAGCGATCGCCGGCTGGAGCTGATGCCGTACGCGGTCGGCCAGGTCGCCACTGCGCCGGCGGGCGAGCGGCAATCCGCTGGTGCAGTCGCCGGATCCCGGCATGACGGTCGGCGTCGATCTCAAGTACCGGCTCTCCGGCGGACTGACGCTCACGGGCACCGTGAATCCCGACTTCGGCCAGGTCGAGGCCGACCCCGCCGTCGTGAACCTCGGGGCCTTCGAGACATTCTTCGAGGAGCGCCGGCCATTCTTTGTCGAAGGATCCGGAAATTTCACGTTCAACAACATGTTCTACTCGCGCCGCATCGGGCGCCGGCCACAGGGTTCGGTGTCGACGCCCGACGGTGGGTTCGTCGCGCAGCCCTTCAACTCCACGGTACTTGCGGCGACCAAACTCACTGGACGCGTCGGCGCGTTCGCCGTTGGCGCGTTGAACGCGGTGACCGCGGCCGAACACGCGACCGTTGCCTCCGGACCGGCACTCGATCGATCGTCGTCGCCTGTCGAACCCACGACGAGCTACTCGGTCGCGCGAGCCAGCCGTGAGTTCGCGAACAAGTCACGACTGAGCTTCATGATGACGAGCACGAACCGATGGCTCGCCCAGGAGCTGCGATTCCTGCCACAGTCGGCGTACACAGGCGCCGTGGACGGCGACTGGCGTCTTCGGTCGGATCGGTACAGCCTTTCGGGCTATTGGGCCGGCAGCTCCGTGCACGGAGACTCCGAGGCCATCGACCGTCTTCAGCGCAACAACGTACACAGCTTCCAGCGGCCCGACGCGGACCACCTCGATTACGATCCGACGCGAACGTCGCTCGGGGGGCACTCCGGCGGTGCGAGCTTCAGCAAGATCAGCGGACAGACCACGCGCGGCAACGTCAACGTCGGATACCGGTCGCCAGGGTTCGAAATCAACGACCTGGGTTTCCAGTCGCGCGCCGACGAGATCTGGCAGAACGCGTGGTTCCAGATCCGCAGCGAGCACCACGGCAAGTACATCCGCTTCAAGAACATCAACTTCAATCAGTGGTCTGGCTTCAACTTCGGCGGCGACCGCCGTCAGCTCGGATACAACATCAACTCCCACTGGACGTTCAACAGCGGCTGGGGGTTCGGATCGGGCCTCAACTACAACACCGAACGCTTCGACGATCGACACACACGCGGCGGTCCCGGGGCGCTCATTCCACGCAACATCAATCAGTGGGGCTACCTCGACACCGATAACCGCCGCCTCGTCACGGTCAACTTCTTCGGCTCGTGGTTCAACGACCTGGAGGGTTCTCACGGCTGGGACTCGAATGTCGGCGTCACGCTGCGCGCCGGCACGGCGCTCACGATCAACCCGCGTCTCGAATACGGACGGAATCTGAACGAGACACAGTGGATTGAGAACCTGGACGACGAAGGCGGAACCCACTACGTCTTCGGCAGGATCGACCAGACCACCGTCGCCGTGTCGCTGAGGGCCAACTACACGCTGCGCCCGACGCTGACGCTGCAGATCTACGCGCGGCCGTTCATATCGGCTGGCGCGTACTCCAACTTCAAGGAGCTGACCGACGGCCGGGCGCCCGTCGACGCCGACCGCTATCGTCCGTTCGCCTACGACGACGACCCCAACTTCAACGTCCTGTCGTTCCGGATGACCAACGTCCTGCGCTGGGAATATCGTCCGGGTTCGGCATTGTTCGTCGTCTGGCAGCAGGGACGAGAAGATCAGTTGGCGTACGGCGCCTTCCGGCTGGGCCGCGATCTTGGCGGTGTCTTCGACGCGCCGTCGTCGAACACGATCCTGATCAAAGTCAGTCGCTGGTTGAATTTCTAGGTTCCCCGTTCCCCGTTCCCCGTTCCCCGTTCCCCGTTCCCCGTTCCACGTTCTCGGTTCCGGGTTCCTCGCCCTGAGCGAAGTCGAAAGGGCGTTCGGAGCTTGCGGGTGTCCTGATGCGGCGGTAGCCTTGCTCAGGCCTGCCTGGATGAAGATCTCAATCGCGCTCGCGATCGCGGTGGTCGTTGGTTCGGCCACGACGCTCAGCCAGCCTCAATTGACGCCGCCCCTCAACCAGGTGGTGTTCGTTGACGTGCAGGTCGCTGCGGATGACGGCCAGAAGATTCCGGATCTCGGGCCGGCGCAATTCGAGGTGTCGCTCGACGGCAGCCGCCGACGGGTCGTGACGGCGCAAAGCCGTCGCGTCTTCTCGTCGAAATCGGCCGGCGACGGCTCCCAGACCGTGGTCGACAGCGCGATGCAGTACCGATTGGGCATCGAGCCTGAACCGCCCGATCTCGACGGGAACATCCATCAGTTGGTCGTGAGAGTCGACGCCGGCGGTCGCCAGTTCACGGTCCAGGCACCCACGCAGGTCCGGCTGCCCAAGGCGCCGAGCCCACCGCCGGCGGCGTCGTCCGCGCCGCCCCAGCCGAGCGGCGCGCCGGCGCCGTCGGACGTCGCGGCCTGGGAACGTTGTGGGGCGGGCCCGAAGCGCTCGCCGCGGCGGAGAAGGCGGCAACCGCCGCGACGCGAGCGCGCGTCACGCCGGACAGCACGGTCGTTTCCAGCGTGGGACTTGCCGCTCCGCCCGCGACACGCACGGCCTTCGACGACCTGTTCGCAAGGTACGCATCGGGCGATATCCGGCGTGCTCCTGCGCGAATTGCGCCTGCAAGCCGACTTCGAACGTGTCCGTCCGGACCTCGTGAGCGCGCTTGCCCGCTGGCGAACTGAAGCGTGGTCGTCGCGGCGCGCGGCGTTCGCCCTGGAAATCGCCCTCACCGCGCTCGCGCGTCGCTGGCCGAACCCCCAAACCTTCATGGCCGCCGCGCGAAACCTCGTCACGGCTCGGCCGGACGCGCCGGGCGCGCGGCCCGACGACGACAGGTTCGAGGTGCGTTTCCACCGGGCTGCGGTGGCGATACTCGCTGCCGCGGAGGGCCCGCACGGCGTGGACGCCTACCTGACGTCCATTCAACATCGCATCGTCTTGAGCAGCGCACCGCCGAAGGGCCCAATGCTGAAGGACGCCAGACTCGTGATGGCGCACGCCATGGCACGTGAAATTCAGACGTTGATGCTCCTGCTGTCGGTGGGATCGAGACGCGACGACCCGCGCGCGTGGATTGTGGCGAAGGACGACAACCGGACGCGCCGGCAGCTCGAAGAGATCAGCCAACTGCTCGAGCTCGCGGCAACAGACGATGACACCCGCGCCGAAGCGTCCGTGCGCCGAGCCTTCATCCTTTATCGTCTGGGCGCCAACCAGGAGGCGCTGGCGTTGCTCGAAGCGGCCGCGCCAACCGACGAGGACGTCGACTACTGGCGCGCGTTGATCCAGGGGCGCGTGCTCCTCGCGTTGGGCCGGCCCGCAAGACGCGATCGCGTCGTTCGAGCGCGCCACGGCGCTCAAACCCGACGCGCAGACGCCGGCCGTCGCGCTCATGTCCATCTTCCTCAGAGCTCGGCGACCGCGAGCAGGCGCTGGGATGGGCCGAACGCGCCCGGACGACGACCGAGAACCGCGACGACCCCTGGCCGCAGTACTGGAGCGGCAGCGCCCGCTTTCTCGAGCAATGGCTCGCCGACCTCAGGGAGTTTCAGCCGTGAGCGCGCGGGTCGTGGCGCTGCTCGTCCTCCCGCTGGCTGGCCTGACGGTCACAGCCCAGCAACCGACGTTCCGGTCGGCCACAACGTCGGTCATGGTCGACGTCTCCGTCACGCGCGAGGGAACACCGGTCACGGGACTGACCGCGCGCGACTTTCGACTCACCGATCGTGGCGTGCTCCAGACGATCACTGACGTCAGCCGGGAACAGTTTCCCGTTGACGTCACCTTCGTGGCCGACCTCGTCGGCAGCGTCGAGGGTCCGTGGCTGGATGGGTTCCGCCGGGCGCTCGAAACGATGCGCCGCAGCCTTCGCGCCGACGATCGCGGGCGCCTGGTGTTTTTCGACCCCCGGATCAAAGAGATCGGCGGGATCGAGTATGCCCGCGTAGAAATCACCGCAGGCAACTGGCCGTCGGATGGCGGAGCGAGTTCTCTGATCGACGCTCTGGCGGTGTCGCTCGTCCGCGACGCCACGCCGGACTATCGGCGGATGGCCATCGTGATGACCGAGGGACAGGACGGCGGAAGTTTTCTCGATGAGCCGGAGCTCTTCGACGTGGCCGCGCGAACTGACGTGGCCGTGTTCTTCGTGGCGGTGACCGACGGGACGAGCCGCGTGCCGCAGCGGCCGGCCAACGAGCGGATGCTCCAGGCGCTCGCCAACGCGACCGGCGGCGCTGTGACCGTCGTCCAGCGCGACGCCGATCTCGGGGCGTCGTTCGTCCGCGAGCTCGAGGAGTTCCGAACCAGCTACGTGCTTCGCTACTCGCCGACGGGCGTCCCGCCCGGCGGGTGGCACGACGTCGACGTCCGCCTCAACCGACCGGGCCGTTACGACGTCCGAGCGCGGAAGGGCTACTTCGGGGAGGCGGAGCACGAGCAGCCGGTGAGATTGGCCAGACAGCCTCGCCGGCGGGGATTTACGCGAAAGTGGCGGAATGGCAGACGCGCACGGCCTTAGCGGCCAGTGGCCGCTAAGGCCGGCGCGTCTGCCATTCCGCCACTTTCGCGCGGGCGCTCGTCGGCTTAGGGCTTTGACGATAGCAGGGGGCGAGGCCTGGCCACGAAGGGGCTTGCTGTCAGGCCCCAAGCCTCAAGACTCAAGTCTCAAGCCCGCGTCGAGCCTGACATAATGACCAGCGAATGAAGACCGAGTTCACCGACGTCTCCGAGACCCGCAAGCACCTGACCTTCGAAATTCCGCCCGACGTCGTCGACGCCGAGATCGCGCGCGTGGCCACGGGCTACTCGCAAGTCCGCGCGCGTGCCCGGGTTTCCGGCCGGGCAAGGTGCCGGCGACCGTCGTCCGGCAGCGCTACAAGGACCAGATCCTGCACGACGTCGCGCACGACCTGATTCCGCGGCTCGTCGGCGAGGCGCTGCGCGAGCGCGGCCTCGAGCCGGTCGCCGCGCCGGACATCAAGGACGTCGTGCTCGAAGAGGGCCAGCCGCTGACGTTCGTCGCCGACTTCGAGACGCATGCCCGCCGATCGACCCGGGCGACTACACGGGCATCACGCTGCGCAAGCCGCCGGCGGTGCTGGAAGTCGGCGCCGTCGACCACGCGCTCGAGCAGCTGCAGCAGCGCGCACGCGCGCTGGCATCCGGTCGAGGATCGGCCCGCGGCGAGCCGGCGACACGCTGCTCGTCGGACCTGACGCGCACGCGGCGCGACCGGCTCATCGAGCTCGCCGGCGAGCGCCGCCCCGCGCGCGGCGGCACGGACGACAAGCCGGAGACGCTGCAGAACGTGTCGATCGAGATCGGCGCGCCGGCGAACCCGCCCGGGTTCGACGAGCACCTCACGGGCGCGTCGGCCGGCGACGACGCGCGAGTTCACGGTCGACTACCCGGCCGACTACGAGGTCGCCGGAGCTGGCGGGCGCCACGGTCGACTACGCCGTCACGGTCAAGGGCATCCGGCGCAAGGAGCTGCTGCCGCTCGACGACGAGTTCGCGAAGGAAGTGAGCGACGTCGAGACGCTCGAGGCGCTGCGCGACGCGCGTCCGCGAGGACCTGCAGCAGCGGCGCCGAGCACGACGCCGAGCACGAAGATGCGGCACGAGCTGCTCACGGAGCTGGCGTCGCCGCATGAAGGCCGCGCCCGACGTGCTGGTCGAGCAGGAAATCGACCGCCGGCTCGAGGAGTTCGTCCGCCGGCTGATGGAACAGGGCATCGATCCGATGAAGGCCGAGCATCGACTGGCAGGAGTTCCGCGAGCGGCAGCGCGACGCCGGCGGCCGAAACGGTGAAGAGCACGCTCGTCCTCGACGAGATCGCGCGGCGCGAGTCGATCGAGGCGACCGACGAGGACGTGGACGCCGAAATCGCGCGGTTCGCCGAGCGCGCGGGCCGGACGCCGGCGGCCGTGCGGGCGCGGCTCGAGAAGGAGGGCGCGCTCGACCGGATCCGGGCGGGCATCCGGCGCGAGAAGACCGATGGCGTGGCTGCATCGAGAAAGCGAACATCGTCGAACGGCTGACGCACGCGGTTTGAGCCGCGTCGTGCCGATATCCTTAGTAGACCTATGCCTGACTCTCGCGCCCAGCTCATCCCGATGGTGGTCGAGCAGACGAACCGCGGCGAGCGCGCCTACGACATCTTCTCGCGGCTGCTCAAGGACAGCATCATCTTCATCGGCACGCCGATCGACGACAGCATCGCCAATCTCGTGATCGCGCAGATGCTGTTTCTCGAGGCCGAGGATCCGGAGCGCGACATCCTGCTCTACATCAACTCGCCCGGGCGGGTCGATCACGGCCGGCCTGGCGATCTACGACACGATGCAGTTCATCAAGCCGGACGTGCAGACCTACTGCATCGGCCAGGCGGCGTCGATGGCGGCGGTGCTGCTGACGGCGGGCGCCAAGGGCAAGCGGTTCTCGCTGCCGAACTCGCGCATCCTGATCCACCAGCCGTGGATGTCCGGGCTGGCCGGCCAGGCGACGCGACATCGACATCCACGCCAGGGAAATCCTGCGCATGCGCGAGCGGTTGAATGAAATCCTGGCGCACCACACCGGCCAGCCGCTGGCGCGTATCCAGGAGGACACCGACCGCGACTACATCATGGGCGCGAGCCAGGCGAAGGAATACGGTATTATTGACGATGTCCTCAATCGCCGCGCCTGATCGGCGTGTCGTCCCGCTAACGGCGGCCGGTTCCGGGCGCCGATAACGGGGGCGCGGGAAGGGTGCAATGACCACGAAGAAGACCGGCGACACCGAAGTCCTGCGCTGCTCGTTCTGCAACAAGGACCAGAACGACGTCCGCAAGCTGATTGCGGGCCCGACGGTCTTCATCTGCGACGAGTGCGTCGAGGTCTGCAACGACATCATCGCCGACGACAACAAGTTCGACCGCGGCACGCGCTCGTCGCTGCCGATGCCGGTCGAGATCAAGAAGTTCCTCGACGAGTACGTCATCGGCCAGGAGCAGACCAAGAAGAAGCTGGCCGTCGCCGTCTACAACCACTACAAGCGGCTCGAGATCCAGAAGCAGTCGCGCGGCCGCCACGACGTCGAGCTCATCAAGTCGAACATCCTGCTGATCGGCCCGACCGGCACCGGCAAGACGCTGCTCGCGCAGACGCTGGCGCGCCTGCTGTCGGTGCCGTTCACGATCGTCGACGCGACGACGCTGACCGAGGCCGGCTACGTCGGCGAGGACGTCGAGAACATCATCCTGAAGCTGCTGCAGGCCGCCGGCGGCGACATCGAGAAGGCGCAGCAGGGCATCATCTACATCGACGAAGTCGACAAGATCTGCCGCAAGGACGAGAACCCGTCGATCACGCGCGACGTCTCGGGCGAGGGCGTGCAGCAGGCGCTGCTCAAGATCCTCGAAGGCACGGTGGCCAACGTGCCGCCGCAGGGCGGCCGCAAGCACCCGCACCAGGAGTTCTTCCAGGTCGACACGACCAACATCCTCTTCATCTGCGGCGGCGCGTTCGTCGGCCTCGACAAGCAGATCGCCCGGCGCCTCGGCAAGAAGACGATGGGCTTCAAGGCCGACGTGAAGTCCGCCGTCAAGGAATCGGCCGCGCTCATCGAGCAGGTCGAGCCGGAAGATCTGATCAAGTACGGCCTGATTCCCGAGTTCGTCGGCCGCCTGCCGGTCGTCGGCACGCTGCACGAACTTGACAAGCCGGCGCTCATCCAGATCCTCACGCAGCCGCGCAACGCCATCACGCGGCAGTACCAGCGGCTGTTCGAGTACGAGAACGTCAAGCTGCGCTTCACCGACGACGCCCTCGAGGCGATCGCCGAAGCGGCGCTGCGCCGGAAGATCGGCGCGCGCGGCCTGCGCATGATCATCGAGGACATCATGCTCGACCTGATGTACACGCTGCCGGGTCAGAAGAAGATCCGGGAGTGCGTGATCACGCGCGAGGTGGTAGAGTCGAAGGAGAAGCCGATCACCGTCATCGAAAAGGCCGGATAGGCCGGCGGCAGATCGCCACGCGACCATCTACTCATGGATCAATACGAAACGCTCCCCGTCGTCCCGCTGCGGGACGTCGTCGTCTTCCCGCACATGATGATGCCGTTCGTCATCGGACGGCCGTCGTCGACGCGCGCGCTCGAACACGCGCTGGCGACCGACAAGAAGATCTTCCTCGCGGCGCAGCACGACGCGGCGACCGACGATCCGCAGCCGGCCGACATCTACACGATGGGCTGCGTCGCCAACATCGTCCAGTCGCTGAAGCTGCCCGACGGCAACATCAAGGTGCTCGTCGAGGGCGTCGAGCGCGCCCGCGCCGTGGAGTGGAAGGAAGACAAGGGCTTCTACCGCGTCACGGTGAAGGTGCATCCCGAAGAAGGCCGAGGCGGCCGCCGACGCCGAAGCGCGTCATGAGCCGCGTCGTCGCGCTCTTCGAGCAGTACATCAAGCTCTCGAACAACCTGCAGTACGACGCGATGGTCGCCGCCGTGCGCGTCGACGACCCGTCGCGCCTGGCCGACACGATTGCCGCGCACCTGCAGGTGGGCGTCGAAGAAAAGCAGAACCTGCTCGAGATCGTCGCGCCCGTCGAGCGGCTGTCGCGCATCATCGCCGTGCTCGAGGCCGAGGTGGACAAGCTCCAGGTGGATCGCCGCATCCAGTCTCGCGTGAAGAAGCAGATGGAGAAGGCGCAGAAGGAGTACTACCTCAACGAGAAGATGAAGGCGATCCAGCGCGAGCTGGGCCGCAAGGACGAGAAGGGCAACGAGGTCGACGACCTGAAGAAGAAGATCGAACAGGCGCGCATGCCGAAGGAAGTCGAGAAGAAGGCGCATCGACGAGCTGAAGCGGCTCGAAGCCATGCCGCCGATGTCGGCCGAGGCGACCGTCTCGCGCAACTACCTCGACTGGCTCGATCGCGGTGCCCTGGCACAAGAAGACCAAGGAAAGCCGCGACCTGAAGCGCGCCGAGGCAGATCCTGCAACGAGGACCACTTCGGCCTCGAGAAGATCAAGGAGCGCATCCTCGAGTTCCTCGCGGTGCGCGCGCTGGTCAAGAAGCCGAAGGCGACGATTCTGACGCTCGCCGGCCCTCCGGGCGTCGGCAAGACGTCGCTCGCCAAGTCGATCGCGCGCGCGATGAACCGCAAGTTCGTGCGCCTGTCGCTCGGCGGCGTGCGCGACGAGGCCGAGATCCGCGGCCATCGCCGCACCTACATCGGCGCGTTCCCCGGCCAGATCATCCAGATGATGAAGAAGGCCGGCACGATGAACCCGGTCTTCCTGCTCGACGAAGTCGACAAGATGTCGATGGACTTCCGCGGCGACCCGTCGGCGGCGCTGCTCGAAGTGCTCGATCCGGAGCAGAACCACACGTTCCTCGACCACTACCTCGACGTCGAGTACGACCTGTCGAACGTCATGTTCATCTGCACGGCCAACGTGCTGCACACGATTCCGCAGGCGCTGCGCGACCGCATGGAAGTGCTGCAGCTGGCCGGCTACACCGAGCTGGAGAAGATCGAGATCGCCCGCCGGTTCCTCGCGCCGAAGGCGCATCGAGGGCGCGGGGCTCACCGACGACGAACCTCACGTTCACCGACGACGCGTTCCAGCACGATCATCCAGCGCTACACGCGCGAGGCCGGCGTCCGCAACCTCGAGCGCGAGATCTCGTCGATCTGCCGCAAGGTCGCGCGCAAGGTCGTCGTCGCAGGGCGCGGCGTTCAGCGAGGACGATCGACGGCCGACGAAGGTCACCGAATACCTCGGCGTGCCCCGCTTCCGGCCGTCGATGGCCGAGGAGAAGAACGAGATCGGCATCGCGACCGGCCTGGCGTGGACCGAAGTCGGCGGCGAGATTCTCGTGACGGAAGCGACGCTCATGCCGGGCCGCGGCAAGCTGACGCTCACCGGCAAGCTCGGCGACGTCATGCAGGAGTCGGCGCAGGCGGCGATGAGCTGGGTGCGGTCGAAGATCGGACGAGCTCGGCATCCCGCGCGACTTCAACCGCCGGACCGACGTGCACGTGCACATTCCCGAGGGCGCGATTCCGAAGGACGGCCCGTCGGCGGGCATCACGCTGGCGACGGCGATGGTCTCGGCGCTCGCGCGCGTGCCCGACGCGGCGCGACGTCGCGATGACCGGCGAGATCACGCTGCGCGGCAAGGTGCTGCCGATCGGCGGCGTGAAGGAAAAGCTGCTCGCCGCGCACCGCGCCGGCCTGATGAACATCATCCTGCCGAAGGACAACGAGAAGGACCTCGCGGACATCCCGAAGAACGTCCTCGACGCGATGAACGTCAACCTCGTCGAGACGATGGACGAAGTCCTGCGCACGGCGCTGGCGGGCCCGCTGCCAACGCTCGCGCCCGCTGAAGAGCCGCTCGCGGGCGATCAGACGCTGGGAACGAGACACTAAAGAAAAAGAGGTCGGGACGCTTTTTACGTTCACGTAAAAGCGTCCCGACCTCTTTTTCGTCTGGGCCTGCCGCGTGGGCGACGGGCGCCTGGTGTCGCTTTCTGCCACGCGGGCGATCCGAACCCGACGCCCCGCTTGCGTTGCGAAACGCCGAGCGTCGACATCCCGATCAGGTTCTGACTCATTCACCAAGACAGCCAGTTGGTAGGTTGCGGAATTGGCCAGGGTCAGCAATGGACGGACGTTGCAATTTCTGCAACGCTGAGAAAGGCTGGACCAAGGCCAGTCCTCCGCTCGGTGCACCAACCCTGCCCGGAGAGCGTTCCGTTCGACATACCGGCAGACCATCAGGAAGTGTGCATCCTGCTGGACTGGTACCGCCGGTAGCGGCCCTGATACACGCAGCCAGTGCCCGACGCTCGCGCGTGCTCGATGCCAGCGCTTGCTGTGTGTCGCCGTCACAGATTCATGAACCGGCCAAGTTGGCCAGCTTTCTGTCGGCCACACGACGAGGTGAAAGTGGTTTGGCATGACGCAGTAGGCGAGCAGACGGACGCGGCACTTCTCGAGGCCATGCGACAGACAAACCAGAAACAGCTTGGTAGTCTCGATCGTCGTCGAAGAGCCGAAGGCGTCGGGCCGCACGATTCATGACGTGAAAGACGTACGTTCCCTTCCAAGCAGGACGTTCTCGTGGCATGATCTCGGCCGATCAAGCGCCCTGCCATACTCGGAAAAGGGGTCGGGACGCTTTTTACGTGTTACGTAAAAAGCGTCCCGACCCCTTTTCTCAGCGTTTCTCACAGTTCCCTCAGGACATCGGGCTGCCGGACGGCATATTGTCTGTCTCGGCCATGGCGAACGGCACCTATCGCACGACGCTGCGGATCCCGGGCCTGCAGGCGTTTCTCTGGACGCAGTTCCTCGGCGCGTTCAACGACAACGTCTACAAGATCATCGTGTCGTTCTACGCCATGCAGGTCCTCGGCCCGCAGCAGGGGCTGCCGCTCGCGGCCGCGGTCTTCGTCCTGCCGTTCCTGCTCTTCTCCGGCTGGTCGGGCCACCTGGCGGACGCCTACAGCAAGCGCACCGTCCTCATCTGGACGAAGTCGCTCGAGATCCTCGCGATGGGTCTGGCGCTGCCCGCCCTGATGCTCGTCGAGTCGGACCCGGAGCGCGCGGTGGTCCTCCAGCTCGGCGTGCTCTTCCTGATGGCGACGCACTCGACGTTCTTCAGCCCGGCCAAGTACGGCATCGTCCCGGAGGCTGTTCCGGCCAGCGAGCTCTCGCGCGCCAACGGGCTGCTCGAGATGAGCACGTTCGTCGCGATCATCCTGGGCACGCAGCTTCGGCGGCGAGCTGTTCGAACGCTGGCAGCGCCGAGCCGTGGCGGCTCGGCGTCGTGCTCGTGGCCATCGCCGTCGTCGGCACGGCCATGAGCTTCGGCATCCCGCACGTGCGCGCCGCGCAGCCCGGCCAGCGCTTCGCCTGGAACCCGTTCGGCGAAATCGGTCGCGGCCTCGCGCGGCTGTGGCCCGACCAGCACGCTCTGGATCACGACCGTCGGCATCTCGTTCTTCTGGTTCCTCGGCGCGCTCTTCCAGCAGGTGCTGCTGCCCTGGGGCCAGGAGACGTTCGCGATCGGCGAAGCGGCGTCGACCCGGCTCTACACCTTCCTCGCGATCGGCATCGGCGCCGGCAGCCTGCTCGCCGGCCGTCTGTCGGGCGACAAAATCGAGCTCGGCCTGGTGCCGCTCGGTTCGATCGGCCTCGGCGTCTTCAGCCTGCTGCTCCTCACCGTCCACGCCGAACTACTGGTTCGCGGCGCTCATCGCTCGCACTCCTCGGCTTCGCCGGCGGCTTCTTCGCGGTGCCGCTCAACGCGCTGCTCCAGCAACGGCCGGCCGACGACGAGAAGGGCCGCGTGCTCGCGACGAACAACGTCCTCAACACCGTCGGCATGCTCGCCGCGGCCGGACTGTTCTGGCTGCTCGGCGCCGTGCCTGCACGTGACGAACGGCCAGATCATCCTGATCGTCGGCCTGTTCACGCTCGCCGGCACGGTCTACGTCGTGCTGCGCGTGCCGGACTTCTTCGTCCGCTTCGCGTTGTGGCTGCTCACGCACACGCTCTACCGCATCACGATCGTCGGGCGGCCCGAACATCCCGCTGCGCGGCCCGGCGCTCATCGTCTCCAACCACGTCTCGATGGTCGACGGCGCGCTCGTCGGCGCGTGCGTGCAGCGCTTCGTGCGCTTCATGGTCTACGGCCCGTACTTCCGCCTGCCGCTCGTCCACTGGCTGATGCGCCGGATGCACGCGATTCCGGTGACGGCCGGCAACCAGCCGCGAAGTCGTCGCGGCGCATCGATCGCGCGCGCGCAGAGCTCGAAGCCGGCCACGTCGTCTGCATCTTCGCGGAAGGCGCGATCAGCCGCACCGGCAACCTGCTGCCGTTCAAGCGCGGCTTCGAGCGCATCGTCGAGGGCCTCGACGTGCCGATCATCCCGGTCTATCTCGACCGCGTCTGGGGCAGCGTCTTCAGCTTCAAGCGCGGCAGGTTCTTCTGGAAGCTGCCGGAGCGGCTGCCGTATCCGGTGACCGTCGCATTGGGCACGCCGCTGCCGTCGACGGCGACGGCTACCGAGGTCCGTCAGGCCATCATCGAACTGGGGAGCACAGCAATGGCCATGCGCCGGCGAAGCCGAGCACGCGCCTGCACGTCGAGTTCATGCGGTCCGCGCGCGCGCCGCTGGAGCAGTCTGGCGATGGCCGACAGCACCGGCCAGAAGCTGACCTACGGCCGCGCGCTGATCGGCGCGTTCGCTGTTCGGCCGCGTGCATCGAGCGTCGCACGGCCGGCGAGACGATGGTCGGCACGCTGCTGCCGGCCTCGGTCGGCGGCGCGCTGGCCAACATCGCGGCTGCTCATCGCCGGCAAGCTGCCGGTGAACCTGAACTTCACGATCGGCCGCGAGGCGCTCGACCTGGCCATCCGCAGGCCGGCATCACGACGATCCTGACGTCGCGAAAGTTTCTCGAGAAGGCGAACCTGCCGAGATGCCGGGGATGGTCTTCCTCGAGGATCTCCGCAAAGAGGTCACGGGCAAGCGACAAGCTCCTCGCGCTTCATCTCCGCGCGCCTGATGCCCATGTCGATTCTGACGCCGCTGGTATCGGACCGCGGCGCGACGCGACGGGCAACGCTGGCGACGATCATCTTCTCGAGCGGCAGCACGGGCGTGCCCAAGGGCGTGATGCTCACGCACGCGAACGTGCTCGCCAACGTCGGACTCGCTGGCGCAGATCTTCCCGATGCTCCACAACGACTGCTTCATCGGCGTGCTGCCGCTTCTTCCATTCGTTCGGCTTCACCGGCACGATGTGGTTCCCGCTGCTGCAGGGCTGCGACCGTCGTGTACCACCCGAACCCGATGGACGCGAAGACCATCGGCGAGACTGGCCGAGACCTACAAGGCGACGCATGCTCATCAGCACGCCGACGTTCTGCGCAGTCGTACGTGCGCCGCATGCACGAAGGAACAGTTCGCGCACCTCAAGTACGCGATCGTCGGCGCGGAGAAACTGCGCGAGCCGCTCGCGCAGCGAGTTCAAGGAGAAGTTCGGCGTCGATCTGCTCGAGGGCTACGGCTGCACCGAGATGGCGCCCGTCGTCGCCGTCAATCGGCCGAACGTCGCAGCATCGGCAAGGAGACGCAGATCGGCAACAAGCCCGGCTCGGTCGGCCATCCGATTCCCGGCGTCGCCGCGAAGGTCGTCGACCAGGAGACGGGCGAGGACCTCGGTCACGGACACGGAAGGCCTGCTGCTCGTGAAGGGCCCGAACATGATGGCGGGCTACCTCGATGCAGCCCGAGAAGACGGCCGAGGTCATCCGCGACGGCTGGTACGTCACCGGCGACATCGCGACGGATCGACGAGGACGGCTTCATCTTCATCACCGATCGGCTGTCGCGCTTCAGCAAGATCGGCGGCGAGATGGTGCCGCACGTGAAGGTCGAGGACGCGATCAACGCCATCCTCGGCGACTCGGCGTCGGCCGTCACCGCGGTGCCCGACGCGTCGAAGGGCGAACGGCTGGTCGCGTTCTACACGCGCCAGGACGTCGACTCCCGAGACGCTCTGGGAGCGGCTGTGCCAGACCGACCTGCCGAAGCTCTGGATTCCGAAGCGCGAAAGCGTCTGTCCCGATTGACGCGATTCCGACGCTCGGCACGGGCAAGGTGGACCTGCGGCGTGTGAAGCAGCTGGCGCTCGAGCGCGCCGGCGCCGACGTCCAGCACGAAGTCCAATAGGCCGCTAACACGTGGCACCTCGGCAACTCCCCGGAGGCCGTCATGATCTTGCTCAGCCTCGTCGTCGTGCTCGTCATCGTGGTCGTGATTCGTCTTCAGCACGCCCTGGAAGCCGTGCGCGAGGAACTTGCCAACGTCAGACTGCTCACACAAACGCAGCCGTGGCCGACGGGCGAGCTCACGGCTCTGCAGCGACGGGTCCTGATTCTCGAGGCGGCGCTGCGCGAAGGGCCGGCGGCGGCGACTGTCCCCTCACTGGTTGAGACGCCGACTGTCGTCGAGAAGGCTCCCGGAGAAAAGGACGAAAGGATCGACGAGGAAATCGCCGAAGGAGCCGAAGAGCGGGTCGAAGAAGAAGCGGAAGAAGAAGACGAGCCCGCTCACCGCGGAATCCCAAGCTTCGCCATGCCCCCGATCGTCGAGGCGCCGCTGCTGTCGCCTGTGCCTCCGCCACAGCGTGCCGCGGCGGAGATGCCGTCGACACCGCAGGAAGGCTGGGAAGTTGTCGTCGGCACGAGCTGGCTCAACAAGATCGGCGTGGTGGTGTTCGTCGTCGGACTCGCGTTGCTGCTCGGCTACTCGATGGCCAACGTGGGGCCGCTCGGCCGTGTCGCGATGGGCTACGCCCTCAGCCTCGGAATGCTCGGAACAGGCGTCGTGCTCGAGCGGCGCGAGACATACCGCAACTACGCGTATGGCCTGATGGGCGGCGGTTGGGCGGGCGTGTACTTCACGACCTACGCGATGCACGCGCTGCCGTCGGCGCTCGTCGTCGAGAGCGAGTTGGTGGGTTCACTCAGCCTCGTGGTCGTCGCGGCGGGCATGATCGTCCACTCGCTGCGTTACCGGTCGCAGACACTCACGGGCCTCGCGTACGTGTCGGCGTACGCGCCCCTGGCGTTCTCTCCGCTCTCGACGTTCTCGCTGGTCGCGACGGTGCCGCTCACCGCATCGCTCCTCGCGGTCTCGAGCCGGTTCGCGTGGTCCGGTGTCGCCGTCCTCGGTATCGTGTCCACCTACGGCATCTTCATCTTGCGCACGTCACTCCTCGGCACGATGCGCGAGACGACGACACTGCAGATGGTGTTGTGGACGTACTGGCTGCTCTTCGAGATCGCGGACATCGTCGCGCGCATCAAGACTCACATCGGGGCCTGGCGATCCACGAACGCGACGACGCCCGCGCCGCTCTTCGTGCTGAATGCCGCAGGATTCCTCGGCGCGATCCTCCTCCACACGCAGGGGGACGAAAGTCAGTGGCTGCTGATCGGAGCGGCCGCGGCGGCGTACGCGGCGAGTGCGCTCGTGCGGACCAGATTCGCGGGCGATTCTACCGAGCGGCCCGACACGGGCGCCGTCACCACGTTCCGCACCGCGCACGGAGCGACAGCTGTCGCCGCCGCGCTCTTCGCGTACGCGATTGAGCTGCGGTTCTCCGGCGCGCGTCAGACGATCGCCTGGCTCCTGGAGACCCAACTCCTGGTGGCCGCCGGAATCACGCTGGCCGACCGACAGATCCGGCGCATCGGCACGGCCGTCGCGGCTCTGACCACCCTTCACGTCGGCGCGGCTCTTCTCGGCGAGTTCCCGCCCAGCGGGTTCCATTCGGTCATCGCGACGTCGCCGGCCGCACTTCTCGTGGCGGCGGTCTGGTATGGCAACCGGGAATGGCTGCGGCGGCGGGGCCTCGCGCTCGATGCGCTCGAGCACGTCTACAGCTGGGTTGCGCTTCTGCTGATGCTCGATGTGATCGCGCGCGAGGTACCAGACGCGTACCGCGGCCTCACGGCGCTCGCCGCGGCGGTCACTCTCCTCGAAGCCGGATTCAGGCGGGCGACGGAATATCGCTACCAGTCGTACGTGGCGCTGGCCGCAGCCTCGGCCCTGGCTGGCGTCGCTTTTTTGGTGGACCCGTTGCTGAACAACCGCAGCGAGCACTTCAATCGGGACGTCTGGATTGCTATGCCGGCGCTCATCGCGCTGGCCTATGGGTTCGCGGCACGTATGCGACGCGATCGCGGCGACGTCGCCGGCCGGCCGGTGGAATACGCGATTGCGGCCGCCGCGGCGCTGACGATCGGGACGGGATTTCTGACGGTCTTCGAGTGGCACATCGTGTCGATCGAGGCACTTCCCGCCGTGTGGGCAGCGACGGCGGCGGCGGCGACCGCCTTCGGGGTCTGGCGTGGCGGTGTCGTCTTCCGGTGGCACGGGTACGCGCTCGCCGCGTTCACGACGCTCCTTCCGCTGGCGGGACTCGCGCTCGACCAGGTTGATTCACGGCAGGAGTACGTCTCCACCGTGGCGGCAATCGCCTTTCTGTACGTCGTCGGCTACATCGGCCGCACGGCGGCATCGGCGCCGGCCTCGCCGGAGTCGTTCGCCGCAGGCTTCGTGGCCTTTCTCGGAAGCGCCGTGCAGGCGCTTTTCGTGTGGCGCGTCGTTCCGAACGATCTGGTGGCGCCCGTGTGGGCCGTATCGGCGACGGCACTTGTCGTCCTCGGTGCGCGTCGGGAACGTCCGTGGCAGCGATGGCAGGCCTACGGGCTCGTTCTGATCGCCACGCTCCGGACGTTTGTCATGTTCGATGCCCGGGCCCTCGATGCCCGGCTCGCACTCGCCAGCGCCGCTGTTGTCGCACTGGGCTATCTGGTGGGCTATCTCGGGCGCGCGCTCAGACGTCCTGCGCCCGAGTCAGGCGACGTCGAGATCCTGGCCGCCGGTCTCCTGTCGTACGTGGCGTCCTTTCACCTGGCGGCTCTCATCGAGGCCCTTTTGCCCGGGTCGACTGAAGCAGCGGCTTGGGCAACCGCAGCCGTTGCTCTGACGGCCCTCGGCGTCTGGCGAGACCGAGCCGGCCAGCGTTGGCAGGGGTATGCGTTCTTCGCGGCGTCCATGGTCTGGATGCTCAGGGATCTGGCATTCGTCGTGGACCGCGACCTGCCGACGGTCTGGATGGGCTTCTCCATCCTGACCGTATACGTCACGGCCCTCGCGATTCGACCGTCGCTTCGCGCCCAGGCGGACCGGACGGCCCGGTCGGCCGAAGAGATCGTGCGGGTCGGCATGCTCATCGTGGCCACTGTCGTCTTGTCGGCCCTGCTCAAGAACGATGTGGGCACACGGCTTGCGACGCTCGCGTGGGGACTTCAGGGCGCGGCGCTCCTCGTCGTCGGCTTTCTGGCGCGAGAGCGAGTGCTGCGGCTGTCCGGGCTCGCGCTGCTCTTCCTGTGCATCCTGAAGCTGTTCGCCTACGACCTCCAGCAACTCGAGGCGCTCGCCCGCATCCTGTCGTTCGTGGTGCTCGGCCTCGTCCTCCTTGCCGTGTCGTGGGTCTACACGAGATACCACGAACAGATTCGGAAGCTGCTGTGATGCCCGGGCCATTCGTCCACCACATCGATCCGGTCATCGGAACGGTCGCCGGAGTCCACATGTGGTGGTACGGCTTGAGCTATTCGGTCGGCTTCCTGAACGCGTTCCTGTTCCTCAAGCGCCGGCGTCTGTCGCTCGGACTCTCGGCGCGGTCGCTCTACTCGCTGGTGCTCTTGCTCTCGACGGGAGTGCTCATCGGCGGACGTTCCCTCGTGGTGTTCAGCAACGAGTGGACGTTTTACCGCGAGCACGCGGCCCTCATTCCGGCCGTGTGGATTGGCGGCCTGGCCACGCACGGGCTCCTCATCGGCGGTGCGGCCGGCGTCCTGACGTTCTCTCTCCTATGGAAGCGGCCGTTCCGGCCGATCTTCGATGTGCTGGCCGTCGCCGCCGCGCTCATCCTTGGGTTCGGGCGGATTGGCAATTTCATCGACGGCCAGATCGTGGGCAGCCTGACGACTATGCCGTGGGCAGTGCGGTTTCCAGAGGTCGACGGATTTCGCCACCCAGTCGTTCTCTACGATGGGCTCAAGAACTTCCTGCTCGTGCCGGTCTTGCTCGAGATCGAGCGGCGCGGAGCGCCGCCAGGTCGGATCGCGGCCTGGTTCGTCTTTCTCTACGCGGCCCTCAGGATCCCGATCGACTTGTTCCGCGACTACCCCATCGCGACGTTCGGATTGCCGACCGGGCAGGCGTTCAACGCGATCATGGCGACGGTCGGTCTGATGTTGCTTTTCAAGAGCTTCTGGCGTCCCAGCCCGGACATCCGCACGGCGTCAGAACCCTCGGCGGCTCCTGGCTGGCGTCGCCTGGCATTCGCGACGGTGCTGCTCTTCGCGATGGTGATCCCGAGCGACGCGACGCGTGACGTGCCCGAACGGTACGGAAGTCGCCACCCGGGCCTCGCGCATTCCGCGTTCTACCCGAATCTTCCGGACGATCTCTCGCGGCGCTGAGGGTAGGTCGCGCCGAGCGTCGGTTCGTCGTCCACCATTGCACAGAACTGCACACGAATCCGGTCGCCAGGGGCTCCCGAGTCAGGTGAGATCGGTATGATCGCGGTTCCTCGGCTCAACCGCCGTCCCTCCCCCGCGCTGCATGTCGCGCGCCGGTTCCCAGGTTGAGTCGTGCCGCGCGGCGCCCCCCACGCGCGACGTCCGGGAGGTTAGTGCATGAACATCTGGATGGAGTTCAAGAACACGATTCTGCCGTGGCTTCTCGCAGGCGGCGTGGTGGCCTTTCTCATCGCGGAGCACCGGCGGACGACGGCGGCGCTGGTTGACGCCAACCAGCGTCTGGCCGCGGCGGTCGAACAGCAAGGCCAGGCGCTCGACGGGGTCCGGTCGCTTCTGGCCAAGCAGGGGTACACCCTGCCCCCTTTAGCCGAAGCGCGGTGATTCGTGGACTTCGGGTGCCGGTGCACCTGACGTCCCGCGACGCGCTGCGCATCTTCGATCTGGCGGATATCTGGGCGACCCGGACCCGGCAGGCGGTCCGGCTCGTGTCGGCCAACGACCACGTTCACTCGCGTGGATCGGCCCACTACCTGGGTCTCGCGCTCGATCTCCACTCGACGGATCCCGAGCGGCCTGGCGTCATTCCTGCGATGGGCGGGGTACAGGGTCCTCTGGAACGTTCCTGGCCACTACGGTCACCTTCACGTCCAGCCGGACGCACCGGATGGCCTGGCGCCGAGGCCTTTGATTCCAAGGCTCCTGCCGCCACAACGTTGAGCCTCGTGAGGGGTCCGTCCCCGCCCACGAAGTGGGACTGACCCCTGTGGGGAAGAAACACTAAGATCCGGCAGCAATGCCGTACGTGTTCGGCCCGTTCAGCGCGGACCGCGCCTGCCTATCGCCTCTTCAAGGGGACGAAGGAGCTGGCGCTCACGCCAAAGCCGCTCGACCTGCTGTTCTACCTGCTCGAACGGCCAGGCACCCTCGTCACCAAAGAGGAACTCCTCGACGAAATCTGGCCGGGCGCCAACGTCACGGAGAACGCGCTCGCACAGGCCGTCTCTGAACTGCGGGAAGCGCTCGATGACGAAGCGGGCGCGCCCACCTACGTGCGAACCGTTTCGCGTCGCGGGTACCGGTTCATCGCCCCGGTCACGACGAGTCCGGCCCCTTCGACGTCCCCACAACCCACGGTCGCAAGTCTCTCGGCGCCGGACGGGCCGCAGTCGCTCGCCGTCGTGGACTTCACCAACGTCACGGGCGACACCGAAGTCGCCTGGCTTGCCGCCGGCATCGCCGAAACCGTCACCAGCGATTTCGCGGCGCTCGTTCACTCCGGACTCTTCCGCGTAGTCGATCGCTGGCGCGTCGTGCAGGCGGCCAGACGGGTTGGCGCGAGCCTGCACGAGATCGCGTCGGCCGTTGGCGCGGACCTCATCGTCGCCGGCAGCTACCAGCGCAACGGTCCACACCTGCGCATCACGGCACGCGTCGTGGACGTCGTGAAGGGCGAAGCGGTCGCGGATGCAAAAGTAGACGGCCGGCTCGACGAGGTCTTTGCGCTTCAGGACGGCATCGTCTCGACCTTCGCGCGCGAGCTGGGCGTGCCCGGCGTTCCGGCCTCGGGCTCCCTCGGCGTGCGGGAGACATCGAGTCTGGACGCGTACCGGGCGTACATCGAGGGCTGGCTGAAGATCGAGAGTCTCGACACGAATCTCGTCGGCGCGGCCGTGCAGGACTTCGAAGCCGCCATTCGAGCCGACTCCGCGTTCGCGATGGCATACACCGGCCTCGCGAATGCGGAGTTCGTCGCGTACGAGATGACGCGAGTCACGGCTGACCCGAACTACACGGCGCTGCAGTCCGGCATCGGACACGCACGGCAGGCGATTCGGCTCGAGCCGCGGCTGGCCGAGGCGCACAGCACGCTCTCGTTCCTGCTCGTGAGCGACATGGCGTTCGACGAGGCGAGGGCGGCCGCACGCCACGCGGTTGGACTCGAGCCGCACAGCTGGCGGCATCAGGTACCGGCTGGGCCACGCGACGTGGGGGGCCGATCGACTCCACGCGCTCGAGCGGACGCTCGCGCTGTATCCGCAGTTCGCCTACGCGCACCTCGAGACCGCCATGTTGCTCGTGGCCCGCGGCGACTTCGAGGCCGCCGAACGGGTCGCGCGCGCAGGTGTCCGGGAACAGGACCGCCAGGCACGGTCAGGCAATCGCTTCCCAGCGATTGGATTTCACTGGCTGCTCGGCGCGCTCGAGGCCCGCGCCGGACGCTATGACGAAGCGCTCGCCGAGTTCGCGCACGAAGTCGGTCAGTCCGATCCGCGACGGCTCTACGGACCTGAGTACGCGTCAGTCGCGCTCGCGGCCCGCGGACACGCCGAGCTCGCTTCCAATCGACCAGCCGACGCGCTCGCGTCGTTTCGATCCGCCCGGACGCACCTCGCCGACTCAGCCCGGGCGACGGTCGGCGAAGCGGCGGCGCTCCAGCGTCTCGGCCAGACGGACGCCGCCAGAGACGCCTGGCGACAGGTCGAGGCGGGGCGGACGCACCTCGAACGGACCGGCCGCACCCCCGAGGCTCTGCTGGTCCGCGCCTGCGACGCATCCATGCGTGGGGATTCGGCAATGGCCGTTGCCAGCCTCGAGCAATTCCTGGCGGTCGTCCCGACGAGCCACGTCGGCTGGACGATACCGATCGAGCCGTGCTTTCGGAAACTCGCCGGCGATTCGGGCTTCACGTCGATCCTCGCCAGGCTCGCTGAACGAGCACGGTAGAGGCGTAGGGCTTAGGACCCTAGACCCCCGGCGCTTTCACTGCCGACACGGCGAAACACGTCGTCACTGCGGCGATGAACATGGCGGGGACGATGGAGAAGGTACGAGAGCGAGAGCACCAGCAACGTAGCGGTCGCGACGGCCGCGCTTCGCGCGACGCCGTACATCAGTTGCGCGTCGGCTTGCCCACGTTTCGACACGACGAGGCCCATGGCGCCGACGGCGGCGAAGCACACGGCGAACAGCAGATTCAGCGGGCCGTCAGTGGCGCGCATGGCGATCCCGAGCGCGACGTGAATGACGGCGGTCGTGATCGCTGCCCAACACCCGAATTCGAAGAGCCAGACCTGGCGCGGCGGCATTGGCCGCCATCATAACGTCAACGCGCCGGCGGTGGCGGGAATGCCAGGAGGTCGCGCTGGTAGATTTCGCGCACCTCGGCGAACGGCCGGTGCCCGCTCGAGTACAGCACGGCGCCGTGCAGGAAAAGTGCACTCGGAATCGCGAGCTCGCGGCCGGTCGCGGCCGGGCCACCGCCGATTTCCCAGCCGTCGGGCAGCGGTGACCACAGCAGCTCGACGACGAAGGTCAGCCGATACGGGTCGAGAGGTGCGACCACTCTGCCGAACGGTGTTTGGGTGGTCTCGAGCACGCGGTTCATCTCCGGTGTCAGGCGCGACGGGACGTACCAGTTCTCGGCCTCGGAGAGAACGCGGGAGCCGCAGACCAGCTGGACCTTCCGATACTTCACCTCGTCGGTTGCGTTCACCTCGAGGCGTTGCCGCTGCTCGACGGTCGGCGCCTGCCCGACGCTGGGCACAGGCCGCGCAACGATCGTGGGCTCGGGTGCCAGCGCGTGGTCGCGGCACCAGCGCTCGAGGCTCAGCGTGGCACTGCGACTGCCGAGGATCGACGCATTGAGCGTCTGTATCAACGCCAGCGCGGTAAGACGAGCCTGATACGTATCGGGCCAGCCTGGGCGTTCCTGCGCGGGCAGCACGACCGTGGTTGCACAGACCGCAGCAAGAATGGCCGCGCGACCAGAGCGAACAACGAAGCGGGCATTCATCGGCCGCGCCAGCCCGGACCACGCACGACGCGTCCTGGCTTCGCGCCGGTGTGTTCGCCGTTGCGGATCACCTGCGCGCCGTTGACGAAGACGTGCACCATCCCGGTCGCGTACTGGTGCGGCTTCTCGAACGTCGCGTGGTCCGCGATCGTGGCCGGATCGAACACCGCGACGTCAGCGAAGAAGCCGGATTTGAGCAGGCCACGATGATCGAGCTTCAGGTTCTCGGCCGGCAGTCCGGACAGACGTCGGACCGCGTCGGCGAGTGATAGCGCCTTCTCGTCACGCGCGTAGCGCCCGAGAACGCGCGCGAACGTGCCGTAGGCGCGCGGATGCGGATTCGACTTGAGGAAGACCCCTTCGGGCGCGGGCGCCTCGGCGTCCGAGCCGAAGCTGACCCACGGGAGGGCCATCTGACGCCGGACGTTCTCTTCTGACATCAGAAAGTAGACCGTGCCGACCCGGCTCCCGTCCTCGATGACGAGATCCATGGCGGTTTCTTCCGGTGGCTTGCCGCGCATTCGCGCCACTTCGGCGAGCGTCTTGCCGGTGAGCGGCTTCAGCGCGTCATTCTTGAAGGCGACGAGCAGGATCTGTTCAGGTCCTTCGACCGCCGTGAAGAAGTTCTCCCACGCATTGGTGGGCGTCTTCATCTCCGCGGCGACGCGGCGGCGGATTGCCGGATCCTTCAGTCGAGCGGCCCAGGCTTTGTAGCCGCCCTCCTGCACCCACGGCGGCATGGAGGCGTCAAGACCCGTCGCGCCCGCTGGATACGTGTACATGTTCGCGGTAATGCGGAGGCCTTCGGCGCGCGCCGCCTCGATTGCGGCCAACGCGGCGCCGAGCTTTGGCCAGTTCGCCTTTCCGGCGGCTTTCAGGTGGTAGATCTCGGCCGGCGCCTTCGATGCGCGGGCAATCGTCACGAGCTCGTCGATGGCTTCGAGCAACTGGTTGCCTTCGCTCCGGATGTGCGAGATGTACATGCCGCCGTACGGCGCGGCGGCCTGCATGAGCGCGACGAGCTCGTCGGTCTTCGCGTAGAACGCCGGAGCATAAATGAGCGACGAGCCGACGCCGAGGGCGCCGTCCTCCATCGCCTCGCGCACGAGCGCCTGCATGCGCGCCAGCTCCGCACCGGTCGGCGCGCGATCGACCTGTCCCAGCTCGTGAATACGGACTGTGGTGGCGCCAACGAACGACGCGACGTTCGGCGACACTCCTCGGCGCTCGAGATATTCCAGGTACTCGGCGAGCGTCGTCCATTCAATCGCGTATTTGATGTCGCCCTGGGCCTCGACGTTCTCCTTCTTCATGGCGTCGTTCATCGGGCCCATCGATCCGCCCTCGCCAAACACTTCGAGCGTGACACCCTGACGAATATCGCTCTGGCCTCGACCGTCGGCGATCAGCGACTCGTCAGCCCAGCTCAACATGTTGATGAAGCCCGGCGCGACCGCCATGCCGGCGGCGTCGATCTCCAGCACGCCACGGCCCGAGCCCACGTTGCCGATCGCCGCGATCCGGTCATCGTCAATCGCGAGGTCGCCAACGACCGGCAGACGCGCCGGTTCCGTCGTAGATCGTGCCTCCGCGGATGACGACGTCGTAGGTGGGATTCTGAGCGCAGCTCGCGACGGCCAGCGCGCACAGCCAGACGAGAACGCGAGGGGCGGATCGCGTCATGAGCTCAATACGCAACAGCGTAACAATCGCGGCGCGGGTCGGCCCCTGCAAAGCGATTGCCGGTGGCCGGATCGATCATGACCGCCGTCGCACAGCCGGACATGCCAAACGTGCGAATCCGGCTGACGTCATGGCCGCGCGCGCGCAGTTCGTCGTAGACGGCGTCCGGCACCGCCGCTTCCACGTTGAGCTTGTTGAATCCCGCCGTGTGCGGCCAGAAGGAGCCGTAGAAGTGGAGCGTCTGCGCGCGCGGCCGCTCGAGCGCCGCGTGCAGGTTCGGATACCAGTCGTCCCAGAACTCGACGATGCTCAGAAATGCCTGGAGAATCGTCTGGTCCTGGTTGTCGCCGCCCGGCGTGCCCAGCGCCATCATCGGCATGTCGCCCTTGAAGACGAGGCTTGGCGTCAGCGTGTAGCGCGGACGCGCGCGCGGTCGAATCTGATTCGCGCGCGTCTTGTCGAGCCAGAACTGTTCCCCGCGCACGCTCATCGCGATCCCCGTGTCACCGAGGATCACGGCACCCGGGATCCAGCCTCCGCTCGGGGTGACGTCGAAGATGTTGCCGTCCTTGTCGATGACGGCCATGTGCGTGGTGTCCTTTGACACCCCTGCGGAATCCTGACCGAGCGACGCCATCAGCGCCGGGTCCTTTGTCGCCCGCGCCTCGGCCATACCGTCAACGACGCTCGCTTTCCAGTACGGCCACTCCTTGACGTGGGAATCGAACCGCAGCGGATCGCCGGCAATAAACGCCGTCGACGCGCGCGACGGGTTGATGAGGGCCGCGCGTTCCTTCGCGTACGCCTTCGACAACAGTCCCTCCGCGGGAACCTTCACGAACGCGGGATCCGCGTAGAACGAGTCGCGGTCCGCGTAGGCCAGCTTCATCGCCTCGACGATCGTGTGCAGGTAGTCCGCACTCGCATGGCCCATCGCGCGGAGATCGAACGACTCGAGCATGTTGAGCGTCTGGAGCAGCACGGGCCCCTGACTGCCGAAGCCGTGTTTGTAGACCGTGTAGCCGCGATAGGTCGCGCGCGCGGGCTCTTCGATCCGGGCGAAATACTCCGCGAAGTCGCGCGCGTCGAACGGGGCCCCGTGTTTCTGGAGGAACGCCACCATCTCGCGCGCGAGGTCGCCCCTGTAGAAACGGTCGCGTGCGGCAGCGATACCGGCGGCGCGGCCGCGAGCCTTGGCGGCCCGTTCCGCGTCGACCATCCGTCGTAGGGTCCGGGCAGTTGACGGAAACCTGATCGTCTCGCCGGCCTTGTAGCGTGAGCCATCAGGCTTCAGCCAGTAGGTCTGGTTGCCCGGCCACCGATTGATGAACGCGAGCTCCCGCTCAATCTCGAGCACGGTGCTCGGCCTGATCGGAAACCCGCGGTCGGCATAGCCAATCGCGGCTGCGGCGACCTCTTCGAAGCTCATCGTGCCCCATCGCTCGAGGACGGTCAGCGCGGCATGGAGCGCGCCCGGAACAACGGCAGGATCGAGTCCTGCACCAAGCAGCGTCTTCTGACGCGAGAGATACCAGTCCACGTCCACCGCGGCAGGTGCCCATCCCTGGCCGACGACGGACGTGACCTTGCCCTCTTTTTCGGGTACACGAGGACGAGTGCCTCGCCACCGAGGCTGTACAGATCCTGCTCGAGCACGCCGCCGGCAAGCAGTGCCGCCACGCCCGCGTCGAATGCGTTGCCACCCTTGAGCAGAATGGCCAGCGCCGCGGAGGTGGTCAGCGGATGGCCGGTGGACACACCGCCCGAGGGTCCCATCACCGCCGGGCGCAAGGCCGATCCGGCCGGTTGTTGGTCTTGAACCGGCACCTGCGCGGCACTGGTCCACAGCAGACCCGTCGTGGCCAGCGCCACCACGATCGCATACGTGTGCCAGGGATCGCGTGTCATCGCGGCAGCAAGCTCTCGCGCGTCGCCGCATGCCACGCGAATACGGCCACGACCGTCGCCATCTGTTTCACGTCGTCCACCTGCACGCGGTCGAGGAAGTCCATGTTCGTGTGGTGCGTGCGTGAACCGTACTCGTACCGCTCCTGGACGAACTGAAAGGCGGGCACACCACGCTCTTCGAACGGCTGGTGATCGCTCTGCCCCACCCACCGCGGTGAGATCAGGTCCACGCCAAGGTCCCTGAGGGGCGCGCTCCACGCCTCGAAGATCTGCCGCGCGCCGGCGTTCCCCTGGGACCACACGCCACGAATCCGGCCGGTGCCATTGTCGAGGTTGAAGTACGCAGACAGCTTCGCAAGGTCTGGCTGCGGCTGGGCGTGGGTGCCGAGGTGGCGTGCGGCGTAGGTTTCCGAGCCGACGGTGCCACTCTCCTCGTCGCCCCACAGCCCGATCCGGATGGTGCGCCGCGGCGCGAGGCCGGAGGCCTTGATGACTCTGAGCGCTTCCATCATCGCCGTGACGCCGGCGGCGTTGTCGGTGGCGCCCGTCGCGCCGTGGAACGAGTCGAAATGTGCGCCGACGAGCACGACCTCGTCGGCCTTGTCCGTGCCACGAAGGTCCCCAACGATGTTGAAGCCGCGCGGGATGTCTTCAGGGGTCCATCGAACGTCGATTTCGAGCTCGACACGGACCGGCACACCGCGATCGACCAATCGCACCATCCGGTTGTAGTGTTCGACCGCGAGAGTAACCTCCGGCAGACCCTGGGCCGGATCTGCGGATGACGCGAACTCCTCCGCGACAACCGTGCCGCCATCGGTCCGCTGCGTGCGCCACGACAACAAACTTCCACCGCTCGCGAGGTCCGTCGAGGATCCGCGATCGAACAGCGCGACGACGCCCTCCTGGCGGTAGAACGTCTCCAGATCGAAGACGGCGGGAACCATGCGCGGTGGAGGTGGTGCCACGGCAGCGGCGGCCGGCGCCGGGTCGATCGGCGGACGAGGCGGACCACCGCTCATGGCCTCCTTCCGCCACTTTCCGCCGTCATCGTCGTAACGCAGCACGGTGCCGTCGCCGTATTCGAGCATGCGGACGGCGCGAGCCGGGTCGATCAACACGACTTTGCCCTTGAGCGTGCCGCGATAACGGGTGGCATCCGCTGACGACGTGATGAGCGGCCGCACGACCTCCGCGGTCACCCGGCCGGACGTGCCCGGCGATCGCGCCTTGGGCACGCCGATGATCGGCATCACACGCGGATCCACCATCGACGCGTTGAAGCGCACGAGGGACCAGCCCGGGCCGGATGGGAACCTTTCCTTCTGAACGTTCGAGAGTCCCCACGTCTGGAGCTGTTTGACAGTCCAGTCGCCGGCCTCCTCGAACTCCGGCGAACCATGGAGGCGCGGACCGTAGCGATCGGTGAGCCAGAAGAGCGTGTCCTCGACGTGGGAACGATTCAGCGCCTCATCGCGAATCTTCGCGATCGCCACGCGGTCGACGGGCTCGACGGGCCCGACCGACTGCGCCACTAAGGCGACGCTCGTCGCGATCGACGTGACAGCCAGGAGTGCGGCGCGGAGGTAGGACACGCAAGCGACAATGTACGACAGGTTCGACGGGTACGACAGGTCCGAGGAACCTCCTGGCGCTCGCCAACTTTCCTAATCTGTGGAGCGGCCTGAGAACTTGAGAAGGCTGACCAGCGTCAGTTCGTTCCTGGGACCCGTCGTACCCGTCGCACCGTCGTCGGCCGTCCGTCACCCTCGATATGCTCTTACCCATGCAAACACGTCCGTTCGGCCGCTTGGAATGGCCGGTCTCTGAAGTGGGGTACGGCCTGTGGGGCATGGGGGGCTGGTCGGGCTCCGACGACAAGGAATCGCTGTCGGCGCTCGAGCACGCCATCGCGAACGGCTGTACGTTCTTCGACACGGCGCTGGCATACGGTGACGGCAAGAGCGAGCAGCTTCTCGGAGAAGTCCTCGCTCGGCACCGCGACAAGCGGCTCATCGTCGCGACGAAGATTCCCCCCAAGAATCGCAAATGGCCCGGCGTCGCCAGCGACTCGATCGCAGCCGTGTTTCCGCCGGACTACATCCGCCAGTCCACCGAGACGAGCCTCGAGAACCTCGGTGTGTCGTCGCTCGACGTGCAGCAGTTTCACGTGTGGGATGACACGTGGACGGCCGACGACAAATGGCAGCGAGCGGTGGCGGACTTGAAGCGGGAAGGTCTCGTGAAGGCGATCGGCATCAGCTTCAACCGCTGGGAGCCGACGAACGGATTGAAGGCGCTCCGCACCGGGCTCATCGACTGCGTGCAGGTCGTCTACAACGTCTTCGATCAAAATCCCGAAGACGAGCTCTTCCCGCTGTGCCGGGAGCGCGGCATTGCGGTCATCGCGCGCGTGCCGTTCGACGAGGGCAGCCTGACAGGTACCCTGACACGGACGAGCCGGTGGCCGTCGGGTGATTGGCGGAATCTGTATTTCACGCCGCGAGAACCTGGCCGAGACGCTCGACCGTGTCGAGGCGCTGACGGCAGACATCCCCGCGGGCATGTCGATGCCGGAGGCGGCCCTGCGCTTCATCCTGGCCAGCCCGGACGTGACGACAGTCATCCCGGGCATGCGCCGTGTGCGGCACGTCGAAGCGAACCTGGGCGTATCAGATGGCACGCCATTGTCGGACGCCACATTACAGCGGTTACGACATCACCGGTGGGTCCGCACACACGTGATTCCGTGAGAACGGGCCTCCGCCTGATCGTGGTTGCCGCGCTCGGCGCGGTGATCGCGTGTGCCCGGGCGGAACCTCGCGCGACGTACAACGTCGAAGAGAAGTCGATCCGTGAACTGCAGTCCGATCTGGCCTCGGGACGAACGACGTCTGAGGCACTTGTCACGGCGTACCTCGAACGCATCGCGCGACTCGATCGGGCTGGTCCCACGCTCCGCAGCGTCCTGGCCACGAACCCCGACGCCGTGGCGCAGGCCCGGGCGCTGGACCTCGAGCGGGCCGGTGGGCGGACGCGAGGACCGCTGCACGGCATTCCCCTCCTCGTCAAAGACAACATCGAGACCCTGGATCCGATGCCCACGACGGCCGGATCCTTGGCGCTCACGGCCAACGTCACGCATCGTGACGCGCCGGCGATCGCACGGCTGCGCACGGCCGGCGCGATCGTGCTTGGCAAGGCGAACCTGTCCGAATGGGCGAACATCCGGTCCAGCCAATCCACAAGCGGCTGGAGCGCAGTCGGCGGGCTGACGCGCAATCCCTACGCGCTCGATCGCAACGCGTGCGGATCGAGCTCCGGGTCAGGAGCCGCGATTGCGGCGAGCCTGGCGGCGGGAGCGATCGGCACTGAAACCGACGGATCGGTGGTCTGTCCATCGGCCGCCAACGGTCTCGTCGGGATCAAGCCGACGATCGGCCTCATCTCTCGTACGTTCGTTGTCCCGATCTCGCACAGCCAGGACACGCCCGGGCCGATGACGCGAACCGTCGAGGACACGGCGATCCTGCTCACGATCATGGCGGGCACTGACGCCGCCGATCCCGCAACCCACGCCGCGGACACTCGCAAGACCGACTACGGCGCGTCGCTCGATCCCGATGGACTTCGCGGCGCGCGCATCGCGGCGCTGCGGTTTCTGGCCGGCTACCACGCCGCCACGGACGCCGCCTTCGATCGCGCCCTGCAGACGATGAAGGCGGCCGGCGCCGAGATCGTCGAGGTCGCGTCCCTCGAAGGCCGCGACGAGTTGGCCCAGGCCGAGCTTCTCGTGCTGCTGACTGAACTCAAGACGGACCTGAACCGCTATCTCAGCTCCACGCCGCCGGCCGTGAAGACACGGTCGCTCGCGGACGTGATCGCCTTCAATCGAGCAACACCGGCCGAGCTGCGGTATTTCGGTCAGGACCTTTTCGAGAAGGCTGAGGCATCAAAAGGATTGTCGGACCCGGTGTACGTGGCGGCCGCGGCAAAAGCGAAGCGACTGGCGGGTCCGGACGGCATCGATCGCTTGTTGCGGGAGCATCGGGCGGTGGCGCTCGTCGCGCCGACGGGCGGTCCGGCCTGGATGACTGATCTGACGACCGGCGACCACTTTCTCGGGTCGGCGTCCGAATACCCGGCAATTGCCGGCTACCCGCACATCACCGTACCCATGGGTGACGTCATGGGCCTTCCGGTCGGCCTGTCATTTATCGGAGAGGCCTTCTCGGAGGCCCGGCTCATCGGGCTGGCGTACGCGTTCGAACAGCGCACCAGGGCCCGTGCTCGGCCGGGCTTTCCGCTGTCGGTGGCCACCCCGCTCCCGTGAGGTATACTTACTGTTTGCGCCGGTTATCAAGGAGTTCGCTGTGAAGCCCGGGATTCATCCCAAGTATCAGGAAGTCGAAGCTCGTTGCGCCTGCGGCAACACCTTCAAGACCAAGTCCACCAAGAACGAGCTGCACCTCGAGATCTGCAGCAATTGCCACCCGTTCTTCACGGGCCGGCAGAAGCTGATCGACACCGAGGGCCGCGTCGAGCGCTTCACCAAGCGCTTTGGTGCGCAGTCGGCCGAAACCCGCAGGGCCGCCGGTAAGGAAGCCAAGGCGGCGAAGGCAGCCAAGGCTCCCAAGACGGCAGCCGCCGCGCCCAAGCCAGCGAAGGCCAAGACCCAGGCCAACGCGTAAGATCCAGAAAAGGGGTCGGGACGCTTTTTACGCGCTACGTAAAAAGCGTCCCGACCCCTTTTTCCGTCCGTCCCAGCTTCCTGTCAATTCGTTTGATGCGGTGATCGACATCGCGGCGTGCGCGGGCTGAGGCCTGGCGCTCGAGCGCCTCGGCGTACCGGCGTGCCGTCGCCAGATCTCTGCGACGGTGCTCGTGGTGGACAGCCAGCGCTTCGTTGGCCATGACGTCGAGCGACGAGGCCCCGTCGCGGCCCGTGACGGCCAGCACACCTTCCCAAGCGCGCGCGGCCTCTTCGAAGCGCGCTTCGCGGCGTAGCGACGCGGCCAGCCGCGCGAGCGCTTCTCTCCGCACGTCCCCGTCGCCAACGCTCGCGGCCGCCATCTCGTAGGACCGATGCGCGCGATCTCTGTCGCCCGAGCGCTCGTAGAGCCGGCCGAGCGCGAGCTGTTCGCCCGGCTCGCGGCACGCCTCGGGACCTTCACCAATCAACCACAGCGCGTGCGACATCAACGCCGCAAGCGACACGATGTCGAGCCGGTTGTGCTCGAGCACCGGCTCGACGGATGGCCGGTCACCGGTGCGGAGGAAGTGAAAGTACCGGGCCGGGATCTCGAAACCGGGCACGTCGCCGACGCGGTGCACGTCCAGCACCGCGCGCTCGAGCGATGTCAGGTTGCATCCCCCGTCGAGCGCGCTCGACGTCTCGCGGCGCCGCCAGAGACGACGGGCAGCTGGCAGCATGTCCACGTGGGGAATCTCGTCGGTCGGCGGCGCGGCGCGATGGAACGCCCAGCGCATCTCCATGAACGGCACGTCGAATGTCCGACCGTTGAACGTCACGAGGAGCGAGGCGTCGGAGAGCACATCGCCGAGCGCGTCGAGCATGGCACGCTCACCACCCGGACCGGCGAGGAAGAACTGGCGAACTCTGAAGCCCTCGTCTTCGAACCAGCCACACCCCGCGAGGAACGCGATCGTCCCGGCGCCCCCACTGAGCCCGGTCGTTTCGATGTCGAAGAACACGACGCGCCGCCACCACTCTGGAACCGATACCGCGCGAGGATCGATCAGGTGAAGAGGCGCGCCACTCGCCGGCCGCCACGCGTCCACGCACCGGCGGCCATACGACCGATCGCTCGGATAGACGCGGTCGAGCTCCACGCATGCGCCGTCGCCGCCAACGGCGCGCCCGCCGAGCCTGTCGGCGAGGGACCGCGCGTCGATCTCGCCCACGGCGTCGCCGGGCACATACGTCAGTTCGCGGCGGGGATTCTGGCGAACGATGTCACGGAGGCGAGCGGAGAGGTCACGCATGATCAGGCCGCGCGCTCGACGGTGGCGAGAAGGCGCACGAGGCTGAGCGCCACGGCCTTGGCGAGCGGTCCGGTCGCGCCCTCGGGTCCGACGCACGACGGGCAGCCCGACTCGCAGGGACACCCATCAATCAACTCGTGCGTCCGAGCCAGCAGCGCCTCGTGCATGCCGAAGAGCGGCTCGCTGAAGCCGATGCCACTCGGGAAGTTGTCGTAGAGAAAAATCGTCGGCGCCGCGGACAACTCCGTCGCCTCTCCAGCACGTGACGAGCCGCCGACCCGCGAAGCGCCGCCGAGGCTGACGCCATCCACCGACAGCCCGAGGTCGTGGCCGTCGCACATCAGCAGCAACGGCGCGACGTTGCGCATGGCGAACGCCAGCCCAATGACTCCGTCTCGACGATCGGCCGTGCCGTACGGCAGCGCCGCCATGACGTTCTGCGGAATCGTCAGCCAGTACGACGTCGTGTGCATCTGCTGCTCGGGCAGATCCAGCTCGCCCGATCCGACGTTCTCGTTCGTGTAGAACTTGATCTTCTTGAAGCCGACGACGCGCGAGACGACGTGTACCTCGCCGTGCGCGGCACTCGCGCCCGCAACCCCTCCCATGACGAGCGCGCGATCGGCTGGCTCGTTTTCGTCCGTGACGCCGGATGAGGCGAACGTGTCGAGAATCGTCACCTTCGTGTACGTAATCGCATCCGTGTAGTAGTCGCACTCGACCTGTCGCACGAACGCCTTCCGGCCCTCGAAGTCCAGTCGTTCGACCTGAAACAACGTGCCTTCGATGATGTAGATCGCCTTTTCGTGAAGGGTCGACGGCCCACTCGTGAAGTCCGTCTCGCCAATCACCTGCTCGCCATCGGTCACGTCGACGATGACGAAGTTGTCGGACGTCACCGACCGCAGACTCACCGCATCGGCGGGATACGAGTCCTGCGTCCACTGCCACTGCCCGTCCACCTGGTGCACGAACCCTTCCTCGGCAAGCACGGCCAGGATGTCCTGCACGTTCATTGTCCCGAACGTTTCATCGATCCGGAACGGCAGCTCGAACGCCGCGCACTTCACATGATCCAGGAGAATGTGCAGATTGTCGGCGTTCACGAGCGCGTGCTCGGGCGACGCCCCGAAAAAGAACTCCGGATTGCGCGCAACGAACTGATCGATGGGCGCGCTTGATGTCACGAGCACGGCGGCCGAGCGGCCGGATCGCCGGCCGGCGCGTCCCGCCCGCTGCCACGTCGCGGCGATCGTGCCGGGGTAGCCGGCCATCACCGAGACGTCGAGCGCGCCGATGTCGATGCCAAGCTCCAGCGCGTTCGTGGACACCACGCAGCGGACGTCGCCGCTGCGCAGACCGCGCTCGATCTCGCGGCGGCGCAGGGGCAGATAACCGCCGCGGTATCCGCGAATGACATCGTCCGATCCCGGCGCGCCCTTGAACGCGTCTTTGAGGTAGGTCGTCAGGACTTCGGTCGACAATCGGCTCTGGGCGAAGACGATGAGCTGGAGACCGCGCTTCAGGAACTCTATGGCGACACGCCGCGTCTCGGCCAGGTACGAGCGCCGGATGCCGAGCTCGCGATTGACGACGGGCGGATTGACGAAGACGAAGAACTTTTCGCCGCGCGGCGCGCCACTACGATCGACCAGCTCGAACGGCCGCTCCATCAGCCGCTCCGCCAACTCGCGCGGATTGGCAATCGTTGCCGACGAACAAATGAACGTGGGGTGCGAACCGTAGTGCGCGCACACGCGCGCCAGGCGCCGCATGATGTTCGCCAGGTGGCTGCCGAAGACGCCCCGATACGCATGCAGCTCGTCCACCACAACGAACCGGAGATTCTCGAAGAGCTTCGCCCAACGCGGATGGTGCGGCAGGATGCCCGAGTGCAGCATGTCCGGGTTGGTCAGCACCACGTGGGCGCGCGCGCGCACCGCGCGTCGCGCGTCCTGGGGCGTATCGCCGTCATAGGTGAAGACACCGAGCTCGCCGCCGCCTTCCGCGCCAACCACCTGCGCGAGCTGATGAAGCTCTGCCAGCTGGTCCTGCGCCAGCGCTTTCGTCGGAAACAGGTAGAGCGACCGCGACGACGGATCCGCGAGGATGCTCTGGAGGACCGGCACGTTGTAGCAAAGCGTCTTGCCCGACGCCGTCGGCGTCACCACGACGACGTTGCGCCCGTTCAGCGCGTGATCGATCGCTTCAGCCTGATGCGTATAGGGCTGGCTGATCCCGCGGGCCTGAAGAGCGCGGACGAGACGGGGATCGAGCACCTCCGGATACGCCGCGTACGCCGCTTCAATGGGCGGCAGCCGGCGGACTGCCGTGATGTGGGGGTCCGGATGCGCAATGCGAGGTGCGGCCGGGTCGTCTCCGCGCGACGCCTCGTACTCGGCCAGCATTCCTGACAGCGCTGCCGCGACTGACCGATCTTTGTCTCCCGTAACGGCTGGCAGCGAGGACACGGTGGCGGATCGTACCAGCCGCCCACCGGGCGATCAAGGGGCGAAAGACACTGAGGGTTCCCCATTCCCTGTTCCCCGTTCCCCGTGCCTAAGCCCTAAGCCGTGAGCCTTGAGCCGGATCGAATGCATATCGCGCCGCGAGGCCACTGAGCCCGACCAGCCCGATCAGATTCGGGAAAATCTGCAGCGAGTTCATCAGGTCGCCCCAGGCCCAGACGACGTCGGGGGTCAGGACGGCGCCAAAGGGAATCAGCAGACAGTAGATCCACCGGTAGGGCTTCGTGACACGCCGTCCGATCAGATATTCCAGGAACTGCTCGCCGTAGTACGCCCAACCAATGAGCGTGGTGTAGCCGAAGAGAAACGCACAGACGGCGACGAGCCATCCGCCAACCGTCGGGATCGCCATATTGAAGGCGTCGGCGACGGCCGCGGTGCTCGTCACGAAGGCGACGCCGGCCTGGCGCGCGGCAATCGCCTGCTCCGCCACGCCGCTCAGCAGGATGGTCATCGCGCTGATCGTCGCCGTGATGAACGAGACGATGAAGACCTCCATGACGGCTTGAAGACCCTGCTCGGCCGGTCTCGTCGATCGCGCCGTTCCGTACGCGACAGCCGCGGTGCCGAAGCCGGCTTCGTTGGCGTAGATGCCGCGCGCAATGCCGTACCGCATCGCCACAAAGATACCGAACCCCATCGCAGACCGCGTCGTCCACGCCTCGCGGACCACGAGGGCGAGGACCGCCGGCACCCGGTCCGCAAACGAGACGATCACGAATGCGCCGCCCGCCAGATAAAGGCCGACCTTCAGCGGCGCCAGCTTTTCCATCGCGCGACCGATCGACGAGATGCCGCCGATGATGACGAGCCACGTGAGCACGGCCACGACCACTCCCACGATCCAGCTGGGTACGCCGAACACGCTGTTGATCGCGACCGCGATCGAGTTCGGCTGGGTGAACGGTGTGGTCGTCAACGCGGCAACACCCGCGACGAGCGCGTACGTCCACGCGAGGCGAGGAGACTTGAGCCCGTCGCGGAGGTAGTACATCGGACCCGACAGCACCTCGTCTCGTTCCACACGCCGGAAGTGCATGCCGAGTACGGCTTCCGCGAACTTGGTTGCGGTCGCCAGAAAACCGTAAACCCAGATCCAGAAGAGCGCGCCAGGTCCGCCCGAGATGATGGCCGTTGCGACGCCGGCGATATTGCCCGTCCCGATCGAGGCGGCCAGCGCGGTCGCGAATGCCTGGAACGGCGACAGCACCCCAGGTGCGCGCGCGGAGCCGGCCGCAAACATGGCACGGACGGCCTCCGGAAACCGCCGAATCTGCACGACGCCAAGGCGCAGCGTGAGGAACAGGCCGCCGCCGAGGAGTACGGCGACCACATACGGCATGAAGAGCGCGTCCGCGACGGACTGGATCAAGTTCGAAGTTAGAAGTAAGAAGTCAGAAATCATTGACGATGCCAGCGCCCAGTTGCTTCTGACTTCTGACTTCTAACTTCACACTTGTTAGATGTTCGACCTGCTTTGTCCACCGTCGACATTCACGCACGCGCCGGTGATCCAACTCGCGCGAGGCGAGGCGAGAAACGCGACGACGTTCCCGATCTCGTCGGCCCGGCCGAACCGGCCGAGGGGGATGTCACGTTTGACGAAGGCGGCCATGCCCTCGGGATCTTCCTGTTGGCGCTTCCACCAGGTGCCGCCCTTCGAACGAGATCGATCCGGGCGCGATGCTGTTGACGCGGATGCTGTCGGCGGCCAGTTGCTGCGCCATCGCCTTCGCGAGGCTGATCTCGGCGGCCTTGACGGCGTTGTAGGTCATGCGGCCGCCCGATTCGCGACCCCAGATCGAGGCAATCATCAGGATGACGCCACCCGACACCGCGCGCATGTGCGGTACGGCCAGCCGCGACATGCGAATGGCGGGAAACAACGTCTGGTCGAGCGCGCTCTGCCAGTCGGCGTCCGACGTCGACACGATGTCGGCGCCGCCGGCTTTGCCGACGTTGTTGACGAGGATGTCGAGCCGGCCGAAGCGTTCGATCGTGCGCGCGACGACGGCGGCGGCGCCGGCCTCGGTGGACACGTCCGCGGCGACGGCGAGGACGCGATCGCGCCCCGCGTGGGCGCCGAGGTCGGCCGACGCACGATCGAGGGCGTCAACCCCACGAGCGCTCAGGGTGACACGACAGCCTTCCGAGACGAGCGCGCGCGCCGAGGCCAGGCCGAGGCCGCGGCTCGAATCCGGTCACAATGGCAACTTTGTCGACGAGTTCGAGGTCCATATCGGGTGTGGAGAGACGATGGTCCTTGATTTCCGCGTGCGACTCAACTGACGATCAAGGTCATGCGTTTCCGTCTGTCGATCGTGGCGTTGCTTCGTCTGCGCGCTGGCCGCCTGTCAGCCATCCGGCGAGGAAGACCCGCTCAAGCTCGCGGCGCTGCCCGCGCCGCCCGACGTGGCCGCGCCGCCGGCCGACGCCGTTCGCACCTCATCCGGGCTCGCGTCCAAGGTCCTGCAGGTCGGGATGAGCAACAGCCGCCCGGGGCCACGCAACAACGTCAGGGTGCACTACACGGGCTGGACAACCGACGGCGTCATGTTCGACAGCTCCGTCGCCCGGAACGAGCCGGCGGAGTTTGGCGTGAGCGACGTGATTCCCGGCTGGACCGAAGGCCTGCAGCTCATGGTCGTCGGTGAGAAACGCCGGTTCTGGATTCCGGGCAACCTCGCGTACGACGTGCCTGGCTCGCGACCGGACGCGCCGAAGGGCATGCTCGTCTTCGACGTCGAACTGCTCGCGGTGAGGTAAGCGACGTAGCGCGGCCTGTGCCGAAGTCCCTGCGGCACTGTGACCCAGGCGTCGCTCGAGCCGTACGGCAGTTTCGCCAGCGCCGCCATGAGCGGCGCGGCGCCGCCGCGGCGGATCGATCGTCCCGCGCACAATTTCCTTGTTGGCACGCTCCGCGCCGTAGATCTGCCGGTTCTCGTCCGAGTCTTCGCGCAGGGTCGATCCCTGGAGGGCGAGCCCCGCGTACACGCCGCGCGTTCTCGACCACGCCAGAATCTCTGCGGTCAGCGTCGCATCCGTCTGGGCCGAGGCCTGGCGGCCGACCGGTCCGGCCGCAACGCCGGCGTCCGCCCCGACCGTAAAGCGGCTCGACAGCAGCCTGTCGGCGCCGCGGTCGTTCAACACGAGCAGGATGACATCGGTTTCCGACGCGCCGATCTGCAGACCGACGCTGCCGCCTTCGATTCGCACGCCACCCGGCGCGCTCCATCCGCCGCCCGTTGCGTTCCGACACGACACATAGCCGCGGCCGTACTGCCCGCCGAAGCCGAGCGCGGCCTTGCGGACGCTCGGAATGATGACGATGCACTTGGCCTTGGCGAAGAAATCGCGAGAGATACCCAGGTCGCCGCCACTCGACATCTCGGTCAACGCGCTGGCTGCGTGCTTCAACCGCTCATCGTCCGCCCGAAGCCCAACGACCGCCATCGCCGTCACGATCAGAACTGCTGCCACGCTCACCCGTGCTGTCACATGTCACCCCGCGTTGGGAGTCTACGTCGAAAGGGGTCAGGTCTTGAATTGACGTACCGATATCAAACTGTCATGACAGTTTGGACTTGGTACGTCAATTCAAGACCTGACCCCATCCACGGCAACCCCCGTTCCGGCCTCGAAGATTTCTTCTAGACTATTCGAGTGACAACCCCGCGGGTGACCGATCGCGGCCCTGTCGTGACGGCGTCAACCGAGGTCGTCGAACCGCCGGACGACCTGCGGTCGTTCGTGACACTCAGCCGCACGCATCCGACCGACATCGGCGAGCGGCACGTGTTCGTGAAGCTCGACGACGCGAAAGTGCGCCTCTCGTACGGAGACAGCTTCACCGCGGAACTCAAGCCAGGCGCTCATCACCTGCGGGCGCACAACACGCTGGTGTGGAAGAACCTCAAGTTCACGCTCGAGCCCGGTGAACATCTCGAGTTCGTCATCATCAACAGCGGACGCTGGTGGACGTGGGGCATCGCGGGCGTGCTGGGCTCGGCGCCGCTCTTCCTCAGCATCGCCAAGCGAAGCCGACAGTAGATGGACGCGCGGTTCACACCCGTCGCGGCCGCGGTCGCCGCGCTTGCGGCCTTCACCTGCTGCGTGCCAATCGGCCTCGTCAGCGCGTTCGGCATCCTCACGGTGAGCTCGCTCTTCGCGCCGATGCAGCGGTGGTTCCTCCCCGCCGCCACGGTGCTTCTCGCGATTGCCGCCTTGCAACTCTGGCGCGGTCAGCGGGCGTGCCGGACCCGCGGCCGCCGCTTCAGCCTGATGGTGTTCTTTCTGTCGGCAACGGTCGTACTCGCCGTGTTGCTGTTTCCGCAGATCGTTGCCGGCCTGTTGGCCGACTACGTCCCGTGATGCGGCGCCTGCTCGTGCCGTTGGCGGTCGTGGCGCTACTCGTGCTGGCGCGCGCCTATCTCGCCACCGAAGGCTCGACGCCATCGGGACAACCCGCGCTCGAACACCTGAAGGGCGCCGACGCCTTGAAGGCGCATTTCAACCGCGACCCCAGCCAATGGCGCGTCCTGATACTGCTCGCACCCTCGTGCTGGGTCTGCCTGAAAGGCGCGCGCGTGATTGAGGAGATCCTTCAACAGCGCGCGAATCTGCCACTCTCGGTGCTCGTCGTCTGGCAGCCGATGCTGACGACCGACTGGGGCCGGCCCGGAACCAGAACACTCGGCCGGCTCACCGACCAGCGCGTGCGACAGTTCTGGGACGCGGATCGCACCGTCGCTCACGCCCTCAAGACCTCGTTCTCTGAACGGGAGGACGGACTCGGTTGTTGCGTCACGGACGGCGTCTGGTGGGATCTCATGGCGGTGTTTCCACCCGGCACGGAATGGAGCGAACGGTTTCCCGAGCCATTGCTGCTTGATGGCACCGTGGAGGAGGTGGCGGACCGATTCACCGCGCTCCTGGACGGATCGCACGCTAGATGAAGAGCCTCACCACGATTCTTCAGGCGCACGTGGCCAAGGGTCAGCAGCGCAGCAACCTGCGCGTGCTGCTCATGCTTCTCGCCGTGCTGGCCACCATCATCGTGCTCTTCAGCGTGATGTTTCACGCCCTGATGGCGCGCGAGGGTCAAACGCACAGCTGGCTGACGGGCTTCTATTGGACCATCGTCGCGATGTCCACGCTCGGCTTCGGCGACATTACGTTCACGACCGATCTCGGCCGGATGTTCTCCGTGCTCGTGGTGGTGACGGGCACGATGCTGATGCTCATCATCCTGCCCTTCACGTTCATCCAGTTCTTCTACGCGCCGTGGCTCGAGGCGCGCGACGCCGCCCGCGCGCCTCGCCGATTGCCGCCCTCGACGAAAGGGCACGTGCTCCTCACCGGCTACGGTCCGCTCGATGACACGCTGGCACAGCGATTTCGCCGCTTGAGAACGCCCTACACGGTGATTGTCCCGGACCTTCAGGACGCGTTGAACCTCGAAGCGGCCGGTGTCCCGGTCATGGTCGGCGACCTCGACGATCCGGAAACGTACGTGCGCGCCCAAATCAGTCAGGCCGCGCTCGTCGTCGCCGCGCTCTCGGATCCGGAGAATGCAAGCATTGCGGCGACCGTCCGCGAGCGGTCGACAACGGTCACGATCGTGGCGCTCGCGTCGTCGGAAGACTCTGCGGAAATCCTCAAATTGGCCGGCTGCGAACAGGTCATTCAACTTGGCGAACTGCTCGGCGCCTCAATGGCGCGTCGTGTCTTCGGACGGGACGGCCGAAGCCACGTCATCGGACAGATCGATCAGCTCGTCGTCGCCGAAGCCGGCGCGGCTGGAACGGCGCTCGTCGGCAAGGCCGTGCGCGACAGCGGACTGCGCGCGCGGTTCAACTTGAATATCGCCGGCTTGTGGACGCGGGGCCACTTCAGCCTCGCGCGACCGGAAACCATCATCGCCGCCGACAGCGTGTTGCTCCTCACGGGCACGCGCGACCAGCTCGAGGCGTATGACGCCGCCTTCGACGCGGCCGTCGACAAGCCCGCGTCTGCCGTGATTCTCGGCGGCGGTCGTGTCGGTCGAGCCGCGGCCGCAGCGCTCAGTCAGCGTGGTGTCGACTACCGGATCGTCGAGAAGGAAGACACGCGATCGCTGGATCCAGCGAAGACGATCGTCGGCGACGCCGCGGACATGGACGCGCTCAACCCGGCCGGCATCCAAACGGCCGACAGCGTTCTCGTGACGACGCACGACGATGCCGTCAACATCTACTTGACGTTGTACTGCCGCCGCCTGCGACCCGACGTGCTCATCCTCAGCCGATCGACACTCGAGCGCAACGCCACGACGTTGCACCGAATGGGCGCCGACTACGTGTTCTCGTCCACGTCGATGGCGGCCAGCATGATTCTCAACATGCTCGGCAAACGGCGGCGACTGTTTCTGGCCGAGGGCCTGGACGTCTTCACGACACCAGTGCCTCGCGCGCTCGTCGACCGGACGCTCGCAAACAGCCACATCCGCCAGGACACCGGTTGCAACGTGCTCGCGGTCCTGAGCGGCGGCCAGACAAGCGGCCATCTCGATATCTCGACGCCTTTCCCGGCCAACGGTGAGCTCATCCTCATTGGCGACCGCGAGGCCGAGGAACGGTTCTTTCAGCAGTACCCAGAGTAGGGGGATTTCATGCGGATTGCCGCCGCCACTTCACTCGTCCTCACCGCGCTCGTAGGCGGCGTCGCGTCCCAGGCGCCCGCTCCAGTTGTCGCGAACGCTTCGGCCGTCATCGCCGTCGAGCGGGAGTTCGCGGCGGACGGCGCGACGCGAGGGTGGGCGGCGTCCTTCCGGCGCTACCACGCCCCAGACGCAATCGTCCTCCAGCCAGACCCGATCAAGGCCGAGATTACGCTGGCGAAGGTGGACGGCGACGGCCCGAATACGCTGCTCTGGCGTCCGTCGTACGCGGGCATCGCGCGTTCCGGTGATTTCGGTTTCACGACGGGCCCGGTGCAGATCCGAGGTCAGGACGGCGTACGCAGCCACTACTTCACAATCTGGCGGAAACAGGCAGACGGCAGCTGGAAGTGGATTTTCGATGCGGGCTGCGACGTCAGCGATCTCAATCCACTGCCGGCGGACGCTGACGTGCCCGATGTTGCCTGTCGCAGCGCAAGGCACGGGATCGGCCAAATCCGCCATTGATGCCGTCGGGGCGATTGAGGACGCGGCGTTGGTGGATGCGCGCGGAGCCGTCGGCCGATTGCTGGCAAGCCTTTCGGCCGATGCGCGCGTGAACCGGGCCGGCCAGCGTCCCGCCGCCGGTCAACCGGCGGCCGCCGACCTCATGCGCCAGGACGGCTCAGTCACGTTCAAGTCTCTTATGCGAGAGTCGTCGTCGTCGGGCGACCTGGTATTCACGTTGGGCGAGGCGCGCGATCAGTTCGAAGGCAAGGAACGTCTGCGCTACTACGCGCGGGTCTGGCAATGGCGTCCTGAAGGCTGGCGCCTCGTGTTCGACGAGCTCGTGCCCCGCCGCGTGCCGCCGGCGTAATCGTACGACCTCCGAAGCATCGCCAACTGCTCTCGCAGCATGTCAAGCGTGCGCGGACACATCCGGCCCGGGCGGGCTAAGATCGCCCTGGAGCATCTGTTTGGCCAGAGCGAGAATCAGTTCGGTGAACGAGTACCTCGCGTCGCAGCCGAAATCGGCCCGGGCCGCGCTGAGGCGCGTGCGCAGCATCATCCGAAAAGCCATCCCCAACGCCGAAGAAGCGATCGCCTACGGAATCCCTGCGTTCAAGCTGAATGGCCGCGTCGTGCTGTACCTCGCCGGCTGGAAGGCACACTACTCGCTCTACCCTTCGAGCCGAGCGCTCGAGCAGGCGTTCAGGGACGAACTCGCGCCTTATGAGTTGAGCAACAAGGGGACGATACGGTTCCCGCTGTCGGAGCCCGTGCCCGTGAAACTGATTGAGCGGATCGCGAAGTTTCGGGTGAAGGAATCCGTCGAGCGCGCGAAGGCTACCAGGACGGCGACGTCACGATCCGCGCGCCAGCGGTGAACCGCCGCACCCGGGAGACGAGGAGTGGATTGACTGAAAAAAGGGGTCGGGACGCTTTTTACCTAGAACGTAAAAAGCATCCCGACCCTTTTCCTGTTCTATGCGCAGCCGCTGGTGGTGCCGCAGTTCGAGCACTTATAGCAGGCGCCGGAGCGGACCATGATCGAGCCGCAGGTCGAGCAGGGCGGCGCGTCTTCCTGGTTCTGGATCGCGGCGAACTTGGAGCTCGCGACCGCGGGCTTCGGCGACGGCCTGGCCTGCGGCCGCTGCGGGCTGGCCGCGCGGTGGCCGTGACGTCGAGGACGAGCTGCTCGGGCGACGTCACCTCATCGCGGTTGTTCAAGCCGGCGCGATACTGCGCTTCCTGCGACAGGAACTTCGCCGCGAGCCACCGGAAGATGTAGTCCACGATCGACTTCGCGAACCGGATGTCCGCGTTGCGCGTCATGCCGGACGGCTCGAACCGGACGTGGCTGAACTTGTCCACGAGGTCCTGCAGCGGCACGCCGTACTGGAGCGCGTAGCTGATCGCCTGCGCGAACGCATCCGCGAAGCCCGAGATCGTCGATCCTTCCTTGGCCATCGTCAGGAACAACTCGCCCGGCATCCCGTCTTCGTAGAGGCCGACGGTGATGTAGCCCTCGTGTCCGGCGATGTCGAACTTGTGGGTGATCGAGTGGCGCTCGTCGGGCAGCCGGTGGCGGCTCGGTCCGGCGGCCACGGCTTCGGCGCCGCGGCCAGCTTGTCCTTCGACGTGTTGAGCGGCTGCGTGCGCTTGCTGCCGTCGCGGTAGATCGAGACGGCCTTGGCGCCGATGCGCCACGCGTCGATGTAGGCGCGCTCGATCTCTTCCACGGTCGCGCCCTTCGGTACGTTGACCGTCTTCGAGATCGCGCCGGAGATGAAGGGCTGAACGGCGCCCATCATCTTGATGTGCCCCATGTAGTGGATGGAACGCACGCCGCGCGCCGGCTTGAACGCGCAGTCGAACACCGCGAGGTCCTTGTCCTTGAGATGCGGCGCGCCCTCGATGGTCTCGTTCTCGTCGATGTACCCGATGATTTCCTTGACCTCGGTGGCCGAGTAGCCGAGCTTCGTCAGGGCCATCGGCACGGTGTTGTTGACGATCTTCATCAACCCGCCGCCGACGAGCTTCTTGTACTTCACGAGCGCGATGTCGGGTTCGACGCCGGTCGTGTCGCAGTCCATCATGAAGCCGATGGTGCCGGTCGGCGCGAGCACGGTCGCCTGCGCATTCCGGTAGCCGTGCTCGTCACCGAGCTCGACGCACTCGTCCCAGACCTTCTTCGCGTACTCGAACAGATCCTTCGGCACGTGCGTGCGGTCGATGTCCTTGAGCGCGGCGCGGTGCTTGCGCATGACGCGGAGCATCGGCTCGCGGTTCTTCTCGTAGCCGGGGAACGCGCCGCCGTGGTCGCGCGCGACGCGCGACGACTGCGCGTAGGCGGCGCCGTGCATGACGGCCGTGATCGCCGCCGCATAGTCGCGGCCGGCGTCGCTGTCGTACGGCAGACCGCGTGACATCAGGAGCGCGCCGAGGTTCGCGTAACCCAGCCCGAGCGGCCGGTAGTCGTGGCTGTTCCGCCCGATCGGCTTGCGTCGGGTAGCTGGCGTTGTCCACCAGGATTTCCTGGGCCGTGATGAACGTCTCGCACGCCTTGCCGAACGCTTCCGCGTCGAACTCGCCGTCCTCGCCGCACGAACTTCATCAGGTTGATCGACGCGAGATTGCACGCCGAATCATCCAGGAACATGTACTCCGAGCAGGGGTTGCTCGCGTTGATGCGCGCCGTGTTCGGGCAGGTGTGCCACTCGTTGACGGTCGAGTCGAACTGCATGCCCGGATCGCCGCACACCCACGTGGCATCGGCGATCTGACGCATCAGGTCGCGCGCCTTGTAGGTGTCCATCGGCTCGCCGCTCGTCACCGCGTGCGTCTGCCACTCGCTGTCGTCGAGCACCGCGCGCATGAACTCGTCGGTCACGCGCACCGAGTTGTTCGAGTTCTGGAAGAACACCGACGCATAGGCCGGGCCCGTGAACGAGCCGTCGTAACCCGCGTCGATCAGCGCCCACGCCTTCTTCTCTTCCTCGACCTTGCAGTTGATGAACTCGACGACGTCGGGATGATCGGCGTTGAGGATGACCATCTTCGCCGCGCGGCGCGTCTTGCCGCCGGACTTGATGACGCCGGCAAACGCGTCGAAGCCCTTCATGAACGAGACCGGGCCGGACGCCGTGCCGCCACCGGCCAGCACTTCGCGCGACGACCGGATCGACGACAGGTTGGATCCGGTGCCGGATCCGAACTTGAAGAGCATGCCCTCGGTCTTGGCGAGCGTCAGAATCGACTCCATCGTGTCCTGCACGGAGTTGATGAAGCAGGCCGAGCACTGCGGCGCCTTCTCGAAGCCGCAGTTGAACCACACCGGGCTGTTGAACGAGCCCTTCTGATAGACCAGCAGATGCTTGAGGTCGTCGCTGAACGCCTGCAGGTCGTCCTCGGACGCGAAGTACTCCTGCTCGCGGGCCCAGCGCGTGATCGTCTCCACGACGCGACCGACAAGCTGCTTGCACGGAGCGTTCACGCTGCGGCGTGCCGATCTGCCCGCGGAAGTATTTCGAGACGACGATGTTCGTCGCCTGCTGCGACCAGAAACGGGGGAACTCGACGTCGCGTTGCTCGAAGACCAGCTCGCCGCGTTCGTTGGTGATGACCGCGGAGCGCAGCTCCCACTCGATTTCGTCGAAGGGATCGACACCGTCCTTGGCGAAAAACCGCTCATAATCGAGGCCTGTCACCGACCGTCCCGGACCAAAGGTCCGATCGGTCGCCTGAGTCGTGGTTTCCGCCTGCTGAACCTGCATGCTGCCTCCCCCCATTTCGTACACAGCGGCGCTTTCGCCTCGTCGAACCTGCTCGAATTGTCGAGTGGTCGTTCCCTCGCGGGCCGCGTCCCGCGGAGAGGGAATATGCGCCTCGGTTACTTTGTTGTCAAGACGTTCCTACGACATATTGTGTCGCGTCGGACGCCGTAACGCCAGATATTGACAACCGGCCGCGTCTGTACGCCGGTTCTTGCACGTGCCCTAATTTCGATGCCAGACAAGCCGGTGGCGTAGAATCGCGTCGCCCCGAAATGACCGGGGCGAAAATGACCTTTCCCCGCCCGTGGACGACCGCCGTGCTCTGGCTGGCCGCCTCCCGCGCCGTGATCCTCGTCATCGGCCTGGTCGGCGCGGCCCTCTTCGTCAACCAGCGAACCCTCGAGATTGCGGGGCCCGCCGCGCTCAATCCCGAGACGGTCTGGCAGAAATGGGACGCGGTCTGGTACGAACGCGTGGCGCGCGAGGGCTACGTGGCGGCGCCGGACGATCCGGTCGGCCAAGCCAAGGCCGGCTTCTTCCCGTTGTATCCGTGGCTCGTGGGGCTCGGGCTCAAGGTCATGCCTTCCGCCTCGTTCTTCTGGGTCGGCTCGATCCTCTCCAACCTCCTGACGTTCATCGCGCTCGGCCTGGCTCGTCTCATCGCTGGCGCCAAGCGGCGAACATGCCCGACGCGCGCTGCTCGTCACGGTCACCGCGGCCGGTTCGTTCTACCTCTCGATTCCCTACACCGAGGGTCTGTTTCTGCTCCTCGTCGTCGCGACCATGGTCTTCACGAGGCAGCGACGGTACCTGGCTCGCGGCCGTGGCCTGCGGCCTCAGCGCCGTCACGCGCATCCACGGCCTGGCGCTCATCGCGGTGCCGGCGATCGCATGCCTTGCCGACACGAACATGCCGCGGGCCGTGCGCGTTCGTCAGGTCATCCTGATGGGCGCGATCTTCGCGGTGCCGCTCGGCGTGCACATGGTGCATCTCGCCGATGTCCAGGGCGAGGCCGGCGCGTTTGTCACGCGTCAGGCTCTCTGGGACAACGCGTTCCCGTACCCGTTCAAAGCGATTGCCGGGTTCGTCGTTTTTCCGCGACGCGTGTCAGGCTGGGTTCACGGAGCGTTCTGGTTCACGTACGTCGCGCTGCTCGTGCGCTACTGGCGCAAGCTGCCGCTTGGTGAAGCGCTCTTCTGCGCGGGCGCGCTCGTGATCTCGACGCAACAGGAGACGTTTCACGGTATCTACCGCTACGTGATGGTGCTCGTGCCGATGACACTGGCGCTCGCTGACGATGAGCGCGCCGATTTGCGCGCGGTCATCATCGGACTCAATCTCGTGTTCGGCACGATCATGATTCTGGCGTTCGTGACGAATAACAGGCTTGTCGTCTGAAGCCCCAACGACGCGCAGCACCACGGGATCGACAGCCTCACTCCACTACTGCCAACGGCCCCACCATGAGCCGGCAGCGCGCGTCGGAGACCTGCAACTGGAGCTCGCGCACGTCCGCCGGCGAGGAGGCCGGTGGCAGGCTGAAGCGCAAGGGCATCCACGCCTTCGTGTCCGGGCGTACCTGATCGGCGACGCGGCCATCGAAGACCACGTTCACGCGGCACTCGGGCGGCGCCGGTTCCTCCCAGCGCAGCGGCAATGTCACGACCTGAGCCTCGGATGCGATGCGCCAGGTCGACTCCGCTTCCGCGATCCGATACGGCACGTCGTCGATCGTGCCCACGACACGACTCAGTCCTTCGTCGTCACGCGCCGCCGCCCGTGCGTCGAGAATGCGCCACGGAAGTGAGACGACGACGCCGAGAATCGCGGCCCAAAGGACGACCTGTCCCGCGCGGCCTTTGTCGGCAGGCACGGGAAGCAGCGCGGACGTCAGACCGAGCGACAGGAAAAACGCCGCCGCGACCTGTGGCACGAGCAAGGGGTGGCCGAAGATGGCGCTGATGAGGAAGGTCGCAAGACCCGCGGCCATCGCGCTGGCATAGACGACGGTGTCGGACGCGGATGCCGGCTCCCAGGGCCACCGGCGGGCCACGGGCAGGACGAGCCACAAGAACGCGAGCAGCGCAGGTATTCCCAGTTCCCCGAGGATCTGCAGGAAGTTGTTGTGCGCGTTCTGGCCGTTGGGCGCAAAGCGCCTCAGCTGGGGATACTCGTCAGTGACGTAGTGCCGGGAGGCCGATCGAAAGTTTCCGATTCCCACGCCAAAGGCCGGATGGTCACGGGTCATGTCGAACGCCAGCAGCGACATCTCCTGTCGAATCGCCGCCGCGCGACCGAGCGAGGCGTGCGAGGAGCGGGTGACAGCGCTCGCGACGAATCCCAGGAGTGGAACCAGGATCAGCACGCTCGTCGCCAGCACGAATCGCCGTGACTTGAGCATCGCCATCACGGCCACGACGCCGAGCACGATCCCGATGGCCAGCATCGCAGCGCGGGACTTTGCGACCACGAATGCCGCGCCAACCAGCGGAATCACGCCGAGCGTCAGCCACACACTCCGATGGCGAAGGGCGATGATGAGCGCAGGCACGAGAATCAACGCGAAATACGACCCCGCGGCGTTCGGATCCTGGTGAAGCGCCGAGATGCGCAACTCGCTGAGGATGTGTTTCAGAATCACCCACCGATCCGGATCGATTCGCCGTTCGAGGAGCAGCGTCCCGACGCGGAGGACGGCGAACGAGGCCGCGGCCGCTCCGCCGACCAGGAACATCCGCACGACCATTGGCGCGACCGCTGGCGCGCGACGCATCGCGCGCTCCGCGAAGACCCCAAGGGCGAGCGCGGAAATCCATCGGACGGCCTGGTGCAGGTCACCCCACTGACCGATGGCGAACAGGTACCGGGTGGTGACGTGCCGCCAGAGGTCGGACGTGAGGTCGCGCCTTGGCGTCGCTCCCTGCTGCACGACGAGCGCGACGATCGCGGACGCCGCGATGAGACTGCCGAGAAGCAGCGCGGGCCGACTCAGCCGGACGCCGCCCGCAGGCGCCGGCACGATCAGCCGAAAGGCCGCGCCACCCGCAAAGGCGAGCAGTATCGCCTCCGTGATGCCGGTCGCGGCCGGCACCGGTCCGAGAAAGTACTCGATCGGAACGGCGAGCGGGAGCAGGACGGCGACCGCGAGGACGCTCGCCGCTGGCCACGACACCGCGACAAGCCAAATCGCGGCGACGAGCGCCTTCATGCCGAGCGTGACGCGTGCGTGCATGAACAGCGACATGAGCGGCAGCGAGATCAACCCGCCGAACATCACCGCGAACGTCAGCTGACCGGCCCGAGAGATCGCCGAACGCACTGCGGCCCAGCTTACCCCAGAGCCTCTCGGACCCCGTGGAGTCGGGTGATACAGTGCTGTCGTGGACGAACGAGAGGCGGCATTTCCGCTCGCCGATTCGGCGGCGCCTGCCGTGCTCACCGCGCCGTCACCCGTGCTGTCGCGATGGTCGGCGGCTCTGCAGATCCTGATGGTGAGCGGCATCCCGACGCAGTTCGATCGCGGCCTCGATTCTCGTCGATCGGGTTGCACATGCCCCTCGCTCGACGGGAACGGCATCTCGTTCGAATTCATCGCCGTCGTGAGTCTCGTGGACACTGCCATCGTCGCCGTGCTCATCCGAATCTTCCTGGCGTTCAGCGGCGAACAGTCGGCGGATGTCTTCGTGGGGCCGCGTCCCGTCGTCGGCGAGATCCTGCGCGGCCTGGCGTGGCTACCCATCGTGTTCGTGGGGGTCACGTCGATCGTGCTCGCCATTCGCGCCATCGCGCCCTGGATGCACAACGTCGAGACGAGCCCGTTCGAGGCGTTCCTCAAGACGCCGCTCCAGGCGGCCATCTTTCTCGTGGTCGTGGTGCTCGCCGGTGGCGTGCGTGAAGAACTGCAGCGCGCATTCATCCTGCACCGGTTCGATCAGCGTCTCGGCGGCGCACGGGTCGGACTCGTGCTGTTCACGATCGCGTTCGGCGCGTTCCACCTCGATCAGGGCTACGACGTCGCCCTGGCCATCTGTTGCCTGGGCTTGTTCTGGGGTCTCGCCTACATCCGGCGCCGTTCCGCCATCCTGCCGATGGTGAACCACGCCAGCTTCAACGCCACACAGGTGATCCAGATCATGCTCGCCAGGGCCCTGAACGCCTGAGCGCATGCCCGTTCGCACCCGGACGCCGGCCTGGTCCACCGCGGCCCTCGCTCTCATCTTCGCGTTGTCGCTTCCCGCCGTCACGACGAGGTTCTACGCGTCTGATGAGATCCAGTTCTTCGCCTGGCTTCGATCCGCGGCCTTCGACCGCGACGCCGACTTCGACAACGAATACCGGTATTTTCAGGACACAGGCACGATGCGCGACGAAGGGTTTCGGATCACCTTCCTCGACGAGACCAACGAAGCTGGCCGCCGGCGCAACTTCACGCCGATCGGCACCGCGATCCTGTGGGCGCCGTTCTTTGCGCTGGGACACGTGGCGGCACTGGCGACCGGAGCACCGGCGAACGGGCTCAGTCAGCCGTACATCGCCGCGGTCACCTACGGGTCTGCGGTGTACGGCTTCCTCGCGCTCGCTCCTCACACACGCGATCGTGCGGCGCGTGGTCGGGGACGCGTCCTGGATTCCGACGCTCGTCGTGTGGTGTGGCACGCCCCTCGCTGTTCTACATGTACGTCGCGCCCGGGTTCTCGCACGCCTGTTCGGCGTTCGCGGTGTCGCTCTTCCTCTGGATCTGGCTCCGCGTGCAGAAGCGACTGGACGCCGGCGGGCGCCGCGTGCCTTGGAGCGAGCGCCGCGCTGATGGCGATGGTGCGCGAGCAGGATCTGTTCTTCGCGGCCGGTCCGGCGCTCGACTTTCTCCGATGGTCGTTCCGCGGAGCCCCGATCGCGGCAGTCGTCCGGTCAGCCGCCACTGGCGTTTTCACGACGGCGCTCGTGTACTTGCCGCAACTTGCCGCCTATCAGGCGCTGAACGGCCATCCGGGGCCGGGGCGCGAGGTGGCGCGGAAGATGACGTGGTGGTCGCCGCATGCGTTCGAGGTGCTGTGGTCCACCGAACACGGACTGTTCTTCTGGACGCCGCTCGCCTTGGTGGCTGTCCTCGGGCTGATCTGGCTGGCCGTCGGCCGGACCCGGCACGCGCAGCCCGACGCCTCGTGGGTCGCGCTCGTCGCCATCATCATGGTCGGGCTGCAGATCTACGTGTCCGGCAGCGTCGAATCGTGGACGGTGGCCGGCTCATTCGGCCAGCGCCGTTTCGTCGCGCTGACGCCGATCCTCGCGCTCGGTCTCGCGGTCTGGATTGCGCGAGCGCGCGCGGCGTCGGGCCCGCGCCGCGCGTCCTCGTGGGCGCGCCTGATCGTCGTCCTCGTCTGGTGGAACCTCGGACTCATGGCACAGTTCGGTCTTCACCTCATGGATCGGCAACGGCTCTCGCTCGGCCGAAACGCGCGAACGACGTTCGTGGAGCTGCCACTCGAGATGCCGTCGCTCGTGGCGCGCTACTTCACGGACCGCGCGTCCTTCTACCGCCAGCCGCGACAGGACTGAGAATAGAGGCATCGTGACCGTGCTCTACTTCGCCGACACGCGATTCCCGATCGAGCGCGCCAACGGCGTGCAGACGATGGCGACGTGCCACGCGCTCGCCGAGCACGGCCGCAACGTCGTGCTCGTCGTGCGGCCGGACACGGCGCCGGCCGCGCGGATCCGTTCGAGTTCTACGGCGTCGCGCCGTTGCTGCGGCTGACGATCTTCGAGATCGCGGGCCACGGCAGCCAGCGCCGGCGCCGGCTTCAGTTCCTCAAGGCGGCGTACACGATCCAGAAGAGTCATCGAGCCGCCGTGGTCTACACGCGCGACCTCGGCCTCGCGGCGTTGTTTCTGTCGCTGCCGCGGGCGTACCGGCCCACGGCTCGTCTACGAGTCGCACGGCATCGCGCCGATCGTCAGCGCCGAGATGCCGGATCTGCTCGGTAACGGCCGCGAGAAACCCTCCGCCGCGAAGCTTCGCCGCCTCGAACGCCGCGAGCGTCTGGTGTGGACGCGCGCCGCGGCCTACGTCACGATCACGCGCGCGCTTGCCGATGACCTGCCGGCTCGCTACGGCGCCCGGCCTCACGTCTTCGTCGTGCCGGACGGCGCCCGCGCCGTCGATGCCGTGCGTCGCACACGACGGCGACCGCGCGACGCCGCCGATCGCGGCCTACGCCGGCCACCTGTATCCCTGGAAGGGCGTGGACGTCTTCGTGCGGGCGCTGGCGCTCGCGCCCAGTGTTCGTGGGCTGATCGTCGGCGGTCACCCCGGCGAACCGGATCGCGCGCGCATCGAACAGCTCGCCCGCGAAACCGGCGTCTCGGATCGGCTCGAGATCACCGGGCTCCTGGCCCCAACGAAGGTCGGCGGCCGCCTTGCGAAGCGACGATGCTGGTCCTGCCCAACACGGCGTCGGCGATCTCCGAACGGTTCACGTCGCCGCTGAAGCTGTTCGAGTACCTGCAGATCGGCCGGCCGATCGTCGCGTCGGATCTGCCGGCGCTCCGCGAGGTGCTGACGACCGCAGACGGCGCTGTTCGTCCCGCCTGGCGACGCGCCCGCCCTCGCCGAAGGCTCTCGAGCGCCTCGCGGCAGATCCTGCCGAATGCGCGTCCCTCGGCGAACGCGGCGCGCGCGCTCGCGCCCGACTACACCTGGGCACGCCGGGCGGAGCGGCTCGACGCGGTGTTCGATGCTGCGATGAGCCGCTGATGATTTCTGTCGGCCTCTTCGACATCGTCGAGTGCCCTGACTGCCGCGGGCGAATCGCCCCGGCGAGCGGCGGCGCACGCTGCGGCGGCTGTCAGCGGGCGTTCGACACGTCGCGCGGCTACCTCGACCTGCGTCCTGCGGCGGCGTTCGCCGAACAGACCAAGTACCTGGACGCAGAGCTCCATGCCGACGCGCGGCACGAGTCGATCGCGCCGCCGCTGCTCGGATCGCGAATTCGCAACGACATGCTCCGCCGGTTTCTCGACCTGGCCCCGGGCGACCGCGTGATCGACCTGGGCTGCGGCAACGGTCGCGCCATCGCCTGGAACGCCGCGTCAGGCGCGGCGCTCTGCGGTATCGACATCAGCCCGTACTTCGCGGCCGAGGCGGTCGACGCAGTCGGATCTCGTGCTCGGCGATCTTCGCCGCCTGCCGTTGAAGGACGGCGCCTTCAACAAGGCGCTGGTCGCTCGACGTGCTCGAGCATCTCTCGCCGCCCGCCCTTCGCGACGTGCTCGGCGAGGCGCGCCGCGTGCTGGCGGACGACGGCGCGCTGTTCATCTACACGCACGTGCGAAAGAACGGATGGGCGGCTGGCGGCGTGCGCGCGGTCAATCGGCTCGCCGCCGGCTGGAGCGCCTGGGCTGGCTGGACCTCCGCCAGGAGCGGCTGCGCAAGTCGGACCATCTCAATCCGATCGCCGACCACGACGAACTGCGCGCGGGTCGTCGAGGAGTCCGGCTTTCGCCTCGAACGCATCACGTACTACACGCCGGTCATCGGCGCCTTCGTCGAGAACATCCTGGCGCGCATGGCGGAGCACTGGCTGGCGGGACGGTCACGGCGCGGCGAATGGCGCGGGCGATGGCGACAGCCGTGACGCCGTTCGCGCCGCGCGCACGGCGGCCCAGGCGCGCGTTCGCCGTCGTGGCCTGACGTATCGGGCGCTCGTGGCCACGACCGCCGTGATGAAACTCGACGTGCTGATGCTCGGACGCGTTCCCTCGGGTCCGTTCTTCGCGCTGCTCCGGAAGATCCCGAAGGGCTGACGTGCGAATCCTGTACTGCGCCCTCGATCAGCAGGTGCCCGGCACGCTCGGCGGGTCCGTTCACGTGCAGTCAGTCGCCGAAGGGCTGGCCGCGCGCGGCCACGAGGTTCACGTGGCGACGCAGCCCGGCAACGGCTGGCCGCCGGGCGCCGTCCGCTGGCACGCCATGGGCCCGCCACTCGGCCGGCAGGAATTGCGCTGGATGCGGACGGGCGCCGTCACCGATCTCGCGCGGCGCGTCGAGGCCGACGTCGTCATGGAGCGCTACTACAACTTCGGCGGTGAGGGCGTGTTCGCGGCCGCGCGGCTCGGGCGTCCTGCCGTCCTCGAAGTGAATGCCCCGATCGTCGACTACCCGGGCTCGCCGAAGCACCGGCTCGATCGCGCGCTGCTCGTCGAACCGATGCGCCGATGGCGCGACCGCATCGCGCGGCACGTTCAACTGTTCGTCACGACCACGGCGGACATCCTCCCGCCGTGGGTCGATCGAACTCGCGTGCTCGAAATCGAGTGGGGCGCCGACGTCGAGCACTTCCGCCCGCGCGCGGAACGGCGAGCGGCGGTTCGCCGCGCGATCCGAACCGAGTTCAGTGCGTGTTCGCCGGGGCGTTCCGCTCGTGGCACGGCGTGGTGCAACTGTCGGCCACCCTGGCCCGGCTGCACGAAGCGGGCGACCATCGCTTCGGCGCGATCTTCATCGGCGACGGTCCGGAGCGCGCGGCGGCCGAACGCGTCGCGCGCGGCCTTCCCGGCGTGACGTTCACCGGCGCGCTTCCCCACTCGGAGTTGCCGGCGGCGCTGGCGTCGGCCGATATCGGCGTCGCGCCCGTTCGACCCGCTGCGCCACGCGCCACTTCGGCTGGGCTTCTACTGGTCGCCGCTGAAGATCTACGAGTACATGGCCGCCGGCCTGCCGGTCGTGGCGCCGGCCCTCCCGCGGCTGAGCCGTCTGGTGGAACACGGCCGCGAAGGAGTGCTTTACGATCCAGCTGAGCCCCGAGGTCTCGACCACGCGATCGTGTCGCTCGCCGACGCTGCCCTCAGGCAGCGCATGGGCGAGGCGGCGCGGGCTCGTGTCGTTCGCGATTTCAGCTGGGCCGCGCATTGCGCCGCGCTGGACGTCCGGCTGCGCGCGCTGGTCGCCCGATGAGTGTGCCGCTCAACGTTCTCGTCGTCACCGACTCCTTTCCGCCCGTGTGCGGCGGCAGCGGCTGGAGCACGTGGGAGCTGGTGCGCGGGCTGCAGGGCCGCGGCCACCACGTCGAGGTGGTCAAAGTGGAGATCGGATCGCCGGCGGGCGTCGAGTCCGGCCACCACGAATCGGTGCCGGTCACGACGTTCCGCCGCGCGGCGCCGAACGTGCCCGCGCTCCGCAACATGGTCAAGAACGAAGCGCTCTGGCGCGACCTGACGACCTACTTGACGCGCAAGCGGCTGGCCGGCCGCGGGTGGACATCATCCACGCGCAGCACGTGATGACGACGGTGCCGTCGGTGCGGGCCGGCGCCGCGACCGGGAACGCCGGTCGTCGCCACGGTGCGCGACTACTGGCCGGTCTGCTACTGGTCCGATTTGATCTACGACCCGTCGCAACCGACGCTCTGCCCGGAATGCTCGGCGCGGATGATGACCGAGTGCATCAAGCCGCGCGCCGGCGCCGCGGCCGTGGCCGCGTGGCCGCTGATCCCGTACATGCGCGCCAACCTCCGCACCAAGCGACGCACGCTGGCCAAGGCGAGCGCCGTCATTGCCGTCAGCTCGACGATCGCGCGCGATCTCCGCGCCCGCGCGCCGGAGCTCGCCGGCCACGCCGCTCTACACGATCCCGAATCCCGTCGACATGACGGCGCTCGATCGGGCGCGCGCGTCGAGCGCGCCGATCGACGGGCCGTACATCCTGTACGCCGGCAAGCTCGCCACCAACAAGGGCGTTCAGTACCTGCTCCCGGCCATCGAGCGCGCGGGCATCGATCTGCCCCTCGTCATCGTCGGCGACGGCCCGCTGCGCGATTCGATCGCCAGCGAGGCGAAGGCTCGGAAGTTGAACGTCCGGATCACGGGCTGGCAGACGCGCGAGGAGGTCTGGGCCTGGATGCGGCACGCGACGATGCTGGCGTTTCCGTCGTACGGCCCGGAGTCACTGAGCCGCGTTCTCATCGAAGCGGCGGCGCTCGGAGCGCCGATTGCCGCCATGGACACCGGCGGCACGCGGGACATCATCCAGCACGCGGGTGACGGGCCTTCTGTCGTCCGACGCCGACGGCTTCGCCCGCGATCTGGCGGAGCTCGCCGCGGACGAGCGCCTTCGGCACGCGCTCGGTCACGCGGCGCAGCTGGACGTGCACGCGCGCTTCTCGGCGACGTCGGTCGTCGAGCGCGTGGAACAGGTGTACCGGCAGTTGCTCGCGCCCGACGCGGCCTGACGATCCCGATGACGCGGCCCCTGTCCGTCGCGATCGTGGCCCGAGCCGTCATGCCGCTCCATGGCGTGGGTGGACTGGAGCGGTCGGTGCACGATCTCGTGCGGCACCTCGCGGCGCGCGGCGTCGACGTGACGATGATCGTGCCGCCGGCCGGTCACGTGCAGCGGCCGACGAACGCCGACCCGTTCGCGTCACAGCACGTCCGTATTCGGCACGTCCGATACCTGTCGTTCCCATTCGCCAATCGGCGCGGGACGACGGTGCTGGATCGGAGCACGTCGTACCTGCTGTACGGGTGGCGCGCCGGCCGGCTGGCGCGAAGTCTGGCGAACGAGGGCGTCGTCGATCTCGTGCACGGATTCGGCGCGAGCGTGCTCGGGGCGTCCGACGGAATGATGGCGCCGCTCGTGATGAACCCACAGGGACTCGAAGAGTTCGGCGCCACGGCCGGATCGCTGCCTCCGCTGAAGCATGCCGGCTACGCGCCGCTCCGCTGGGCGGTCCGGCACGTGGCCTCGCGGGCGGCGTGCATCATCGCGACGGACGTCTCGCTCGAGCCGACGGTCGTGCGACATCTCAAGCCGGCAGCGGGTCAGATGCGCACCATCCCGAACGGCATCGATCTCGTCGTCCGCCGGAGCGCTCGCCGGACCAGCCGACGGGCTGCTCACGAGACAGCGCCACGGGATCGGCACCGGAGAGCTCGTGTTCGTCAGCGTCGGCCGGCTCGAATTCAACAAGGGGTTCGACCTGATGCCCGCCGCGCTCGCGCGGGCGAGCGCACCCGGCAGCACGCTCGCGGCAACGGGCTGGCGCTGGGTGGTCGTCGGCGGCGGGCCGTACCGCGCCGAGATCGAACGGCAGGTCGTCGCCCATCGTCTCGAACCCCATGTGATCTTCGCCGGCCGCGCGAGCGAGCGCGATCTCCACGCCTGGTACGAAGCGGCGAACGTGTTCGTCCACCCGACGCGCTACGAAGGCAGCTCGCTCGTGACGCTGGAAGCCATGGCGCATCGCCTGCCAGTGATTGCGACCGTTGCCGGCGGGCTGCCTGACAAGGTCCATCCAGGCGTGAACGGCTGGCTGGTGGAACCGAATGACACCGACGGCGCTGTCACACGCCATCGCGGACGCGGCGTCCAATCCGACGCGTCTCATCGGCATGGGCGCGAGGAGCCGCGAGATCGTCGAGCGGGAGTTTGCCTGGAGTGTGCTGGTGGACCGGTACGTGAACCTCTACATGGAGATTCTCGCGAGCAGGAGGATCTGACGACCGGACAGTTCGATGATTTGAGATTTGAAATTGATGATTCATCGATGAGTCGACGATCCTGATTGACGGTTGAGACTCTCAGTCATCAATCAGTTCATCTTCAATCATCGATGGATCATCAATTTCAAATCTCCAATCATCAGACGTCCACGCTACCGCAAGCCCGCCCGCTGACGAAGCCGCGCGATCCAATCGTCCGCCGCGCGCGACCGATCGGCCTCGGGGAGCGCGCCGAACTGCCGCTGAAGATAGGCGCGGATGCGCAGGTCGTCGCTGAGCCACGCGTCCAGCCCCTTCTCAGACATCCCCGCTTCGCCGAGCAGTTGTGTGCCTCGACCGCGTCCGCCGACGCGCTCTTCCCACTGTCTGTGCTGCGCCGAGAGATCGTCGCCCGTCGTCGGTGGCAGCCCGGATGACCGGGCGAGGTCGCCCAGGATGAGAATGCGATTCTCGAGCGCGCGGCGCGTGGCGTCGTCCGAGCTCGTGTCGTCCACGAGCTGCAGCATCCGCGCCTGCCGGACGTCGGACTGCGTGATGATGCGGTTGTTGACCCTGGCGACGATCCGGTCGAGCTCGGTCTGTGCAGACACCACGGCCCGCACGGCCAGCACCATCAGCAGACACAGCCCGCAGAGCGCAACAATGGAGCGCGCACGCATCAGAAGGCCTCCCCGATACTCAGATGGTACTCCCAGGCGCTTTCGCGGCGCTCGCCGACGACCAGCCGGTCCAACTTGAATCCGAAGTCGAGTCGAAGCGGGCCGAGCGGCGAATCGTAGCGGACGCCGAATCCCGCGCCGCCGCGGATGCGCGCTGAGGTCGAGGTCGCTCGACCGCTCGGAAACACATTGCCTCCGTCGAGGAAAGCCGACGACCGCAAGATTTCGGTTGATGTTCGTGAGCGCGCGACGAAGTTCGGCGTTCAGAATGACCACCGCGTTCCCGCCGATCGACAGGCCCGTGGTTGGATTGACGACGCTGCACGGTACACAGTTCGGATCGAAGACGCCCAGTCGATCCAGGGCGAAGCCGCGCACGGTGGTGCTCCCGCCGGCGAAGAAGCGCTCGCTCACTGGCAGGTCGCGCAGAATGTCGGTTATCACTTCGCCCGCCGCATCGACGGCCGTCAAATTCCGCGGGAACCCACGCGCCATGCCCAGCTGTCCGCGAAGCGCGAGGACGGTGCCGGGAGTGGAACCAATCGGCCGAAAGTTCACTGCCTGGAAAAAACCCTTCACGTAGCCGACTTCCGACCCGATCGCGCGCGCGGCGAGGGCGGCGTCCGCGCTGAGCAACGTGCCGCGCGTCGGCGTGAGCGGCAGGTCCCGCCCGTCCCAGGACACTCCGCCCGAGATATACGACAGGCGCACCTGTGGAAACAGACGGTCAATCAGCGGCTGGTCCTCTTCCGGAATTTTCTCGTCGAAGAGCCGGGTGAAGTCGAGCGTGTACCGTCCGGAGACGTTGACGCGCGGGCTCAACCGACGCAGGAACTCGGCATTCGCCGCGTGGCGCAGGTAGTTGTAGGTCGGCCGCACCGCCTGCTCGGAACCGAGGCTGACAAGCAGGTCCGTGTCGGATCGAAACGCGTGTTGCTCGCGAAATGTTCCCGTCACCCGGTACTCGGTGAACCGAAATTCCTGCACGGTCTCCGAGAGGTTCTCTCGATCGCTCCGCCGCAGCCCGATACGCGTAAATAGGTTCACGGCGCGGTTGCGTCCGCCGAGATGACGCCGGCCGATCTCGAAGAACCCGCGGGGCACAAACTCCACGACGTCCTCGAGCGCCGTGCCGTCCGGCGCCCGCCGCGCGCGGCTGCCGCCCTCGAGACCCAGACCGAATCCGATGGTGGTGGCCGGTGCCTCGACAACCGTGACAACGACGTGCCCTTCGGTCTCTCCGCTGAGACGATCGACCGCTTCGACGCTGAAGCTGCGAAACACACCCATGTCCGCGAGTCGCTGACGAGCCGTCGTGAGCGACGCCGCGCCCAATGGCTGTCCGGGCACGAGGCGCAGCTCTTCCAGGATCTGCTGTTCGGACACGCGCTCGTCCCCGAGCACGGTAATGCGGCCGATGGTGATCTGCTGGCCTTCGTTGACGGTGAACGCCAGATCGACAGCCGTCTCGTCGGTGGCAACTCGGCGCTCCAGCGACACAGCGGCGCTCAGGAACCCGCGGTCGCGGTAGTACGCCAACAGCCCATCCTGGTCGCGGACGGCGTCGACCTCCACGTAGGGCGCGCCGGCTGTGGAACGCAACTGCCGTCGCAGCTCGGCTTCCGCGACCTGGTGGGGCCCCTCGAACGCGAAGGTGACCGCGGCAATCTGAGCTCTCGGTCCCTCGGTGATTCCGGGGTGCAGCACGACCCACGCTTCGGTCGCCGTCGTGCGTCCGGGCACAGCGTTCGATCGACGGCTCGGCCGCGGACTGGTAGTAACCGCGACGACGGTACTCGTCGATCGCGGCGGCGACGCCCGCCTCGAATCGGGCCTGGTCGAAGACCGTGCCTGGCGACACCGCGATCAGCTTGCGCAGAATGGGCTCAGGCACCGAAAGGCCCGGTGGAAGATCGAGACGCTCAACGTGGTGCCGCGCGCCTCGGTCGATCGTGAACGTCACGAGCAGAACATGACCATCCGCTGACAGCACGCTCGTGAACGGGGCGGACGCCTTGGCATAGCCTTCGCGCCTGAGGACGCCTTCGATGCGGGCGCGCGCGTCCTCGAGCAAGTCCTGGTCGGCCGATCGCTCGCGCTTGATCGGAATGAGCTCATCAGTGCCTCCCGGCAGCGCACCGGACGGATTCACGCGCAGCTCCACTCGGGGACCGGCATAGACATTGACCTTCACGGCCACGCCGGACGCCGGTTGGCGTCTCCTCGATTGAGGCCTGCGCTTCGTAGTAGCCGCGGCTCCTCAGGTCATCTTCGATCTGGGTCAGCCGGGACTGAAACTCCCGCCGCCGGTACGGGCGGCCAGGCACGGCGCCGGCCCGCTCGAGCACGTCCGCATCCGTCAAGCGGCGACGTGTTCTCCACGGTTGCGGTGGTAATCGGCGCGAGCGCCCCGGCCTCGATCTTGACGACAAGCGTCGCGGCGTCTTCCTCCGGCGCCACGACCGTCGTGACCGACACGACGGGACTCAGATAGCCGTCATCATTCAGATACCGGTGGACGAAGTCCTCGACCAGCTCGGTCCGGACGGCACCGGGCTGGCGGCCGACGAACCGTTGCCGCAGCTCGCTGAGCAGCGTGCTCGCCGACACGGCACCGTCGCCGACGTCCACTTCCACGCGGTCGATCGGAGTAGCGAGGGACCAGCCGGAACGTCACGATCACGCCGGTTGGCGCGCTCGACGACGACCGGCCGGATGTCCTCGTACCGGCCGAGCGCAAAGAGGTGATCCATGCTGCCGCGAACGTCGTCGCGGCGAAGCGGCTGGCCGGGCCGGACGTCGACGAGGTCGCGCAGGTTCGCTTCGCTCGGCACCGGCGTGCCGGGCCGTCCCTCGACCTCGAAACGCACCTCGGCCACCGTCTGTCCGATGTAGACGTCCGGACGCGTCCTGGGCCGCGGCCGGCACCGGCGATCGCCAGGATCACGGCGAGCGCCGTCGCGCCGAACGACATCGTCAATGCACGTACCGGATGCGGAAGTCGAGTGCGAACGTGCGGTTCTCGTTGCGCGAGAGGATCCACGACACGCGGTCGTTCTGGTCGTACTCGAGGAGGATGACCTCGTCCTGGGTGGCCGAGGTGCCGAGCGTCCGCGAATAGGTCAGGAACACCCGCGGCGAGATGCGCTTGCCGAGCGTAATGCGCGCGCTCGGGTTGAGCTGCTGGAACGCCACCTCGCCAGTCAAGCAGCGGCGTGATCTGCACGACGTCCAGCGCGCCGGTGCGTTCGAACACTTCGCCGACGCGCGATGAGATTGGGCTCGCGAGCAGCAGCGCGGCCGTCGTCTGCATCATGCGCTGCTGAGACTCCTGCGGCGACGAGAATCTGCCGCTGATCGGCCGTGTCGAGGTTCGGCCGTGCCACCGGCGAGCAGCGAGATGATGTCCGTCGTGGGAAGCGGCGGATCGGACGTGAACGTCGGGCGTAAGCGCCGAGGGCGGGCCGGTGATCCGAATGCCGATGTCCACGGTCTGTCCGGGAGTCCGCACTCGCGTATCGGCATTGAAGTCGAAGTACGGGTTCGACCCGGTCGGTGCTTCTGAAATCGATGGAACTCTCGCGGATGAACAACCGATTGCCGGCAAATTGCCAGTGGCCGCTCTCGATGTCGATCGAGCCGTTCATGATCGGCCGGTCGAACGTCCCGGTGATGCGCAGGTCCGCCGACGCCTTCGATGCGGGCGTACCGCGTATCGACGAACGCCATCCGCGGCGACGTCACCTCGATGTCGAGCGCGACGGCGCCAGTCGTGCTCGGCGCGGATGGCCCGAGCGAGGTCGGGGTGGTGAGGCCGACGCCGGTGGTGCCGGCCGTCGCGAGACCGAGCAGGCCGGCGTCGCCGCCGCCGCCCGTCAGGGCCATGCGCAGCACGTCAACGTTGCCGATCAGCCGAGGCGTCGTCAGCGGACCGACGAGCCGGAGATCCATGTCGACCGTCGAATTGAACCCTGATGGATAGCGAAGGCGCAGCGAGCGGCCCACGGCGGTGAGGTTGTACTCGGTGAGCCGATAGCCCTCACGCAGGATCGAGCCGCCGAAGACGACGTCTCCGCCGGCGACGCGACCGGTCACGCCGCTCAGATTCACGCCCGTCTTCGTCGAACACGAAGCGCCCGTTGACTCCTTCGAGTCCGTGCACCGACGTCGGCGGGCGCAGGCGGCCGTCGGTCACGGCCGCTTCTCCGGTCAGGCTCGGGGCATCGAAGGAGCCGACCAGGCTGGCATTCAAGGTCGCTGATCCCGACGTCGTGATCGTGGGAAATGCAAGCTTGAGGATCGACAAGCTCGCGCCGCCCTTGGCGGACAAGTTCCACATCCGGCGGCCTGCATCGGCGCCTCCGGAGAGCTCGAGGTTGGTGTCCGCGCCCGTCAGCTTCAACTGCCCGATGCGGAATGCGTCGTTCCTGAAGCTCACGTTCACCGGGCCGTCGTTCTTCAGGTCGTAGTCGAACATCGTCAGCGTCGCGTCGTCGATCACCGCGGCGACGGCGAGCTCGTGCGGCATCTTCAACGGACCGGCGACGTCGAGCTGAGCCGCCGAGGATGAACCGGTTGAACGCCGCCGGTGCCTGAGCGACGAACCGCAGGTAGGGATCGAGCGAGCTGTCCACGAAGTTGAAGTGCAGCTCACTGTCGTAGCGATCGTTCAGGGCGATCTCGCCTCGGCCTTCGACGTGGAGGAGCGGAGAGTCGGCGAACATTCGCGGGATGACCAACCGGTTCCCGTTCACGCTGATCCGGCCATCGACATAGCCGATGCCCTGGTCGGCCACGAAGAAGTCCTGCGCCCACCCGTGGAATTCGTAGGACGGACTCGCAAACGCGCCGCGGCCCTCCGCCTCGAAACGCAGACCGCCCGAGGCCGGCGCCTGCGGAAGCCGGAACGCCTCGAGCGACTCGATCGGCAGGACCTCCCCGCTGAGGTTGTCCACGTCGAAGTTGTAGGTGCCGTCCCACCCCACGCGCACGTCGCCGCGCACGGCGCTGCCGGCTTTCATCAACTCGAAACGATGAATGCGCAGGCCCGAGCCTTCCAGCTCGATGTCGCCGGTCGCCGTCTCGAACGTCTCGCCCCACGCGATGCCCTGATCGAGGCGTACGTTCCCGGTGCCAAACATCGCCCGGTACTGGCCCTTCAGTGCCAGCGTCGTTTCGCCGATGGTCCCGTCCACGCGCCAATCATCCAGGCCGAAGGCGTGCCGCAGGTCCTGCCATCGGCCAGTGGGTCAGCGTGACGCGCGCATCGATCTCCTGAGCGCCGTCACGTCGGAATCCCAGCGCGAACCGTCCGTCGGCCGTGATGAACGCGTCGGGGCCATCGCCGAAGCGCCCGTTCGAGATATCGACGTAGCCGCCGGCAATCACCGCGTCAGCGACGCCGCGGCCCCAGGTCACGTCCCAGACGCGGGTGTTCTCGCCGGTGAATCGGCCCGCGATGCGTGGGGCCGAGAACGTCCCGGTCATCACGCCATCGAACGTGCCGCGGCCTCCGACTTCGATCGCGCGCGTCTGCCCGGCCACGGCCGTCATGATTCGCGCAAGGAGCCGGTCGCTCTCCTGCCAGTCATGGCTCGTCACGTGGAACGGAAACTCGGACGCGCCCGACGAGGCGAGCCGGCCGCCGAACGCGACGTACGTGTGAGGCGTGGCGGCCCAACTGTCGCTGAACAGCCATCCTTCCGGATCGATCTCGTAGTCCACGTCGGCGGCCAGCGCGATGGGGCCGAGCGGCCGGTTGGAAACAAACGGGCGCGGTTCGTCGGCCGGCGGTTTCGGTACGGCCGGGAGGTCCATCGGCGCGACGTCCGTGCCCGCAGGCGGCGTCACGAGCGTGTGTCCCTTCCCGTTTCGGCCGCTGCGAAACCTGCCGGACGGCCAGTCGAGCGCGATGGTGCCGGTGGCGCGGCCCGTCATGGCCAGGCTCTCGACGTTCATGAACTGTCCGATGCCCGCGAGGTCCAGATCGGTGTAGTCGGCGTTGAACGTCTGCGTGGATCCACCGGGCGTGCCGAGGGGCGCGATGGCATAGCCGAAGCGCGTGCGTCCACCGAGCATGTCGGCGTCCGCGTGTGTGACGGCGAAGCGATCGGGCGTCCAGATCAGCGAACCGTGGAGCTCGCTCGAACGCCAGGTCGTTGACGACCGCGCGTGTGCTGTTGAATTCGCCGGCGAGCTCGCGGCCGTTCTTGAAGAGATGGAAAACGCCCGTGAACTGTCCTTCGCCGTCGAGGCGCCAGGCTTCGTTGGCGAAGAAGATCTCGCGCATCCGCTGGAAGTCGACCGTCGAGTTGACGTTGTAGGTCTGCTCGGGCCAGTTCGCAAAATCAACCGACCCGTTGACGTGCGACACCGCGCCATCCGTCGTGAGATCGATGTGCCGCAGCAGTACGCGCGGCCCGTCGAGCGCGAACCGGGTCGACATCGCGGCCGCCATCGGCTTGAACTGCTGGATCTGGACGGTCCCGCCCGAGAACTCGGCGCGGCCGACATAGGCGCGAAGGTTCTCCGCGCGCGCGAGAGAGAACTGGAGGTTCGGCGCGTTCACACTCCACGGCGTGCTGTGATCGTTGTAGACGAACGCTCCGCGATTCGCGTAGACCGACCGGACGGTGGTGGTGAATGCGCATGCGGCGGCCGCCGCCCGGACGATCGGGGCGTCAACCTGCGGAATGTTGTGTCCATCACGCCAGGTCTCGACGACCATGCGCCAGTCGGTGAGCCCAAGCTCGACGTGCAGCTGGTTCTGAAACAGCGTCCACCACGGGACGTACACGTAGATCCGGCCCGCCGTGAAGAACGGCTGGTCACCGGGTTTCCGGCCTTCGATCACGACCTGGTCGAGCGCAAATAGCCCGGGCGTGATCAGCGCCGACAGGCGTCCGATGTGCATCGGCCGGCCGAGGTAGTTCGAGGCTGCGCGCTCGGCGCCCGCTTTGAGTTGCGGGAACCGACCGAGATCGACGGAGAACACGAGGATGAGCGACGCCGCCACGACTGCGGCGATCGCCGCAAGCACCCAACGCATCAGCCGGGTGGCCCCGCGCCAGACCCGTGCCCGGAGGGAACCGGCCGGGACCTCCACGGCGGCCGGTGAGACGTCTTCACTCACGGGACCAGCTTACCGCACGGTAATGCGGCACTTTCAGGCCGCGACCCCGGCCATGAGCCGCATGACCACGTCGGGGGACGCCTCGGACCGCGCGACCTCGCCTGCGATGCGCCCCTCGCGGAACACGAGAATCCGGCTCGACAGGTTCAGCACTTCAGGCATCTCACTCGAGATCAGAATGATGGCGGTTCCGGCCATGGCGAGCTCGTCGATGAGCGCGTGAATCTCTGCCTTGGCGCCGACGTCCACGCCGCGGGTCGGCTCGTCCACGATCAGGACCGGACATCGGGCCGCCAGCCACTTCATGAGGACGACTTTTTGTTGATTGCCACCGGAGAGCGCGGCGACTGGAGCGCCCAACTGGTCCGGCGCGGATTCCCAGCCGGTCCACGTAGGGCGCAATCGCGCGTGCCTCGGCCGCGGTCGTCAGCAAACCGCGCCGCGTCAGCTGTCCGAGCACGGCCAGCGCGCCATTCGCCCGGCCGCTCATCGAGAGCACCAATCCCTGTCGCTTGCGATCCTCCGGCACGAGACCGATGCCGTGCCGAATCGCGTCGCGAGGGCTTGCGGGATCGATCAGCGTGCCTCTCAGACGGACGTGGCCGGCCGATCGCGGATCGATACCGAAGATCGCTCGTGCTACTTCGGATCGGCCCGATCCGACGAGGCCCGCGAAGACCGAGGATCTCGCCGGCATGCACGCGAAACGACACGTCCTGGAATCCCGCGGAGCCGGAGAGCCCTTCGACCGCCAGCACCTCCTCACCGCGAGCGGGACGCGGCGTGTTTTGGAAAGTACTGATCGATGCGGCGGCCGATCATCAGTTGAATGAGCGTCGGCCTCGTCGAGGCTGGACGTTGGCCGGGTCGCGACGTGCCGGCCGTCCCGCAGCACCGTCACCGCATCAGACAGCCTGAAGATCTCCTCCATGCGGTGGCTGACATAGATGCAGGTGACGCCACGCTCACGAAGGCGACCTAACACCGCGAACAGCCGCTCGGCTTCGAGCTGCGACAGGCTGCTCGTCGGTTCATCGAAGATGACGATGTGCGCGCCGCGGCCAAGAGCCGCGGCGATCTGCACCATCTGCTGCTGCCCGGTCGTCAGGTCACCCACGAGACGATCGACGTCCAGGTCCGCGTCGATCGCCGCGAGCATGGTGCGTGCCTGATCGCGCATGCGCGACTGGGACACGAAGCCCGCGCGGCCCGGCACGCGACCGAGCGTCAGGTTCTCGGCGATGGACAGGTTCTCGCAGAACGCGAGCTCCTGGTGCACCATCGCGACGCCGGCCCGAAGGGCCTGGGTTGGCTTCGTGAATCGAACGGGCGCGCCGTCGAGCAGCAGCGGCCCCTCGTCGGGCTGGACGATGCCGGCGAGCACTTTGCCGAGCGTGCTCTTGCCGGCGCCGTTCTCGCCGCAGAGCGCGTGGCAGGTGCCGGCCGCGATCTCCACGGTGACGTCCTCGAGCGCGACGGCGCCCGGGAACCGCTTGGTGATGTTGTGAAATTCGACAGCCGAAGTCATCGACAAGTCAGAAGGCAGAAGTGAGAAGTCAGAGACATTCGGGTTCGGGAATGACTGGTGGTCATTCTGACTTCTGACTTCTCACTTCGAACTTGGCATCTTCAGGTATGTATCCGGTACATCCGTGAATCCCCAGGCTTGGAGCTGTCGTGCCCATTCGCCGAGGTTGTCGCGCGTCACCCGGACGAGGTCCATCGGGATGATGGCGGGCACTTCCTTCTTCAGCTGAATCTTGTCGAAGATCCGCTGCACCGACACGTAACCCCAGAGGTAGGTCGGCTGCGCGAGGAGCACGGGCGCCAGACCACGTTCCACGTAGGCGAGCTCGGCCGGTAACGCGTCCACGGCGACGATCTTCACCTTCTTGGGATCGAGGTCGCTGAGGAGGGTCTGCGTGAAGAGCGGCCAGCCGCCGATCATGGCCCACCCCTGAATCTGCGGGTACGCGTTCTGGACGCGGATGACCTCCGCCGCGGCGTCCTGCGGCGTCTCGACATGGTAGAAGGTGTCGACGATCTTCATGTTCGGGTACTTCGCGGCGGCCTGCTTCACGCCGTCGACGCGCTTCCTGAGGTTCGGCGCGTTCTGGTTGCCGGCGAGAATTGCCACGGCGCCCCGTTCGTTCATCTGCTTCGCCAGTTCGTCCATCACCGCGACGCCCGTCTTGACGTCGTCGACGCCGTAGAAGGCGAAGCGTCGGGATTCCGGGGCGTCGCTGTCGAACGTCATGACCTCGACTCCGCGAGCGACGGCGTCGTTGATGGCGCCGGTCACCTTGCCCGCGTCGGAGCAGGAAATCAGGACCGCCGACGCGCCTTCGTTGACCGCTTGCGCGATTCGCTGCGCCTGCACCTGTCCGTCCTCGGTGGGCGGTGTCATCCAGGCGATCTCCACCGGGACGCCGTGGGCGGTGGACAACTCCTTTGCGGCGGCCTCGGCCCCGGTGCGCGCGGACAGGAACACGGGGTTCGTCGAGCTCTTGGCGATCACGGCGATTTTCAGGCCACGGGGTTTGGCCGCGCCGCCGCCATTCTCGGGTGCGGGCGATCCGCATGCCGCGGCCAAAGCGGCAAGCGCGGCGAACGTCAGCGTGGATTTCATGATCTGCATCGTGGTCTCCTGATCAATTCGCGGATCGCCTCGCGCCGGCGGCCAGCCGGCGTTCGGCGAATCGTGTGCTCGCCTGGTCGAGAACGACCGCGATGATAATCGCGCAGCCGATCACGATCCATTCGTAATTCTGGTCGAAGTGCAGCGTGCGGATGGACTGGCGAATGAGCACGATCAGCACCGCGCCGAGGAGTGCGCTGATGGCGCTGCCCTTCCCGCCCGACAGGCTCGCGCCGCCGACGACCGCCGAAGCGATGACATAGAGCTCATAGCCGGTCGCATCCGCGCAGGACGCGGATCCGTAGAAACTGGCGCCCATGAAGGCCGCGAGACCCGCCGTGAGCCCCGAAATGAGATAGACGACGACCTTCACACGCCCGATGGGGACGCCGGAGAACCGGCTCGCCTCGGCGTTGCCTCCGACGGCGAACACATGGCGACCGCCGATGGTGCGCATCAGGAACACGCTGCCGACGAGGCCGGCTGCCAGCATCACGAGCATCGGCACCGGATACAGCGCGTCGCCCAGGCCGAGCGACGCCTTCGCGACTCCCGTCAGCGCCGGTGGCAGCAGGATGCTCTCGGCGCCGCTCGACACGAACGCGATGCCGCGTACGATCCACATCGTGCCGAGCGTGATGATGAACGGATGCACGCCGAGCCCGACGACGAGCAGGCCGTTGATCGCGCCGGCTGCGATACCGAGACCGATCGAGACCGCCAGTCCGATGCCGATGACCGCGAACGACGACTCGGGCGCAAGGCTGCGCAGCACCATCGCCGTCGCCACTCCGGCGAGCGCGTAGACCGATCCGACCGACAGGTCGATGCCGCCCGAGACGATCACGACCGTCGCGCCGACGGCCATGATGGCGAAGAAGCTCGCGTCCGTCGCGGTCTGGACGAGCGTGTACCAGTTCAGGAAATTGTTGACGACCAGTCCAGACCGCGGGTCCACATGCGATCCCGCGCTGAGCGTCAGCACGGTGCCAAGCGCGAGGATCACGAGCACGAGGCCGGCCTGTGGCGACGCGAGGACTCGTTGCAGCATCTCGGAGTTGGGAGCTTATGCGAGAAACGGTCAGCCCAGCGAACGAGCGGAAGCGAGTGAGCCGCGCGAACGGCGCGGGGCTCAGGGGGCCCCGCCAGTGAGCGCGAATGGGGGTCCGCGCGGGGCGAAGCCCCCGGGCTAGGTCAGAGCCGGCAGATCAGCAACTCACGCTCGTAGATCATCTCGGGCGGCAGATGGTCGTGCACGTCGATGAAGAGCTCTTCGTGCTCGATCACTTCGCGGCGCCACGCCGTCGGATCGACGGCCTGGAGCGCCTCGAACTGCTCGCGCGAAAACGGCAGGCCCGTCCAGTCGATGTCCTCGAAGCGCGGCATCCAGCCAATGGACGTCTCGCGCGCGAGCGTGCGGCCACGCACGCGCCCGACGATCCACTTCAGGATGCGCATGTTCTCCCGGAAGCCCGGCCACAGGAACTTGCCCGTCGGCGTCCTTCCGGAACCAGTTCACATGGAACACTTTCGGCGTCTCGGACAGGGATCGTTGCATCCGTATCCAGTGCCGGAAGTAGTCGCCCATGTGATATCCGCAGAACGGGAGCATCGCCATCGGGTCGCGGCGAACGCGGCCGACGGCGCCGGCCGCGGCGGCGGTCGTCTCCGACCCCATGGTCGCGCCCGCGTACACACCCGCCGTCCAGTTGAACGTCTGGTACACGAGCGGAATCGTTCCGGCGCGCCGGCCGCCGAAGACGAACGCGCTGATCGGGACGCCATTCGGATCCTCCCAGTGAGGATCGATGATCGGACACTGGCGCGCCGGCGCCGTGAACCGCGCGTTCGGATGCGCCGCAAGGGCACCGGTCGCCTGGGCGATCTCCGGTGTCCACCGCTGCCCGCGCCAGTCGATCGCCTCGGCAGGAGGCTCGTCGGTCATGCCCTCCCACCACACACCACCGTCGGCCGTCACCGCCACGTTCGTGAAGATGGTGTTCTTCGCGATCATCGCCATGGCGTTCGGATTGGTCGCCGCGGAGGTTCCGGGCGCCACGCCGAACACGCCCGCCTCAGGATTGATGGCGTACAGACGGCCCTGCTCGTCCGGCCGAATCCAGGCGATGTCGTCGCCGACCATCGTGACTTTCCAGTCCTTCAGGGCGTCTGGCGGGATCAGCATCGCCAGGTTCGTCTTGCCGCACGCGCTTGGAAATGCCGCGGCCAGGTACGTCTTCTCGCCGTGAGGATCCTCGAGTCCCAGGATCAGCATGTGCTCGGCCATCCACTGTTCGTCGCGCGCCATGTTGGACGCGATGCGGAGGCCGAAGCACTTCTTCCCGAGCAGGGCATTACCCCCATATCCGGATCCGTACGACCAGATCTCGCGCGTTTCGGGAAAGTGGACGATGTATTTTTCCGGATTGGAGGGCCACGGAACGTCGGCCTGCCCGGGCGCGAGCGGCGCACCCACGCTGTGCAGACACGCCACCACGCGCTTCACGTCGCGGTCGATCTCGGCGAGCACCGGCCGGCCGATGCGGGCCATGATGCGCATGCTCACGACGACGTACGGTGAATCGGTGAGCTGGACGCCAATCTGCGACATCGGCGATCCGACGACGCCCATGCTGTACGCGAGCACGTACATCGTCCGGCCCGCCATCGCGCCGTTGAAGAGGTCCTTCAACTTGCGGCGCATCTCGTACGGGTTGACCCAGTTGTTGGTCGGTCCCGCGGCGTCTTTCGACAGCGAGCACACGAACGTGCGCTGTTCGACGCGCGCGACATCGCTCGGGTCCGACCGGACCGCGTAGCAACCGGGCCAGCGATCTTCGTTCAGTTTCGTGAAGACGCCGTCGCGGACCATCTGGCGCGCAGAGCAGGTCGTACTCTTCTTCAGAACCGTCCACCCAGTGAATTGCAGCCGGCCGCATCAGCTCGCGCATCTTGTCCACCCATCGAAGGAGATGGGGATTGGTCGCGAGCGGAACGGCGGGATCGCGGGACAGCGTGGCGACGCGGGGCATTGAGGGGAGCTTACTGAAAAATGACGTCGGGTGTCTTTTTACGTTGGCCGTAAAGAGACACCCGACGTCATTTTCGTCATTCCAGACGGACGAGGAGGCGGCCGGCTTCAACGGACTGGCCCTCGGAGACGAGCACTTCGCTGACACGACCGGCCCTGGGCGCGACGAGCTCGTTCTCCATCTTCATCGCTTCGATGATGACGAGTCCCTGGCGCGCGGCGACGTCGTCGCCGGGCTTGACGAGGACGCGGACGACGCGTCCGGGCATTGGCGCCGCGACGTGGGACTCATTCGCGGACCGGCTGCCATCGAGCGGATCGCCGCGGAACCTCCGGCCGTCGACGCCCACTCTGACATCGAGGTGCGGGAACTGCACGAGCATGTCACCGCGCGTCTCCTGGGTGACGGCGACATCCAGACTGCGCCGGTCTCCTTCGTACACGATCGACCAGCCGAGATCCGTGCGCCTGGCGTCCACAACGCACGTGACATCGTCGAGCACGACTCGAAATCGACCGCCGGCCTGGTCTGTGGCGCCGGCCGGCTCGACTGTCACCCGTCGCGCACGGCCAGCGACCTCGATTTCAAAGGTCATCGCAGGCTGTCCAGCCTCGCTGCGCGCCGCCATGTTCCGCGATCCTCGGCCGACGGTGCGGTGGTCGCGCGATGACTGGCGGACCACGCCGCAACCGCCGCGGCCACGACCGCGTCCTGCTCGTCCTGCGAGGAGGGTTCGCGGAATGGCCGTCCCTGGCGCGCGGCCAGCACGCCGTCGAGGTACGTCGTGCTGAAGGCGGCCTCGGCGAACGCCGGCTGTTCGACCAGCCAACGGAAGAACGGCAGCGTGGTGCTGACCCCGACGACCCGGTACTCATCGAGCGCGCGCCGCAGTCGCGCAATGGCCGACTCGCGGGTCTCTCCCCAGACGACCAACTTCGCAATCAAGGAGTCGTAGAAGACGGGGATCTCGAACCCGGCGGCGACGCCGCGGTCGTCCCGCACGGATGGCCCGCCTGGAACCGTTAAAGCCCGCACGAGACCGGGCGCCGGCATGAAGCCACGGTCGGGATCCTCCGCATAGATTCGGCACTCGATGGCGTGACCTCGCGGCGTCAGCGCCTGCTCGGCCGGCACCGTCAACCGTTCCCCCAGAGCCACGCGAATCTGCCACACCACGAGATCGACGCCCGTGACAGCCTCCGTGATCGGGTGCTCGACCTGGAGCCGCGTATTCATCTCGAGGAAGTAGAAACGGCCGCTCGAGTCGAGCAGGAACTCGATCGTCCCCGCGTTGGTGTAGCCGACGGTCCGGGCGATGGCCGCGGCGGCTTCTGTGAGTTCACGCCGCAGGCGCTCGCCCACGACAGGTGACGGCGACTCTTCGACGACCTTCTGGTGCCGCCGCTGGATTGAACACTCCCGCTCGACGAACGGCACGACGGTGCCGTGTGCGTCGGCGAGCAGCTGAACCTCGATGTGGCGCGGTGCATCGAGACGGCGCTCGAGGTAGATTCCGCCATCCCCGAACGCGGCTGCCGCCTCCGACCGCGCCATTCGCAGCGCGGACGGCAGATCGGCCGGCTTCGAGACGGCGCGCATGCCTTTCCCACCGCCGCCGGCCACGGCCTTGACCAGCAGCGGGATACCCGATCTGCTCCGCCGCCGCGATCACAACCTCGTCCGGACGCGTTGACGCCAAAGGACTGGGCCGTGCCGGGAACGACCGGGACGCCGGCGCGAACGGCCGCCTCGCGCGCGGAGTGCTTGTCGCCCATCAGCCGAATCACGTCAGGCGATGGGCCCACGAACGTCAGGCCGGCGCGTTGGCACGCGCTGGCGAACGCGGCGTTCTCCGCGAGGAAGCCGTAGCCCGGATGGACGAGCGTCGCGCCCGACGCGACTGCCGCGGCCACCAGTCGATCGATGCTCAGGTAACTTTCGGCCGCCGGACTCGGCGCCGATGTGGCAGGCCTCGTCGGCGATTCGCACGTGCAACGCGTCGCGATCGCAATCCGAGTACACGGCGACGGCCCCGAGGCCCATCTCGCGGCACGCGCGGATGATGCGGACGGCAATCTCTCCGCGGTTCGCGACGAGGAGTTTCATGAGGCCGGCGTCGGCTTACAACGGGATGTTGCCGTGCTTGCGAGACGGGTTCCGGTCGCGCTTGTGATCCGCGCTCGCGAGAGCGGCGATGAGCTTCGACCGCGTTGCGCGCGGCGCAATGATCTCGTCGATGAAGCCCCGCGAGGCGGCGATGAACGGGTTGGCGAGCTTCTGCCGGTACTCCTCGACGAGCTCGGCACGACGGGCGTCCGGATCCGCCGCCTCGGCGATCTCACGCCGATACAGGACGTTCACTGCGCCTTCAGGGCCCATCACCGCGATTTCCGCCGTTGGATACGCGTAATTGAAGTCGGTCCGGATGTGCTTGCTCGCCATCACGCAATAGGCACCACCGTAGGCCTTGCGGGTGATGACGGTGATCTTCGGGACGGTCGCCTCGGCAAACGCGTACAGCAGCTTCGCGCCGGCGCGGATGATGCCGCCGTACTCCTGGCGAACACCGGGCAGAAATCCCGGCACGTCTTCGAACGTGATGAGCGGCACGTTGAAGGCGTCGCAGAACCGCACGAAGCGCGCCGCCTTCACCGAGGCGTCAATGTCGAGACAGCCGGCGAGGACCGCCGGCTGGTTCGCGACGAGGCCGACCGTGCGCCCGGCGAGCCGCGCGAATCCGACGACGATGTTCTGCGCGAAGTGCCGTTGCACTTCCAGAAACACGCCGTCGTCCACGACGGCGCCGACGAGATCGCGCATGTCGTACGGCTGGTTCGGCTGTGCCGGGACGAGCCGGTCGAGCGCCGCGTCTTCGCGGTCCACCGGATCGGCCGTCGCGCGTCGCGGCGGGTCGTCGAGGTTGTTCGACGGCAAATAGCTCAAGAGCTCGCGGATCAGCTGAAGGCATGCGCGATCGTCAGGCACCGCAAAGTGCGCGACGCCGCTGACCGCGTTGTGCGTCATGGCGCCGCCGAGCGCTTCCTTGGTGACGTCCTCGTGCGTGACGGTGCGAATGACGTCAGGCCCGGTCACGAACATGTAGCTCGTGCCATCCACCATGACGGTGAAGTCAGTGATCGCCGGCGAGTAGACCGCCCCGCCCGCGCAAGGACCCATGATCGCGGAGATCTGCGGCACGACCCCGGATGCCAGCGTGTTTCGCAGAAAGATGTCGGCGTAGCCACCGAGCGAGAGCACGCCCTCCTGGATCCTGGCCCCGCCCGAATCGTTCAGGCCGACGATGGGCGCACCCATCCGCACGGCCAGATCCATGACTTTGACAATCTTCGCGGCGTTCGTCTCCGACAACGAGCCGCCGAACACGGTGAAGTCCTGGGCGAATGCGTAGACGGGACGGCCATCCACCCGGCCGTGGCCCGCAACCACCCCGTCACCGGGGATCAGCTCATCACCGATGCCGAAGTCGCGGCAGCGGTGCGTGACCAGCTTGTCGACTTCTTCGAAGCTGCCGGGATCGAACAGGAGATCGACCCGCTCGCGGGCCGTCAGTTTCCCGGCGTCGTGCTGCCGCCGCGTCCGCGCCTCGCCGCCGCCCTGCTCGGCAAGCCGTTCGAGTGCGCGCAGTCGATCGACGGACGAGAGATCGTTCGAACCGCCATCGGGGCGCTCGGTCACACCTTGGCCGTCTGGGCCTTCTCCCAGTCTTTGAGGAACTTCTCGAGCCCGATGTCGGTGAGCGGGTGCTTGAAGCAGGCCTCGATGACTGAGGCGGGGCACGTGCAAATGTCGGCGCCCATGCGGGCCGCCTCGACGATGTGCATGGGCGACCGCACGCTCGCCACGAGAATCTCGGTCTTGAACCCGTAGTTTGGAAAGATGTCCACGAGCTCCTGAATCAATCCCATGCCGTGCGACGCGATGTCGTCGAGCCGGCCGACGAACGGGCTCACGTATGAAGCCCCGACCTTCGCCGCGAGCAGCGCCTGGGTCGCTGAGAAAATCAGTGTGACGTTGACGCGGAGGCCTTCGTCGGCGAGTGTCTTCGTGGCGCGGACGCCGTCGCGCGTGAACGGCACTTTGACCACGATGTGCTCATCGATCGTCGCAAGGTCCCGTCCTTCGGAAATCATCCCAGCGTAGTCGGTCGCGACCACTTCGGCACTGACTGGCCCCTGCACAAGCTCGCAAATGCGCTTGGTGATTTTCCGAGGATCGCCGCCCTCCTTCGCCATCAGCGAGGGATTCGTCGTCACGCCGTCGATGATGCCAAGGGGCACGAGCGACTCGATCTCTTTGAGGTTTCCGGAATCGATGAAGAGTTTCATAAACGGCCTTTCGTCTTTTCCCAAATCATACCGCCGGTGCCGCGTCGTCGGAAGTTTGAAGTGAGAAGTTAGAAGTCAGAAATCATGTATTTCCGACCCTCTTTCGGACCTTGGCCTTTTGCCGTGACTAGCGAACAGTCACCACCTGCCGGTCGGACTGCTGGCTGACGTTGGGAACCGGTGCCGTGTCGATGGCATAGACGGAATAGGTGTACGTTTCGCCAGATCGAGCGCTCTCGTCCTTGTAGGCCGGCTCGCGCACGGGCTCACGGATAAGTGGCTGCATGTTCACGCCGCCGGCATCGCCTCGAAGGACGATGTAGCCGTCGAGATCCGGCGCCTCGGAGGGGGTCCAGGTCAACGTGATGGCGCTCCCTTCCTGGATGGCCCGAAGATTCGTCGGAGCCGGCGGTGGGTAGCGATCGACGGCCGTCGCGCAGTAGACCTCCGACGGCGGCCCCTCGACCGTGGCGCCGCCGGTTTGCTGCACGGTTCGAACGACGAAGCAGCGTTCCCGGCCGAACTCGACCGGCTGCGTGAATCGCGGTTCGTTGATGGGCGTCGTGGTGAGCAGCCGGACCGCCGAGAGATCGAGCGGCTGGGTCGCCGCGAACACCCGGTACGCCTTGCCCGTCGCCGGCCAGGACAATGTCAACGTCGTCTCGTTGTTCTCAGCCGTCAGCGCCTTTGGCGCGACGGGGAGCGATGCAAGGGGCACCGTGATGGCATTCGACGCCGGCCCACGACGGTTGCGGCCCATCACGCCGACCGCGACGTACGTCCAGGAACCGGACGCCTGGCTATCCACCGGTTCGACGAACGACGCGGCTTCTCCGGGCAGCGGGTAAGGGTGGCGCAGTCGGTGCCGGGGGATTGTCGTCCGGGCGTCGCACCGCGATCTGACCACGCAACGCACCCGGCGTCCCGGCGATCTGTGATGCCGCCGGCACGGTCGCGTCCGGCGCCGTGACGACCCGGTAGATCTCCACGCGCTCGGGAGCCACCACGGTCGGATCGTCAGGGTTGCCGGCGGGAACGGTGAACTGCAAGGTGACTCGGCCACCGCTCAGTGACGCGGCGAAATCGGCGACCCGGGCGGGCTGGATGTTGAGCGGCGGCAGGGGATTGCCCTTCTTGCCGCACGCGGCCAGCAACACCGCGACGAGCGACACCGCGCCCAGCCTGCGCAGGGCGCGCGTCGTCACAGGATGTAGCGCGACAAATCGTCGCTCCTCGCAATGTCCTCGAGCATGCGATCGACGTACGCGCTGTCGACGTCCACTGAGCAGCCGTCCATCTCGGGCGCGTGAAAAGATACTTCGTCGAGCAGCCGCTCCATCACCGTGTGCAGGCGACGCGCGCCGATGTTCTCGGTGCGTTCGTTGACGAGGGTCGCGAGCTCGGCGATGCGCTGGATGGCGTCCGGCGTGAACGTGATCGAGACGCCCTCGGTGGCGAGGAGCGCGGTGTACTGCTTGATCAGCGCGCCTTTGGGTTCCGTCAGGATCCGGACGAACTCATCACGGCCCAGAGCCTCGAGCTCGACCCGGATCGGAAAACGTCCCTGCAGCTCAGGAATCAAATCCGACGGCTTCGACACGTGGAATGCGCCTGCCGCAATGAACAGGATGTGGTCGGTGCGTACCATGCCGTACTTCGAGTTCACGGTCGTGCCTTCGACGATCGGCAGAATGTCGCGCTGCACGCCTTCGCGGCTCACGTCCGGGCCCTGCGATCCTTCGCGCCCGGCGATCTTGTCGATCTCGTCGACGAAGATAATGCCCGCCTGCTCGACACGATCGATGGCGGAACGCGCGACGCCGTCCATGTCGATGAGCTTCTGAGCTTCCTCGGCCGTGAGGTGCTCGACCGCCTCGGAGACGGGCAGCCGCCGCCGGCGTGTCCGCCCGGGAAAGATTCCGGGCAGCATGTCCTTGAGGTTGACGCCGATCTCCTCCACCGATGACCCCTGCACCAGTTCAAACGAGGGCATCGCGCGATCCCGCACTTCGATCTCGACGGTCTTGGAGTCGAGACGTCCAGCGCGCAGCTGTTCGCGCAAACGCTCGCGGGTCGCTGACGCGTGCTCGCGCGCCATCCGCGCATCCTCCGACGACTCGCCGAACGACGACGGCGGCGAGGGGGGCAACAGCAAGTCGAGCACCCGCTCCTCGGCCGCCTGCTGCGCGCGCTCCTTCACCTCTTCCTCGCGCTCTTCGCGAACCATTTTCACGGCAATCTCGACGAGGTCGCGCACCATCGACTCGACGTCGCGCCCGACGTACCCGACTTCTGTGAACTTGGAGGCCTCGACCTTCACAAACGGCGATTGGGCCAGCCGCGCGAGGCGCCTCGCGATCTCGGTCTTGCCGACGCCGGTCGGGCCGATCATGAGGATGTTCTTCGGCGCCACCTCGTCCGCCATGTCTTTCGGCAGCCGCTGGCGGCGGTAACGGTTACGCAGGGCAATCGCGACGGCGCGCTTCGCCTTGGCCTGTCCGACCACGTACTTGTCGAGTTCAGCGACGATCTCGCGCGGCGTCAGGGACGCCACCAGCGTGGCCGGCAGCTCGCGAACGGGAATGGACGTCATCGACATGGCTCTTCGTTATAGCTCTTCGATCACGAGACGGTCGTTGGTGTAGATGCAGATGCTGGCGGCAATCGCCATGGCGTGCTCGACGATGGCTCGCGCTCCGAGCGAACTGTGTTGAACGAGCGCACGGGCCGCAGCCACGGCGAACGGACCTCCCGATCCAATGCCGATCACGCCATCGTCCGGCTCGATGAGATCGCCGGTCCCGGAGAGGAGGTACATCGCACGCGTGTCGGCGACGAGCATCATGGCCTCGAGCCGCCGGAGCGCACGGTCTGTCCGCCAGTCCCTCGCCAATTCGACGGCGGCCCGCTCGAGATTGCCGCGATGCTCCTCGAGCTTGCCTTCGAACCGGTTGAACAGCGCAAAGCCATCGGCCGCGGCGCCGGCAAACCCAGCCAACACCCGGTCGTGGTAGAGGCGACGAACCTTTCGGGCCTGGTGCTTGACCACGGTCTGGCCGAGCGTCACCTGGCCGTCGCTCGCCAGGACAACTTTGCCATCGTGGCGAACGCCAAGCACGGTTGTGGCGTGAAATTGGGGCATGGACAAGGAGCGGGCGGGACCTGTCCGCATCGTAGTGCTGTCAGCTCGAGACGGCAAGCCGAGAGGACACTTCCCGGTCCTCCGGCGGCGTACCTTTAAGGTTTGTTGACGCGAGGTCTGGCAGTAAAGTTGCACCAGGCCGGGCTAGTCTTCCGGAGGACCGCAATGACGCACTGGACCTCACTCGCTGGTGTCTCCCTCGTGGCCTTGTCGCTGGCTGTGCCGAATGCCTCATGGGCCCAGGCCAGGTCCCGAGGCGGGTCCGGCTCCTCCTCGACGCCGTCGTCAGGTAGTTCCGGATCGCACTCGGGCGGCGGCGACGGTTCCGGCGGCGCGCGATCCGCGCCACAGGGTGGCGGTGGCTCTCGCGCGACGGCGCGTCCGCGTTCCGGCTCGGCGTCAGGAAGCGGCGGCTCCGCCTCATCAGGCTCGCAGACGTCGGCAACTCGCGGCGGTTCGACTGAGGGCTCGTCCGGCAACGCGCGCGCACGTGGTTTCCAAGCGAGCCGCGGCCAGGCGCAACCGCGGACGGGCTACGGTCCGGGCTACCCGTCTCACTACCCGGGGTATGGCCACGGCTATTACCCTGGCTACGGATACGGCTATTACCCCAGTTACGGGTACGGCTATTACCCGGCGTATGGCTATGGCTACAGCCCTTGGTACGGTTACGGGTACGGCTACCCATTCAGTCTGAGCTTCGCGTTTGGTTTTCCATATTTCTACGATCCGTACCCGGCGTATGGCTACGGCGGCGGTGGATACTTCAGTCACGATAACGGCGAGGATCGCCACGAGAACCGGCAACCGACCGGGGCGATTCGCTTGAAAGCCAGCCCTCGCCACGCGCGCGTCTATGTTGATGGCGCACTCGTGGGCACTGTGGACGAATTCGATGGTTTGAGCGACCACCTCGAGATCGAGGCCGGCCGGCACCAGATTGAATTCCGAGCCGACGGATACCAGAGCTATTCGTCAGAAGTCTCGGTCCGTGCCGGTCGCACGATGACCGAGCGGGCGAACCTGAAGAAGAACAACTAAACGGACGGCCGTTTACCGGCCGGCTGCAGACTGTGCAGCGTGCGGGATGAGCCGTCTGTCAATCGCGACCTCGCCGATCCGGGTCAGTCGCCCGTCGCGTTTGGCGATCACCCGTGCGGTGACGTCGCGGAACTGGCTGTGGGAGAACAGCTCGGCGCGAGGCTGGTCGAGGGTATAGCCGTACGCCGCACGCACGAGAATCGGCTCGGATGTCCCACCTGGCGGGATGGCGCGTGTTGCCGATGCCCGTCACTTCGCGACCGTCGTATTCCCCGTCATCGCCCTTCAACCAGAACGAGACCGTGAGTTGGACGTACGTCACCGGTGCCTGACCGTTGTTTTTGAGACGGAAACTCAGACTTGGGACGAGATGGTTCTTGCCGTCTTTGATCCCGTTGTCGTACCAGCCGGTGAACGTGTCGGTGACGGCCAGCGTCGAGAGGTCGACGCGCTGGCCGCACGACGCGCTCGCCAGGAGCGCCAGGCCGATCACGAGCGTCTGCCTGCAATTGCGGAGCATTCTGGCGCGATTGTAGATCAGAAGTCCGACGCGAGGATTCGCTGCTTCACCTCGTCACGAGTCAGTCGCCCTTCGCGAAACGCCGTGAGATCCGCCCCTTTGGCTCTCAAGACCAACCGCTGCGACGTTCTGCGATAGAACGGGTTGGTGATTTGCGAGTCGAGGCCCATGCCCCCGGTAATGACGAGGAGCGCATCGCTCGGGCCCATCGGCAAGGTGCCCGCGTTGTCCACGATGGCATCCACGAGAGCTTCCCTCACCTGGGTCTGATACACGACGCGGAAATCGAGCAGCGTGGGTCGTGGAGCGGCCGCCGGGCCCATCGGATCAGCCACGACGACGCCCGTGGACTCGACACGCTCATTCACAGGCTGCGGCTGAAGACCGTCCGTCCGACCGGCAAACTGCGGACGATTAACCATTAGATTCATCACAGACAGGCTGAGATCGATCCCCGGCACCTGCACGTGAAACACAAAGAGATTCAGATCGCGCACCGCGACGCCGGTCACCTGCGGATTCTCGCCCGTCGGCAACGCCGTCAATTGCGGGGCGATCTCGGCGGCGCGCGTCGCGAAGTTCCGGCCGGCGGTTTCCAGCGCGCGCCCGAGCACCATCTCGAAGGTCTGGACCTGTGGCCTGGCCGGATCGTCGGCGCGCGAATTCTGCGCGGGGGACTGCGCGCGCACGGACGAACCGAGTGCCATCGCGGCGCCCAGCACCAGCGCACATCTCACGGTCGTTCTCGTCCTCACGTTACTGTCCTCCCGGGATGCTGGCCCCGCCTTGCACGTAGGAAACGAGCATGCCGTTGGTGCGCTCGAGACCTGTCTGTTTGGCCTTGATCCCCTGCGTTTCGCTCGCGAATTCGATCAGCCGGTCGTACAGCTCGTTCTGCCGCGCGGTCAGCATGTTGACGCGGCGCGCGAGATCGGTCGTCGCGGGATTGGTCTCCGAAATATTACGCGGCGCGACGTCACCAGACACCTGACGCACCCGCGTGTCGAGCTCGGCGCGCATTTGCGCCAGCACCTTGTTCTCGAGCGCCGCCAGGTCCGTCGGCGAGACGGCTGCCGTCGCCACCGGGGTGGTTGTCGTCTGCCCCTGAGCGACGGCCGGAGCCGTCCGCGGCATCAACGCATAGGTCGCGGCACCGCCAGCGGCGCCGACCATAAAGGTCGCGCAGGCCGCGGCCGCCAGTGCCCACGCGGGCACCGCTCGCCACGACCGCTCCGTGGCGCGCCGGCGCCATCGGACGCCAGATCGGATCGCTCTCGGGCACGTCCCACGCCAGCAGATCCTGGCGCACGCCCTTCAGGCCACGAATTTCCCGGCGACACGTGTGGCACGACTCGAGGTGCGCTTCGATCTCGGCGCGCTCCGCCGGGTCGCACTCGTCGTAGACGTAGCCAATCAACCGTTCTCTGTTCTCACACATGACAATCGGTCCCCTTAACCGGTTCCTTCCCACGTCGCGCGACGAAGCGACGCTTCCTCGATCTGCTGGCGATCGAGACGACGGCGCAGCACCGAGAGACCCTGGTACAACCGCGTCTTCACCGTGCTCAGCGGACAGTTGAGCTGGTCCGCGATTTCCTGAAAGGTCAGGCCGTGGTACTCCTTCAACATGATGGCCGTCCGCTGCTCTTCGGGCAGCTCGGCCATCGCCCTCGACACCGCCCGCGACATCTCGCGGCGGGCCACCAGATCCTCGACCGACTCGGTCGGCGACGGCCTGCGCATCGGCCAGGTCCACGGCGTCGGTGCCCTCGGGCGGCTGGACCACGGGCGCGCGGCGCTCGCGGCGAATCCAGTCGCGGCACAGGTTCAGGGTGATGCGGTAGAGCCACGACGAGAATTTGGCTTCGCCCTTGAACCCCCGCAACCCCCGGTAGGCCCGGAGGAAGGCCTCCTGCACGACGTCCCGGGCGTCTTCCTCTCGCCCGAGCGTTCGATAGGCCAGGGCGTAAATCGTCCGTTCCCAGCGCGATACGAGCTGGTTGAAGCTGTCCACATCACCCGCGGTGGCGCGGGCGACGAGCTCCTCGTCCGTCCGAATCATGTGGGGCGCGCCAGGGGTCAGGGCCAGCCAGCGGCTAGGTGTCCGCCCTCCTGCCAGCTTAGACGGCTCCCGGCGATGTACCAGTCGGTACCTGAGGGGAAGGCCGCCGGTATCTACCATTGAGTATAGGACTTCGGCGGATTCACTTGACTAAAGTGTCTAGACTGCACGACCAATGAACGACGACCACTTCCTGACTACGGAGGAAGTGCTGGACTACCTCCAGGTCAACCTCCGGACGATCTACCGGTTGATAAAAGCCGGAAAGATTCCGGCCGTTCGCGTGGGGCGGCAGTGGCGCTTCCGAAAACACGACATCGACGCCTGGTTGAACAGCAACCGGTCCAATTCCCGGCGCTGGCGTCATGGATCGCGCCGCGAATCCTGATCGTTGACGACGAACAGACGGTCCGGGACCTCGTCGCCAAGACCCTCTCGATGGCCGACTACGACGTGGACACCGCGCCGGACGGGCCGTCGGCTTTGGACCGGCTCAACACCACGGAATACGACCTGCTCATCACCGACCTCAAGATGCCGGGCATGGACGGCCTGTCGGTGATTCGAGAGGTGCGCCGCACGTTCGACCGAGCTGCCGATCGTCATCATTACCGGCTACTCGACCGAGGCGAGCGCCATCGAGGCCATCAACCTCGGCGTCTCCGGGTATCTCACGAAGCCGTTCCGCCTGCCCCGCGTGCTGGCGGTCGCCGCGCGCGCCCTCGGCGAGCCCGCGCCTTCTCCGGAGCCGTAACCCACTCGCAGAAAGACTCGGAACCCTGAGGTCCGTTACAGACCTTCGAGTTTCGGCCAGAATTGACGGGCACGGGCTCGTGCGCCTTGTTCCATGATTCAGCTGACCAGCCTCACGAAGTCCTTCGGCGAGCGCATCCTGCTCGATGACGTCACGTGGACCGTCTCCGACGGCGAACGCGTCGGTCTCTGTGGCCCGAACGGCGCCGGCAAGACCACCCTCCTCCGCATGCTGGCCGGACTGGACGAGGCCGACCGCGGCGCCGTCGACACGCCCGGCAGGACTCACGGTCGGCTACCTGCCGCAGGACGGTATCGAACACTCCGGCCGCTCGCTCGTCGATGAGGCCTCGCTCGGCCTTCCAGCCACTGCTCGATGCGCGCGCCGAGATCGATCGCATCGAGCACGCGCTTGCCGATCCGGCGCTGCCCGATGGCGAGCACGAGGCGCTGCTCGTTCGCTACCACGATGTCACCGAGCTGTTCCGTCAGGGCGACGGGCACAGCATCGATCTGCGCGTGACGCAGGTGCTCGAGGGCCTTGGATTCTCGCGCGCCGACTTCGACAAGCCGGTCGAAACGTTCTCGGGCGGCTGGCAGATGCGCGTCGCGCTGGCCAAATTGCTGCTGGGCCGGCCGACGCTCCTGCTGCTCGACGAGCCGACGAACCACCTCGATCTCGACGCGCGAAACTGGCTCGAAGAGTATCCTGATCGGCGTATCCCCACACGGTGATTCTCGTCTCGCACGACCGGTTTTTTCTCGACGCGGTGGTCACGCGGATCGCGGACCTCGCGCTGCGCACGATCACCGACTACGTCGGCTCGTACTCGCGCTATCTCGTCGAGCGCGAAGCCAAGATGGAACGCCTGCGCAAGGCGAAGCAGGAGCAGGACGACGAGATCGCGCGGATGCGGGCGTTCATCGATCGGTTCCGATACCAGGCGACCAAAGCGGCGCAGGTGCAGAGCCGGATCAAGATGCTCGACAAGATCGTGCCGATCGAGGTGCCGCCCGAGCGCAAGCGCGTCCACTTCACGTTTCCGTCCTGTCCGAAGAGCGGCCGGACTGGTCCTCGAACTGACGGACTCCACAAGGCCTACGGCGACAACGTGGTCTTCGACCGCATCGGCCTGCACGTCGAGCGCGGCGACCGCATCGCGCTCGTCGCGCCCAACGGCGCGGGCAAGTCCACGCTGATGCGGATGCTCGCCGGCAGCCGAGGCGCCCGACCGCGGCACGCGGCGGGAAGGCCACCAGGTCGTCATGCAGTACTTCGCGCAGGACGAAGCGAATCGGCTGAATCCCGACGCTGACGGTCTACGAAACGATGGAAGCGGATTCGCCGGTCGGGATGGTGCCCGATCATCCGCAACATCCTCGGCGGCTTCCTGTTCTCGGGCGACGACATCTACAAGAAGGCCGGCGTGCTGTCCGGCGGCGAGCGGACGCGACTCGCCGTCGCGCGCATGCTGCTGCGACCCTCCAATACGCTGCTGCTCGACGAGCCGACCAACCATCTCGATCTCGACTCGAAGGACGTGCTGCTCGATGCGCTCGCGGACTTCGGGGGCACGTTGATCTTCGTGTCGCACGACCGGTACTTCGTGGACAAGCTCGCGACGAAGATCATCGAGGTCGGCCACGGCACGATCGAGATGTATCCCGGGACCTACGAACAGTTCCTGTGGAGCCGGCAGGTGCGACAGACCACAGACGCGCCGCGCCGGCCACCAAGCCGACCGGTCGCCGGCCAAGGCCTCGCCCAGCCGCCCAACGCCCCAAGGCGACGGCAAACCTCAGCGGCGCCTCGCGCCAGCCGCCGGTCGAGCCACGACGAGCGACAAGAAGTCAGACGCGGCCGACCGGCGCCGGCGTCGGGATGCCGACCAGCGGGAGCGTCGGATTGCCGACCTCGAGGCCGGATCGGCGAGCGCGAACAGACCATCAAGGAGCTTGAAACAGGATGGCGGCCCCCGGGTTCTACGACGACCGGACTGAGGCCGAGTCGGTTATTGCCCGGCACCGGGACCTGATGTGGGAGGTCGGCGACCTGATGGGCCAATGGGAGGCGCTCCAGTCCGTCGAATCCGCTGACAAGTCCCATTGATTACATTCTTGTAATAACATCTCAGTTCTGTAATGATCCCGTAGGACTCCCCCGCACCGGATGATGCGCCGCGACACATTTTTCGCGGAAACCTGCATGGTTTGTGGGTGGGTACAGGCCTTGCCTTACCTCGTCGCCGGAGCGCTCGCGCGACATGGCAATGGCTCGTTCAGCGAACACAGCAAACCCGGCACCGGTCAACCGACGAGTGGCGCGGGCCGGCCTTTCCGGCCGGCGGGAGGCATCCCCGGCCCAGGCGGCTGAGGTGCTAGGCGACCGCTTCTTCCGGCACCTGGTCCTCAATCTCCGGACCGGCGTCCTGGCGATTACGCGCAGGGCCGGCTCGCGGCGATGAACGACCTGGCCTACCGCGTGCTCGGGCTCACGGCCGCAGCCCGACGGACATCGGACGGCCGTTCACCGAAGTCCTCCAGGACTGCCCCGAGGTCTCGCGCGTCCTGCAGGAGGCGTTCGAGAGCGACGACCTGCCCAACCGCGCCGAAATGCGGCTGCGCAAGACGGGCCGCGCGATCGGCTACACGCTCTCACGCATCCACGACGACGACGGCGCGCTCGTCGGCGCGACGCTCTTCTTCAAGGACCTGACGCGCGTCGAGCAGATCGAGGAACGCGATCGGCTTCGCGACCGCCTGGCGGCGCTCGGCGAGATGGCGGCGGCGATCGCGCACGAGGTCAAGAATCCGCTCGCGAGCATCGAGGTCATGGCCGGCGTGCTCAAGCGCCAGCTCTCCGAGCAGCCCGAAGTCGCTCGAGACGCTGAACGACATCATCAAGGAAGCCAAGATGGCCAACGCCATCGTGGTGGAAGTGCTCGAGTTCGTGCGGCCGATTCAGCTGCAGGTCGATCGCACGAGCCTGGCCGAAGTGCTCAAGGATTCGATCACGCTGGCCGAAGGCAAGCGGCGTCGCGGCGCGGTCTCGATCCGACACGGACTTCGCGGCGGACGTGCCCGAGCTGCTGGCCGACTCGCATCAGCTGCGGCAGTTGTTCTCGAACCTGCTCGCGAACGCCTTCGAAGCGCTCGGCGGCGAAGGCCACGTGGACATCCGCATGTACGCTGCTGCCGGGCGAAGACGAGCCCGATGGGACCGGCGAGGCCGAAGCCGCCGCAGGTCGTGGTCGAAATTCGCGACAACGGCCCTGGTATCGCCGCCGACGATCTCGAGCGAATCTTCAGTCCGTTTTTCACGACGAAGCCGCAGGGCACCGGCCTCGGCCTGGCGATCGTGCGCAAGGTGGTCGACGCGCACGACGGCCGGATCGACGCGGTCTCGGCGCCCGGGCGCGGCGCGACCTTCCGGGTCACGCTGCCGGTCGTGCCGTCTGTAGGAAGTGTGGGGAGATAGTGCAAATGGGACGCATTCTGGTTGTCGACGATCACGATTCGCTCCGCAAGGGCCTGGTCCGCGCCCTGGCCAACGCCGGCCATGACGTGGAGGAGGCCGGCAACGGGACGGCCGCCATCGAGCGGCTGCAGGACAGCCAGTTCGACGTCGTGCTGACCGACCTTCGAATGGGCGGCGCCGACGGCATGGACGTCCTCCGCACGACGCGCTCGATTCAGCCGAGCGCGGCCGTGATTCTCATGACGGCGTTCGGCTCGATTCACACGGCCGTCGAGGCGATGAAGATCGGCGCCTTCGACTTCGTGCAGAAGCCGTTCGAAATCGAGGAAATGGAGCTCAAGATTGAAAAGGCGATCGAGCTCCGCCATCTGAAGTACCAGGTGGAGTACCTGCGCCACGAGCAGCAGGACCTCTACGACTTCGACCGCATCGTCGGCGCGAGCGGCGCGCTGCAGCAAGTGCTCGGCATCGTGAAGAAGGTTGCGCGCAGCAACTCGACGGTGCTGATCCGCGGCGAAACGGGCACGGGCAAGGAGCTGATCGCCGGCGCGATCCACCACAACTCGAACCGATCGGCGCGCGCGTTCGTCAAGGTCAACTGCGCGGCGCTTCAGGAGAACCTGCTCGAGTCCGAGCTCTTCGGTCACGAGAAGGGCGCGTACACGAGCGCGGACAAGCAGCGCATCGGCCGCTTCGAACAGGCGGACGGCGGCACGCTGTTCCTCGACGAAGTCGGCGACATGAGCGCGAGCACGCAGGCGAAGATTCTGCGCGTGCTTCAGGAGCACGAGTTCGAGCGCCTCGGCGGCACCCGAACGCTGCGCGTGGACGTCCGCATCATCGCGGCGACCAACCGGAACCTCAGCCAGATGGTGCAGGACGGCCGGTTCCGCGAGGACCTGTTCTACCGGCTCAACGTCGTCTCCGTGGACATGCCGCCGCTGCGCGATCGCAAGGACGACATCCCGGCGCTCGCCGAGTTCTTCGTGCGCCGATTCGGCGAACGAACTGAAGAAGAAGGTGGACGGCATCGACACCGACGCGCAGAAGGTGCTGATGCGCCACAACTGGCCCGGCAACATCCGCGAGCTCGAGAACGTCGTCGAACGCGCGGTGCTGCTCGCCGAGAAGCCGATGGTGGGCGTCGAAGACCTGCAGATCGGCGAGCACTCGGCGCCGTCGGCCGGCTCGGACCGCGCGCCGGTCGTCAAGATTCCGCCGACCGGCATTCCGCTCGAGGAGATCGAGCGGCAGGCGGTCGTGGAAGCGCTACGGATGTCGAACTGGGTGCAGAAGGACGCCGCGGAGCTGCTCGGTATCAGCCCGCGCGTCATGAACTACAAGATCAAGATTCTCAGTATCGAGATCCCGCGAAGCCGTCGTGTGGTGACCGAGACCGTTTCCTCGAACTAACTGCCACAGCCAGGACTTGGAAGTACTGGGCGCCGTGAAAAATCCAAGCAACGCCTCATTCCTCAGGCGTTGCCAAGGAGAACGGCACGGCGACCCAGTACTTCCAAGTCCTGGTACGGTCCAATCCTACTCCTCCTCATCACCCTGACGATTCGCGCGCGGGTGCGTGCGTCTGTACACGGCCATGAGCCGTCCGACGTCGAGGTGCGTGTACCGCTGCGTCGTGCCGAGCCGCGCGTGTCCCAGAAGCTCCTGAATGGCGCGCAGGTCCGCGCCAGCCTGTAGCAGGTGCGTCGCGAACGTGTGCCGCAGCGCGTGCGGGCTGATGCGCCTGATCGATCGCAGCCTCGCGGGCGTAGCGTCGGACAACCCGATCCACGCTTCGACTCGTGAGCCGGCCGCCGCGGAGATTGACGAAGAGCGGCTGACGGCGCGGACCGCGAGCGTGATGATGGCGGTCGTCGTGACGAGTCGCCGGCGGTCGGCGGACGGTCACACCAGGCCCGGATGACGATCGGGCGTCCGGCAACATGCGGCGAATCGCTTCGGCGGCGGCGCGATTGAACGGCACGAGCCGTTCCTTGCCACCCTTGCCCGCCACGCGCGCGATCCGGCTCGACAGGTTGACGTCCCCCAGGTCGAGACCGACGAGTTCGCTCAACCGCAGCCCGGACGCATAGAACAGCTCGAGGATGGCCAGATCGCGCCGTCCTGCCACGGTCGAGCGATCGGGCGCGTCGAGCAGCCGGTTCATGTCGTCAACCGGCAGGTGCGCAGGCAGGCGTTGCTCCTTGCGCGGCGTACCCACAAGCGCGGTCGGATCCTCGCCGAGCACTTCTTCGCGCACGAGGTAACGGGCGAACGTCCGAAGGGCCGCCAACCGCCGCGCACTCGAGGCGCGGCTTATGCCGCGGTCGTGGAGGGTTCCAAGAAAGCCCCGCACCGCTTCGGTGGTGAATGCGTCAACCGGCACCTGCCCGGCCGTTGTTTTAGTGGCCGTCGCGACCGCGCGGAGAAATTGCGTGACGTCCGTGTCGTACGCACGCAACGTATGCGGCGACACGTTGCGGTTGTAGCGAAGAAACTCCAGGAATTGTCGGACGTGCGTCTTCAGCATGCCGGCACGGCCGCCACGGGCTCTGCCAGCCACTGGGCGAGGTCCTCGAGTGCCCGCTGGCTAGTCGCCAGCTGCCGTTCGTGACGAGCCTTTGGTGGCGTGTCGAGCGGCGGCATGATGCCGAAGGTGATGTTCGACGGCGCGTAATGACGCGGATCGGCGTGCGAGACGTAGTAGCCCAGCGCGCCGATAGCGGTCGTACGCGGCGCGGCGATTGCCGGCAGGCCGAGCACCATCCGGGCCGCGTTCCGGCCGGCGATCAGACCGGATGCCGCGGACTCGACGTACCCTTCGACGCCCGACACCTGTCCCGCGAAAAGAAGATCGGGCCGCTTCCGGGTGCACCACGTGTCGTCCAGCACAGTCGGCGCGTTGATGTACGTGTTGCGATGGATCATTCCGAAGCGCACGAACTCGGCCGCTTCGAGGCCGGGAATCATCCGGAACACGCGCGATTGTTCGCCCCACTTCAGCTGCGTCTGAAACCCGACGAGACTGTAGTGATCGGCGGCCAGATTGTCCTGCCGGAGCTGGACGACGGCATAGGGCCATCGACCGGTGCGCGGATCGGTGAGGCCGGCCGGCTTCATCGGCCCAAACCGCAGCGTGTCGGGCCCCCGGTGCGCCATCACTTCGATGGGCAGACACCCCTCGAAGAACTGCGTGTTGTCGAAGTCGTGGACGGCCGCCTTCTCGGACGACACAATCGCATCGTGAAACCGCCGGTATTCGTCGCGTTCGAAAGGACAGTTCAGGTAGTCGCCTTCGCCGTCGTCTCCGCAGGCCGGACCGTCGGCGGCAGGCACCTGGTCCGCACCGCGCAAACTTCGGTTCCAGCGTGAGGCTCGGAAGACCTTTGCACGATCGATCGTCTCGGCAAGGACGATGGGACTGATCGCGTCGAAGAACGCCAGGTGGTCCCGCCCGACGAACGCGGCAATGTCCGCCGAGAGCCCTTCGGACGTCAATGGTCCGGTCGCGACGATGACGGCGTCGCCGTGTGCCGGGGGCGGGATGCGCTGAATCTCGCCACGCTCGACGGTAATAAGTGGATGCTGGCCGATCGCATCGGTTACGCCCGCCGAAAACTGCTCGCGGTCGACGGCGAGCGCCGCGCCGGCAGGCACCCGGACGCTGTCAGCGACGCGCAGGACAAGCGATCCGAGGCGGCGCATCTCTTCCTTGAGCAGACCGACCGCGTTGTCGAGCTTGTCGCCCCTGAACGAATTGCTGCAGACGAGCTCCGCGAGATGATCGGTCTTGTGCACGGCCGTCGGCCGTGTGGGGCGCATTTCGTGGACCGTGACGGACACGCCCATGGATGCCGCTTGCCAGGCCGCTTCCGAGCCGGCCAATCCTCCGCCAATGACTCGAACCATTCAGACGATCATAACGGTTCGAAGGTCCGATGCGGTCCGAGAGTTCGACGGCTACTTCAACGCCTTGGCGAGCCCTTCGCACGCTTGCAGATAGATTGTCGCGTCGACATTGACGGCCAGGTACTGGACGCCAAGATCTTTCAGCCACTTCCCCATCTCGATATCCCGGGCGTACGAGCCGACGGCGCGACCTTTCGCCCGGGCCTTCCCGGCCGCTTCCTGCAGGGCCTTCTCCACCTTCGGGCTGCGGACCTCACCCGGCACGCCGAGAGACTGCGAGATGTCGTACGGACCGAGGAAGAGCACGTCGATGCCCTCGACCGTCATGATCGAATCGAGCGCGTCGAGCCCACGACGGCCTTCGATATGCGCGACGACCATCGTCTCGGCGTTCTGTCGATCGGTGTGTCCCGCGCCCCGGTTCGCGTAGTAGTCGCCGGCGCGAGTAAAGAGTGACATCCCTCGCGCGCCCATCGGCGCGTACTTCGCCGCGTGGATGACTCGCTTCGCGTCGTCAGTGTCGTTGACCTGCGGGACTTGAACGCCGTCCGCGCCGATGTCCAGCGCCCGCAGAATCAGCCGCTCCTCGTTGTTCCCGACCCGGATGATGGCGGCGGTGCCCGACCCCTGCGCCGCGATGACGAGATCGGTCGCCGACTCCAGCGAGATCGGTCCGTGCTCGGTGTCGATGATGCAGAAGTCCATTCCGGCGTGGCCGAGCGTCTCCACAAGGGGCGGCGACGGAATGATCACAAAGGGCCCGACGACCATCTCACCCTTCTGGAGGCGGCTTTTCAACGTACCGATTCGGGGCATGGAGTCTCCGGTTACGCGTGTGGAAAGGGCCTGTCCCCGCTCGCAAAGTGGGACTGGCCCAGCTCCCTCACAGATCAATCGCAATCACTTCGTGTACGTCCACTGACGGCACGGTGACCGTCAGCACTCCGCCAGCCACCGACGTTCGAGGGGCAGTGCCCGCGCTCAGCAGCTGAATCTTCCCGGGACGCACGCCTGGCGCGAGGCGAATCCGGACGGTGAGTGGCCCAATCGGGACCGTCTCACGGAGCGGTCCCTTCATCATCATGGGATTCGTCAGATTGACGAGATGCACCGTCATTGCATCCCGCTGTCGCCAGGCGGTCACGTCGATGAGGCCGGGGCCGGCGACCTCCACGGGCGCCGGCTCGTTGGTCGTCCACGCCACGAGATTGCGAATCAGCTGGCCGTGGTCGGGGGACATCACTTCCCAGAACGTGCGGCCGATATCCCACGGCACATAGGCGACGCGACTCGCTCCCATCTCCCGAAGGTAGAGCTCGCGCGTGTCGGTGCGCGGCACGCGCGGATACACATCCTCCATCGGCAGGTCCGGGTACGACGGGATGAGTGTCAGCGGCGATGGACACGTCACGGTTGGCGTCACGTGCAACCGAAACACTCCGTTGATGATCCGCGGGGTCTCTTCCAGTCCTGCCAGCACGGGATGCCGCCGGCCCGTCGCTGGATCCGCGTCAAGACTGAGATAGGAGTTCTGCATCGGTCCGTCAACGCGTCCACCGAATGCGACACCGAACACGTCCGCCAGTCCGAAATCGTTCCTGCGTTGTCCCGCCTCGTCGTAGAGAGAGGATGCGAACGTGGCCAGCACTGAGCCGCCGCGCTCCACGTACGCACGGATCGCGGCGCATTGCGCGTCTGAAAGCGCGGCCGCGTCCGCGAGAATCAGCAGCTTGAATCCGTCGAGGCGGTCGGGTGTCAGGTAGGCCTCGTGCACCATCTCGAACGGCACGCGCGCTTCAACGAGCGCGTGATACATGCCAAGCACGTGATCGGCCGCGCGATCTCCCTGTCCAACGCCGGGATGATAGGTCTCCGTCTGGTCGGACTGCAGCAGCGCCACGCGCGCGAGCGGCCACTCGTTACGGAGATAGCGCTCGTGGGTCGCGTGCCAGCGATAGATGCGCTCCACGACGGGCAACCAGCGGCGATCGTAGAGAACACCGGAGAACTTCGTGAACCACGGCCGCATGCCGTTGGCCGTGCCCTCCGCGACCCATTGCCGAATCTCCGGCTCGCTCTGAACCGAATCCTTCCAGCGATACGGCTCCTCGAGTCCCACACTGAAGATGCCGCCGACCGGCCGTCTTCCCATGACCGAGCGGAATTCCTTGGCGGTGCGCCCGTTCACCCAGGCCGGCGTGACACCCCGGCGCGCTTGAAAATCGGCGAACTGGATTGACGCCAGCTCGCCACCGGTCTTCAAGTCGGGCGGACCGTTCGGGATGAAGTGCGCCTCCGGGTTGACGGCGCGAATCGACGCATCCCACCGCTTCCAGAGCTCGGTGAGCCGGGCGACCCGCCACTCGAGAAACGCCCGGCGCCGCGGGTCGCGTGCGTCGATCGTGCGCGGAATCTCGCCACCAGAGGCCGTCTTGAAATTCGCCTGACAGTGCGCGCAATAGCAGACGCCGCCTTGCGGCGCCCAGCGATTCGTGAAGATACCGTCCACACGGTACTTCGTGACGATCTCGCGATGAACGGCGTCCATGAAATCGAAGTTGTACGGGCCAAGTGCGCACGTCACCCACAGTTCCGGATTCGCCCAATGACGTCGCGGCTGCCCGTCGGCGTCGACGGAGATCCAGTCGGGATGCGCTGCGCGAACCTCCTCGCGGACCGCGTGCGGATCGGTGCGCGCGATGACGTGCATGTTCAGGCGCCGGCATCCGGCCACGAGCTCGCCGAACGGATCGGTCGTTCCAAGCCACGCGCTGCGATGGTGCAGCGGAATCTCGGTTGGGTAATACGCGACGATGCCGCCGGCACTGAGGCAGGCCGCATCGGCACGGATGCGCGCGAAGTAGTCGAGCCAGAAGCCCGGATCGAAGCGTCCCGGATCGTTCTCGACGAGCGTGAGTTGGGCCCATCGCATCGGACGGTCGAACCAACCCGTGAGCGCGTCACCCGGCATCGCGGGTGGCGACGCGCCAGGGCGTTGAATGGCGCCGGGCGAGAAGTCGGCCGTCACGGCGAAGGCACCCGCTCCCGCGGAGGCCTGCAGGAAATCGCGCCGCGTGAGGGGGTTCGCCTTTCTCGGCTTTCTCTCCATGGGGCGATTGTAGACGCCTTCACCCGTGCTACCTTCCGCGAGTCGTGAAGAAATTTGTTGGCCTCGCGTTGCTGGTCCTGCTCGCGGCAGGCGGTGTCTATTTCTTCTTTTTCCTGGCCGCCCAGTTCGAGGCGCGTACCAATATCGCGTTCCATGCGCCGCCCTACCAGGCGTCGGCCAAAGCCCGTGAGCTGCACAAGCAGTTGTTCGTTGCCGATCTCCATGCCGACACGCTCTTGTGGGATCGGGACCTTTTGACGCGCACAGCGAACGGGCATGTGGACGTTCCGCGATTGATCGAGGGTAACGTCGCCTTACAGGCCTTCACGATCGTGACGAAGGTCCCAAGAAACATTCAGCTCGAGAATAACGACTCCACCACCGACAGCATCACGCTGCTGGCCATCGCCCAACGCTGGCCGATCTCGGCGTGGACGCAGCTTGACCGCACGCGCCTTGCACCAGGCCGCGAGGCTCAACGACGCCGCCGCACGCTCTGATGGCAAGCTCACCGTCATCACGACCGCTCGCGACCTGACCCGCTACATTGAGCGACGGGCAACTGACCTCAACACGACGGCGGGCTTTCTCGGCGTCGAAGGAGCGCACGCGCTCGACGGCAATCTCGACAATCTGGATCGGTTGTTTGCGGCCGGTGTGCGGATGATGGCGCCGACGCACCTTGCCGACAACGACATGGGCGGGTCGGCGCAAGGCACCACGAAGGGCGGGCTGACCGCGAAAGGCCAGGAACTCGTGCGCCGCCTGGAAGCGAAACGGATGGTCGTGGATCTCGCGCACTCGTCCCCACAAGCGTTCGATGACGCCATCGCGACGGTCACCCGTCCCGTGGTCGTGTCACACACGGGCGTGGTCGGAACCTGCGCGAACGGGCGGAACCTCAGCGACGATCAGTTGAAAGCCGTCGCCAGGAACGGCGGAGTGGTCGGCATCGGCTACTGGGAGACCGCGACCTGCGGCAGCGACGCCGCCTCGATCGCCCGCGCCATTCGGCACGCGGTCAACGTCGCCGGCATCAGCCACGTGGGCCTTGGGTCGGATTTCGACGGCGCCGTGGCCGAACCCTTCGACACGACCGGGCTGGTCGAGGTCACTGACGCGCTCCTCGTCTACGGTTTCAACGACGTCGAGATTCAGGCGATCATGGGCGGGAACATCGCTCGGCTCCTGCTGACGACGTTGCCGTAGCTCTCGGTATACTCCGGTTTCCCAGGGGGTCCGCATGAAGCGTGGTTTGGCTGTGGCGGTGGTGTGTGTCTTTGGTGTCCCGATCGCCCTATCGGCCAACTGGCCGCAGTGGCGCGGCCCGCAGGGTACGGGCACCTCGGACGAGCGCAATCTGCCCCTGACGTGGAGCGCGACGGAGAATATCGCCTGGCGCGCGGACCTCGGCGGCGTCGGCGTCTCGTCTCCGATCGTCATCGGCAATCTGGTGATCGTTACGTCGCAGGCCGGCAAGTCGCCCAGCAGGCAGGGGCCCAGGCTGGCGCAGGGAGCGGGACCTGACGGGCTCGGCGAACGCAGCATGGGCACTGCGCGCGGCGCAACTGACGCACCTGACCAGCCCATGTTCCTCGTGGAGGCGTACGACCGCCAGAGTGGAAAACGTCTCTGGCAGTACCGCACCGAAGCCATCGGGCCGATTCCTACGTCGCATGACAAGGCCAACATGGCGCTCTCGAGTCCTGTCAGCGACGGCTCGATGGTCTACGCGTGGTTCTCGAATGGGCAACTCGTCGCGCTCAACATGACGGGCGCGCTTCTCTGGCAGCGTCACCTCGGCAAGGACCTCGGCACGTTCGACATCGAGTGGGGTCACAGCAGCTCGCCGACGCTCTTCGAGGACACGCTGATTCTGCTCTGCGACAACAACAACGCATCGAACCTGCTGGCCGTTGACAAGAAGACCGGCACCGAACGGTGGCGTGTGGATCGTGGGCCGAAGCGGCAGTCGTACAGCACGCCCTTCGTCGTCCCCGGCAGCGCCGGCCCGGAGCTCGTCGTCAATTCGAGTCAGCGCGTCGACGTGTACAACCCGCGCACGGGCGACTTGCTCTGGCATGTCGGCAACCCGCATCAGTTTCCGATCCCGTCACCGACTTACCACGACGGCGTGCTCTACATGTCGCGCGGCTACCGCAGCGGTCCGTACATGGCGGTGCGAACCGGCGGCAGAGGCGACGTCAACAACTCGCACGTGGTCTGGCAGGCGGCGACCGGCGCGCCGTACATCTCGTCGCTCGTCTACGATGCGGGGCTGGTCTACATGACGACTGACATCGGCGGCATTACCGCCGTTGACGCGATCACGGGCGAGCGTGTCTGGCAGCAGCGCGTGGGAACTGTCTTCTCTGCGTCACCGGTTGTCGGTGACGGCAAGGTGTATTTCACCAGCGAGACTGGCGCGATCATCGTGATCAAGTCCGGCGCCCGCGAGCCCAACATCCTGGCCCGCAACGAGATGGGAGAGCGGTTCATTGCGTCGCCGGCCATCTCGAACGGCCGGCTGTTCTTCCGGAGCGACGACCGGCTCTTCAGCGTTGGTCGCTAGCGGCGGCCGGCATCCGCGTCTCAGGGCCGAACCAGTTCCTGGATCCTGATGTTGCGGACCTGCACGAGCGCCTTGCCACCACCGTGCACCTGAATGCCCAGTTTTCCGGACAGAGGAATCGAGGCCTCGGTTTCGCGGTAATCCGTCCCCATTTGCCCGTTGATCCAGGTCGTGATGCGCGGCCCCGCGGCGCGGATGATGTAGTCGTTCCAGTCGTTACGACGGAGCACGGGCCCGAGCGCGGCCATATCCGACGGCGAGAGCACGCGATTGCGGCGTGATTCGTCGTAGATGGCGCCCCACCAATTCGGATCGCCGAAATCACACTGGTAGCCGGTCATCTCCGAGGAGTTCGGGACCCGCTGCGACCGAATCTGGAATCCGGAGTTGATGAAGCCTTCCTGGCCCGTCAGCTTGATCTGGAATCGCACGATGAAGTCCGAGAATTCTCGCGTCGTGGCGAGGAACTCGTTGACCTTGACCGTTTCGGTCAGCGACCCGCCGGTGATCGTGCCGTCCTCGACTCGCCAAATCGACGAGTTGCCGTCCCAGCCGGCCAGGGTCTTCCCATCAAACAGCGGCGTCGCAGGTCCGGGCGCTGGCGGCGCCTCGCCCTGACGAGCGATAGCAAGGCCGCTCGCCATCAGGACGAACGCCGCGACGAGTCGCCACTTGCGCATGGATTTGGGGAGGTCTACGCGCCGACGGTGGCCTCTTCAAGCTCGGCAGTCCGCACGTAGTCGCAGTCTTCGTTCGCGCAGATGAGCTGCCGGCCGTGGCGCTTGGTGATCTTCTCAGTGAGGAACTTCCAGCCGCACTTCGGGCAGGGCTCGAGAATCGGCTTGTTCCACAAGGTGAAGTCGCACTTCGGATAGTTCGCGCACCCGTAGAACACTTTGCCGCGGCGTGACTTGCGCTCCACGACGTCGCCGCCGTCCTTCGGGCACGCGACGCCCGTGGACTTCTGTTTGACGTACTTGCACTCGGGATATCCGGTGCACGCCGTGAACTCGCCGAACCGGCCCTGCTTGATGACGAGGTTCTTGCCGCAGTTCGGGCACTTCTCGTCGAGGATTCTGGTCCGGTTTCGCGGCTGCGATGCCTTGCTTGGTCGCGATGATTTTCCGCGTCGTCTTGCACTCGGGATACCCGGTGCAGGCGAGGAACATCCCGAAGCGGCCACGCTTGGCAACCATCGGCCGTCCGCAGTTCTCGCAGGTCTCGTCGAGCTCCTCGGTCGCGGCCTCCGCCGGCTCGAGCTCTTTGGTGTTGTCGCAATCGGGATAGCGACTGCAGGCGAGGAAGATGCCGAACTTGCCGGCCTTCTCGACCATCTCGCCCTCGCCGCACTTGTCGCAGGCCTGCCCGGTGGGCTGACCCTCCTTGAAGTTCGGCATTTCCTTTTCGGCGCGCTTCAGATCTTTCTTGAAGCTCTTGTAGAAGGTGGACAACGTCTCTTCGTAGTCCGCCTTGCCCTTTTCGATCTCGTCGAGCCTGTCTTCCATCCGCGCCGTGTACTCGACGTCCAGGATGTCGTCGAACGCGGGATGCAGCAGCTTGTCGACGAGACGCCGGCCAAGAATCGTCGGGCGGAAGCGTCCGTCGTTCTTGATCACGTAGTCTCGTGCCTGCAGCACGCTGATGATCGACGCGTAGGTGCTCGGCCGGCCGATGCCGTTCTCTTCGAGCGCCTTCACGAGCGAGCCTTCGTTGAAGCGTGGCGGCGGCTGGGTGAACTTCTGATCGGGCGTAATGCCTTTCACCTCGAGACGTTCGCCTTCGGTCAGCAGCGGCAGCACGCCTGTCGTGGCATCCTCGTCCGAGTCGCTGGCGGAACTGCCAGGCGCCGGCGCCTTCTGCTCGGTCTTCTCGCTCTCGTCCGCTTCGCCGGTGCCCTGATAGACGGCCAGCCAGCCGGCAAACTTCGGAACGGAGCCCTTGGCGCGGAACAGGTAGTCGGCCGCGGTGATGTCCACCGTGGTGTCGTCGAACACAGCCGGGGCCATCTGCGAGGCCACGAACCGGTTCCAGATGAGCCGGTAGAGGTAGTACTGGTCCGGCGTCAGATGCGCGCGAACAGCGTCCGGGTGGTAGGCCATGGACGTCGGTCGAATGGCTTCGTGCGCATCCTGGGCGGTGGTCTTGACCTTGAACCGATTGGCCTGCTCTGGAACGTAGTCGGCGCCGTACTGCTGACCGATGTGCCCGCGCACTTCGTCGAGCGCTTGATCGGCCACGCGGACCGAGTCAGTTCGCATGTAGGTAATCAGGCCGACCGGCGCTTCTTCGTTCGGCAGCTGAATGCCTTCGTACAGCTGCTGCGCCACCATCATGGTCTTCTTGACCGGGAAGCGCGACGCCTGCTGCAGTTTGCTCGTGATGAACGGCGGCACCGAGTGACGCCGCCGCTCTTTCGTCGCGATCGAAGACACCGTGAACGTCGCACGCTCGAGGTCGGCGAGGATGGCACTCGCCTCGCGCTCGTTGCCGACCTTGATCGGTGCGTCGCCCTTGCGAAGCAGGCGCGCGTCGAACTCGGGAGGATTGACTCCCGCAAGACGGGCGGTGACGTGCCAGTACTCCTCCGCGACAAACGCCTCAATCTCGCGCTCGCGGTCACAGATGAGTTTGAGGGCGACCGACTGCACGCGACCTGCGCTCAGACCGCGTCGCACCTTGTCCCAGAGAATCGGGCTGATCTTGTAGCCCACCAGACGATCCAGCACACGACGGGCCTGCTGGGCGTCGACCATGCGCATGTCGATTTCGCCCGGGTGCTTGATGGCTTCGAGAATCGCCTTCTTGGTGATCTCGTTGAACATCAGCCGGTGGACCTTGCCCTTCCGACCGGCGCCGAGCTCCTCGGCCAGATGCCAGCCGATGGCCTCGCCTTCCCGGTCAGGGTCGGTCGCCACGTAGACGTCATCGACGTCCTTTGAGAGCTCTTTCAGTTCCTTGATGACCTTCTGGCGGTCCGGCAGGACGACGTACTCGGGCTGGAACCCGTTCTCGATGTTCACGCCGAGCTTGCTCTTCGGCAGGTCGCGGACGTGTCCCATCGACGCGACGACCTTGTAGTCGCGCCCGAGGTATTTATTGATCGTCTTCGCCTTCGCTGGCGATTCGACGATGACGAGAGCCTTCGCCATTTACGATTCCTGATCCTTCCCGCTTTTCGGAGGCCTGTGCCTTTATATAGGTAGCAGGTCCGTCAAGCTTCACAAAACCTCCGCCCGTCGTCCGGGCGACAAAGCCCGAGACTTCGAGCAGGGTCAGATCGGCCAGGCATTCGGCGGCCGGACGACCGCTTCTGACGGCCAGCTCGTCCACGCTGACCGGCTCTCCCGCTCTGAGAAACCTGTCTAAATTGTTGACAGGACGGTGCTTATCGCTCGACGACCTGGTCAGGAGCCCGTGACGAGGCCGGCCGATCTCCTCCAGGATGTCGTCCACAGTCTCGACCAGTCTGGCGCCATCCTTTATGAGCGCGTGGCAGCCCCGATAGGTTCCTGAGGCCACACTGCCGGGTACCGCGAGCACGTCGCGGCCCTGTTCGAGCGCCGCCCGGGCCGTGATGAGCGACCCACTCTTCTCCGAGGCCTCGACGACGACGACGGCCAGGCTCAACCCGCTGATGATGCGATTCCTGAGGGGAAAGTGCCGCGGTTCTGGCCTGGCTCCTGGCGGAAACTCGCTGATGACACAGCCGAACGCTTGGATGGCTGTCATGAGCTCGTGGTGTTCCCGGGGATAGGCAACATCCAGCCCGTTCCCGAGAACGGCGACTGTCCGGCCAGCGGCATCGAGGGCCCCACGATGGGCCGCGCCGTCGATGCCACGGGCCAGTCCACTGACGACCGTGACGCCGGCCGTTGCAAGCTCTCCGCTTAGACGCCGCGACACGGCGAGACCGGTCGGGGTTGCGCGCCGCGATCCGACGATGGCCACCGCCGGACCACTGATGGCGTCGGGGCAACCGAGCGTCCAGAGCGCGATCGGCGGATCCGGGATGTTTCGTAGACGGCTGGGATATGTCGCATCGAGAACCGTGACGACATTGACGCCGAGCGAACGGGCGTTCGCCAGAGCGCCGCGCGCGCGATGGCGCATCTCCGCGAATCGTGCCTCCGTGTCCGCACCGTACGCGCTGGTGATGTGCCGAGCGATCGCCGGCACGTCCTGCGCAACGTCGGTGGCGTCGCGGCTCAGGTCGTTGAAGAACCGAGCCACGGCAGTGTCCGTGCCCAGCCGAAGCAACGACAACGCGACGAGTGTTTCGAGCGTCGCCGGCGATTGGTGTCCTGATCCGGGCACAGCGGCTTACGTCCCGTGCAGTCCGTGTGCCACGGCACGTAAGTCGCCACAGCCGCCCGCGCACGCACTGGCGTGCAGATTTCGCTGTGTCAGCCCGGCAGGTGTCTTGCAGTTTCCGCCACATCCGGTGGGCGAAAAAGCCGTGCCCCACCTCTGGTACGGCGGTATATTTGGAGCGGAACCGCATGCGATTGCGACTGTTCGTGACATTGCTGGTCGTCGCCATGGGCGTCTTTGCCGCGCCTGTTCTCGCGGACAAGCGTTCCGATGCGAAGGAACACGTGGACTTCGGCATCGCCGTGGCACAGCGTGGACTGTGGCGCGAAGCCGCGTTTCGCTGGCAACAGGCGGTTGAGCTGGACCCCACCTACGCTGAAGCGTGGAACAACCTCGGAATCGGCTACGAGCAACTCGGGCGGTTCGACGACGCGCGCAAGGCGTACGAGAAGGCGCTCGAGATCGATCCGGCCAACACGTTCATCCGGAACAACTACGATCTTTTCCGAGAAATCTATGATCGGCAGAACCGCCGCCGCGATCGCTAGCCTGTCCTTCGCGCTCGCGTCGGGAGCCTGCGCGCACTACTACGAAGTGCCGGTCGAGATTCCGATTCAGGCGAAGATCGACGTCACGCGCTTTCAGCGTGTGCTCGTCGCGGGCTTCCTGGCTGGCGGCACGCGGACGATCGATCCGAATACCGAAACGGCGAGACTGCTTCGAAGCCAGTTGCGCAATCGCCAGGACATGCGCGTGATCGAAGCCGACGTCATCGCGCTCGCCGACGAAGTGGACAAGCTCCGCAATACGCCACCCGCCGATCCCAAAGGCGACCCGCGCATCAAGTCACGAGGCCGACCTGAAGTCCTACGAGCAAATCTTCAGTGACGTCGAATACTGGAAGAAGCTCGCGCAGGAGTTCGACAGCCCCCTCATCGTCACCGGCTCGGTCCTGTTCACCGAGGTGTCGAAGAGCGGTATGGTCACGCGGCCTCAGATGTATGTGGACCCGCAGGGCATCGAACAGTACCGGTCCGTGCCGCAATACTCGGACTTGAAGGGCTATTCGCTGACGCCGCGCTTCGTCTTCATCGACGGCAAGACCGGCACCGAGATCTACTCGGAGACCTACCACGAGGAAGCGCTATACCCGACTGGCCAGAATACGCCGGCCTTGTCGTCCTACTTCGAATTGATGGACAAGCTGCTGCCGAGTGTCCTCAACACGCTGAGCACGCAGAAGATCCGCGGCAGCCGCACCCTTCTGAAATAGTCGCGCGCCGCAGGATTGACGGGCGGGTTCTTGCCGAGCGCCGCCGACCGGTGTTAGCCTTGGAGGTTCCGATACGGCCCGAAGGGCGTGCCGTGTGTTTCCGAGTGTTCTGGGAGCCGACTCACCATGTTCGCAATCGTTGACGCTGGCGGCCGGCAGGCAAAGGTCGAACCCGGTCTTCTCCTGATCGTCGATCGTCTGGAGGTCGAGCCGGGCGCCGAAGTGACTTTCGACAAGGTGCTGCTCCTCGAGACCGATGCCGGCGACATCATGACGGGCACGCCATATGTGGCCGGCGCGTCGGTGACGGGCGTGGTGGAGGCGCAGAGCAAGGGCAAGAAGATTCGCGTCTTCAAAATGAAGCGACGCAAGCAGTACCGAAGACCATCGGACATCGGTCGCTGCAGACACGCGTTCGCGTGAAGGCGATACAGGTCGGTCATGGCTCATAAAAAAGGTCAGGGCAGTTCTCGAAATGGTCGCGACAGCAACTCGCAGCGCCTCGGCGTCAAGCGATTCGACGGCAACCTCGTGCCGGGCGGGTCGATTCTGGTCCGCCAGCGCGGTCGCCGTTTCCGTCCAGGCCTCAACGTCGGACGCGGCAAGGACGACACCCTTTTCGCGAAGGTGACCGGCCGCGTGAAGTTCTCCGATCACGGCGCGCACGGGCGCATGATCAGCATCGAGCCGGCAGATAAGGCCTAGGCTCGAGACTCGGGCTCAAGGCTTAGGGCCTAGGGCCGTGTCCGAGGCCCTCCGGCGTGCCGGTGAGTCTCAGGCCCTGAGCCGTAAGTCCTGAGCCTTAAGCCTCCTCACAATGTTCGTCGACGAAGTCGACATCCACATCCAAGCCGGCGACGGGGGCAACGGCTGCATGGCCTTCCGCCGCGAAATGCGGGTGCCGCGCGGCGGGCCCAGCGGCGGTGACGGCGGTCGGGGCGGCTCGATTTACCTCGTCGCCAGTGCACATCAGAACACCCTCGTCACCTACCGATTCCATCCGGAGTTCAAGGCGGAGCGTGGCCGCCACGGAGAGGGATCGAACTGCACGGGCAGCGACGGCGCGGATCTCATCCTCGAGGTGCCGCCAGGCACGGTTGCGTACGAGCTGGGCGAGGCGACCGTGCCCTTGGCTGACCTCACCACGATCGGTGAGCGGGTGCTCGTGGCGCGAGGTGGCCGTGGCGGCCGCGGAAACGCGGCGTTTGCGACGTCCACGAACCGCGCGCCGAGGCGGACCGAGAACGGCGCGCCTGGCGAGGCGCGCCGGCTGCGGCTGCGGCTCAAACTCCTGGCAGACGTGGGCCTGGTTGGATTTCCGAACGCCGGGAAGAGCACGATGATCGCGCGCATCTCGGCCGCGCGTCCGAAGATCGCCGACTACCCGTTCACGACGCTCACGCCAAATCTTGGCGTCGTGACGCTGAGCAACGACCGATCGTTCGTCGTGGCGGATGTGCCCGGGCTCATCGAGGGTGCGCACGACGGCCACGGCCTCGGCACCAAGTTTCTCGCGCACCTCGAGCGCACCAAGGTGCTCGTGCACCTGATCGACATCTCGTCGGCGACCGGCCGCGATCCGATCGACGACTTCGAGATCATCAGACGCGAGCTCGACCAGTTCGTCGAGCGATGATGAGGGCACGGTGCCGCTCGCGACCAAGCCACAAATCGCCGCGGCGAACAAGATTGACGCGATGGACGATCCGTCGCGCCTCGAACGTTTGCGAGAGCACCTGACCGAGCGCGGCATCCCGTTGTTTCCGGTGTCTGCGGTGACGGGCGAGGGCATGGCTCCGCTGCTCGAAGCCATGTGGCGCGAAATCAGCCGGGCCGCTCACGAGACGCCTCTGCACACATGACGGTCGGCCTGTTCGGCGGGACGTTCGACCCGGTGCATCTCGGCCATCTCGACGTGGTACGCGCCGCCCGCCAGGCGCTCGATCTCGATGTCGTCTGGCTCGTGCCCGCTCGCACGCCGCCGCATCGGCGCCCGCCGCACGCCTCTGCCGCGCACCGCTTCGCCATGGCGGCGCTCGCCACTCAGGTACGAAACTGGAGTCCTGGTCTCGGACCTTGAAATGGAAACCAGCGGTCCCTCCTACACCGCCGCCACGCTGGACCGGCTCGAGTCGCGGGGCTGGAACCTCAGGAACTTTTGCTTCGTGATTGGCGCGGACGCCTTTCGCGAGATCGAAGCCTGGAAGGACTATCCGCGCGTGCTCGACCGGTGCGATTTCGCTGTGGTCTCGCGGCCGGGAGTGCCCGTGTCCGAGTTGAGGCGGACGCTGCCGGCGCTGGCCGGACGCATGGTCGAATCCCGCCGCGGCGTTCCGCCTCCGCCACCGCTACGGCGGCCAGGCAAGCGAGTATCTTGTTAGTAGACGTTCCCACGTCGCCGGTATCGTCCACGGACGTCCGGTCGGCCATTGTCAGGGGCGCGTCGCTCGAGGGGTTGCTGCCGGTCGTGATCGCCGAGTACATCGCGCGACACGGCCTGTACCAGAACACTCGGGAGGGTCATGAGTCAGGTAAGGAGCCGCATGAAGACACCGCCACGCCGCCGGCCTCGTAAGCGTTCAACCGCCGCGTCTCCCCTCTCCACCGAGCTCACGCTCGCGATCACCGCCGCTCTCGAAAAGAAGGCCATGGACATCGTCGTCCTGGACCTGCGGAAGGCGTCTGCCTTCACGGACTTCTTCGTGATCTGCACGGGCGGGAACGCGCGACAGGTCCAGGCGATCGCCGAAGCGGTTCAAGGATCGCTGGCCCGCCAGGGAACCAAGCCCGCGCTTGTCGAGGGTCTCGGACGATCCGAATGGATCTTGATCGACTACTTCGATTTCATCGTGCACATCTTCTCGCCGGCGACGCGCGAGTTCTACGGCCTCGAGCGGCTGTGGGGCGACGCGGAGCGCGTGGAAGTTTCCGCATAGATCGTTCACGCGCACGTTGCGCGTTTTTCACGCCTCGATCGGCACCGTTTCAAACGCCATCAATCGTCGTGTGGCAGCGGGCTTGCACGGCCTCGGTTCGCATGGTTGTGTGGGCGGCGGCCGCGAACGGTCTGGTGCGCACGTTCCTGGCGCCGCGTTGCGCGGGCTGCGACACCGTGCTCGAACGGCCGCTCGCTGGCGCAGTCTGCGACGCGTGCTGGCGCGCAATCGTCCGCATCACGCCGCCGTGGTGCGTCGTGTGCGGCGATGCGCTGCCGACGGAGCGAACGGCTCGATCACGCTCTGCGCGCGTTGCGCGGAACGCCCCCCGCGATTCACGTTGGCGCGAAGCGCCGGGCGCTACGACGGCCCGTTGCGCAACGTCATTCACGTCTTCAAGTACGGCCGCCGTCGACCGCTCGCGGCGCCGCTCGCGCGACTGATGACGGCCGCGGCCGCCGAGGTGCTCGCCGGGGCCGACGCCGTCGTCCCGGTGCCGCTTCACCCCTGGCGCGCCCTTCGACGCGGATTCAATCAGGCAGACGATCTGGCCGTACACCTGGGCCTTCCGGTCTGGCGGGTCCTTCGACGCACGCGGCACGGGCCACCCCAGGCCTCACTCCCCGCCGGTCAGCGAGGATCCAACGTGGTCGGCGCCTTCCGGTTGGGGCTGATGTTCCGACTGCAGGATTCGTGGCGGGTCCGGCAGCTCCGCGATCGAACCGTCGTGCTCGTGGACGACGTGATGACGACTGGCGCGACGCTGGACGCCTGCAGCGCGGTGCTGCTGAGCGGCCGGCGTCAGGACCGTTCGGGCGCTGACAGTCGCGCGAGCCGTGGCAACACGGCCTGCTCCACGGCCCGTCCGACGTCATCCCGTGACTGCTCGGCGTCGATGACCGCCCAGCCGTAGAGCGCGGCCTGGCGCCGGTAGCTCTCGCGCACGCGCGCGAGCAGTCCGAGGTCGCGCTCGTAGCGATCGCGGCCGGTCGGCCTTCCGGGCCACGGCGGTTTCGGGCGCGATGTCGAGAAGCACGGTCACGTCGGCTGCGGGCAGGAACCGCTGGATGTCCTCGAGCCAGGCGGCGTCGAGCCCCTGCGCTTCGCCGTAGGCGACGCTCGACGCGCGATAGCGATCGCAGACGACGATGTCGCCGGCGGCAAGCCACGACTCGAGTCGCGGTTTGTATTCGAAACGGTTGGCGACGTACAGCAGCTGCATGACCTCGGCCGTGAAGTCACGCTCACCCGCGAGCGCTCTTCGCAATCTCGATGCCGATCGGCGTCTCGTAGTCGGGGAACGACAGCCGACCGCACCTTGCGGCCCTCCTGCTCGAGGCGCGCGCGCAAGTGACGCGCCTGCGTTTCCTTCCCGCTCTGATCGAGGCCTTCGAAGGCGATGAGCATCAGACGTCCCACTGCAGCATGTCGTCGATCGTCTGCCGCCGGCGGATCAGTTCGGCATCCGCCGGCATCCACCATGACCTCGGCGGCCATCGGCCGGCGATTGTAGTTCGACGCCATGACCGCCCCGTAGGCGCCCGTGTCGCGGATGGCGAGCACGTCGCCGACCTCGACCTCGGGGACTTCGCGGTTGGCGGCCGAGCGTGTCAGCTCGTCTCGCACACCGGGCCGACGACGTCGGCCTGAATCGGCGGCCCTCGCGCGGCGGACCGACCGGCTCGATGTCGTGCCACGCGCCGTACAGCGCGGGACGAATCAAATCCGTCATCCCGGCGTCCACGATCACGAACCATCCTCCGCCCGGGCGCTCCTTCAGGTCGACGACCGTCGTCAGCAGCGCGCCGCTCGGCCCGACAATCCAGCGGCCCGGCTCGAGCAGCAGCATGAGACCGGACCGTCGCACCGCCGGGAGCACGGCCTCGGCGTATTCGGTCGGCGATATCACGGTCTGTCCGGGCTGGTACTCGATGCCGAGACCTCCGCCGAGATCGAGGTGCTCGATGCGCGACACCTTGCGCCACGAGATCGCGCGCGAGGTCGGCGACGGCTTCGGCGGCGCGCGTCAGCGGCTCGGTCCGTACGATCTGCGATCCGACGTGCACGTGCAGTCCGACGAGCCGCAGGTGCGGGAGGCTGACGACGCGCTGGATCATCGCGCGCGCTTGGGCGATCGACACGCCGAACTTGGTGCCGTGCGAGCCGGTGGAGATGTGCGGGTGGCTGCCGGCGTCGACGTCCGGGTTGATCCGGATGGCGACGCGCGCCTCTTGCCTGCGGGCCCTGCGCGGCGGCAATCGCGGCGATGCGCGTCAGCTCGCCCGAGCGACTCGGCGTTGATGGCGCGAACGCCGAGGCCGACCGCGCGTTCGAGCTCGGCCGTGCGTCTTGCCGACGCCGGTGAAGACGATGTCGGCCGGCTCGAACCCGGCGCGGAGCGCGACCTCGATCTCGCCGCCGGAGTTGGCGTCCGCGCCGGCGCCGAGCCGCCGCAGGCGGCGGACGACGGCGAGCGTCGCGTTGGCCTTGATGGCGTAGTGCAGGCGATGGGGCACGGCCGCAAATGCGGCATCGAGCGCGCGGTAGCGCGCGTCGATATGCGGGCCGCTGTAGACGTGCGTCGGCGTGCCCACCTGCCGCGCAATTCCGGCGAGGTCGACACCGTCGGCGGTCAGCACGCCATGGCTGCGGAAAAACCCGGTCACAGGACCGCTCATTGTACAGCTCGGAGGCTACGCCTCCGCGGCTCCGCGTCCTGACGCGCTCGGGACGCCTGAGCTGTCGAAGGGCGGGCCCACGATCCCGGCTCCGTGCGCGCGGGTCGTCTCGCTCGCTTGGAGTGCGCGGCGAGGGCTTTGTTATGATCGGCGTTCCTCAACCGATCCCCATTCCATGTCGCAGGACCCGCCCGTCGCGTCGGCCCCGAGTACCGACGAGCTGATCGAGCGGTGCCTCGCCGGCGATCAGGTCGCGTGGGAGCAGATCGTCCGGCAGCACTGGCGCAAGGTCTTCAACCTCGCTTACAAGTTCGTCGGCCGCCACGACGAGGCCGAGGATCTGACGCAGGACATCTTCCTCAAGATCTTCAAGGCGCTGCACACGTTCGATCGGCGGGCCAACTTTCAGACCTGGCTGATCAGCATCAGCCGCAATCTCTGCATCGACCACTACCGCAGCGTCCGCAAGGAGCGCGAGACCATGGCGCGCGACGTCGACGCGTCCGGACCTGATGCCGGTCTCGCGCGAGCGCGGCCCGCACGGCCAGCTCGAGCAGAGCGACCTGCGGCGATCTGATCCGCACAGGCGCTGGCCGCGCTGCCGCCGGCGCTCCGCGAGGCCGTGGTGCTGCGCGACCTGCAGGAGTTCTCGTATCAGGAAATCGCCGATCGGCTGCGGCTGCCCGAAGGCACCGTGAAGTCGCGCATCAACCGCGGCCGGCTGGAGCTCGCCCGACAGCTGACGTCGTCTCGAAGCTCGGTGGACCGGCGTCCGAGCCGTCCGCCCGCGGAGGATCCGAATGAACGTCACGACCTCCCACATCGGCTCGGTCGTCGTGTTGCGACGTGAACGAGCCGCGGCTGACCTATCCGATCCTGTCGGACTTCGCGACGCACGGCGACCAACCTCATCGGCGGCGGCGAGAAACGATCCTCGTCGACCTCTCGAACGTCGGCTACGTCGACAGCGCCGACGATCGGCTGCCTCATGGACCTGTACCGCCAGGCGACCGCCGCCGGCGGCGCGCTCAAGCTGGCCGGCGTGCAGAAGCGCGTCGAGACGATGCTGACGATGACCGGCGCGCACAACTTCCTCGAGGTCCACGCCGACCAGGCCTCGGCCCTCGCGAGCTTCGGAGGCTAGTCATGCGGACGATCACGACGACGTCCGGCACGCCGGATCGAGCTCGACGGCGACGTGCTCGCCGTGCATCGAGATCATCTCGCGCGACCTGGCGCGGCGGCAGGAGCTCGACTACGGCTTCGAGGACGTGCGAGCGCGAGATTCGAGCACCTCATCGCCCAGATGACCGAAGAGGAGCTGCGGGCCTACCTGAAGGAAAGCCTGTTCATGAGCTTCAACCGGTATCGAGAACGACCGGATGCTGACGATCGTCGGCCAGAGCGAGCCGGCGCGACGGACGTCGGACCGGTAGAGCACGGAGCGGACGCGCCGGATCTAGTGCGAGACGTGGCGGAACGGTCGCGGCAGCGCCGGCCGCGCGCGTCGGCGACCGGCGGTCGCGTCGTCGACGAACTGCCACGCGTCGCGCTGACGCAGCAGCTCGGACGCGAACGCCGTGTGCAGCGCGTGACCGCCGCGATGCACGACGAGGTGGCCCTGGATCGGGATGGCCGACCAGCGCCAGGTCGCCAATCACATCCAGAATCTTGTGGCGGACGAACTCGTCTTCGAACCGCAGCGGGTTGAGCACGCCGGTCTCGCCGAGCACGATCGCGTTCTCGAGCGAGCCGCCGAGCGCCAGGCCGCGCTGGCGCAGCATTTCCACTTCCTTCAGGAACCCGAACGTGCGCGCCGGCGCGATCTCGTCGACGAACACCTGCTCGTTGAGATCGATGCGTCTTCTGCTGGTGGCGCAGGAGCGGGTGGTCGAAGCTGATCGTGTAGCTGATCTTGAAGCCGTCGGCCGGATAGAGCGCGATGCGCTTGTCGCCGTGCTGAACCTGAATCTGCCGCAGGATCTGCGATCGTCTTGCGCGGCGCGGCCGAGTTCCTTGATGCCGGCGTCCTGAATCAGGTAGACCCACGGCGCCGAGCTGCCGTCCATGATCGGCACTTCGGGGTGGTTGAGCTCGACGAGCACGTTGTCGATGCCGAGGCTGCGCAGCGCCGCGAGCAGGTGCTCGACGGTCTCGACCGACGCCTTGTCCGACACCAGCCCGGTCTGCAGCTGCTGCCGCGCCGCCAAGGTGCGACACGTGCGCGGGAATCTCGACGCCGCCGAGGTCGACGCGGCGGAAACGAATGCCGTGATCGGCAGGCGCGGGCTTGAGCGAGAGCGTGACTTTCTGGCCGGAATGAAGGCCGATTCCGGCGCAGGGAACGGTTCGGCGAAGGGTGCGCTGTGCGCGACGGCCATCCGGTCTACCGGCAGCCCTGCCTATAGCAAGCGGACTGCCAACGGCGTCGCGCCGACGGTAGAGTCTCGTAACTACTCATCCAGCTGATAACTTACACAGACTGTCACCGTACTGGTCAAGTCCAATGTCGCCTGTCGATTCCGTGAAACTGTGTCACGTCGACCACAATTTCACGGATAGCCGTGTCAGATCAGACCACAGGTGTCAGGATGCTGCCGCCTGGCCGGACCCTGTCAGCCCCAGTGCCGCGGCCAGAAATGGCGCCGTGGCCGACTCGGCTCGCCTGCGCGACCGCTTCGGGCGGCCCGGCCGCGACGACCCGGCCACCGGCGTCCCCGCCTTCGGGACCGAGATCGATGACCCAGTCGGCGGACTTGATGACGTCGAGGTTGTGCTCGATCACGACGATCGTATTGCCCTGGTCGACGAGCTTGCCGAGGACATCGAGCAGCGCCGCACGTCCTCGAAGTGCAGGCCGGTCGTCGGCTCGTCGAGGATGTAGAGCGTGCGGCCGGTGCCGCGCCGCGCCAGCTCGCGGCGCAGCTTGACGCGCTGCGCTTCGCCGCCCGACAGCGTCGTCGCCGACTGTCCCAGCTTGATGTAGCCGAGGCCGACGTCCTGCAGCGTCCGCAGCTTCCAGGCGATCGGCGGAAAGTTCTCGACGAGCGGCAGCGCCTGATCGACGGTCAGGTCGAGCATCTCGGCGATCGACTTGCCGCGGTACTTGATCTCGAGCGTCTCGCGGTTGTAGCGGCGGCCCTTGCATTCCTCGCACGTGACGTACACGTTCGGCAGGAAGTGCATCTCGATCGCGATCACGCCGTCGCCCTGGCAGGTCTCGCAGCGGCCGCCCTTGACGTTGAACGAGAACCGGCCGGCCTTGTAGCCGCGCGCCCGCGCCTCGGGCAGCATCGCGAACAGCTCGCGGATGAACGTGAACAGGCCGGTGTAGGTCGCCGGATTGGAGCGCGGCGTGCGGCCGATCGGCGACTGATCGATCTGGATGACCTTGTCGACGAGCTCGATGCCTTCGATCGCCGTGTGCGGCGCCCGGCTCGTCGGTCGGCGCGATAGAGCGTCGCGCGCGAGCGAGCGGTAGAGGATCTCGTTGACCAGCGTGGACTTGCCCGATCCGCTGACGCCGGTCACGGCGATGAACGTGCCGAGCGGAAACGCGACGTCGATGTTCTTGAGGTTGTTCGCGCGCGCGCCGCGCACGACGATCTCGCCCGCGCGCGGGCGGCCGGCGCGACTGCGGGCAGTCGCGATCCGCCGCGCGCCGCGACAGGTACTGCCCGGTCAGCGACTCGCCCGGCGCCGCGAGCAGCTGCTGCGGCAGGCCCCTGGAACATCACGTGGCCGCCGTGCTCGCCGGCGCCCGGCCCGAGATCGACCAGGTAGTCGGCCGTGCGAATCGTCTCCTCGTCGTGCTCGACGACGAGCACGGTGTTGCCGAGATTGCGAAGCTTGCACGAGCGTCGCCGAGCAGCCGGCGGTTGTCGCGCTGGTGCAGGCCGATCGACGGCTCGTCGAGCACGTAGAGCACGCCGGTCAGCTGCGAACCGATCTGCGTCGCGAGGCGGATGCGCTGGCCTTCGCCGCCCGAGAGCGTGGCGGCGCTGCGCGCCGAGCGTCAGGTAGCCGACGCCGACGTCGACGAGGAAGCGCAGCCGATCGCGAATCTCCGCGCAGCACGCGGCCGGCGATGAGGTGCTCGCGCTCGGTCAGTTCGAGCGTCTCGAACAGCGGCAGCGACTCGGACGATCGGCAGGTCGCACGTACTCGGCCAGCCGCCGGCCCTTCACGCGCACCGCGCGGCTCTCGGCCGCAGCCGCTCGCCGTGCACACGCCGGGCACGGCTGCAGCGCGCGGTAGCGGCTCGAGCGCTTCCTGATCGGTCCAGGTGCCCTTCGTCGAACCGGCGGCGCAGGTTCGGAATGACGCCTTCGAAGTCCGCGCCGAACGGATCCTTCGGCGCTGCGGCTCTTGCGGCTCGCCGCGGCATGCCGGCGTCCCGGGCGCGCCGAACAGCACGATGTCGCGCAGCTTCTTCGGCAGCTTGCCGAACGGCACGGCCGGATCGATCGCCGAACGTCCGCTGCAAGCCCGTCGAGCATCTCGGCGATCAGCCGCGTGTCGCCGCTTCGCCCACGGCACGATCGCGCCGTCGGCCAGCGACCGCGATGTCGTCGGGCACGATGCGCGCCGGATCGAAGTCGTAGACCGCGCCGAGCCCCTGGCAGTCGGGACACGCGCCGTGCGGCGAGTTGAACGAGAACGCGCGCGGCGTCATCTCCGGAATGCTGATGCCGCACGTCGGGCACGCCATCCGCCGCGAGAACAGCCGATCGCCGCCCTCGAGCGTGTTGATGACGACGATGTCGTCGGCGAGCTTCAGCGCGAGCTCGATCGAGTCGGACAGCCGCCGCTCGATGCCGGCCTTGACGATCAGCCGATCGACGAGGACGTCGATCGTGTGGTTGCGGCGCCGGTCGAGCTGCGATGTCTTCGTCGAGCGCGACGAACTGGCCGTCGATGCGCGCGCGCGTGAACCCGCGCGCGCGCAGCGCCGCCAGCTCGCGCTTGAACTCGCCCTTGCGGCCGCGCACGACCGGCGCCAGCACGTTGATGCGCTCGTCGGGCGGATAGAGCATCACCATGTCCATGATCCGCTCGAGCGACTGCGACGAGATCTCGCGATCGCAGTTCGGGCAGTGCGGCACGCCGATGTTGGCGAAGAGCAGCCGCAGGTAGTCGTAGATCTCGGTGACCGTGCCGACCGTCGATCGCGGATTCGACGCGGTCGTCTTCTGCTCGATCGAGATGGCCGGCGACAGGCCGTCGATCAGGTCGACGTCCGGCTTCTCCATCTGCTCGAGGAACTGCCGCGCGTAGGCCGACAGCGACTCGACGTAGCGCCGCTGCCCTTCGGCGTAGATCGTGTCGAAGGCCAGCGACGACTTGCCCGAGCCGGACAGGCCGGTGATGACGACCAGGCGGTCGCGCGGCAGATCGACGTCGATGTTCCGGAGGTTGTGGACGCGCGCGCCGCGAACGGCAATCCAGTCGTGCGCCATGGCAGTAGGTGCGGGCGCCCGGGGACGCCTCAACCTGTCGATTGTACTGCCGCGGGGCGTCGCCCCGCTCACGCTCGCTTGCGGACAGACCGCGCCGCTAGGCCCGGGGCGGAGCTTGCTGCGGCGGTAACCGTAGGCGAAATAGATCACGAGGCCTGCAACCAGCCAGATTCCGAACCGCTCCCACGCGGTCGTCGGGAGGCCCTTCATGGTGTAGAGGCAGGCCGCGGCGCCGAGGAGGCTCACCGGCCAGACGAACGGCACACGAAATGGCCGGTGCAGATTCGGCTGCGTGATGCGCAACACCAGCACGCCGATGCAGACGATCGCAAACGCCGCGAGAGTGCCGATGTTCGTCAGGTCGTAGATTTCGTTCTCGTCGGCGACGAGACTGCCGGCCGCCACGACCAGCCCGGTCAGCAGGGTCGTGACGTGCGGCGTCCGATAGCGCGGGTGCACGCGCGAGGCCCACGCCGGCAGCAGGCCGTCACGCGCCATGGCGTACAGAATGCGAGGCTGCCCGTACTGGAATACCAGCAGCACCGCGGTCAGCGACACGACGGCGCCAAACGCGACGATCACGCTGGCGATCGGCAGCCCGGCGACCTCGAGCGCGCGGGCCAGCGGATCGGCGGCGCGCAACTGCTCGTACGGAACGAGTCCGGTCGCCACGATGCCCACAACGATGTAGATCAGCGTGCAGATGAGCAGACCGCCCAGGATGCCGATCGGCATGTTGCGTTGCGGATCGCGCGTCTCCTCCGCCGCGGTCGAGATCGCGTCGAAACCGATGTAGGCGAAGAACACGATCGCCGCGCCCTGGTGAATGCCGGTCCAGCCGTTCGGCGCGAACGGCTGATAGTTGGCCGGATCGATGTGCCACGCGCCCAGCACGACGAAGAGCGTCAGCACGGCGAGTTTCACGAACACCATGACCCGGTTGGCCTGCGCGCTTTCCCGCACGCCCAGGTAGAGCAGCCACGTAATGCCCAGCACGACGAGCGCCGCCGGCACATTGAGCAACACGGGAATTCCGGCGATGCGCGGCGCGGTCTCGAGCAAACCGTGGACGGCGGGATTCGCGCTGAGAAGCGCGGTCCGGTAGCCGTGGGTGAGCCAGTCGGGCAGGTGAATCCCGAAGCCGGACAGGAGCGACGTTGAGGTAGCCGCTCCAGGCAATCGCGACCGCGATATTGCCGACTGCGTACTCGAGAATCAGATCCCAGCCGATGATCCACGCGACGAACTCGCCGAGCGTCGCATACGAGTAGGCGTAGGCGCTCCCCGCCTGCGGAATCATCGAGGCCAGCTCCGCGTAACAGAGCGCGGCGAGGCCGCACACCAGCCCGAGCAGCAGGAACGAGAGAACGAGCGCAGGACCGGCGCCGTAGCGGACCACCTCGCCGCTCGGAAGCGTCTCGCCGGCGGCGGCGGTTCCGATGGACGAGAAGATGCCGGCGCCAATGACCGCGCCGATCGCCAGCATGATCAGATCGCCGGCGCCGAGAACGCGCTTGAGGCTCGTGGGTCCGCTGCCGATCTCGGCCACGATGGCCCCGATAGGCTTGATGCGGAGCCAGCCCATCGTCAGCTGATGCGGGCCGGCCAGTACGGGCGGAGATCGGCGTCCAGCCGCCAAATCGTGTCGTTCGACGCCATCACGATGCCACCGTCCGGATCGAACGTGACGCCGATGATCGCGGGAACCGCCACCACGAGCTCCGCGGCAGACGGGGCGCCGTCGTTGCCGATTTTCAGCCGGTACAAACCAGCCGTGCCGGCCGCGGCTTCGGCGACGTACAGGTCGCCATTCGAATCAAACGCCAGACCTTGCGGCCGTCCGAATCCCTCGTACACAACGTCCACGAGTCGATCGGGCGTGATCCGGTAGATCGCGTCGCGTGACGCCAGCGTGGGTGCCGTGAGATAGAGGCAATCGTCCGGTCCGAAGGCGAGGTGAAACGCCGCGACGCTGGCCGGTAACGACGCGAACGTGTCGACTTGTTTGGTCGCCGACACGCGAAAGACGGATCCGGACCGATCGCCGACATAGAGCGACCCATCAGCGCCGAACGCGAGCCCGGTCGGTACGCCGAGCTCGCTCGCGTGCACTTCGACGCGATCATCGGTCATCACGCGATAGACCGTGCCCTCGAACCGACTCGAGACGTAGAGCGCTCCATCCGGCCCGAGCGCGAGCGACGTCGGGTTGGCGATTTCGACGGCGACCGGTTCACGGATGCCGTCGCGAGTCACGCGATACAGCGGCGCCGGCACCTTCGTGCCGGGTCCGCCGCTCTGCGTGGCATAGAGCCGGCCGAGGCCGTCGAACGCCGGGTTGTCGACTTGATGAAGGCCCGTCGTGAGCGTGCGCGCGATCTCGATCGACAAGGCCGCGTCCGGACCGTCGACCGACCGTAACGGACATCGTGCCGCCTTCGGCCGCCGCAGGGACGACGATTCTGAGTTGAGTGCGGGACGCCGCGACCACGTGCGCGTCGTGTTCGCCCACGGCCACGCGTGGCGGACCGTCAGCGGGCAATGCCCACTCTGACGACAGGAGGACGCGACCCCCTGGTGCGGCCCAGCGCGGGTGGACGGCAACAGTCATGGACCGACCGGCGGCTTCATGAGCGGACGGATCCTAACCGTCGTCGTCGAGCTCGACGTTCCAGTAGACGTAGTCGCGCCAGCTCTCGGGCGCGTTGCGCAAACCGAACGTCACTCGAAGCGCGGGCGCCTTGTCCGGACGTTTCGGGCGTGCGGATGAGGTGCATGCCCGCCTGCTCCGGCGTGCGTCCGCCCTTCCTGCGATTGCACGTGATGCAGCAGCTGACGATGTTCTCCCAGTCCTTCCGGCCGCCCTGTGCGACAGGAATCACATGGTCGAACGTCAATTCGCTCGTGGGAAACCCGTGCCCACAGTATTGACAGGCGTGGTTGTCGCGCGCGTAGATGTTCGCCCGCGAAAACGGCACGTACTCGACGGTCTTGCGAATCCGGATGCGTCGAAGCAGCCGGATGACCGACGGAAGCTTGATACTGAAACTGACCGAACGGATCTCGCGCTCGTAGTGGGCGACGATCTCGACCTTGCCCTGGGCCCAGAGCGTGATCGCCTTCTGCCAGTGCACGACGCGCAACGGCTCGTAGGTCGCGTTGAGGAGCAGCGTCTGTTCCATGGCCCGAGCCATTGTGGCGAGTTTCCCGAAAGGTTGTCAAGAAACGACCGCGATAACACTAATGATTGCAGTGATTTATGAGCATCTGACCGATCGGCTGGCGCGCCCGGCTGCCGGCTCCGATAGCCTCGGTATGGGAATCGCGCGAAGCGCCGTACTGGTCGGCGCGCTGGTCCTTCTGATGGTCGTCGCGTCCGGATGCGCAACGACCAGTGGCGCGGTCCGCCCGTCCCCATTTCCTGGCAGTGCGACACGCGGTGGAGCCGCGCCGTCCGTGATTGTTCCTCGGGGCCTGGTTGACCAGGCTCTGGCGCTCCGCGGCACGCCGTACCGGCTCGGGGGTGAAGACCCCCGGACAGGCCTCGATTGCAGCGGGCTCGTCCGGTACGTCTTTCGCGCCGAAGGGATGGTGGTTCCGAGAACCGTGGTCGAGCAGTTCGCGATTGGCATGACGGTGAAGGGGCCTGACCTTCAGCCTGGCGACTTGATTTTTTTCGACACGACGGAACCTGGCCCGTCTCACGTCGGGATCGCGGTCGATGCCGAAACGTTCGTACACGCGCCCGGCTCGGGTGGCGTGGTGCGCGTGGAACGGCTTGCGAGTCGGTATTGGAAGGACCGTCTTCGCGGAATCAAAAGGGTCGGCGTGTCTTCTCGGACGTCAAGCTCATCGTCTGATTGATTTACTGCGCTCCAAGCGCGTCGGCGGAATCGTCAGGCGTGATCGCTCGACTCGGCACGACTCCCAATCGCCCCAGAATGATTTGTTTTCTGCGCAGAAGCCGCGCGTTCGGGTGGGCTGGACTGTACACGCGAGGATTGATGATCGCGCCGGCCAGAAGCGCGGCTTCCTCAACCGTGAGATCGGAAGCGGGCTTCCCGAAGTAGCGGCGCGAGGCGGCCTCGGCGCCCCAGACGCCGTCTCCCCATTCGATCACGTTCAGATACAGTTCGAAAATCCGAACTTTCGAGAGCTCGGCTTCAAGCCGGCGCGCGATCATCAACTCCACCAACTTTCGGTGTGGGCTGTACCGACGGGGACAGGTACAGGTTCTTCGCGAGTTGCTGCGTGATGGTGGACGCGCCGCGGGGCGCCACGCCTCGACGCACACTGTCTTCGATCGACACGCGCAACTCGCCGAGATCGAGTCCGTCGTGGCCCCAAAACGCCGCGTCTTCCGACACGATCACTGCGCGCTTGAGGGCGGGTGAGATTCGGTTGTAGCTCGCCCATCGCCACACGGGGCGCCACGGTTTGCCTTCAGCAGCAGCCTCCCGCGCCCGGAGTTCCATGAAGGCCGTGGACTGGGGATTCTGCTTCTGAAGGACCCGGACGTCGGGCAGAGAAATCCACGAGTAGGAGAGCATCGCGGCGAAAACTGCCAACAGGCCCAGCGCCGGCCGTACGAACCTCACCTTCTTCATTGTCGACCCTGCCGCCGACGCCATACAGCGGGTAGCGGGTTCTCAGTCGATGACATTTATGTCATTCAACGGACTCTAAGCGACCCTAAACGACTATCATATGTCGAGCCCGAACTGTCCCCGTAAGTGGCTGACACTTACGGTTTTGGGTGTCATTTTTCACTTCTGAGGTTGACTGCTGACGATTGTGAAAACCACTTTCATTTTTGGGAAGAAGCGTGTACAAATTACCCGCCTCGATACCCTTACGTGGTAGAGGGGTGTCTACGAAATACCAAATTCGCTCGGGTTCGGACGGTTTCGTAAGTCGCACGACGGAACTGGCACCGCGTACCACTCTGTAAGTAGTTATTACGGAATGGGTAACACGTGTTTGGGATCGGCAGCGTGGCACACGACGTGCCTGACAGAAGTGCAAGTCGTCGGACGGGATTGTTAGCGAAACGGGAACTCGATCTTGACTCTACTCAACGATCTGCTTCGTCGTCTTCGGATCGCGCCAGCCTTCGTTATCGGTCTGGCCGCGGTGATCTTTGCGCCCACACCGGCGTTTGCTCAGGGCGCTCATCTTTCCCGCGGTCTCGAAGATCGTCTCGCGGATCCCTCGACGACGTCGGTCAACGTCATCGTTCAGGGGCCACAAGCCGAGATCGATCGGATCGCTTCGACCTATGGCGTGCGCGTGCTCAAGCGCATGGACATGGGTGCCGTCGTCTCTGGAAATCCCGACCAGGTGCGGGCCGTGGCCGGCGATTCGAACGTCGGCTCTTTGACCGGCGACGACGTCGTCGTGAGCACGATGGCGGTCACCACGCAGTCCACCGGCGCCAATCAATTGTGGAAGGGCGCTGACGGCACGAACTTCGGTGGTCTCGTCGGATCGGGCGTCGGGGTCGTCGTGATCGACTCCGGAATCGGCCTGCATCCCGACACCGATCGCCGCGTCAAGCTTCGAGTCGACTTCGTCAACGACAACCTCGGCAATCCCGACGTGTTCGGTCACGGCACGCACGTAGCGAGCCTGATCGCCGGAAGCGGCGCGGGCAGCCGCAGCAATGACGGCGCGGACTACATCGGCATGGCGCCAGGTGCTGAGCTCGTGAGTCTGCGCGTGCTGGACGGCGGACGGCTTCGGGCTCGTCTCCGACGTGGTGCTGGCCCTCGAGTGGGCGATCAAGAACAAGGATCGCTACCGGCTGCGGGTCGTGAACCTGTCGCTCGGTCTTGCGACGAAGGAATCGTACCGGACAGCGCCGATGGCACTCGCCGTTGAGCGCGCAGTGGCGTCGGGTCTTGTGGTGGTCGCCTCGGCTGGCAACTACGGGAAGCTCGATGACGGCACGCCGGTCGTCGGCGTTGTCGTATCTCCAGGTCACACCCCGGGAGCGCTGACCGTTGGCGCGTTGAATACGCGCGGCACGGTCGAACGATCCGACGATGCGATCGCGACCTACAGCTCGCGCGGCCCGGTGGGCGATCCGGACGACGAGTCCACGTGGGAACTGAAGCCGGATCTCGTGGCGCCGGGTAACGCCATCATCGGCGCCGCGGTTCCTGACAGCTATCTGTGGAATCGCCTCGCGGATCGCCACGTGATCGGCGCGTCGGGCGGCACGTACCTCACGATGTCCGGCGCGAGCATGTCAACCGCGGTCGTGTCTGGCGCGGTCGCGCAGCTTCTGCAGGCCGCGCCGAAGCTGACACCAGCGCAGGTCAAGTTCGTTCTCCAGTTCACGGCCCAGCGCCTCGAGGGTTTCGGTCTCATCGAGCAGGGCGCGGGCAGCCTGAACGTTCCGCTCGCCGTCGCGCTGGCTGAAGCTGGCGATCTGCAGCGAGGCGCCGTCGTCGGTGCTGATCGGCGGCGAGATGGTGGACGCGGGCGAGCTCGCTTTCCTCGGTTCCAAGACCGTCGCAGCTGACGGCATCACCGTGTGGGCGAACAGCAAGATCTGGACTGGCGGTCGCAGCCCGAGCGGCAACGGGGTCGTCTGGGGCGGCAACGGTCGCAGGCAACGGCGTCATCTGGGGCGCCAACAAGCCCACCGGCAACGGAATCATCTGGGGCGGCAAGGCGCAGGCAACGGCGTCGTCTGGGGCGGCAACAAGCCCACCGGTAACGGAGTCGTCTGGGGCGGCAAGGTCGCAGGCAACGGCGTCATCTGGGGCGGCAACAAGCCCGCCGGCAACGGAGTCGTTTGGGGCGGCAAGGTCGCAGGCAACGGCGTCGTCTGGGGCGGCAACAAGCCCACCGGTAACGGAGTCGTCTGGGGCGGCAAGGTCGCAGGCAACGGCGTCATCTGGGGCGGCAACAAGCCCACCGGCAACGGAGTCGTCTGGGGCGGCAAGGTCGCAGGCAACGGCGTCGTCTGGGGCGGCAACAAGCCCAGCGGCAACGGAGTCGTCTGGGGCGGCAAGGTCGCAGGCAACGGCGTCATCTGGGGCGGCAACAAGCCCACCGGTAACGGAATCATCTGGGGCGGCAAGGTCGCAGGCAACGGCGTCATCTGGGGCGGCCAACAAGCCCAGCCGGCAACGGAGTCGTCTGGGGCGGCAAGGTCGCAGGCAACGGCGTCGTCTGGGGCGGCAACAAGCCCACCGGCAACGGGATCATCTGGGGCGCCAAGGTCGCCGGCGAACGGAGTCATCTGGGGCGGCAACAAGCCCACCGGCAACGGAGTCATCTGGGGCGGCAAGGTCGCAGGCAACGGGATCATCTGGGGCGCCAACAAGCCCGGCGCGGCAACGGAATCATCTGGGGCGCACCAAGGGCAGCTCCGGCAACGGGATCATCTGGGGCGCCAACAAGCCGGCGCGAACGGAATCATCTGGGGCGCACAAGGGCAGCTCCGCGCAACGGGATCATCTGGGGCGCCAACAAGCCCGGCGCGGCAACGGAATCATCTGGGGCGCCACCAAGGGCAGCTCCGGCAACGGGATCATCTGGGGCGCCAAGCAAGCCGGCGCGCAACGGAATCATCTGGGGCGCTACCAAGGGCAGCTCCGCCAACGGGATCATCTGGGGCGCCAAGCAAGCCGGCGCGAACGGAATCATCTGGGGCGCCACCAAGGGCAGCTCCGCCAACGGGATCATCTGGGGCGCCAAGCAAGCCGGCGCGAACGGAATCATCTGGGGCGCCACCAAGGGCAGCTCCGCCAACGGGATCATCTGGGGCGCCAAGGAAGCCGGCGCGAACGGAATCATCTGGGGAGCTAAACCATGAAGCCGATCATTCTCTGGACCTAGCCAACTAGTGCCGACGCGTTTCAGTTATCGAACTATGGAGGAATGGCAATGAATCACATTATTGTTTGGACCTAGGACCGGGGGCCGGCTGGCAATATCTGTAACCGGTCTGGTAGACCGCCGCGAGCTAGCTCCGTTTTACGGCCTTCTTCCTCGTAAACCTGCCTGGCACGAAAGGCGCACAGCAGTTCGTCGCTATGGCGACTTTCGCAATCATCGCTTGGGTCTAGTTTCTAGGAGTCATGGGCATGCTGGGCGGTTTGACCGGCCTCTAGCGTGGGGGCGTGCTCGAACCGATACGCAGGAGCCGGGGAGTTCTCTGGACCCCCAATCCAGGTTCCTATGGCGAGCCCCGCCCGTCAGCCGCTCAGTAGACGTACTCACGTCTACGCTCTTACTGTCGCGACCCTAGGCTTCCTCACCGTTGGCCTTAGCGTCGTTGACCTTCTCAGACAACCGGCCGGCTCACACAAGGACTGGCTCTCCCTCGTCGCGTTCACGCTCATCAGCGGCTGGCTTTCGGTAAAACTGCCATCAGTCAACGCCAGCATTTCGATCAGCGAGACATTCGTTTTCGCAGGAACACTGCTATACGGGCCATCGGTTGGAGTGGTGCTACTCGTTGTTGACGCCGCTGCGCTCTGCACCAAACACGCCTGGGTTCACGGCCGTCTTCGTTGGCAGCAGCTACTGTTCAACCTCTCGGCGCCACCTCTTGCTATTGGATGCGCAGCTTGGCTCATGGGAATCAATGGGCCAATCGAAAACTTCAAACTCAGCTTCGACTTTATCCTTCTACTCGGATCATTCACAGCGATCTATTTCCTACTGAGCAGCTGGCTCGTCACGCTGGTCGTGGCATTCGAGGAAAAAGCGTCGCCGCTGCGGATTTGGTGGACAAGCTTTACGGAGCTCTCCGTCAACTTTGCGGCGGGTGCATCGATTGCGGCGTTCTTAGTCGTGAACGCAGACGGCATCGATCTCACCTTCATTGGTGTCGTGTTGCCACTGCTGCTAGTTATTTACTTCACGTATCAGTGGTCCCTCAAGCATGTGGAAGCTGAAAGAGCGAAGATTCATGAACTTAATCGAGTCTTCCTCTCGACGATCGAAGCCCTCGCCCTCGCGATCGATGCGAAGGACCAGGTGACTCACGGACATATCCGCCGCGTTCAGCGCTACACAATGGCGCTCGCCGAAGCGCTGGGCGTCAAGGCTCAACGAGATCTCGAGGCCATTCGTGCCGCGGCATTACTCCACGACACAGGAAAGCTTGCAGTCCCAGAGTACATCCTCAATAAACCAGGTCCTCTGACAGCCTCCGAGTTCGAGCGCATGAAAGTCCACGCGGATGTCGGTGCGGACATCCTAAAGTCCATCGACTTTCCGTACCCCGTCGAACCAATTGTGCGTCACCACCACGAAAAGTGGGATGGAACCGGATATCCAAAGGGTCTCAAGGAACAAGAGATCCCACTGGGAGCACGGATTCTCTCGGTTGTTGACTGCTACGACGCCCTTACGTCCGACAGGCCGTATCGTCCCAGAATGACGCGGCAACAGGCGGAGCAAGAATTGAAGGATCGCCGCGGAACCGGGTACGACCCTGGATAGTCGATCACTTCATCAAGATCCTTGATGACCTCGACGAAATGGATGCCGTGGAACGACGGAAGGCATCTTCGTCGGATGGATCGAGGACTGCGCCAGTCATTCCTGATCAACTTGACGCGATCAGCGCTACTAACGCCGAGGAGCGCGAATTCAATGAGCTGAGACGAGAATTGCCGCGTGCGGAAGACATCTCCGCCGCGAGCGAGATTCTTTTCAAGTACATGCGGCGAATGGTGCCGATCTCCAGCCTCACGCTCTATGTTCCAAGCAACGAAACGAACGAGCTGGTGGTTGCGGCTTCGAACGGAATCGGAGCTCAGGCAATTCAAGGAATCAGGGTGCCGATCGGCGAGCGAATCTCAGGATGGGCCTTCGCTCACGCTCAGGTCGTCATGAACTCTGATCCGACTCTGGAACTCGGCCCGGTCGCTCGTACATTTCCGTGCCGCTCCGATACGCGGCTGCCGTTCCCATCATCGACGGGAAAGTCGTCGCCGTGCTCCTTGTCTACAGTAATGAACCCTTCGAACGAGACCACCGTCGCCTCATCGAGAATAGTGCGACACTCTTTCTCGCCTCAGTCTCATTGTCGATTGCAGAGAGACCTGTCACGCCCGATCTTGGGATCACTGAGTCTGGCGGTAAATCGAGAGTTCACTGAGGTTTCGAGCCATCCTGGCGACTGGCGTTTCGAATTCTTTCGCTAACGCTAAAAGGCTAGTTCTGCTATGTTGACGCACCCCTGAGAGGGGTATTCAACAAGCAGATGGCCAAGGATCCAGTTCGGCCACATAGTTCGGCTCAGCTCAGCGGCCAGTCCACAAGCCGGTTGTCAGGACTCTCCGCGGCCAATGATTTATTCTCCGCGGGCCGTGTCCGAGAACTGGCCCAACTCCATCGAGACAGTCTGCAGAGCCTGGGTGACGAGGAGAGTCGCGTCCGTTTCCTCATAGCTGTCGGAATGGCTCACTACGAACTCGGACATGTTGTCGAGTCAATGACGTTCTGCGCCAAGCCTACGACAAGCACAAACACGTGGCCTTGATCTGCAGTTTCAAGCTGCGCTAGCCCTGTTCAGTCGGATATCAATTCCAAACTCCAGATGAGACGCTCCCAGCCTCTCACGATTGAGGCAACTTGCATCATCCCTAGGTGAAAGAACTTCAGTCGGCGGATTGCACTTTGTCGTTGCTCGTCTTGAGGCACTCCGCGGCCATTGCATAGACGCGAGGCGACATGCCGAAATAGGTCGTCAGGTGCCTTCGATCTACGAACAACGTCGCGCTACGAAGTGCGGTTGAGTTGGTCGATTCGGGACTTGAAACAAACGCAGGGAACCTAAGCCGCGCCGTACGGGCGGCTCGCGGCGGGCCTTGACCTCGCGGAATCAGCTTCCCTCTCAGTGACTGTAGCTGGATGTCTCGTGAACTTGGGGTCGATTTCTCTGTTCTTTGGGGACTCCAAGCGTGCGCGCCACTACTTTGAGTCGGCCCTCAGGATCGGCGACGGCCTTCAGATGATCGCGGTCAGCGGTACTTTTACAACCTTGCGCAGATCTATCTTCACGAAGGCAACCTAGGCCTCAGCAACGAGCATATCGAAAAATGCAAAGAAGAAGATCGCACTGCATCGGGTTCCATCTCGTTCTTGGTCTGAATCCCAGGACTAACGCGGCTGAGGCAGCTTGCGACCAGAATCGGTGACGCCTACGCGTTGGGCGGACTCCATTTGGCCGTCGCGCGAATCGAAGGGCTGCGGGGCCATTGCATCGACGCTCATCGGCATCTGGAAATTGCCCGCAGACTTTCGGATCAGCAGACTAGTGACGCACTAAGCTGCTCGGTTGATTTAGTCGAGAGTTCTCTTGAACTAGTTGCAGGCAATCTCACGAGATCTCGGCTGGTCGTTGGTGCTTGTCTCCGGCGCGCCGAGTCATCTGGGCTGTCGCGTTTCAAGGTTGGCGCTCTCACCAACTTCGGACTGGTATCGCTCTTCAGCGGAAACGCATCGCTTGCCAGAAAGTCGTTCGAGTCGGTGCTCCCACAATCTGCAGAGATTACGTATGTGAGGTTGGGTGCCTTAGACAGTCTCGCCCAGCTTGCTCTGTACGAAGACGACTACAAGGCCTGCAGACGACTGCTTGACGCTTGCGCGCACGTGTCCGCTGAGGACGTACTGCCTTCTCGATCTTGGTACGGCCTCTATCACCAACTCACCCGCTGCGCCTACTACGAGCGCCTCGAAGAGTGGCATCGCGTCCTTGAGATCTGCGACGAGTCGGAACCGGAGCTCGCGCGCCGTCAATACAAGGCGCTGCGCACCACGCTGCTCTGCGCCAAGGCGCGCGCGTTGGCGCGGCTCGCCAGGTTCGCGGACGCCGACCGCGCCGTCGCCGCAGCCGTGCGCGCGTGCCCTCGCGGCGGCGTCGATCCCCTGATCGTGATCGAAGCCACGCGCGCCGTCTGCCATAGCCTTCGGGGCGAAATCGCGCGGGGCAGCGTGCATTTCGACCGCGCGCTCGCCGGCTGCCACGCCATCGGCCACCGCTACCACGAAGCCTGGATCACCCGGGCCAGGACCGAGATCACATCCACCGTCCGCGGCCGCGTGCCCGTCGCGCGACGCGAGCGCGATCTCGCCGACACCGCGCTGGTCCTCACCGACGTGGCCGCGATTCTTGGCGCCGGCCACTCGATCGACCTGCTGACGCATCGCGTCAGCGCGATCCTCCAAAGCACGCCCCTCGCGCCCCGGCTCACCATCGATAACGAGTCAGGATGCGAGTTTCAGGCGCAACCGACCGCCGTCACCGAAACCACCGCCGACGGCACGTTCAAGCTCACGCTTCGCGGCTCCGATCGACGCGTCGTCGTCCACGTCCGCGACGTCGAGAGCATCGACGAGATCTCGGCGTTGAAAGGTCTGAGCGACCTGGTGCAGGCGGCCGTCAACCGCACGGCCGACACCGAAAGCGAAGACGACGAACAGAACCTCTGGCCGCGCACCGCGCAGGCCGGCCCGGACGAAGTGATCTTCCGATCGCCGCGCATGGCGGAGCTCCTGAAGATCGCGCTGCGGCTGGCCGACACGAATCTGCCCGTCCTGATCACGGGTGAAACGGGCACCGGCAAGGAGATTCTCGCGCGGATCATCCACGACGCCAGCCGGGTGAAGCGCGGGCCGTTCGTGCCGTTCAACTGCGCCGCCACGCCGCGCGACCTGGTCGAGAGCCAGCTGTTCGGACACCGCCGCGGCGCGTTCACCGGCGCAACCGATGCCTTCCCCGGTGTCATCCGATCGGCCGAACAGGGCACGCTGTTCCTGGACGAGATCGGCGACCTCGACCACACGGTGCAGCCCAAGCTGCTGCGCTTTCTCGAAAACGGTGAGATTCACACCGTCGGTGAATCCCGTCCCCACCGCGTCGCAGTTCGCATCATCGCCGCGACGAACACCGATATCAGCCGCGAAATGCAGGGCGGCGCGTTCCGGCGTGACCTGTTCTATCGAATCGGCGCCGCGCCGTTGAGCCTGCCGCCGCTCCGCGAACGCAAGGACGAGATTCCGGCGCTCGCCGCATTGTTCCTCGCACGTCACGCGCGAGGCCTCGGCCGCACCGGACTGCGGCTCGGCGACGATTTCATCGCCGCGCTCCTTCTGTACGACTGGCCCGGAAACATCAGGGAGCTCGCGAACGAAGTACGTCGGGTCGTCGCGATGTCCGACGACGGCGCGACGCTGGGAAGCACGGACCTCGCGCCCGACATTCTCCAGCGATGGAATGACCGGCCTGTCGGTGTACCGGCCGCCACGGGTCCGCTCGTACATGTGCGGTTGGACCAGACGCTGGCGCAGGCGGTCCGCGAGCTCGAAGAGCAGTTCATCGACCACGCGCTCGCGTCCACCGGAGGCCGCATCACCGAGGCCGCCGGCATCCTCGGACTGTCACGTAAAGGGCTGTTCCTGAAGCGCAGGCGGCGTGGCCTGGTCGGCGGCGGGCCTGACGTCCTGCCTTAGGACGGGGCGCGCGCGGCGGCCCGAAGCGTCCACAACACGAAGTCCGCAGTCCGGCCATCCGGCGCCTGCGTGTTCGGCTTGGCAACCGGAACGCCACCAAGCTTCTCGAGCGCCCGGTTGGCGCGCCGGTTCTCCGCGATGACCCAGGCTTCGACGGCCTCCAGACCAACCTGCTGAAACGCGAAGCCCAATGCCAGCCTCGCCGCCTCACATACCAGGCCGGCGCCCCAATAGCGCGAGCTGAGCGCGAATCCCAATTCCCACACGGCTGGAATCGCCGCGTGACTGAGGTGATCGCGGCTCGACACGAACTGAAGAATCCCAGCGAGCTCGCCACTGCCGGCCGGCTGAATGCCGAACGAGAAGACCTGTCCCACCTGGCGGCGCTCGATGCCTTTGGCAATCATCCGCTCGACGCCTTCAACGGCGGACGGCGGTGGCGCGACTGTACTCGCAGACCTCCGGAACGCACAGCTCGCGAAAGAGAACGGGAGCGTCGGACAGAACCGGCTCACGGAGCAACACGCGGTCGCTCCGCAGGACCGGCAGTCCAAGCCGCCAATCGACCGTCGGGTCGCTGCTCACAGGCCGCGACTCTACTACGAGCGTCGCTACTGTCCGACTGCGATCTCTAGTGGCTGGTCGATCCGGATCCTCAGAATGGTGCCGGTCGGCAAATCGACGTCGCTGCCCTCAGTCGCGGCAATCGTACCGCCGCCGCCGACCAGGATGCCGACGAGCGCACCACGCGTGCCACCAATGATGCCGCCGATAATCGCACCCACCACCGACGCCGCGCCGACTCGCTTCATGTCGTCACCGATCTTGCCGTCGATCGCCTCGGTCACGGCCGCGCGCAGACGGTATGTCCGGTTGCCGATGCGCAGTTCGTCGAACGACAGCGTCAGGCTGCCGCGCCGATCGATCCGGCCCGCCGCCCGGACTGAGCTGACGAAGCCGCGGACCAGCGAACCGGCCGGAATCACGACGCGAGTGCCTTCCGAGTAGTCGACGAGGGTCGTCGCCTCGAACCGTTGCTCGACGGTGGCCGTGCCGGAGTTGAGCTGGCCTTGTAGCCGTACGTCGAGCTGGGCGCCCACCGGCACAATCACGATGTTGGGGTCGCTCGACACAGAGGGTGTGACGGGCGCCGGGCCGCGCGCGCGGACGCGAAGCGTCTCGAGGCGGTCGCGCACGGACGTGAACTCCTCACGCGTCACGCTGCCTTCGCGGCGCATCTTCACGCGGAGATACGTCACTTCGTCGTTCAGGTCCGCGAGCGACCGATCGACGTCCGCGGCCAGCGTCGGATCGCTCGATTCGAAGGGTCGACACCCGCGCGCGGATGTCCGCCACCGTGGATTCGAGCTGTGACAGCTCGGCCGAGGAGACGGTCGCCTGGCTCTGGGCGCGGACCGGTGAGGCCAGCGCCAGCGCCGTGGACGCGAGCGCCAGAAAAATGCCGAGATTCCGAAACCTGCCCATGGTGGTCCTTTCAGGCGTGTGACGTACGCCGGACTCTGCCGGGATGCTCACCTTCATCTTACCCGGCGGCCATGGCATGATCGTCGGGATGCTTGCCCCGGTGCGCCTCCACAAGACGGTACCTGTCAAGGTCGGCCACGTCCAGGTCGGCGGCGGCGCTCCCATCGTCGTGCAGAGCATGACGATGACCGAGACGGCCGACGTCGAGGCCACGGCGCGTCAGTGCGTCGAGCTGGCCGAGGCTGGCTCGGAGATGGTCCGGATAACCGTCAACACGCCGGAGGCGGCCGAGGCGGTGCCCGCGATCAAACGGCGCATGCTCGACGCCGGCTGCATTGCGCCGCTGATTGGCGACTTCCACTACAACGGACACCTGCTGCTGACGCGTTTCCCGCTCGCTGCCGAAGCCCTGGACAAGTACCGCATCAATCCCGGCAACGTGGGAACCGGCCGCCGGCGGGACGAGCAGTTCAGCACGATCTGTAAGGTCGCGGTCGCACACGGTAAGCCGGTCCGAATCGGTGTGAACGGCGGCTCCCTCAATCAGGAGCTCGTGGTCGCGCGGATGCAGGAGAACACCGACCGCGGCCTGGGACGGAGCTCGGAGGAAATCATCAACGAGTGCATGGTCGTCTCGGCGATCGAGTCCACGGATCTCGCACTCGAAGCCGGCCTGTCCCCCCAGCAGATCATCATTTCGTGCAAGGTGTCGCGCCCACGCGATCTCATCGCCGTCTACCGGGATCTTGCCCGCCGCACGCAGCAACCCCTGCACCTGGGGCTGACCGAGGCCGGGATGGGCGTCAAAGGCATCGCGTGGTCGGCGGCGGCGCTGGCGATCCTGCTGAACGAAGGGATCGGCGACACGATCCGCGTCTCGCTGACGCCGCGGCCCGGCGGCGATCGCCGCGAAGAGGTCTACGCGGCCTGCGAGATCCTTCAGGCGCTCGGCTTGCGATCGTTTGCGCCTTCGATCACCGCGTGTCCCGGCTGCGGACGCACGACGTCGACGACGTTCCAGGAACTGGCGGAGCGCGTGCAGGGATATGTGCGCGCGAAGATGCCCGAGTGGAAGAAAACGCGGCCCGGCGTCGAGACCATGACCGTCGCCGTCATGGGCTGCGTCGTCAACGGCCCCGGCGAATCGAAGGTCGCCAACATCGGAATCTCATTGCCCGGCACGGGCGAAGCGCCGAACTGCCCCGTCTTCATCGACGGCCAGCATGCGACAACGCTGCGCGGCACCTACGATGAGCTGGCGACGGCGTTCCAGGCGCTCGTCGACGACTACGTGGACACGCGATACCCGAGTACTACCACCCCGTCGGCTTCCCCTTCGTCTGCTCATCAAGCCACGTCTTGAGCGGCGCGAAGTAATCCACGATCGCCGTCGCGTCCATCTGACGCGTGCCGGCCAGGGCCTCGAGCGCGTCGGGCCACGGCCGCGACTGACCCATCTTCAACATCGCGTCGAGCCGCGAACCGACGGTCTTGTTGTCGTAAATCGAGCAGCGGTGAAGCGGCGCCGTGCAACCGGCCATCTTCGACAGTTCGCGATGGAACTGGAACTGAAGGATGTAGGCGAGGAAATAGCGGGTGTACGAGTAGTTCGCCGGCACGTGGTATTTCGCGCCCGGATCGAACAGATTCTCGCCACGCGCGGACGGCGGTGCGACGCCCTGATACTTGAGGCGCAAATCCCACCACGCTTTGTTGTAGTCGGCCGGCGATACGGCCCCGGAATAGACGCCCCACCGCCACTGGTCGATCAGCAGGCCGAACGGCAGGAACGCGATCTTCTCCATCGCCCGCGCGAGCAGCAACCCTGTGTCACGTGACGCGTCGGGTGCCCGATCGATGAGGCCGATTTTCACCAGGTACTCGGGCGTCACCGAGAGCGCGATCGTGTCGCCGATGGCCTCGTGGAACGCCTGATTCGCCGAGTCCCGGAAGAGAACGGGCTGGGCCTTGTAGGCACGCTGATAGAAGTTGTGCCCGAGCTCGTGGTGAATCGTGGTGAAGTCTTCCTCGGTCGGATCGATGCACATCTTGATCCGAAGGTCATCGAGCGTGTCGATGTCCCACGCGCTGGCATGACACACGACGTCGCGATCGGCTGGTTTCGTGAAGAGTGACCGGGACCAGAAGGTATCGGGCAGCGCCGCGAATCCGAGTGAGGTGTAGAACCGCTCGCCGAAGCGCACCATCTCGGTCGGACTGACGCGCCGACGCTTCAGAATCTCGTTGAGGTCGTATCCGGCGCTCGCCGATTCTGTCGACACGAGCCCGAGCACGTTCGACCAGTCCTGCGCCCAGATATTGCCAAGCAGGTGCGCCGGTAGTGGACCATTCGCCGGCACGACGTCACCGTACCGCTCGTGCAGCTTCATGCGGACGTAGGCATGCAGCGAGAGGTACAACGGACGAACCTGCTCCCACAGCCGGTCCACTTCCTTCGTGAAGTCCTCAGCCGGCATGTCGTATTTCAGCCGCCACATCGCGCCCGTGTCGGCAAAGCCCAATTCACGCGCGCCGGTGTTCGCGAGCTCGACAAATCGTTGGTAGTCGCGCCGCATCGGGACCGAAATCGTGTGCCACCCTTCCCACACCTGCCGGAGGCGCTGAGGGTCGCGGGACGTCGCCATGACTTCGGTGATCTGCTCGATGTCGAGACACGACTCCGGCCTGGTCGGCTCGGCGCACCATTTGCCGCGGCCGTACGTCGCTTCGAGCGAGGACGCGAGCGTGGTCACTTCTTCGGCAAGCTTGGCGTCCGATGGCGTCACGAGCTCGAGCGAGACCTTCAAGAGGTCCAGCTGCCGGCGCTGGTCGGCCGGAAGCTGGAGGCCGTCGAACCGCGCGGCCTCCTTGGCGTACCGCGCGACCGCGTCGATGTAGGCCTGGGACGCGCGCGCGTTCAACGCCTCGGTATCCGGTGTGATGAAGGTCGAGTACACCCACCCGGCCTGCTGCGACGCGACGCCCAGTCGAAGCATCTCGGCGTTGACCGTGGCAAGAAACGCCGTGGCGTCACCGACGGTCGGTCCGCGTGAGCCGCACGTCGAGACCGCCAGCGCGCACACCACAGCCGTCGAGAAACGCCATCACTCGTGTCATGTGAGCTCCGTCTCTAGCAATTCTATGGGCGCCGGCAGGAACCGGCTGCTTCGATAGTGCCAGACCCCGACCAGGCCGATGCCAATCAGCGTGAGACTCAACGACAAGCCCGTCCAGAGGCCGACGACGCCCCAGTTGAACCAGAAACAGAGGGCGTAGCCGACCGGCAGGCCAACGAGCCAGTGCCCGGCGAGGTTGAAAAGCATCGGCGTGCGGGTGTCACCGAGTCCACGCAGCGCGCCGGTCGCCACCGTTTGGAATCCGTCGAACGGTTGAAACAGGGCGCAGACCAGCATCACGGTGCTGCCGACCGCGAGCACCGTCGGATCGGTCGTGAACAATCGGAGGAACGCTTCCGGAATAGACAGAAAAAGCGCCGCGAACACAACCGCGCACGCGGTGGCGAGACCGAGCGCGCACCAGCCCGCGCGCCGTACCGCCTCCGGATCGTCCCGGCCAACCGCGTGCCCCACGCGCACCGCGGCGGCGGAGCTCAACCCGAACGGCACCATGAAGAAGAAGCTCGCGACCGTCAGCACGACCTGGTTGGCCGCAAGCGCGACCGGCGAGATGCGTCCGGCGAGCGCCGCGGCCGCCGCGAACACGCCGACTTCGAGCGCCAGCTGCAGCGCCGCGGGTGCTCCGAGCCTGACGAGCCGCCACATGCGCGCTCCGTCGATCGTCAACGGCGCGTCGTGAAGGCCAGACGGACGCCGCCGTTCGCCGCGAACGATGACGACCCACAAGAAAATCGCGAGCGCGATGCGCGCCCCGACCGTCGCGTAGGCCGAACCCACCGCGCCCATCGCCGGCATCCCCAAGATGGCCGTACACGAAGACCCAGTTGCCGAACGCGTTCACGAGGTTCATGACCACGACGCCGACGAGAATCGGGCCGGACGATGTTCATGGCTTGCAGGTAGCGCCGAAACACGGTGAATAGAAAGAGCGGCGGCGCCGACCAGAGCAGCGCGCCGAGATACGGCCGCAGCATCGACCAGTACGTCCGGATGAATGCCGGAGTGGGGCAACAAGATCACGCCCGGCGTAACCGACGCCGACAAGAACGACCGACAGCACCACGGCCAGCTCGAGCGCCGGCGAACAGCCACCGGTGGCACTCCGGTAGCCGGCCGGCGCCAAAGCTCTGGGCGACGAAGGTATCGAGCGCGAAGAACAGCCCCGATCCGAACACCATGATGGCGAAGAACAGCGTGGAGCCGATGCCGACGCCGCCGATGACGGCGGGCCCCAGCGGCCCCACGAAGATGGTGTCCACGATGCCCATCAGCACCCAGCCGATCTCGGCCAGGATGACCGGCCAGGCAAGCGACACCATGGCGCGAAGTTCGTGGCGCATGAAGACAAATATTGTAGGTGTGCGTCCGTGGCCTATTGGACGGGACGGCCGGCTGGATCTATAGCCCGGCGTCAGAACGCCCGATTACAATGGCAGGGTTCACTGCCTTGGAGGCCACCATGAAACGCGCTCTGTCCTGCTGCGCCGTGCTGCTGACCGCCGCTCTCGTCACGCCCGCCCTGCGCGCCGACGTCAAGACCACCGAGAACGTCCTCGGTGGCCTTCGAAGGCATGATGGGCGCGATGATGAACCGCGTCTCGGGCGCCGCGAAGGGCACGACGACCACCGTCGCCGTCAAGGGCAACCGGATGTCGCGCATGTCCGATACGACAGGCCAGATCGTGGACCTCGCCGAGCAGAAGATCTACAGCGTCGACGTCCGCAAGAAGGAATACACCGGTCATGACCTTCGCCCAGATGCGCGAGCAGATGGAAAAGCTGAAGGCGGACATGGCCAAGCAGCAGCAGAGCATGGATCCCGAAGCCAAGAAGGCCATGGCCGAGAGGCCGGCAAGCAGATGGAGTTCGACGTCGACGTGAAGCCGACCGGCCAGCAGAAAGCGATCGCCGGGCAGAACGCCAGGGAATTCGTGCTGACCATCACGATGCGCCAGCAGGGCATGAAGATCGAGGAGAGCGGCGGCATCGTGATGACGAACAACATGTGGATGGCGCCGCGCATCGCCGCCATGGACGAGCTCCAGGAGTTCAACATGAAGTTCATCAAGGCCGTCTACGGCGAGCATGTTCTCCGGCATGAACCCGCAGCAGGCGGGCCCGATGTCCGCCATGGTGCCCGGGCTCGCGGGCCTCATGGACGCGGATGGCCACCGAAACCCGCAAGCTTCAGGGCTCGCCCGTCGCCTCGACGACGGTCATTGAATCGGTCAAGAGCGCCGAGCAGCTGAAGAACGCCGCGCCCGCAACGCCGAGCGGCGGCCTCGGCGGCATGCTCGCCAGACGCATGGCGCGTGGGTCGAGCGGGCCGCGCTCGAAGGTGATGACCTCGGCGAACGAGACCCTGACGATCGCGAGCGCGGCGCCGGCCGAGGACGTCGCGATCCCGGCGGGGTTCAAGCTGAAGGACTAGCGCGGGCCGCGGACGTTACGTCCGCTCGATCGTCAGCTTGTTGATCACCACCGGCGTCACAGGCCGATCGTTCCGGTCGGTCTGGACGTCGCCGATCTTTTCCACGACATCCAGGCCCTTGGTGACGGCGCCGAACACGGAGTGCCGGCGGTCGAGGTGCGGCGTCGGGCCGAGCGTCACGAAGAACTGGCTGCCGTTGGTGTTCGGCCCGGCGTTCGCCATCGAGAGCACGCCGGCCCGGTCGTGCCTCAACTCCGGGTGAAACTCATCGTCGAACTGGAAGCCCGGTCCGCCGTAGCCCTGGCCGAGCGGATCCCCGCCCTGAATGACGAAGCCCTTGATGACGCGGTGAAAGACGATGCCGTCGTAGTACGGCTTCTTGTGTTTCTCGCCGGTCTTCGGGTGCTTCCACTCCAGCGAGCCCTCGGCAAGACCGGCAAAGACGGCGACGGTCTTCGGCACCTTGCTCTCGAACAGCTCGGCCGTGAAATTTCCCAGGTTGGTCTCGAAGTGTGCGTACACGGGCATGGACACTATTGTGCCATGAGCCCGCGAGCCCGACGCGACTGCCGCCACGGCCGCCATGTGACGCCGCAGCTCATCGATCTCGTCGCTGAGGTCCGGATCGGCCGCGGCCACGTCGATGAACGGCCGCGCCTTCTCGAGATCGCCAGACTGCGCGTAGCTGTTCGCGGCATTGAACGCCGCCGCCAGATGCTGGCGGCGCTGCAGCTCAATCTCGCGTCGCAGGCGGGCGATGCGGCTCTGCTTGAACACGGCATCGACGCCGGTTTTGTCCTCGAGCGTGCGGATCGCGTTCTCGCGCGCCTTGACGTCGATGGCGTAGCAGGTCATCGCGGCCTCGAACGTGGGCGCCGCGTCCTTCCACTGCCGCTGCTTGACCAGCACGGATCCGAGATACCAATCCGCGCGGCAGTTGCTGCCCCGCGCCCATCCGTCGTGCTTCGGTCAGATCCTGCCGCGGCGGCATCGAGATCCTCCTGGTCGTGTTCGATGATGCCGGCGAGCGTCAGGATCTCCTCGGACCGGCGTCGACGTCTCGCCTCCTCGATGTCCGCTCGCGCCTCTGTAAGGCGGTTCTGTGCGTGGTGATTCCACGCGCGCCAATACAGCGCCTGGTCGACGTTGTCGAGCTTGAGATCGATCATGCGCGTGGCCGCATCAATCGCCTCGCCGTGACGCGCCAGCTCGGTCAGGCTGATCGTTCGACCGGCCCACGCGTCTTCGTGGAGCGGCTTGAGCGCCAGAGTCCGGTCGTACAAGCTCGATCGCGCGCTCCCAATCCGACACGGCGTGCTGAAGCGTCGCGCCGAGGAACGTCGCGGCTGGGGACTCGGGAAACCGCCGCAGCGTTTCGGCCACAAGCGCGTGCGGATCGCCCGCGCCGCCCTCGGCGATCGCGGCGACGGCGATCTGCCCAAGGAACAACGACGTCTCAACGAACTCCGGAACGGCCGCGCGAAGGGCCTCGAGCGCGGGCCGACGGGCCGCGGCACACGTCGCGACGCGATACGCAAGAATTGGCGGCGCGACTTCTGTCTTGGGCGCCGGTCAGGTTGAGACGCGGCAGGAGCCGTCGGCGGACGAGGACCTGGTGGGTGCGCACACTCGAGGGAGGTCGCGAGGTACTGCGCCAGAGGGCCGGTGAGCGGTCCCTGCCGAACCCACTCCGCCTCTTCCCTCGCGCGATCTGGCGTCAGCCCATGGGCCTGCCGAAAGGCGGCGAGCTCACTGCGGGGCCACCCGTGCCGCTGGTGCGGCAGCGACTCAACCGCGGCGAGGTATCGGTCGGCCGGGATTGACGGTGGCAGCGCGCGCAACAGCTCGGCGGCGGCGGCCAGCGCCGACGACGGGATCGAGCCCGAGCTCCCGCTCGCGCATCGCAATCAGCAGTTCGACTTCGAACAGCCGCCGGATGACCGTCGGCCACGACCGACCTTTGTTCAAGGCGCGGTACCGCTCACGTGCGTCGAGCAGGCAGTCGTAGCACCCCTCGGCGACGCGGGCGTCGGCATCCTCGATTGAGTGTGTCTGGAGTCGTCACCGGTGGCCGGCCGGACGCACAGCCCGCCAGCACGCTGATAGCCAGGATCCACAGAGTCCGATGAGCGAGGGCGCGCACTAACCGTTCTGCATGCGGACGAACACGATGCCCATGGCGACGAGCGTGACCGAAAACGCGAACCACGCCAGCGGTCGTAGCGATGGCCGGCTGGCCGAGAGCTGAAGGGCAATCAGTCCGCCGGCCAGTGCGCCAAGCCCGGCGGCTTCGATCCACGCCTGCTGCTGGATGCGCATGGCCATGGCACCAAGCGCCAGCACGATCACGAGTGCTCGGGAAACGGGTGGACGACCGGGCGTCACTGGTCGACGCGGTCGTACACGCGATTGACGCCCATGATGGGCGCGTTCTTGCGGTCCGAGCCGATGCGGAGGATCACGAAGAGACGCTTCCCGTCTTCGCTGAGGAAGTAGGTCTCCGTCATCCGGAAGCCGTCGGAGGCGTCAATGCGCTTGACGAGCTGGGGGCCGGTCCACTGGAGAGCTGCGTTGAACCGCGCCGCGCCGATCTGATAGCGCGCCTTCTCGCCGGTCGTCGGATAGACACGTTCGCGAAACAGGTCATCCACGAACGAAATCTGGCCCGGCGACACCGAGATCGAGAGCGACTCCGGCACTTCCAGCAGATCCCGCGTGAGGCTGCGATTTTCCTGAATCATGGCGACGGTCGGCCCGAGCTGTCCGTTCAGTCCGGGCGCGATCCGCGGTCCCACGGCAGACCGGCCGCTCTCGGCAGACGGCAGGGGCGGTGTCGCCCGGCCCGAGGCGCCGGCCCCGGCGCCCCGCCCGACAGGCGTCCGCTGCGCCGCGCTGCGGGGACTCCGCTCCTGCCGGCCGGTCGCCGCGTTCAGGCTTTCATCCTCGTTGTAGGCCCAGAGGCCGACAAACCGATCGACGGGAGGACTGGAGGCGGAAGGCCCGGTCGACTCGAAGGAAGACGCTGGTCTGACCGGAGGCGGCAGGCACACACAAAACTGTCAGGACGACTGCCAGTCCTGGGAGAACCATGGTGCGAGGTTGCCACGCCATGAACGCCTCTCCTGCCGAAAAGAAGATCCCTGGCTCATGATAACCAGGGCCACGCGAGCCCTTTTCCACAGCCCCTACTTTTTCGCGAGCTGCGAATCGAACCGGTCGCGCTCCGCGTCGGGCATCGGATAGGTATGGCGCTCTTCCGGGAACGCGCCCGGTACGGACGTCGCGCGCGTATGCGGCGAGGGCATCGGTGATCACGGTCGATAGCGATGCGTATTTCTTGACGAATCGCGGCGTGGGCTCAGGCGTCAGGCCGAGCACGTCGTGCCACACGAGCACCTGGCCGGAACATGCGGCGCCGGCGCCGATGCCGATGGTCGGAATTTTCAACGCTTCGGTCACACGCGCCGCGACGACGGCGGGAATCGCCTCGAGCACGATCGCGAAGCAACCGACGCGCTCGAGCGCGATCGCTTCGTCGATCAGCCGTTTTGCCGCGGCGGCCGTCCGTCCCTGCGCGCGGTATCCGCCGAGCATCGACGCCGATTGCGGCGTCAGCCCGATGTGCCCCATGACGGGAATGCCGGCATCGACGATGCCGCTGATGCGCGTGAGCGTGCGGCCCGCGCCTTCGAGTTTCACGGCCTCGGCGCCCGCCTCCTTCACAAAGCGAATGGCGTTTTCGACCGCGGTGGTCTCGGACACCTGGTACGACCCGAACGGCATGTCTGCGACGACGAGCGCGCGGCTGACGCCGCGCACGACCTCGCGCGTGAACAGGAGCATCTCGTCCATCGTCACAGGCACCGTGGACGATCCCCCGAGCACCGTCGTCCCGGCGGAATCGCCGACGAGCACGACGTCGATGCCGGCCTCGTCGGCCAGACGCGCACTCGGCGCGTCGTAGGCGGTGACCATGACGATGCGTTCGCCGCGCGCCTTGAGATCGGCCAGCACGGGTAGCGTGACTTTCGTCCGTTCAGGAGTCATGGGAGCCCCCGCCACTTCTAACTTCTTACTTCTCACTTCTCACTTCTTACAGTCCTGCCAGCTCCGGCTGGTCCAGAGGAACATTATCGATCAGCCGCGTGGCCCCGGCTCGAGCGGCGATGACGAGCGTCGGCTGGCCGTCGAACGTGGCCATGCCGACGTAATCGACGCCGAGACCGCGTAGAGCGGCCTGAGCCGCGGCGACGGGATCGTCGCCGGCGCGGTACGCGGTGAGACCGGCAACGAGGGCGAGCGGGATCGCGACCGCGCGCGACCGTTCCTCGATCGACAGGCGGGCGTTCCGAGACGAGATGCGCGAGCCCGTTGAGGTCGCGCACCGTCGGCACCACGCGCAGCTCGAGGCGAAGGTTCACGTCACGGACAAGCTGTCGCAACACGGCGACCTGCTGAGCGTCCTTCTGTCCGAGAAACACGACGTCAGGCTGGACCATTGCGAACAGCTTGAGGCACACGATCGCGACGCCATCGAAGTGCCCCGGACGATGATCGCCCTCGAATCCGAGCGCCGGGCCCGTCATGTGGAGGCTCGTCGCGTGCCCGTCGGGATACATTTCCGCGGGTTCCGGCATGAAGAGGATGTCGGCACCTGCCTCGTCTGCCATCTCGGTGTCGCGCGATTCCTGGCGGGGATAGCGCGCCAGGTCTCCCGCGTCGTTGAACTGCTTCGGGTTGACGAAGATGCTGACGACGACCTGTCGGCACGCCGCGCGCGCCGCGCGAATCAGTGCGACGTGCCCGTCGTGCAACGCACCCATCGTCGGCACGAAGCCAACCGCGGAGCCCGGCGGGCGCGCGTCGAGGGCCTGCCGCAACGATGCGACGGTCCGGACGATCTTCATGGACGCGTCGCCTCGGCGAGCACGCGATACAACGCTTCGAGATCGGGAAGGTCGCGTTGAATGGCGGCGACATGCGCGTCAACCGTCGCACGATCGCCGCGTGCGATGGGTCCGGTCAGATCGAAGCCGTTGTCGATCGTCCGGCGCATCAAGGGCAACAGGGCCTCGGGCGGCGCCCCGGCCGCGCCGACGGCCCTGACTGCGGCGCGATGAATGGTGACGAGGAAATTGGACGCGATCGACGCGCCCGCGTGGTAAATCGCGCGACGGTCGTCCGCGAGATCAAACGCGCGGAGCCCCAGCGATCGCGCGAGCGTCCAGCCGGCGGCATCGCGCCTCGGATGTGTCCGCCGTAACGGCGGCCCAGGCTCCGTCGATCTGCTCGGCGCCACGGCTTCGCGTAAACGTCTGCAGCGGATGGACGCTGAACCGGCGTGAGTGCGGCGCGAGCGCGGCGAGCGGAGTCCCGCCGCTGACGTGCGCGATCCACGGGCCCGTGGGGAGACCCGCGGCCACGGTCGCGATCGCGGAATCCGGCACGCACAAGAGCACGAGATCGGCGTCGCCGTCCTCCGCGAGAACGCCGCGCTCGTTGAGCCGTGCGGCGAACGCCGCGCCGACGCGGCCACGACCGATGACTTTGATGCGACTCTGAGGGCTCAGTTCCATGGCGGTGTATGACACGAGCGACCGACGAAGCGACGCTCCTACACTATCGCGAGCAGCCCCGCGGTTGACGATTGCGTGGGGTCCCGGGAGTCGTTATGCTGGCCATGGGAGCTTATTTAGTCCGGTCACGCTGGAATCGTTCGGAAGCCGACCGAGCGTTGCTCGATCCTTCTCTCGTTCCCGCAGCAGTAGGTGGGTGGTCCACACGGCTAGGTTTGCGCAGTCGCCGCTCCGGGCGGCGCGTTCGCCGCTGGCGAACGAGAAGAGGGACACATGAATCGTAGGCTGTTCGTAGGCAATCTGTCGTTCAACACGGAGGAGAGCACCCTCCAGGATTTGTTTTCGCAGGCCGGTCCGGTGGAGTCGGTTCGCGTGATGCGTGATCAGGCAACGGGCCGGTCGCGTGGGTTCGGCTTCGTGGAGATGCAGACAGAAGACGGCGCGCGCGCCGCGATCGAGAAGTTCAATGAGACCGAAGTTGACGGCCGACGCGTGGCCGTGAACGAGGCGCGTCCACCTGCGTCGGGCGGCGGCCGTGGCTTCGGTGGTGGTGGCGGCGGCTTCGGTGGTGGCGGTGGCGGCCGCGGTGGTGGCGGCTTCGGCGGCGGCCGTGGCGGCAACGGCGGTGGCGGCGGCGGTCGTCGGCGCGAACCGCGCTGGTAGCACTCTGCAGGGTTCGTTCGGGCGTCGCTCCACGGTTCACCGCCGCGGGTGCGACGCCCGAAGTTTTCTCAGTGAGAAGTCCAGGTTCCGCGTAATCCTCGTCCCGTCCTTACGGAATGCCTCGAAGTACATCCCGATACGCCGCCGCGCCTCATCGGACCCGTCGTTGTTGAGGTTCAGGTTCAACAAGTCCACGTACCAGGGCGCCTTCATCGGTTCACCGACGTAGGTCATCACGATGTCGCGCGCGATCGGCAGCGTCGTGGTCTTGGAATCGTCGTGGACGTCCCTGCTCGACGCCTTCAGCAGCTTCGCGTATTCCTCGTGCACGAGACGCTTGAGTAGATCTTCAGAGAACACGTCGCCGGCGGCGGTGCCCGTCACCGCATCGGCGTCGGTCAAGCGGGCGCCCTTGTGCAGCCACTCCCAGAGAATGCTCAGGCGAATCTCACCGGTCGCCATGTCCTCCATCAGGTAGAGCACGTCGTCGTTACCGAAGAAATCAGCGGGCTTCAACGCCGCCGCCTGGTAGCCCTGAAGGAACGCGTTGCCGTACTGCAACGCGACGCTCAGCAAGTCGCGGGCGCCTCGAACCGTGCGCGGCGCGGGCTCGAGGAGAAACAACCCGTCGGCATCAGACGACGTGTAGGTCAGCCGGGGAAACTCGCGACCGAGTTGATTGTTCGCGCCGACGCGTTCCCAGACGGGCCGGACGATGTGCACCATCTTCCAATGGGCCACCCATTTGCCACTCGCGCCTTCTCGTTGTTCGCGCTCACCGCCGGCCACGGCGCGCTTCATCCCGCTCTCGACACCAGTAGCTGAGCCAACAGGGATGTTTGGCTCCATGCCACCCTGCCACAGTGCGAACCGCCCGTCTCGATCCGGGGTGTTGACCGCCCGGCGTACGCGGTCCTCGTAGTTCCGCATGTAGCCGTAGGTCATCGTGATGGCGTCGATATTCGGATTGATGAACGTCGAGTCCCATGCCATCGCGTCCGACACGCTGTTGATGTAGTCCCAGCGTCCGGTGTTGAATCCGACGAAGTGTTTGCCGAGCGCGGCGCGAATCTCCATCAACTGAAAACAGGCCTCGACCTGCTCGACGAGGACGTACACCTTGATCGTTCCGACGGCCAGGCCGAGATGGGACTCGAGCGCCGACGAGAATGTCGTTCCAGAGGGCGGCTTCTTCGGCCGTCTGAATCTTTGGCAGGTACATCACGATGGATGAACCGGCACGGCGCAGCCGTTCGTGATTGTTCGTCACGTACATGGCCGCGTCCACGATCGAAGCCGAGAAGCCGGTGCCACCAGCCACCTGAACGTGCCGATCGTCGAGATGCAGGCCACGTGCGCGGAAAATCTTCGTCGTGAAATCGAGCTGACGTTTCCAATCGACAATCGTCTGACGGCCGAAGAAGCCTTCGGCCCACTGGTTCATCTCCCCGGAGACATCCTCGGCGACCTTCATGAAGACCGGGCTACGGTCAATCGCGTGCTTGAGGTTGCGCTGGTTGTCGAGCGACATCGTCGCGACCTGGCCGAGCGCGTCCTCGCCGTCGAACATCCAGCCGTCGGCGCCGGAGAGCAGCGCGTACGCGGCGTTCCGCAGGCTCCTCTCGAGATTCGCCTGCGGACGCGTGGCCGGCCCGGTGCCCTGAATCCATTGCCGTTCGAGATCGGCGGGGATGTCGCTGCCGATGAAGTTCCCGGCGCGCGCGTCGGCGACTTTGAGGGTCGTTCGCGGGATCGTGGAGTCGGGATCGAGAAAGCTGATGCGCTGGCCGCGCTCGGCCCGATCGCGCCGGCGCTGATTCCGAGACGCCATCACGGCCTTGCGATCGCCGTCGAGCGGCGCCAGCACACGCAATGCCTGAACGACCTCTGGCGTGAAGACGTCAGCGTACTGTTCAAGAACCCCGCCGCGAATCTCGAGCGTGACTCCGCCTCCAGCAGCAATTCGACTGTCAGACATGGACATAGCGTAATCGCTTCAGACTGAGAACCGTGGACCTTGGACCCTGGAACCCTACTTCGGCCGCTTCAACGTCCAGACCCCATTCGCCCCGACCGTCATGGCATGAACCACTTCCCAGCCTTGGAGACCTGCCTCGCTGAGGGTCGGCGTCGCGTCGTTCGCAATAGGCACCACCACCCGCCGGTACTCCCAGACCTGGCGGGCCGACAGCGTCCCGACGATGGAGTTCTGGGCGAAGGACACGGACGGCGTCCCCACGACGATGACCGGCAGGTAGTCGCCGGTGTTCTGCACCTTGATGGGAATCGCGTCGGCCCGGTCACGGTTCAGGATGTGGACCTGTGCAAGAGTGGGCAGCCCGGGCTGGTTTTGGCGGGCAAACGTCGAGGATGCGCCCGCGAGGGCCGCGACACCGAGAAGGCCGCACACGATGAGTGACCGATTCATTTTTGCACCTCTTCCGAGAGCTTAGCCCGCCGGCGCTTTGTCTGGAGGGCCCGCAGTAGTACCATTTGTCCCGTCGTGGCGCCTATCGAAGCAGCCTTGGATATTCGCCCGCGGGCGCGGATCGACATCGTCGATGTCCGCGCGATGGCCGCCGCCGCCCACGGCGACGCGTTCGACCGTTTCGCGCGTTGCCTCTACGTCTCGCCGCATACGACCGCCGGCTACTTGCCGCAAAGCCTTGCCACGCGACTTACGACGCGCCGCGCCGGCCTTGAGCCGTATCTGCACCTCTTTCAAACGGTATTTCCGGCCGGCGCCGGCTATCAACACGACAACCTTGACCTTCGCACCGAGTTGCCGCCCGAGCAGCGCCGCGTGGAGCCCATCAACGGCGACTCGCACCTGGCGTTCATGGCCGCCGGCCTGCACACGTGCGTGTCGTACCGCACGGAACGCGCCGGCCCGGTCTACTTCGTCGATCTCGACGGTGCGTTCGAAGGGACGCCGCGGAAGCGGGTCACCCGCCTGGTCGGTTACAACCAGGAGATCGAGGTCGGTCGGGCCACCATGCAGGTGCCGGTCTCGAGCCACCCGATCGAAGCGGTAAGCCTGAAAGATCCGTCGCTTGGGCTGACCGAACGGCTGAACGCGCTCATCCGCGAGCACGGCGTGACGAAGGGTCGTGTGCGGCTCGAGCTTGCGCAAGACGAACGGTACGCGAGCCTGACGATCAACGAGTACGAGACCCTGCTGATGCAGCACGACCTCGCCGAGGTCCTGCGGAACCCGCTGAAGTTCGCGGCGCAGAAAGCCCGCCACGCCTGGAGTGACCCGCTCGCCGTGCCGGTCAAGGCGATGGAATATGCCAAGTACGACCTGGTTCGAGCGGTGAACAAGCTCATGGACGCCCTCGGCCTGAGCTCGTCGCGCCTCGAGTTCGCTCTGGCCCGAGCGCTCGAAGTGCCGGCCTCCCGCCTTCTCCGCATGAGGCGGTCCGTCAACTTGCTCGTCTCCGATGCTGGTTCGACCGGAGCAGGCGCGGTGGTCGAGGGCACCTTTCAGGCGCCCATCATGGTGCAGTGGCGTCCGGCCGTCGCCGGTCAGCGCAAGGTCGAAGTAGTCCTCAGCAGATTCCTCTAGCTTCGGTGTAGCCGATACCAATCTATCGTCCGCGCCAGACCCTCTTCAAAGGTCGTGCGGGCCTTGAAGCCGAACAGCGCTTCGGCGCGGCTGGTTTCGAGGGAACGGCGAGGCTGGCCGTCCGGCTGTGACGTGTTCCAGACGAGCTGGCCTTGAAAGCCCGTCAGGCGCGCGATGAGCTCGGCAAGGTCCTTGATGGAGATCTCGAAACCCGCGCCCAGGTTGACCGGGTCGCTCGTCTCGAGCCGCTCGGTCGCGAGCACCACACCCTCCGCGGCGTCGTCGATGTAGAGGAACTCGCGTGTCGCCTTCCCTGTGCCCCAGATCTCGACCGACGACTGCCCTCGATCGACCGCATCGAGACACTTCCGGATCAGCGCGGGAATGACGTGCGAGGTCTCGGGATCGAAGTTGTCGCCCGGCCCGTAGAGATTCACAGGCAGCAGATAGACCGCGTTGAAGCCGTACTCGGCGCGGTAGGCCTGGGCCTGCACGAGGAGGTTCTTCTTCGCGATGCCGTAGGGCGCGTTTGTTTCCTCGGGATAGCCGGCCCACAGGTCGTCTTCGCGAAACGGCACAGGCGTGAATTTCGGGTACGCGCAGATCGTGCCGATGGCGACGAACTTCTCGAGACCGGCGAGCCGCGCGTGCTCCATGAGGAGCGCGCCCATCATCAGGTTCTGGTAGTAGAACTTCCCGGGGTGCTTCCGGTTCGCGCCGATGCCACCCACGACCGCCGCGAGATGGATGACGACGTCAGGACGATGCACGTCGTAGAGACGCTTGACCTGCTCTTCGTGGACCAGGTCGAAATCCCGGCGACGCACGACGACGACGCGCTCAGGCGCGACGCCACGCCGGAGAAGATGCCGCACCACGGCCGAGCCGAGGAACCCGGCCCCGCCCGTGACGACAATGGTCTTGTCTTGAAGAGCAATAGCCATCTGACATTTGTTATCGGCTATTGGCTATTGGTTATTGCATTGGTCATTTGGCATGATCCTGGACTATCGATGGATCCGACGGCGCAAGTAACGTGCAATAGCCAATACGCCAATGCCAATAGCAAACAGCCGATAACCAATAACAAATGGCTACGCCGGCACTTCGAGGTCCGGCATCGGCTTGCCCACGAACAGACGGCGGCAGGGCTTCGCGATCATCCTTGCCCACTGGGCCGACCGGTTCACGCGCGCGCTGTCGGTGGCGATGCCGGTATTGGCGTACATCTGACGGTAGAGCTTCGAGATCAAGCACGAAGGCGAGCCGAGACTTGATCGACTTCACGCACTTCGAGCGTTCCCAGATTTGCGGCAGGCTGTAGAACTTGTCCCAGACGCCCTGGGTCCGCTCGCGAATCTCGTCGGCCGACATCCTGGGATGCGGCGTGTAGACCTTGGGGCGATTCGCCTGAGGAATCAGCCAGTGACGCGTGATGGGTACGCCGGCGATTTTCGTCGTCGTCATTCGCGAGTGACTTCTCCCAGGCGGCGAAATCCAGCGTGCCCGGAAACGGCGTGAGCATCACGAACTGCGCGAACGTGACGCCGGCCGCCTGCGCGAGCGCGGCCGTCGCGTCGAACGTCGAGGGACCGTCGCTCGGGAGCCCGAAGATGAACGACCCGAGCACGTGGACGCCATTCTCGCGGAACGTCCGCAGCCGCTTGACGAGCTCGTCTCCGTACGCGTTGAACGGCTTGTAGACGTCCTTCAACCCTTCGGCCGTCACCGACTCGACGCCGACGAGCGCGCCCTTGATTCTGGCGCGCCGCATCGCAGCGAGGAACTCCGGATCCTCGGACGCCTCCATGGTGATCTGGGTGAAGAAGATCATGTCCTCGGGCAACTTCGCCAGCCGCTCCATCAACTCGAACCGCTCGTTGCGAATCGCGGTGAGGTTGTTGAGGGTCGTCGGGTCGGCGCGCCGGGCCGCCATCTTCAGGTCCGCCAGCGGCACGGGATAGAAATTGTCGTCGGCGAGCGCGATGAACCGGAAGCCGCGCTTGCGCAGCTCGACGATCTCGGAAATCACAGCGTCGGTGGTCCGCGGTCGAGGTTTCTGCCCGTCGGTCCGCCAGACTGAACAGAACGAACAGTGCTTCGGGCAGCCGCGCAGCGTCTGCACCGACGCCCACATGTAGCTGTTGTCGGGCATCAGGTCCCAGCGCGCGCGAATGAACTCGGTACCCTCGATGCGGCCGCCTTCGTAGACCCTCCTGAGGGTGCCCGCATGACCGGCCCGCACGACCTCACCCCAGATGGCATCGCCGTCGCCCTTCACCACCGCATGCGCCCCGCCAATGTCGAGCGCCTCGTCCGGATAGAGCGTCGCGTGAATCCCACCATAGATGACGGTGGCGCCAGCCGCTCTCGCCGCGTTGCCGACCTCGTAGCCCCGCAGCGCGTTGCCGGTGTGAATACCGACGCCGACGATGTCGCCGGCGCTGATGGTGGAGATGTCAATCGGGTTGAGCGTCTCGTCCACGATGACGGGGTCGCCGAACTCGAGTGGCGTCGCCGCCGCGATGACGTACAGCCAGCGGGGCGTAATAACGCCGACGCCGAACGAGACGTGGCTTGGGTTGACGAGGTGAACGCGCATCGGGCTAGCCTCTCCGACGCGGATTCAGCACAGCGGCCGACCCTGAATTGTTGGCAAATATCATTAGGGAGTTTTAAGAACCTGGGCGGACACACACGTCAGCCCTGAACGGATGGACGACGACCGCGCCGGTGGCCCGGACGCTACGACTCAGATTCACTTTCCTGTCCGGCCTCCACCTCCTCGTCGCCCCACGGCGACGGCTGGGGACCGGGAACGATCCCGGCGATGTCCGGATCGTCGCCGCTCCGGTCGGTCGGAGATGCAGCCTTTCGTGCCTTCGCCTCGTTCCGCCGCGCCGTCTTGAGCTGCTGACGCTCCTGGCGGGCACGCTCACGGGCGCGCTTGTTCTGCGTGGGACGTGATTTCTGCACCTAACCTCCGCGGGCTGCCGATCCCCGGCGCGAACGTACTCGGCAGGATTCGTCATGGTAGTCGATCGAGCGCCTCGGTTGCCAATCAGAAGCGCCCACGATATGCTCCAATGGTTGTTTTAGAGCTATTCCGCCTGTCGCGCTCGTGCGCCGACCGTCGGTCCCGTGAGGTCGCCGCGAGGAGGCGCTCTTGAAGCTTTTTGCCAAAGGCAGCAGGGTTACACAGGTCACTTACGGAGCTGGAACGGTGACCTCGTCCGACGAGCGCTACACCGTTATCGAGTTCGACCAGCACGGCCGCCGCGTCTTCCTGACCGACATGGTCGCGCTGGCCAAAACCGACGAACCCGCCCCCAACAAGCCGGCCAAGGAAAGACGTAAGAAGGCCGCTGCGAAGGTCGCCAAGGCTACCTAAACTCACGCTTGGCATGTAAGACGGCCGGAGCGGCTTGACGGCCGTCTTATCGCCGGAGCCGTCCATGACGTTCATCCGGCACGCCCGCGCACTCTGTGTCGCACTCGCGGCCCTGGTCGCCGCAGAACATCCACTGGTCGCTCGGCAAAGCGTCAGACGAGCGCGTCGTCGCCCGGCGACAGGGTCCGATGCTTCCCCCGCCTCGTGACGTCATGCCGCCGCCGCAAGCGACGGCCGCCGGCACGGCGTCCATCGAAGGAGTGATCGTCTCGGCCGATTTGGGACGTCCGGTTCGCAGAGCGACCGTCCGTCTCTCTCCGGTTGTCCCAGGCCCGCCCCGAAGCACGACGTCGGATGACGCGGGCCGCTTCCGCTTCGATGGCATCGCCGCCGGTCAGTTCCTCCTGACCGCAGGGAAACCTGGATACCTCGAATCCACGTTCGGACAGCGCCAGCCGGGCAGTGGACGGCCCGGCACACCGTTGTCCGTTTCGTCGGGGCAACGCGTCGAGCGAGTGACACTGCCAATCGCCCGCGGCGGCGTGCTCGCCGGCACGGTCGCCGACGATGGCGGCGAGCCGGCGTTTGGTACCGAGGTCCAGGCGTTTCGCTTCGCGTGGCAGCGAGGTGAGCGCACGCTCCAGTTGGCCGGGTCGGCCACAGCCGACGACCGCGGCAGTTTTCGCATCGGCGCGTTGCCACCGGGAGAGTACCTCGTCATGGCGTCGCCGGCAGGCAAGGCGGGAGTCTTTGAAGACATGGGAATCCTGCCGAAACTCGGAAACGCGGGGACGATGTCGGTTGGCCGCATGATGAGCCCTCCGTCGGATCCGACGAACGCAACGATCACGAGCGACTACGCGCCGGTGTTCTATCCGGGCACCACGTCGAGCTCGAGCGCGATGCGGCTGACGATAGGTGTCAGCGAAGAGCGCTCCGGACTCGACGTCCAACTGCCTCTGGTGTCGATGGGTCGAGTGGAAGGCGTCGTGATGGACAACAACGGCCCCGCGCCCGGCACAGAAGTACGTCTGATCGATCTCGACATGCCGATTCAGGGCCTCGGAGTCAAGAGCACGGCGACTGGCCCGGACGGCCGTTTCTCGTTCGCGAACGTCGCGCCAGGCCGCTACCGCGTGCAGGCACGCACGGGTCCGATCACTCAGATGATCGTCGACGACAGCGGCGGTGAGCAGCGCGTCACGATGTCGTTTCAGGCGGTACGCGTCGAAGGCCCCGCGTTCGCGGGCCCGATGGAGTTCCACGCTGCGCCGCCCGTTCAGGACACGCGTTGGGCGGCGGCGGAGATCACACTCGCGGGCGCGCGGCCGGATCCGCTGACGCTGATGCTGCAGCCGGGCGTCAGCCTGTCTGGGCGCATGGTGTTCGACGGCTCCGAGCAGCCGCCACGCGATCTCTCGTCGTTCCGTGTGGTGCTGAACAGCGCGAGGCCGAGCGAAGACGGCATGTCATCGTCGCTCGCACAAGTCGCGGCCGACGGCCGATTCACGCTCGAGGGCGTCACGCCGGGGGTGTATCGCGTGAACGTGATCTCACCTTCGAACTGGCGGGCTCGATCCTTCAACGTCGGTGGACGCGACGCGCTCGACTTCCTGCTGACCGTCACGGCGAGCCAGGAGGTCGGCGCTGCGGAGCTGACGATGACCACACGGACGTCAACGCTTGGGGGCGCGCTGCTCGACGCAGCCGGACGCCCTGCGACAGCGCACACCATCCTCGTGTTCCCGGACGATCCGACGTACTGGGTTCCGAGCTCGCGGCGAATCCGCGCCACGCGCCCCTCCACGGACGGCCGCTTTTCACTGCCCGATCTTCCGGCGGGCGGCTACCGCCTCGTCGCGCTTGACGATCTCGAGGAAGGACAGTGGTTCGATCCGGAGGTACTGAAGCAACTTGCCGCTAGCGCGCTCCCCATCGCAATCGGGGAGGGAGAAAACAAGATTCAGGATCTTCAGAGTCGCGCGGTAGCAAGATAGCGCGATCAATCGTTCCCGGTTCCACGTTCCCCGTTCCCTATTCGCCCTGTCCTACAACGGGAACCAGGAACGAGGAACGGAACGGGAACGGGGAACGGGGAACGATTAATATGTTCCCCCGTGGGCACCATCCTTCAGAGTCTTCCCTCCGGCGAACGCGTCGGCATTGCCTTCTCAGGCGGCCTCGATACGAGCGCGGCCATTCATTGGATGCGTCAGCGCGGCGCCATTCCGTTTGCGTACACCGCGAACCTGGGCCAGCCGGACGAGCCTGACTACGACGACATTCCGCGGCGCGCGTTGCAGTACGGCGCCGAGAAGGCCCGGCTGGTCGACTGCCGCGCCCAACTCGTCGCTGAAGGTCTGGCGGCGCTCCAGCTGCGGCGCGTTTCACATTTCCACCGCGGGCCTCCCCTACTTCAACACCACGCCGCTCGGCCGTGCCGTGACCGGCACGCTCCTCGTCGTCGCCATGAAGGAAGACGACGTGCACATCTGGGGCGACGGAAGCACGTTCAAAGGCAACGACATCGAGCGGTTCTACCGCTACGGTCTGCTCGCCAATCCAAGCTTGCGGATCTACAAGCCGTGGCTCGACGACGCGTTCATCAACGACCTCGGCGGGCGCAAGGAAATGTCCGAGTACATGCAGAAGGCGGGATTCGCCTACCGCATGAGCGTCGAGAAGGCGTACTCGACCGACTCGAACCTGCTCGGCGCCACGCACGAGGCCAAAGACCTCGAGCATCTCAACACCGGGATCAAGATCGTCGAGCCCATCATGGGCGTCGCGTTCTGGCGTGAAGACATCCGCATCAAACCGGAGACGCGTAACGATTCGGTTCGAGGACGGCCAACCGGTCGTCGCTGAACGGCATGACGTACGGCGATCAGGTGCAGCTGATGCTCGACGCCAACGCCATCGGCGGCCGTCACGGGCTCGGCATGAGCGATCAGATCGAGAACCGCATCATCGAGGCCAAGAGCCGCGGCATCTACGAGGCGCCCGGCATGGCATTGCTGTTCATTGCGTACGAGCGCCTCGTCACAGGGATCCACAACGAGGACACGATCGAGCAATATCGCGAGAACGGCCGGCGCCTCGGCCGCCTGCTCTATCAGGGCCGATGGTTCGATCCGCAATCCATGATGCTGCGCGAGACCGCTCACTGGATCGCGGGCGCGGTGACCGGCGAAGTGACGCTCGAGCTGCGACGCGGCAACGACTACTCCATCCTCGACACGACGAGTCCGAACCTCACCTACAAGCCCGAGCGGCTGACGATGGAGAAGGGCGCATCGGTGTTCTCGCCGCAGGATCGCATCGGCCAGCTCACGATGCGCAACCTCGACATCATTGATACGCGGGACAAGCTGCTGATCTACACGCAGTCCGGCCTGCTGGCGGATCCGGGTGGGACGGGCATTCCGTTGCTACCGGAAAAGAAGAAGGACAGCTAGAAGACCAGCCAGAGCGCTGGCAGTCCGCGTGACTCCAGTTCGAGCGTTCCGGCCGCTGATCGGACCAGCGGGCAAAAAATCCTGCGTCGCACCATGGAAAGGGCTCCGAACACCGTACAATTTAACCGGCAGGACGCACCTGCGAGTGCCCGCGGTGGATTGCCCCTCACCCCGGTAGCACCGAGTGATCCCCGAGGGTGAGCGAAAGTGAGAAGGAAGATGGCGCATTCAATGAGCAAGGCGATCCCCTTTCTTACTGTGGCCGCAGTCGCGCTGAGTCTTGCGGCGAGTGCCGCGGCCCAGGTCACCTCGAAAACCGAGAAGGTGACGGTCGCGGCTAAGGTCACGCCGTTACAGTTGAAGGGTGAGGTGCATTACGTTAAGGGCGACTATCTCGTCGTGAAATTGCTCCCGAGCGGGGATTACCGACTCTTCCATCTGCCGCCAGGCAAGACGGCCACGATCGACGGAGTGGTCATGCCCCTGAATAAAGTCAAACCCGGCACTGTCCTCTCCGCGGCCGCGACGATCACCGAGAGATCAATGGTCGACCGGACGGTCATGACCCTGAATGGTACGGTTTGGTGGGCATCGGCCGCCTCGGTCATCCTGACTCTGGAAAACGGCGAGAACCACCAGTACGACGTGCCGAAGGGACTCAAGTTCAGCGTGGATGGTCAGGCGAGGGACGCGGTGGACCTGAAGCCGGGCATGAAAGTCTCGGCGACCAAGATCGTGGAGGCGCCGAGCCACGACGTCACCACTAGCGCCGTCGTCACCGGCGTCTCACCGAAGTAATTCGCTACCGAAGGGCCTGGTTCGGAGTTTGCTCCGAGCCGGGCCCACCTAACTGTCCCTGAGCACGGCTGAAGGATCGAGTCGTGCGGCACGCCTCGCCGGAATCCACGCCGCAGTCACCGCCACCAACACGAGCGTGAGCGCCGCTCCACCGATCGTCACGGGATCCTGCGCGTCGAGCTGGAACAGCATCGTCTGCACGAACCCTGAGGCCCAGACGCTGAGCGCGAGACCTGCCGCCACACCGAGGCCCAGGAGTACGCCGACGCGCCGAAGCACGAGGCGCTGGATGACCCCCGGTTCGGCGCCGAGCGCCATGCGGATGCCAATCTCGGTCCGGCGCCGACTGACGCTGTGCGACATCACCCCGTAGAGACCGATCGCCGCAAGCAGGAGCGCGAGGCCGCCGAAGAATCCGGACAGCGTGGCCACGAGCCGATCCTGAACGATCGTCGCGCCGACGAGCTCATCGAAGGTGCGGAACGTGAACGACGCGCGGGCGTCGACGCTCTTCAACGCGTCTGTCATCGCGCGCATCACGGCGGCACGCTGTCCGGGCGCCGCCGCGGCCGTGAGCGACGCGCCCGGAAACATCTGCTCGCGCTGCGAGAGCGGCACGAACATCGTCGGCGTCATGCCTTCGCGCGGCGCGCGGTAGACCGCGTCGGTCACGACGCCGACCACCTCGAAGGGCGTCGGCGTTCCGCCGGGCCCTCCCAGGATCACGGTCTGGCCAACCGGCGATCCCTTCAGAAATCTGCGCGGCAAACGTCTCGTTCACGATGGCGACCCGGTTGCCGCCCAGCCGGTCCGTCGCATCGAAGTCGCGGCCCCCGAGAATCCGGATCCCGTACGTGCGGAACCAGCCGGGCGTGACGGCGTTGAGCCAGGTCATGCGGCTGCGGTCGAGCGGCCCCTGACCCACGACGTTGTTCCAGCCTCGGCCGCTCGTCGGCGTGATCATCGACGCGGCGGCGGACGTGACGCCGGGAACGCCGCTGACGGCATCGCTCATGCGTTGCAGCAACTCCTGCCGTCCCTCAGGTTTCACCGACGACATCTGCAGGTCGAGGTCAGCGACGATGAGCGGCTCCGGCGTGAACCCGAGCGGTGCGTGATTGAGCGAGTTGAGCGAACGCAGGAACAGTCCGGCGGCCGCGACGAGCAGGATCGACAGCGCGATCTGCACGACGACCAGCGCGCCGCGCACCGTGAAGCGACGATCGCCGACGATGCCTCGTCCGGCGGTGCGAAGAGCCTCGTACGGCGCGAGCGCCGCGGCACCCCAGGCCGGCGCCACGCCCGCGATGATGGCGGTGACCACCGTGACGAGCGTCGTGAAGCCGACGACCCGCCAGTCCGGCGACAGATCGAGCACGACCGACTCTCGCCACGTCACGAACTGCTGAACGAGCAGCGGACCGCTCCATTGCGCAAAGACGAAGCCGAGCGCCGCGCCCGATCCAGCAAGCAGCACACTTTCCCCGAGCAACAGCGCGGCCACTTGCCAGCGTGACGCGCCGAGCGCGAGCCGGACGCTGAGCTCCTGCTCGCGCGCGAGCGCCCGGGCCACGAGCAGATTGGCAATGTTGGCGCACGCGATCAGCAACACGAGACCGACGACGGCCATCATCGCGTAGAGCGGCGCCTGATACCGGTTGCCGACTGGCGACGAGCCGTTCGACGCCGGCACGAGCGTGAAGCCTTCGCTCAAGTACCGCTGTCGCATCTCTGCGGGGAACTGAGTCGGCATCGTGGCTTCGCGAATCTGAGGCTGGACGGCGCGGAGCGCGGCCGTCGCCTGCTCGGCGGTCTGGCCTGGCTTGGTCCGCGCCATGATGTCGAGCCACCATGTCGACCGTCCCTCGAGCGCAGACTCCGCTCCGCGGATGCGCGGCTCGGTGGCAAACGGAATCATCACGTCCGACACCCGCCCGATGTCCGGTCCGGTGAAGCCCCGCGGGCATGACGCCGACGATGGTGAATGGCACGCGCTGCAGCGTGAGCTGACGGCCAATGACGTCGCCGGCCCCGCCGTAGTGGCTCATCCAGAAGCGATAGCTGACAACGGCGACGGCGCCGTCGGCCCCCCCGCCGGGCCGGTCGTCGGTCTCGGCCAGCAGACGGCCGCGTGCCGGCGCCGACGCCCAGCACGTCGAAGAACCGGCCGCTGACGTAGGCGCCGTCCACGAGTTGCGTCTCGCCGCCCGGCGCCAGGTCGAACTGCTCCGATCCCCACGCGAAGGCACCTTCAAACAGGCCCTTCTCACGCGCCTTGATCTCGTTCCAGATGGGATAGGTCCACGATCCACCTTCGAGCTGCACCAGCGCGCCGGGCTCGCGCACGGGCAGCGGTCGAAGCATGAGTCCGTTGAGGATGGAAAAGAGGGCGGTATTGGCCCCGATCCCGAGGGCCAACGAGAGGATGGCCAGCGCGCTGACCAGAGGGGTCGCCCGGAGGGATCGGTAGGAAGAGCGGAAGATCGCCGCGAGGAATGACATGCCCGCTTAGACGTGGAACGACGAGCGTGAAGTTGTTCGGTCCGAGAGCCAAAACGCTATCGTAGGCCCCTGCCATGTCAGCCACGGTCGTGGTCAGCAATCTCCGCAAGCGCTACGGCGCGGTGACCGCCGTCGACGGCGTGAGCTTCGAGATTCGAAGTGGCGAGATTTTCGGACTGATTGGCCCAAATGGCGCCGGTAAGACGACCACCGTCGAGTGCCTGGTCGGGCTGCGACAACCCGACGAGGGCCGCATCGAGATCTGCGGTCTCGACGCGCGCCGGCGCCCGCGTGACGTGAAGCAACGCATCGGCGCCGCGCTCCAGACCACGGCCCTGCAGGATCGGATTACGCCGCGTGAAGCGCTCGACCTGTTCGGCGCGTTCTACGGGAACCTCGTGCCGTCCGACCAGCTGCTGCAGCGGTTCGGCCTCGTCGAGAGCGCCGGCAAGGCGTTCGACACATTGTCCGGTGGACAGAAGCAGCGCCTCGCGCTGGCCCTTGCGTTCGTGAACAACCCGGAGGTGGTCGTGCTCGATGAGCCTACGGCCGGTCTCGACCCGACGGTGCGGCGGGACCTCCGGGACGAGATTGCCCGCATGCGCAACGACGGCCGCACAGTGCTGCTGACGACGCACGACCTCGAGGAGGCTGAGCTCCTCTGCGACCGCATCGCCATCATCAATCGCGGCCGCATCGTCGCGACCGGCGCACCGCGCGAGCTGACCACGAGCTCGACCGCAATGCCGACTGTGTCGGTGAGCACAACGCCGGCATTGCCGTCCGGTTGGCTCGACGGCGTCGCCGGACTCGAGGGCCTCACCTATGACGCGGTCACGACTCGTTTTCGGACGAGTCGTCTGGGAGATGCGCTCACCGGTGTCCTTGCGAATGCGGCGTCGCGCAGCGCCGAAGTCTCCGAGTTGCACGTGCAGAAGGCGACGCTCGAGGACGTCGTGATCGAGCTCACCTCCTCGGCGCAGGACCACTAGCGTGCAAGCCTTCCTCCGCCAGCTCGCCCTCGGCCTTCGGCTCCACTTCCGGAACCGGATGGCGATGATCTACAGCTACCTGTTCCCCACCATGTTCCTGCTCGCTTTCTGGGCGTTGTACCGCCACGAGCAGGTTCCCCTGATCCGGCACATCGGTGAGCTGCTCACGATTGCGGCGCTCGGCGGCGCCTGCTTCGGATTGCCGACGACGATGGTGAGCGAGCGTGAGCGCGGGGTGTGGCGACGATACCGGCTCGCACCAGTGTCGACGGCGGCGCTCGTCGGCAGCACCCTCGTTTCGCGCTACGTGCTGCTCGTGATCGCCGGCTTGCTTCAGGTGGTGCTCGCGATGAGTCTCGGAATGCCGCTGCCGCGCCATCCGCTTGAGCTCGTCGTGGCGTTCACGTTCGTCGCGTTCGCGTTCATGGGTGTCGGCCTGGTGATCGCGATGCTCGCCGACAACGTGCCGGCCGTGCAGGCGCTCGGCCAGTGCATCTTCCTGCCGATGCTGATCATCGGCGGCGTGGCGGTACCGCTCGCGAGCCTCCCGGATTGGGCACAGCGCCTGTCGTCCTATCTGCCGGGCCGCTACGCCGTGGACATCATTCAAGCGACGGCGAACGGCGACGGTCTGGGGACCGCGGGGTTCCACATGCTGGCGCTCCTCTTTATTGGCGCCGCCGGCTGCCTCGCGGGTGCGAAGCTGTTCCGCTGGGATCGAGAGCAGCGGTTCGCCACCGAACCCGGCAAAGCGTGGGTGGCCGTTGCACTGGCCGCGTGGATTGCGGTCGGGCTTGCCGCCGACGCGCGCAGGCGTGCGACTGCTCCACCTCCGGCCGGCGCCATGCCGGAAATCGCCGTGACTCCGACGCCAGATCGCAGGTCGCCAACGGTCGCGCCAGTGCCGCTACCAACGCGGCCAACCGCCGCCGAACGTCAGGCGGCGGCTCCGCCGGTTGCCCGCAGCGAGACGCCGGAGAAACCAAGGCTCCCTTCGAACTCGTCGAACTCCTCGAAGCCTTCGAACTCCTCGGTGCCGCCGCCGCCGACGCCGGCACCCGCCGAGCCAAGCGCCGCTGAGAAACCGCCGATGGCGCCGCTTGCCCCACAAACGTGGCAGGCCGTCACGCCGGCCGACATCGACCGAGATCTCGTGTTCGATCGGCTCCCACCGGACGGCGGCGTCGTCACCCCGATCGCGGCCGCCGGTCAATACCCGGAGCAGGAAGTGGCCGACCAGGTCGCGGCCATCGGCGACGTGCTGCTGGCGTGGCTGCCAGGTAATGTCGACGATCCCATTCAGCGCACACGGAATCTGCTATTCGTACTGGCCGTCGTGGACGTCGCCCAGATGCCCATCGAACCGTATCTGCCAGAAGTCGTCTTCGGCGAGATCCGGCAACGAAGCTCGTCGTCCGAGCTCCTGAAGGTCTTGTATTGGATCGCCGTCCACCCCGATCAGGGAACGATCCCTTCGGCTGCCGACTTCCGATCGCTCGACCTTCGGCAGGTCTCGCCCGACACCGAAGAGCTGCGGAACCGCGCCGCGGTTTACGGCGTGAAGCTTCTTGGGCGGTTGACTGGACATATTCGATGAGCGGGTCGGTCCCCGCTTACGACGTGGGACTGACCCCGCGTGGCTTAGGGCTTAGGGCGATCGAGAACTCTGAACCCGGAACGATGAACCAGCACCAGGAACCGTGGAACCCGGAACAGGGAACGACACGTGTCTAGTCCACTTACCCTTGGCCTCGACATCGGAACGAGTGGCTCGCGAGCCATCGTGATCGACGAAGCCGGTCGGATTGTCGCGTCCGCGACGGCCGCGCATGCACCGTTTGTTTCTCCCGGTCCTGCCTGGGCTGAACAGGATCCTGCGGACTGGTGGCGCGCCGCGCGCGAGGCCTTGCGCGCCGTGCTGGCACACAAAGATGTCGCAGCCGGAGATGTGACGTCCATTGGCCTCTCGGGGCAGATGCACGGCGCGGTCCTGCTCGATTCGGACGGCCACGTGCTGCGACCGTCGATCATCTGGTGCGACCAGCGCACCGCGGAGGAGTGCCGCTGGCTGAACCACGAGATCGGCGAAGCGCGCCTGCTCGAGCTCACGAGCAATCCCGCGTTGACGAACTTCACGTTGACCAAACTTCTCTGGGTCCGGCGGCACGAGCCGGACATCTGGGCGCACGTCCGGCACGTCTTGCTGCCGAAGGACTACGTGCGATTCCGGTTGAGCGGCGCGCACGCAATCGACGTCGCCGACGCATCCGGCACGCTTCTCCTCGATGTCGCGCGGCGCGAGTGGTCGTCGGCCATGCTCGACGCCGTCCGGATGTCGGCCAATCTCCTGCCGCAGGTGTTCGAATCCACCGACGTGTCCGCACACGTTTCGTCCGAGGCGGCCGCCAGCACGGGGCTGCGCCAGGGCACGCCGATTGTCGCGGGCGCCGGCGATCAGGCCGCGGGCGCTGTCGGCATGGGTATCACCCGGCCGGGCGCGGTCAGCGTCACGATCGGCACCTCGGGCGTGGTCTTCGCCGCGACGGAACGGCCTGCGCTCGATCGGCGCGGCCGCATTCACACGTTCTGTCACGCGGTGCCGGGCCGCTGGCACGTGATGGGCGTGACGCAGGCGGCCGGGTTATCACTGCGGTGGCTGCGCGATCAGCTCTTCCGTGACCTCGGAGAGGGTGACGCCGCGTATGGCCGGATCGCCGAGGAGGCGCGTCGAGCGCCAGCCGGCGCCGACGGTGTGCTCTGGGCCCCGTACCTCATGGGCGAACGCACGCCGCATTGCGATCCGGACGTGCGCGCGGCGCTCGTGGGCCTGGCGGCCAACCATACGCGGGCTCATGTCGCACGCGCCGTCCTCGAAGGCGTCGCCTTCAGCCTCCGTGATACCTTCGGCATCTTTGCCGAACTGGACGTGCCCGTGACGAGCGTGCGTGTAGGCGGCGGCGGTGCGCGTTCGCCGCTGTGGCGCGAGACGCAGGCCGCGGTATACGGCCGGCCCGTGGAAACAGTCGCCGCCGAAGAAGGAGCGGCATACGGCGCGGCGATCCTCGCGGGTGTCGGCATCGGCATGTGGCCGTCGGTCGACGCGGCGTGTGACCGCGTCGTGCGGACCGCCGACGATCACGACTCCAACATGCAGCTGACGTCGCAACGCTCAACGCGCGCTACGCCGACTACCAGCGCGTGTATCCCGCGTTGAGATCGTTGAGACGCCGAGCTGACTGGCGCCAAGCCTTCGAAGCGATCCCAAGTCTCAAGCCGGAGAACGCACCGATGTCTGACTACACCCCACGCCCGGAACACAAGTTCACATTCGGCCTTTGGACCGTTGGTAACCGCGGGCGCGATCCGTTCGGCGAGGCCGTCCGCGATCCGCTGCCACCGAACGACGCCGCCGCCATGCTCGGCGAGGTCGGCGCGTGGGGTGTCAACCTGCACGACAACGACCTCGTCCCGATCGACGCGACGCCTTCCGAGCGCGACCGCATCGTGCGCGACTTCAAGAAAGCCTGCGACACCGCCGGGCATCGTCGTGCCCATGGCCACGGTGAGTCTATTCACGGATCCCGTGTTCCGCGATGGCGCCTTCACCGCCAACGATCCCTCCGTTCGCGCCTACGCCGTGCAGAAGACGATGCGCGCCATGGACATCGGCGCGGAGCTCGGGGCGAAGATTTTTGTGCTCTGGGGCGGACGCGAAGGGACCGAGACGGACGCGTGCCGTCGGCCGGACGACGCCGTGCGACGGCTGCGTGACGCGGTGAACTATCTGTGCGAGTACTCGATCGATCGGAAGTACGGCTATCGCTTCGCGCTCGAGGCCAAGCCCAACGAACCGCGCGGCGACATCTACATGGCCACGACCGGCAACTACCTGGGCTTCATCCCGACGCTCGCGTTTCCCGACATGGTCGGCGTCAACCCCGAGGTCGCGCACGAGACGATGGCCGGGCTGAACTTCGTGCATGCCGTCGCGCAGGCGTGGGAGGCCGGCAAACTGTTCCACATCGATCTCAACGACCAGGTGAGCGGCCGCTACGACCAGGACTTCCGGTTTGGCGCCGCGAATCCCAAGACCACGTTCTTTCTCGTCAAGTTCCTCGAGGACGTCGGCTACAACGGCCCGCGCCACTTCGACGCACACGCCTATCGCACAGAGGACTACGAAGGGGTGAAGGATTTCGCCCGCGGATGCATGCGGACGTATCTGATCATGAAGGAACGCGCGGCGCGCTGGAACGCCGACGCCGAAATTCAGGCGCTCGTCCGCGAGGCGCACGAGCCGACTGGGCCGCACCCGGCCTACTCCACCTATTCCGCCGCAGGCCGCGACGCGTTGCTCGGCACCAACTTCGACCGGCGTCAGATGACGGCCAAGGGGTTGCAATACGAGAAGCTGGATCAGCTCACGATTGAAGTGATTCTCGGGGTCAGATAAGCGGGACGATTGCGGTACGACAGGTGCGACGGGTTCGACGGGTTCAACGAACGAGCTATCGCTCGTCAGACTTCTCAGTTCTAGAGCTAAAGAGGATGACTGCGCCAGCTCGTTCCTGGGACGCTGTCGAACCCGTCGACACCTGTCGAACTCTCTTGTAACGACCGAAGATCAATCCTCCTGAGCGACGTAACTCTGTCGTGCCCTCGCGACGAAGGTCGAGTTCTTCACTCGAACCTCGAGCTTGTGGACCTGGCCGTCGAGCTTCTCGGGCGTGAAGGCCAGCAGGTACTGCTGGTGGAGCTCGTCGGCGACGCGCGCGAAGGTCTCAGCGAGATCGTCGGCGTTCGTCAGCTCGAAGTAGCCGCCACCACCGACGTTCGCGAGCTCACGGAGCTCCGGGTCGGGCCCGGCCTCCTGACAGGCGGACGAACGGTCGGGCATCGGCCCTGGCGGATATCGTCCGATTCCGCCGTCGCCAGGTGTGGGCATCGACGGGAGGACGCGGCCTCGGCATGGGCGGACGCGGCCACTGGATGGGCGGCAGTCCGCCGGGCGGCCGGCGTCGCTGATATCTCGGTCGCGGGAACCATGGGCCGCCATTCCCACCGAAGGATTGTCCGCACCCGCTCGTAAACCCAATGCCGTAGACCATGATGTTCTCGGCCACGGAACGGCTGCGAACTTCCTTGTAGGTCACCATCGGCGCCTGGGCGTCCGGCGTGTCGTGCCCGTCGGTGAAGAGCAGCACGACACGACGGCCGGGCTCGTCCTTGAGCGCGGTCATCGCGAGCGTCGTTGCGCGCCACAGGGGAGTGATGCCAGCCGGCTGAAGTTTCGTTCGCAGGACGTCGACGAGCGCGGGGTGATCGCTCGTAAACTCTCCAGGGTCGATCTCAATGCGGTTGGCAAAGCTCCCCACGCGTGCGCGGTCGGCCGGCTCGAGGTGCGCCACGAACCGTTCCGCCGCCTTGCGGACCAGATCGAAGTGGTCCTCCATGCTGCGGCTGCGGTCCAGCATGATGACGATCGTGATCGGCTGGAGATCGTTGGCGAAGACCGTGATGGCCTGCCGCCGGCCATTGTCGTACACCTCGAAGTCGTCGAGCGTGAGACGAGGCACGAGCCGGCCCGTCTGGTCGAGGACTGTGGCGTAGATGGAAACGGTATCGCTGCCGGAACGAAACTCCGGCTCCTGCCGGGCGCTCAACAAAACGACGCCGCCAGCGAGACAGCCAATGGCGGCGACCAGAACGCGAAACATGCAAGACCTCGCGGGGCAGGCGGCTGAGGCCATTCTCGCACGGTACGGGCCGCGCCCGGAACGGCATCCCGGAAGGAAGAGCCCCTGATGGCGAGCTTCTTCCGCTGGGTGGCGGGCCTGGACCGGGCCCTCCTCCGGGCGTCCGGGCGGACCCGGGCTCTGACCTACGTCTTCACCATCGCCGTCATGGTCGCCACGGGCCTGCCCCACGTGCCGCGCCAACACGTCGATTTCACCGGGAACACCCCTCATCGGCGACATCCAACGCCACGACACCTACGGCAACGACACCATCGGCGACGGCTACGAAGCGCGCGTCGTGCTCAACGACTGGCGTGACATGTACACGAAGTCCAAGCTCGAGATGACACCGCTCGAGGCCGCGACCTGGTCCAAGGAAGGCTCGGCCCCGTACCCGCCGGCCACCCTCCTCGCCGAAGCCGGTCTCTACGCCCTGGGCACGAAGCTTGGCATCGGCTTTTACGGCGCCATCCTCGCGCTGGCCGTTCTGTTCGTCGGAGCGTCGGCCGTCTATTTCTGGAACACGCGCTGGTACCTGTTCCCGGCGCTGTATCTGAATTTCTCGTACTTCGGCGAGCGCTTTGTCCACGTGCAGGACTGCTCGTACCTGGTCATGCTCCCGGTCCTGATGGCCGCCCTCTACCTCGCACGACGGGGCAGTGACGCGAGTCACGCGCTCGTTGGGCTCGCCACGGCCATGAAGCTCTCTCCGCTTTACTACATCGTCAATCTGGGGTTGATGCGGCGACGCGACGCGGCGCTCTACCTCGCGATCCTGGCCGTGGGGCTCGTCCTTCCCTACTTCGTCTGGGAGAACTATCTCTACATCTATCAATACGGCGCGGAGCTCAAAGGCGACTGGGACAATGCGGCGGCGGCGCTCGCCGTCGCGATTCCATTTTCCATCGTGCTGCGGTACGTCGAAACGAGACTCGGATTCGACCGTGAAGATCGCGTGGGCTGGGGCCTCGTGCCGTTCGCGCTGCTGCTCGCGTTGAAGATGAACGTCGCGCGGCATCTGCTGATCGTGTTGCTCGTGCCGGACAAACGTGGCGTCCGCAATATCGCGGCCGCGGTCGGACTGGCCGTACCGGCGATCTTCGGCGTGCCGTTCAACTCGTCGCTGGCCTTCGCCGCGCTCACGCTGGTTGTGGGCCTGGCGTTCTACCTGTCGGAGATTGGATGGGCAACGAGTGCGAAGCGATCTGCGAACCCCGATGCGAGACGCTGCGAGAAATGTTTTGGCGTGGCCCTGAGCCCCAAGCCGTCGAGCCTTGGGCCGGCCTAGTGCGTGAGTCCATAGACCACATAGTTGATGCCGAACTTGTACGCCTCGTTCGTCGGCGCCATGGCGTAGGCGCCGGTCGCCGACCATTCCATGTAGTCGCCGATGTCCATGTTGTAGTTGATCACGACCATCAGGCGCTTGTCCGGATCGTTGTTCTCGTGAATGCCGTAGAACTCGCCCATCAGTCCCCGCTCGCCCCACGCGCCCGGGTACGGCACCTGCAGTGACTTGATGGCAAAGAAACTGTTGAACACCGGGTGCGAGACGTCGAGCGTGTCGATGCGCGCGTCCGGCAGCACGCGCCGGATCGCGCGCTCGAACGTGGACCACTCCTGTCCGAAGTGGTTGTACGGATCGAAAAAGTCATCGACGATCAGGAACCCGCCCTTGTCGAGGTACTTGCGCAGGCCTTCCACCTCCGCGTCGGAGGGATACCAGTAGCCCGGTTCGGTCAGGTACGCCACCGGAAACTTGAGCAGTTCCGGATCGTCGAGCGTGTGGATGTTGCTGCCCTCGAGGTGCGGATTGAGTGAGGTCAGCTCGCGCAGAATCGTCGTGAAGTTCTGCTCCATCTCCGGGTAGTCGTACGCCCAGCTGCCGTAGCCGGCGTACGCGATCCGCGCAAACACGAACCGGCCGTCGTACCGCACGTTGTTGGAGGAGTAGGTCCGGCGGCCGAACCCCAGGTATCCGCCGCCGCGTTGCGCGGCGAGCGCAAGCGGAATCGCTACGGCGACAATCAGCGCGAACCCGAGGACGAGCAGCCCTCTGCGCACGGCCCAGCGTCTCACAAGTGAGAAGTGAGAAGCCAGAAGTTAGAAGTTCGGAGGTCGTGCCGAGTTACCAATCCACGGGACACCTCGCCGCTCGCCGTTTCGGCTTCTGAATGACGATGGTGAACCAGCTGCCATGGACTTCACATCAAGTCGCGGCCAGCGCGGGAACGTCGAAGGCCGCGATGGAGTTCCGCGTTCCTGGTTCCACGATTCCAGGGTTCTGGTTCAGGTTCACAGTGCCAGGTTCAGAACAACGGCTGAACTCGAGCCATCAACCCTGACCAGAACTCTGGAACCGTGGAACCGTGGAACCTGGAACCGTGGAACCGTGGAACGAGAGACCCTGGAACCGACCTAGTACACTCTTCGCGCGTGTCCGAGTCGTCTCGAACGTCGCTAACCTTCCGCTACGAGGCCCTTCGCGCCATTGCCGCGGGAATCGTCGAGACGGCCAGCACGACGTTTCTTGTGCTCATTGCGGTCCAGTGGTTTGAAGCCGGACCGCTCGCCAAAGGCCTGGTGGCGTCGGGCGCCGGCCTCGGCTATGTGATTTCGCCGTTGATCGTCTCGCGCGTCGAGAAGGCTCGCACGCCCGTCGCGCGCGCGGCGTCACGGCTCGTCCTCATTGCCGCGGTGTCGATCGGCCTGGCGGCGCTACTCCCTGGCGAGGCGTTGTTCGTGGTGAGCAGCCTGCTGGCCATCGCCCTCAGCGGGTCGATGACGCCACTGCTGACGCAGCTCTATCAGGACAACTACCCTGACGCGTCGCGCGGCCGCTTCTTCTCGCGCACCGTGATGATCCGCATCGGAAGCGCGGTGGTGTTCGCCGGCGCCGCCGGGTATCTGCTCGCCTTGAACCTCGGCTACTTCCGCATTCTGCTCGCCATGTTCGCCGGGGCGCTTGCATTCTCGAGCTGGTGCCTGTCGCGCGTGCCGTCGTCGCCTCTGCACTTTTCCGGCGCTCAACATCCACTGCGCGCGTTCCGTTACGTGCGCGACGATCGGGTGTTCCGCATCACGCTGATCTCCTGGATGTTCATGGGATTCGCGAACCTCATGATGCTGCCGTTGCGCGTCGAGTACCTCGCGAATCCACGATACGCCCTGGCGCTCCGGCCCGACACGATTGCGCTGCTCACCGGCGTCGTGCCCAACCTCGCACGGCTCGTCATGAGCCCCGTCTGGGGATGGCTCTTCGACCGCATGAACTTCTTCGTCATGCGCATGACGCTGAACGTCGGCTTCGCCGTCGGCATCATCTCGTTCTTTGCGAGCGATACGACGACGGGCTTCGTGCTGGCGGCGGTCACCTTCGGCATCGCGACCGCAGGCGGCGACGTCGCCTGGACGCTTTGGGTGACGAAGGTGTCGCCGCCGGAGCGGGTCGCCGACTACATGAGCGTGCACACGTTCTTCACCGGCGTCCGCGGCCTCATCGCGCCGCTCATCGGCTTCGCGCTCGTGGCCCACTGGCCGATGACGACGATGGGCTGGTTCTCGGCCGCCTCGATCCTCGTCGGATCGCTTTTCCTGTTGCCTGACGCGATGAAGGGGGGCCCGGTGCGAAAAGGCCCGGTCTCGCCCGTGGCGGCCGGAGCCGCGGAAACCGGGGAACAGTAGCCTACATGCCGCGGAAGCGTCCCGTCTGTTCCCAGATCGTGATCGACGCCAGCAGCCCGTACAGCACGGTCGCCCACACGAGAGACGCCAGACGGTACGACCGCACGCGGATGGGCGCGGGCAGGCCGCGGCGATTGATCACGATGAGCAGGCCGGAGTAGACGAACATCATCAGGCCGCCCACCGACGCGGAGATGACGAGCAGCACGATCGGCTGAGCGGCGCCCACGAGCAGAATCGTCACGCCAATCGCGACGAGCCCCCAGACCAGACCGAAGTAGAGCCGACTCTCCGACACCGTCGAGCGCGTGAGATACGTCGACTTCAGAATGTCCGCCGCCAGCCGGCTCGTGTAGTCGATGATGCCCATCGCCGAGCCGAAGAGCGAGAACGCGCCGGTGGCCCAGAACAGCAGCTTGAACCAGTTGCCGGCGCGCGCGGCCAGCTCGTTGCCTTCGATCTCGAGAAACGCGACGCCGTTCGGCAGCGACGGTCGTCCGAAGAGCGTCGAATGCGCGAGCATCGAGGTCAGCGCGATCGTCGCCACGGTGACGAGCACGAAGCTCGCGAACTGCTCGATGTTCGCGAACCGCCACCAGCGGTGCCAACGCCTCATGTTGTCGGGCGTGGGTTTGAACCGGTACAGCGTGCCTGTTTCCGCGGCCTGCTCGGCGCCCGGTGATCGGACTCACGAGCCGTGGCACGTACTTCCCCATGGCGAAGCCCTTGTCGCGGATCCAGTTGCTCTGGCAGAGATTCTGGCCCCCGCCGGCACCCGCGAACACCATGGCGCCGAACAGCAGCGCGAAGCTGAGCTCCGGGGGGAAATAGCCGACGTTCACGAGACCCGCCGGCATCGCGTGCCACGACGACGCGTCGATCGCCAGGAACGACGCCAGGATGGCCAGCGTCAGGACGGCGGCGACCTTGACGAAGATCAGCCGTTCGAGCGCGACGTAAACGACCGGCGCCAGCGTCAGCGAAGCCCCAATGACGACCAGCATGATCGTGGCGATCGTCCGCGCGTCACCGCCGAAGAGGTACGTCGCGATGGTCGCCGAGCTCAACGCCCAACCCGGCCAGAGGTTGGCGAAGTAGACCATGATCGCCACGATCAATCCCCAGTGGCGCCACAACCGGTTGAACCCTGTGATGGCCGTCTCTCCGGTCGCCAGCGTGTAGCGCTCGACCTCCATGTTGAGGAAGAACTGCGTGACGACGCCGAGGATGGCGGCCCAGAGAAACACCAACCCGACCTGCGACGCGATGTACGGCCACAGGATGAATTCACCGGAGGAAAGGCCGACGCCGGCGGCAACAATGCCGGGGCCGATGATGCTCCAGGTGTTTTTCGGAAGGTCCGGCAGGTCACGAACCGTGGCATTCGCCCACGCGCCGGTAGGCGCGGACAACGCAGACGGATCGGTGTCCGGTTGAAAAGGCATCGGTCAGCGTGAAAGGCGCGCGATGCTACCACATAATAAGAGACGTCTCAGAGGAACCGGGTTTCTTCGCGACTGAACGAAACTCCGGTTCCCTATGCGACTACTCACAGCACTTCTCGATCGTCGCCGCGTCGGCACTGGCCGCCGCTCCGATACACGCGCAGGACAACGCCTTCACGCTGACGAGCACGGACGTGAAGAACGGCGCGTTCGCGCCGGCGCAAATCTTCAACAGCTTCGGGTGCACCGGCAAGAACGTCTCGCCGGCGCTCGCGTGGAAGGGCGCGCCGTCCGGCACGCGCAGCTTCGTGCTGACGGTCTACGATCCCGACGCGCCGACCGGGTCGGGCTTCTGGCACTGGGTCGTCATGAACATCCCGGCCTCGACGACGTCACTCGCGAGCGGCGTGAGCCGCACGCCGAAGATGCCTGGTGTCGAGATGCGAACGGATTTCGGCACGACGGGCTACGGCGGGCCCTGCCCGCCAGCAGGCGACAAGCCGCACCGCTACATCTTCACGGTCTTCGCGCTGAAAGTGGACAAGCTCGACGTCGATCCGCAGGCGACGGCCGCGATGGTGGGCTTCATGACGCGCGCGAACAGTCTCGGGCTCGCCACGTTCACAGCCCGCTACGGCCGCTGAGCATGCCGTCAGCCAATTCGGTGGATCGATCTTCCTGAAGAGCCGGTGAACGCGCTCGTCACGCGGCGCGTGATCCACACGCCGGCAATGACGATCATCCAGCTCGCCTACAAGAAGGGCGGGATCGTCCCGCTCCATCATCACGTGCACGCGCAGGTGACGATGGTGCAGTCAGGTTCGCTCCGAATGGAAATGAATGGACAGTCGGTGCGTCGTTCACGCCGGCGAATCGCTCGACGTGCCGTCCAATGCTCCGCACCTGGCCGAAGCCCTCGAGGACGCAATGGTCGTCGAGGTCTTCGTCCCGGCCCGCACTGATTGGATTAGAATCGTAGGACTGGAAGACACGCGCCGGGCCGCACTCCCGACGCGCGCGTGTGTCAGAAGACCCTAGTCGTTGCCGTGACCGGCCGGCCGGTTCTGTCCGCGAACTTCGCCACCGGGGAAATCGCCCGGGCCGGTGTTCGTCGGCGCCCACGCCGTCGTTGGTGTGAACGTTCGTGTACGTCATCCCCGCGTCCATTTGGTCAATCAGATCCGACAGTGGATGACCGGCGAGGCTGCCGACCAGGTTGGCGGCAGTGGCTTCGCCAGAGGACAACAGGCCGTTCTGCGGACCCAGAATGAGCGGCTGCGGTGTGGCTGGTTGCGCGAATAGCCAGAGCACGACGCCAGCGTTGGCGGTGGTGTTGGCACAGCAATGAATGTGCGCCATGAACGCATTGTCGATGTTCGACGCGATCAGCTGCCACTTGAGCGTGAGTCCATCCGCACTCAGTTGGAACTTCACTTGTCCTTGCGCCGGTGACTCTCTCGGCGGAGTCGGGGGAGTAACCACCTCATTCGCCGCAATGAGATGCGCCACCCAGTTCCTTGGCACACCAGTTGACGGCTTGTCGGCCGTCGCGTTTGAGCCGCCAGCCGCGACAGGACCGGGACCCGCAGGCGTCGAGCCTGAGCAGGCCGCAGCGATCACGCTGGCGACAATTCCAACTACGAGTCGTTTCATAAGCATCTCCTCCGTGGCCGGGTGCGAACGGTTCAACCCGGCGCTCTTGTTGTGGAACGCACAGTATGCACCCGCCCAGCACCGGCGCCACTAACGTTTGTTGACGGACAGCGGCCGGTAAGCGCACGCTGATCACGAGATTGGAATTCGGCGCGAAGAAGACATCCGGCAGGCAGACAACCCACGGAAGGAGAACACCCTTGATACCCACCACGCGATCATTCGCCGTGATTGCCACGGCATTGGTTCTTGTCAGCGCCCCGTCCATCGCTCAGGACAAGGGCAAAACGGCCGCTGCCGAGCTCACCAAGGAGTCGCAAGCCGCGCTGGCGCGACTGAACGCGAGCGCTCCGCTGGCCAAGCTGCTCGGACCGAAAGCACACGCCGTTCTGGTGTTTCCGAGCGTCACGAAGGCCGGGCTCGGCATCGGCGGTCAATACGGCGAGGGAGCACTCCTCAAGGCCGGGAAGGCGACCGCTTACTACAAGACAACTGGCGCCTCGTTCGGTCTCCAGGCCGGCGGTCAGAAGTATGGCTACGCGATGTTCTTCATGAACGAGAACGCGCTCGCCGCGCTCGACAAAGCGAATGGCTTCGAGGTGGGTGTCGGACCGAGCGTCGTGCTGGTCGATGAGGGCATGGCGAAAACCACCACCTCGACCACGCTCAAGGACGACATCTACGCATTTGTCTTCGGCCAGAAGGGACTGATGGCGGGTCTCGGCATTCAGGGCAACAGAATCGCGAGAATCCAGCCGAAGTAGCGCGACGCCGGGGGTTGTGGCGTGAGTTCTAGGCGCGCGCCGATCGCACGCGGTCGAGCCAGACGGCCGTGACGATGATGCAGCCCGTCACGATCTCCTGCACCCAGTTGGCGAGTCCGAGCTGCGAGCAGCCGATTTGAATGACCGTCATGATCGTCGAGCCGATCAGCGCTCCCGACACGGAGCCGCGGCCGCCGAGAAGACTGCCACCGCCGATGACGACCGCCGCGATCACGTTCAGCTCGAGACCGACCGCGACCGTCGGATCGCCGACCGACAACCTCGAGAACTGCAGGAGACCCGCGACGCCGGTCAGGGCGGCCGCCAGCGTGTAGATGGCGGTCTTGCGCGCGTTGATCGGTACGCCGCACAGGCGCGCCATCCGTTCGTTCGATCCAATCGCGAAGATGTGACGTCCGAACGTCGTGTACCGGAGCAGCAGGCTGACGAGGACCGCCAACAACGCGAGCAGCCACACACCCCACGGCAGCAGAATGCCCGTGTCCGGCCTGCGGAGCAGATCGTTCAACCAGGTCGTTGGCGCTTCGAGCCGCACTTCTCCGGCCAGTCCCTTGGCCGCCCCGCGAATCACGAGCATCGTTCCGAGTGTCACGATGAACGGCACGATGCCGAGCCTGGTCACGAGCAGGCCATTGACCGCGCCACAAAGCGCGGTCCCCGCGACACCGCCGAGCGCGGCGACCGTCGGCGACGCGCCCGATCCAAGGAGCAGCGCGATGACGACCGTACAGAGCGCGATCATCGACCCGACGGACAGATCGATGCCGCCGGCAGCGATGATCATCGTCATGCCCAGAGCCGCGGTGCTGACAATCGCGGTCTGACGCAGAATCAGCTCGAGATTGACAGGAGAGAAGAACTGCGGTCCAACGAGGAACGCGAACGTGATCGCGACGAGCACCAGGCCGGCCAGCGCGCCCGCGCGATCGAGCAAGACCTTCGTGCTCATGCCGAGGCCTCAGCCGCGATCGTGGTCATCAGCGTGTGTTCCGTAAAGCGTTCCGCGGCTTGCGGCGACCCGAGACCTCCACGGCGCATCACCGCGATGCGGTCGCACAGCCCCAACAACTCCGGAAGGTAGCTCGACACCATCAGGATCGCGCGCGGCCGGTCGGCATTCTCGGATACGAGGCTGTCGATCAGCCGGTAGATCTGGGCCTTGCTGCCGACGTCGATTCCGCGGGTCGGCTCGTCGAGCACGAGCACGTCCACGTCGTGGTGAAGGAGGCGCGCCAGCGCGACCTTCTGCTGGTTCCCGCCGGACAGCTCCGCGATCGTCTGTTGCCCGCCGGCGCACTTGATGTCAATGCGGTCGATCCACTCGTCGGTGGCCGCGCGCTGACGCGCCGGCCAGACGACCCCGCCCGATCCAAACCGGCCGAGGCTGGTCAGTGTGAGGTTGTCGGCGATGCTCATCTTCAGGCTCACGCCTTCGTGCGTGCGGTCCTCGCTCACGAGCCCCATGCCTTGACGCCAGCGATCGGCCGGCAATCCTGCGCCGGAGTACGCGCCCACGCGGACCCGCCCGCTCCGCACGGGCGCCAGACCGAACAGCGTCCGCAGCAGCCGCGTGCGTCCCGATCCCATCAGCCCCGCGATCCCGAGAATCTCCCCGCGGTGCAACGTGAACGATGGCGCCGCCCGGCTGGAGCCCATCGATTTCGAGGATCGCTTCGCCGCGGTGGCGTGGCGTCCGCGGGAAGACGGTGTCGGCCGCGGCGCCGACCATCATGCTCACGATCTCGTCGTGCGTCGTGTCCCGCGTGGCTCCGCCGCCTGCGTTCCGCCCGTCGCGCAGGACGACGAAGCGATCGGTGATGCGCAGCACCTCTTCGATGAAGTGCGAGATGTAGACAATGGCGTGCCCCTGCGACTTGAGCCGCTGGAGCACCGAGAACAGATGGTCCACGTCGGCGGGCCCGAGGCTGCTCGTCGGCTCGTCCAGCACGAGCACGGGGCAGCCGACGGCAAGCGCGCGCGCGATCTCGACGATTTGTTGCGACGCGGACGAGAGGCGCCCGGCCGGCGCGTCAAGCGGAAGGTCGTCGTGGCCCAGCTCCGCGAGCGCCGCGCCGGCGATCTCCCGCATGCGAGCCCGGTCGAGCACGCCAAAACGCGCGGGCTCGATGCCCAAGGTGATGTTTTCGATGACGGTGAGGTCGGCCGCGAGTGACAACTCCTGCTGGATCATCGCGACGCCGGCGTGCCGTGCCTCACTCGGATTGTCCGGCGCGTACGGGCGGCCGCCAATCGACATGGCGCCGGCATCGGGTTTGAGCGCGCCGGCCAGGATGGCCATCAGCGTGCTCTTGCCGGCGCCGTTCTGGCCGACGAGGCCGCAGAATCTCGCCCGGAGCGACCGCCAGGTCCACGCCGGCCAGCGCGACGGTGGCCCCAAACCGCTTGGCCACGCCGCGCATTATGAATCCGGGGGGCTGCGCCCCCGCGGCCCCCCCGACGCGCTCTCTCGCGGGGGCCCCGTCGCCCCGCTCCGTTCGCGCGGGCTCGCTCACGCTCGCTCGGCCTTGGTCGTCATTTGACGCGTTCGGGCTCGAGCAGCGCGACGATCTCGGGCTGCTGCCGATTCTGCGGCGTGGCGATCGTGACGCCCGTGTCGATCCGCGCCTCAACCGGCTCCTTCTTGAGGTGCGAGACCATCGTCTTCACGCCCAGGTAACCCATCTTCACGGGATCCTGAAGCACGAGCCCGTCGATGATGCCCTTCTCGAGACCCTCGACGAGATTTGGCGCCGCGTCGAACCCGACGAACTTGACCTTGCCGGCCCAGCCGTTGTCCGCGAGCACGCGCATGGTCGCGAACGTGGTGGATTCGTTCGGGCAGAAGATGCCGCTGATCTGCAGCGAGCCGTCGGGGTTCTTGAACCGGCTGAGCACGGCCTCGGACCGTTTGTAAGCGCCTTCGACGTCCGAGCCAAGGTACTGATTCGAACTCACGACCTCGATGCCACTGTGTCGTTTCATCGACGCGAGAAATCCCTCTTCACGGCGGTTCGTGCTGTCCGATCCCTCCGCGTACCGCAGCAGGACCACCTTGCCTTTGCCACCCATGACATCCGCGAGACGATCGCCGCCGAGCTCACCGCCCTTCTGGTTATCTGTGGCGACGAAGCTGACGAAGTCGCTGCCCTTGAGGCCCGAGTCGATGATCACGACCGGAATGTTGCGCGCCTTCGCTTCGGAGACCGGACCCATCAGCGCCGTCTCATCGAGCGGAGCGAGCACGATGCCCGAGACGCCGCGACTGACGAAGCCCTCGACTTCCGAAACCTGCGAATCGCGATCGTCCTCGCGCACCGGGCCGCGCCAGATGATCTCGACACCGAGTTCCTTCCCCGCGCGCGCCGCACCGGCGTGGATGCTCTGCCAGAAGATGTGAGCCGTCCCTTTGGGAATGACGGCGATCGTCATCGTCCCGGGCGTCGAACTTCCTTGACCGCAGCCGGCCGCTGCCAGGATCACCAGAAGGACTGCACACGTCCGTGTCCACATCGTGCTCATACAGGAAGCTCCATCAGATTCCAGAACGCCCGCGCCGTGCCCGACAGCACCTGCGCCTGTTCGTCGACCGAATACTCGGTGAGCGCGTCGATCACGACCGCCATCGTCTCGCGGTAGCTCGCCGCGAGCGTACAGACAGGCCAGTCCGACCCGATCATCAGCCGCGATGGCCCGAAGGCCTCCAGGGCGTGATCCAGGTACGGCCGCAGCTGACCGGGCGTCCATCGACGCCAGTCGGCTTCTGTCACCAAGCCTGACAACTTACACCACACGTTGGGCCGCGCGGCGAGCCGGTCGAAATCCCGTCGCCAGGCGTCGTACTCGCTGCCACGGATGTCGGGCTTCCCCAGGTGGTCAAGAAGGAAGCGCTGTTCAGGATGTTGAGCGACCAGCGAGTCGGCGGCGGCAATCTGACGCGCGTAGACGAGCAGGTCGTACGGCAGGTCGCGCGCGGTCATGGCCGTGATGCCGCGGTGAAAGGCGGGCCGGGCCAGGAACCCGTCCGGCTCGGCCTGCACGATGTGGCGAATGCCGACCAGCGCCCGGTGGGCCATGACACGGTCGAGCTCATCGTTGACGGCCGGCGACTGCAAATCCACCCAGCCGACGACCCCGACAACGAACGGATTGGTGTCCGCGAGCTCGAGCAGCCAGCGCGTTTCCTCGAGCGTCTGCCGTACCTGGACGACCACGCTCGCGTGGAAGCCCGCGGCATCCATCTCGTGTTTCAAATCCTCCGGCATGAAGTCGCGGCGGATCGCCGCCATCGAATCGTCGATCCAGTCGGTACTCGCCCGGCGAGTACCGCCAGAAGTGCTGGTGGGAATCGATGCGAACCATTTGCGATTGGTTATTGGTTATTGGCATTTGGATTGGTCATTGGCGTATTGGCCGATTGATGCGGGTGAGTTCGAGGAAGCCGATCAATGACCAATAACCAATAGCTCAATGCCCAAATAGCCAATAGCAAATAACCAATAGCAAATGGTCACTATCCGGCGTTTTCGCGTTTCTTCTGGTGAAACTTCGCGACGTTGACCGCCGCGTCGAGATGCTGCGGCTCGACCCGGCCCGTGAAGTTCGCGGCCGGATCCAGAATGAAACGCCGTGAAATCACCTGCCCGCTGACCGTCCCTTCGGCACGAACGTCGACCACGTCGGTCGCGACGAGCTGGCCGCTGTGCCTGCCGAACACGGTGATGTCGCGCGCCAGGACGTCCGCGTGCACGTCCGACGTGGGTCCGAGCACCACGCAGCCGTCCTCGCAGAACACGTGCCCGTCAACGCGCCCCTCCAGCGTGAGGTCGTCCACCGAACGAATTTCGCCTTTCACGTGCAACGTCTTCCCGATCGTGCTCATGGCCACCGATTGTCGCAGAAAACAACTGACCCGACCTCTTTTTCCGCGTACGATTCTGCCGCCATGCAATTGACGGACCTCTTCGACCTCTCGCTCATCGCGAGAGCGAGCGAGCCCGCGCTCGACGTGGACGCCGGCGGAGACGTCACGACGTTGACGTTCGGCGAGATCGATGCGCGAGCCAATCGCATGGCGCGGGCGCTGGCGGGCCGCGGTATCGTCGCCGGCGACCGCGTCGTCGTGTATCTCGCCAACCGGCTCGAGTTCATCGACCTGTTCCTCGCGTCCGTCCGTCTCGGCGCCATATTCACCCCGATCAACGTCCTCTACCGTGACCGCGAGATCGCCCACCTCGTCGCAGACGCGGCGCCACGGCTGGTCGTGGCCGAGGCGCCGGACCCAGCCGCGTGGCCCTCGGCTGCGCCGGTGGTGGCACTCGACGATCTTCTGGCCGAGGCCGCCGGAGCGTCAGCCGACCGCGTGCACCACGCCGTCGACGGCGACGACCCTGCGGCGATCATCTACACGTCAGGGACGACGGGACGTTCGAAAGGCGCGGTGCTGAGCCACAACAACCTGCTGGCCAACACCGCGAACATCCTGGCCGCGTGGCGGATCACGAACGCCGACCGCTACCTGGCCGTGCTGCCGCTCTTTCACGTGCATGGACTGGCAAACGGCGTCTGCGCGTGGCTCGCGTCCGGCTGCCGGATGCGCCTGGTTCGACGTTTCGAACGCGAAGGGGCGGCGGCGCTGTTCGACTCGTTCCAGCCGACGCTGTTCTTTGGCGTGCCCACGATCTACGTCCGGCTCCTCGAGCTGGACCCGGCCACCACCCGTCGGCTTGGCGCCGGCGTGCGCCTCTTCGTCAGCGGATCGGCGCCCTTGCCGGCAGCTGTCCTCGAAGCTTTCCGCGACCAGTTCGGTCACACGATCCTCGAACGCTATGGCATGAGCGAGACGTTGATGCTGATTTCCAATCCCTACACCGGTCAGCGGCGCGCCGGCACGGTTGGACTGCCGTTGCCCGGCGTCTCCGTGCGGCTGGTGGACTCGACGGGCCACGACGTGACCGGCGAGGACAGCGGTGAAGTACTGGTCCGCGGGTCGAACGTCTTCGCGGGCTACTGGCGCAACCCGGACGCAACCCACGCGGCATTCGTCGACGGATGGTTTCGGACGGGAGACATCGCCTCCCGATCAGCCGACGGCTACTACACGCTGTGCGGCCGGGCGTCGGACCTGATCATCTCGAACGGCTTCAATGTCTATCCTCGTGAAATCGAAGAACTGCTCCTCGAACTCCCGGGGGTCCGCGAGGCGGCGGTGATTGGAATGCCCGATCCGGTCCGCGGAGAAGTGCCGACCGCCTACGTCGTCGCGTCAGACGATTTCGACAGCGACGCCGCACGAGACGCCTGCGCGCGAGCGCTCGCGTCCTTCAAGGTGCCCCGGACGTTCGTGCGGGTGGAGGCGCTGCCGCGCAACGCGCTGGGGAAGGTGCAGAAGCATCTGCTGGGCATGTAGGACATGTAGATATGTAGGCCATATAGAAAATCAGTTTCGGTTTTCTACATGGCCTACATCTCTACATGCCCTACATGCCTTTGCTTTTCGAATACTCAATCGCCCACTGCTTCAGCGTCGCGTTGTTCATGCCGAGCGCCGTTGCTTCAGCGGATGCGCGCTCGACGTCCCACTTGTCCACGACCATGCGCTTGATGAACCACATCGTCGCCGCCCGGCCGCCACCGCCGCAGTGGATGAATGCCGGCTGGTTTGCGGGCTTCGCGATCTCGGCCAGGAACCGATCGGCGGCCGCCGCCTCGGGCGCCTGGTGTTGAACGGGATGTGGACGTAGTTCAGGTTCACCGCCTTCGCCGCCGCGGTGGAGCCCTCGATGTCGGCGCCAGCTTCGCTCGCCTGCCGAAGATTGACGACCGACGCGAAGCCCATCTTCTTGATGGCGGGCATCGACTCGGCCGACGTCGCGCCGGCGCACGCCACCGTGGTCTCGAGCCGTTTGAAGTTGCGGACGCCGTTCAGTTCTTCGGTGGTGACCTGCTGGGCATGGAGCTGCGGCAAACGCGGTTACGAGCGTCACCGCAATCGTGAGAACGAATGCGCGCTTCATGAATTTCTCCTGGAGGGCCTTGAGCCCTAAGCCTCGAGCCCTAAGCCCGTATCATATGGTCTTCCTTGGAGGTCCCATGACCCGCAGCGTCGCGTATTGGCTGGCCGCAGCTCTACTTGTTGACCACGTCGTTGTCCGGCCTCGCGCAGCAGCCGGCGCCAAAACCAGGCGGCTACATCGTCCAGCACGACAATGAAGTCGCGGCCAACGAGCCAGGCCCGCACAAGGGCGGGGGCAGCACCGTGGGCCATTCCTTTTTCAGCAAGACGCCGAACCTTCGGCTGGTATTCCGCAAGCGCGTGCTCAAGCCCGGATCGGGCATCGGATATCACGTGCAACAGGAGGACGAGATCTACTACGTGCTGAGTGGCCGCGGGGTAATGACGCTCGACGGCAAGCCGGTGGATGTCGTTCCGGGCACCGCTATCCTCACGCGCACGGGAAGTTCGCACGGTCTCAAGCAAACAGGCGCCGAGGACCTGGTGATCATCATCAACTACGAACAATAGGGCGGAGTTCGAGGAGGTCGAAGCGGTCGAGGAGTTCGACTGGTTCGCGACCTCCTCGACCCCCTCGACCCCTTACTGTTCTGCCTTCGTCACCGCCCGTATCATTCCGTCGGACTTACTGATGATGAAGAGCTCGCCCGCGGCGTCCACGGCCAGGCGAATGTCGGCGCGGCCCTCCCCTGACACTGTCGCGGTGCCGGGAAGATCGGGATCCGTGCCGCCGCGCGACTGGTACGACGCGAGCACCACCGGGAACATCGCCGGATACACCTGCGGCTGGGTGCCGCCGGGCGGTGTCCATCGGATGTGCACCTCGTGGCGCGCCGCCATGGTGTCGGGCTTGCCGTCGTCGGCTTTCAGCATCTCGCCGTAGTCCGCGTACCAGAGCTTGCCGGTCGAGATATCGCCGAAGATGAACTTGCCGCGAAGAGCCGGCAGCTTCGAACCGCGATAGACGAAACCGCCGGCAATCGCGTCCCCGCCGTCCGGCGCATGCGGATACTCCAGCACCGCGTATGTCGGTACGATCGTGCCGTTCGTCACCGTGTCGCTCACGCGTACAGGAATCTCGTCCGGAACCGGACGGTCGACCATCCGGTTCTCATCCGTCATCCGTTGATGGCCCTCGCGCTCGGAGTATCCGTAGTTCGCACCTTTGCGGACGACATTGACCGTCTCCCAGTAGTGGAGGCCGATGCTCGAGGCGAGCAGTTGCGAGCGCGACGACGTTCGAGGGATCGACGTCCCAGGTCAGCCGATGTGGATTGCGGAGGCCATAGGCCCAGACTTCCTTGCGCGCACCTTCCAGCGAGACGAACGGGTTGTCGCGCGGAATCCGGTAGCGGCCGTTCTCGCTGACGTCGCTCGTGCCCGTGTGCAACGAGAGATCCGGAATGATGCGGAGGATCTTGCCGACGAGCGTGTCGAGCCGCTGCGGATTCTGCCGCATCGCATTGCGGAGCTCGCCAGAGCCGCCGTCGCCGCAGCCGATATACAGCACTCCCCAGTCCGGGCTGCCGGGCCGTGCCGTCGGATTGAAGATCAAGTCGCCCATCGGATGAATGCGTGTGTTGAGCTCGACGCGGAGGAGCTCTCGGGCCGTGCCCTCGAAGGTCGAATTGGCGACGTTCGTGTCCGTCCACTCGACGACCACGGCGTGGCGGTCCACGAGACCCGGCGTCTTGACGGGTTCAGTCGGCGCGTAGCCGGCGGTCTTCAGGCCCGACACACCCGTCGCGTCCGGCACGAGCGACCCTGGCGCGCCGGGCTCCTCGAGATGAATGGTGTAGATCCTGCCGTTGCGGCGGTAGTCCGGATCGAACTGGAAACTGATCAGCCCGTTGGCGAAGCCGGCGGAGGTCGACAGCTTGTCGAACAGTCCCGGTCGCGCGTCGCGGCCGTTGAAGTCGAGATACGTCGTGAACGCCTTCGTCTTCTTGTCGAGGATGTAGAGCGGACCGTTGAGATCGCTCACGAAGAAGCGGCCGATGCCGCCGGGCTCTTCGCGGAGCACGTTGACGCGCGCGAGCGAGCCGATATTCCCGACGCCACTGGTCATGCCGGTCATCGGCACCGCGACGAAGTCCTCGAGCGTGATGATCATGGGCGCCCGCGCGGAGAGCGCGGTCGTGAGGAGCAGGACGATCAAGGAAACCGGGTATCTTAAGACTAAGAACCCGGTTCTAGGCTACAGCCGCGGAAGATGCAGTCCGCCATCGACATAGAGGACGCTGCCGGTAGCATACGGCACGTCGCCGGTCACGAGTGCCACCACGGCTGCACCCACGTCGTCGGCCGTGCCCCACCGTCCGGCCGGCACGAGACCGTCGGCAATCCGCCGGTCATAAAGTTCACGGACCGGCGCCGTCATGTCGCTCTCGATGATCCCGGGCCGCACGTCGAAGACGGCGATGCCTTCCGCGGCGAGGCGAACGGCATAGAGCCGCGCGGTCATCGCCAGACCGGCTTTGCTCACGCAGTACTCGCCCCGGTGCGGCGATGCCATCTCGGCGGAAACCGAGGTGATGAACACGATGGACGGCCGAGTCGCCGGTTCCCGGCGGCGGAGATCGATCATCGTCCGTGCAATGGCCTGCGTGAGGAAATACGGACCTTCGAGATTGGTCGCGACGACCTCCTCGAAGCTGTCGGCGGTCGCGTCGAGCAGGTCCGCGCGGACTCTCGGCGCGCGACCGGCGTTGTTCACGAGCACGTCCAGGCGCCCGAATCGCGCCAGCACGTCGTTCACCAGCGCCGCACGGTCACCGGCCGACGAAATGTCGGAACGAACGTACTGGACCGCGCCACCCCCACTCGCTTCGAGCGCGGCCACGGCCGTGGCGACGTCCTCGCCGGCGCGTTGTCCGGAGAGCGCCAGGTCATAGCCACGGCCGGCAAGCGCGCGCGCGATCCCGAACCCGATCCCGCGCGTGCCTCCGGTAACGAGCGCAACCGGCCGCGTCACGGCTCGCTCTCTGGAGCGAAGAACGTCAGATACGGCTGACCTTCAGCAAGACGTCGCACGAGGAGCGCGGCCTCGCGCAGGTGATAGTCGCCCCACTGCGCGGATTCACCTCGTGGCGTGGGCGCGCCGCCAGGACGCGCGTCCCAGCCGTTGGGCCGGTGATACACGGCGTGCAAGAGCAGACCTTGGTGCTTCGGCGCGCAGCTGAGATACGGACCATCCGGATCGAGAAGCCTGGCCAGCGTGCGAAGACCCGCCTGCGTATAGCGGGAGCCGTCCTGCCGCTGCTGATCGAGTCGCCGGCCGAGACGAATCAATCCTTGCGCCGCAATCGCGGCCGCGGAGCTGTCCACGGGCTCGTGCGGATTGAACGGATCGGCGTCACGGCTGGTCCAGTCGCCGAGCTGCATGAGACCGGGCGCGCCGGTGTCCCAGTACGGCACGCCATCGGCCGCGGCCGCGTGCTCGATGTAGAAGTCCGCGGTCGCGCGCGCGCCCTCCATCAAGAAGCCCTCGACCGAGACGCGACCGGCGTGGCGCTCGAGCGTCTCGTTCGGCACGCGATCGATGAACTCGAGAAGCTCGGCAAACCCGGTCAGCGCCCACGCAAGCCCGCGCGTCCACGTGCTGAATGGCGAGTAGCCCTGCTGCGAGCTCGGTCCACGGTAGCTGCCGTTGAGCGGATTGAACAACGACTCGTGCGCGACCCGCCCGCGCACGTCGTAGATGTCGCGCCCAGTCCCGTAGTAGACGCAGAACTCGGCCGTCGACGCGGCGTGCCAAATCAGACGATCGATCAGGCTGATCTCGGCGTCCTGCTCGCCATGGAGCCGATGGCCGAGCTGCCAGGCGATCGCGAGCGAGCGCAGCGTCCGGATCGTGTCCACGAACAGCGAGTGCGCGCCGTTGAACGAGTGGATGAATCCGCCGAACGGCAGCCGGGTCCATCGGCCGGCCTGCACCGCGCCGCTCACTTTGAGCGCGAGGCGGTACGACTCGATCTCCCCCGCCGGCGGTTTGAACCGCCCTTCGCGTGCGAGACGCCAGAGCGCGCCGTAGGTGCTGACGTTGTTGAATCCGTGATCGTGGACGCCCGTGGCCGAGACGTGGGGCGGCATGAGCTCCAGCGTGCGCTTTCGGCCCAGCTCGAGAAATTTGCGATCACCCGTCGCGTCGAACTGCAGCAGCGCGGACCCGAACTGAAACCCCTGCGTCCACTCCGTCCACCCACGCGAGGTGTACCTGACCGTCCACCGTGAACACCGGCGCGCCGTCAGCCGCTGCCCACGTGTCTTCGATCGACCGGATCTTGACGGCCGACAGCGTGAACATGAAATCGATCGCCGGCACGAGCTCCTGCGGCGTTCGAATGCGATCGATGACGATCATGGGACGGGGGGAATGATAGGGCCGAACCTGATCAAGTTAGAAGTGAGAAGGCAGAAGTCGGAAGCGACGGGGCGCGAGTCTCAAGCCCCAAGCCCCAAGCCTCGTGATAGCTTCTCGCCGCATGCCCGTCCGTTACCCTCGCGTCGCGTCATTCAAGACGGCCGAGGCGTTCGCATCGCACCTGGCCGCCGCCGGGATTCAGCTGCCCTTCGACGCGACGTTGGCGCCGGCCGGCGCGTCTCCCCTCGCGCGACCACTGACCGTAGACGGGCGACCACTCGCCAATCGGTTCGCGATCCTGCCAATGGAGGGATGGGACGGCACCGATGACGGCGCGGCGTCAGACCTGACGAGGCGCCGTTGGCAGCGATTCGGTCAGAGCGGCGCCGCGCTCATCTGGGGCGGCGAAGCCGTGGCCGTCCGGCAGGACGGCCGCGCCAACCCGCAACAACTGCTGCTGACGCCGGCGAACGCGTCGAGTATCGGGGGCCTGCTGACAACGCTCCGGGACGCGCATGCGGAACGTTTCGGTCGCGCGTCGGCGGACGCGCTCCTCGTCGGCCTGCAGCTCACGCACTCGGGCCGGTTCGCGCGCCATCGGCTCGACCACGCGCCCGACCCACTCGTCGCGTACGCGCACCCGCTGCTCGACGCGCGATTCGCCGCACGGCGTTCGCGTGCTGACCGACGACGAGCTCGACCGGCTGTCGGACGATTTCGTGGCGGCCGCGCGACTGGCGGCCGGGCTCGGGTTCCAGTTCCTCGATCTCAAGCACTGCCACGGCTACCTCGGCCACGAGCTCCTGAGCGCGCGCAGCCGCCCGGGCCGGTACGGTGGCTCACTCGACAACCGCCTCCGCTTTCTGCGAAACATCGTCGAGGGCGTTCGCGCGACCTGCCCTGGCGTCGGCATCGGAGTGCGGCTCTCCGTGTTCGATACGGTGCCCCACCGGCGCGGTCCCGATGGCGCCGGCGTCGCCGAGATCGAGCCAGGCGCCGGCTACCCGCACGCCTTCGGTCTCTTGAATGACGAGGACATGGAGGCCACGCTCGCGGATGCGCGCGAGGTGCTGTCGCGGCTGCGAGCCATGGACATCCGGTTCGTGTGCGTCACGGCCGGCAGTCCGTACTACTGCCCGCACGTGCAGCGGCCGGCGCTCTTCCCGCCGAGCGACGGCTACGATCCGCCGGAAGATCCGTTGGCGGGCGTGGCCCGCCAGATCGACGCCGCCGCCCGCCTGAAGACGGCGTTCCCCGACGTGACGTTCGTCGGCACGGGCTACAGCTACCTGCAGGAGTGGCTGCCGCACGTGGCCGAGCGCGCCGTCACCGATGGGCGCATCGACGTCGTCGGCCTCGGCCGCATGGTGCTGTCGTACCCGGAACTCCCGGCCGATGTGCTGGCGGGCCGCCCGCTCAAGCGCGCGGCGATCTGCCGGACGTTCAGCGACTGCACGACCGGGCCGCGCAATCGGCTCGTGTCCGGCTGCTTCCCCCTGGACCCGTTCTACACGAAGCACCCCCAGCACGAACAACTGAAGGCCGCAAAGAGCCGGGCCTGAGATCGCGTGCGATAGACTCTCGGCGCCCGTCTCCCTGGCACCGCTGATGTTTGTTGCAACCGGCCGTCTTCTCATCGTCTCCTTCGTCCTGTCATTCACGGGTGGCGTTCGGCCCGTCATGGCGCAGACCGCGCCGGCGGCGTCGCGCCGCGAGCTGCCGGCGACGACACTGCCCGCTGACTCGGCCGTGCCGACGATCGACGGGCGCGTCGACCGACGATGTGTGGCAGCAGGCCACGCCGTTCGCGGACTTCACGCAGCAGGATCCGATCGAGGGCGCGCCGGCGACGGAACGCACCGACGTCCGGGTCCTGTTTACGGCGACGCACGTCTACATCGGCGTGATCTGCTTCGACGATCCGTCGCGGGTCATCCTGTCCCAGTCGCGTCGCGACGCGTCGCTGACCGAGACCGACTCGATCATCCTGATCTTCGATACGTTCAACGACAACCAGAACGCGTTCGTGTTCGGCACCAATCCGGTCGGCATCGAGTACGACGGTCAGGTGTCGCGCGAGGGACAGACGAGCGGCATCGTGTTCGCCGGCGGCACGGGGGGAACGGGCGGCGGCTCGCAGCGCGGCGGCATCACGTCGTTCAATCCCAACTGGGACGGCGACTGGGTCGTGCGGGCGCAGGTGACCGATCGAGGGTGGGAAGCCGAGATGGCGATTCCGCTGAAGACGCTCCGCTACTCGACGGGCACCAACATGACGTGGGGCTTCAACGTCATGCGCAACATCCGGCACAAGAACGAGCAGGTGTATCTGTCGCCGATCCCGCGCGGCTACAACATCTACCGCATCTCGCAGGCCGCGAAGCTGACCGGCCTCACGCTGCCGACACGACGCGACGTGAAGATCATTCCGTACGTGCTCGGGTCCGCCAACAAGGACTTCACGCGCAGCGTCGATCAGTTGAATCGCCGGGGCACGGCGGGCGTCGATTTCAAGTGGGGCGTGCGGCCCAGCCTCACGTTCGACGCGACGGTGAACACGGACTTCGCGCAGGTCGAGGCCGACGAGGAACAGGTCAACCTGACCCGCTTCGATCTGTTCTTTCCGGAAAAGCGGCCGTTCTTTCTCGAGAACGCGTCGACGTTTCAGTTCGGCCAGCCGCAGTCGATCGATCTGTTCTTCTCGCGGCGCATCGGACTCTCCTCGTCAGGACGGCCGATCGACATCATCGCGGGCAGCCGGCTGAGCGGAAAGCTGGCCGGCGGCTGGAACGTCGGGTTCCTCAACATCCAGACGGACGATGCGGAGGACGCGTCGGGGGCGCAGGTCGCGCCGTCGACGAACTTCAGCGTGTTCCGCGCGCAGAAGGAAGTCGGACGCTCGACGTACGGCGCGATCTTCGTCGGGAAGTACGCGACCGAACGACGAACTGTCGGGCACGAACAAGTGGAACCGGTCGTACGGCGCCGACGCGGACATCCAGTTGTCGGACAGCCAGCGGGCATCGTTCTTCATCGCGCGCACGGATTCACCCGGCGACACCGGCAGCGACCAGGCCGGCCGCGCGTTCTACAACTTCACGAACAACCTCTGGCAGGTGTCCGGCGGGCTGTCGCAAGTCGGCGAGCGGTTCAATCCGGAGGTGGGCTTCCTCCCCCGCCGCGGGTTCAGGCGCCCCGAGTTCCGCCTGTTCCTGCAGTACCAACCAAAGACGGTCGAGTGGATTCGGCGGTTCTCGCCGCACTTCTCGAGCAACGCCTTCTACGGCCTGGACGGGACGCTTCAGACGTCGTTCATCCACATGCACCCGTTCGAGATTCAGCCGGCCTATGGCGGGCGGTTCGGCTGGTTCATCGACCGCAACCAGGACCGGCCGACGCAGCCGTTCATCGTCTTCGACCGCGACGGCCAGCAGGTCGTGATTCCTCCCGGCCTCTACACGTGGTGGCAGAACGGCTTCGAGTTCCAGCACAACCCGAGCGCGCCAGTGACCGCCCTCGTGCGATACCGGCTGGGGCACTATTACGACGGCGACTACAACTCGATTGAGATAGCGAGCGACTACCGCTTCAGCGCCGCGTTGACGGCCAGCCTCGGCTGGACGCGTCAGGACGCGTCGCTGCCGTCGGGATCGTTCGTCACGCATCTCGTGCCGATCAAGGTGATCTATTCCTTCACGCCGCTGGCGAGCGTGTCGGCGCTCCTCCAGCACAACGGACAGACCGGACAGTTCTCGTCGAACGTGCGGCTCGCGATCCTGAACCGCAGCGGCACGGGCCTGTTCATCGTCTACAACGATCGCCGGGACTTCACGGACTACACGTCGCTCGAGACGCTCGGACGGTCGTTCGTCGTCAAATACACGCGGCTGATTGATTTCTAACGGCGTAAGGCTGCACGGCTTGCGCAAGTGGGACTGACCCCGCTAGGCTCAAGGCTTAGGGCTCAGGCCAGTCCCTGGAACTCGGCCGTCTCATCGAACGATCCCACGCCGACACGACCCGTCGAGCAGCGTGGCGTCTACCGCCGAGAGAACCGGCGCCGGATCCGAGCCAAAGAACACCTGAATCTGACCGCTGGCGGACCGCGCGGACGAGCCGCACGTGGTGCCACTCCTGGTCCACGAGGCGGCCGACGCTCGTTGGCGGATCGAGACGCTTTCGGTCCGCGTCATTCACGAGAAAGATGCCGTTGTGCACCGCGTCCGTCTTCTTGGACAGGTGCACGTAGTAGAAGCGCGTCGGCGACTGATAGCCGAAGATGAGCAGCACGTCCCGGACGTCGAGGTCGACCGGCGCCGTCGAACGCAGATCGACGTCCAGCGTGAAGTCGCCGACCGGCTCACTCTTGAAGATCGCCATCGCGGCCGGCTTGCGGATGGGACCCGCCGGCACGCCCGCGGTGTGCAAGCTGAAGGATGCTGCCGGCCATCCGCCACTGACCGCTGCCGTCGATGTCCCACTGGCTGACGCCGCGTGCATCCACGAACTCCGGCCGCAGGACGACCTGTGCCGGCCAGCGCTGAAGCCGTCAACGCCACGACCGCCGCCATCGTCAGGACTCCCTGCATACGACCGACCTCCTGTGCCGAGTGCTATCTTGCCCCAATGTGGTGGCTGGCCGCGCTGGCCGTCGGTCTGATCACCCTGGCGCACACCGCGCCGTTCCCGTTTCTCCTCGAATACGCGGGCCCGGACCGCTCGGTCTGGCACGCGCCATCAACCGATGGCGCGCCCGTGATCTATCTGACTTATGACGATGGACCGAATGCGGATGCCACGCCGGCGCTGCTCGACGTGCTTGAACGGGACGGGATCACCGCGACGTTCTTTGTGATTCCGCGACATGTCACCGAAGAGACCGCGCGCCATCCTCACGCGTGCCGCGGACGACGGCCATGCCATCGCGCTGCACTCACACACGCGCAGCATGTTGTTGAAGTCTCGCGACGAGCTCGGTCAGCTGCTCGAGAGTCAAGCGGCCGAGATCGAACGGCTCAGCGGTCATCGGCCGTGCCCCCTGTTCCGCCCGCATGCCGGCTGGCGCGGCGGTGAGCTCTACGCCGGCCTGGACCGGGCGGGCTACACGCTCGCCGGCTGGAGCTTCGGCATGTGGGATTGGAACTGGTGGCGCGCCTCTCGGCCCGAACGGCTGGCGCGCCGCCTCGCCGAACGCGCCTCCGACGGCGACATCGTCGTGATGCACGATGGACATCACGTCAACCCGCGCGCCGACCGGCAGCGCACGGTCCAGGCGACAGCGGAACTCATTCCGTTGCTGAAGGCACGAGGATTCAGGTTTGGGAACCTGTGCGAGGCGACGCGAGGAGTTCGATGAGTTCGAGAACGAGGAAGAACGAGGAACGGGGAACGGGGAACGGGGAACGGGGAACGATAAGAGACAATACCCCAATGAAAGTCTTCGTCTTTCCGAATCGGGAGGCCATGAGCGAGGCTGCGGCGCGCCATGTCGCGTCGTCGCTCTCGCGCGCCATCGCCGCGCAAGGCGACGTGCGCATGGTGCCGGCCACTGCGGCGTCGCAGCTGGACTTCCAGCGCGCGCTCATCCGGCAGCCGGGGATCGACTGGTCCGGCGTGGAGGTGTTCCAGCTCGACGAGTACATCGGCCTGCCGGACAGCCATCCCGCCAGTTTTCGCACCATGCTCCGCGCGAACCTGATCGATCCGACGAGCCTCGGCCGCTACCATCTCATCGAAATCGGCGCGGGCTCCGACCCCGAAGCGGCGCGTGCGCGTTTGAATCGCGCAATTGCGGAACGGCCCATCGACCTCGCGGTGCTGGGCATCGGCGAGAACGCGCACCTCGCGTTCAACGATCCGCCGGCGGACTTCGACACGACCGACCCGTACATCGTCGTCTCGCTCGACGAAGCGTGCCGGCAGCAACAGGTCGGCGAAGGCTGGTTCGCCGCGGCTCGAGGATGTGCCGACGACGGCGGTCTCGATGTCCGTTCGGCAGATGCTCAGCGCGCGCGAACTGGTCGTGATCGTTCCGGACGAGCGAAAGGCCGCTGCAGTCAAGGCGACGCTCGAGTCACCGATCGATCCCAACGTGCCGGCATCGATTCTTCGCACGCACGACAACGTCACGCTCTATCTCGACGAAGCGGCGGCGTCAGCCGTCGATCCTGGCGAATTGAAAACCTATCTGACGCATGCCCTGAGCCTTGAGCCCTAAGCCGCTAGGTCTTTCTCGCTTCCGGCCACAGCGCCACAGCGTCCGGAAGCATGCGGCGCGCACGTCGCACCGTCGCAACCACGCGACCGAACTGGCGATCGTGCGCGTCGCTCCACTCGAATCCGTATTGGGCGCGAAGGTCGGCAGGCAGCCAGCCGGCGGTCAACATCCGGTTGGCCCACGCGACCGGTCCCATCAACGTCGAGAACCGGCCTCTCAGCAGCAATGTCGACACCGCGCGCGCGTCGGGCCCAACGACAATCGCTCCGGATTGCCGGACATCAGACAGGTAGCGTTCGAGCGCTGCCCAATCGAGCGGGACGTCAGCCGTCCGCGCGCCAAGCTCGATCGCAACGCTGGACGCCTCACGGCAGTACGCATCCCGGTCGCCCACACCAATGGGTTCCACGAGCGCGTCGTATGCCAGGAGCACGGACTCCAGCAGGGTGGCGTGCACCCACAGCACGAGCGCGGGATCTTCCGCGGAATAGAAGGCGCCAGCCGGAAACACGCCGACGGCCTCCTTCAGCTGGCCGCGGACGCGGCGGTGGATCGCGCGGATTTCGTCGATGACGCGCGCGTGGGTCGCTGCGTCGCCAAAGGTCAGCCCCAGCATCGCGCGCACGGTGTGATGCAGGCGGCGCGCTGACGAAACGGGATTGTCGCGAAACGAGCTGTGCCGCACGACGCCGGCGGCGATGAGCGGGTGCGCGACCTGCAGCAGAATGGCGCGCGTCCAGCCGGCGAGCACCACCCGCTCGGCATTGACCCGCCACGAGACAGAGTGACGGAGCTACGGCCGTTCCTTGCCGACCATCGGCACGAAGCGCACGGGAAGTGTCTCGGTCGTCGCGACGCCTCGCTCGGTCTTGCGCACGATCGTCATCATCTGCTCACCACGTCCGACGGGCACGACCATCACGCCGCCGGCGGCGAGCTGATCGGTCAGCGTCCCGGGCACTTCGTCGGGCGCCGCGGTGACGATGATGCGGTCGAACGGTGCGGCCTCGGGCCAGCCGAGGTAGCCGTTGCCGTGACGAACGTGCACATTCGAGTACCCGAGCGCCGCCAAGGTCTCGCGGGCGCGAGTGGCAAGCGGCTCCACAATCTCAATCGTGTACACGTCGCGCACGAGGTCGCCGAGGATGGCCGCCTGATAGCCGGACCCGGTGCCGATTTCGAGCACCCGGTCGGTCGGACCGTGTGTCGAGCACCTCGCTCATGTACGCGACGATGTAGGGCTGCGAAATGGTCTGGTCGAATCCGATGGGCAGCGGCGTGTCGTCATAGGCGCGGGCTTGATGCTCCTCGGGCACGAACCGATGCCGCGGCACGCGACGCATGGCCGCGAGGACACGTTCGTCCGCGACACCTCGCGCGCGAATCTGCGTGTCCACCATGCGGTCTCGCTCCGCGACCCGCGCGGCATCCCGCCGTTGTCGGATGGACGGCGCTGCTCCTCCCCGGCGCTCACGCACGCCATGATGGCCGAGAGCAGGGCTGCTGTCGACATCAGCCGTAGGGCTTCGATCATCGATTCCACCTCGCGGGCCGGGCTAGACGCGCCTTTCGGCAATCGGGGTCGGTCCCCGGCCGGTGTTAAACTCGACGGCTGGTCATGTCACGAAGTTCCATCATTGTCGGTCCTCTGGCCGCACTTGCAGCGGCTCTCCTACCAGGGCTGGCGATCGCCCAGTCTGCTGACCCGGGCGCGTTCCCGGGCACGGCCCGCGCAGCTGACGCCAGTGCCGCGCCTCGCGCCGCCGCCGTCCGCACGCCGACCGCCCCAGCCATCGACGGCCGGCTCGACGACGCGGCCTGGAGCGGAGCGCCGGTGATCGCGCTGTTCGTGCAGCGCGACCCCGACGAAGGCGTGCCGGCGAGCGAAGCCACCGAGGTCCGGATCGCGTACGACGACGAGGCGATGTACATCGCGGCGAGGATGCACGACCGCGGCACGGTCACGTCCCGCCTTGGCCGACGCGACATGGTCAACACGTCGTCGGACTGGTTCCGAGTGAGCCTCGACAGCTACTACGACCGGCGCTCGGCGTTCCGGTTCGAGGTGAACCCGGCGGGCGTCCGTCGCGACGCGGCAATCTCTCGGCGGCAGCGGTGACGGCGACCTGGCATGGGACGCGGTGTGGGACGCGGCGGCGACGATCGACGCCGACGGCTGGACCGCCGAGATGCGGATTCCGTTCAGCCAGCTCCGTTTCACTGTGGCTGACGAGCAGATGTGGGGTCTGCAGCTCGAACGGCTGATCGATCGGCGGCAGGAGCTGTCGATGTTCTCGTTCACGCCGAAGTCGGAGCAAGGGCGGCGTGCCGGCGTACGGCGACCTCACGGGACTGCGTGGCCTGCGACCTGGACGCAAGCTCGAGCTGCTTCCCTACGTGCTCAGCCAGGGTACGTTCCAGCCTGACTCGACGAACCCGTTCGTCGGCGACAGCGAGATGGATGCGGCGGCCGGGCTCGACGCCCGCTACCGCATCACGTCGAACCTCACGCTGACGGCGACAGCCAATCCGGATTTCGGCCAGGTCGAAGTGGACCCGGCGGTCATCAATCTGACGGCGTTCGAGACGCGTTTCGAGGAACGTCGCCCGTTCTTCGTCGAAGGCGCGAGCAGTTTCCGGTTTGGCGGCACGGTCGGCGGTCCGAGCGCGGCGGCGGCGAGCGTGCTGTACACCGCGCCGGATCGGCCGGGCGCCGCAGCTCGGCGTCGGAACGAGCAACGCGGACATCCCCTCGACGGCGACGATTCTCGGCGCCGCGAAGGTCGCCGGCAAAACGGCGAGCGGCTGGTCCATTGGCGTGCTGAACGCGACCACCGGACGCGGAGCACGCGCGGTATCAGGATCCCCTCGGCGCCACCCAGCGCGCCCTGGTCGAACCCGGAACCAACTACTTCGTCGGGCGCGTCAACCGCGAGCTCCGCCGCGGCCAGACACAGATCGGCGGCATCATCACGACCACCAACCGCGGCCTGCCGAGCGAGACCGCGGCGGATGCGCTTCTTCGTGACAGCGCGTACAGCGGCGGCCTGGACTTCGTGCACGAATGGGCGAACCGTGGCTGGAACCTCAGCGGATTCCTCGTCGGCAGCCGCGTCGCGGGCAGCCCGACGGCCATCCTGGCGACCCAGCGATCGTCCACGCGCTACTACCAGCGGCCGGACGCCGGGCACGTCAGCATCGATCCGACGGCGACGTCGATGAGCGGCGTGGCCGGGTCCGTGCAAATGCGCAAGTCCGCCGGCCTGCACTGGACGTCCGACAGCTGGATCCAGTTCGTGTCGCCGGGATACGAGATCAACGACATCGGCTTCCTGCAGCGATCCGATCGGCGCGCCTTCGGCAACGGCATCACGTACAACCAGCGCACCCCCGGCAAGTTCTGGCGCGACTGGCGCTCCACCAACTACGTGAACTACGCGCAGAATTTCGACGGCGACACGATCGACCACTTCTACTGGACGCGGCTCGCGATGACGCACCTGAGCTACTGGCAGGTGGACGGGAGCGTCTGGTACGAACCGGAACGCCCGGACGACCGGTTCACGCGCGGCGGCCCGCTTGGCGAATCGGCCGGCCGTCGCACGCTACATCGGCATCGTGCGCTCCGACGTGCGGAAACCCATCACGGGGAGCCTCGAGTACAACCTCGTGACCGACCAGCGCCGGCAGCCGCAACCGATACTGGGATCTCTCGATGAGCGTTCGGACCTCGCCGCGCTGGAATCTGGCGATCGGCCCGCGCTTCCAGCACGTGTTCGCAGGACGCTCAGTACGTCACGACCGTCGCGGACGCGACGATGGCCGCGACCTACGGCGCACGATATATTTTCTCGCGCCTCGATCAGACGGAAGTCAGCCTGGTCACGCGGCTGAACTACACGTTCACGCCCGATCTGTCATTCGAGCTCTACGCGCAACCGCTCGTCTCGAACGGCGACTACGGCACGCCACGAGAATTCCAGCGGCCGCGCGAATACGACTTCAAGACGTACGGCGAGGACATCGGGACGATTTCACAGTCCGACAACCGCTATCTGATCGATCCGGATGGCGAGGGCCCAGCGCGCTCGTTCACCGTGACCGACCGCAGCTTCACCACACGGTCGCTCCGCGGCAATGCCGTGCTGCGCTGGGAGTACCGTCCGGGCAGCACGCTCTACGTGGTCTGGCAGCAGGATCGCCTCAACGACGAGCCGATGACCGACTTCGAGGCGCGGCGTGCGTTCGGCGTCGCTGTTCGGCGGCGACGGCCACACGAACAACGTCTTCGCGATCAAGTTCAGTTACTGGATCAATCCGTAACGGGTTCCAGGGTTCCAGGGTTCCAGGGTTCTGGTTCAGGGTTCTCGAACCCGAACCTTGGAACGCTGGAACCTTGGAACCCTGCGGACCCCTCGAACCCTATCTGACCCCGCCGGTCGCCGGGTCCGGATACCGGGTCAGGAACCGATCGAACTCGGCTTCCGCCTCTTCCTTCGCGTAGCCGTATCGCTCCTGAAGCCGGCCGATCAGCTTCGTGGCGTTGCCTTCGACCTGGTCCAGGTCGTCATTGGTCAACTTGCCCCACATCCGCTGGGCCTCTCCCTTGATCTGCTTCCACTGTCCTGAGAACTGATCCCGATTCATTGTTGTGCTCCCTTCGAACTTGTCGACCTCTTCGAACTCGTCGACCTCTTCGAACTACCTCGACCTCGACCCTTCGAACTCCTCGAACTAGAGAGCAAACGCGGTGCCACGTGGTGCCGACGTCAACCTGTTGCGCCCTCTGACGTTCGGGTACCCACCAGACAGCGGGATGCCGTTCGTAGGGAGAAATGACCCGTGAGTAGGTGCGACGAGGACCAGAACCCAATCAGCGACGGGGTACGGTTCGTGCAGCAAGAGGCCGCGATGCGCGTGACGATCATTCAGAATCCGCATTCCGGCGAAGGCATGCTCACCGGTGCGGAGTTCGTCACGCTCGCAGCTGCCGCCGGACACAAGGCAACCTACGCGTCCACCGAGGATCCGACCGCGGTCGCCGCCGCGTTGGCGGCGCCGACGGATCTCGTGGCGATCGCCGGAGGCGACGGCACTATCCGAGATGTCGCGCGCCGGCTCATCGGCACCAACGTCGCCATCACCATCGTCCCGACCGGCACCGCCAACAACCTTGCCAAGACTCTCGGGATCGTGGGCGAGGCGAGCGATCTCGTTCAGGGCTGGGAGGGCGGAGTTCGCGTGGCGTTCGATACCGCGATCGTACGGGGATGCTGCGGGCCGCGCGTGATGTTCGAAGGTGCAGGCCTCGGTCCGATTGCCGTCACGATCGCGGCGTTGACGCCGGTGACATCGCGCGAGGCCCGTCCCGATCGACCCGAGGACGAGCTCCGTCGCGATCTCAAGGTCATGCGGGAGATCCTTGCCGACTACCCGGCGCACGAGTGCCGGGTCGTGCTCGATGGCCGCGACCTGTCAGGGAATTACGTAGCGATTCAGGCGATGAACATCCCGTCAATCGGCCCCAATGTCAGGCTCGCGCCAGACGCGGACTGGTCTGACGGCTATCTCGACCTGGTGCTCGTCGGTCCCGGCGATCGGATGACACTGCGCGAATACCTCACGGCGCGGATCGACGAGCGGCACCCGCCGCTCGCGCTGCCTGTCCAGCGGGGACGTGACCTGCGCATCGGTTGGACGGGCTCGCGAGTGCATGTCGATGACGAAGTCTGGCCGAGCGAAGAAGACGCCGCTCGAGGCACCTTCTGGCCGCACGACGGCCTGCTGGAACTGGAAATCGTGATGAATCCAGCTCCTCTTCAAATACTAGTTCCCAGGTACGACAGGTGACGACAGGTGCGACAGGTCCAAGGAATCAACTGACGCAATCACCTTCTTCAGTTCGTAGAGAAGTAAGGAAGATGACGAGCGATAGTTCGTTCCGAGGACCTGTCGACCCGTCGTACCTGTCGACCTGGCGTACACTTCACGAAGTGTCCTCCGAGGTCTCGTGGCTGGCGGCTGTGGCGTTTGTGGTGCTGACCGGGATAATCGGTCTCGCGGGCGACTCGTCCGCACGATCCGACCGATCAATTCGCCGCCTTGTGTTTGTCGGCGGCGGTATCGTGCTGCCTGCGGCTCTACTTGCGGGGCTGCTGCTCGCTTCCTGGGTTTTCTGACGCGGACGGCCGTCTCGGAATGACCGAGATGCCGCCGTGCCGTTCGAGCACGGCGTATTCGATCTCGTCGAGATTCTCGATGCCGTTCTGCTCGCGGGCGGCCTCCAGGATGTCGTTGATGTCCACGCCTTCCCGCTCCATCCGATCTCGCAAGATTTCGCCTTTGAAGATCAGAATCAGCGGAACACCGTCGACGACGCGATCGACTGCCGGCCAGCGGTTCTTCACCTGACCGAGCGCGACGTCGATCAGGATCAGGCAGCTCACCGCTACGACCGCCGTCGTGACCGAGAAATCGTCGCCGATCAGTCCTTGCTGCGTCGCATCACCAATGACGAGCAGGACGATGAGGTCGAAGCTGGTCATCTCGGCCACGGTGCGCTTGCCGGCGACCCGAAAGACGAACAGCAGGAAACCGTAGATCGTGACGACCCGCAGGATGACGCCGGGCGACCCGAACCAACCGACGGCCGCGGCGATCACGAGCCCGACGAGCAGCACGAGGCCGACCCGCTGGGCGCGCCAGTCGAGTCAGCTGAAAGCGATAGTCGTCCTCGAGCCGCCCTGGGAAACGCTGGCGGCGGTGCGGAGTGGCGCCATGGCCCATGCTAGTCCGTTCGAAGGGCGACGACCGGGTCGACTCACTGGCAGGTACGTGACGATCGCGGGTCCTCGGATCTGGGGTTCGAAGGGGTCGAGGAGTTCGAGGGGTTCGAGGGGTTCGAAGGGGTCGAGGAGGTCGAGGGGTCGAAGAGACCGGAGAGTTACCTGTCGAACTCCCCGGCCTCCTCGAACTTCTTGAACGCCTATTTCGCCGTCGGCGCCGCCGGCGCCGGTGCGAGCAAACTCGCCGGCGGAGCGCCCTGAGCGGACACGACCTCGCGCGCGAGGTAGTTGACGATCTTCGCCTCGTCGCGCGCGGCAGCGACGTAAGCGCTGCGCAGCGTCTGCGTCCGCGACTCGCGGAGCATGTCGCGAATGCCGTCACGGACGGTCGGTGAGTCGAGCGTGCGCTGACCGGGGTCTTCGCGCGAGACGACCATCACGAGCATGTGCACATTGCCAGCCATGGCCGCCGTCACGTTGCCCGGCTGCGTCTTGGCCACCACCTGCTGAAGACCGGGTGACGACTGTTGCAGCGCCGAGACGGGCACGAATCCGAGGTCGCCGCCTTGCGCCACGCGTGTTCGGGTCCTCGGAGTAGTCCATCGCGAGCTGCGCGAAGTCGCCGCCGCCCCGGAGCTTCGTCAGGAGCATCTGGATTTTCTGCTGCGCGGCCGCTGGCGATCCGGCGTCGTCGTTCATGCGGTTGCGAAGCTGCGGATCGCGCACGGGCGTGACCACGATCTGGGCGAGACGGTACTGGGTCTCGGTGATGTTGAAGCGCGCCCGGTTGCGCTCGAAGAACGAGGTCACGTCCTGATCGCTCACGACCACCTTGCCGGTCACGTCGCGCTCGAACAGTTTCTGCGCCGCGAGCTCGCGGCGGATCGCCCGTTTCACGTCGTCCATCGTCAGGCTGCGCTCGTTCATCCGCTTCTGGAAGTCCGAGTCGCTCATGCCCCGCTTGCGCTCGGCGAACGCCGCATCGATCTCAGCGGCGGTCGGCTCGAGCCCGGATGCGGCCGCACGCGCGGTGAGCAGATCCTGGCTGATCAGCTCCTCCACGATTCCCAACTTCGTGTTCAGGGATTCTTCAGGGGTTGGCACGGCCGCGGCGTCCTGAAGGGACGCGCGGTAGACCCGTTCGACTTCGTCTCGGCGGATCTCACGGCCGTCGACGACGGCCCAGACATCGGGGGACGCCGGGGGGGCGACCGCCGCGCCGACGACGACGCGCCAGCGCTGCCAGAGCCTCCGCACGAGGCCACAAGGCCTGCCCAGCCGAGCATCAGCACGCCAAGCAGGACGTTTCGCGGATTGCTCCCGAACTCTAACCGTCTAGTCATGTCCCTCTCGCTCTCAGGCAAAAGGCGCGGCAGGCCGCCGCGCCTTCGTGACGTATGAGTCTACCCTCAGGCGAGGGGCAAGGGGCTTAGCCGCCGACGGCGGCCAGCGAGACGGCTTTCAGTCTGGCTGCGTGTGAGACCAGGGCCCACAGGTCTCCCAAGGGTCTGCCCTGCTGATGCAGGTGGCGCAACGCCCCCAGGAGGTCGTGTTCGGTCAGTCCGTGGCGGGACACCACGTCATACAGCTCACGATCCCGCGAAATGACTTCCGCGAGGAATCGTCGATCGTCTCCGACTTCCAGTACGGCTTTCATGTCGTGCACGCTTCCGATATGTGTCAATACGTCCACCGCATCGCGGAGTTTCGCGAGGCGTGAGTTCAGCGAGACAATGCATAACGAGGGCCACCCGGCCGCGCTCGTTCTCGCAACGTCCGAGCGCCGAATGACTAACGGCCGTCGTAAGTCTTGGACACCGTTCGAAACGAATTGGCCGGTCGAGTGGACGGAGGACGGCATGACCACATACTTCACCCCGGCATTGTTCACGTTCCTCCGACAGCTCAAGTCTCACAACGACCGCGAGTGGTTCCAGGCACGCCGGGCGCGTTTCACGACGGACGTCGAGGCGCCGATGCTGCGCTTCATTGCCGACGTGGGCCCGCGCCTCTCAGGCATCAGCCGAGCCGTCATCGCCGATCCGCGGCGGACCGGCGGATCGCTCTACCGGATCTACCGGGACACGAGGTTTTCGGCCGACAAGTCGCCGTACAAGGTCAATGTCGCCGCGAGCTTTTCGCACGAGGCCAAGAGGGACAAAAAGAGAGCGCTGGCATCCGTGCCCGGCTTCTACCTGCATCTGGAGCCCGGAGACTCGTTCGGCGGTGGCGGGATCTACCACCCGGACATGCCGACCCTTACCAGGATTCGGACGGCCATCGTACAGAACGGCAAGGGCTGGGCGGCCGTGAAGCGGACCGGCATCGAGATTGAGGGCGACCGGCTCTCCCGGGCCCCAGCCGGGTTCGACCCGGCTCACCGGTTCGTCGAGGACTTGCGGTTCAAGGACTTCTACACGCTGACGTCGTTCTCCGAGGAAGACGTCTGTGCGCCCAGACTTCCTGGACCGCTACATCGAGTGCTGCCGGGCCAGCGCGCCGCTGGTCGGGTTCGTCGCCAAGGCCATGGGCCTGCGCTGGTAACAAGAAGTGGTCGGGTGAATTCTTCGCGAAGAATTCACCCGACCACTTTTTTGTCGCCAATTTCGTCCGGACCAACATTCGCGTCGCTTGACTGGACCGCCGGTACGTTTTTAACTCACGCATGGCGTCCGTCTCGGGCGGTCCGGCGGCACTCTCACCGCTCTTTGCGGGCTACACGCTCGGCGGCTACTTCGACGAGATGTTCGAGGCCGACGGTCAGCCGCGTCCGGCCTACCGCGCCTTGCTCGCCCGGCTGCTCGACCTTCCGGTCGACGACCTGCGACGCCGCCAGCGCGAGGCCGACGCCGCGTTCCTCCAGCAGGGCATCACGTTCACGGTCTACGGCGACAAGGGCGGCACCGAGCGCGTCTTCCCGTACGACCTGCTGCCACGCATCCTGACGCACGACGAATGGGATCACATCAGCCGCGGCCTGTCGCAGCGGCTGCTCGCGCTCAACCTCTTCCTGCAAGACGTCTACACCGACGGCCGCATCCTCGCTGAGGGTGTCGTGCCGCGCGAGCTCGTCGTCACCGCGCAGCACTACCGGCGCGAGATGCGCGGTCTGTATCACCGCGCCGACGTGCGGATCTCGGTCGCGGGCACCGACCTGGTCCGGCTGCCCGACGGATCGTTCGCCGTGCTCGAGGACAACCTGCGCGTGCCGAGCGGCGTCTCGTACATGCTGACGAACCGCCAGATCACGAAGCGCGTCTTCCCGAAGCTGTTCACCGACTACGAGATCGAGCCGATCGATCACTACGCCGCAGCTGCTCCTGGGCGCGCTCCGGTCGCTCGCGCCGGCCCAGCAGTCGAACCCGACGATCGTCGTCCTGACGCCGGGCGTCTTCAACTCGGCGTATTTCGAGCACGCGTTTCTCGCGCGGCAGATGGGCGTCGAGCTCGTCGAAGGCCGCGACCTTCTCGTCCACGACAACATCGTCTACATGCGCACGACGCGCGGCCTGCAGCGCGTGGATGTGATCTACCGGCGCGTGGACGATGACTTCCTGGATCCGCTGGCGTTTCGTCGCGACTCGTCGCTTGGCGTCGCCGGGACTGTTCAACGCGTATCGCGCCGGGAACGTCGCGATGGCCAACGCCATCGGCACGGGCGTGGCGGACGACAAGGCCGTGTACGCCTACGTGCCGGCGATCATCCGGTTCTACCTCAGCGAAGAGCCCATCCTGCCGAACGTTCCGACGTATCTGCTCGCCAACGACGACGACCGCGCGTATGCGCTCGAGCATCTCGACGAGCTCGTCATCAAAGCCGTCGGCGAATCGGGCGGGTACGGCATGCTCATCGGCCCGCACAGCACGGCCGCCCAGCGCGCGGAGTTCCGGGAGCGGATTCTGGCGAATCCGCGCAACTACATCGCGCAGCCGACGCTGGCGCTGTCGGGCGCGCCCAGTTTTCTCGATGACGGCATCGAGCCGCGGCACGTGGACCTTCGCCCGTACGTGCTCTGCAACGGTCCGGACTGCACGGTGGTCCCCGGCGGATTGACGCGCGTCGCGCTTCGACGGGGTTCGCTCGTCGTCAACTCCTCGCAGGGCGGCGGCAGCAAAGACACCTGGGTCCTGTCGGAGTAACGGACGTGCTGTCGCGAGTTGCCGATTCGTTCTACTGGGTTAGCCGCTACCTCGAGCGTGCCGAGCATTCCGCGCGCGTGATCCTCGTTCATCAGCGCCTGACGCTCGACGATCCGACGAACGCCGTCGGCCGTCGCCTGCTCGCGGCCGTGGGCGAGGCGCCGATCGGGCTTCGGGCCCCCGGCTCGAGTTGCCGACATCGCGCCGGTGTCGCCGGATGCGTCGCGGCCGCGCGCGAGAACGCCCGGCAGATCCGCGAACAGATCAGCTCCGAGATGTGGGAACAACTCAACAGCCTCTACCTCGGCGTCCGTGACGCCGCGCATCAGGAAGACGGCGACGCGGGATCGTTCATGCGATCGGTGATCGAGGGCACGCATCTCTTTCATGGCGTGACCGAGGCCACGCTCACGTCACGGCGAAGGCTGGCACTACATGCAGCTCGGCCGGTACATCGAGCGCGCCACGACGACCGCGTCGATGCTCGAGGCGTATTTCCCGGAGCCCACGAGCGCCGAAGCCGCCGCCAAGGCCAGCATCGGCGAGTACGCCGAGTGGGTCGGTCTGCTGCGCGCGTGCGCGGCGTTCGAGCCCTATTGCCGGACGTATACGGCCGACGTCACGCCGGAGCGACTCATCGAGTTTCTGCTCCTCAACGCCGAGTGCCCGCGGTCGGTCCGGTTCGCGGCCGATCGGATCGAGGACTCGCTGCGCGCGATCGCGCGCATGCACGGCCGGGAGGCGAACGGGCGTCCCGAGCGATTCGCCGGCCGGCTGCGCGCCGCGCTCAACTTCGGCACGATCGACGAGATCATGGAAGGGCATCTCGCGCGTTACGTCGCCAGCGCGCGCAAGCAGTGCGACCAGATCCACATGGCGCTCTTTCAAACCTACATCAGCTATCCCATCGAAACGGCCCTGACACGCTAATGCAGTATCTCGTTCGCCATCTGACCCGCTTCGTCTACACCTCGCCGGTCTGCGAGAGCGTGATGGAGCTGCGCATGCAGCCGCTCGAGCTGCGACCGTCAGCACTGCCTGCGATTCAGCGTGTCCACGTCGCCGCGCGCGCGCGTGTTCGCCTACCACGACCACTTCGGCAACGCCGTCCACTACTTCGACATCCCGGCGCACCACACGAAGCTCGACGTCACGGTCGAATCCGCGGTGGAGACGACTGACGGCGCCGGACCTGCCGGACACGTTGCCGGCCGACGCGTGGGCCGAGGTCGATGAGACGGCGAAGTCGCCCGATCATCTCGACTGGCTGCTGCCGAGCGAGTTCACGACGCCCACTCCGCTGCTGCAGGAGTTCTCCGAGGCCATCGGCTTCACGCGAGGGCCGGATCCGCTGACGACGCTGAGGGAGCTCAACACGACGCTCTTCAACGCGTTCGCCTACGAGCCGAAGTCGACGCGCGTGGATTCGCTCATGGACGAGGCGCTGCGGTCGCGCGCCGGCGTGTGCCAGGACTTCTCGCACATCATGACGGCGCTCGTGCGCGGCATCGGCATTCCCTGCCGCTATGTCAGCGGCTACATCGCGCCGCGCGAGTCACATCACGACCGTGCCGGCGACAACTCCACGCACGCGTGGATCGAAGCGTTTCTGCCTCGGCTCGGCTGGGTCGGCTTCGACCCGACCAACAACGTCGTCGCCGGCCGCCGGCAGATCGCCGTCGCGATCGGGCGCGACTACGCGGACGTGCCGCCGACGCGCGGCGTCTTCAAGGGCGACGCCGGCAGCGAGCTGAGCGTCGCCGTCGCGGTCTCGCCGGCCTCCTCCAAGGTGGGCCGCCGCGAGCTCTCGCCGGCCGTGAGCTGGATCGTGCCGCCCAAGGCCGGCGCGGCCGCCGAAGAAGAGGCGCACCGTCAACAGCAGCAGTAGAAAAGTGCTCGGGCGAGTTTTCTTTGAAGGCTCAAAGAAAACGTCACCCGAGCACTTTTCTTATCGTACCAGCGCGCTATGATCCCCTCCGTACCACTTTCTCCACAAGGAGCCGCGACCATGGAACGCAAGAAGGCGTCTGAATTTCCCCAGCCGCTGCTGGATCTCTTTCACGAATACGTCCACGGCGACATCGACCGGCGCACGTTCATCGACCGCGCCGGCCGCTTCAGCATCGGCGGGTTGACCGGCGCCGGGATCCTCGCAGCGCTTCAGCCCAACTTCGCGTGGGCGCAGCAGGTGCAGCCAACCGACCCGCGCATCCAGACCGAGCGCGTCACCGTGCAGTCGCCCCAGGGCAATGGCACGATTCGCGGATACTTCGCGCGGCCGGCCAACGCCACCGGCAAGTACCCCGCCGTGCTCGTCATTCACGAGAACCGCGGACTGAATCCGTACACCGAGGACGTCGCGCGCCGGCTCGCCACGGAGAATTTCATCGCGTACGCGCCGGACGGCCTCACGTCGCTCGGCGGCTACCCGGGCGACGAGGATCGCGCGCGCGAGATGTTTCCGAAGGTCGATCGCGCGAAGATGACGGAAGACTTCGTCGCGTCAGTCGGCTGGCTGAAAACGCACGCGAACAGCACCGGCAGCGTCGGTGCGGTCGGCTTCTGCTTCGGTGGAGGAATGTCGAACACGCTCGCGGCCCGTCTGCCGGATCTCAAAGCGGCGGTGCCCTTCTACGGCGGCCCGCCCGCGATGACTGACGTGCCGAAGATCAAGGCGGCGGTGCAGGTGCACCACGGCGAGATGGATCAGAAGCTTGCGGCGACGTGGCCGGAGTACGACAAGGCGCTCACGGCGGCCGGCGTCCCGCACGAGGGCTACATCTACCCGGGCGCGCAGCACGGTTTCCACAACGACACGACGCCGCGCTACGACGAAGCCGCCGCCAAGCTCGCGTGGACGAGAACGCTCGCGTGGTTCAACAAGTACCTTCGGTGAGCATGTAGGGCATGTAGACGTGTAGGCCATGTAGAGAACGCGTCCTACATGGTCTACATCTCTCGATGACCTACATGTTCACGCGAGGCCTCGCCAAGGTCTTGTCCACGCGCGTGATTGCAGACAGGGCGTCCGCGTCGTCACGCAGGAACGCGAAGTCCTCGTACACAAACCCGGGCGCGACCGTGCAGCCCACGAGCACGTACGCGCCGAGCGGACGTGCGGCCTGCCACCGTCCTGCCGGCACGACGTGAACGGGGCCGTCTGACTCGACGGCCGCGCCCAGCACGACGCGCTGCACCTGGTCAGCCGCTGGCGGCGCCGTGAGCAACTCGAGCGGTCCGCCTTCGTAGAGGTGCCACACCTCGTCGGACAGCACGCGGTGCCAGCGACTGTGCGTCCCTTCCACCAATAGGAAATAGATCGTCGTCGCCGCGTCGCGGTCGGCGCGGCCGTCCGCCGGCCGCACGCGCGAGGCGGAACGATAGATCTCGCGGAAGAACCCGCCCTCTGGATGTGGAGTGAGGTCGAGGGCGTCGATCAGTTGTGCGGCGCGCGGATGCATTGAGGCAACAAGAGAAGTGTAACTGGCTCTCGGGGACCCTCGCTCCGTCAGGTTGGCGCACAGGCGGGCAAGTCCACGCCGCTGACCGCCGTCGTGAGGTTCGGCCGTTCCCGAACCCTGGCAAGTATCTCGTCATCTGGACCTTCCGCCGCACTTCGAGGTGGGGATGTACGGCTACGTGACGGTTCGGGGCCGCGACCAGTAGAAAAGTGGCCGGGTGACTTTTACGTGTTTTGTAAAAGTCACCCGGCCACTTTTTCCATACAATGCCGGGTATGAAGCGACGCGACTTTCTGGCGACTGCGGCAACGGCCGCGACGGCACCGTTTGTGTTCTCCCGCACCGGGCGTGGACAGGCGGCGAATCAGCAGGCCAAGCTGGATCGGCTCGCTATCATGAGCCTCACCTTCGGCAGCATTCTGAAGAACGCCAACCAGCCCGACAGCCCAACCCGCACCCTCGACATCATGGACCTCGGCCAGATGTACGCGGACAAGTTCGGCGTGCACAACGTCGAGCTGCAGCACGCGTACCTGCCGTCCACCGACGACCGCTGGCTCAAGGACTTCCGTGCGCGGCTCGAGAAGTCGCGCTCACGCGTGTCCAACATCAACTGCGAGTTCGGCGGGACGATGACCATCTCGGCCGACACGGCGGTCGGACGTCTGCAGGCCATCGATCTGACGAAACGATGGATCGATCACGCCGCGACGCTCGGCTGCCCGCGCATCATGTTGAACCAGGGCCAGCTCACCGACGCCAACAAGGCCGTCGCGATCGCGACCTTGAAGACGATGGGTGAGTACGGCAAGTCGAAGGGCGTGATGGTGTCCAACGAGCCGCGCGGTGGCGGAGGCGGCGCGCGCCGCGGAGCCGGCGCAGCCGCCGAAGCGCCCGCTCCTCCGCCCGGACCACCGCCGCCCCCGGCGTACATCCTCCTGACGGAAGTAATCAAGGCGTCCGGCACGTACGCCAACGTGGACGTCGCCAACTACGGCGATCAGGACGTGCAGCAGGCAGGCATCCGCGCGATGATGCCCTACACGGTCGGCAACACGCATTTCCGGCTGAACCCGGCGCGCTACGACCTCGCCGCCGCGGTGCGCATCGTCCGCGACGAATTCAAATACCAGGGCATCTACCTCATCGAGCAGGGCGTTCCGGCGGGGCCGGATCCGTACGCGAACATCCAGGAAATTCGCGACTTCATGCTCGAACACATTTGACGGACTCGGTCACCCTCGTTCCCGCTGGTCTGGACGACGCGCCCGCGATCGCCGCGCTTCACGTCAAGAGCTGGCGGAGCGCATACCGGGGTCTCGTCCCTGACGAGTTCCTCGCCGGTCCCGTCGAAGACGATCGCCACACGCTCTGGGAGGCGCGCTTGTCGGTGCCTGACGAGGCGCGACTGGTACTCAAGGCCGTGGACCAGGCCAGCATCATGGTCGGGTTCACTTGCGTCCTCCGCGACGCCGACCCTGCGTGGGGTCCGCTGCTCGACAATCTTCACGTCACGCCGGATCTGAAAGGTCGCGGCATCGGCGCGCTCCTCCTTCGCGCCTCGCGCGCCTGGTCGTCGGCTGTCGCTCCCGGACAACCGATGCACCTCTGGGTCATCGAGGGCAACACCCAGGCACGACACTTCTACGACCGCGAACGCGGCGAGATCGTGGAGCGGCAAATCCTCGAGCTGACGACCGGCATCCACGTTCCAGCACTTCGATACGTGTGGCGATGAGCGGGCAAGCGCAGCGGTTCGAGAGTGTTTTCAGGAGCCTTTCATGCCCGACACGCGAATGACTCGCCGCGGCTTCATCACGAACACCATGGCGGCCACTCTGATCGTCCCCGCGGCGTCGGGCGCGAGCAACGCGTCTAGCCAGGCGCCAGCGGCGCGGGTGCCATGGTACCGCCGCGCCTATCTCTGGGGGCAGACCAATATCACCGAGCAGGATCCTGTCCGCTACGACATCGCGTGGTGGCGCACGCAATGGAAACGCACACGCGTCCAGGCCGTCATCATCAACGCCGGCGGCATCGTCGCCTACTACCCCAGCAAGTTTCCGCTGCACCATCGCGCCGAGTTCCTCAACGGCCGCGATCTGTTCGGCGAGCTCACGAAGGCGGCACACGACGACGGCCTGTTCGTAATGGCACGCATGGACTCGAATCGTGCGGCCGAGGATTTCTTCAAGGCACACCCCGACTGGTTCGCGCGTAACCGCGAGGGTCAGCCGTATCGGGCCGACGACAAATACATCGCGTGCATCAACAGCCCGTACTACGACGAGTACCTGCCCGACGTCCTGCGCGAGATCATCGAGCGCTCACGCCCGGAGGGCTTCACGGACAACAGCTGGGCGGGGCTCGGCCGCGGCAGCATCTGCTACTGCGACAACTGCGCGCGCCTGTTCAAGGCACGTGGCGGCCAGGACCTTCCTGCGGCCGCGAGCTGGGACGACGCCGCCTACCGCGATTGGATTCGGTGGAACTACGCGCGCCGCCTCGCAGTCTGGGACCTGAACAACAAGATCACGCGTGCCGCCGGAGGCCCCGACTGCATCTGGTCCGGCATGAACAGCGGTTCCATCACCGCCCAGGCGCGATCGTTCCGCGATCTCCGCGCCATCTGCCAGCGCGCCGACATCGTCATGCTCGACCATCAGCGGCGCGACGATGACACGGGGTTTCAGCAGAACGGGGACACGGGCAAGCGCGTGCACGGCGTGCTCGGCTGGGACAAGCTCGCGCCCGAGTCGATGGCGATGTACCAGTCAGGTCCCGGCTACTACCGGGTGGCGAGCAAGCCCGAGGCCGAGGCGCGTATGTGGATGATCGCCGGCATCGCGGGCGGCATCCAGACCTGGTGGCACGTCGTGGGGGCGTATCACGACGACCGCCGGATCTATCGCACGCCCGAGGCGGTCACAACGTGGTGGGCCAGCAACCAGCGGTATCTCGTCGACCGCACGCCCGTCGCGAACGTCGGCGTCATCTGGTCGCAGCAGAATACGGATTTCTTCGGGCGCGACGATCCGGGCGCACTGGTCGACCAGCCGTACACCGGCCTCATGCACGCGCTCGTGCGGGCACGCATCCCGTATCTGCCGATTCACATCGACGATCTCGAACGCAACGCCTCGAGCCTGCGCGTCGCGATTCTCCCGAACGTCGGCGCGATGTCAGACGCCCAGGCCGCCTCGATTCGTCGCTTCGTCCAGAGCGGCGGATCTGTTCTCGCCACGGGACGGACGTCGCTGTACAACGAATGGGGCGAGCCGCGGACGGATTTCGCCCTCGCGGATCTGTTCCGGTCCCACTGGATCGGCGAGGCGCCGCGGCCGGGACGGCCGGCCGCTGACGCTCACACTTACCTGCGGCTCAGCCCTGAACTGCGCGCGCGTGTCGATGGCCCGCTGGCCGGAGACGAACCGCCGGCCACGGGTTCACGCCACGCGGTGCTGGCAGGCTTCGACGAGACGGACATTCTGGCCTACGGCGGCTCGCTCGTGCCGATGCGTGTGGAGCCGAACGGGATGGTGCCGCTCACATACATTCCGGCGTTCCCGACGTATCCGCCGGAGACGGCGTGGATGCGGCGGCCGAAGACCGACATTCCGGGACTTGTGTTGTCACAGCACGGCCAGAGTCGTGTCGCGTTCATGCCCGCCGACATCGATCGCCGCTACGCCCTCGAGCATCTGCCCGACCACGCGCGTCTCTTGGCCAACGTCATCCGCTGGACAGCCGCTGACACCGTGCCTCTCACGCTCGACGGGACCGGGCTCATCGACTGTCATCTCTATCAGCAGCCCGGCCGGTTGATCCTTCACCTGGTCAACCTGACGAGCGAAGCCACCTGGCGGGCGCCCGTGGATGAGCTGATTCGTGTCGGTCCGTTCACCGTGAAGCTGCGGGTGCCGCCCGGCGTCGCGGCACGAAGCGCGCAGCTTCTCGTCGCCGGTGGAACCCAGCCGGTCCGGCTTGACGGTGGATTCGCGTCGGTGACGCTCGACTCGATCCTTGACCATGAAGTGATTGTGGTGGAGTAAAGGACGCGTTCCCCGTTCCTCGTTCCCCGTTCCCGTTGCTGGTTCATCTGTATGCGACAGCTCGCACCCGTCCTCCTGCTCACGGCGATGGCGACCTCCGGGCTGCCGGCACAAGCGCCGACGTTTCCGGTTGTCGAGACCACGATTGCGGATGTGCACGCCGCCATGCGCGAGCGACGGCTGACGTGTCGGGCCTTGGTGGACGCGTACCTGAAGCGCATCGAGGCATACGACAAGAAGGGCCCGGCGCTGAATGCGATCGTCATGGTCAACTCGCGCGCGCTCGACGAGGCGGCTGCGCTGGACGCGCGCTTTGCGGCCTCCGGGCCAGTGGGTCCGCTCCATTGCGTGCCGATGCTCGTCAAAGACAACTTCGAGACGATCGGACTGCAGAGCGCGAACGGCTCGCTCGCGCTCGACGGGTTCGTGTCCAACAAAGATGCGTTTCAAGTCAAGCGCGTGAAGGACGCCGGCGCGATCGTCCTCGCCAAGACGAACATGGCCGAGTGGGCATTCACGCCGTACGAGACCGTCAGCTCGATTCTTCCCGGCTACACGAAGAACCCGTACGCGCTCGACCGCTCAACAGCCGGGTCGAGCGGCGGCACGGCCGCGGGTATCGCCGCGAGCTTCGGCCTTGTCGGGCTCGGGAGTGACACCGGCAATTCCATCCGGGGTCCCTCGTCACATCAGGCTCTTGCCGGCATCCGATCGACGATGGGCTTGACGAGCCGGGCCGGGGTGATGCCGCTGAACATGCTGGCAGACATCGCCGGGCCGATGGCGCGCACGCTCAGGGACGCGACGACGGTGTTCCAGGTGATCGTCGGCCGCGATCCGGCCGATCCCGCTACGTCGGCCGCCGACGAACATCTGCCCCAGAACTACCTCGCGGCGCTCGTGCCCGACGGGCTTCGCGGCGCACGCATTGGCGTCCTGCGGCAGGCCTATGAGCGCGACACGACCGATCACCGAGATCGTCGCTGTGTTCATGCGTGCGGTCGAAGATCTCCGACGCGCGGGCGCCGTCATCGTCGATCCCGCCACCGTGAAGGACCTCGACACGATTCGACGGCCCCAAGGCATGGCGCCGTGCATGGGCTTCAAATACGACATCAATGCCTATCTCGCATCCCACGGCGACCGTGTGCCGGTGAAAAGCCTTTCAGAGATCGTCAAGTCCGGTCGCTTCCATCCTTCCGTGCAGCGTCGTCTCGAACAGGCCGAGCAGGGACCAGCCCATGGACCGGAGTCGGAGGAGTGTGCGGCCGAGCAGGAGTTCCGTCAGCGCGTTCGCGACGCCGTCACGGTCACGATGGATTCGCTGAAGCTGGACGCATTCGTGTATCCCACGTGGAGCAATGTCCCGCGGCTCATCGGGGACCTGAACACGCCCCACGGCGACAACAGCCAGTTCTTCTCGCCGACGACGGGCTGGCCGGCGGTGCAGGTGCCGATGGGCTACACGCGAGGCAACACGTTGCCGGCCGGCATCACGTTCTTCGGCCGCGCCTGGTCCGAGCCGACGTTGTTGAAGCTGGCGTACGGCTACGAGCAGGCGACCCATCATCGGCGCGCCGCCGCCGAACGCACCGCGCTCCCTTAACGGGGACCTGTGAACCTGAAGCCGTGGAGCCTGTAAGCGGGGAACGGCTATTTAATAAGTGCCGCCAGGGCCGCGAAGTCGAACGTGTCTTTCACCTTCTGTTGCCACGCACGGCGCTCGACCTGTTTGGGATCCGGATCCTCCGAAAAGATGATGGCGATCGCCTGAATGCGGTTTGGCTGCTTGGGATCTGGAAACGACGGATCCGGCTTGACACCTATCGCCCGATCCGCCGGTCCGGGCTTGATGTTCGTCAGGTCGTACTGAGCGGTGGCGTCACTCATCAGCGGCGACGCGCGTTCCATGTGGCGCTGGCGAACGTTTCGCGCGTCGGCTGCGCGCTTCTCACGGTTCAGCGTGTCCATCTCGCGCTGTTCCTCCGGGCTCAGCCGCTGCAAGGCCGCGATCTCCGCGTCCAGTTTGCGTTTGCCTTCGCCTGACGTGTCGCCCCATACGGCGGGCTCGGCAAGTTGAGCCGCGGTAAACGACGCGCGGTACGCCTCGTAGTCTTTTACCTGTTTCTCGAGCGCCGCTGTCGTCAGCGGGTACACGTCTTTCTGCAGGCGTGCGACCTCTTCGCTCTGCGACTTGAAGTCGGCGAGCATCTTGTCGGCGCCTGCCGGGTCTGTCTTCTTGATCAACTCGTAGGTTTTCTGGAACGCTGCAGGATCCATCGTTTTCATCCCCGCGCGCGTCTTGTTCCACTCGGCAAGTTTCTCCTTGCGCCGCCCGCCTTCGACATCAAGCTTGTCGGCAAGCGTCTGTGGAATCCACGGCAGCCGCCCGTCCTTCGTGATCAGGACCCAGTTGTTGTATTCCGGATAGCCGGCGACGGTGCCTGTTTGCTTCGGCCCGAGGCCGGTCGGGCTGATCATCGGCCCTCTCGCGTCGCTGTTGAAGAACACGGAAATCTGGCTGATCGCGCCGCCGATGCGGTCCAGTTGAGGAATCACACCGCACTCGCCGGTCCACAACCGCGAACCGTCGATCTTTCGCTCGGGCACGACCTTGATGTGAATGCGCGCGCCGCCATCCTCGGCGGGACCGGCAGAAAGCGACGAGCGGTAGCGCACGGGCACGAGGGCGGCCATGAACGTCGTGTTCTTCTTCAGCAGTTCTTCGGCAGCGAGCATCGCCTGCCGCAGCGCGGCGAACTTCGGATTGGCGGCTGCGTCTTCGTCCACTCTGGGCGCCCAACAGCCTGAGTTGCCGCCGCGCGGCGCCGGGTTCACCACAGTCGCGAGCGCGGTGGCCGGGCGTGTGCCGCACAACGTCAGACTCGCGCGCGCGACGAACGGCGACGCGCCGATGTTGCCGGCGGCAACGACGCCCTCGTCGTTGTTGCCGCTGACACGCACGGCGCAACCATCCACGCTGAACGCGCCGTTGTAGCCGGTGACCGCAAGTCCCGCGGCGTTCGTTCCTGATGCAATCAGCACCGGCTTCGGCACGACCGGCGGCTTGTCGGCGCCCAACGCGCCGAACTGGTTGTCGCCGCATCCGTAGATCGCGCCGTTTGCCGATCGAATGAGCGTGGCGTGGGAGCCTGCCGCCACGCCGGACACTTTCACGTCGGCCGGCAACGCCTCGACCCGCGTCGGCACCGCCCGGTTCGCTGTCGTGCCATCGCACAGCTGCGACCGCTGGTTGTTGCCCCAGACCCACACGGATCCGTCGTTGCGCACGGCCGCACTGTGCCACGTGCCGGCCGAGATCGCGGTTACGTTCGTCAGGTCTGACACGGCCGTCTGTCCGTTCACCACACGGCCGTTTCCGAGCTGTCCGTCGCGGCCGCGGCCGAACGCGTAGACCGTGCCGTCACGAAGGAGCGCCAGCGTGTGAAATGAGCCCGCGGCAACCGCCACGACCTTGCCGGATAGCTCCGGAATCGGCACGGGGGCAAAGGCCATGACGCCGCCCCGGCCAACCGGGCACTGCCCCATGTCGTTGGCGCCAGTGCAATACAAGTTGCCATCGGCCGTGACGGCCACACTGAAGTCATAGCCCGTCGCAATGTGCGCGATGACCTTGTCCGCGAGCGACTCGACGAGCGTCGGGCCTTCGCACTGGTCGTACTGGCCCGTTCCAATCGCCGCACCATCAGTGCCCCAACCGTAGACCTTGCCATCGGCGGCGAGCGCGAGGGTGTGATCCGACGCCGCCGCGATCTCCTTGACGTTCCGCAGCACAAGCCCGGGTGTCGCGTCCCGGTTCCCGGCCCTGCGGCCGAGCTGGCACCCGACGTTTCCGCCCCACGTCAGAACGTCCCCGTTGTTCCGGAGCGCGACCGCGTGACGCAAGCCGAACGCGATCCTGGGTACGTCGGTTTGGGCCTGGGCCGCCGCGGGCAGCAAAAGGACGGCGACCAGAAAAAGGACGTCGGAACGAGTTTTCATCATTGGCCCTAAGCCCCAGGCCCTGAGCCTTAAGCCGGGCTGTTCTCTTAGACTATCTCGTCATGCGTGTCGTTCATGTTCACGTCCAGGTGAAGCCCGGGGACGTCGAAGCGTTCAAAGCGGCGACGATTGAGAACGCGAGCCAGAGTGTCAAGGAAGCCGGCGTCGCGCGCTTCGACGTGATCCAGAACACCGACGATCCCACGCGTTTCGTACTCGTCGAGATCTATCGAACGCCGGAGGCGCCAGCGGCACACAAGGCCGCGGCGCACTATGTGAAATGGCGCGACGCCGTTGCCGGCATGATGGCCGTGCCGCGGACAAGCCAGACGTTCTCGCCGGTCTTTCCCGCCCCGTGACGCGCTTCGAGTTTGCGACCGCGACGAGAGTAGTGTTCGGCGCCGGGGCGGCGAACGACCTGGGGTCGCTCGTCCGCCCATTTGGTCAGCGCGCGCTTGTCGTCTCCGGCCGTTCGCCCGAACGCCCCACCCGCGCGATCGCTTCGCTCGAGGCCGCCGGGTTCACGACCTCACTCGTGGTCGTGGCTGGGGAACCAGACACAACCACGATCATGCAGGGCGCGGCCGACGCGAGGCAGGCCGCCGTGGATTGCGTCGTCGGCATTGGCGGAGGAAGCGTCATCGATGCGGCGAAGGCGATCGCCGCGATGGCGACCAACGACGGCGACGTCATCGACTATCTCGAGGTCATCGGCCGCGGCCGTCCCCTCGAGAAGCCGACGCTCCCCTGCGTGGCGGTCCCGACGACGGCCGGCACGGGCAGCGAGGTGACACGCAACTCGGTGCTCGCCTCTCGCGCTCACGGCGTCAAGGTCAGCCTGCGCGGTCCGTCACTCCTGCCGCGTCTGGCAGTCGTGGACCCGTCGCTGACGATGGATTTGCCGCCGGCGCTGACGGCGACGACGGGGCTGGACGCGCTGACGCAGCTCATCGAGGCGTACGTGTCCTGCCGCGCCAATCCGATGACCGATGCGTTGTGCCAGGAAGGAATGGGCCTGGCAGCCCCGGCCGTTCGTCGCGCGTTCCACGACGGTACGGACGCGGCGGCACGTGCGGACATGTCGCTCGCCAGTCTCTGGAGCGGCATGGCGCTCATGAACGCCGGCCTGGGCGCAGTCCACGGGTTTGCGGGACCGATTGGCGGCGTCTTCGACGCTCCGCACGGGCGCAATCTGCGCGTCGCTCTTGCCGCACGTCGTGGCGGCGAACGTGCGCGCGATCGAGACGCGCGCGCCCAACCACCCGGCGCGTGATCGGTTCACGCGCGTCGCGCGTCTCGTCACCGGCCAGTCCACCGCGACGGCAGCCGACGGCGTCTTGTGGCTCGCCGATCTCGTTCAGGAGTTCAGGATTCCGCGCCTCCGCCACTATGGCGTCGGCTCGGAGCACGTGGCGAGCCTCGTCGAGAAAGCCGCGCGCGCCAGCAGCATGAAAGGCAACCCGCTCGAACTGACGACGGCGGAACTGACCGAACTACTGGCCGCGCGCTGTGTAGGGGACAGAGCCCTTTTCCACAGAAACGGCCTCAAGGGGGACAGAGCAGATCCAAGAACTTGGCTCTGCTCTGTCCCCCTGAGGCCTGAAACTGTGGAAAAGGGCTCTGTCCCCTAACTCACCAGCTCCCGCACTCTCGGCATGACCTTCGTGCCGAACAGCTCGATGCTCGTCATGAGCTTGTCGTGCGGCAACGTGCCGTTGCTGTATTTCATGTCGAAGCGCGTGAGCTTCAATTGCTTGACCGTCTTCGCGATCTTCGCGGCGACGGTCTCGGGCGACCCGACGCAGAGCGCGCCGTCCGGACCCGCTTCGCGCTCGAAGTGCGCGCGGCTCGTCGGCGACCAGCCGCGCTCGGCGCCGATGCGGTTGATCATCTTCTCGTAGTGCGGCCAGACGTCTTCCTTCGCCTGCGCGTCCGTCGCGGCGACATGACCAGGAGAGTGGACGGCGACCGGCAGCGGCTGCTTGCCGTACTGCTCGAGCGCTTGACGGAACAGCGTGGCAAACGGCAGGAACCGGGTCGGGCTGCCGCCGATGATGGCAATCGTGAGCGGAAAACCGTAGCGAGCCGCGCGAACGACAGACTCCGGGCTTCCGCCAACGCCGATCCACGTGCGTAGCGCGCCCGCCTCGATCGGTGGATACACCGTCTGATTCGTCAGCGCCGACCGGGTCTTCCCGCTCCACGTCACCGGCTGGTTCTTCACGAGCTCAGCGAACAGCGCGACCTTCTCCTCGAACAACTCTTCGTAACGCGACAGGTCGTATCCGAAGAGCGGATACGACTCGGTGAACGAACCGCGGCCCAGGATGACTTCCGCGCGCCCGTTCGACACCGCGTTCAGCGTCGAGAATCGCTGGAACACCCGAACCGGATCGTCCGTGCTCAGCACCGTGACGGCCGAGCCAAGGACAATGCGCTGGGTCTTGCCAGCGATGGCGGCCAGAACGACCTCGGGCGCAGAAACGGCGAAGTCGGCGCGATGGTGCTCGCCAACGCCAAAGGCGTCGATGCCGACCTGGTCGGCAAGTACCGCCTCGTCAACGACTTCGCGCAACACGCGCGCCTGCGGCAGGAGCTGGTCGCCTGGCCCGAACGTGACGTCTCCGAACGTATCAATACCCAATTCGACTGACTGCGACATGTGGCTTTGACGCCGGAGAAGGTGGTTGATGGTCGGACGTGAGGCTTGAGTCTTGAGGCTTGGGGCTTGAGGCTTGGGGCTTGGGGCTTGAGCCTTGGGCGCCGAAGCCTTGGCCCTAAGCCCTGAGCCTCACGCTCACTGCATCTCGATCATCGTCGGTTCGTGCACGAGTCGAAACTGCTCATCGACGACGCTGACGTTGTAAATCGGGATCCCGTCATATTCGTAGCGCCCGTGACCTTCGTGGATGTGACCGCAGACAACGAGCTTCGGCCGGACGCGCTTGATCGCCGCCAGGAGCTCGCGGCTGCCGTGGTGTTCGGACTGGCCGGAGCCTCTGAGCACCGACAGATCACCGTAACCGAGCGGCGGTTGATGCGACACGAGGATGTCGATACCTTCAGGAATCAGCGCGTAGATCTCGGCGAGCTCTTCGGGCTTCTTCATGAACGCCCAGTCCATGAACGCATTCGACCAGGGCGTGGCCCAGATCCGGAGCGAACCGGCCGCGCTGTGCGAATTGACGAGCGGCACTGACGTCTCGCCATCGACGACGATTTGAAGCGCTCCGTTCTTGGCGCGGCCAGGCATGTCGTCGGCAAAGTCCCCATCTTCGCCGCACCAATCGTGATTGCCCCAGGTCATGACCTTGTGCGAGGCCGGCGCCTGCAGAAACCATGGACGTACGTAACGGTCAAACCACCGCTCCTGCTGGTCGTGCGCCACGGCGGCGTGCGACGTGCCAATCTGGTCCACGCACAAATCGCCGGCGACGATCAGAAGGTCACACTCGGGAACGGACGGAAGGTAGCCGTGGAGATCACTGAGGGCTGCGATACGCATCGAACCAATGACGATAGCATCGTCTCGGGGCCGAGTGACTAACGCGAACCCAGCCGACTCTCGAGGTCAGTCGTCGGGCCTGGCAGAGTCGCAAGGTGTTCGGGGACCTCGAGACGCCCCTTGGCTTCCGCAGAGATGACCCGCGACGGCGCGACCCTGGGGCCTCGTTTTTCGATGAGCATGTCCACTGTCTGGCCTCTTTCATCCAGGACATACACGAGGGAAAAATCGAGGCTCGGAAACTTTGCTTCGGGGTAGAACTCCTGGCCGCTGACGAAGACGACACGCTCGTCGTCGAGCTCGAAGGCGTAGCACGCGCCTTCGTCCTCAATCTCGTCGAACTGAACGTACGAGCGGGAACGGATCGCGAACACGTCGGCTTCCTTGCGTCGCAGCGCTGACTCGAGCCCCGCGGCCATGGAGGTCATGTAGCCGGTCGAGGTCGAAGAATCCTTCATGCCCCACAACGTGAGACCGAGCCAGACGACCGCCCAGAACCCCGTGACGACCGGCCACGGAGCGTCGGACGCCAGCAGCGTCGCGAGCCAGAGCACGCCAACCATGCCGGCCGAGATCAACGGGAACCTGCGAGACGCCCGTCGGGCTCTCGCTTCAAGACGTGAGGCTTTTGTTCGGAGCAGCCGAAGTTCCGCGGCGGACAGCGCGCGACGAGACGCTTCGAGCGTGGCCTGCGTGCCTTGATCAATACGCATCGTCACTCGGCTCGCGGATTCGTATTCTATGGCCGTGGAGTTCCGCACCTCGGTGGATATCGCCGCCCCGCCCGACGTCGTCTGGGCCGTCATGTCCGACGTCGAGCGCTGGCACGAGTGGACCGCGTCGGTCCGCAGCATCCGGCTCGTGGGTGGCGGGCCGATCGGCGTGGGGACGCGGGCGCGGATCAAACAGCCGAGATTCCCGCCCGCAATGTGGAAGGTCACGGCGTTGGAACCCGGGCGAAGCTTCACCTGGGAGAGCGGCGCGCCCGGCATGCGCGTCTATGCCAATCACTCAGTGCAACCGATCGCCGGCGGTACGCGAGCCGTGCTCGTCCTTTACTACCAGGGTTTTGTTGGCCGCCTGCTGGCGCGAATGACGCGAGACATCACAGACCGGTATCTGAAGTACGAAGCCGATGGGCTGAAGAAGCGAAGCGAGGAGCTTACGTCCGACGCTCCCGCCCGGTCCGGCCGATCTTGAGCGTCCTTATTCGCTTGTGCAGGCTCGTGCGCTCGACGCCGAGCACGCGCGCGGCGCCCGAGACGTTCCAGTCCGATTCGTCCAGCGCCCGAAGGATGCGCTGGCGCTCGGCGTCGTCGCGCGCCTGATGCAGGTCGGACGGCGCGCCAATGCGCGGCGCGCGAATTTCGAAGGGCACCGAGTCCTCGGTGATTCGGTCGCCCGGCGTGAGAATCGCCATCCGTTCTGTGGCATTTCGGAGCTCGCGCACGTTGCCCGGCCAGTCGTAGTCCTCGAGCACCGCCACGACCGCGTCATCCATCGCCTTCGGCTTGAAGTTGTTGCGCGCGCAGAAGTCGGCGAGGAAGTAGGCCGTGAGCGCCGCGATGTCTTCGCGCCGTTCCCGCAGTGCGGGCACACGGATGGGAACGACGCTGAGACGATAGAAGAGATCGTGCCGGAACTTGCCCTCGGCGATCAGCAAGTCGAGCTGACGGTTGGTTGCGGAGATGATGCGGACCGCGACGCGGATCGACTGCTCGCCACCGAGACGTTGAACCTCGCCGTCCTGAAGGACGCGAAGCAACTTCGCCTGCGACGCTTCGTGGAGGTCACCGACTTCGTCGAGAAAGATCGTTCCGCCGTCGGCCAGCTCGAATTTGCCGCGTCGCAGGCCGGCGGCTCCCGTGAACGCGCCCTTCTCGTGACCGAAGAGTTCGCTCTCGATCAGCTCCGTCGGAATGGCCGCGCAGTTGACCTTCACGAACGCGCGCGCGGCGAGCGGGCTCTCGCGGTGAATGTGGGCCGCGAGCAGCTCCTTTCCCGTTCCGGACTCACCGGCCAGGAGCACGCCGGCATCAGACTTTGCCACCTGCGTCGCTTCGGTAACGACGCGCCGGAACGCCGCGCTCGTTCCGATCATTCGCGGCGGCTCGCCAACCAGGTCGCGGAACTTCTGGTTCTCGATCTGCAGGTCCGAGCGCTCGAGCGCGTTCTTGACGACGAGCAGCACACGGTCGCGCGCCAGCGGCTTCTCCAGAAAATCGAACGCGCCGTTCCGCGTTGCCTCGATCGCGTCCTGAATCGTTCCGTGGCCTGAAATCATGACGACGGCCGCCGGATCGCCGCCCTGCTTGAGCGCTTTGAGCACATCGAGCCCGCTGCCATCCGGCAGCCGGACGTCGAGCAGGTAGAGATCGGCGCGGCCCGCGAAGCGTTCCGCCCTGAACTTCGTCACCGACTCGCAGACCGTGACGCCGTATCCCTCCCCCTCGAGGATCAGGCGCAGAGACGAGCCAATGTTCGGCTCGTCATCCACGATGACGACACGATGTTTACGAATCATCCCTGGAACCTTCCGACCCACCGTCGCCGCCGTGCGGCTTCGGTGAGGCATGCCTTCGGACCTTCGGACCAACCGCGGGCAACGTGACCCTAAACGCAGCGCCCCCCAGTTGGCCGTCGACGACCGAGATGTCTCCCCCTGATACCAAGGCGTTCTTCCTCGCAATCGACAGACCAAGACCCATGCCGTGTTTCTTGAACGTAATTGTCGGCTCGAAGAGCGTTTCGGCGGCCTGATCGCTCAGTCCCGGTCCCGAATCATGAACTTCGATCACGATGTGGTCGCCGGCTGCGCGCGTCACGGTCAGGACCGTTCCGCCTGGCCCGGCAGCGTCGGCGGCGTTCTCGAGCAGGTTCGTCAGGATGCCCTTCACGGGGTCGGCGCCGGCGTAGACGCACGGCCTGTCGGCATCCAGGCGCAGCTGATACGTCGTGGCCGCGTGCGCTGGCTTCAACAGCGCGATGCGTTCAGTGACCAGCGTATTCACGTCGAGCGATTCGGGCCTGACCGGCGGGTCGCTGGCAAACTCTGAGAACGCGCGGACGCGCCCCTCGAGCGATTCGATTTCGGACACGACAATCTGCGCGGCCTGCTCCATGAAGGCACGGTCGGCGGTGGGCTGACGCGCGAGCATCTCCTCGACGGTGAGGCGAATCGGCGTCAGCGAGTTCTTCAGCTCGTGCGCCGTCTTTCTCGCGAGCGACTGCCAGCTCGACATCTGCGCCAGGTACACGATGCGGTCGCGGTTCGTCCGGAGCTGCTCGGCCATGTTGTTGAACGCGTCGACGGCGTGTCCAACCTCGTCCTTCCGGCTGGTTTCGATCCGTCTCTCCCAATCGCCGCTCGCAAAGTCGGTCAGTCCGGCGGTCAGTTGCTGAATCGGCCGGCTGACCCGATGCGCGATGAACATGAGCGGGACCAGCGAGACGAGCCACACGAGCGCGATCAACAGAAGAAGCGTCAGCGTGAAGCCGCGCCGAAGATCGCGCGACGCAATCGACCCGACGAGCGCGCGAGTGCGTCCGAACTCGGCGGACAGTTCCTGCATGTGGATGCCGCCCAGGTCGCGACTGAAGACCTCCACGCCGCGCGTGTCTTTTCGCAGAAAGTCGAGGTGGTCGCCGCCCGGACCTGACACGCCGAACCGTTCGGCTTCCCCGCTGTCCCAGAACGCCCGCACGGGGTCCGGCCAATTGGACTGGTCCGCGATCGCGAAATGCGTTGGTGCCACTCGCCCGGCCGTCGCATCCAGCTTCAGCGACTCCCGCTCACGCTGATAGAACTGCCGCACGGTCCCTTCGAGCGTGCGCGACAGCCGATCGACTTCGCCAGTCGTCGCGTAGCCGAGGCTGCGATCGAGAAGAGACGAGGCGATCCAGATCGACGCCGCCAGGGGCAGGATCGTCGAGACGACGAAGGCGGCGATCAGGCGGTTGCGAAGTCGATACACATCTAGTCCGACAGCCGAAACGGACCGGATTCCACTGATTTTCCGGTCTCGACGTCCTTCGGGCGACGGCTCAGCACGTCAATCAATCGTCGAATCGTCAGCGTCTCGTCGGCCTCCGAGTCTGACACGACGTCGGGCAGGGTGTACTCGAGTCTGATCCAGAACGGCGTGTCGCGCGTCAGCCGGCTCAGCTCGCTTCGCGCGACCGCCAGGCTCTCGAGGCACCAGGCCTCGGCATCCCGCGGTCGCAGATGCGACACGGAGCGCGTCGGCGTGCCGATACGCGTGACCGCAATGCGCTCCTCCCACACATCGAAGCTCAGGGTGAAGCTCTGCCGGGCCTCGGCGATCACGGAGCCCCGCGGGGCGTGGAGCACGGCAAGCGCGAAGTCGACACGGACCGATCGGCCGTCGCGCAACTGATCCATGACCGCACCTTCGATGAAGCCGAACCCCGACCGCACGCGCAGCATACCGCCCGTCGTGCTCACGGCGATTGACTGAGCCGCCAGCGGCGCGATGAGTATGACGGCGACGCAAAGGCAGTACGTCGCGCCGAGCTTCAGCTCGGCGGCCCGTGTCCTCGCCCGCGTCCTCAAAACCCGGCTCCAAAACGCACGTTCAGGATGAACGTCGCGTCGCCATCGTCGGCGTTCAGCGGGAAGCCAACGAACAGAACGCCGAAACCGACGCCCGTCGCGAGGCGGATCTTCCGCTCACCGCCTTCGTTCCAGATCGAGCCGGCGTCGAAGAAATACGAGAACAGGCGGTGGTGGAACTCGACCGACTGATGCCACATGCGGTCGGCGCCCGCCGGGGCGAGGTCGAACTTGTTCCAGCCGCGGAGCGTCGTCGAATCGCCGAGCGTGAACCGCTCGAACAGTGGCGCGCCGCCGGTGATGCGGCCTGCCCGAAAGTCCGCAATGAATGACGTGCCACCCGCGCTCGGCCTTGAAACGGGCCTGCCCGAGATGGCGCTGGTAGATCAGATCGCTGTCGAGATCTTCAGTTCCCGCGCGGAACTCGTACGTCGCCTGAACCGTCTGCTCGCCGTCGCTGACGTGCTCGACGCGCCTTCCCGCGAATGAGCGTGATGAGGTCGTTGTACGTCGGCGACGGCTCCAGGTCTGGTCGTAACCGATTCCGGCCACGAAGGCGTTCGCGTGCTCCGATTCGAGCCCGGTGTCGAGCGGCTTCAGCTCGGACGTGCTCACCCCTGCGCTCACCCTGACGCGCGGGGTAATCGCGAAGGTGACTGTCGGTTCGAATGTGAGCCGGGTGCGATAGGGTCGCGCGAGGTCGGGCGTCACGTCGAGCGCAGCAAGCGTGGCGTCGCGCCAGTCCTGCGAAAAGCGCGACAACTCGAAGCCGACGCCGATCCGCTCCGTGCCGGCCCGCCGGTTCTGGAAACGGAGCCGATAGCCCGAGTACTCCTCGACCAGGTCATCGTCGTTGCCGAGGACGAAGCCGAAATTGAACTGGTTGTTGGTGCGGCCGCCAATCGGAAGGTCGATGACCCCGCTCCACCCTTGGTCCTGGTGGTAGACGAGCTTCGACCGCGATGGCGTGAAGCGCAGCCAGCGGCTGCGCTCCGATCGCCTGATCTCGAACACGAGTCGAATCCGTCCCGACTCGTCGCCCCGCCGCATGCGACGGCTGACCTCGTAGTCCGGCAGTTCAGCCTCGAGCTTTCGGGCCAGCCGGTCGGCCTCGGTTGGATCGTGCGGCTTGCCGACGAGCGCCTGCAGCTCATCGAGCAGTTCCTGGCTGACTTTGCGGTCAGGGATGCCCGTCACCTCGACGTGCTCGACCGTGTAGCGTGCGTTGATGTTCTCGGCGAGATCTTCGTTGTCGCTGATGCGCGCGACAAGAAAGACGACCCGCACGCGCCCGTCGGGTTGGGCGACGTCTCGAACCCCGGCGACGACGTCAGGCCGTTCGCCTTCGATGCGAGCGGCCAGAGCGTTCAGACGTTCACGATTCAGCGGCTGGCCCGCGAGCGCGGCGATCTCCTGCTGCAGTCCGGGGCTGAGTTGGTCGAGCGCGAGGCCGCTGACCTCGGCCGATTCGACGATGGCGCCGTCAGGAACGACGGCTTGCTGTGCGTGTGCCGCGAACGGCGCGGCGACGAGTGCGAGTAGCAGCGCGAGTGTTCTCATGTCGAGCCACTAAGCAACCGGCGCGCCATTGTACAAGTTGTTGATGAGGAAGGAGTTGAGCTGTGGTGGGCTGTGCTGGCGCAGCACAGGTGTGCGCGAAGGGCACGGGTTGCGGGCGGGCTTCTCGACGTGGAGGCACGCTGATCGATTGGCGCGCCTTGAGTCCTAAGCCGTGAGCCCTAAGCCCTGAGCCGTCCAGCGTCAGAACCGAAAGAACAGTCCCGTCGTGATCGCCACGCGCGTGCGGATGCCGCTGCCTTCGAAGACGCGGAAGTTCGTCAGCGGTTGCCCGCTCAGGCTCGATTCGAAACCCGTGACCGGCGGATCGTTGCTGAACTGCGCCGCGGGCGACGCGCCGAGCACGAAGACGCCGGAGACGGGATAGTCGGGATCAATCTCGTCGGGCGGCTCCGTCACGAACGATGGACGAGTATCGACGAACGTCTCGCTCTCGAGTGGAGCCGAAATACACGCGCGCTTCAATGCGAATGCCCCAGCGAGAGCTGTTCTCCGCCCGGCCGCGCCAGAACTTGACCCCGGGCTGATAGTCGAATCCGACGCCCAGCATGCCCACGACCCCACGTGACGGTGCCGAGACACGAAGTCTGGACGTCGTCACTCTCGCTCAACCGACAGATCACACTCCGGGAACCCGAAGCGCGCGGCGTAGTGTTCCATTCACACCCGCCGTCGGCAGTTCGCCGAACCGCGACGAGATACCCGCGCCTCCGACGACGAACGGCGTAACCCGGCGCATGGACGTCAACGAGAACCTTCAACGCGCCGATGGTCAGAAGTTGCCCACCGGTTCCGGGCCGAACGCCGCTGCTGGTCGTAAACGGCGAGAGGTTGGTATTCGGCCCCCGATCGATCAGCGGCCGCATGGCGTTCACGAAGGTAGTCCGGGTCGCGCACGAGCGCACCCGCGACGGAATCCCTCGCCCTCGTTCCCGTCGGACTGTAGTCGAGCGTCAGTTCCGCCGTCAGGCGCGACGTGAGCACGCGCGCGACGCGGAAACCGACAGCGAGCGTGTTCGGCGTCTGAATCATCGACGATCCAAGCACGTCGTCCAGTGGCGTGACGCGGACGCCAATGCCCAACTGCGCGTTGACGTCGTTGAGCAGCTTCGCGCCGTCGGCGAAAAACCAGGAGGACATCCGCGGACCCGATCCACCCGTCGCCAGCGGCAGCGAATGATCGACGGCCGGCAACGTGAACGTCCCGCTGCTTGGATTCGTGGAAATCACTCCGCCGAACGTGACCGCGACTTCCCATTTTTCTGTTGGAGCCGGAACGGGCTGCTGAGCGCTCGTATTTGTCGCGAACATCGCAACGACACCAGTACACAGCGCGAGATCGCGCACGGTTCGTCGCATCAGGCTGACTCCAGTCGATTGAACGGGGACGGAGGTCAGAGCATATCCCCGATTCCAGCTCGTGCTGGACTAGGACACCGAAGGGCGCAGCCGTAGCTTCGCCAGTCTGGCCTTGGCGCGGCCAACCTCACTCTTCACCTGCAGCCGCATCTCGGCGAACAGGTCCCAGCCCTCCGCGCGCGTGCTTTCGATCTTGGTCTTCAAGCGATAGATGGCCGACTTCCGAAGCTCGGCGAACTCCGCGTCGATGACGACCAGCTGCTGCTCGAGCATCGCGATCCGCCGTGGCGTCGCGTTGGGTTCATCGTCGGCGATCGACGCCGGATCGTTCTGCCACGCGTGGAGAATCAGCCGCAGCCGGTCGGCGTCCCGCTCGGCATAGGCGCGATTGGCCTCGGCCATGAGCGAATGGCGGCGATTCCACTCCGGGCCATCGATCGCGAGGTCCGGGTGGATCGACTTCGCGACATCGCGAAACACCTTCTTGAGCTCGTCGGAGGGTTGCGATCGGTTGGAGCACTGAAACCCGCCATCGGCTTCCACAGGGTCAGCCTCCTGGTTGCCCGGATCCTCTTCCTCGGCCGGCTTCCTGAGCCCGGCGCGCACTTCGGCCTCGTGGATCCGATCCTCGAGCTCGCTCAGCTCGCGGTAGAGCGACCCTATCTCGCCGAGGTAGCGCGACTGCAGTTTCTGAAGCTCGACCTTGAGAGTGTCGAGGTCGCTCTCGCGGCGAGACACCTGAGAGCGCAGCTCCTCGCACCGCGCGGCGCCGCGATCGTTCCCGGAACTTGGCTGAAGCGCGTACATGTCGGGCATCGAGTTTACGACCGCCTCAAGCCTCAGGCCCCAAGACCAAGCCCATGCACGCCTGACGTGCCTACGCCTCAAATCGATCGGCCCGATCCCACACGTGATTGATCACGTAGAGCAACGTCGCGCCGCTGACCATGAAGATCGCGGTGAGCGTGAGCGCAAGGCCCATGCGCCCGTAGAGATAGTTGCCAATCGCGAAGAGCGACGACCAGATCGTTGCGACGCCGGCGATCCAGCCGAGCGCGGCCATGCTCATGCTGTCGCCCTGACTCTCGGCGTCGGCCCGGCTCACGCCGGCCTCGCGGCGAATGCCCTCCCAGCCCGGGCCGGGCGGGTGCACCTTCTTATAGAAGGCAATCAACGTCGCCCGATCGGTCTCGGGGCTGAAATACGCAGCCAGAAGCCAGCACGCGGTGGTGAACCCGACGGAAATGAAAATCGTCTGCGCGAACGGCAGCGAGTAGCCGGCCTTTCCTGCGACGAAGAACGCGACGGAGATCGCGAACGAGCTGATCATCGCCACGACCTCGGCCCACGCGTTGATGCGCCACCAGAACCAGCGCAGCAGATACAAAAGCCCGGTGCCCGCGCCGATGCTGATGATGACCTGGAAGGCGCCCTGCGCGGACTCGAGCATCAGCCCGAGAATTCCCGCAAACACGTACAGGAACGCCGTGCAGATGCGGCCGACGCGCACGTAGTGCTTTTCGGGCGCATCGGGCGCGAAGAAGCGGCGATAGAAGTCGTGGACGAGATACGACGCGCCCCAGTTGAGGTGCGTGAGGATCGTGGACGAGTTGGCCGCGATGAGGCCGCCAACCATCAGGCCGGTGAAACCAACCGGCAGGAACATGAGCATCGCCGGAAACGCGCTGTCGTGACCGATCAGGCCAGGATCGGCGTTCGGAAACGCGGCCTGAATGTCCTTGAGCTCAGGGAACACAATGATCGAGCAGAGCGCGGTGATGATCCACGGCCACGGCCGCAGCACATAGTGCGCGAGATTGAAGAAGAGCGTGCCGCCCAGCGAGTCCTTCTCGGTCTTCGACGCGAGCATGCGCTGCGCAATGTAGCTGCCGCCGCCGGGCTCGGCACCCGGATACCAGTTGGCCCACCAGCCGACCGCGAGCGGCATGATGAAGATGGCGAGCGCCAGATCCCACATCGCGAAATTCGGCAGGATGTTGAGAATCGGCTGGCCCGTGCCGTCGATCGCCGACACGACTGGCTGGCTGCCATCGGTGAACTTCACCTGCTGCGATCCGAGCGTGTTGACGAGATGCTGCAGCCCGGCGAGGGCGCTCTCGGCGATGCCGGTCCGTCGCGCGACTTCCTTCAAGCTGAAATACGCCGCCGCGATGACGGCCGTCATCTTGATGAAGAACTGAATCATGTCGATGACGAGCACGCCCCAGAGTCCCGCGTGCGCGGCAAAGACCACGTTGAGCACACCGCAAATGACGATGGTCTGCCATGGCGGCAGTCCAAAGAGGATGTTGGCGATCTTGCACGCCGCCAGCATCACGGTGCCCATGATGAAGCAGTTGAAGAAGAGCCCGAGGTAGACCGCGCGGAAGCCGCGCACGAGGCTCGCCGCCGTGCCCGAGTAGCGCAACTCGTAGAACTCGAGATCGGTCATGACGCCGGACCGGCGCCATAGTCGCGCGAAGAAAAATACCGTCGCGACACCCGTGAGCACGAAAGCCCACCACTGCCAGTTGCCGGCGACGCCGAACTTGCGTACCTGCTCGGTCACCCAGTTCGGCGTGTCGCTGCTGAACGTCGTCGCGACCATCGACAGGCCCGCCAGCCACCACGGCACGGACCGGCCGGACGCAAAGAACTCAGAGGTGTTCTTGCCGGCTCGCTTGCCGAAGAACAGCGCCGGCACGAAGCAAATGAGCAGGGTCGCCAGGACGATGAGCCAGTCGAGGAGCTGGAGCCGCATGGGTGGCCACGATTATAGGAGGCTCACGGGTCAGGGCTCGGGCCTTGAGGCTTGGGGCTTAAGGCTTAGGGCGCGGACTGACTAGCGGCTCAGTGCGCGGGCAATTCGCTTCTGAAGAACGATGCGGGCCCCTGTACGGTGACCGCGGCGATGAGATGGTCGATCGAGTCCTGAGGCAGAATGCCGGTCGAGCGACCGGGAACGAACTTGAAACCGGTCAGGTAGAGATGCGGCGCGTTCTTCATCGGCCGGCAATGGACGGCTTCCGCGGTCACGCCCACGTCCGAGGCTTCGGGGCCGAGCAGCCTGAAGTCCAGCGCCTCCCCGACATCGAACCGCAAGGTACTGACAACGGCAAAGCCCGTCTGGCTGAGATCGTGAACGAGAATCGGCGCTTCGACCGACGAGAGTTCCCCCCTCACCCGCATGCGGACATCGATGCGCGGAGCTCGACGCTGTTCAATTCCATCCCAACTTGATTTCATGCGCGATTGGAGGGGCAAACGATGTGCCACGCCGTACTCGCAGTCGTGTGTCGGAGATCCGTGCGGCGCTGAGCGACGTGACTCACAGGATTGTGCGCCGGCTAACAGGACGGGCGGGGGCATCGCAAAGAACGGACAGGTACAGAGCGCTGTGCAACCAAGTGGCACTACAGCACTCACTCTCGCCACCTCACGCCTCAAGCCCGGGGCCTCGAGCCGCGGACCACCCGAGATCTCGTCTTCCAAAAGCGGCACGGTGCTTGCTAAATAGCCGTCCAGGAGTGTTCCTGTGGCCGGTCGCACAACGCGCCGGTCTTGCTGGGGAGCCAGGAACACCCCGATAGGCCCGCGGCCATGTGTCGCGGGCCTTTTTTTTGGCAACCGAGAGACAAAGTCGTGACAGTTCGGTGAAAGCACCCAAACAGCGAATCCTGCCTGGTCCGTGCAACGTCTTTATGAACAACATCATGAAGACACACGACCCCCGTCATCCAGACCATCACGACGACTTCGGCGGGCTGCATCGCGACCTGCTCGCGACCGGCGCCGCCATGAGCCGGCGACAGCTGTTTCGCATCGCCGCGACGCTCGGGATCGGCGCAACGGCGCTGCCGCTCCTCGGCTGTGGCAGCAGCCCCACCGACCCGACCGTCGGCAGCGGCGGATGCCAGACGAGAATCCCGCAGGAGACGGCCGGGCCATTTCCGGGCGATGGATCGAACGGGCCCGACGTGCTCAGCCAGACAGGCGTGGTCCGCAACGACATCCGGTCGAGCTTCGCCGGGCTGAGCGGGATCGCTGACGGCGTGCCGCTGACGATTGAGCTGACGCTTGTTTCGGCGTCCACATGCGACGTGCTGGCCGGGCGCGCGATCTACCTGTGGCAATGCGACCGGCAGGGCCGCTACTCGCTGTACTCGCAGGGCGTCACGAATCAGAACTACCTGCGGGGCGTGCAAGAGGCGGACAGCAGTGGTCGTGTCTCGTTCACATCCATCTTCCCGGCGTGCTACCAGGGCCGCTGGCCGCATATTCACTTCGAGGTGTACCCGACGCTCGCATCGGCAACGAACGTCTCCAACAAGGTCGCGACCTCGCAGATCGCGCTGCCGAAGGCGATCTGCGATCAGGTGTACGCGACGGCAGGGTACGAGCAGAGCATCAGGAATCTCTCGCAGGTCTCGCTCGCGAGCGACATGGTGTTCAGCGACGGCGCCAATCTGGAACTGGCCACGATGACCGGCTCGGTCGGCGGCGGGCTCACGGCGGCGCTGACGGTCGGGATATAGCAAGGTTCGAGGGTTCCGGGGTTCCAAGGTTCCGGGGTCAGGTTCCCCGGACCTGACCTGTCACGGCGTGCTGCTAATCTGAGCCGTATGCAACAAGTCGGCGGCCGCCTGGTGCTTTCGCCAAGCGACTTCACCGCGTTCCTGGAGTGCGCGCACAAGACGTCGATCCATCTGCGGCAGTGCCTCGATGGCGCCACGATCGACGAAACGGAAAGCCCCGAGGCCGACATTCTCAAGCGGCATGGTCTGGCGTACGAAGCGAGCTGGTTGGACCACTTCAGGTCGAAAGACCGAGCCGTGGCTCTGATTCCGACGACCGGCGACTGGCAGACACGAGCACAGTTGACCGTGGACGCGATGCGCGCGGGCGCCGACGTTGTCTACCAGGCTGTCTTCGTGGACGGCAATTGGCGTGGCATCGCGGATTTTCTCGTGCGTGTTCCCAAGCCGTCCGACCTCGGCGACTGGAGCTACGAGGCCTGGGACACCAAGCTGGCTCGAAAGACCAAGCCGGCCTACGTGTTTCAGCTCGCCTTCTACTCGGCGCAGATCGCGCGGGTCTCCGGGCAACACCCCGAGGCAATGCACGTGATCCTGGGAACCAACGAGACCGAGTCGCTGTCCACCGGCGACTTCATGTCGTACTACCGCTCGGTCCGCTCCCGCTTCACTCAGTTCGTCGCCGACAGGCCCCTGACGTATCCGATGCCTGTCGCTCACTGCGGCCGGTGCGAATTTGCCGCGGCATGCGAAACCGAATGGAGGCGTGACGATCACCTGAGTCTGATCGCCGGCATCCGGCAGGATCAGGTCGGGCGCCTCGAATCGGCCGGCATCTCGACGCTCGCGGCTCTCGCTGGCGCCGACCCGTTGCCGGCCGTCGATATCGCACCGCCGACGCTGACGACGCTGCAGAGACAGGCGCAGCTGCAGCGGTCGTTTCGATCGACGGGTCAACACGTCTATGAGCTCATTCGGCCGGAGGGCGGTCGTGGCTTCGAGTTGCTTCCGCCGCCGTCGCCCGGCGATCTCTTCTTCGACATGGAAGGGGATCCGTACTTCGAGCCCTCAGGCGGTCTCGAGTATCTGTTTGGAGTGGCGTGGCGAGGAGGGTGACACGCCGCGATACCAGTCCTGGTGGGCCACCTCACGGGAGGAAGAGGCTGCCGCGTTTCGCGGCCTGGTGGACTTCATTCGAGATCGACTGAAAGCTGATCCGAATCTCCACGTGTACCACTACGCCAGCTACGAACGCAGCAAGCTTGGTCACCTCGCGCAACAACACGCCACCAGAGAAGAGGAACTCGACGACCTGCTCCGGCGCGACCTCTTCATTGACCTGTATCCAGTCGTGAGGCAGACGCTTCGAACGTCGCATGAAGGTTATTCGCTGAAGGACGTTCGACAGTTCTTCATGAACAACGCCGGCGGAGGCGACGTGGCTACGGCCCTGGATTCGATCGTGGAGTTCGAACACTGGCGAGAAACGGGCAACCAGACGCTGCTCGACGCCATCGAGCGCTACAACGAAGAAGACTGCGTGTCCACGCTGAGGCTGCGCGACTGGCTTCTGGAGCGGAAGGTCGAGGCCCAGGCGCGCTTCGGCGCAATCCCGTGGAGGCCGGTCCCGGACAAAGCCACAGATCCGGTCAGCGATCCGGAGGACCCCAACGCGCTGCTCCGGCAAAGTCTTCTGTTCTCGACTGACCTGATCGAAGCCGAGCCCCGGCGCCTTCTCGCGGGCCTTCTCGACTATCACCGCCGGGAGGACAAGCCCGAGTGGTGGGCGTACTTCGATCGCTTCGAATCATCGACGAGCGATCTGATGGAAGACGCCGACGCGATCGCCGGCTTGTCCGCGACGGGTGAAGTGATTGCGCCGCAGGGTCGCGCGACCTCGTTCAGCCATCGGCTGGCGTTCCCGCCACAGGAGAACAAGTTCAGCGCGAAAGACAAGGTCACGGATTTCGCGACTCGCGAAAGTGCCGGGGAGATCGTCGAGATCGACCAGGATCGCGGTCAATTGTTGTTAAGGCGAGGCCCATCGCTCGCATCCGTCCCACTACCCGTGGCCATCGTGGCCGGGAAACCTTTCGATAGCGAGGAACAACGCGAAGCCGTTCGGCGGGTCGCCCAGCATCTCGGCGACGTCGGGGTCTCTCGAGCCCAACAGTGGAGCGCCATCGCCGACCTGCTGATGCGGAATTCTCCGCGCCTCCGCGGGCGTCGTCCCGGTCAACGCATCCAGACTCTGGACCTATCCGAACAGACCGACGTCGTGCGATCACTCGACGGCGGGTGCCTCACTATCCAGGGGCCGCCAGGCTCCGGCAAGACATGGACGGGCGCGCGCCTGGTTGCCGCGTTGCTGCGCGATGGCAAGCGCGTGGGCGTCGCGGCGCTGAGCCATCGGGCCATTCGCAATTTCCTGGAGGAGCTCGAACGAGTCGCCAGCTGAACGAGGTCTGACCTTCAACGGAGTGAAGAAGTCCACGAAGGGTCGGGAGGACTCACAGTTCCTCAGCGCAAATATCGTCAGCAAGGATGACCTGAAAGACTGTCTCGATCCGAACATCGCCCTGGTGGCGGGCACGACGTACTGCTTCTCGCCAGACAAGATGGACGACGCCCTGGACTACCTCTTCATCGACGAGGCGGGTCAGTTGTCGCTCGCCGATGCGATCGCCATGGGCACCGCGGCCCGCAACCTCGTGCTGCTCGGCGATCCGCAGCAGTTGTCTCATGTCTCACACGGGGTGCACCCGAACGGCGTCGATGCCTCGGTCCTCGAGCACTACATGGCAGGGCATGCCGTCGTCCCGCCCGATCGCGGCATCTTTCTCGCGCGAACGTTCCGTATGCATCCGGACCTGTGCCGCTTCGTCTCGCGGCTTTCGGTACGAGGGTCAGCTGGAGTCCGACGACTCCTGCGCACGGCAAGTGATTCAGTCCTCGGGCCTCTCCGGAAATGGCACGCGATTTCTGCCGGTCTCGCATTCAGGAAACGCGCAGATGTCGCCGCAGGAAGCCTCGGTCGTCGTCGCGGAAGTCGAACGACTGCTCGCCGACGGCCGATTTACGGACGGGCGCGGAGTCACCCGGCCGCTGACACCGGCAGACATCCTCGTGATCGCGCCATACAACATGCAGGTGCGCCACCTCCGCGAACGCCTCCCGGCCGGCGTGGACGCTGGCACCGTGGACAAGTTTCAAGGGCGTGAGGCGCCGGTCGTCTTCTTCTCCATGACGACCTCGTCGGGCGAGGATGCGCCGCACGGCCGCGAGTTCCTGTTCAGCAGGAATCGCCTGAACGTCGCGCTTTCCAGGGCGCGCTGCCTGTCAGTCGTTGTCGCAAGTCCGCGACTGCTCGAGGTCGAGTGCCACTCCGTGGATGACATGCGGCTGGTCAACGCGCTTTGCCGCCTGGCCGAGCAGTGCCCGCCCGCCCCGCGTAGCCGAAGGCGGACCTGCCCCGCCAAGCCGTAGCCGAAGGCGGAGCCTGCCTCGCCGAAGCCGAAGGCGAAGGCGGGAAACCTCGACGCCTGATCCGACGTCCATATAGATCAGTCGCCTCACGTTTGGGTTGTCTTGCCAGGGCCGGAGGCCTAGCAACAGTCCTGAAATGGCAATTCTGAAGCTCCCTGGTGGGGTAAATGACCTCCCGCCGCGGCCTGGCGGCCGAAAGGCGGATTTAGGCTCCCTCAGGGGTGACTTCTGAGATACCGGAGGCCGACTTGTTCGAACGGCGACGGGCACCCGGCGGCAAGGAAGTTGCGATGTAAGGCCGCCAGCACGTCGTTACGGATTCGAGGCGCCTATGAAGCTCTTCAACACAATCTTGCAGTGGCTCCCCAGCACCTGCTCCCATCGTCACACGTACCGCGAGCGTCGCAAGCTGCACGGCGTGCAAGTCATGCACTTCGTGTGTGAACGCTGCGGTCACGCCACGCCCGCCATCGAACGCACCGCGCGCGAACATCGACAAGCGGTGAAGGTCGGCGATCGGGCGAGCGCTCGAATTGTCAAGCCGCAGCACGGTCACGTCGTTGAGATGGACACGCGCCAGCGCCGCAAGCCGGCGTAACCCCAGCGCCCTCGGCGCCGCTGCGCATGTCCGGCGGGGTCAGGTCTTGAGCTGATCAAGACCTGACCCCTTGTATGATCCGTCAAGACCCCGGTGTCCGATCGCCCAACCACCAACAACAGTCCAAAGAGTCCGCTGCGCGCGCTCTACGACTGGCTGAAAGGACCAACTCCTCCACCGCATCCCGAGGGCGCCACGCCCAACGGTGGGGCACTGACCGCGGAGGGTATTCCTGCGCGGCTTGGTCACTACGCCATCACCCGCAAGCTCGGACAAGGCGGCATGGGTGTCGTCTACGCCGCGCGCGACGAGCGGCTCCATCGCACGGTGGCGCTGAAGACGATGGTCGCCGTGACGCAGGACGAGACCGCGCGGCGCCGCTTCTGGCGCGAGGCAAGAGCCGCGGCAAGCGTCAATCACCCGAACATTTGCCAGATCTACGAGATCGGCGAGGACCAGGGCGAGCTCTTCATCGCCATGGAGCTCCTGGAAGGGCAACCGCTGTCCGAGCCGCTGAAGGCCGGAGCCATGCCGCGTGGCAGAGGCGGCCTCGATCGGGCTCGGCATGCTGGCGGCGCTCTCGGCGCTCCACGCGCGCGGCATCGTCCACCGCGATCTCAAGCCGTCGAACGTCTTCCTCACGCCCCACGGCGTGAAGCTGCTCGACTTCGGCCTCGCGCGTCCGACGGACGACCAGGTCATGGTGACGGCGCCGGAGCTCACGCGCGCCGGCACCATCGTCGGCACGCCGCGGTACATGGCGCCGGAACAGGTGCTCGGCGAGCCGCTCGACACGCGGACGGATCTGTTCGCCGCGGGCGCGATCCTGTTCGAGATGCTGGCCGGGCGGCCGGCGTTCGCCGGCCGGACGGTCGTCGAGATCGCGCACGCGACGATCTACGAACAACCGCCGGCGCTCTCGGGTGGCTCGGCGGTGGCCGCCGTCGATCGCGTGCTGCGACGCGCGCTCGCCAAGAAACCAAACGAGCGTTACGAGTCAGCGGACCAGATGGCCGAGGAACTGCGCGCGACCGGCGCGTCCGACAGCGACCATACGGCGGCGATCGCTCAGGCGCTCACACGTCTCGTCGTCCTGCCGTTTCGTTCGCTTCGCCCGGACGAAGAGACTGACTTCCTGGTGTTCAGTCTGCCTGACGCCATCACCACGTCGCTCTCGGGCATCGGCTCGCTCATCGTCCGGTCGAGCGCGACGGCTGCGAAGTTCGCGCGCGAGACGCCGGATTTCAAGGCCCTCGCGGCCGAAGCCGACGTCGATCGCGTCGTCACGGGCACTATCCTCCGGTCCGGCGATCAACTGCGAGTCGTGGCCCAGCTGCTCGAGGCGCCCGGTGGCACCGTGCTGGCCTCGCACACGGTGCAGTCGCCCCTTGGCGATTTGTTCGGTCTGCAGGACGACATCGCGCGCCGGCTCGTGGACGCGCTCTCGCTTCCGCTGGGCGCCGGCACACCACTTCCATCGCCGTCGCCGGATGCGGCACCGAACGCCCGCGCGTACGAGTTCTATCTGCGCGGAAATGAGATCGGCGCGCACGTACGACGGCTTGCCGAAAGCGCGTGAACTGTACGAGCAATGCGTGTTGCTTGATCCCACGTTCGCGCCCGCGTGGGCGCGGCTCGGCCGATGCCATCGCGTCATCGGCAAGTACATTCATTCGACGCCCGACAGCGACCAGCGGGCCGAGGAGTGTTTCCGTCATGCGCTCGAGCTGAATCCGCGGCTCACGATCGCGCACAAGCTCTACGCCAACCTCGAAGCCGAGATCGGCCGTGGCGAGCACGCGCTCGTGCGCCTGCTCAGCGAGGCCACGCGTCACGGCAACGATCCGGAGCTCTTCGCCGGGCTCGTCCACGTGGCCCGTTACTGCGGCCTCTACGAAGAGTCGGTGGCGGCCGACGCGGAAGCCCGACGCCTCGATCCGAACGTCGCGACCAGCATCGAGCAGACGCTCCTGATGAAGGGGGACATGGACCGCATCCTCGCCATCACGCCCGTCGAAACCATCGCGGGCGCCGACGATGGCATTCGCGTCATTGCACTGGGGTTTGCCGGACGACTGGATGAGGCGCGTGAGGCGCTCGGCAAGATGCACGCGCGGGCGCGGGTTCCCGCGTTCGAGTCCTGGATGGCGTATCTCGGAGCCTGGCTCGACCGCCGCGTGCCGGAAGTGCTTGAGGGACCAGCCAACGCGAGCTTGTTGAAGATCTTCGATGACCCGGAAGCCATCTTCCAGGGCGGCTGGTTCTTCTGCGACGTCGGCGAGCACGAACGTGGCATGGCCGCGCTGGAGCGCGCGGTCTCGCGCGGTTACTTCGCCGCGCCCACGCTCGCGAACCGCTCGCAGTTCGACGCGATTCGTTCCACGCCGGCGTTCCAGTCACTGCTGGCCGACGCGGAAGCCGGCCGTCAACGAGCGCTCTCGGCGTTCAGGCAGGCGGGGGGAGATAAATTACTCGGACGGTGATCGTTCCCCGTTCCCCGTTCCACGTTCTCCCGTTCTCGTTCCACGTTCTCGTTCCCCGTTCTCGTGCCCGGGCCACTTTCATGAAAACGCTGTCCCGCCCGCGCGACAAAGCTGAGGTCCTGCGCCGGCTGCGTGCGCTGCGGCCCGACAGCGTGCGGCAGTGGGGACGGATGTCTGCGCACCAGATGGTCTGTCACCTGTCGGATGCGTTCCTGATGGACACGGAGCAGAAGCCCGTCAGCCACGCCTCGGGTTTGCGCGAGCGGACGATCTTCAAGTGGATCGCGCTCTACGTGCCGCTGCGCTGGCCTGCCGGAATCCCGACGGTACCCGAGGTCGATCAGGAATTCGGCGGCACGAAGCCGACGGCGTTCGACGAGGACGTGGCCACGCTCGAAGCGCTCGTGGAGATCGTCACGACGCGCCGAGAATTTTTCACCGGCCGGCGCCACCCGATCTTCGGCCCGCTCTCAGACGCCGCATGGATGCGCTGGGCCTACCTGCACATGGACCATCACCTGCGGCAGTTTGGCGTCTAGGACGGCGTCTGAAGCGGTTCGAGGGTGCGTAGGTTCGGAGGTTCGAAGGCGACAGGAATGAGCTGGCGCGGGCCAACGTTCGGACTAAATAAGGTGACTCGCGAGAGTTCGTTCCTTTCGCCTCCGAACCTCCGCACCTGCGAACCCCCGAACGGCTGCAAAGCTCCCAATCAGGGCTTTGCGCCGAGGAGACGCGCGGGCAGCAGGAACACCGCGCGCAGGAACTGGAAGACGCCCTCGACGGCAATCCCGACGAGCCGGAACGGCAGGAGCAGCAGCCAGACGACGGGATAGAGGACCAGTGCGAGCAAAGCCACCGGCCAGCAGAGGATGAACAGCACCACGAATACCAGGTACTTGCCCATTTGAGTGAAGACTACGACAAATCCGGCGCGAGGGTTCGCGGGATTCGGGCAGAGACCGGCTTTCGACGCTCCTGATATATTGCGGGTTCACCCGACCTTTGACGCTCCGCAGCGTCGGCCAGGACCCCTGATGACCCCCGTGGAATCGGCCGAGCTCCCTAAGGCGGCCACCGGAATCGAAGGACTCGACGAAATCACCCGCGGCGGATTGCCTCGAGGGCGGCCGACGCTCGTCTGCGGCGGCCCCGGATCGGGCAAGACGCTCCTCGCTGTGAGCTTTCTCGTCAACGGCGCCAATCAGTTCGGCGAGCCCGGCGTGTTCATGACGTTCGAAGAGAACGCCGAGGACATCGCGAAGGACGTGGCGTCGCTCGGCTTCGACTTGCAGACTCTGGTCGCCGACGGCAAGCTGGCCATCGACTACGTGCACATCGAACGCAGCGAGATCGAGGAGACGGGCGAATACGACCTCGAAGGGCTCTTCGTCCGGCTCGACCATGCGATCCGATCGATTGGCGCGAAGCGCGTCGTGCTCGACACCATCGAGGCGCTCTTCAGTGGGCTGTCGAACACCGGCATCCTGCGCGCCGAGTTGCGGCGGCTGTTTCGCTGGCTGAAGGACAAGGGCGTCACCACGATCGTGACGGCCGAGCGCGGCGACGGTGCGCTGACGCGGAACGGCCTCGAAGAGTACGTCTCGGACGCCGTGATCATGCTCGATCACCGCATCGACGATCAGATCTCGACGCGCCGGCTGCGGGTCGTGAAATACCGCGGCTCGCACCACGGCACGAACGAGTACCCGTTTCTGATCGACCAGGACGGCATTGCCGTGCTGCCGATCACGTCGCTCGGGCTCGACCATCCAGCGCCGACCGATCGAGTCTCAACGGGCGTCGAGATCCTGGACAGCCTGCTCGGCGGCCGGGGCTTCTATCGGGGCAGCACCATCCTCGTGTCGGGCACGGCCGGCACCGGGAAGACCAGCTTTGCTGCTCACTTTCTGGATGCGGGATGCCGCCGGGGGGAGCGCTGTCTCCACATGCTGATGGAGGAGTCGCCGCAGCAGGTGGTACGGAACATGCGATCCATCGGCTTGGACCTCCAGCCATGGATCGAGATGGGCCTGCTCAACTTCCACGCCGACCGTCCGGCAAGGCTCGGCCTCGAACAGCATCTGGCGGGCCTCCATCGCGATGGTGCGGCAGATGCGGCCATCGCTCGTAGTGATCGATCCGGTCACGAACCTTCTGGCCATTGGCTCCCAGAGCGACGTTCGAGCGATGCTCACCCGAATCATCGATCACCTCAAGACCGAGGGGATCACGGCCATGTTCACGCAGCCTGACGTCCGGAAAGGACGAGACGCAGGACACCGACACCATGATCTCGTCGCTGATGGACACGTGGGTCTTGATGACGCTCACGGAACACGAAAAGAAGCGGCACCGAGAGATCGCCGTGCTCAAGTCCCGCGGGATGGCGCATTCGAACGAGATTCGTGGATTTTCACTGACCAATCGTGGCTTTGAGTGGCGCGACGCGCACGCGGCGGGCCAGACCGCTGGCGCGTAATCGGGAGTACTGCCATGGAGACACCGGCTGTTCCGTCCGAAGAGTTTCAGTTGCGGTTGTATGTCGCCGGCCAGACGCCGAAATCCATTCGCGCGTTCGAGAACCTGAAACGTCTGTGCGAGGAACACCTGGGCGGCCGGTATCAAATCGAAATCATCGACCTGCTCGAGAATCCTGTGCTCGCTCGCGGCGACCAGATTCTCGCCGTGCCCACGCTCGTGCGGCGGCTGCCGGAGCCAATCAAGAAGATCATCGGCGACCTGTCGAACAGCGAGCGTGTGCTCGTGGGCCTCGACATCCGGCCCGTCGACTCGGAGGGAGTCATGAGCGCCCAAGCCATAGGCACCGAGAGCGCAACGATGCGACCGCCGGAGCCAAGTACATCCTCCGCCTCTACATCACCGGCATGACGCCACGCTCCGCGCACGCCATCGAGAACGTCCGCGCGATCTGCGAGGAGCACCTGCACGGCGCGTACGAGCTCGAGGTCGTCGATCTCTACCAACAGCCCGTGCTCGCCAAGGGCGAGCAGATCATCGCCGCGCCGACGTTGATCAAACGCCTGCCGCTCCCCCTTCGTCGGGTCATCGGCGACATGTCGAACACGGACCGGGTGTTGATCGGACTCGACCTGCGGCCTCGGACCTAGCCGGCCGGCGCCCGCTGCATATGACCGACGACGTCGACTCCGCCACGATCGAGGACCTGCGCGCGCGACTTGCCGAAGCGGAGGAGACGCTTCGCGCGATTCGCCACGGAGAGGTCGACGCGGTCGTCGTGCAGGGAGACGACCGGCGAACAGGTCTACACGCTCACGAGCGCCGATCAGCCGTACCGCGACCTCGTGGAGCAGATGCAGGAGGGCGCCGCGATCCTCACCGTGGACGGCGACATCTTGTACTGCAATCGGGGCTTCGCCCGGCTCGTCGGCATGCCGCTCGAGCAGGTGATCGGCGCGCCGATCGATCAGTTCACGGCGGGCCGCGGTCAGTCGGTCGCGGCCATGCTGAGCGCGGGCCGGGGGGCAGGTCGCGTCAAACTGGTCTCGGCCAACGGCGAAGAGCGAGACGTGTACTTGTCGGTGACCACGGCCAGCTCCGACAATGTCGTGAGGCGCAACCTGATCGTGGCGGATCTCAGTGACCTCGTCGGCGCCGAGTCGGATCGCGACCGCGCCGAACGCGAGAACCGCGCGAAAGACGAGTTCATCGCAATGCTCGGGCACGAGCTCCGCAACCCTCTCGGCGCGATCGTCGGCGCCGTGCAGGTGCTTGAGGCGATCGAGCCGGCCGAATCGGGGCCTCGGCGGGCCCGAGCCGTCATCAGCCGGCAGGTGCGGCACCTGTCGCGCATCATCGACGACCTGCTCGACGCCGGGCGGCTCGTCACCGGCAAGATCGCGCTGACGCGACAGCCCCTCGATCTGTCGGACGTCGTTCGGCGGAGTACCGCGACGATCGCCGGAAACGAACGGCCGGATCGTCGTGTCGACATGGAGATCGACTCGGTCTGGATTCATGGCGACGCGACGCGCATGGAGCAGGTCGTCGGCAATCTCATCGGAAACGCCGTCAAATACTCGGATGCGGGCGGGCATATCCAGATACACCTCACGGCCGACGGCGACGAAGCCGTGTTGCGTGTCGAAGACGACGGCATCGGCATCGAGAGGGAGTTGCTGCCGCGGATTTTCAATCTGTTCGTACAGGGGAATCAGACATTGGCCCGCGCGCGAGGCGGCCTGGGGATCGGATTGAGCCTGGTGCGGAGCCTCGTGGAGTTGCACGGCGGAACGGTGTCGGTCGCAAGTGACGGGCCGGGCCGTGGCAGCGCGTTCTCCGTCCGGTTCCCTCGCATCGATCCGCCGACGACCGAAGCCTCGGCCGTCGCGGCGCCGCGCTCCACCGTCAAACAGCGCGTGCTCGTCATCGAGGACAACGCCGACACCCGCGAGATGTACCGAACCGTGCTCGAACTGGCAGGGCACGTCGTGCTCGAGGCGGCGGACGCCGCCCAGGGGCTGGAACTGCTGAAGTCGCGAACGTCCGGGCATCGCCCTCGTGGACATCGGGTTGCCTGGATTCGACGGCTACGAGCTGGCTCGGCGTTTTCGCGCCGAGCCGGAGGGCGGATCGGTCGTCCTGGTCGCGCTGACCGGCTACGGATCACCTGATGATCGGGAGCGGTCGCGCCTTGCAGGGTACGACCATCACCTCGTGAAGCCCGTCGCTCCCGAGACGCTGCAGAAACTACTGGACCGCTAGAAACAACACGTCGGGCGTGCTGTTCGTAGGGCGCGACTTTAGTCGCGCCTCTCGTGAGGCCGGACGAAGTCCGGCGCTTACGAACGACGTAGTCCAGTGACGCGGTGACTTCGTCGACCGACGAGTGCAGGCCGACGTAGTCGTACTCGACCACACCGGGAATCCGGAACTCGGACGACTTCAGGCGCTTGAGAACCGCAGGAATCGGCGTGTCGCCTTCGCCGAAGTGCTGGCTCGTGCCGCCGTTTCGCAGCCGGTCCCTGACGAGGACGTGCGAGATGCGCGACTCGTGACGCGCGAGCTCGGCCACCGCATCGCGGTTCGATGCCGTGAGATGGCCGACATCGAGTTTGATCCTGAGCGACGACGAGATCGCGAGCGCGTCACTGAGCTCAGGTGTCGCGATGGCGCCGGCCGCATTGCCGTCCGGCTGGTTGTGGACGGCGACCATGATGCCGTGCCGCTCCGCGAACGGCGCAATCCGTCGCGCGGTCGCCATCGTCATCGGCGAACTCATCGTCGGTACGCCGAGCGCTTTCACCTGCCGGAACGTCGCTTCGATCTCGTCATCCGTGAATGACTCGTCGTAGGACAGCGCGCAGGCCATCACGCTCAGGTTGGCCGACGCAAACTTGTCGCGCACGTCCTGGAAGTAGCGCGGTTCGGTCTGGGCCCGCCACTGCTGCAACTGGCGCCGCGCGTGCGCATTAATCCGCGCGATCTCGTCAGGCGTGAACACCACGCGCCGCGGATACGCGGGCGTGCCGCCGACGAACGATGCCGTGCTCGGCGGCGCGGGCTCGACGTTCGAGAGTGCGAGCTCCACGTGTGTCGCGCGCACCGCCTTCAACGCGCGGATCACATCGTCGACGTTGTCGGAGCCTTCGACGCGCGGGAGGTCGCGAAAGCTGAACGTGCTCACGCCGAGAGCGACCGGGGACAACGCGGCGGCTCTCATCGAGCCGGCAACAGCCACGAGGGGCACGCCGGCAACGACCATTCGTCCGAACTCACGTCGCGAGAACGGGGTCATGAGCAACTCCTTATGAAGGCTATCGGCCTCAAATTATAATCCCGGGATGTCCGCCGTGCGGTCGATCGTGAAGGTAGCGACGGCGGGCCTGGCCCTGGTCGCTTGCCATTGCCGGCACAAGCGCCGTCTCGCGGCAAATCACGCCGGCCTGTCCGATGACTCCTACCCCGGTCATTTCGCCGGAATCGCTCGCGGACGTCTGTATCCCGGACGGCTTCACCGAGACCCCAATGGAGTATTTCGACGACTACTCCTGGCGGGCGTTCGTCTCCCTCATCTGGCCGGCAGAGCCAGGACGACGAGGTGTGCCCGCCGCAAGCCGGAGCGTTTCGACGGCGGGACCGCGGGTGTTCGAGACCTACAAGTCGATGTGGGAGATTTTTCACGGCGACGGCTCGGCTCCGGCCGTCAGCTTCGACGCCTATGACGCGCCGGCGTACAACCCGTGCAACGTCTCGTCATCCTTCGGAGATCTGACCATCGGATCCGCGTCCGGGATCGATGACATCGGCCAGGCCGGCGGTGGCGTGCTCGACCCGCCCGTGGCCGCGCAGAACGGGCGCTACGTGCGGACGCTGACGCTCTTCAATCAGCGCCAGGTCGATCACATTGCGACCAATCGTTTCTATCTCCGGAGCGCGCTGCCGGAAATCCCGCGGCCGCGGCCAGACGTGCCGGTGGTCAATTTTCCGATGGGCTCGATCGCGGTCAAGACCGCGTGGGTCGACATCGAGGGACTGCCGGCGCCGCTCGTCCGGCGGTTCTACACGCGGACCGTGAACGTGAAACGGGCGGCCGGCGACGGCTGTGAGCGTCGGACGATGGGATTGGTCGGTTTGCACATTGCCAAGAAGACGCCAAGCCGGCCGCAGTGGATCTGGTCGTCGTTCGAGCAACGCGACACGGTGCCGCCAGCGTGGCCGGACTCGCCGGGGTCGTACGTGCTGAACGACGGCAAGCACACGCCGATGCCCGAGACGAATCCGCTGTCGCTCGTGCCGCTCGCGCCCGAGCCGGTGAAGCCCTTCAACGTCGAACGCGCATTCACCGCGCCGCTCTTGACGGCCACCGAACTGACGAACTTCGCCTACCAGCGGCTGCTCGCTGGAACGCCCTGGCAGTACTACCGCCTGATTGTCACGCAGTGGCCACGCATGGACGGCAACCAGGCCACGCCGATTCCGTCGACGACGGACGGCAGCGTGCCCAACACGTTTCCCGGCACCGACGCCTTCTCGGCGTTCACGAACGTGACGATGGAGACGTTCGATCAGCGTTCAATCCAGCTGGGCTGCATGAACTGCCACAATCGCGCGCGCATGAACACCGACTTCATGTGGACGCTGCTCAATCACGCGCATCCGGCACAGTTCGGGCCGGCGCCTACAGCCGGTGGGCCCGAACGATCTGCTCGTTGAGCTCGACGCCGAAGCCTGGACTGTCGGGTACCCGAATCGCGCCGTTCACAAAACGCTCGGGCGGACTCAGGACGTCCGAACGCCAATCGACTTCGCCCCACTGGAGCTCGAGCAGCCGGAAATTCTTCAGCACGGCGCAGACCTGAACACTCGCGGCTGTCGAGACGGGACCACTCGGATTGTGCGGGGCGACAGTCACCGAGTCCGTCTCGGCCACGGCAGCGATACGTGTGAGCTCGAGAAGTCCGCCGCAGTGCTTGACGTCCGGCATGATCACGTCGACCGTGCGGTTGCGGCTGAGCGGCGCAAATCCGGCAACACCGAACAGAATCTCGCCGCCCGCCATCGGCTGCTGGATCTGACGCCGAATGTCGCGCGTCTCCACAACTCGCTCTGGCGGCACCGGCTCTTCGTACCAGGCCAGGCGGTACGGTTCCAGGCGCTTCGCGACGCTGACGGCCAGCGCCACGTCGAAGAAGCTGTGGCAGTCGACCATCAGTTCCACGTCCGTCCCGATGGCCTCGCGCATCGCAGCGATCGAAGCGATGCCGCCCTCGACGGCAGCATCGATGGCGGCTGCGGGCGAACCGGGCGGCGGGAAACCGTCGAATGGCGCCGCCTTCACCGCCCGAAAGCCGTCGCCGACGGCACTCCGCGCAGCCGCGGCGAAACCTGCCGGCGTGCGCGGCCTGGTCGCGCGGTTGACGTTCGCGTACGATCGGCAGGGTCGTCCGAATCCGGCCACCGAAGAGCGTGGAGGTCGGCACCTCGAGCACTTTTCCGCGAGGTCCCACAACGCCTGCTCGATGGCGCTGTACGCCGTCGCTGAGATCAGGCCGCCCGTGATCGCCGCGGGCTCGCCTTGATGACGATACGGGCCGATGTCGAGCGGCGACTTTCCCTCGACGAGGCGGAAGAACGCGCGGAGCTCCGCCTCCATGCGGGCGGCATCCTGCTTGGTGGTGTTGGCGAACCCGAACGCGTCGGACGCTTCCCCGAGTCCTGTCAGGCCCCGATCCGTGCGCAACCGCACGAATAGCCAGACCGTTCGATCGGTGGCGCGCACGGGCAGAAGCTCGAGGCCGGTGACCCGCAGCCGAGGCTGCGCGTCAGCGTCCGGCAGCCGCCAGAGGGATGTTCCGGCCGCGGCGCCGGCCGCAAGGCCGAGGAATGATCGTCGGTTCACCATGACAATCGGTTGCCTAGATCTGAACGAGCATCACGCGAAATCCAATGTGGTCGGAGACCCGATCCGGCTCGTAACGCAGCCGCTGCGCGGATCGGCCATAGGCGCCGTCTTCGATCCAGGCGCCGCCGCGGCGGACACGCGAGTACGTGCCGTCGCGATTCGGCACGCCCTTCACGTCTGAAAGATCCGGATCGACACCGCCGGGCAACTGCGCGTGATACCAGTCGCGGCACCACTCCCACACGTTGCCGTGCATGTCGTGGATATTCCACGCATTGGCCGGATACGTCCCCGCTGGAACGGACCGGCCCACGTTCTTGCCGAAGTTGGCGACCTTGGGATCGAGCTGGGTGCCGAAGGCCGTCGCCGTCGTCGTTCCGGCGCGGCACGCGTACTCCCACTGCGCTTCGGTCGGAAGACGAAATGCCCAGCCATCAGGAAGCGATCCCGAGCGCTTCGCCGCCTCCGTGGCGCGCGCGCAGAACCGCTCGGCCGACGGGTAGTTCACCCAATACAGCGGGACGTCGTCGCCCCTGCCGAACTCGTCGGTGGGCGGTCGTTCCGGAAAGTCACCAACGATCCGCTGCCACTGTCCCTGCGTGACTTCGAATTTCGCCGTCCAGAAACCCGCGACGAGCGTGACGTCGACCTGCGCCTCGTCCGGCCGATGGTCCGCCTCGGTGAGCGGGCTGCCCATGACGAATCGGCCCGGCGGACACCAGCACAGACGGATGCCTTCAATCGTTCGTTCCTCACCGGCGACCTGACGACGAGGCAGGAGGCTTGTCGCCATGACAGGGGCGCCGCCGGCGACTCTCAGGAAGTCTCGACGATTCATGGTCAGGCCAACTTTACGACCCTTCGGTGAAAGAAATGAAGTTAACGTGCTGCGTGGCATCGCGGTCGACTCGCAGCCCTTCGCCGACGGCTACCATCGCGTCGCAGCGGGAGCGTCCGAGTCCCTGGTCCCGACGTTCGTCGGCTTCGCCTGTCTCACGTTCGCATGGCTCCTCGTCGCTGTCGGCATGAGCCGGAGCCGCGTCGAACCATGAACTGGCTGGCTATCGAGGCTGCGGGCTGTGCGCGTCGAGGAACTCGCGGCAGGCGGCGATCGCCTCGGCCGGCGTGTTGAATTCGTCGATCAAGGTGACGTCCTGCCCGTCGACGAACAAGCTCACGTGGATCTTGTTCTTCTTCTCGCGCTTGGCGTGCTTAGCCTCGGCCTTCGGCTCCACAACGTCGCGCGTCCCAGCGCCCCGCTTCGCGGTCTTTTTGGCCATGCCACGGTCACATTGCGAAACTCGGGCCAGGGATGGTCCTATGGTGACGTGACGATTCTGCGGTCGATGATCGGTATCGGAACTGCGCTGCTGGCCGTGTTCCCGGTCGGCGAGGCCGTGGAGCGTGCACAGACACTCCCGGGGCCACGGATCGGTCACTCGCTCGTCTACGACATCGATGCGCGGGCGGTCGTGCTGCTGGACGGCTACTCATGGATCCGCGCCGTCACGCCGATCGAACCGCCTCCGGCAACCGAGGTCTGGCAATGGAACGGTGGCGCCTGGAATCGCCGCACACACGCGGCGGGACCGGCGTCAAGGACGATGGGACGCGCGGTCTTCGACGCAGCGCGCAAGCGCATCGTCTCGTACGGCGGACGAGTTGGCCGGAGCGAGACGCCGAGCAGTGAAACGTGGGAGTGGGACTCGACGGCGTGGGGACGAATCGCAGACGCGTCCGCGGGGCCCAACGTCCACATTGAGATGGCCTATGACGCCGCGAGAAACAAGACGATCCGATTCGGCGGCGCGCTACGGAACGGCAACGGCTTCGAATGGCCGACCGACACGTGGGAGTGGAACGGCGCGGCATGGACTCGGATTGCGACCAACGGCCCGCCGGGACGCGCGGCCGCGAACATGGTCTACGACAGCCGGCGGCAGGAAATCGTCCTGTTTGGCGGTCAGGGTGCGGCACCCGGCCAGGGACAGGAGCAACCGGTGTTCGGCGACACGTGGATCTGGAACGGCCACGCGTGGCGGCTCGCGAGCCGCGAGGGACCGCCGGCACGCGCGTTTCATGCGATGGCGTTCGATGAACGCGCCGGCGTGGTGCTAATCCACGGCGGCAACTTCCGCGAACAGGTGTTCGACGACATGTGGGCGTGGGATGGGACGCGCTGGACGGCGATTCGTCCCAGGGGCGTCGGTCCTGGCGCGCGCCGGCTCCACGCGATGACCTACGACGCGGCGCGCGACCGGACGGTGATGTACGGCGGCGCCGGTCCGCGGCCGGGCGGCGGCACGGATGTTTTCAGCGACACGTGGGAGTGGAGCGGCGCCGAGTGGACCAGGCGCTAAGCCTGTGCCGTCATGAACAGGCGCGACGCGCGAGCCGGCCTGTGCTCAAGAGCACAGACACGATGGCTGCCGGGCGCTAACATCAGGAACTATCGGCTGTCCGGCCGGCTTGCCTTCCGTCGTCGACAACTCTCAAGAGAGGTCACCGAATGTTCCGTCGTTATCTCAGTCTCGCAGTCTGCCTCGGTCTCACCGCGGCGACGCTTAGCGCTCAGAGCACACAGAAGAATCAGAACAAGGAACAGGAGCGGCTGGCCGAGGCTGCCGTGGTGATCAACGAAATCCTGGACGTCCCGGACAACGTTCCGCAGGACATCCTGGACAAGGCGGAGTGCATCGTCGTGATTCCGTCGATGACGAAGGTCGCGCTGGGCGTCGGCGGCAGCTACGGGCGCGGCGCGATGATCTGCCGCTCCGGCAAGGCGTTCAACGGATCGTGGGGCGCGCCGGCGATGTACGCGATTGAAGGGGGCAGCTTCGGTCTTCAGCTCGGCGCCCAATCTACCGACGTCGTGTTGATGGTGATGAACCCGCGCGGCGTCGAGGCGCTGCTCGGCAGCAAGGTCAAACTCGGAGCCGAAGCCTCGGCGGCGGCCGGCCCAAAGGGACGGCAAGTCGGAGCGTCAACGGACGCGTCGATGCGCGCCGAGATCCTCAGCTACTCACGCTCACGCGGTCTGTTCGCCGGCATCTCCCTCGAAGGCACGTCGCTGCGGCCGGACGATGACGCCACCGAAGAGGTCTACGGACGCAAGATCAGCGCGCGGCAAATCATCACCGGGAACGACGTGATCATGCCGGCCTCAGCGCGAGCCCTTTCAGACGTGCTGCAAAAACGCGCGCCCTTCAACGAGTCGAGCAAGACCGCAGCCCGTTGAGACCGGAAACCACCATGCCCAATGCCTATCGAACGTTCATTTCTGTTTTGCTGATCGGAGCCGGCATCGGCTGCTCGAGTCGGGTGGATCTCGACGAGGTCCCGATCGGCACACCCGTCGAAGTCGTGCGTGAGGACGGAGGCGTCGTTCGAGGCCCGCTCACCGCGCGTGACGACAAGACCGTCCAAATGGGCGTGGGAAAGGCCTCGCGATCGGTCGCGCGCGACGAGATCGCCAGCGTTGAGCTTGCAGACGGAACCACGCCGCCACCGTTGCCCGCGGCGGCCAAGTTCCGCGAGTTCACCGTGCCTGACGGAACGGCCCTCTGCCGTTCGTCTGGACACCTCGGCGGGCTCGGACACCAGCAAGGTCGAGGATCGGATCCAGGCCACGCTCACGGAGGCCGTGCTCGTGGACGGCGTGGAAGTGCTGCCCGCGGGCAGCGTGATGACCGGTGTCGTCACGAAAGCCGACCCGGCCGGCAAGGTCAGCGGGCGGGCAAGCCTCGGGGTGCGGTTCCAATCGATGTCGGTCGCGGGCGAGACGTACGCGTTATCGGCGGGCCTTCAACGCACCGCGGCATCGACCAAGACGGACGACGCCAAGAAGATCGGGATTCCTGCCGCAGGCGGCGCGATCATTGGCGCGATCGTGGGCGGCAAGAAGGGCGCCGGTATCGGCGCGACGGTTGGCGGCGGAGCCGGTACGGCGGTCGTGCTCTCGACATCCGGTCCCGAGGTCCGATGGCCCGTCGGCACGGCGCTGTCGATCGCGCTCGACAAGGCCATCGACGTGCGAGTGCCGATCGAGCGCGCGTCGCGGCGGTAAAAGCTCGCCGGTCTTTGCGGTCTCGCGACGGCCCATCAACGCCGGAATGGGATCAGGTCGCGCAGTCGGGGCTCACGCGGATACAGGCCGCCCCAGATGAGCAGCGCGACGTAGATGGGAAACAGCGTGTGGCTCAGGAGCGGGCTGCCGATCCGCACGTGCGTGGCAATCGCGCCGCCGAGATGGCCGGTCAGAAGTACCGCGCCCAGCACCGAGGTCCGCGGCACCAGGTACAAGACCAGGCTCGCGAACTCAATCAGGCCAATCGGCAGGACGCTCGACGCTGGATAGCCGAGGGCGAGCGTGCCCTCCATCGCCGGGGCCAATTGCAGGATCTTGATGACGGTGTCGAACGTCAGGAACAGCCCCGCGAGGGTCGTCAGGACGTAGCCGGCAATGACCTGTTTTCTCGTGAACGATGCTGATGTGCTCTTCAATGTGCTCATGGGGGCTTCACCCACGCACATCGTAGGATCACGATCGCGGCATTGTTTTGTATAGAAACGACAGCTGCTCGTGGCCGCTCACGACCTCCGACGGCGTCAGGCCAATCCGGTGCTTGAGCGATCGCGTGAGGTGCGGCTGATCGAAGTAGCCGGCGTCGAACACCGCATCGAGAATCGGTGCCCCTTGCCGCAGCAGGTTCGTCGCGTGCCGCGCGCGTTCGACCTGGTGGACGCGGCTGCGGCTCAGGCCGGTCGCGCGCAGAAACCGGCGCTGAACCGACCGCAGCGACATCGCGTGCTCGTGGCCCCGCAGCACGGCATCCACCGCGGGCTCACGCGAGATGAGGCCTTTCGCGACCAGACGTTTCACGAACGTCTCGGCATTCTCGAAGTCCGGGTAGTCCCACGCCGATCCATCCAGCCAGAACGAGTGTCCCGTCGCGCCCGGCAGGTTCACGTCCCGCCGATCGCTGAGGTCTTCGGGCATGTGCTCCGGCATGAACGTACCGAGCGTGAACCGGATGCCCAACCATTCGCCGCCGGCGGGACAGTCGGCAATCGTGGCCTTCGTCTCGGGGCCGCGCAGCGTCAGGAACGTCCGGCCCTGATGCCGCGTCACGGCCATCTCGAAGTTGTTCTGCGCAATCGAAAGAAAGCTCCCCGCGCGCTCGCTGCGGCTGCGCCAGACGCGCTCGACAAACATCGAGTCCGACGGCCGATCCTCGAACACGAGGCACGCGCTGGAGCGATCGTTCATCGGGAGTGTTCGAGATTCGTTTTCAGGGCCTTGGTGCCTTGCTCGATCAACGGCCGAAGATTGCCGTCGATCTCGTTCGGGAGGAAGTCGGTAATCCAGACGAAAAGGCACCGACCCGGTCCCTGCTCGACGATCTCCATCGACGCGTGGTGATACGTCATCCCCGGTCCGTCCGTGACCGTGTAGGCCACTCTGCGCCGCTCGTCATCGACATCGAGAATGCGTTCATGGACGACCATCCCGTTCGCAAATCGAGCAGTACGCGTGTCGCCGTCCAGTTGCGAATCGGCCAGCACGGGGGCGAACAGCTTGTGGGCCTCGCCCACGCGCCGCACGGCCATCCATGCCCTTTCGGCGCTGACGTCGAGCACGACGTGATCGTGGATTGAAGCCATTTCTGCCTCCTTTTCCCTGAATACACCCAAAGGCCGTGGAGGAGATCCAGCCTTCATGGTAATTGTCGGCGTCAACGCGGCACAACCGTCTTGACGAACTGCTTGTACAACACGACGTCGTACGCAATCTTCAACGTCCCGGCGATAAAAAACGGAAGGCTGATCAACGACGGGCTTGCAAACATCAATCCGACGAACAGCGGGCTGATGGCCGCGCCGAAGGTGCGGGCGACGCCCGTGACACCGCCCGCCGCCGCGCGTTCCTCCGGCGGCACGACGGCCATGACGAACGACTGCCGCGTCGGCACGTCCATCTGGCTGATGCTGAAGCGCACGAGCAGCACGGCGACCGCGAGCGGCAGCGTCGGCATGAGCGGGACGAGGATCAGCAGCACGTTCGACGGCAAGTGTGTCCACACCATCGTTTGCACGAGGCCGAAGCGCGCCGCCATACGCGACGCCAGGAGCGCGGACAGTCCGGCCAGGACGTTCGCCCAGAAGAAGATCGGACCAAGGACGGCGGGATCGATCCCGAATCGCAGGTGGAACCAATAGGCCGCGAAACTCTGCGCGACGAAGCCGCCACCGAACGCGTCGAGCGCGAAGAGCGCAGAGAGCTTGGCGACGATCGGGCCCGACTGCGGCACGCCCGAGAAACTCGCGAAGGTTCCGAGGCTCGCGGCATCGGCACGACCGGCCGCCGTGGCCTCGGTCTCCGGCGACAGTTGAAGAAAGACGATCGCCAGAATGAGTCCGAGCGCTGCGTAGAGAATGACGATGCTTCGATAGGTCGTGAGGGGCGCGGTAAAGACGCGTGCGATCAACCCGGCCGCGAGAGCGCCGAGCGCCGTCGCCAGCGCGCCGGTCAGCGTGTACCACGCGAAGATATTCGTTCTCGCGCGGTCCGGCACCGAGCGGGCGAGCGCCGCCTGTTCGATAGGCAGGAAGGGGCCGACCTCCTGTCCGCTCGGGCTGATGATGCCAACGGTTGCCGCGACGAGCAGCACCCAGAAGTTGGCGGTCGAGACGAACACCAGCCCTGCCGCCGTCATGAGCAAGGCGCCGACGATGAGCATGCGTCGGCGCCCGACGCGGTCGGCGCGCGTCGTGATGAGGAGCGAGACGAGCGTGTCGCCGAGCAACGCGAGCGTGAGGAGCAGGCCGGTTTGCGCCTCGGTCAGGCCAACGGCAATCAGGTAGAACACCAGCACGACCGACAGCGAGCCGTACGCGAAGAGGCGAATGAAGCGTGTCGCCAGGAGCAGCCAGGTATCGCGCGTCGAGCCCCCCATTTGATTGCCGGCCTCCAACTTCCTATCATCGGACGTTCGGAACATGGCCGGCGCGCGGCTTGCGCGGCGACATACGGATAGGGAGTGTTATGAAGAATTCGCTGCGTTCACTCGCGGTTTCCACAGCGGCCCTCGTGGCGATGGCGCTCGGCCTGAGCGCCGCCGATCCCGCTAACTTCAAGCCAGACGGGGCGTTCAAGGGCTCGACCTTGACCGGCTGGCGCGTCCTCGGCGATGCCGAGTGGACCGCGTCGAACGGCGAGCTCATCGGCAAGGCCAAGCCCGGCACGAACGGCGGCTGGCTCGTCATGGACAAGAGCTTCCAGGACGTGCAGCTCTACATGAATTACAAGTGCACCGGCGAGTGCAAATCCGGCGTGCTGCTGCGCGCGACAGAAGACGCCGGACGGCGGCATGAAGGGTGTCTACGTATCGATGAGCAACGGCGACACGGCGTCCTACGCCGTGACGCTCGACGCGACCGGCAAGGAAACCAGCCGCGCACAGCTGAATCCGCCGGCCCGCGGAGGTGGTGGCGGCGCTGCGGCTCCCGCCGGTGGCGCCGGCCGTGCCGGCGCAGGCGCGCCCGCTCCTGCTCAGGCGGCGCCCGCACCCCCAGCTCCTCCTCCAGCCGCAGCCGCTCCTCCGCCAGCGCCCGCGCGCGGTACGCAAGTGGGATCCGCCGGCCGCGGCCGGCCCACGCTGAAGACGGGCGACTGGAACGAGACCTACATCGCGATCGGCACTGACGGCCCTCCGGCTGGCAGCCAGGTCGGTCCGCTCAAGGTGTCACGACCTACGGTCCCGCCGCGGTCGTCGCGGTGGACGAGTCGAACGCGACAGGCTTCGGCTCTGTCGCGCTCTACGTCGGCGGCACCGGCGAGGTCCGCTACAAGGACTTCGCCTGGCGCGACCTCATGGCGATCGTCGAGCCGAAGGAACAGATCTCGCCGCGCTTCACGATGCAGCAGGTGACGACGGTCTACTACGGATGGGGCGCGACGACGGGCGACATCAACAAAGATGGGAACCTCGACCTCGTGTCCGGCCCGTTCTACTACGCGGGCCCCGACTTCACCGAGCGCCGCCGCTATCGCGACGGCTACATCTACAATCCGGAAAACCAGTTCGCGCCCGACATGGTGAACCTGTCGTTCGACTTCACCGGTGACGGATACGTGGACATTCTGTCGTCGCTGGGCAATCGCCACATGGATCTGTACGTGAATCCGAAGGGCGAGTCGCGTCGCTGGGACAAGTTCAGCGTGCTGCCGACGATCTCGTCGGAGATCGTGCTGATGAAGGATCTCGACAAGGACGGAAAACCCGAGGTGATCTTCGGCCAGGGCGCGGCCAACGGCTACGGGTGGGCGAAGCCCGATGCGGTCGAATCCGACCGAGGTCTGGAAGGCGCGCCGTATCTCGGAGCCCGGCCAGGCGGTCAACGGCCACGGTCTCGGTGTCGGCGACGTCAACGGCGACGGGCGCGTGGACGTGGTCGTGCCGACCGGCTGGTACGAGCAGCCGGCGGGCGGAATCGAAACCAGCCCATGGACGTTCCACGAGGCCGAGCTCGGTGACCCGAGCGTGTTCGGCAGCGGCGGCGGCGAGATGGGCGTGTACGACGTCAACGGAGACGGGCTCACCGACGTCGTCGCCGGCTCCGCGCACAACTGGGGCGTCAACTGGTTCGAGCAGAAGAAGGGCCCGAACGGCAACACCTGGGTGAAGCACATGATCGCCGGCAACCTCGCGACCGAGAACTCCGGCGGCGTGGTGTTCTCGGAGTCGCACGCCGAACGGTTCGTGGACATGGACGGTGACAAAATTCCGGACATGATCACGGGCAAGCGTTACTGGTCGGAAAACGGCAGCAACAGCATGTCGCACATGGATCCGACCGGCGCGCCGGTGCTCTACATCTATAGGACCGTCCGCGATCCGAAGGCCCCCGGCGGCGCGCGCTTCGTGCCCGAGCTCATCCACAACAAGTCGGGCGTCGGGTCGTCGTTTGATGTCGTCGACCTGAACAAGGACGGCCGTCTCGACATCGCCACGGCGACGACGTTCGGGACGTACGTGTTCTTCGGCCGAGGCGCCGCACCCGCCCCTGCCAAATAGACAAGGGAAAAGGGGTCGGGACTTTTTATATTTGTAAAACGTCCCGACCCCTTTTTCACACGCGAACGGCCGCGAGTCGGTGGAGCCGGACGACCGCCTGGGCCACGCGCCCTCCGTTGGGGTCCGACGCCGGATTCACCGGCACGAAGAGCACCACACCTTCCCTTCGCGACAGCACGTTCGACACGACCAGCGCGCGCATCATCCAGACCGCGGCGTTGACGCTCTCGCACTCGACGCCCAGCCACCCCGCGTATTGGTGGGGTGACGCCTTCAAGCCGGTATCCCGATGAATTCGCCGGGCGATGCCCGCGTAGAGCAGCGCGTCGGCTTCACGCCTCACGCCGTCGGCTGACAGAGCCGGCTGCACCAGCGGCGACGTCTCCGCCAGCTCCGCGAAGAGCTTGGCAATCGCCTGCCGCTGCGACCGCGGCATGTGACCAGTCCAGTAGTGGCACGTCTTCGCGATGACGGTGATGACGTTCTTGATTTCCTTCTCGAGTCGAAACGCCGGCGACGCGGGCAACTCCAGCGCCATGCCTTCGGCGCGGACGGCGACGTTCTCGGTGACGATCGCCCGGAGCAGCCAGCCGGCCATGGCGTCGCTGAACGAGCTCGACACGAATCCACCCTGGCACCGGCGATTCGCGGGCCGGCAGGTCGGTGACCATCGTGATGCCGCGACAGATCTCGTCGACGACGTCGTGATAGCGATCGGGCCGGCCGCGATCTCGGCCGGTGTCGCGGGCTCGAGCAGCGTGCCCTTGTGCGGAGGTCCGCCGGCCATGGCGAGGTCGCAGAAGCTCCCCCAGATCTCGTCCCACGCCACGGTGCCATCGGCGGCGTACTTGAGGCCGGCCGAGCCCATCGCGACGGGCGCCATCTGCTCGTACGAGTCTTGATACTCCTCGGGAAGGACGATCCGGAGCCGAAAATCCAACTCCTCGAGGGCTCTCTGCTGGTCGATTGTCATGCCCGAGGACTCCGCCCCGCACCCCTTCAGTGTCGCGTCAGTTTTATCCTACGTTGCCTCGGCCAACCATCCGGCGGGTTCCTCCGTCAAAGCGTATGCGTTGTGATATATCACAACGTTATATATGACACGCCCGCTCCGCGCTGACGAACGCCCCGCCTTCGAGGAAGCCAAGCGAGGGAGTGCCGAGCTCTTCATCCTGGCGCTCGTCGAGGACACGGATCTCCACGGATACGAGATTGCCCGCCAGATTGAGCTGCGGTCGGAAGGTGCGCTGACGTTCACTCTCGCCGCGCTCTACGCGACGCTCTACCGGATGGAAGCGCGGCGCTGGATCAGCGGGCGCTGGGTCGAAAAGGCCGGCCAGCGGCGTCGACGGCACTATCGGATCACCGACGCCGGACGGAAGGTCCTCGCCACGCAACGCGAGGATTGGGCGCGGTTCGTCACGGCGCTTGGGCGCGTGGCGGGAATCCGGTACGCATGAGCGTGAATCGGACCGCGTGGGCGACGGACGTCGCGCGGTTCGCGCGCCGCTCGCGCGTCGATCTGTCGACCGAGACGATCGACGAGCTCGCTGGCCACCTCGAGGACTTGTATCTCGCGGCGCGCAGCCGCGGCCTGGACGCCCAAGCCGCCAGGCGCGAGGCCTGGCAAGCGCTCGAGACGTCCGGCCTGTTGCCACTCAAACGGTCGAGGAGTTTCTCGATGGTCTACGCCTTTCGTATGGCGTTGCGACAGTTCCGCCTGCACCGGCTTTCGCCGTTGTCACCATCCTCGTGCTGGGCCTCGGCACCGGCGCCGCCACCGTCGTCTACACCATCGTCGACGCGGTCGTCCTCCAGCCGTTGCCGTATCCGGCGCCGGATCGGCTGGTCGAAGTTCTGGGATACGAACGTCGAGAAGGGACTGCAGCGCGATCCGTTCTCGCCGGTCACGTTCCTCGACTACAGGCTATTGCCCGTGTTCTCCGGCGCGGCTGCCTGGTGGCGGCCCGACGTGAATCTCGTCGATCCCGGCCTCGACCCGCGCGCGTCAGAACGATCGAGACCAGCGGCAACCTGTTCGCGGTCCTCGGTGTGAGTCCTCAGCTCGGGCCGGGATTTCCCGCCGACGGGCCACTCTTCTCCACCGATCTCGTCGTCGTCATCAGCGACCGCTTGTGGCGCACGAGGTACGGCGGGGACACGTCGATCATCGGCCGGCCTATGAGCCTGAACGGCGTGTCCTACCGCGTGCTGGGTGTGATGCCCCCTGGATTTCGCTTTCCCGACGAGATCGATGTCTGGCAGCGCCTGAACTGGAATCTGGCGCAGCACGATCGCCAGGCGCATTTCATGGAAGGAGTCGCGCGGATGGCCGACGGCATCAGCCTTGACCAGGCACGCGCGGCGGCGGACACGCTGGCGTCGCAGCTCGGGATGATCGCGCTTCGCCGTCAGCAACAAGGGATGGGCGTTTGCGGTCGTACCGCTGCTCGAAGACGAGCTGGGCTACTACCGGCCCGCGCTCTACGTGCTGTTCGGATCGGTGGGGATTCTCTTCCTCATCGGCTGCCTGAACGTCGCGTCACTGCTCCTGACGCGCGCCTTGTCCCGCGAACGGGAGATCGCGGTCCGCACGGCACTCGGCGCGACGCCGCGCCAGATCGTGTCTCAGCTCTTCGCCGAAAGCCTCACGCTCTCGACGTTCGGTGCAGCCGCCGGCCTCGCGATCGCGCTCGTGATGCTTCCCATCATCGTGAAGGTCACGCCCGTCGAGGTACTCGCCTTGCCGAGGCAGCCATCAGCGGACGCGTCCTGTCTCTCGCGTTCGGGCTGATGATCGCCATGACAACGATCTTCGGGCTGGTGCCGGCGCTTCTGCTCGTACGGAAGCAGGTCGCGAGCGACCTGCGTTCGGGCGAGCGCGGCAGCTCCAGGAGCGTCCGGCGCGTCTATCAGGGGCTGGTGATCGCGGAAGTCGCGCTCGCGTGCGGGCTGCTCGTCAGCTCGGCGCTCCTCGTGCGCACGGTCGGTCAGATGACGCGTGTGCCGCTCGGGGTCTCTAGTGACGACGTCACGCTCGCGAACGTACAGCTGGCAGCGGTCTCGTCGAGCGAGGAGTCCTGGCGGACAGTCGGGGCACACCACACGGCAATTCTGGAGCACCTGCGCGAACAGCCCGGCGTGTTCTCCGCCGGCAGCGCGAACTTCATGCCGATGGAGCATGGGTGGCGCGGCGCCGCTGCTGCGCGGCGATCAACCGACGGTGCGACAGCAGGACGCGCCGCAAGCCCAGCATCACTCCGTCAGCGAAGGCTATCTGGAGACCATGGGCGCAACGCTGCTGGAAGGCCGCTTCTTCACGTCCCACGATACGACTGACGGGGAAAGCGTCCTGATTCTGAACAAGACGGCGGCGGACCGCTACTACCCCGGCGAATCGGCCGTCGGCAAGGAAATGCGCTCGTGGATGTTCCAGGTTGGACCACTCGGAAGGAACCTGACCTGGCGCGTGCTTCCCGATCGTCGCGCCGTCCAACCGCGCACGCCGCGTCGTCGGCGTGATCGGCGACGTCCAGAACGTCGCCTTGGGCCTTCCCGCCGAGCCGGCTGCGTACTATCCGATGCGGCAATTCCCGTTCAGCGCCGTGACGATTGCGATCGCGGCGCGCGACTCGGCGACGGCAATTCACGCCGTCCGCGAGGCGGTCCGATCGGAGTCACCGAATACGCCGATCGGCGCCGTCAACACCTGGCGCGATCGGTTCAACGCGCGAACCGCGGAGCCTCGCCTGCTTATGACGATGCTCACGGTGTTCGGCGCCGTTGGCGGCGTTCCTCGCCGTGGTCGGCGTGTATGGACTCTTCTCGTGGTCGGTCGCGCTTCGCAAACGCGAGTCTGGCGATTCGCCTCACGCTTGGCGCGAAGCCGCTTGGCGTCGCCGCAGAGAATCGTGCGTCACAGCGTGGTGCTCGTGGCGGTTGGCCTGGCGGCTGGCTGGGCCCTCGTTCGGGCGGCCGACACGGCACTCGCGACCGTCTTGTTCGGGGTCAGTCCTGACGATGCGATATCCATGATCGTGGGCGCCGCACTGTTGTTCGTGGCCGCGCTGGTCGCGAGCCTTCCGCCGGCGCTGACGGGCGATGCGCGTGGATCCGGTGGAGGGGCTCAGGGCGGAGTGAAGCTCAATTCCATCCAGGCATCTTCGATCGATCCAGGCCGGCGATTTCGAACGTGGCCGTTCGCGTGCCGCCAGCCCTCACGGGAAACTCGACACTGAGCCGCTTGGCTCCCGCGGTCATGCGCCACAGCGTCATCTCGTCGTTGATGAACATGGCGATCGCCTCGTCGGTCTTCGGACGCCGCCCCGCCATCGGCTTCGCGGCCGCATCGTCGACGGTCACCTTCACAGCTGCAGCCGCTGTAGCAGTTGAAGTCGCCGCCCTGGAGCACGAGATAGCTGCTCCGGCCCCACGACGGGTGGTCTCGGAAAACGAGTTGGACGCGCTTCGGCCCCTGCCCGTCGGTGTCGACCATCTCGGTGGAATAGATGTACGTCGAGAGCTGATGGCCCTTGCCCGCAGGCGTGTCGCTGTAGGTCCACAACGACGCGAGACGCTCCTTCTCGCGCGCGGCGGCCGCGACCTCTTCGCGGGCCTTTGCCTCAGCGACCTTCACACGCTCGGCCTCGGCCTTCGCGGCGCGGTCGGACGCGTTGTCACCGCAGCCTGAGAAGCCGGCGATGCCGAGCACCAATGTCAACGAGGCAAGATTCGGTCTCAAGGAGCCCTTCTTCAGTATGTCCCAGCGTCACCGGGCTCAGAGAAGCTTCAGGTACTCGACGATGTCCTTCTTGTCTTCCTCGGTGAGCGTCGTGATGAGGCCGAACGGGTTGTCCTTGAAGAAGAACTCGTACTGCTCGACCACGTCCTCGAGCGTCTTCGCGGAACCGTCGTGGAAGTACGGCGCGGTCTTCGGGATGCCCCACAGCGTCCCAATCTTGAAAAAGTTGAAGAACGTCGTCCGTGGAAAGACGCCAGGCGGAGGCAGCCGCGCCGGGCTGAGAATCTCGCCAGGATCCGGCGAGGACATTTCGACCTGATGGCCCACACCGTCGTCGATCAGGAACTTGTAGACCGGATTCCCCATCTTGTTGCGCTCGGAGACGAACGCTGTCGCGTCGCGGATGCCTGGCGGTGCACCGGCCACGACGTTCGAGAGCATCTGGCTGCCCTGATTCAACATGGGGCCGCTGTGGCAGAGCGCGCAAATGCCGTTCTTCGCGCCGCGCGTGAACGGCGCGTCCACGAAGAACAGCCGCCCGCGCTTCTGCGATTCTGTTTCACCGGGCGGCAGCGCGGGAGCCGGTCCGCCTTCGGCAAAGCGGCGCATCGCGGGCGATGAAAAGAACCGCGGTGACCGCCGCTCGAACTCGGCGATCAGCTGGAGTTGGAGAGGCGTTGGCGGGATCGTGTTCTTGGCGTGGCCTTCGATCGCGCCGAGCGCCTGCTCCTCGAGCGTCTCATTCCGCAGGTCGTGCATGAACACGGTCTCGAGCGCCGGCGTGTTGAGCGTCGCCGGTGTGCCGCGCTGGACGACGATCGAGCGTCTGGCGGGATCGTCCTTCAGCGTCACATAGGCGGGCAGCGGCAGCTCAATCCGCACGGTCGCGTACTGCGTGATCCGCGACAGGCCGTTGGCGCCATCGTCAAAGCCATCGTGGCGGAAGAGCGGATCGTTCGGGTTGGCAGTCAGACGGGCCTGTGCGTCTGCCGCAGAAAACGTGCCCGTCTCGCGGGAATGGCAGGTCGCGCACGTCCGGCCATTGCCGCCGAACGTTTCCTCGTCGAACAGCCGCTGCCCTTCGAGACGCCGTGCGACCCGGCAGATGCGCGCGAGATCTGGCGCGAGTGCCTCCGGACGGCAGTCGAACGACACGAGACGCAGCTCGTCCTGAGTCACGCCGGTCGGTTCGCCATCGACGACGACCTGCGGCGCTGCGGCGATCAGGAGGAGGCTGCCACAGGCAATCAACGCGCGGCGCCGGAGCATACGTCCCTCCACCCGAGTGATCCTGACCTAGTAGATCTGCTGAGTCTTGGCGACGACACGGCCGGCGACCGTCTGCCGCAGGCTCCCAGCCGTGACCAGACCCGCCAAGGCAGCCAGGGCCGCGGCCGTCCGCAAACTGGGCAGGGACATTTGCCGCATCATACGCCTCGGATTTCGAGGCGTCACGGGGGATTTCCCCGAGCAAATCAGTCGCTCAGACGGTCCGGAAGCTCATGGACGAAGTGTCGTACGGCCCGAATCTGGCGATTCTCCGAAATGAACTCGAAGGCGGAAGGATCGACGGCAAACGTCGCGGAACCGCGCCCCGTTCGCACGCCCGCGTGCATCACAGGGAATTCGTCAATCAACGCCCGCAATGCCGCCCACACCGTCTGATCGACCAACAGGATCACATCCAGCGCCTCACGAGCGCGCCACGGGACTCCTGCACGCCAATGCCGCGCTAGGTCGAACCGAAGCGCGAGGAGCCCATCCTGGACCTCGCGGTCTCTCGTCCGCACTTCGGCGGCCGCGAGCAGGAGGGCCTTCGCGGCGTGCATGCACACGTCCTTGTAGAGAACGCTCCACCCGACCTCAAACGCGCTGACGAGGGTTTCCGGACGCCACTGAACCGGCCAGTGCTCGAGGCCGAGATTGCAGACCGCCGCGGCGGCCTCCGACGCTTCGTGTGGCGTCAAGGGTCGCCCCTGGACCGAACATCCCGCGCCGATCGTGTTCGCAAGAAACGCGAGCTCTTCGGTCCCGTCCGCGAACTCCAGGAAGGCCCGGAGTCTCCGGAAACGACTTGCCGCGTCTGGCGCCGCGACCAGAGATGGCGACTGTTCCGTCACCACATCGCGACCGATCTCCGGCGGCGTCGGCCACTCCTGTCTGCGCTCGCGTGCGGCGTGAAGAAACGCACGTGCCCCGGCGGGTGTCACATAGCCCAGTTTCTGGCGGCGCTCTTCCCGATCGGCGGCCAGATCGAATAGTCGCTGCTCGCTGTCGGTGAGGAGATCGTGCAGTCCGTCGACTTCTGGTTTCGAGTTCGACAGGCTCCGGCATCCGCGCATCACGCGATGGAAGTAACTGGGACTCTCGTTGTTGAGAAACTGCAGCAGACGGACGACCGTGTCCCACGCGTCACCGCGCCGGGCTTCGACGACGTAGCCGCCGACCTCGCAACCGGCCGGATCGACGTCTGACGCCAGATCGAACACCCGCACGTGCTGAGCGATCGCGGTGATCACCAGGTCCTCGTCTATCTTCGCGAGTGTCTGCAGCGCGACCGCCGCGTCCGATTCCAGCAGCAACTCGACCCACGCGGCAAAGCGATCCGGATCGAATTCCGCGTCCATACCCGGTCGAGGAGGGCGCCACAGGTCCAGATCGAGGATGCGCTGCAGCTGCTGCGGCGTGGCCAGCGCGAGGAGATCGCGGCACGCCTCGAGCCCACGGCTTTCGATGATCCGTTGGAGGGCCTCAGGCGGCAGCGGTTGAACCGCGCGGGCCACGGTTTTTTTCATGGAGCCGGCGATGATACCGGCGCCGGCGCGGAAGAAACAGTCTTGTTCGAAGACGAGACGTGCTCGATAATAAGTGCAGGTCGAAGTCGAACGACCTACCTGCCGACCGGCCCGTTTCCAGCTTTCTGACTTCTAAGTTCTGACTTCGAACTTCTAATTTGCTCTCGTCCACACGGCCAGCTCGTAGCCGTCCGGATCGAGAAAATGGAAGCGCTGCCCGCCGGGAAAATCGAAGATCGCTTTTGAGATCCGACCACCCGCCGTTTCAACGGCTTTCTGAATCGCCACCAGATCGTCGGCGTAGAGAATGACCAGCGGACCTCCAGGGGTTGGTGTTCCGTTCGTCGTGAAGCCTCCCGTGAGCCGGCCGTCCGCGAATTCGGAGTAATTCGGGCCGTAGTCCTTGAACGTCCAACCGAAGGCCTTGCCATAGAACGCCTTGGAGCGTTCGATATCGGCGACGTTCATCTCGATGTAGTCGATACGACGATCGTTTGCGGACGTGCCCATAGCGATCACACCTCAGGTCAACTCAAGACGCACCAACCGCCCACGCGGCAAAACTCATCCACGCCGACGTCTCTGACAACATCATGCGAAGCGGCTGCGACGCAACCACTGCCAGGCCGCCGATGAGTGTGACGGGATGCACGCGACCACGCGACACGAAATCCCAGACGATCATCGGTACGAGGAAGAGGTCCACGCCGATGTCGGCCCGGGTGAACAGCGAACCGGCGAAGGCCGCGTTCATGTCGACAAAGGGCCAGCGAACGACCGCGGCATCGAGCAGCCCGATGGTGGCCAGGAGCATGAAGCGCTTATGGCTTTGCGTGTCTCGCCGCCTGACGATTGCCATGACGACGAAGACCGTGAACAACGCCAGATCGGCCAACGGCACGACCAGGAACTGCAGCGGCGGTAACGTCACGCCAAGGAATCCGCCCGGACGCCGCGCGGCAATCAACGCCCCCATCGTCCCCACCACGATCACGACCACGGCGAGGCCTGCGCCGAACCAGCCGATGAGGCGATGCAGGTCGACGCGTCTCGTGGCGACGAGCAGCGGCTGCAGGACCAACAGCAGGATCCATGCAGTGAAGCTCACGCCATGGACATAGAAGAAGAACGACTCCGGCGGCGCGAACTGCTGGGCCTCGGGAAACCAGGGTTTGAGGAAGTAGGTGCGCGAAAAGCCGAGGAACACCGACGCCAGCACGAGGAGCGCCATGCCGATGTAGAAGCGTCGCTCCCAGAACACGCGCTGTCGCGCGTCAGCGAAGGTGATCATGCTACTTGCGGTTCACGTTCTCGCGCGTCTTCTCGGCCGCGCCCTCGATGGCCTCCGCCAGCGAGGCGTCGAACGACGGACCTCCGCCCATGCCGGCTGACGAGCCAGTGGCCATCGCGTCCATCATGTACATCGCGGCGCCCGCCGTGCGATCGAGACCGCGGCCAGTTCCCATCACGCCGGCGCCCTGCATCTGCATCAGCCCCGGATTGCCGAGCGCGGCCATGCCGCCCATGTTCATCATCGCCATGCTGTTCATCGAGGACAGGGGGCTGGCGTAGCGGAGATACATCATCGCCGCCGCGCGCGCGAGACGAAGTCCGGTCTTGAAGCCTACGCCGCCATCTTTGCCGTCCGTCGTCGTGGACATCTTTGCCTTGGTGGCGCCGACCGGCACGAGCTGCACGTTCAACTTCGCTTCGGTGACGTCTTTTTCAGCGGACTCGCCCGCGGTTCTCCGGACCAATCGTCCGAGGCCGCCGGGCTTCGAGGCCTTGAGCTCGGTGATCTGGGCGATGAGCAGGTAGTCGGCACCAAGCGCCTTGGCCTGCGCGTCGAGTTCGGCTTGCGGCGCGGCCGCCAGCGGCATCCCCTCGACCTTCTGCTCGGCCAACTCGGCGATGAGCTGAGTCCGGAGGGCGCGCGTGTCGACCTCCTGTGTCGTCTTGTTCAGAAGCTCGGGGACGGCAACGCGGACCACGCCGGCTTTCTTCGGGGGCGGCGCTTCGGCTGGCGGGGCCGCCAGCTTCACTTCGTTCGCGTCGCTCACCGCCTTCACGAGATCCTTTCCACTGGTGACCTCGGTCATCCCTTCGGGGATCTCGAACAGCGCGGCGTCGAGCTTCGTGACTTCGAACTCCGTCACTTCCATCTGCATGACGATGGGCTTGTCGTCTGTGGTGCCGGGAAGGGTCGTCGTGTAGCTGATCGGGAATCCGATCAGGGTCTCGTCGCCGGTCCGCGACACCTTGACCTCGTCGTGGCACGTTCCGGCACCCGGCGGAATCGGGGCCGGCGGCTGGGATGCCATCGCCTTTGGCGGATCGATGTACCACCCGACGGTTTCGATCCTCTGTTTCATCTGATCGCAGGCCCCGGCCTGCGGCTGACGATCGAGCACGGTCGCGACCCGGCGCGCCTCCTGCCCGAACATCGTCTTCCGCTCACCCACGTCGTTGATGGTGGTCTGGACGAGAACGACGCCGGTGCCCGTCGGTGCCGCGGGTGCGCCCTCGGCATCCGGCGCGATCAGGTACGTTTTGGCATCGACACTGATCTGCACCGAGCGCTTCAGGTCGTGCTGCCGAAGCAGAATCATGTTGCCGAGGTCGTACCGCTCCCGGGCGCCGCTGACGTACGTGACGCTCTCGGTCACCTGGTCGCCGGTCGTGTACTTCGACTTGAATCGGAGATCCGACGGCGGCGGGGGTGGCGGTGGCGGAGCGGGCTTCGCCGTCGGCGCCGCAGGCTTGGCGGTCGGTGCCGGTTTGCCAGTCGCCGGCTTTGTGGTCGGCGGTTTTGTGGTTGCGGGCTTTTGCGTCGCTGGCGCGGGCTTGGAACCGGCAGCCTGCGCGAATGCCGGCGTTGACGACGACAGGGACAGCGACAGAAGCGCGACGACCAGGAGGAGCGGGGTCTTACGCATGCAGCACCTCGGAGCCAGGGTGTCGGGGTGGCGGCGCTGATTCTACCGGAGATCGGCTTTCGTTTGAAGGTACGACCATGGGCCGCCACCGTGTCCCTTTTACGTTGTGTGCGCGGCTTCAAACAGCCGCTGTCCGTCCTTGGAGAAGAGCACCCACAGGCCGTAGGCCCCGAGGATCGTCCCAAATGGAAACGAGATCAGGGAAATGATCGAGAGCACGATGCCGGCAACGCGACTCCACGGTCGTAGCTGGTACAAGCCCCACCCGATGATGACGGACGGCAGCGACAGCGCGACCATGAACACGACGAGCGCCATGCCGGTGATGCCGATGAGCGGCGCGACGAAGACGGCATCGGCATCCCCGTCGGCGCCCACGAGCGCCGTCACACCACCGAAGACGACTACTAGCACAAGAGCCAGGCACAAACCCAAGACGCCGGAGATGATGTTCAGAACACCGAGGACCTTCGTGTGCGTTTCCATGCAACACCCCTTGATCTGGCCCAGAGCGAGTTGGCTGTCGGAAAGGCGATATTAACGCACGAGCGCGGAGCGTTCGGTATCTAGAATGGAAGTAAAGATGCGAGCCGGTGCTCTCGCCATTTGGTTCGTGGGAGGTTTCGTGGGGTTCGTGCTGCCGCAGGGGCTGCTCGACGCCCAGTCCACGCGCGTCCTCGGCGGAATCACGTTCGTCGCCATTCCCGGCGGTGAATTCACCATGGGCGACACAGCCGGCGACGGCCAGCCCAACGAGCGGCCGGTGCGCCGCGTGACGGTGAACTCATTCTGGATGGCTAGCACGGAGCTCACATTCGAACAGTGGAAGGCGTTTCTTGACGACGCGCGTTATCCAGCGGGCCGATCGAGCGGCCTCGGTGACGACCACCCCGTGGTCAGCGTCACCTGGGAAGACGCCAAGGCTTTCTGCGACTGGTTCTCCCGAAAGCACGGCGTCGTTGCGCGACTTCCGACCGAAGCGGAATGGGAGCGCGCGGCCAGGGGCGGCGCGGAAGGACAGCTATATCCGAACGGCAATTCCATGTCGCCGGACGACGCCAACTTCAGTCAGCGCGGGCCGGTTCGTGTCGGAAGCTACAAACCCAACAGCTACGGTCTCTACGACATGGCCGGCAACGTGTTCGAGTGGGTGGCTGATTGGTACGACCCCGCTCGCGAGCAACGTCGCGCGGATCGCGGCGGTGGATGGTGCATGAGCGTCGAGCGGGTGCGCGTGTCCGCGCGTCACGCCGGTCCAGGTGAGTGGGACCAAGGCGGCACCGCGGACTGTCTGGGGTTTCGGCCCGTAGTGGAAGCGACAAGATGATCGGCTGACGCGCCCTACCGCGTCAGCGTCAGCACGCCAGTCGCGACCAGCACGGCCGACCAGATCAGATCGAGGTTGAACCAGGTCCGGCGCAGGATGCCGACGCCAAGCTTCTCGAACACCAGGACCGCGATGAACGCGGTCACCGCCAGATAGCCGACCGCGTGCAGGCCAGTGGCGAAGAACGCGGCGCTCGCGCCCGCGTGTGCCGCGGCCATGTGGTGCGCGTGCTCCCCCGCTCCCGGCATCGACATCCCCGACATGGCGATGAAGACCGGCACCACCATGAGCCCGGCCCCGTGAGCCGTCGCCATCAGAAACGACCACACGGTGAGTCCGACCATGCTCACGCGCATGCCCGCCCAACGCGGGTGCCGGTGACGAAACAGGCGGAGTGCGCCAAGCGAGACGAGGACGCCGGCAATCGGCCAGCGGAGCCAGGCCGGCGGGATCGCGAATCCAATCGCGAGCGCGGCGCCGACCGCGCCGGCGACCGCCAGCGCATGCCCGGCGCATAGCGGCACGAGCGCGCGGATCACGGCGCCGCGACGACGCTCCTGCATTCCGAGCGCCACCGCGAACAGCCAGCCCATTCCGGGATTGATGCCATGGAACGCTCCGAGCGCCATCAGCATCGCCCATGACGAAGTCATCTCGCCTGGCATGGCACACCTCCTACGAGAAGCAGTACGAATCGGAGCTCGCGTCTCCGCCTTCGAGGTGGACCTGGTGCGGACGCATGCCGCCGAACTCCACGAATCCGGTGGCATCGAGGGCGATGCCACCATTCGGCCCGACGTCCACTTTGGCCAGCCAGCCCTTGACGCCGTCGGGATAGAACTGGTCGTCCCACGTGCGGTAGAGCGAGTTGGTCACGTAGAGGCGCTTGCCGTCCCGGCTGATCTCGACCATCTGCGGTGCGCCGTTCAACGCTTGCTCCGGACGCGCCGGGTGCGGCTGTCGACGAACCATGCCTCCGAGCTTCACCGAGCCGGTCTCGACCGGGTTGAAGGGATCGGACACGTCGAATTGCTTCAGTTCGCCTGTGCCGAAGCACGAGACATAGAGGAATCGATCGTCGAGCGACAGGTTGATGTCGGTGACGAGCGGAGGCGCGGCACCGAAGCCCTTGAAGATCGGCGGTAGATCGTCGGCGGCCGCCGGCTCCGCTGGAATCTCGATCGCCTTGTGAATGCGCCAGGTCGCACTTCGGCCGCTGCCTTCCCTGTGCCACATCCAGACCGACGCTGACAGGTCCTTCAGGCTGGTGACAACGCCGACGAAGCCGTATGTCTCGTTGGGATCGTGCGCGGGACGCAGCTCGAGCGGCATCTGATACTCGGGGCCGAAGCTCGAGTGTCTGCTGGTGACGGCGACCGTTCAGATCCCAGACGTGCAGCGCGTTGCCGTACTTGCCGGCGAGGAGCAGCTCCGGAATCACGCCGTTCTCCACCATGTTCGGCGTGCCCCACTCGCTCGTGATCATGGTGTCGTGACCGAGGTGCCACCAGAAGTCGTACGACAGCTGCTGCGGTCCGCGATCTTTCTCCCATCGCCCTTTGATCTCGAATGTCTCGGGGTCGAGCACGAAGATGCCGCCGGGCGCGTTGCCGTCGGCGTTGCCAAGGGCGTTGACGTAAATGCCGTCCGGCCCGCAGTGCACCGTGTGCGGCCGGCTGTAGCCGGTCTTTTGAATGATCTCCTCCGCCTCGATCACCTTGACGAGGCGAGGCTGCCGTGGGTCCGGCGCGGTGTCGAGAATGTGGATGCGCGACGATCGCATGCCGGGCACGACGAGATAGCGCCGCTGCATGTGCGGGTGTGGCGAGTATGGGCACAGGCACGAGCTGCACGCGTTCCACCCGAAGTGATGCAACTCGTCGCCGGCATTAGGCATGTCAACGCGCGCGATCTGGGCGCCATATCCCGGCGACGAGGGATCGACGTCGAGCACCGCAAGGGCGTCGTTGACGGTCGGGTCGGGATTGAGCAGCGCCACGTACGCGAGCGTCTCCGCCGGGGCCTGCATGGCCATCGTCGGCGACGGGTAAAAGCTCTGGTCGGGAAGCAGTTTCGGCATTGTCGTGACCCTTCTCGCGGGTTTCAGTCCGCGCACCCAGAGACTAGAATCGAGCGGGCGCCGGCGTCCTTTGAGAACGCTGGTTCATTTCTGAAACTTTCCTGAGGTGCGTTTCGTGGCCGACACCGCGTACCGGTTCGGACCGTTTCATCTCGACGTCCGCGAGCGCCGCCTTTCGCGCGGCGGTGAGGTGATCCCGCTGCGTCTGAAGGTGTTCGACACGCTCCTGGTGCTCGTCGAGAATGCCGGGCGGCTGGTCACGAAGCAGACGCTGCTCGACCGCGTCTGGCCGGAGACGACGGTCGAGGAAAACAACCTGAATCACAACGTGTCGGTGCTGCGGAAGGCGCTGGGCGAGAAAGCCACGGGCCAGCAGTACATCGAGACCGTGCCGCGGGTGGGCTATCGATTCGCCGCTCCCGTCGACGCGGCCGCCGGAGAGGCCGGTGCCGCCGTTCCGTCAGCCGCGAAGCCGCGCCAGGACATCCGGTACTGCACGACGAGCGACGGCGTCCGGCTCGCGTATGCGACGGCCGGTAACGGACCGCCGCTCGTCAAGGCGTCAAACTGGCTGACTCACCTCGATTTCGAATGGGGCAGCCCGATCTGGCGCCATTGGTACCGCGCGCTCTCCGCTCACCACCGGCTCGTCCGCTACGACGAGCGCGGCAATGGCATGTCCCAGCGGGACGTAGCGGATGTGAATTTCGACACATGGATTCGCGATCTCGAAACGGTCGTTGACGCGGCGGGGCTCGAACGATTTCCGCTGCTCGGGATCTCTCGTGGCGGTCCTATCGCGATCGCGTACGCGGTAAAGCATCCCGAGCGCGTCACGCAGTTGGTGCTCTACGGCGCGTTCGCGGCGGGAAAGAGACACATCGGCACTCCCCAGGAACTCGAGGCGCGTCGCGCGCTCTCGAGCCTGGTGCGCCTCGGGTGGGGACTCAATAATCCGGCGTTCTGCAAGACCTTCACGTGTCGGTTCATCCCTGACGCGACGCCGGAGCACGAGCAATGGCTCGACGAGCTCCAGCGGGTGTCCACGTCGCCGGAAAACGCGGCACGACTCATGGAGCGCGACGACGACATCGATGTTCGACCACTCCTGCCGCAGGTGAAGACGCCGACGCTCGTCATCCATTGCGATCGCGATCACGCGGTGCCGCCGGATCACGGCCGTTTTCTGGCGGCTGAGATTCCGGGCGCGCAGTACGTGTCGCTCCCGAGCGCGAATCACCTCATGCTCGAGGAGGAACCCGCCTGGTCGCGATTCGTCGAGGAGCTCGGTTTGTTCCTGAACTGGGGAGTGCAGACCTAGGCCGGCGTCTTCGCGCTCGACTCGATATACGCCGCGCCCACCACCTCGATCAGCGACTGCCCTGGAATCCACGTCAACGCGAAGCACGAACGCGGCGGCGGCCCGTACGTCGTGTCCGCGAAGTAGGTGTTGTAGACACTGTTGAGATCCTCGTACCCCTTCTGGTAGGCGGCGAACGCTGCGCTGCCGGTCGGCGTCGGCGTGCCGTCATCCAGGTGCAGGCAGTAGAACACCTGGAAATACAGGAAGTCGTTCATCGTTCCGCCAAGGCGCTCGACGGCGGTCTTGACGTTGTCCATCGTCAGCCGTGTGTGGTCTTTCAGGTCCCAGGTGTTCGTCCACCCGGGCTGCTGCCCGATCCCAATCCCCGAGATCCAGGCAATGCCTGCGGGCCGCGGTCGCGGTGGACGCGGGGGGCCGCCCCGCCCGCCTCGCCCGGGAGCGGCCGGTGCCTGCCCCTGCGGCTGCTGCTGAGCGCCGAACACCATCGATCCGCTCATTGCCGCGGCTGTCGCCGCCATCATGCTGTTGACGAATCGTCGCCGACTCCTGGCATCCATGTTGAAGACTCCTTATAGAGGCGAATCCTACACCGGCTGGGGAAAAAGGCGAGGTCGCGCCCGACGGAAGGAAAAGATGGGGATGTCGATCCGGGGCGCGCTCGTTCGACGTCTCAGTGGAGGCGGGAGGTCGACATGAGAAAGCTGATTGTTTCCGAGTTCGTGACGATGGACGGGGTGATGCAGGCGCCGGGCGGCAAGGACGAGGATCGGGATGGCGGCTTCGAGCACGGCGGGTGGACGATGCCCTACTGGCATGACGACATCGGCCGCAACTTCGTAACGATGATGAAGGATGTCGACGCGTTTCTTCTGGGCCGGCGGACGTATGTCACGCACGCCGAGGCGTTCGAACCCATGCCGGTAGGCGATCCGTTCGGCGACGTCATGAACGCGCCGAAGAAATACGTGGTGTCGAAGACGCTCGACAAGCCCATCTGGCGGAACACGACGATCATTCGCGACAACGTGATCGAGTCCGTGCGCGCCCTGAAAGCGGAGCGGGGCCAGAACATCGCCACCGACGGCAGCAGCCAGCTCGTTCACACGCTCCTGGCCGACGGGCTGGTCGACGAACTCCATTTGCTCGTGTATCCGTTGATTCTCGGAACCGGCAAGCGCGTGTTCCCGAACGGCGTGGACGCAAAGTTCAAGCTGTTGTCAGCAAAGACCTATCCGACTGGCGTCGTCGGTCTGCATTACGCGCGATGAGAAAAAGGGGTCGGGACGCTTTTTACGACTTGCGTAAGAAGCGTCCCGACCCCTTTTACGAGTACCGGTCGTTCAGCCACGGCTCGGCCGTGTTCGAGTAGCCGCGCACTTCCCAGAAACCACGCTGATCGCGGGGAAGAAACTCGATCCGTCGCACCCACTTGGCGCCCTTCCACGCGTACAGCTTCGGCGTGATCACCCGAACCGGGCCGCCGTGCTCGCGCGGCAGCGGCTGCCCTTCCCACGTGTGCACCAGCAGCACGTCGTCTTCGGTTGCGCGCGCGAGCGGCAGGTTCGTCGTGTAGGGAATGTCGGTGCCGGGATAGATGTCGTATCCCGTGAAGACCACAAAACGCGCGCTCTCATCAGGCACGACAAGCTCGGCGAGACCGCGCATGCGCACGCCACGCCAGTGGTTGTTGAAGCGGCTCCACGTCGTCACGCAATGAAAGTCGCTGACGTCGTCTGTCTGTGGCAGCGCCATGAAGTCGTCCCACGTCAACGTCACCGGATTGTGCACGTCGCCCGCGACTTCGAGCCGCCACGACGACAGCGGGATGTCCGGCACATCGCCCATGTCGAGGACTGGCCAGTTCGGGACCGCACGCTGACCGACAGGCAGCCTGGGCATGCCGTCGCGATTCGCAGGACCGGTGCCCTGCGGCTTGCGGTTGAGGTCGACGTTGACGGAGTCGGCGTGCAGCGTCTTCTGCCGTTCGATGTAGGCCAGCCGTTTTGCGACGAGGTCGGAGCGGGTCATCTCCCTCTATAATCCGCCCATTCCATGCCGCTTGCCTCGGGTACCCGGATAGGCGACGGCTGGGCCGGCGACGCGGCAATGACAACGCTCAGCTCTTTTTGACAGCCAACCGAATCTGACCCGTGTGGAACTGCACGTGCGCGGTGCGCGACAAGAGCACCGACAGCCGATTGCGCAGCGGTTCCTTCTCAAAATCCTCCGCGGACACGGCGTCGTGCCTTTCCAGCCACGCCTCAGCGGGCAGCGCCTCGATGGCGCGCGTCAGCGTGTCGTTGACCTTGGTCCACGCCTGACGAAGCGCAGCGGCCGAGATCCGATCGGGCGCCGTCCGGTCCGGATTCGTCAGGAAATCCTGATCCAGCTCGACGTGAAGTCGCATGCCGAGGCGCAGGAGCGGCAACATGCGGTCGTGCACGGCCGTGAGGTGGCCCAGCAGATAGAAGATCCGATTCTTACCGGGGGCGATCTCCTGCTGCAGCTCCTCGTCGCTGAAGGCGTCGAACATCTTGTTGAGCCGGTCGAGGTTGATCTTCCACTGGCTGACGGCGGTGCTGGCGAACAGGTCGATCTTGGATGCGTCTGGCTGCGTCATCACTTCAGTCTAAGCCCGGCCGGCGGGAACGGAATGCTAGCATCCGTCTGATGCGATTCTTGCGCAGGACCCTCAAGATTTTCCTGGTGCTGTTTGTCGTGTTCAGCGTCTGGTCGGTGTTTCGGGCCGGCACGCAGGTGACGGCGTTCCGCCGCGAGATCGTCGTGAACGTGCCCAGAGAGATCGCCTGGGAGCACTTCAGCCGCCCGATGCAGTGGCGTTCCTGGCTTGGCGACAGCGGCGCGCCGACAGCGGTCACCCCGTCAGAGGTCGTCGGGCCCGACACCGTCGCGAAGTTCGGGGACAGCTTCGGGTTTCGGATGACGCAGTTCGCGCCCCCCGACCATTGGATGTGGTCCGCAAACGCCGGCTGGCTGACCCTCGACTACGACCACGCCTTCGAGCCGATCAGCGACCGACAGACCCGCATGGTCTTTCACATGGTGGTCACCGGATTCGGAAACGACCTGCTCGCGCGCCTGATGGGCGCGGCGACGTGGGCAGGTGGCCACGCCGAGGCGCTTCAGCGGCTTGCCGACGAGATCAACCGGCTTCCAGCCGCGACCGCGAATTGAGCGGCGAACGATGCCCCCTGAACGTGAACCCGACACCATGAACCCTTAACAATGAACCGCGTGTCGACACCAACCGTCTCTCGCCGGCAAGCGCTCGCCGCCCTCGCGGCCAGCGCCGCTGTTCCCTTTCTGCCAGGCTGCGCGCGCGAACCCAGCTCCGCCGCCGATGCCAATGAGAAAGAGACACTCGTGACCCGACTGCTCGAGGAGATCGCCGAGAACCTGCTGCAGCTCTCGCCGGAAGGCGCGACGTCGCTCGGGATTGACAAGGATGAGCGCCGGGCGCTGCGGTCGAAGCTCAGCGACCGCTCGGCCGCCGGACAGGACCGCATCGCCGCCACGCTTCGCGCGGATCTTGCTCGCGTGAATGCGATCGACGCCTCGACGCTCTCGCACGCGACGCGCACGAGCGTCGCGGTGGTGAAAAGCGCCTACGAGGTTGCGCTCGCCGGTTTCGCACTGCCCTACGGTGACGTCGCCGTCGGCGGCTGGCGCAACACGCCCTACGTCGTCATTCAAAACGTCGGCGCGTATCTCGACATCCCGCGGTTCCTGGATGCCGAACATCAAATAAGGGATGCGGCGGACGCGGACGCGTACCTCGCGCGGCTCGAGTCGTATCCAGCCGCCCTCGATGGCGAGCTCGGACGCATCCAGGCGGCGCGGGCGAAGGGACTCGTGCCTCCGGCATTGCTCCTCGACAAAGCCTTGAGTCAGCTCGAGGCATCGGCGAAGAGCGCGCGTCAGGGCGGCGGGCTCGTCGAGTCAATCGAGCGACGGACGAAAGGGATCCCCGGCGACTGGGCCGCGCGCGCCCGATCGATAGCCGCGCAGGCCGTCGCGCCCGCGCTCGATCGGCAAATCGCCGAGCTCCGAGCCCAGCGTGCCGTCGCGACGAACGACGCCGGCATGTGGGCGAGGCCGCAGGGCGACGACGTACTACCGCTGGGCGCTGCGCGCAGCGACAACGACGAACCTCACGCCAGACGAAGTGCATCAACTGGGCTTCGAGGAATTGAAGACGCTCCACGCGGAGATGGACGGCATCCTGAAGCCGCTCGGCTACACGCGCGGCACCGTTGGGGAGCGCATGGCCGCGCTCGGAGAAGATCCGCGCTTCCTCTATCCGGACAACGACAGCGGCCGAGCCGCGATCCTCGCAGAGATCCAGACGCGCCTCACGTGGGCCCGGGCGCAGATGCCTCGCGCGTTCAACACGCTCGTCCGCGGCAACGTGGAGGTCCGGCGCCTGCCGCCCGAGGAAGAGCCTGGCGCGCCCGCGGCGTACGGTGGCGGAGGCTCGATCGACGGCACGATTCCGGGCCGGTTCTGGATCAATCTCAGGACGACGAAGCTGCACAACAAGTACAGCCTGCCGGACCTCACGTTTCACGAAGCGATTCCCGGACACGCGTGGCAGCAGGAGTACACGCACACGCTGCCGCTCATTCGCACGCTGCTTTCATTCAACGCGTACTCGGAAGGCTGGGCGCTCTACGCCGAGCAGCTCGCGGCCGAGCTCGGCGCGTACGAAGGCGATCCGGTCGGGCGTCTCGGCTATCTCCAGTCCATCGCCTTCCGCGCCTGCCGCCTCGTGGTGGACACCGGTCTCCACGCGAAGCGCTGGACGCGCGAGCAGGCGATCAAATGGTTCCACGAAAACAGCGGCAACGGTCTCGAGGAAGTGACCGGCGAAGTCGATCGCTACTGCTCGTGGCCCGGCCAGGCGTGCGGCTACAAGATCGGCCACAGCGAGATCAATCGCCAGCGCCAGCGCGCGATGTCGGCGCTCGGCGCGAAATTCGATCTCAAGGCGTTCAACGACACGGTCGTCGGGGGCGGGAACGTGCCGCTGGACGTGCTCGCGATGAACGTCGACGAGGGGGTCAGGTCTTGAATTGACGTACTGTGTCGCGCCTGTCATGACAGGCGCGACACAGTACGTCAATTCAAGACCTGACCCCATTTTCTGGCGCTATCTGGCCGGCGGCTTCCAGTTGAGAATGACCGTGATGGGCAGGGTCGGGATATCGCCGGCCGGCGAGTGCATCAGGAACGACTGACCATCGGGAGCCACGGCGTACCGCTGTCGAGCCTGGGTGCCGACTGAGCTTTGAAGCGTTGTGGCGAACAGGTCACGCGGTACCTCTGGCTCTACGATTTTCTCGTCGGGGCCGAAACGCAGCGCGACGGCCCAAAGCCGACCGTCGGGCGTGAGGTAAAAGAGCTCTTTGCCGTTCGGGTGCCAGCGAGGCTCCGTGCCGCCCTGACTCGACACGGGCACGTCGACGCCGCCGGCGGGAAACGCACGGAGGTAGATCTCGTAGCGTCCGGTTCGGTTGGACTGGTACGCCATCCACCGTCCTGACGGGGACACCTGCGGCAGGAGTTCATCGAACTCGGTCTGAACGAGCGGGAAGGGCACGGGCTTGCCGGTGAGCGGGAGCGCCCAGATGTCCAGGCCACGTTTCGCCACGGGAGTGCCGTACAGCAGAAACCGTCCATCGCGCGTCCAGTCATTCGCGAACTTGATCTCGGGGGTGGACAGGAGCAGCTCCTCGTCGTCGCCGGGATGGCTGCCAAAGCGCTTGCGGTAGAAGTCCATGCGGCCCGCTCGCCGCGATCCAAAAATGATGTGTGTATCGTCCGGCGACCACACGGGGAGGATGTCGTCGGCGGGGTCCACGGTCATTCTGTCCCACGTCCCGCGCGCAACAGCGAACGACCAGATGTCCATGTTTCTGTTTTCGTAGCGAAACACGGCGACATGGCGGCCGTCATTCGACCAGGCCGGCCCGGGCGCGGCCCCGTCCGAGTACTCGACATTCCGTAGTAGCGTGCCTGCGCGATCGAACCACGCGAGGCGCCGGCGCTCGGCGTCCTGGGAAACGCGCCGGAAGGCCATCGGGCCGACAGCCGAGCCGGTGAGCACCGCGCCGCCGGTCAGGGTTTCCACGGCCGTCGGCGATCCCTGAATTTCGAGGCGTTCGCGATCGAGAGGCTGCGACCAGAGCGTTCCCTGTCGCATGAACAGTAATGGGCCTTCCGCATTGAGTATCGCGGGGCTATCTGCTTCCACGAGTCGCCGTGCGCCCGGAACGCCGAGTGTGCCGACGTACACGCCTTGCTGCTCGGGACCGGCGGTCACGAAGAACAGAAACCGGCGACCATCCGCCAGAAAGCGTGGATACGAGTGGCTGCGCTCGCCCGCGCGGAGCTCCGTCTCCGGAACTGGATCGCCGCCGTTCAGCGAGAAGCGAAGGAGAGGCCCGCTGGGATTGGCTCCAAACAGAATGGTCCCGTCAGCACTCCACGCCCCGCCAGTCGCCGTCGGCACGGGAGCCGTGAGCGTGCGCGGGGATCCGCCGTCGAGGTCGACGCGCTTCAGCGCGCCATCCACGAAGAACGCGATCGATCGGCTATCAGGCGACCAGAACGGCGCGGATCCTCGTTCCGTGCCGGGCATCGGCGCGGCCGTCACCGATGCGAGAGGGCGAAGCCACAACTGCGACGTGCCGTTCCGCTGGCCGGAGTAGACGATTTTCAATCCATCGGGCGAAATGGCGACTGAAGGGTCCGAGCCCGGCGGCGTCTGGATATCGAATCGAACCTCGGGCGCCTCAGCTGCGGGTCGGAACGCCCAGACCGCCAGGCCGGCAGCACTCAGGACGGCAAGAGCCAGCGCGGCCGCCCAGACCAGTCGTTCGCGACGCGCCGGTCGACTGTCTGGCTCTCGCGCGGCAGACGACGTCCCTGCGACGGCGTCGTCAATCTCCATTCGCGCGTCGCGGATGTCGCGAAGCCGGCGCTTCGGATCTTTCTGCAGACATCGCCGAAGCAGGCGGCGAACGCTGTCGGGCGTGGCGTCAGGAAGGCGGCCGAATTCGGGTTCGGATCTCAGGACGTTCGCGAGAATCTCGCTGACCGTGCTGCCTCCGAACGCTCGACGACCCGCGATCATTTCGTAGACGACGCAGCCGAACGCCCACACGTCCGCGCTGCGATCCGCGATTCCTCCCGACGCCTGCTCGGGCGCCATGTACGACGGCGTCCCCAGAATCGTCCCCGGCATCGTCCTTTCCATCGTCGGTGCCGTGGCGGAGTCAGTTCCTACGGGCTCGTGGACCGTCGCCAGACCAAAATCGAGGACCTTCACGGTTCCGCCGGGAGTGATCGCAATGTTCCCTGGCTTGAGGTCCCGGTGGATGATGCCTTTCTCGTGCGCGGCGTCCAGCGCGTCGGCGAGTTGGCGGGCGATGTCCAGCGCCTCGCCGATCGGCAGCGGCCCGCGCGCGAGACGGTCGGCCAGTGTGGCACCTTCGACCAACTCGAGCACCAGTGCAGTCGTGGAGCTCGTGTCTTCGAAGCCGTAAATCGCGGCGATGTTGGGATGATTCAACGACGCCAGCAGCTCGGCCTCGCGCTTGAATCGCGAGAGCCGCCGCTCGTCCGCGGCGAAGTCCTCAGGGAGGATCTTGAGCGCGACGTCGCGGCGGAGCTTGGTGTCGCGGGCTCGATAGACCTCGCCCATGCCGCCGCTCGCCGAGCAGCGAGCACCACTTCGTAGACGCCAATCGTGGCTCCGGCAGCGAGTTTCATGGTTGTGGTCTGCGGCGGAAGATAGCATGGCGCTAAGAAAAGGGGTCAGGTCTTGAATTGACGTACGGTGTCGCGTGTGTCATGACACCTACGACGCCGTACGTCAATTCAAGACCTGACCCCCTTTTCTCACTGGAGTCGCCTATGCGCGCGCGATCGTTCCGCCTCCTGCTGGCGTTCGCTCTGACGGCGGGCGTCGCCCTCGTTCCTCAAACCGTTCGCACCCAAATCACGCCGCTCGCGATAGACGAGGGCGCGACCGGCCTCGGTCTCGCGCTGCGGCAGCTGCCGGTCGAAGGCTCGGTGCTCTACGTCACGGCGCATCCCGACGATGAGAACAACGGCGTGCTGGTGGCGCTCAATCGCGGGCGCGGGCTGAAGACGTCGCTGCTGACGGTCACGCGCGGCGACGGCGGCCAGAACGAGATCGGTCCGGAGCTGTTCCAGGCGATCGGCATCCTGCGCGGCGAGGAGCTGGCCGGCGTGCACAAGTACGACGGCGCCGATCAGTACCACACGCGCGCGTACGAGTTCGGCTACTCGTTCAGCGTCGAGGAGACGTTCGAGAAGTGGGGCAAGGACGAGATCCTGCGCGACGTCGTGCGCGTGATCCGCACGCGTGCGGCCGGACGTCATCCTCACGATGAACCGCGACGGCGGCGGCGGCGGGCAGCATCACATGGGGTCGGCGCGGCTCGCGCACGAGGCGTTCCGCGTCGGCGGCCGATCCGGCGCGGTTCCCGGAACAGATCAAGGAAGGACTGCGGCCGTGGCAGGCGCGCAAGGTCTATCAGGCCGGCGGCGGGCTCGGCGGCGGCGCGGCGCAGTCGCCGGCCGGCGCCGGCGGCGCCGCGGCGCCGGTGCGCGATCCGACCGGCGACTTCGACCCGCTGCTCGGCATGTCGTGGGCGCAGTTCGGACAGATCGCGCGCGCGTATCACCAGTGCCAGGGCATGGCGCAGCTCGAGGCGTTTCCCGGCGAAGCGGCGGCGCTTACTCGCTCTACGACAGCGAGCCGGCGATCACCGGCGCGCGAGAACGACATCCTCGACGGCGTGGACACGTCGATCCGGCGGCTGGCGCAGTTTGCGGCTGGCGAGGAGGCGCAGAGTGCCGTCGCTCGCTGCCGATCTCGCGGCGATCGAGGCGGCCGCGCAGGACGCGCTCGACCGCTTCGACGCGCGCGCGCCGCACAAGACGCTGCCCGCGCTCGCGCAGCGGCCTGGCGCGCGTGCGCCAGCTGCGCGGCGCCGTCGCCGCGAGCACGCTGTCGGCCGCGCCCGAAAGCCGAGATCGTCTGGCGGCTCGATCGCAAGGCGCGCGACTTCATGAAGGCGCTGCAGCTCGCGCAGGGGCTCGTCGTCCACGTGCATCGCCAACGACGGCAACGTCGTGCGCGGCCAGACGTTCGACGTCGCCGTGCAGGTGTTCAACACCGGCCCCGAGCCGATGACGCTCGACGCGGTCGCGCTGAACGTGCCGCACGGCTGGACGGCGACGCTCGCAGAGCGGCGCAGCCCGGCGCGCTCGCCTACAACCAGTCGGCGACGCTCGTCTACACCGTGACGGTCGGCGCCGAACGCGCGCTACACGCAGCCGTACTGGAAGGTGCAGCCCGGGCGTCGACCGCTACGACCTCGAGATCCCCGAACATCACGACGCTGCCGTGGAGCCCGCCCGATGTCACGGCGACCGTGCAGCTACACGGCGGCCGGCGTCGTCCGCGACGCACGACAGTCGCCCGCGTACTACCGCTACGACGGCCCGTGGGTCGGCGGCGAGAAACAGAAGGTCGTCAACATCGTCCCGGCGCTGTCGGTGAAGCTGACGCCGGACGTCGCGCGTCGTGCCGCTCACGGCCGGCGGCCAGCCGCGCGAGTTCCGCGTCACCGTCGCCAACAACGCGCAAGACCGGCGGCCCGTCGCAGGTGCGGCTCGAGGCGCCGGCGGGCTGGACCGGTCGCAGCCGGCGTCGGCCACGCTCACTTTCGGCGTCGAAGAAGAGGAGGTCACCTCGCAGTTCTTCGTCACGCCGCCGGCGAAGCTGCACGCCGGGCGACGCCGAGATCAAGGCCGTCGCGATCGCGCGACGGCAGTCGATACCGCGAGGGCTACCAGGTCATCGCCTACAACCACATCCAGGCGCGGCACCTCTACCACCCGGCCGTCTCGACGGTCAAGATCTTCGACGTGTCGCGTGCCGCGCCAACCTGCAGATCGGCTACGTGATGGGCACGGGCGACGAAGTGCCGCGAGGCGATCCGCCAGCTCGGCGCGACCTGACGATGCTCGACGCCGGACGACGTGGCGTTCGGCGACCTGTCGCGGTTCTCGACGATCGTGCTCGGCATCCGCGCGTACGAGAAGCGCGCCGACGTGCGCGCCTACAACCAGCGGCTGCTCGACTTCGCGCGCAACGGCGGTCACCTCGTCGTGCAGTACAACAAGGTCGCGATGAACCAGCTCGGCGCCGGCGCCGCGGGCGGCGGCGGGCTCGGCGGCGTTCGTCGCGCAGGCCGCCGGGCGGCGGCGCCGGCCGGTGGCGGCCGCGGCGGGCCGGCGCGGGCGCCTCGGCGCGGCGGCGGACGAGGCCGCGGTGGCGGCGCGCCGCCGGCCAGTCCCTACGTGCCGTTCCCGGGCGGCGATCACGAGCAACCGCGTGTCGGTGGAAGAGGCGCCGATTCGCGTGCTCGAGGGCGGCACGCTCGAGCTCGCGGTCCCGAATCGCATCACTGCGGCCGACTTCGAGGGCTGGGTGCAGGAGCGCGGTCTCTACTTCTTCGGCGCGAACGATCCGCGCTACACGGACCTGCTGGCGTCCACCGATCCGTGGCCGAACAATCCCGGCGAGAAGATCGGCATGCTGACCGTGGCCAAGCTCGGCAAAGGCACGTGGACCTACGTCGGCCTCGGCCTCTGGCGGCAGCTGCCCGCCGGCACGCCGGGCGCGTACCGGATCATGGCGAACCTGATCAGCAAGCCGCGGGTGCCATAAGGAACCACTCGCGTCGATCCCGTGGGGCCTTCACAAACCTAACGGATGGGGCAGGGGCTGCTCAGCCAGCTTCTTGCGGGCCTCTCGCCTCCTGCAGTTGAATGACTGGCGATCCGATGGCTCAGCGCAAGCACGACGACACAGCCCTGCCACCGTTACCGCGAAGAAACGCTGGACGGAGCGCCTAGCGCTCACCCGCCAGCCACCCCACGATGGGGCGCCCCAGAAGAAAATCACGAGAAAACACGCGGCGGCGATCAAAATGCTGAGCGGGACACGCCGAGTCATCGGGACACCTCGCTGCTGGGTTGGTGGACCCGATCATCTTACGCCCGCTTAGAGCCGGGAAGGATGTCCCATGAGGGATACAGTAGGGCGGGACTTTAGTCCCGCCGCTACCGGACGCGGGACTGAAGTTCCGCGCACGTACGACCAGTTTTGAACCGCGCTCTCGGTCCCTCGTCAGAAACGGCTTGCGCATGCGCATCCGGGCGCGTACATTCGACACGACTCGCATCGTTTTTCGCCCGGCCAACCTCCCGTGGCCGTTCCACCACGGTGATCGTGAATGACTGCACGTGAATTGTTCGGTTCCACCCTTCAACAGCAACGCGAACGACAAGGCCTGACGCTGGCCGCCATCGCAGAGAGCACCAAGATCAGCCGGCACTTGCTGGCCTCGCTCGAGCGCGGCGACCTGTCACGCTGGCCTGGCGGCATCTACCGGCGGGCGTTCGTCCGCGCGTACGCGTCTGCGATCGGGCTGTCGCCGGAGCCCACGCTGTGCGAGTTCGTCCGGCTCTTTCCGGAGCCTGGCCAGGATCCGCCGGCCCTGCTGGACGACGACACCGCGTCGTCTGCGGCTCACGCTCGTGACGGAGCCACGCTGGAAGGCGCCGGCACTGCGATCGGCCGCGGCACTCGTCGACGTTGGAGTGGTGGTCTTCGTCGCGGTCATCGCGTCGAGGCTCAACGGCATCGGGTTCTGGATGCCGGCGGGCTCTTGCCGCCCTCGCGTATCACGCGACCGCGGCGGTCCTGCTCGGGGGAAGCCCGGCAGCCTGGCTCATGACATCGGGCGTCGCCGCGCGGAGGCCGCTTGCGATTTGGGACCAGGTCGCGCGCCTCAGACAGGGCTGGGTCCCAGGTCTGCTCGATCCCGCGAAGAACAGCCGCGAGCACCCCGCCGCTACGTGAGGACGCGCTCGAAAAGTGGTCGGGTGAATTATTTGCAAATAATTCACCCGACCACTTTTTGCGCACTCGAGAACGAATCAGCGCGGCACGGAGAACCGACAACTCCTAACTGTTGAGGTCGGTCCTCGGTCCGAATCGCGCGCACGGGCGCCGATCGCGAGCCCGATGCCAATCTGGCGCTTTCGCTCGGTCGCCCACACCGGCATGATGTTCATGATGGATCGGCAGAGGACGCCACTCCTTGCCACGCGACGGTTCCATCGCCATCGATCGCAAGGCGCCGCCTTTCGACGAGTTACAAGAGCATCCGCTGGCTTGCGTCGGCGCGGAGCGGGCAGCACTCGCACGAACACGCCCGCCATCACCTCTACGTGGGGACCCGGAAAGAAACACCCGGTCGACGTCCTCATCAAAGTCACGTCGAAGCCAGGCCGCGTTTACGAGCAGGACCTGGAGAACGAGATCGCGACACTCGGGACCATCAACCGCGAGCTGCCGGATTCTCGCTACTTCCCGCACGTGTACAGACACGGGCACCTCGGGGACGGCCGTCTCTACCTCGTGATGTCGCTCTTCGACGAGTTCCCGCTTGCGACGACCATCGGCACGGAGCCGGCGCCGGGCCGGCTCGTCGCGCACCTGATGGCGGCCATCGAGGTCGCACGGGCGCTCGCGGAAATCCATCGCCTCGAGATTTTTCACGTCGATCTGAACCCGATGAACATCCTCTACCGGACTGAGGGGGGCCGCCCTGTCATCCGGCTCGTGGACTTCGAGTCCTCGTACGAACGGTCGCGCCACGCGCAAGGCGTCTTCTACAATCCGCCGACAACCCCGGGGTACACGGCTCCGGAAGCGGCGCGACGAAGCGCCGGACGCCCGGTCGGATTTGTTCTCGCTTGGCGCCGTGCTCTACGCGCTGCTCTCCGGCGACCTGTGGGTGAGACAGGAAGACCTTCGGCCCCGCATTCAATCCGACGACTCGCTCGATGCCGGGTTGCAGGAGGCGTTGCTCGCGGCCGTCGCCACGGATCCCGCGGATCGCTATCCGTCGGTGACGACCTTTCAGGCGGCGCTCACGGCGTACCTCGAGCAGATCTGGCCCGGTCGATCCTGGTAGGCTCTTTTCTTCACCGTCCCGCGCCGCGCTCCGCCAGCATCTCGGTCATCGCGGCGATCTCGCCGGTCTGGCTCTCGTCGATGCTCCGGGCCATGGCGACGACTTCCTCGCGCGTGGACTCCGCGAGGATCGCCTTGGCCATCATCACGCCGCCTTCGTGATGACGGATCATGAGCTGAAGAAACAGCACCTCGGCGTCGACGCCCCGGGCCGCACGCAGCCGCGCGAGCTCGTCGGCGGTGGCCATCCCCATCATTCGCTCGGGCCCGGATGCTCCATCCGGCTGGCTCCCTGACGCCGCGTGATCGTGCTCCCTCATCCAGGCCATGCGAGGCCGCGAGGACGCCTGCGGCAGGTTCCACTGCTGGAGCCAACCCATGAACACACCTCGCTGGGTCGTCTGGGTCAGCATGATGTCGACGGCGAGCGTGCGCAGTCGTTCGTCGGAGGTGACATCACGAACGATCAGCGCCATCTCCGCGGCCTGCGCGTGATGGGTGGCCATGTCGCGGGCGAATCCCGCCTCGGCCGAGTCGTCTCTGACCGAGCCTGGTCCGCAGTTCGTCAGCAGCAGGACCGCCGCGGCCCCGAGACAGGTCGCGACGCCACCCGGGCGCGCGCCGTCTCGACCCACCGTCCCTCTCTGTCCCGTCCAACATCATCGTCGTTCTATAGTACGGGTCGAATGGCGAAAGCACCCACGAAGGCGAAGCTCGACAAGGCCGCCGTCCGCGCGGAACAGAAACGCAAATCGCAGCGGGCGACGCTCATCAGGCGCGGCATTATCGGCCTGGCGGCGATTGTCGTCGCCGGCACGGCGGGAATGTGTTTCGTCAGGGATCGGGCCTTGACCGAGGCCGTGGTCACCGCGAGCTATCCGGCCGGGCAGCACACGACGACTGTCGTCAAGTACGTGGAAACGCCACCAGTCGGCGGCCTGCACCACCCCGTGTGGCAGAACTGCGGTGTCTACACGGCGCCGATCCACAACGAGCACGGCACCCATTCGCTCGAGCACGGCGCCATCTGGATTACCTACCGGCCGGATCTTCCCGCCGATCAAGTCCGGCGGCTGACCGAGATCGCGTCAGACGACTACATGCTGCTGAGTCCGTACCCCGGCCTGCCCGCGCCAATCGTGGCGAGCGCGTGGAACCATCAGATCAAACTCGAGCGCGCAGACGACCCGCGGCTGCCGCAGTTCGTCAGCCGGTACAAGAACAATCCGTCGACGACGCCCGAGTTTGGAGCGGTGTGCTACGGGGGTGTGAGCACCGGCGCCGACCGGCCGCTCGCCGGACCGTCATCGGCGCCGATGCGCTGAACCTACTCCACGAGCCGTGCCATCGTCGCGCCAAGATGCGCGTCCGCGTCGTCCCAGAACTCGGCGACGAGCGGGTGGCGCTCGAGCGCCGACTGCACGATGCCGCGCTGCACGCCGCGGCCCCGGCCGTGCACGAGACGCACCTCTCGAAGACCGGCGCCGTGCGCGGCGCGGACGTATTCCTCGACGACGATCGCGATGTCACGCGGGCTGAACGTGTGGAGGTCGAGCTCGGGCTCGATCGGGACGGCGTGCGGCAGGTCTTTCATTAGGCGCGCCTAGCGCCACTACCGCGCGGGCTTCACCAGCGAAAACGGATACACCGCGTTGCGCCGGGGCTGATCGGGATCGTAGACGACGGTGATGACGCTGCCGAGCGCTGGCGGCTTGCTGGACGCACAGCCTTTGCCCGACGCCGATCGCGCCGCTCAAGAGCGGGAACGCAAACGTGATGGACCGGTGCGTCCCGCCGTGCGAACTGTGGTGCTTCACATGGCCGGTCACCGTCGCCGATGCGACGCGACCCTCCGACAGCAACCGACGCTGGCGATGGACCCGAACGAGGCAGAGCACGCCAAACGCGGCGATCGCTGGCGCGAGCACGAACGGCAGCGCGATCGGTATGCCCGAGCGCGGACGGCCGTCCAATTCGTTCACCGTGGGATTCGAGGGCAGGTACCGCACGTCGATCGGGGATCCGACGTTCAGGGTCCGGCGCCGCTCCCCGGAGACCTGCCGGTCACCGCGAACGACGCGCCCGTTCACGCCGAACTCGTAGCCGACCCGACGTCGATCGTCACCGTCGGACCGCAACCGCGTCACGACGCCGGTCGTCGTCACGCCCTGCTCGAGGATTGCGCGGCGCTCTCCAGCATGCCGCACAGCGGCGTTGTACATCCCGACGCCCGCGCCGATCGCCGCCATGAACAGCACAACGGCGAAGACGACGAGCGCGCGGCCGCCGCCCGTGAGCGCGATGTCGCGCGGACGTGAGTGGGTTAACTCAGCCCTGGTCAGATCGGTTCGTGCACTCATTGCTGCTCCAGAACGACGATGCCATCGTTGAGGACCAAGATCAAGACGCGGACATGTCGCGCGAGCTGAAAGCGACATCCGCAAGGATTTCGTAGGACCGCAGCCGGGCCTCGTGATCGTAGATGGCGGCGGCGACGATGAGCTCATCCACGCCGGTGCGATCGACGAAGCTCGCGAGGCCGTGGAGCACCGAACGCGGCGCGCCGACGAACGAGCAGGCCAGCATCGCGGAGACCTGCGCCTTTTCCACGGGTGACCAGTAGCGCTCGATGTCTTCAACGGGCGGCGGCAGCTGTCCGCGCGTGCCGCGAACCGCGTTCGTGAACGCCTGCTGCGCGGACGTGAACAAACGCCGCGCCTCTTCGTCGGTGTCCGCGGCAACGACGTTGACGCCGGCCATCACGTAGGGGCGGTCGAGCTGCCGCGACGGCTTGAAGCACCGCCGGTACGTCGCGATCGCCGGCAAGAGGGCGGCCGGCGCGAAATGTGATGCGAACGCGTACGGCAGGCCCAGCTCGCCTGCGAGCTCGGCACCGAAGAGGCTCGATCCCAGGATCCAGATCGGCACGCTCGTGCCGGCGCCCGGGACGGCCCGGACTATTTGTCCGGCCTGCACCGGTCCGAGGAGCGACTGCACCTCGAGCACGTCCTGCGGAAACGTGTCGGCGGACATCGGCGTTCGCCGGAGCGCGACGAGTGTGCGCTGGTCGGTGCCGGGCGCACGCCCAAGGCCAAGGTCGATGCGGCCCGGGTAAAGCGACTCGAGCGTGCCGAACTGCTCGGCGATGACGAGGGGCGAGTGGTTCGGCAGCATGATGCCGCCGGCGCCGACGCGGATGGTCCGCGTGCCGCCGGCGACGTGTCCGATCACCACCGAAGTGGCGGCGCTCGCGATGCCGGTCATGTTGTGGTGCTCAGCGAGCCAGAAGCGCCGAAATCCCCAAGCTTCGGCGTGCCGCGCGAGGTCGAGCGTGTTGCGGAGCGCGACGGCAGGCGTGGCGCCTTCGGGGATCGGCGCGAGGTCGAGCAGCGAGATCGGGACCGGAAGCATGTCACCGTCCATGCTATCCGGCCAGGTTGTTGCCGATGTGGTCCGTCAATACCTCGGCGCGTTGAGGAGCTAAGGCAGCGACGAACGCGAGCGCGATGAGCAGAGCGCAGACCGCAGAGAGCCGTTAGATCCGGGTTGGCATGGGTTGGCAACCTCGAACGCGCGTCCGGCGGCTAGTTGGCGCGAAGCCCCCAGAAAATGTACGTGCCGCGCGTCGTGCCCGTGAGCACGTCCGGCAACCCATCTTTATTCAGATCCGTCACGGTCACCGTGGATCCGGCGCCCGATCGGTTGTGGATGAGGTGCGGCACGAACTCGGCGCCTCCGGGCGCCTTCGGATTGCGCACCGTGCGGTACCAATACAACACGCCGGGACCGTTCGGATCGGGATCCGAATAACTCTCGAGGTGCGACCAGTGGCGCTTGCCAACGACGAAGTCCGGAACGCCGTCGCGATCGAGATCGGCGGCCGTCGATCCGTGCGGCTCCGAGAACGTCACGCCGCCGGCGTTCGTCGTGCTGAAGTCATCCATGATCATGTGCTCGGCGAACGAGACGCGGCCGGCCGAATCGCGCCGCTGTTCGTACCACGCGAGCCCCCAGCCGTGGGCGGCGAGCGCGGTCACCACGTCGGTGAGGCCGTCGCCGTTGACGTCATACACGGACATTTCGGCGCCGCCGGGTCCCCACGGCGGACCCGTGCGGCCCAGGCGCGCGGACGAAAATCGCCAGGGCGCGCCGGTGTCGCTCGACGGCTGCGCCCACCATCCGTACGGCGTGAGAATGTCGAGCCGGCGGTCGCCGTCGATATCGCCCACGCCGACGCCGTGAATGGGCCAGGGTCCCGGGGCTGACACGGCGCGTACGCGCCACGGCGCCGTCGGGTCCGCGGGATTGACGCTGGCATACGCCACCACCCCGCCACCGACGAACACGCCGTCAGGACGCCCGTCGCCGTCGATATCTCGGAACACGATCGTCTCCGACGTGACGGGCGGAAACACGGCGTGCCGTGTCCACCGCCGCGATTCCCCGCGCGGGTTCACGTACAGCACCGGCGTTCGTCCTTCCGCAATCAGCACGTCGTCCCATCCATCGCCCGTGTAGTCGAAGGCGAAGTTGATCATGCCGGGCGCGTATTCCTTGGCGGGACCGAATGGCTGCGCGAGATAGATCTCGAACGAGTCTGAGAATGACGGGCCGAGGTAGTAGCGATTGCCTGCCGTGACGTCGAGGACGCCGTCGTGATTGAAGTCGCCGGCCGTGGCTGACCAGGCCGTGTAGAAGTCCTCGATCTTCTGCGCCCGGAAGCCCGCGCCGGTCAGTTCCGGCGGCGTCACGCGGCGCGCGAGATCCTTGAACGCGACGGTGCGGAAGCGAACCTCGCCGGCGCCCACGTACAGCGCCAGGCGGCCGAACGATCCGAACGCCTCGTCCGCGGTGCCGGATGGACCGCGAAGCTTGTTCATGAACGTGCGAAGGATGTTGGCGTCGACGAGCACCTCGGCGTCGTTCCACTCGCCAGTCACGGCCGTGGCCGGCGGCAGCGGCGCATAGGGCGACGCGGCTTCGTCAGGCATCGGACCCGGCGGGCCCCACGGATTGGGCGCCACACCCGGCGACAGTCTGAAGTTGCCGCCGGACGGCTGCAGCTCCTTGCGAGACGTCTCGCGTCCCTGTGCGTCGAGCGTCACGGCATGGAGTCCGATATCGCCGCCGGCGAGACGAGCCATCACGCCCTTGTAGCCATCGGGCGTCGGCTCGAGGCGAAGCGCGGCGGCCACGTCGCAGTTGATGGTGCATCGGAACGACACGCCGAGCTGCACGTCCTGAAACGACCGATTCAGCACGAGCCAGCCGGCGCCGGCCCCCGCGGCGCCGACGATCTCACCGCGATCGAGGCGCCACTCGGCGCGGCCGAGTCGTTGCCACTCGCTCAGATCCGTGCCGGCGAACGTCCAGTCCGGCACGAAGTTCCCGGACGCGCCGGCGATCGGCGCGGTCGCAACCGCGCACACCAGCCACACCCATCTCAGCCGCGCCAGCATGATTCTCCTGCAGCGGAAAACTGCTCGGGGGAGTTATTTTTGAAGCGTCAAAAATAACTCCCCCGAGCAGTTTTTGATCAGAAGCTCGTGTCGGGCTTGACGAGATCGACCTTGCGAATCCAGGCGTTGCGGTATCGCACGTCGTGGCCCTCGGCCTGCAGCTTGAGAGGACCGGGGACGTCGGTGATGCCGCGCCCCTTTTCGTTGCCGCCGTCGAGGCCGGAGTTCGCGCCGCCCCAGACTTGTTGGATGGGCACGTTCGTGTGCGCCTTCTTGCCGTTGAAATACATCGACACCATGGCGGGCTCGACGCGCTGGCCGTCCTTGAAGCGCGCGGCGCGGAAGATGATGTCGTACGCGTTCCACTTCCCCACGCCGTTGTACAGGTCGTACGGCGACTCGCTTTCGTTGATCACGGCGCCCATGCCGTGCCTCGTCTTGTCGCCGTCGAAAATCTGGATCTCGTAGCGGTTCTGCAGATACACGCCGCTGTTGCCGCCCGGCGCCATGACGAGGAACTCGATGTGCAGCCGGAAGTCGCGGTACGTCTCCTTCGTGACGATGTCCGCGGCGCCATAGAGGCCGCCCGCCGCGGCCGGGTCGTCGGTCTGAAGAACGGTTCCGCCGTCGACCGGATCCGGCACGATCTTCCACTTGATGGGAAGCGAGGACTTGAACCGCGGGCCCTCCCAGTACGTCCACTTCTGATCGAGCATCGCGCGGCTGCCGTCGAGGATCATCTCGGCGCCCGGCTCTGGACGCGCACCGACGCCGATGTTGGGCGTCTGCGCGTGCGACTGCCCTTCCAGCAGGCGAGATCCTGCGAGCGCTGTGAGAGCAATTCGTCCGACGTCCCGTCTGCTGTAGGTCATGGGGGGTTTTATATCACTGGCGAGACGAAAAAGGGGTCGCGCCCGACCCCTTCTTCGTGCCTGACTATGTAGAATACGGTATACTGCGCCCACACCGAGGCGCCATGGGTAAAGGATTCCTGACGTTCGCCACCGCCGCGATTCTGAACGCCGTCTCGAACGGCTACTCCTTCGGGTTCGACATCGTCGATATCACCGGCATGCCCGGCGGCACCGTCTACCCGGCGCTGCGCCGGCTCGAGGAGTCCGGATTCCTGACGTCGAAGTGGGAGAAAGAGAGCGTCGCGTCCGCTGACGCGCGGCCGCGCCGGAAGTACTACGAGATCACCCGCACCGGCCGCGGCGCGTTGGCCGAGGCGGTGAAGCGCTATCGGCTGCTGGGCGAGCCGTCGGTCACGAGGCTGCGCGAACCGCGCTCGTCACGCACATGAAGCGGTTCCTCAGGCCCCACCTGCTATTTGATCGCGCTGATCGGCGTGATCGTCCCTCGGCGTATCCGCGCCGATTGGCGCCAGGAATGGGAAGCCGAGCTGGCCACGCGCGAGCGGCTCCTCGCGGACTGGAATCAGCTCGACTGGTCGCATCGGTGGGACTTGCTTCGTCGCAGCTCGAGTGCGTTCTGGGACGCGCTTTCGTTGCAGCGGCAGCGATGGGAGCACGATTTCGTGCAGGACGTGCGATTCGGCGTTCGGATGCTGTGGAAGGCACCGGGCTTCACCGCCGTCGCGGTCGTCACGCTCGCCCTCGGCGTCGGCGCGAACGGCGCCATCTTCAGCTTCATGGACGCGTTGCTTCTGCGTCCCCTTCCGGTCCGCGATCCGTCGTCGCTCGTGAGAATGACGTGGCAGCTCAGCGAGAACGAGGTGCACGGCTTCTCGCATCACCGCAGTTCGTTCGACATGCCTGGCGGCGGGTACACGAGCGGCATCTTCTCGTACGAGGCATTCGAGCTGTTTCAGAGTCGCTCGGACATCGTGTCCGGCGTGTTCGCGTATCAGGGCACAGGTCCGATTGCCCTCGGCGTCGGTAACGACACGCGGGCCGGTTCTGGGGAGTACATCTCTGCTGAGTACTTCTCGACGCTGGGCATCGGGCCCGCGGCCGGACGGTTGCTGGGCGCCGAGGACGATCGGGCCGGTGCCGGAGACCGCGGCAGTGAGCCTCGCGTTTACGCGCCGCTATTTCGAGGATCCGGTGCAGGCGGTCGGCGCGCGGCTGCTCGTCAATAACGCGCCATTCACGATCGTCGGCGTCACACCGCGCGGCTTCTTCGGGACAGATCCGGCGATGGCCCCGGATGTCTATCTGCCGCTCCGCGCCATCACTCAGGTGAATCGGAGTGCGTACATTGCCGAGCGGCGGATCTTCGACAGTCCGGGCCTGTTCTGGCTCGAGATCATGGCGCGGCGGCAACCCGGCATTTCGAACGCGCAGGCGCAAGCGGCGCTCGCGCCGCCATATCAGAAAGTGTCGGAGGACCTGCAGGCGGCCGGACTGTGGAAGCGCGCTCCTTCGCTCGCGGTCGTGCCTGGCGAGGACGGCATCGACGGCTTGCGTCGTACGTATTCGCAGCCGCTGTTTCTCCTCATGTGGCTCGCCGGGTTCATCCTGGCAATCGCGTGCGCGAACGTCGCCAACCTGCTGCTCGCGCGAGCCTCCGGCCGTTCACGGGAGATCGCCGTGCGGCTCGGTCTCGGCGCAGGTCGCGGACGGCTGATTCGTCAACTGCTCACGGAGAGCGTGCTCCTGGCGCTGATTGGCGGCGCCATCGGCGTACTGGTCGAGGTCGCAACCGCTCGCGCGATTGCCGCGTGGCTCGACAACCCCGACGCGCCGTTCGGCGTGCGCGCGGAACTGAACGGACGCGTTCTCGCGTTGACCGTTGGTCTCTCGCTGATCATGGGCATCGTCTTTGGCCTGGCGCCGGCGCTGCGGTCCACTCGCGTCGTCAACACCCGCGCCGTCACCGAGCGAACCGGCCGGTCGAGGAAGGTGCTGCTCGTCGCGCAGGTCGCGGTCACGCTCGTGCTGCTCGTGGCGGCCGGGCTGTTCGTTCGGACGCTCGCCAACTATCACGCGGTCGATCTCGGGATTCTCGAGCGATCGCGTGCTCAACGTCACGGTCCAGGCGCGCCAGGGCGGCCTCGAGAACGCGGAGGCCATCGCGTTCTTCCGGGATGTGCGCGATCGACTGCGCGCGCTGCCGGGCGTCGAGTCCGTCGGCATGTCCGGCTTGTCGCTCATCGGCGACGGGCGAGGCTTCACGACGGTGCTGCCCGTGGACGGCGTTGAGCTGAAGTCGGGCACTCTGGTCAACACCGTCGATTCGGGATTCTTCTCGACGATGCAGGTGCCGATCGTGCGCGGGGCGAGGGATCGAGGCGCGTGACGAACGCTCAGGCGCGCCGCCGGTCGTCGTCGTGGACGAGAACTTCGCCCGCACCAGGTTTCCTGGCGGCGATGCCGATCGGCCGGTACGTGCATTGACGAACGGACCGCTTGCGGATCTGCGATTCGAGATCGTTGGCGTCGCCGCCAACGTGCGTGTCGGCCGCCTGACTGGTGAACGCCAGCCGACCGCGTACTTCCCGTTCGCGTTCGACTCCAGGGAGGAAGTCGATCGCATGGTCTTCCAGTTGCGGACGACCGCGAATCCACTGGCTCACGCCGGCGCGGTTCGCGAGATCGTCCGCGCCGCCAATGCGAGAGTGCCGATCACGCGGATCGCGACGCAGGAGGCGCTGATCGCGCAGACGGTCAGTCGCGAGATCCTGCTCATGCGTCTGTGCGTCGCGTTCGCGGTACTCGCGCTCGTGATTGCCGTCGTCGGGCTCTACGGAACCGTGAGGTATGACGTGTCGCGCCGCCGGGCCGAAATCGGCGTGCGAATGGCCCTCGGCGCCCGGCGCGGCCAGGTCATCTGGGGCGTCATGCGCGACATCGTCATGGTCGTCGCCGTCGGCGCCGCGCTGGGCGTGGCGGCCAGCGTCGCCGCCTCGGACGTCGCGACGTCCCTGCTCTTTGGCGTCACCGGCCGCGACCCGCTGACACTGTCGGCGGCGGCCGGCGTGCTCGTCATTGCGGCGATTGCCGGTGCGTTCATCCCCGCCAGTGCCGCCGCGCGCGTCAGTCCGACCGTCGCGCTCCGGCATGAATAGCTGCTACGAAAAAGTGGTCGGGTGAATTATTGGTGTGTAGCAAAATTTGCTACACACCAATAATTCACCCGACCACTTTTTTCTGCTTCGAACTCACGTCAGAACCGAAGGAAATACGCAATCGATAACTTGACTTGTGTCTGAATCCCCTCGGTCTTGAACGTCTCAAAGTTACGGATTGAAGGGCCGGTGAGGGTCGATCGAGTGACACTCGCGGCTCGGCTGCTGAACTGGATGCTTGGACTGGTGGTGCCTGCGATGGCTGCGCCTGGCTCTTGGACCAGCACCGCAGGGGTCGCGTCGAGCACCGTGCTGACGTGATTTGGGCTCAGCAGCACAGCCACGTCGAACCTGATTCTGCGACGAGAATCCGAGTGGTCCCTCGAACCCTCCATGGACGGTGCCGACGAATGTCGGCTCTGGCCGAACTCTGCGCGGATCGACACTTCGTCGCGCTCAGAGAACGGCATCCGCACAATCCCCGACGAAGTGGGCACGTTGGCGCAAATTGGTAGGCCCCTTGAGCGTCGCGTTTAGTGGACGAGTCGATGTGATCGAGATTCCGGCGCCACCGCCGACGTAGCTCCTGAACCGTCGTTTTCTGTGGACGATCGCCTTCAGGCCACCCGTCAACACGAACTGATGGCCACCGCCCGTTTCGGCTTTGCCAGTGACGAGGACGTCGGACGGGACGCCATCCGCCGCCAGCCCAGCGTTGAACAGCTGGGTCCACGCCTCGGTGTAGCTCGTGGTTGTGTTTTCCAAGCTGGCGCGAGCGACGTCATTCATCACGACACCACTCGGCGCGTAATCGCCTTGAATCTCGAGAGCCAGCCGAGGCGACAGCCACCGAGCGCACGGTAAATCCCGCATTGATTCCGCCCCGACGTTCAGCGATGCCGTCCTGTAGCGCTTGATCGAGGGGGACGATCGACGCGCTGGGATTTCCCGCCCGCCCATTGACCTGGTTGAAGAGTGCCGTGCCCGCGCCAAAGAACCACGACGAGACGGCCGCGCTCGGTGCTCCCGTGACCGTCGTGAAACCGTCAGCGGAAGGAAGCGGTCTGAATGTCCCGCCGCCGAATCCGGGGCCCGACAATGCCGACGTGCGCATCGATTTCCCAATTCGCCTCGTTCGTGATGTCTTGAGCCTGACATTCGACGGGAGCCACAACGACAGCGGCTGCCAGCACGAACGCCACGACCGATTCGCGCTGGCGGGCCATGGTGACAGGACGCGTTTCTGGGACGGACCTTTTACTGCTTCTTCCGGGTCGCGCATGCGAGATCTGAGGATCCTCGCGAGGCGCTCAGCGCGGTCAGGCCGCAACTAGATGGGGTCAGGTCTTGAATTGACGTACGGTGTCGCATCTGTCGTGACAGGAGCGACACCGTACGTCAATTCAAGACCTGACCCCATTTGTCACTCCCTCAAAAACGCGACCAGGTCGGCGACGTCCTGGGCCGTCAGGTTCATCTGGCTCGGGCTCATCATCAACGTGCGCAACGCCGCCCGCCGCGCTTCGATGCGGGCCTCCGGGATGATCTGCGTGACGCCGCCCATGCTGCGCATCATGATCGGGGCGTCCTGTTTGATCAGCATCCCCTGAATCGTCAGCCCGTCCTTCGTTCGAATTTCCGTGCCGTTGTAGCCCTGCGCGATGTCGGCGTTCGGATCGACGATCGCCGTGGCGATCACGTCGGGCGACTTGCCTCGCCCCCAGCTGTCCAGCGCGGGACCGACCTCGTTGCCGGTGTCCCGATCGTGTGGCACAGCTGGCAGCGGCTCGAGACGTCCTTTCCGCGTTGCGCGTTGCCGGTGAGGCGCAGCACCTCGGCGACCGACGGCTCGACCGCGCCGGCCGCGGGCGGCGGCACGACGACCTCTTTCAGGACGATCGCGTCCGGATCGTAGATGCCGGCTGACTTCAGCGCCGGCGCGAGGCCGTGGCTGGCCCAGCTGTTCGACATCCGGTTCAGCAGCCAGAACGTCGCGACCTCGCGGAACGGGCTCGAGGGCGCCGCGAGCGCGAGCATCGTCTTCGACGCCGCGGGGTCGTCGATGAACGCGAGCGTGTCGAGCGCGAGGCGCCGATCGGCCATCGGCAGCTTCTCCGCCCGCGCGCGCGTCGCCAGATCCGGCACCGCCGCCGGCACGTGCAGCCGCCACGCGAGCCGCGCGAACGCCGGCGACCAGGTCAGCGCGTCCTTCACGCCGAGCGCCGTCCGAATTCGCGGATAGAGCGCGACCTCCTTATTGGTCGCGCCGGTGCCCCACGCTTCCAGATAGGACCGATCCTGCCCGTCGTAGCCGCGCGCGATCTCGACGAGCAGGTCGAGCGACTCGGCGGCGGGCTTATCGCGCAGCGACAGCGCGACCTCTCGCCGCACGCCGGCATCGGTATCGCGGGCAAGCCGCGCCGACACCGCGGCGACGTCGAGCCCGGCGCGACGCATCGCGCGAAACGCCGCGATGCGCAGCGCCGGATCCGTCTGGGACTCCGGCGAGCCCGCACGCGCCCGCCCCTCGGGCCCGAGCTGAGGCAGCAGGAAGATCGCGCGCCCCTTCATGTAGGGACTCGGATCGTTGAGCAGCGCCGCGACCGCGTTCACGGCCTCCGCGCCCTTCGCCTTCAAACCCTCGAAGCCAATGGCGCGCACGTTCACCGCGGGCGATCGCAGCGCGGTGATCAGCCCGTCGATCGTGTTCACGTCGAACGTCGGCACCTCTCGAGACGAACCCCTTCGGCGCGATGCGATAGATCGCGCCGGACGTGCTGTCGTCCAGATCCTGGTGTCCGCCGACGCGCGGGTCGATCCAGTCGCTGATGTACAGCGCGCCGTCGGGCCCGATGGCGACGTCCGACGGCCGGAAGAGCGTCTCGGGAGCCGCCATCGCCGTGGCGTTGCCGCCGACGAAGTCCGATCCGGCGTACTGCCGCTTCACGTTCGTGGTGACGAAGATCTTGCGATCGAGCGCGAAGCCCGCGCCCTGCGCTTCGGCTGGTAGGAGAAGATCTCGTTGCGCCCGGGCTCGGCCGCGAAGAACGTCCCGTCCCATCCCGCGCCGAGCGCGCCGTTCTCGTAGAACACGTTGCCCGTCGGCGATCCGCCGCCGTAGACGTCGCCGGCCGGCGTCATGCCCGGATCGTCCTGCCGCCACTCCGCGACCGGAATCGACTGGCCCGGCCGCCGATCGGCCTGCCACGTCCGCTGCCCGTCATTCGATGAGAAGCCGAAGTTCGCGTACTCGGGGACCCAGGCCACGCGCGCCGCCGGCGGGTCGTCGTTGTCGTTCTGGAACACGTCGCCGAGCGACGTCACCGACTGCTCGTAGCTGTTCCGATAGTTGTGGCCGATGATCTCGACGTTCGTCCCGTCCGCATTCATCCGCGCCGTGAATCCCCCGAGGTACACATGCCCGTCGTCGCTCGCCTTGCCGGCGTAGACGGCCGGATCGTGCGGGTACTGAACGGCTGTTGTGCGGGCGCGGGCGGGCGATACGAGCTGAAGATGCGAAACGTCTTCCCCGATCGGTCGGTGAACGTCGCGCCCATGTTGCCGCTGTTCCAGATCCACTTGCCGTCGGGGCCCACCGTCACCGAGTGCAGCGAGTGATCGTGGTTCACGCCCTGGAATCCCGTGAGCAGCACCTCGCGGATGTCCACGCCGGGATCGAACTTCAGGTTGCGGTTCACGTCCGTGTAGACGATGAGATCCGGCGGCTGCGCGACGACGATCTTGTTGTCGATCACCGAGACGCCGAGCGGCGCGATGAGCGCCGGCTCCTGCACGAACGTGTGCGTCGAGTCGGCCTTGCCGTCACCGTCGGTGTCCTGCAAGACGATGATGCGATCGCCCTCGGGCTGGCGGGCATGATGCGAGCGATAGCGCACGCCTTCCGCCACCCAGATGCGTCCGTCCTTGTCGATGTCGATGTTGGTCGGGTTGCGCAGGAGCGGCGTCGTCGCCCACACCGTGACCTCGAAGCCCTCCGGCACCTGGAAGAGATCGACCGGCAGCCGGACCTGCTGGGATTCCGGGATCCGCGTGCCCTGCGGAGGCTGCGGGGCCTGCCCGGCAGGCGTCTGGGCCTGCTGAGGCGCGGTGGCCAACAGCAGCATCGCGACCATCACACTGACCGGCAGGATCACTCGTCGGCGCATACGTCGTCTCCCCACACTTTTGAAATTGAAGGCCTCATGCTACTGCAGGACCGGATACTCAGCGCCGGCGACATTCCTGCAATCGGGCAGCCTCGGCCGCCCCGATGCTCAGATGAGCATGAAGCGCACGGCGAGTATGACGGCCGTCAGACCCGTGCTCCAGGCAGCCGTCATAGAATCGATCGCCGCGATGGACCGTCTCTCGAAGTCGAGCCTCCTGGCCTGCAGTGCCGCGGTAGTTGTCGCCGGGCTGGTTTATCTCAACAGCCTCCACAACCCGTTCGTCTACGACGACGTCCTGTCGGTCGTGAACAACACGTCGCTGACCGATCCGACGCTCCGGTCCGTGCTCATGCAGAACGTGTCACGGCCGCTCGTCAACGTGTCGTACGTGATCGACCACGCCATCTGGGGTCGCGAACCGTTCGGGTATCACGTGACGAACGTGCTCGTTCACATGCTCAACGTCGCGCTGTTGTTTCTGCTGGCGCGAGGCATCGCCCTGGATCGATGGCGTGTCCACGGGTGCGGACGGCGACCGGTGGGCCACACTGGCCGGAGCCGTGGCGGCGATGCTGTTCGCCGTGCATCCGATGATGACCGGGGCGGTTGGGTACGTCAGCGGACGGTCCGATCTGCTGTCGGGCATGTTCATGCTGCTCTCGCTGGTGACCCTCCGGCGGTGGCTGAACACGGATCGATCGATCTGGCTCGTGGTGGTCCTCGCGACGTTCTTTCTGGCGCTCGCCTCCAAAGAAACCGCGGTCATTCTCCCCGCGCTCTTCCTGTACTACGTCCTGCTCGTTCGCCGCGATCCCGTCGCCGATCGTCGGCGGCACGTGCTCATGCTGTGCGTGCCACTCATGGCCATCGCGGTGGTCGGCGCCGGCGTCAGGATCGGGCTGTTCGTGTTCGTGGAGCAGGCAGGGATCGCGGGATGGCAGTGGCGGTTCGCGCTGACCGAGGTTGACGTCTTCGTGCGGTATCTCGCGATGATGGTTGCGCCGGTCGGCCAGACCATCTTCCACGGCGTGACGATCACCAGGTCGTTGCTTGATCCGCGCGCGATCGTGGCGCTCGGCATCGTGGCCACGTATCTCACGTTGATGGTCATCGACGCCAGGCGCCGCGGCATTGCGGCGTTCGGGCTGGTCTGGTTCCTCCTGATGCTCGTGCCATCGGCCCTTCTCATCCTGCTGAACCGCGGCGAAGCGATGGTCGAACGCCGCGTGTATTTCGCCAGCGTCGGACTTTTTCTTGCGGCAGGACAGGGTGCGGCGTCCGTGGCGGCACTCCGTGGATCGGTCAGCCGCGTCACTCGGGTGCTCGTCGCGGCGGTCGCTCTCGTGGTGATCGTGGGACTGGCCGGTCGCAGCGTGCTTCGTAACTACGTGTGGTCGAGCCCGGTGTGGCTCTGGGCCGAAGCGGTGGAGCGGAACCCGGGGTACTGGTATCCGCTACTCCTGCTCGGCAACTCGCTGCACGACGCGGGCCGGCACGACGAGGCCATTCAAGCCTTTCAGGGGGCGCTCAGGTTCGGCGCAAACGTGGCAGAGGTGTACGAGGATCTCGGCCGGTGCCAGGTCCAGGAGAAGCGTCTCGACGAAGCAGTCGTGACCTTCACGGCGCTGTGGACGATCCATCCGAGGTCCACCGCCGCGACGAACGGACGCGCGACGGCGGCGCTGTTGCGCGGCCAGATCGACGAGGCTCGCCGCGGATTCATGGAGTCGCTGGCAGTTCGACCCGGACAACATCCCGGCGCGGCGGGGCCTCGTGGCGGTGGAGACACAGCGCGGGCCGACTCGAAGACGCCCGGCGCCGTTGCGAGGAGATTGCGATGCGCGAGCCGGGAGTCACCGTCGCCGCGTGCCTGGAACACGCGCCAAAGACGCACTGAAGTAAAAAGCGTCGGGGCTTTTTGCGACACCCGTATCTACGCGCGATCCCACGGGCGTAGGCAACCGCACGCCGCCCGAACTACCGTCGGCCCGATGGAGAGCGTACATGCCAGGACGCCGTCCCGCCCGCCGTAGTGCAAGGGCCGCGCCCAGCGTGCGCATCGGTCCGCGATTCCCGAACTGAGACGCGGCGCTGTTCTTCGAGCGCCACTTTGCGCGACGCGGCGCGTTGTTCTTGGAAGGCGACCCGGCTCGCCCAGGTCGCCCACTGCCGAACTCGCTGCCGCCGCTGTCCGGCTCGACTCCTCGCCTGCACACAAGGCGAATAGCGCTGCGAAGGAGCTGATCCGTTCTGCACGGACGACGCGTGCGCGACCAGCGCCGACTGCGGCATCGTCAGCGCCAGTGTGCGTTCACCAGCTGTTGCTGCGGTCGATGACGAACGAGCCCAGCGTTCGTTCTGCGTGCCGCTGTGCGGCACGGGGCCGATACAGGAGCAAGGCCTGCTCAACTCCGCGCAGCTTCAGTCGAAGAAGCCGGGCTTCACCTGGCGTCACTGATCGCCAAGAGATCGCCAAAAGTGGCCGGGTGAATTATTCGCGAATAATTCACCCGGCCACTTTTTTGCTACCCTTCCCGGAGGCGTGCACAACGCCTCCAGTCCGTGTCCAACTCGAACTCGTCCCCAATTTCCCCTGATCTCGACCAGCAACGCGACGTCAAGGCGTTTGCCGAGGCGGTCGAGGCGAGAGACGAGGCGCGCGTGCGAGAGCTCGTGTCGCGCCCTCACGTCCGCGCGCATGTCAACGACCCCATGTTCGCGTTCGGGCAGCGCGCCACGCACATGGCGGCGAAGAACGAGCGGATACTCGAGGCGCTCGTCGCGGCCGGCGCCGACGTCAACCTCAAGAGCGACTGGTCGAACGGCCCGTACACCGTGCTGGACAACGCCAATGAGGACACGGCGCGATGGCTGCTCGCGCACGGCGTGGCGCTCACACCGAACGCGGCGGCGCGCCTCGGGTGGCTCGACGATCTGAAGGCGCTCGTCAGCGCGGACCCCGCGCTCGTCCACGCGCGCGGCGGCGACGGCCAGCAGCCGCTGCACGAGGCGAAGACCGTGGCAATTGCCGACTTTCTCCTGGACCACGGCGCCGACATCGACGCGCGCTGCATCGATCACAAGTCGACGCCCGCCCAGTACGCGCTCGTCGATCGCCCCGACGTGTGCCGGCGGCTGATCGAGCGCGGCGCGACGCCGGACATCTTCATGGCCGCGAGGCTGGGCGATCTCGCGCTCGCCGCCCGCCTGATCGACCAGGATCCGGCCGTCCTCGGCGCCCGCGTGAACGAGCCCGGCTATGCGCTCGTGCCGCCGTTCAACATCTACTGCTGGACGCTCGGCTTCGGCCGATCGCCGATGGACGTCGCGTCGAGATTCGGCCATGACGAGGTGCGCGAGCTCTTCGAGTCGCGCGCGTCGCCGCGGGTCCGCCTCATCGACGCGCTCCAGGCGGCCGACGAGCGGACGGCTGACGCGTTGATCAAAGAGCACCCGTCGCTCTTGTCGTCACTGTCGCGCGAGGATCACGGCCGCCTCGCGATCGCGATCTTTCACGAGCAGTTCGATGGCGCGGAGCTCATGATCCGTTACGGATTCGATCCCGCCGCCCCCGGCGTGGACGGCGGCACCGCGCTCCATGCCGCTTGCTGGGTCGGCGCTGTGCGCCTTGTCGAACAGCTCATCGCCCGCGGCGGCGTCCCGCTCGACGCCCGGGACCCGACGCACGGCAGCACGCCGCTCGGCTGGGCCGCGTTCGGGTCCGTGCACCGCTGCGCCCGACACGGCGACTATCCGGCGGTTGCCGAGCGGCTCGTCGCCGCCGGCGCCGACATCACGGCCGTCGGAAACGGCGAAGGCCTCAGTCTGCTGACGATGGCGACCGGCAATCCGGGAATGCAGGCCGCGCTCCGGCGCCTCGGCGCCGAAAAATGCTCGGGTGAGTTATTTTCGAGTCTTCAAAAATAACTCACCCGAGCAGTTTTCAGGGCCAGTGAACGCATGCGAATCGGCGCGCACATGTCGGTGGCGGGCGGCGTGTCAAAGGCCGTCGAGCGCGCCGTGCTGCACGGCTGTGAAGCGCTGCAGATCTTCGCGAAGAACGCGAACCGCTGGGTCGCCCCACCGCTCGATCCGGCCGAAGTGCGAACATTCCGGCGTCGCGTCGACGAGACCGGCATCACGCCGGTCGTCTCGCACGGCAGCTACCTCATCAATCTGGCGACCACCGTACCGGCGCTGCGGGCGCAGTCGCTGGCGGCGTTCATCGACGAGCTCGATCGCGCCGAGGCGCTCGGCCTCATGGGCGTCGTCATTCATCCCGGCACTTGTACGGCCGGGACCGAAGACGATGCGCTGCGGCTGATTGCCGAGTCGATCCGCGCGGCCTTCAAGGCGCGGCCGCGGCGCAAGACGAAAGTGCTGCTGGAGCACACGGCGGGCCAGGGGCGGACCGTCGGCCATCGCTTCGAGCACCTCGCGGCAATCCTTGGTCATCTGGACGGCTCGCCGCGCGTCGGCGTCTGCATCGATACCTGTCATCTCGTGGCGTCCGGCTACGACATCGTGAGCGACGCCGGCTATCGGGAGACGTTCGAGACGCTCGATCGTCTGGTGGGACTCGATCGCGTCAAGGTGTTTCACGGCAACGACTCGAAACGCCCCTGCGGCAGCCGTGTCGATCGACATGAGCACATCGGCGACGGGTGCCTCGGCCTCGAGCCGTTCCGTCGGCTGCTTCACGATCCGCGATTCGCGGAGCTACCCCTGCTGATCGAGACGGAGAAGTCGGGAAGCTCTGAGTCCGCCCGAACCATCGTGGCCGATCCGCTTGATATGAGAAACCTCGCAACGCTGAGGCGGTTGAGGGATCGCGGTGCTACGATTCTGCCGGACCTGATCCACTGACATGACCAGCCTGCTCGAGGCGTTCGCCGACGCCTGGAATCGTCACGACCTGGATGCGTTGATGTCGATGATGACGGCCGACTGCGTCTTCGAAGCCTCGGCGGGCAACTTCGTCAACGGCGAGCGGCACGAGGGACAACAAGCGGTCCGGGCCGCCTTCGCCGCCGTGTTCGCGCAGTATCCGGATGCGCGCTGGAACAATGCGCGACACTTCGTGACCGGCGATCGAGGTGTGTCGGAATGGACATTCACCGGCACGCTGAAGGACGGGAAACGCGTCGAGGTCGCTGGCTGTGATCTCTTGACGCTCCGAGACGGCAAGATCGCGGTCAAGAACTCGTTCCGCAAGAATCGTCCGCCGATCGTCTGACCTGCCGAGCCAGACGCTTCCGCTACTCCGATGTGGACGCGGCCGCGGCGGCGGCGATCACCGTTTGAAGAAGAGTAGGCACCACGACCGGCTTGGCGACGTGCCAGCCAAATCCCGCCGTCTTGGCTCGCGCGATGTCCTCGGCCGAGGCGTGGGCCGTCACGGCGATGGCGGGCGTCCTGCGGCCGACGGCCGCTTCCTGTTTGCGGATGCGCCGGAGGACTTCGTACCCATCCATGCCTCGCATGCCGATGTCGCAGACCAGGACCGAAAACACCGACCCGTTCGACGTCTGCTCGAGCGCCTCCTCAGGCGAGGCGACGGCGACGATCTCCGCGCCGGCCGCGCCGAGCGCCGCCGTCGCAATTTCACGCGCATCACGATCGTCGTCGATGACCAGCACCCTGGCGCCCGCGAGCGGTTGGTGAGAAGACGTCGGCGCTGACGGCACCTCGCTCAGCACCGGTCCCCTGGCGAGTGGGCAGCCGGACGGTGAAGGTGGCTCCGCGATCGCGGCCGGGGCTCGACGCCGAGACGCTGCCGCCATGCATCTCCACGATTTCGTGGACGATGGCCAGCCCGAGCCCCAATCCACCGTGCTCGCGCGTGAGCGAACCGTCCGCCTGCCTGAACCGGTCGAACACGTACGGAAGAAATTCGGGCGCGATACCCACTCCCGTGTCACGCACTTCGATCGTGCATTCTCCGCCAAGGGGCTGAACACGCACCTCGACGCGTCCGCCTGTCGGCGTGAACTTGATCGCATTCGACAGCAGGTTCCAAAGGACCTGTTGCAGGCGCTCCGGGTCGGCCGCGACCGCGCAACTGGATTTCGCCACCGCCTGCAGCTCGATCGCCTTCGCGGTCGCTGACGCCCTCACCACCTCGACCGCTGAGGTGACAACGGACGTGGCATCCACAACCTGGGTCTTCAGATGGAATTTCCCGCTGACAATCCGCGAAATATCGAGCAGGTCGTCGATGAGCCGGGCTTGCGCGCGCGCATTGCGATGGATGCTCGCCAGTCCTTGCGTGGCGGTTTTTCCCTCGAGGCCTGTCTGCTCGAGCAGTTGCGCCCAACCCAGAATCGCGTTCAACGGCGTGCGGAGCTCATGGGAGAGCGCGGCAAGAAATTCGTCCTTGAGCCGGTTGGCTTCTTGTTCACGCTGCAGGAGCACCGAACGCTCGTTCTCCATGCGCTGACGCTCGACGATCTCCCGGCTCAAGTCCACGTTCACCTTGGAGAGATCCGCTTCCCGCGTCTGGACCTGGGAAAGCATCTCGTTGAATGCATCGACGAGCGACCCAATCTCGTCGTCTGTGTACTTCGTCGCCCGGATCGAGTAGTCGTGTTTCGCGGACACGCGGGTGGCGACAGAGGACAGATGCGAGAGCGGGTCCACGAGCGTCCGATGCAGTCGTTGCATCAGGAGCAGCGCCCCAACCGCACTCAGTACCAAGCCGATTCCCGCGCCGACGGCCTGTGCGCGCAACTGCTCCCACACTTCATCGTAGGTTCCGTGTAGATAGAGCGTCCCCACGCGGCGATTCTCGATCGACATCGGCGCGACGCTCTGAACGCCCTGAAGGCTCATGACCGTTCCGTCGGCTGGTGGCGCGGAAGGGCATGCCGGTGCGGGTTCTGGATCTTGATACTTGGCGAACAGCCGGTTTCCTGCGTCGAAGAGACACGCCACATCCACCGACGCCTTGTCGCGCAGGGGCGCCAACGTCTCTTGAGCCGCCGCCGCGTCGTCGAACGCGACCGCCGCCGCGGCGTTGTCCGCGAGAATCGCGGACTGCGCGGCGACGTCGTCACGGATCGACTGACGCATGATGACGAATGTCGAGATCAGCGCGCTGGTGCTGTTCAGAAACAACGCGAGCCCGACCGTCGCCAGCCCGATGACGACGAGTTTGCGTCCGATCGGGAGGGCACGGAAACCCGTCACCGAGGTCCTCGAACCGTGGTGCGTGCGAGGCGCAGCAGGCGTGAGCTCAACCGGATGTTGCGAGCGGCCGCCGCACCGATGTTGACGTCGAAGCGCACCCGGCCGGCGTCGACCGCCAACTCGATCATGCCGCCCCGATCGATGAAGTCACTGGACTCCCCTACGGTGAGGGTGCGGGGGCCCGCTCGTGTCAGCCACGGACCAGGTGCGACGGACGCCGGCACGAACAGCAGCTCGCAGTGCCCGGCCGGCTCGTCGGGTGTCAATCGTTCGACCGCGACAGGACGGCCGGCGATCTGTTGTCCCTGGACCACGCGGTCGATGGCGCCGCCGAACGGATCACGGCCGGCGATGCATAGTCGCACCGGCTCATTCGCTGTGGTGATGACCGCGGTGGGCCATTCCGTGTAGCCGAGGAAATTGAGAAGGTACGCGGCCTTCACCTCGTACTCGAGGGATTGCTGGCCGGCGGCCGGCGGCTGCGCCGGCCGGAACAACACCGACGGCACCACGACGAGGATCCGCGCGAGCGGAAGCAGCCAGGTGTCCATCAGGGAATTCGGAACGTCACGCGGCCGTACACGTTGCGCTGGATCTTCTCGAAGACCGGCCCGGGCTGCGGAAACTCGGCGTGGCTCGAGTGAAGCAGGTTCTGCCCGACCAGGGCCAGCTCGATTCGCGGGGTCGCGTTCCACAGCAGCACGGCATCGGCTTCGGTGTAGGCCGGCGTGAGGGGATTCGGGAGCTCTCCCACGTACCGCAGCAGAACATTCGCGGAGACGGTCGCGCTCGGTGTCGTGAACACCTGCAACGTCGCGAGGTGCTTCGGATCGTTGCCTTCCCCGCCGCTGATGTCCTGGCTGCCCGGCTTCTTCACCAGCTCCCGGCTGAGCCGCGTGTAACTCCCGTGCACCTGCACACCCGTCGCCGCCTGCACGGTGACGCCCGTTTCGACCCCTGCGACGTGACCCTCGATCGTGTTGCCGAACACGATGAGCGGAGATGGGACTGACGCCGAGCTCCTGGCTCCTGAGATCGTCGTACACGTTCCGGTACGCGGACACGTCCAGTGAAAGCCGCGGGCCGAGAGTCGTCCGATAGCCCGCTTCGTAGGCCACGAGCATCTTCCGACTCGAAGTTCGGGTCGCCCACGGCGAAAAAGCCCGGGCCGCCGGCCGTAAACCGGATGTCCGAATCGAAGCGCGTCGGCATGCGAACCGCGCGCGAGACCGCACCCCACAACGTTCCGGCCGCGTGCGGCGTGAATCGAAGACGGCCGGTCGGCTGAAATTCGACACCGGTGAAATCGTTGTGTTCCAGCTTCGTGCCGACAGTGGCGAACAGGCGCGGGTGCAGCTGGATTTCGTCCTGAACGAACAGACTCTGCAACTGCGTGGTGCGCTTCTGCGGATCGAAGAACAGTGTCGGTGTCTGTGCCGTCGTATCGCTCGACACGCGATACCCGCCACCCCACAGCACGTGGTGTCGCGCGCCGAGTTGCGACTCGTGCTGGATCTCGACGTCGAACGTATTGCGCTTCTCGCCGAACTGGTCCGGCACGGTGCGCGCGACCCTGTCGTAGTAGGCCTGAACCTGCCACTGCGAGCCGCCGACCGTCGTGTGGGTCCAGCGCGCCAGAAGATTCCCGCCCGACACGGGCGTGTCCTCCGAGTCCATGAGACCCAACCGTCCGATGTAGGCGTCGCCTTGCACGGTGATCTGCTCTCGGGCGGAGCGATCCCAGTCCGCGCGGAAACCGGCCTGACCGCGGCGAAGCGGATCGTCCGCGGACACACCCGTGGAGAGGATTTGCGCATCGCGAAGCGTGAACTTGCCGTAGGCGCGATAGTGCGCCCGAGTGCCGATGGGCCCGGAATGCCGCACCACCGTGAGAAAGCGGTCCTCTTTGCCGACGCCCACGGAGGCCGTGGTGCCCGAGGTCGCCTCCGAGGCGCGCTTCGTGATGACGTTGATGACGCCGTTCACCGCGTTCGCGCCCCACAGACTTGCGCCGGGACCGCGGATGATCTCGATCCGCTCGATGTCGTCGATGGAGTAGTCCTGAACGTCCCAGAAGATGCCCGAATAGAACGGTGAGTAGATGCTCCGCCCATCGAGCAGGACCTGCATCTTGTTGGCGCCGTTGATGGCCAGGCCGCGCGGCTGCACGACCCAGGTGCGTCCGTCGAACTGGCCGACGTACATGGCATCTGCCAGGCGCAGCGCTTCGACCAGATAGAGGACGCCCGCGCGCCGCAGGTCGTCCTGCGTCAGGACTTGAATGGCCGCCGCGGCCTCGCTGATCGGCTCGGCGCGCTTCGAGACGCTGGTCACGTCAATGCGTGACAGCTCCTCGATCGAGAGACGGTTGAAAGACTGCTCGGCCGCGGCCTCCTGCGCGTCTGCGCTGAGCGACGGAACGATCGTCGCCAAGGCCGCGACTGCCATCGCGACGGCCGTGCGATTCAGTTGTACGCAGTGAGACATAGGGCGGACGGGCCAAGGCCTTGAGGCCGTGCGTCTTACGCTGGGGTAGCGCCCTATCCTACTTCAACCGTTGTCAGCGTCTGCGGGGCGACGGCGGACCGTCGGCTCAGCGAGCGCGAAAACTGGCTCGGGTGAGTTATTTTCGATTGTTCAAAAATAATTCACCCGGCCACTTTTCGTCAGAGCAGCTTCAGATACTCGACCAGGTCCGCCTTCTGTTCAGGGCTGAGATTCAAGCCGAAGCTTCTCGTTGTAGTGATCGACGACGGACAGCAGATCGGGCGCGCTGCCGTCGTGGAAGTCCGGCGGGTGCTGCTGCAAGCCGCGCAGCGGCGTCGTCCGGTACATCTCTGGTTGCCGATCGGGACGCGTACGTCGCGGTCCATCCCGCTTCGAGCGGATGGTGCAGGACCGGCACCGCGGGATCCGGGCCGGACAGCACGTCGGTGAAGTTCGGTCCCTGATGGCACGATGCGCACCGCGCGTCGTTGTTGAACAGACGCCGGCCGCCGCGCGGCGGCCTGGCGGTCGACGGTGCCCACCGGCGGCTTCGGTGTCTGCAGGCTGAGCTGATAGTCGAGCAGCGCCGCGAGCTTCGGCGTGACGCAGATCGGGCGTCTGGTTGATGAACAGCCCGATTCGCGGAGTCGAATGAACGTGCCCTTCCCGCCCATCTGACCGACGCCGACGTAGCTGTTCCGGTACCGAGATTGGACCGTCGGCGGTGAACGTCTCGAAACCCGACGCCACTGCAGCCCGTAGATCGGCGGGATCACGATCGGCACCGACGGGCTGTTCAGCGGGATGATGCTCACGCCGTCGAACGCGTGGTGCCGCGGATCGTACTTGCCCGGCCCCCATGCGCTGAACTCGGCCTTCGTGGCCTCGTCCAGCGCGGGCGACAGTGCGACGATCTTGCCGACGTCGAGGGTCGGTGTTCGCCCAGCCGTCGAGCCGTCTTCCGATGCCCGGCGCGAACGAGTCGTCGACGGTCGAATGACAGAGCGCGCACGTGATCACCCACGGTCGTGAGCTCGCCCGCGTCGTTCGCGGTGCCCTTAACGCCGACGACAGCGTTCAATCGCAACAGTGCCAGCGTCACGGCGGGATTCGACAGGTCGACGTCGTCGGCGCGCAGTGCCGCGACAATCTCCTTCGGCAACGCGTCGATATCAATTTGAGGCCGACGGCCAGCGCCGTGGCCGGGTCGACAGAGACGAAGGACCTCGTGCATCCGCAGCACGTCGGTCCACAGCTGCTCGTCGCCGAACGTGATCGTGACGGTGAAGAGGTCCGCGCTGGCGCCGGTCGCGCGAGACGATGCCTGGTAGATCAGCGGATCAACGGCAGGACGATCGGGTGCGGTTCAGACCGTCCGGTAATGGTCGGCCCGCGGGGACGATATCGTAGAGCGCGGCGACCGTGTGACCTGCGCCGAGCTCGCCGCCATCGAGGGTGGCGCCGCCTTCGGCGACCAGCACGCGGCGCGCCTCCTGCAGCGAATCGAGATAGGCGTAGTGGCCGTTGCCCTTGTCGGCGAGCATCTCAATCGTGGCGTCTTTCAGAGAATTCCGCGCCCGACACCGAACACGGAGAGGAAGATGCCACTTTCGCGTTCGGTCTCAATCAGACGCAGCAGCTCGCTGTGCCCCGTGATGGCGCAGTATCAGACGTCGCCGGTGTCTACTGAGCCATTTCGACCGAGCGACAACGTGCTTGGACGCCAGCTCCGCGAGGTTGGATGAGCGGACGTGCCTCGCGCTCTTGCGCTTGCTTCCTACTTCGCCGGCAGGTACTTCTCGAGCCAGGCCAGCGCTTCCGGAATCCACTCGTTGCGCGGCAGCGGAAAATGGCCCGCGTCGTAGATCACGTGCCGCTTGTGCGCCGGCGGCGTGCCGAGGAAGTCGAACAACGGCTTCTGTGACGTTTCGACCGGGAAGATGTGATCGTACCGGCCGTTGAGCATGAGGACGGGGATGGTCATTCGTGGCGCGTAGTTCGGCGCGTAGAATTCCGGCGGCAGACGCGCGACGCCACCGCTCAGCAGAATCGCGCCCTTCAAGCGAGGTTCGAGCGCCACGTGCACGATCGCGGCCGCGCCCCGGCTGAAGCCGAGATAAAAGAGGCGATCGCTCTGGATGTCCTGGCGTGTCTCGAGGTAGTCGATCGTGCGGCCCAGATCCTGCCGGCGATGCGCGGCGCCGACGCGCTCGTGGCGCAGCAGCTCGGCTCCTGTGAGCTCCGGTGCCGGACGCCAGCGTTCGTACGACCCGTCGTACACCGGATACGCCAACGCAAACCCGCTCTTGTAGACGAACTCGAAGGGATCGAGAGTACGTGGTTATTCGCTCGTCGCTCGGCCCGGGATTCTGAAACGCCGCAGACCCGGGGCTGAACACGACGGTACGGAACGGCGGCTGCGCGTTCTTCGGCAGGAACAGATGCAGCGGCGTTCGTTCCTCGTCATAGCCGGCGTCGAACGTGATCCGCTCCCGCACGTAGTCGCGATGCGAGTCGTTCGTCCACTCGACGCGCGCGTTCAGCGGCCCGGGCTCGTAGGCGAACTGCTTGGCGAGAATCTGGTACGCCTCGTCGGACACGGGCTTCGCGTCGCGATGATCGTCGGGCACGATGAGACGCGGCGCCGTAAGGGCATCTGCCACGGCGCTGCCCGGCGGGTAGATGGCGCACCGGAACCCGTTGACCGCCGATCGGTCGAACGGCGACAGGCTTCGCGGCTCGGTCCCCACGTACGACGGCTCGTTCCAGGCGCCGCCCAGAATCCAGCGCTCGTCGCCCGACGCGTTCCAGACCCACTCGCGCATGTTGCCGGCAGTGTCGTACGCGCCGAAGGGGCTCATGCCGGAGTGACTGCCCACCCGCGCCGGTCCCTGGTTCGAGAAGTTGCTCTGCCGCACCATTGCAAACGTGACGTCGGGCGACGCTGCGGCTTGCGCCCAGTGAGTAATCGACGGCAGCGTCTTGCCTCGAAACCTGGCGTACGCGGCCGCCTCGAACCAGCTCACCCCGCCGACCGGAAAATCGTCCTGACCGGTCGGATAGTCGCCAAGCTCCCACGTGGACGGTCCCGGCCGGCCGGTCCGATCGACGAACTGGCCCACAGCCTCTTTCCGGGGCAACGAAGGCCCTGCGCGCGTCAACGTCAACGGAAGATCGGCCCAGTACCGCTCGTCCCCGTAGCCGCCTGCGTCGAGGAATTCCTTGTACTCGCGGTTCGTGACTTCGTACCGGTCGATGAAATACGGCGCGACAGTGACGAACGCCGCCGGAAAGCCGCTGATCGACACGATGCGGCTGCCCGCCGGCACATAGGTCATGCCCGGCGGCTGGGTTCCCTTCGGCACGAGCGCGATGGTCGGAATTCCCTGGTTGAACAAATCGGTCAGCAGCGGACCGGGATTCCTCGCGACCAGCATCAACGGTTCAGCCGCGGCGTGCTCGATACGCCACTGAAAGAGGCCCTGCGGCAGCCTCACGCTCTCGAGGGGCGTCGTCCCGGCACGCAGCCATTCGCCGTCGTTCTTTTCGTACTCGCGAAAGAACACTTCGGCATTGGGTGGCGTCGTACGCAGCGTCACGTTCGCCGAGATCGACGGCCACAACGACTGAAGGCTTGCGTCGTTCGGCACGAGTCGTTCCGCCTGTTCGGCGACCGCGAATGCCGCCGCATACTGGTCCAGACCCGCAAGGCGCGCGGCCTCGGGTATCAGTTCCTCGCGAGCTCGCCGGACGATTGGCACCTGTCGTCCATCCCCAGAGACCTGCCGCCGCGGCAAGGATCAGGGCGGCCGCTATGCCCCATCGCAAGATCGGCGACCGGCGGCGCGACACCTCGCGAATGACGGTGACTGGCGCAGTAAGTGCTGTCGCAATCGCCGCCAGGTCGCGCTCGACCTCCGACGCACTCTGGTAGCGTTCCTCGCGCGGCTTTCGAAGGGCACGCTGAACAACCTGCTGCAAGGCCTCGGGCACGTCGGCTCGTAGCACCCGAGAGTGGTGCCGGATCCCGCGCGAGAATCGCCGAAACGAGCGCCGTCGGATCGTCTCTGCCGAACGGCGGCTGACCGGCCAGCATTTCGTGCAGGACCGCGCCGAGCGCCCACAGATCGACGCGGTGATCGGTGCCCGCTCCCGACAACTGTTCGGGCGCCATGTAGCTCAACGTCCCGAGCGTGGTCCCGGTGCGCGTCAGCTCTTCTTGTCCGGGCGCCTTGGCGATCCCGAAGTCGAGAATCTTGACGATGCCATCGGTCGTGACGATGAGGTTGGCCGGCTTGATGTCGCGGTGGACGATGCCCGCCGAATGGGCCTTCGCCAGACCCTGGGCGATCTGCCGGGCGATGCCGACCGCGTCGCCGACGGACAGAGGGCCGCGTTCGATCCGCTGTTTGAGCGTCTCGCCCTCGTAGTGCGCCATGGCGATGAACGTCTGGCCATCGGGCGCGTCGTCGATCTCGAAGACCGTGCAGATGTTCGGATGATCGAGTGCTGAGGCCGACTGCGCTTCCTGGCGAAATCGTGCCGCAGCGTCCGCGTCGCGGATCTGGTCCGCTGATAGGAACTTCAACGCGACCGTACGATTGAGGCGCGTGTCCACCGCCTTGTAGACGACGCCCATGCCGCCGCCACCCAGGCGTTCGACGATGCGGTAGTGCGAGACGGTCTGGCCAATCATGACGATGCCATCGTCGTGGCTAGAACGTTCTGAGTCTGACGTTCCTGAACTTCACCGTGCCGGCGCCGTACTGCAGCGCAATCGGGCCGCGCGAGTGTTTGGTGTCTTGAGCGTCAACCATCTTCTGGCCGTTGATCAGCACGGTCATTTTCGGACCGCGCGCGGTGATGTCGATCGTGTTCCATTTGCCGCCGGTGTGGACGACCGCCAGCGGCTTGGCGACATCGACAATGGCGCCCGTCCGATAGCTCTGGTCGGGCCGCGTGTCGAAAATGTTCACCTCGTAGGCGTTCATGGCCGAGATCGTTTTCGGGTCTTCGCAGCGAATGAACACGCCGCTGTTGGCATCGTCGGTCACCCAGAAATCGGCCGTGATCTGAAAGTCGGTGTACGACATCGGCGTCACCAGGAACCCGGTGCCCGTCGTCGCCTGCACGGCGCCGTCGGCGACCGTCCAGTTGGCGTTGCCAACGATGTCCCAGCCTTTCAACGAGGTGCCGTCGAGGATCGTCTTGAAGTCCGACTGAGCGGCGGCAACAGAGGGCGTCTGCAGCCCAGCGAACCCCCCGAAAACCACGAGCCCCAGGCCAACGGCGAGTGCGAGCGAGCGTGTCATGTCTTGTGCCTTTCGAAAAGGACGCAGCCGCACGATCATCGTCAGGAGCCGCCGCCGCGGCAAGGCCAATTGTCGGGCCGCCACGCCGCCTCCGGCGGACGGCGGCGACACTACCTTCGTCCCCGGCGTCGCCGGTCGGCCGCAGCACGTCGACGGGCTGTACTTTCCTTTGCGGGCACGGGTCAATGACCCCGTCGGCAGGAGGGTCATTGACCCCGTCGCTGCTATTCGGCACGGGACGAGCCGGCACCGCTCGCGTAGAGTGTTGGCGGTGCTGAGCATGCCCGCAGAATGGTTCGAAGAGCTGTTCGGGTTTGAGGAGCTCTCCTACGAGCAGACTCGGGCAAACCTCGAGGTCGTGGGCACCACGCTTCGGTCCAGGGTCAACAACCGTTCCTACTCAGTCGGCGTTCTAGAAATGCCGTCGCTCGCGGAGCTTCGGGACCGGGCCGCCGGCAACGTCGCAGCAGTTGGCCGGCACCCTCGGCGTCTCGACCGTCGTGGGCGACGTCGGGCAGCTCCATCGCGATCCGGCCAACCGGCACGCGCTGTTCCAGGTGGCGTCGCAGTTCAACCTGCTGGAGATGACCGGGCCCGACGTGACTCCGGAAGACGGCGTGACGCGATACGCCTACGACCGAACCCAAGGACCGGCATGCGCGATCGCCGCTGGTGCAGCGACCGTCTATCGGAACTATTTCGTCCCCGTCGGTGGCCAGATTGGGCAGACGCAGGACCGCCAAATCGACTGCCTGAAAGACATCGGCACTGCGCTCGGTAACAACGAGCAACGCGCTGTGGACGATGCGCAATGGCTATGCGATGTGCACGGAGGCGGGCCTGGCGTCGATCGAGCGGACGCTAGGCGCGATGAGCGTCGGCGAGAGAGACTCGCTCCGTGACCGCCTGCGAGTGGGGCTGCAGTGGGACGTGGAAGTCACGGGCGGCGCACCAGGTTGGCCTCCTCGTGTCTCAGGCGTTCTGTTCGGCGCTGCCTGTGGCCTACACGCGCATAGCCAGCAGCCGATGGCGGGCCTTCGCGACGCTCGTGCTCGAAGCCGCGTACGAAGCAACTCTCTGGGCGGCTGTCGTGAACGCGCGTCGAACGGTCTCAAACATCGTCTATCTCACGCGCGTCGGCGGCGGCGCCTTCGGCAACGAAACGGCATGGATCGACGATGCTATGAGACGAGCCCTGGCCCGGGTTCACGGACGTGGGGCTGGATGTACGAATCGTGAGCTACGGCCTGAAATACCGGAAATTGGTGAGGTGAGCCCTTTATGACCTGTTCTGCGCCTTCCTTAGTGGAGGGCAAATCACATGTTCCGAGCAGCCATCGTTCTCACGTCCCTGCTGGTATCGAGCCCGGCGCTGGCCCAGACCCGACCGTCGCCGCCCGTTGATCCCCGGACGTTCCGTCGCGTCGATCGCCGCGGTGAAATTCGACACGGCATCGGCCGAGAAGCTGTCGGCATCCCGCGCGGTAATTCGCCAGGCCAAGAAAATGGGCACCGGAGAGCGCATTGGTTGGACGGCGCTCGCCGGCCTCGGCGGCTTCTTTGCCGGCGGCTACATCGGCGCCGCGATCGAAGGCGACAGCTGCCAGTGCGACGATCCGGGACTGAAGGGCGCGCTGACCGGTATGCCGATCGGACCGCCGCGGCGGCTATCACCACCTGGGTGATGACCCGCTGACGCGGCGCTGTCGATCACTTCGCTGAGGCCGGCGAGCCGCAAGGCTGACACACGCTTCGATAATTTGGTGCACTGGTTCAATGGACCAGCTGCTAGTGGTCCATTGAACCACTCGCGATTTTTCGCAGTCTCCGTCCGCCTCGTTCGACGACGCAAAGCGCCTGCGGCACGAATCGCGCGCAACGATCGCCACACCAGCGTCAGCGCCCCACTCGCATATAATCCGCCCAATTCATGCCCATTCAGCCGGGCGATCGCCTCGGGCCGTACGAGATCCTCGCACCGCTCGGCGCAGGCGGGATGGGCCACGTGTACTCGGCACGTGACACGCGGCTCGGCCGCACCGTCGCGATCAAGTTCGCGCAGGAGCACTTCTCGGATCGCTTCGAACGCGAAGCGCGCGCGATCTCGGCGCTGAACCATCCGAACATCTGCCAGCTCTACGACGTCGGCCCGGACTACCTGGTGATGGAGCTCGTGGACGGCGCTCCCGTATCCGCGCCGGACAGTCCGCGGAAGCTCCTCGACTGGGCCGCGCAGATGGCCGAGGGCCTCGCCGCCGCGCACGCGGCGGGCATCGTCCATCGCGACCTGAAGCCGGACAACATCCTCGTGACACGCGATGGGCGCGTGAAGATCCTGGATTTCGGCCTCGCCACCGAGCGCCGTGCGCTGGCGAGCACGGACGACACCGCGCCGACGGTCGCTGGCACGGAGCCCGGCACGATCCTCGGCACGGTCAACTACATGTCGCCGGAACAGGCTCGCGGGCAGTCGAGTCTGACATCGCAGTCGGATCAGTTCTCGCTGGGCCTCGTGCTCTATGAGCTGGCTGCCGGCCGGAGGGCGTTTCGAGAGGAAAGTTCCGCCGAGACGCTGGCGGCGATCATCCGCGACGATCCGGATCCGCTTCCGGCGACAACCCCGCCGCCGCTGCGGTGGGTGATCGAGCGGCTGCTCGCCAAGGATCCGGCGGACCGGTACGACTCGACACGCGATCTGTATCGAGAGCTCCGACAGATTCGCGATCGGTTGTCTTCCGAAGCGACGAGCGCCTCAACGGCGCAGGTGCCGGCGTCGAAACGCCGTGGCCGATTGATGACCGCGTCGGCGGCTGTGGCAGCGCTGGCGGCCGTCGGCACCTGGCTGCTGTGGCCGAAACCCAACGAGTCGTTGCCTTCTTCGAGACTCATGCCGCTGACCAGCTTTGCCGGCGACGAGCGGCTCACGTCGTTCTCTCCCGATGGCAAGCAGGTGGCTTTTACCTGGAACAGCGAGAACGGGTCGAACAACGACATCTACGTGCTGCCGGTGGGATCGGGAACGCCGCTGCGGCTCACGACGGATCCGGCCGACGACAGTTCCCCGGCGTGGTCGCCAGACGGCCGACAGATCGCCTTCGTGCGCCGGCAGGGAAACACGCGCGCGATCTATCTCAGCACGGCGCCCGTGCCCAACTCGGAACAGAAGCTCACCGACGTCGTGTCGGAACCTCAGCCCGGCGGTGACGTCGTCAGCGTGTCCTGGTTTCCAGATGGAAAGCACCTGGCTGTGACCGAGCGCGACGAGGACGCTCAAATGAACGGCATCGTCGCGATTCCAGTAGACCACGCCGAGCCCCGCCGGCTGGTATGGACGCCCGTGGCTGCGGGGACGTACCACTATCCGGAGATCTCGCCGACGGCGACGAGCTTGGGTTATGTGCTTTGTGTCGGCCCTCATAACTGCGACGTGTACCTTGCGGAGCTGACGCCTGAACTCACCATAAACGGCGCACCGCGGCGGCTGACCGAACAGGGGGCCAACGCGCGTGGAATCGCCTGGATGCCGGACGGCCGTGCACTGATTCTCGCCGCCGGGGCAGGCGTGAGCACGTCCTTCTTGTGGAGAGTGCCTGTCGCGGACGGCGAAGCGGAACGGCTCGAGTTGGCCGGAGATCATGCCGCTTACCCGGCAGTTGCCCGGCAGGGGAATACGCTGGCCTACGTGCGCCTCGGCACCGAGGCGGATATCTGGAGGTTTTCGCCAGGCGGCCAGCCGGAGACGTTTCTTTCTTCGACGCTCGACGATCGCAATCCGCAATTCTCGCCGGACGGAAAAAGGATCGTGTTCGAATCCCGGCGACTCGGGAAGGATTCCCAGCTCTGGGTGGCCAATTCGGACGGCACGAACCCGGCGCCGCTGCTCGAGGGAGTCAAGGGAATCGCCGGCAGTCCGCGGTGGTCGCCTGACAGCCGCTTCATCGTCTTCGACGGGCAGGATCAAAATGGACAACTCGCGATCCAGGTCGTCGATGCGGAGGGCGGACGGCCGCGCGTCGTCGTCACGCAAGGGTATGTGCCAAGTTGGTCGCGTGACGGTCAGTGGATCTACTTCGGCTCCGCACGGACCGGTCGGTCCGAAGTCTGGCGCGTGCCCGCGGCAGGGGGCGAACCGGTGCAGATCACAAATGAAGGGGGTTCCGACCCACTCGAATCGGCGGACGGGAAGACGCTCTATTATCGGACCATGAGCGCGTCGCGTGCGGTGATGGAAAGATCAGTGGCCGGCGGCGCGGCACGTCAAGTCGCGGACTCGCTGCTGCTGTTAGGCCTGCAATACTTTCCGGTGGAGGACGGGATCTACTACGTGGCTCGTCCCAATCTGAGTTTGCCGTTCGCCTATGAGTTGAGATTCACGAATTCGACGACGGGTACACAGACGACGCTGAGCCGCTTCGAAGCGAGGACCGGCCAAGGCCTCAGCGTGTCGCCCGATCGAAAGACCATCTTGTACTCGGGCACCAAACCATCGGACGGCAGCGATCTCGTCCTGATCGGAAACTTTCGTTAGGACCTTGTAGGCGCCCCATGAGCCGTCCAAGAATCGTCGCCGCCCTGCTGTTGGTGTTTGCCGCCGCGATCCAGTTCCAGCCTGAGCTGTCCTCACAGACGCCGCCGCCCAAGCGTCCGCCCGAGGAACTGCTCCGGTTGTCGCTGGCGGCTGAGAAGCCCGGCCTGGCGCAGCCGTTCAAAGGCATCACGACCAACGGCACGATTGAGCCGGGGCTGTTTGCGATTCGATCGACGGGCGTCTCGACGGCGCCCGTCCGCACGGCGGCCACAGCCTTCCTCGCCGCACTCACGCCGGCGCAACGCGCGAAGACGGTCTTCGCCGTGGACGACGTCGAGTGGCGGAAGTGGATGAACCAGAGCTTCTACGTGCGGCAGGGCGTGAGCTTTCTCGAGATGTCCGACGCGCAGCGGGAGATCGCCTTTGGACTCGTGCGCGCGTCACTGAGCGCGAAAGGGCTGAAGCAGACGCGCGACATCATGCACCTGAACGAAACGCTCGGCGAGCTGGCCGGCAACAACTTCGACGAGTACGGCGAGTGGCAGTACCACATCACCGTGATGGGCCAGCCGTCGGCCACCGAACCCTGGGGATGGCAGCTCGACGGCCATCACGCGATCATCAACTACTTCGTCCTGGGCGATCAGGTCGTGATGTCGCCGTTCTTCGCCGGCTCCGAACCGGTCATCGCCTCGTCCGGCAAGTACAAGGGGACATCGATTCTTCAGGACGAGCAGCACCGCGGGCTCGCGTTCGTCAACGCGCTGACCGACGCGCAGCGGAAGCAGGCCATCCTCAACTTCTCGAAGACCGGCAACAACATCCTCACCGAAGCCTGGACGGACAACGTCGTCCTCGACTACGCCGGCGTGCCGGTGAAGGATCTCAGCGCGGCCCAGCGGCAGCAGCTCGTCGAGCTCATCGCGCTCTACGTCAACAACATGGACGATGGCCACGCGCGGGTGAAGATGAACGAAGTGAGCGCGTTTCTGGACCGGACGTACTTCGCGTGGATCGGCGACACCAAGCCGGGCAGCGTGTTCTATTACCGCATCCACAGCCCGGTCGTGCTGATCGAGTTCGATCATCAGCGGCCGGTGGCGCTGCGCCACCTGATGAATCCGGACGTGCCGAACGCCGAGCACATCCACACGGTGATCAGAACGCCGAACGGCAACGACTACGGCAAGGATCTACTGCGGCAGCACTACCAGCAGCATCCGCATCCGGCGCCGTAAGCTCCGTTCAGCTCCCGATGATCTGCCCGGCGTTGACGATCCACGGCGTGCCGAACTGATCGATGAGCATGCCGAACCCCTTCGCCCAGAACGTGGGCTGAAACGGCATCTGCACCATCCCGTTCTCTGCGAGCTCGTTGAAGATGCGTTCTCCCTCGGCGGCCTCGTCGAAATGCAGGGCCACGCTGAATCCGGCGGGCTGCGGTGAATTCCCCGAGGCGCGTCGGCGCCCTGCAGCACCTGATCCCCGATTTGCAGCGTCACGTGCATGACGCGGCCGTGGGCTTCAGGCGGCATGCTCGACGCCATCGGCGATTCGCCAATCGTCTGAATGAAGGAGATCTTTCCTCCCAGGCTCTTCGCGTAGAACGCGAACGCCTCGCGACAGCGGCCGTCAAAGGACAGGTACGGATTGAGCTTCATGACTGTGCCCTCAGGTCTGTAGCTTCTTCAGTCTACTGGCCCGCACGCACGATCTTCAGCGCCACGTCAGCGGTGAACGCCGGCGATCGCAGCGTGCGCGTGCCGCCGGCGTGATCGATGCGCTCGCGCGCGACAGGTTCTCCGCTCAGCGGACTCACCCACGTCGCGTCGTAGCGGCCCGGCGGCAGCGTGACCGCCACGTCCACGCGGCGCTCTGGCAGCGTCTCCGTCGCCCGCGCACGCATCGGATCGACGCCCTTGCCACGGCCGGTATCGGCGTACGACACGTAAATCGCGTACTGCTGCCCGTCCTCGACGAGCGCGCGTGCGGTGAGATCCGCGGCGTCGTCGGCAGATCGACACCACGTCGGCGCGCGGCGCCATCCTTACGAACGCGAAGCCGTTCATGAAGTCGGCGAGGATCCGCATCTGCCGCCGGAACTCCGGTCCGCCCCCACCCGGCTGATTCGGTGGAAGCGGCATCCAGGTACCGGCCGGATGCGCGGTCGTGTACGAGTAGTCGAGGTGCGAGAAGATGCCGCCGCCGGCGACGAGGAAGTTCCACGCCTCGACTCGATACGGCAGATCCGCCTGTCCCCGAAATCCCGTCTCATCGTCTCCGATGACTTTGCCGAGCGCGTAGTTGACGGTGACGGCGTCCGGCGGCGAGGCGTAGTGAAAGTTGAAGATCGACACGGCCGGATGCGGATTGTCGATCTTCCGGCTGCCGTTCGCGATGTTCTGCGCGATGAGGTGCTGCTTCGGCAGCGTCTTCTCGGTAGCAACGATGAGATCGGCGACGTGGCGCTGGAAGCGGTCGGGGACGATGTCGTCGAAGGAGTAGGGCTCGTTGACGAGCTCGAAGTAGAGGTTGTCGAAGCCGTTGACCTCGGTGACGATCTTGCGCACGTAGGTGTCCATGAAGGACACGACGGCCGGATCGAGCCAGCCGAGGTCGTACGCGGACTGGCGCGTGATGCCGGCGCCAAGGCCGTTCACGTTGTTCCGCGGGTTCAGCGGCGAGAGCTCCCACATCGAGTCCTGGTAGAAAGGACAGAACAGGACGATCTCGACCATGACACCGCGCCGCTCCGCCTCGGCCGAGGTAGTTCCGCAGCCGCGTGAAGAACGCATCGTCCCAGCGTGACAGATCGAACTTGTTGCCGCCGTTCGCGTAGCCCGGCTGATCGCTTCGTGCCCACGGTGCGATGTATCGTCCCGTCGCCGGCGCGAGCGTGTTGTTCGTGATGTTGAAGGCTTTCGGATCCTCGACGTAGAAGCCGGTCCAGAGCCGCGTCTGGTTCAGACCGTTGCGCTCGAGCTCGGCGAGGTACGGCACGAAGTCGAAGTCCTGATTGATCACGGCGCCGTAGTGCTCGGCCGACGAGATCAAGAGAAGAGGCCGGCCGCGATACTCGAGGTAGTGCGGATTCGCGGCGGACACACGGAGCGGCCCGATCGCGGCCGTTTGCGCCCGGCCGGACCGCACGCCTGGTCCGTTCGTGGCGATCCAAAGGAAGATGCCGGCCAGCGTCAGGACGAACGGGCGTCGTGTCATGGCCCAGAGCATAAAAGTGGCCGGGTGAATTCCCAAGCCCTGGAAATTCACCCGGCCATTTTCTTTGCGCGCGCCTGCTGAGTCCGCGACCCTCTAGCCAGTTACCAACGAATCTGGAGCGCGACCAAATTTCGCGGCCCTGCCGACAGGGATTCGCTGCCCTGTCCGTGAAACAGATTCAGCCATCCGCAGACGTAGCCGAGACGCCCGGACGCGGGTTCCCACGTCACCTCGTGGCCCTCTGGATTTGACCGCTTCACGTTAGGAACACGCAGTTGCGTGTCCGTCAGCCTGACCAGGTCAGAGATTCGAAACTCGCGCTGGCAGGAACAGGTCACCGTGGAGTCGAGCGTCAGTTCTTGCATATTGAGCCGGTCATTTCTAGGCCTGTCGTCCGGTCAGTTCGTCGTCGTGCGCGGCGGTCTGACGAGCAGGCGCGCCACTGGCCGGATGCTCGGAGGGGATTCGGTCAGCAGGTCCAGTTGGGCCTGGAGCCTTGTGATGTGTTTCAGGCTGACGTCTTGCTCACTCCGCATCTCCACCAGGAGGGCTTCCATGCGATTAAGGCGACGATTGGACATCGCTAGCTTTGCCATTGCCGCCGGACTATAGCGGTCAAGCTCGATCGACCGATGTTCCCTTTTGTACACACGCGGATTTATCGTGCCAACATGCAGTGTGGCAAAAGCCCTTCGGCTCGCCTGGGCCGCGGCAGCAGCCGTGCTGTTCGTCGCGACCACCGACAAACCGGCGGCGGCGCAGGCCAGCAACGCGCCGTCCGTCGTTGAGCTCCGCGCCGGCGACCGCATCGCGTTCGTCGGCGACTCGTTCTTCGAGCGCGAATATCCGCGCGGGCTGATCGAGACGGCGTTGACCGTCGCGCACCCCGAAAAGGCGCTGACGTTCCGCAACCTGGGATGGTCGGGCGATACCGTGCGCGGCGAGTCGCGCGCGTACTTCGGCAAGGCCGCGGACGGATACGGCGAGCTCCTGAAGTCGGTCGATCTCGTCGAAGCCGACCGTGATCTTCCTGAGCTACGGCGCCAACGAGTCGTTCGACGGCAGCGCCAGGCTCGACGCGTTCATCACTGATTACCGTCGGCTTCTCGACGATCTCGCGTCGCGCACGACGCGCATCGTGCTTCTGACGCCTCTGCCCGCGGACCGGGCGACTTCCCCGCTGCCGGCGGCCGCGCTCGAGGAGCGGAACCGGGTGCTCTCGCAGTACAGCGAGGCGATCCGGACGCTGGCAACATCGCGCAAGCTCGCGAGCATCGACGTCTACACTGCCGTGCTTGGCGCGATGACTCGACCGCAGACCGAGCCGCTCTTCGAGAAGGCATGCATCTCACCGATGCGGGCTACGGCGTGGTTGCGGCGGATATTACCCGCGCGACGAAAGTCGCGCGCGACGTCCAAACGGCGACGGAATCGCCGGCGGTTGACGCGCGTGATGCGCGCTTCGCGCCGCTGCGGTCGCTCATCGTGCAGAAGAACGAGTCGTTCTTCCATCGCTGGCGGCCCGCGAACGTGACGTACCTCTATTTGTTCCGCCAGCGTGAGCAGGGAAACAACGCCGTGGAGATCCCGCGGTTCGATCCGCTGGTCGCCGAAAAGGAAAAAGAGATCGCCGCGATGACGAAGGCGGTTGCGCGATGACGAGCCGCGTCGCCAGGTTCGCGTGTGCCGCCGCGATCGTCGTCGCGGGCGTCGTGAGGCCGGACCTCACGAGGGGTCAGTCCCACTTCGTGGGCGGGGACAGACCCCTCGCGACCGCGCAGCGAGGGCTGACCGAGATTCCGAATCAGGACGTCGCCGCCGAGCTTGCGGGCTTTCAGCCGGCGGCCGGATTCGAGATCAACCTGTTCGCCGCCGAGCCCCAACTGAGCAAGCCGATCCACATGAACTTCGATGCGGCCGGTCGCCTCTGGGTGGTGGGCTCGAGCCTGTATCCGCAGATCCAGCCTGGCGAACAGGCGACAGATAAGGTCTACATCCTCGAAGACACGAACGGCGACGGGCGCGCCGACGTCTCGACGGTGTTCGCCGACAACCTGCTGATTCCGACGGGCATCGCGCCGGACGACAGCGTCCCGCATCTGGCGGCGTACGTCGCGAACTCGTCGGAGCTTCTCTACCTCGAGGACACGAACGGCGACAAAATCGCCGATCGCCGCCGCATCGTCTTCTCGGGCTTCGGCACCGAGGACACGCACCACATCATTCACTCGTTGCGCTGGGGACCCGGCGGACACCTCTTCTTCAATCAGTCGATTTACATCCACTCCCACGTCGAGACGCCGTGGGGACCGCGCCGCCTGCTCGGCGGCGGCGTGTGGCGGTTCCAGCCGGACCTGATGAAGCTGGACGTGTTCACGCGCGGCGGCATCAACATGTGGGGCCATCATTTCGATCCGTTCGGCCAGTCGTTCCTGACCGACGGCGCCGGCGCGCAAGGCATCAACTACGCGTTCCCGGGCGCCACGTACGAAACGGCCGTCGATGCCCCGCGCGTGATGAGCGGACTGAATCCCGGTCAACCGAAGCAGGCGGGCCTCGAGATCGTCTCGGGACGCCATCTGCCGGACGCGTGGCGCGGGCGCTTCGTGACGGCCGACTTTCGCGGAAACCGCGTGAACTCGTTCGTGCTCGAGGACAGCGGATCTGGCTACGTCTCGCGACAGGCCGAAGACCTCCTCGTGTCGACGCATCGCGCCTTCCGGCCGGTGGACGTGAAGATGGGGCCCGATGGCGCGATCTACATCGCGGATTGGTACAACCCGATCATCCAGCACGGCGAAGTGGACTTCCGCGATGCGCGGCGCGATCGCACGCGCGGGCGCATCTGGCGCGTCACGGCGACGGGACGCCCGCCTGTCGAGCGGCGCAACCTCGAAGGTCTCGGCGTCCAGGCGCTGCTCGATCTGCTTGGCGAGCCCGAGCAGTTCAATCGCGAGCACGCGAAGGCGCTGCTGAAGCGCCACGGCGCGCCCGCCGTTCTGCCAACACTGAACGCGTGGGTGGCGCGGCTGGACGCCGGCGATCCGGCGCAGGCGCGTCTCCTGCTCGAGGCGCTCTGGGTGCGGCAGTGGCTCGATGCGCCGGATCCAGATCTGCTCGATCGCGTGCTTCGATCGTCGGAGCCGCGCGTGCGCGCGGGGGCGGTCCGCGTGACGGCCGATTGGGCCGATCGCGTTCCCGCGCATCTGACGATGCTGACGCGCGCCGTGAGCGATCCGCACGCGCGCGTTCGGCTCGAGGCCGTGAACGCGCTGCGCCTGGCCGGCACGGCCGAAGCGGCGCGGATCGCCGCGAGCCGCCATCGATCAGCCGATCGACAGCAACCTCGACTTCGCGCTGTGGTTGACGATGAGGGAGTTGGCGAGCGAGTGGGCGCCGAGGCTGGCGGCCGACCCGGCGTTCTTCGGTGGTGATGTGCGACGCCTGCTGACGGTGGTGCGGAGCGCCGGCCGGTCCGACACGCTCGCACCGATCCTCGCGCTCTGGCGGAGCGGCAAGGTCCCGCCGGATCTGCACGCGCAGACGCTTCAGCTCTTCGCCGATCTCGGTGGACCAACCGAGCTCGGACTGCTCTTCAATCTCGTGGTCAGCGGCGACGCGGCGGCTGAGCCGGTCGGGATGCTCGACGCACTCCGTCGCGCCGCGTCGAGCCGGAAGCTCGTGCCGAACGGCGATCTCGCGAATCTCACGACGCTGATCGGCAGTTCGAATGTGGCCGTGAAGGCTGCGGCGATCAGGCTCGCGGGCGCGTGGCGCCTCGAGGCGGCGCACGCGTCGGTCGTGACCAGCGCATCAATCTTGACTAGCGCGTCTGCGGAGGGTGCGACCGTGCGCGCGGCTGCCTTCGACGCGCTCGTGGACTTCGGGGCTTCGTCTGTGCCGACGCTACGTGACCTGGCGACGAACGGCCCCGAGGCAGGGCGCGTCGAGGCCGCCGGTGCGCTGGCGCGGCTCGATGTCGCGGCGGCCGCGCCGATTGCGGCCGTGCTCGCGGCCACCGCCGACGGGCCGTCTGCGGCAGGTCTCGTCGCTTCGTTCGTCGGCCAGAAAGGCGGACCCGCCGCGCTCGCCAAGGCTCTCGCGGGCCGGACGCTCACGCCGACGGTCGGACGATCGATGCTGCGCGCGGTGTCCGCATCTGGTCTCAACGTGCCGGAGCTCACGGCCGCGATCGAGTCCGCGGCCGGGCTCGCGCGCGTCGCGGCCATGCCGGCCGGCGAGACGCTCGCGGCGATGATTCGCGCGATTGAAACGGACGGCGACGCGTCGCGCGGCGAACAGATCTACCGGCGGACGGATCTCATGTGCACGAGCTGCCACGCCATTGCCGGCGCGGGCGGACAGGTCGGTCCGGATCTCACGAGCATCGGCGCCAGCGCGCCGGCGGACTATCTGCTCGAGTCGCTGCTCGATCCGCAGGCGCGGGTGAAAGAGGGTTATCAGGTCGTCAACGTCACTCGAAGGAACGGCACGGTCGCGGCCGGTATCCTGGTTCGCGACGGCACGACGGACATCGCGCTTCGCGACGGCGCGGACAACGTGATCACGATCCCCACCGCCGAGATCGCGAGCCGCACGGTGAGCTCGACGTCGTTGATGCCGCCGGGGCTCACGGCCCAACTGCGTCGCGACGAGTTCCTGGACCTGGCGAAGTTCCTCTCGCGGCTCGGCGCGACCGGCGGCGCCACGGTACCGAACGATCCGGTCGTCCGGCGCTGGCAGATTCTCGCGGCCGATCAGGCGATCAGTGCGCGCCTTCGCGAGGAAGGCATGGGCTACGCCGCTCGCGCGGGCGCGCCGCTGCCCTGGCGCGCCGCCTACAGCACGGTCGCCGGCACTCTGCCGCTCGGCGATGTGCCGGTTGTCGGCTACTTCAACCCGATGCGCTATCGCGTGGTGCGATTCGAGATTGACGCGTCGCAGGCCGGCAGCGCGACGCTCGACTTCGGCGCGGACCGCGGACTGACGATCTGGCTCGATGGCCAGGCGGCCAGTCTGGCCGGCCAGACAGCGACGCTCAACCTCGCGACGGGACGGCATGTCGTGACCGTCGCCATCGACATCGCGGCGTTTCCATCGGAGGCGTTGCGGGTGCGGCTCGATCGATCGACCGGCGGCGTTCAGTTGGTTTCAGGAAAGTAGCGGGAGATGACACACACAAGAGGCCGTGCGCTGCGATTTACGAAAAACGTAAAAGTCACCCGGCCACTTTTCGTCGTCGCGCTCCTGTTCGTCATCGCAAGTGGCGGTGCCGCCGGCACGCAGCAGGCTCAGCGCGGACCTGTGAAGTTCTCCGTGCGTCCTCTCGCCGTTGACGCCAACGAAGGGTGCGCGATCGCCGACGTCAATCGCGACGGGCAGCTCGACGTCATCGCGGGACGGAACTGGTACGCCGCGCCGGACTTCGCGCCGCGGCCGCTCCGCCTCATCGAGGACTGGAGCGGCTACGTGCAGAGCAACGGCGATCTCCCGTGGGACGTCAACGGCGACGGCTGGGTCGACGTCATCGCGGGATCGTTCGTGCCGACCGATCTGTACCTGGTACCAGAATCCTGGCGCGGAGGGTCTGACGAAGGGCCAGACATGGCGGCGGCATCTCCTCGCCGAGACGAAGACGAGCGAGAACGAAGGCACGTTCCTCCACGATATCGACGGAGACAAGGTGCCCGAGATCGTCATCAACAGCTGGAACGCCGAAGAACCCGCTCGTCGCCTGGCAGCTCACGAAGGACGCGGCCGGCGCGCCATCCGCCACGCGTCGCCTCCTCAACGCGACCCACAACAGCCACGGCATGGGCTTCGGCGACGTCAACAACGACGGGCGCGAGGACATTCTCGTCGGCACGGGCTGGTACGAGCGGCCGGCCGGCGACCCGTACGCGTCCGAGTGGACGTTCCATGCCGACTGGGAGCTCGACGAGCCCGGCCTCCCGATGACCGTGCGCGATCTGAACGGCGACGGACGCAACGACGTCGTGTGGGGCAAGGGACACAACTTCGGCCTGTTCTGGCGCGAGTCACTCCCCGCTGGACCCGACGGACGCACCGCATGGCGTGAGCACGAGGTGGACAAGACCTATTCGCAGACTCACGCGTTTCTCTGGGCGGACGTCGATGGGGACGGCGACGAGGAGATGATCACCGGGATGCGCAAGTGGGCGCACAACGGCAAGGATCCCGGCGACGACAAGCCGCCCGCGCTCTATTACTACGATTGGAACCGGACGACGCGCATGTTCGAGCGATACGTGATCGAAGACGGCCGCGTCGGCACCGGTCTTCAGATTCGCGCGGCCGATCTCAACCGTGACGGCCGCCTCGATCTCGCGGTCGCGGGCAAGAGCGGCACCTACATCTTGTTCAACGAAGGGCGATAGAAAACTGCTCGGGCGAGTTATTTCGAAACATCAAAAATAACTCACCCGAGCAGTTTTCCCGTGCTACGCGGCGGGCTCGGTCCGGCCTGCTTTCGTGAGATTCTTGGTGTGCCTCACGGCCATTCGCGTGCGTACTGCCCTGGAGAGTCTGTCCATGAACTTACATCGTGCGAACCTCGGCACACGAGTGACCGCCACCGTCTGCGCCGTGCTGCTCATTCCGTCGAGCGGCTTCTCCGCCGCCTTGCGGCATCCACAGGCGCCGGCCGCGGCGACAACGACGTCAGCGGCGGCGAGAATTCCCAATGACCAGCTCGATTCGCTGGTCGCCCCGATCGCCCTCTATCCGGATCCCCTCCTGGCGCAGGTACTTGCCGCCTCGACGTACCCCCTCGAAATCGTCCAGCTGCAACAGTGGATGGCGAAACACCCCGACTTGAAAGGCGAGGCCCTGGCCGCCGCCGTTGAGAAGGAAAGCTGGGATCCGGCCGTTCAAGGCCTCGCTCCGCTGCCCGACGTCATCAAACGCCTGGGCGACGACATCAAGTGGACGACCGATCTCGGCAATGCCTTCCTCGCGCAGCAGAGCGATGTGATGGACGCCGTGCAGCGCATGCGAAAGAAGGCCTCCGACGCGGGGAACCTGAAGACCACCGAGCAGCAGAAAGTGACGACGCAGGTTGTCGAGACCAAACAGGTCATCGTGATCCAGCAAGCCAGTCCGCAAGTGGTCTACGTCCCGGTCTACAACCCCGTCGTCGTCTACGGTCCTCCGATCTATCCCTACCCGCCGATCTACTACCCGCCGCCGGGCTACTACGCGGCTGGTGTCGCGATCGGGTTCGGCGTGGGCATCGCGATGGGCGCCTTCTGGGGCGGCGGCTGGGGCTACGGCCCGCGATGGGGCTACGGCAGCGTCAACATCAACGTGAACAACCGGTACGTGAACCACTACAACCGCTACAACGGCGGCAACCGGTACGGCGGCAACTGGAACCACAATCCGCAGCATCGCGGCGGTGCGCCGTATGCGGATCGCGACACTGCGAACCGCTATGGCGGGACGGCGCGGGGCGATTCCGTGGCGACGCGACAGGGGTCAACTGCCAATCGGGGCGGGAGCGCCGGTGCGAATCGTGCCGGCGGCGCATCGGCCGGCACGACGAGCGCCGGCGCGGGCCGCGGCGGCGCCGGCGGCGGTGAACGGGTCGGCAGTCGCAGCATCCCGAACAACCCAGGTTCCTCCGGCGGAAGCGGCAGCGCCTTCGGCGGCGCCTCGAGCAGCCGGCCGACAAGCAGCGCTGCCGGAAGCAGCAGCCGGCGGGGCTCGTCGAGCGTGGGCGGGTCGCGCTCGCGCTCCGGTGGCGGCGGCGGGCGACGGAGGTAACCGAACATGACGAGTCGACAGATGATCTCGACCTCTGCACGATCGATGGCGGCGCGGCGTATCGCCGTGACCGCGCTCGCCCTCGGCTTCTTCTATGCGCCGGTGACGTTCTCGCAGACCGCGTCGACGCCGAAACCGGCCGCGCAGCCGGCAGCGCCACCGAAACCGACGGCGAAGCCGGCTCCCGCGCAGGTGCCGCCGGTGGGCGCGACGGCGTTCCCGACGGCACAGGCGGCAGCAAGCGCGCTCATCCAGGCGGCATCGACGTTCGACGAGCCGGCGCTCGTCGCGATGTTCGGTCCAGACGGCAAGGATCTCGTCAGCACCGAAGATCCTGTCCGCGACAAGTCGTTCGCCGTCGCGTTTGCCGCGCTGGCGCAGGAGGGGCACACCGTCGTCGTGAGTCCGTCAAATCCCAACCGGGCCACGCTGCAGGTGGGCCGGGACCAGTGGCCGATGCCCGTACCGCTCGTGAGAATCGCGGGCAAGTGGTACTTCGACGCCAACGCCGGGCACGACGAGATCCTGTTCCGCCGCGTTGGCGCCAATGAGCTCGATGCGATCGAGATCTCTCGCGGGTTTGTCGAGGCGCAAAAGGAGTACGCCCTCGAGCTGCACGATGACTCACGGGTGCACCAGTACGCGCAGCGCATCATCAGCACGCCAGGCAAGCAGGACGGCCTGTATTGGAAGAACGCCGACGGCAGCGATGGCGGACCAATCAGCGAAGGGGTGGCCAAAGCGATCGAAGAGGGCTACGCCGTGGAGACGGCATCCGCGTATCACGGCTACATCTTTCACGTCTTGAAGGGCCAGGGACCCGCCGCGCCGCTGGGCGAGCTCGACTACGTGATCGGTGGCGCCATGATTGGCGGGTTCGCCCTGATCGCGACGCCAGCGGAATACGGCGTCACCGGCGTGCAGACGTTCATCGTCAATCACGACGGCATCGTGTATCAGAAGGATCTGGGGCCGGACTCGCTGACCCTCGCCAAGCAGATTGATCGTTACAACCCCGACAAGACCTGGACCCGCACGAACGACGCGTGGACGAAGTAGGCGCTTCGGGCCGTGTCAGTTAGATCGTGCCGGACTGATGGGCCGGCGACGTTCACCGAGTCGCAGAAATTCCGCCAACGTCGCGGAACAATGCATCGCCCGTCTTCGGTCGAGCGTCGCCTGTCTTCTCACCCTGGTGCCAAAGGCCCAACTTGCCGCCCTCCGCTCCGAGATGTCGCGGCAATTCCATTGGATTGCCGGCGTGCAGGTGACGGTGTTTGTCGGCATCGCTGCGGCGATCGTCTCGGTGGTCATTGCGCTGCGGTTCGCGTGACGACTGGCCAGCGACCAACGTCAACGGAGTCTTCGAGGGCACGTTCGTCACGGGTCGTTCCTGGACTGGCTGACGCTCGACGCTCACGCGAGCCGCGCTCGGCTGCAGCGCCTTGACAGACCGCGGTCTGCCAGCCCTCGCGGGCGCCGGCGAATCGGTGACAGGGACCAGTTGCCCTCTCGAGAAGAGCCAGACAAGAATCAGCTCCGATTCTGCGGCTGCCCTGAGGAAGATCCGGCGGGATAGGTGACGCCGCCAGTGGTAGAGATAGTTCGGAACGAGATAGCTTGCGACGAGAAGAGCACCGGTTGGTGTCCCTTGGTACCAGAGGTAGAACCCGACGCCTAGCAAGCCGCGGTTCAGCCATAGGCCCACCGATCTCATGAAGGCCCGAGCGGACAGGACAGCGCCGATGCACGCGAGCGGCACGCCCACCAGCAGTGACGCGTTTCCGAACTGCCACCATCCCAGCACACAGGCGCCCGCGACAAGGAAGATGCTCCAGGCCATGAACCGATTCGCCCACTTGGCTCCAGGACCGGCGAGCGCTCCAAACGACTTTGGATCGTCGCCTGTCAACACCTCGACGCGGTTTTCGTTCTGTGCATCGATGAACTCTGAATAGTCGTTGAAAGGAAATTCCTCCAGCTCGTCGACGCGGTGGACGGAGAGGCTTTTGAGAAGGGTCTCTTGCAGGTTGGCCAGGCGCGGATTCAGCATCGTATTGGTTGCCCTTGCACCGTGTGCGGCCCAGCGCGGCCGGCGGTGAAATGGGCGTCCTCTTGTAGGGAATGCGTCAAAAGCGGCGAGAACGGCTCAGGAGGTCGAATTGTCCGTCTGGACAAACCATGAAGCCACGGCCCGAGCTTCCCAGCGACATCGAGGAGTACCGCGACGCGAGGTGGCGGCGCGAGAATGCGCGTCAGGTCGAGACCGTGCTCGACGCCGAGCGGTTCATCGAACAGGTCGGGTTTGCCGCCGCGCTGACGGATGCGCGCCGGCCGGGTCCGTCACTCTACGTCGCCGTGTGCGGCCGCCGCGACGCCGTGCTGCCGCGCAATGTCCAGAAAGATCCCGAAACGTCGCTCGCCTGGACGCTGAAAGACGACGTGCTTCGCCGAGGCCGCGTGTACTACGCCAAGCTGGCCGGCGGCCGGTCGATGTTCCTCGCGCCGCGCATGATCGAGCACTTCCACACGGTCTGGGGCATCAAGCGATCGCAGGAGAAGGCGCGGCTCAGCGCCAACGCCCGCGCCGTCCTTCGCGTGCTGCGCCGCGAATGGGAGATGACGACGGCCGATCTCCGGACGGATGCGGGCATTCGAGAGCGGGTCACCTTCACGCGCGCGCTCGACGAATTGCAGCGGGCGATGCTCGTCGTCCCGAGCGCCGTCCACTACGAGGGCAGGTTCACCTATCTCTACACGCTCGCGGTCGGCCGCTTTCCTGACGAGCTCCGTCGCCGCGGCAATCGCAACATCGCGCTTCGCGAGATCGCCCGCTGCTTCCTGGCCGGAGCGGGCATGACGATGCGCGGCGAACTCGCGCGCGTCACCGGCCTGTCGCGCGCCGACGCCGGTCTCGGCAATCGCGCGCTCGTGGCCGAGGGCTACGCGACGATGGTGTCGACGGGTGTGTATCGGCTGGGGACTGCGAGACAAGTGAGAAGTTAGAAGGCAGAAGTTAGAAGTAACTGGGCAGCCGGTGACTTTTGCTTAGAACCGTAAATTGCACCCGGAACCTTAACTCCGTCCTTAGACCGTCGCCGTCCACGGCGGGGCAACCGCGCCTTCGCGAACCGCGGCTTCCAGCACGAACTTCGGACAGACGTAGTCGCGCATGAACGACTCGAGTGACCGCGCGAGCCCGCGGAGCGACTCCTCGGTGGCCGGATCGGTCACGCGGCCGCTGGCGTCGAACGCCTCGTGCACGTTGGCGATCGAGATCGCGTTCGGCACGACGAGCGCGCCCACATGGCCGCAGACGCTGCGCAAGTGCTCGACCGCCTTGACCGCGCCGATGCGACCGGCCGCAACGCCGAGAAGGGCCACCGGCTTGCCCTGGAGCGCGGACGGAAACCCCATGTTCTCGATCGCGGCCTTGATCAACGCGCTCATGCTGCCGTGATACTCGGGCGTCGAGAGCACGACGCCAGCGGCATCACGCACCGCCGCGCGCAGCCGCACGCCGTCCTCCGACGCCGGGCGTCCGGGAAAATCGAGGCGAAGAGTGCCGCCATCAAAAGTCGAGACGTCGAGGCCAAGGCGGCTCAGCTCGTCGTTCACGACAGCGAGCGCTTTGCCCGTGAAACTCGACGGTTGGCTGGATCCGACGATCGTGACGATGGTAGGCACGCCGCTGATGTTACCGAATCGCTGCCGCTGTCGCGCGCGAGCGAAGCGAGTCGAGCGACTAGCACTCGGGTGGGGCCCCGAGTGCACGAAATGAGGCTCGCCTGTCCGCCATCTAAATCGGCCACACCAGATGACCCTCAGTCGCTGCAGCCGACTGACGCGCATGTTTGCCGCGCTTCTTTTCGCGCTCGCGCTCAACGTGCTGCAGCCTGCCGACACGCCACCCACGAGGCCCGCACCGCCGCCGGTCAGCGAAGCAACGCCCGTGGCCGTGCCGCCGGCGACGCCGACGGCGCTTCGCTACTACACGAGCGGCAATCGACTCTGGGTGCTCGACCAGGTGGTGTCGATCGTGCTGCTCGCGGTCATCCTGTTCAGCGGCGTGTCTGCCAGACTGCGCACGTGGGCCCAGCGGATCGGGCGCAACTGGTTCTTCACGATCGTGGTCTACTTTGCGCTGTTCACGATCGTCACCTTCGTCATCACGCTGCCGCTCACCTACTACGAAGAGTTCGTGCGCCAGCATGACTACGGCCTCTCGAATCAGACACTGCAGAAATGGTGGACCGACTCGCTGACGGCACTGGCGGTGACCTGCGTGGCCGGCGGGCTGTTCCTGTGGGTGCCGTATCTGCTGCTGCGCAAGAGCCCGCGGCGATGGTGGCTGTACACCGCCGCTGCCGCCATTCCGTTCATCGTCGTCGCCAATCTCGTCGCGCCCATCTGGATCGCGCCGCTCTTCAACAGATTCGAACCGATGCGCGACAAGGCGCTGGAGACGAGGATCCTCGCGCTGGCGGATCGTGCGGGCATCGAAGGCAGCCGCGTGTTCGAGGTCAACAAGAGCGTCGATACGAAAACGCTGAATGCGTATGTCGCGGGCCTCTGGCAGACCAAGCGGATCGTCCTGTGGGACACGATCATCGCGCGCATGGACGATCGCGAGCTGCTCTTCGTGATGGGCCACGAGATGGGGCATTACGTCCTCGGGCACGTCTGGCAGCTGGTGGCGCTCTCATCGCTGCTGATCCTCGTCCTTCTCTACGCGGCCTACAAGACGATGGGCGCGATCGTGGCGCGCTGGGCACACCGGTTCGGGTTCTCCGACATCGCCGATGTGGCGTCGCTGCCGTTGCTGCTGCTCGTCACCAGCGTGTTCTCGCTGGTGATCGCGCCGGCGCAACTCGCCCTCACACGTCACCTCGAGCATGAAGCGGATCGCTTCGGGCTCGAGATCACGCAGACGAATCACAGCGCGGGGACGGCGTTCGTGAAGTTGCAGGAGGACGCGCTCGGCAATCCCTGGCCGGGACCGCTGTTCAAGCTGTGGCGCGCCAGTCATCCGCCGCTCGGCGAGCGCATCGAGTTCAGCAACGACTATCACCCGTGGCGAGAGGGCGCGCCGCTGCGCTACGCGGACCGATTCAGGAACTGACTAAAAGTGGCCGGGTGAATTATTTAACGTGCTCAGGAGAGTTCTTCGAGCACTCAAAGAAAACATCCCCGCGAGCAGTTTGTAATTCACCCGGCCATTTGCTTGAACCCGTTAGACCGCGGGACAGGTGGTGCCGACCTCGCGGATCGAATCGACTTCGATCTCACGAATCTTCAGGTCCTTGCTCACCACGTCGACGCCGGACGGGGGCGCACCCGCGGTCGGGCCGCCTGTCGGCGCGCCGGACGCGTTCGTCTCCGCCGCTTTCAGCGTTCCACTGATTTCGACGCGACGGCCTACGTGCTGCGCGGCCATGCCTTCGTTCTTTCCGGTCAGCTCGTACGCGACGCCAGGACCAGAGGCCCCGGCGCTCATCGTCGCGCCCGTCACGACATACTCGTTTCCGGCGCCGACGCCCGTGCCGACAACGCCGCCACGGCCCGCGTCCTGAGTCTTTCGGTAGTCACTTTCACTCACGACACATCCGGTGATGGTGACTTTCTGCGCGGCGGCCGAACTCTGCGACGGCTGGGACTGCGCCTGACTCTGTCCGGCTGCCTCCACAAACGCGGTCACGCCAAACACAACACCACAGCCGCCGCAACTCGACCAATGTGAACCAATGACATCACTTCCTCCTTACAAACTCTTGGGAGCACCCTTCACTGTGCAACCCCCGCGCCAAGCCTCGCGGTGAGAAAACCCCGGCCGGACCCGCAGGAGCTGATAAGAGCAGAAATGACACGGCGCGAGTGAATGTGAGCACCCTGCCATGAGGTTCAACTAAGGTTCTTACCGGAGGCGCGTTGGCCCTGGAGCGGGTCACATCGGTCGTGGGGTCGAACCTGCTCGTTTCACCGCACGTAAAATAGCGGTGGAGTCGCTCCATGGCCATTGTCCGCAAACCGGCGTTGCCAGACGTCTTCGGTCGCAAGCTGAGTTGGCGCGAGAGGTTCATCAAAGGAACCGAGTGGATGTTCCGTCCCATGCCGAAGACTCGAGCCGAGCTGGATCTGGAAGATCAGACTGAGGTTCAGAAGCGACCGAAAGACACGATCCGGTTGAATCTCGACGCCTAGAGAGATCGGCTTGCGTACCAAGTCGCGTCGCGAGCGCAAAAAGTGGTCGGGTGGAATATTTGTGTGTGCAAGTTTATGCTACACACAAATAATTCACCCGGCCATTTCTTACCGGGGGTTCAAAAAGTCACCCGGCCACTTTCGGACGATGACGTTCTTGTGATTCGCGCACGGAATCGTCAACGCCGACGCTCGCCGGCGCCCACGGACCGGCCGTTCGCGTCGCGGTATCCACCCGACGACACGTGGCGCGCACCTTGCTACTGCAAACGGGCAAGCGATCGTGCGACTTCTATACGTGAACGAGCCTGAAGGTGACGGCGATCTTCCGATCGTCCGTCAGTTGACGCGCCTGACGTCGGACCGCAAAGTCACGTCGGTCAGGAGTTCGAGCGCGGCGGTCAACGTGCTTCGCAAGGCCGCTCTGGACCGGCCCTTCGACGTGATCGTCACCTCACCGGCGCTCAACGATGAGGCACTCACTCATCTCGTTCGAAAAATCCTGAAGGTCGGGCTGAAGCTGACGCTCGTGCCGGTCGTCCTTCACGAGGAGCAGGCCGATCGGGCCTTCAAGGCCGGCGCGGACGCCGTCTTGACCCTCGCCGATGATTCACTGGTCAACCCCGGCGAGGTCTTTCGACGTCTTGCCCATCGCTTCAGCAGTCCCCCGCTGTTGGCGGCAGCGGTGAAGACGCCCGCCAAGGCGCCGTCCTCCGGCGCGGGCGTGATCGCGGACCTGTTGAAAGTCCGGAAGTATCTCCCCAAGACCCGGGTGCGCGAGCCAATCACCGTCGATGTCGTCGCTCGCGTCGACGCCGATCTGGCGGAAGCCGCGGCGCGTCTCGTGCCGCAGCTCTCGACGTCGGCGCGAGTGCCAGGGCAATGGGAGCTCGGTCAGATCGTCAAGGAGCCGGGCACCGCGCTGATCGTCGCGCGGGAAGGACGCGTCATTGTCGGCATGCTGACGCTGCACACGTTCCGCGCGACGACCGGCATTCATGCCTGGATTCAGGATGTCGTCGTCGACAAGGCCGCAAAGGGACGAGGCGTCAGTGAGCTGCTGACGCAAGAGGCGGTCCGATTGAGCGCCGAGCGAGGCGCGCACACCGCCGAACTGGCGTCTCGACCGTCACGCGCCGGCAAGGGCCGACTCTACGAGCGGCTCGGTTTCGAGCTGCGTCAGGCCCAGCTCTACCGCCATCGTCTGTCGAGCTGACCCGCCTCGGAGAAACGGGGAAGCCATGCATCTTCTGTACGTCAAAGCCCCGGAATGCGGGAGCGACATTCCCACCATCCGCCAGTTGTCGCGCCTGGCGCCCGGAACCCAAATCAGGCCGGTGCAGAGCGTCGATGCGGCCATCGACGTCCTCCGGACGGCCACGTCCAATAGAGGCTTCGATGGGCTCGTGACGTCGCCGGAGCTCGACGAAGCCTCGCTCGTCAGCCTCGTCGACGAGATCTGGAGTCGCGGCCCGATCGTGAGGCTCATCGCGGTCGTCCTGGATCTGGACCACTCCCTGCGGGCGGTCAATGCCGGCGCAGATGCCGTACTGCTCCTCGTCAACGGCGCCGTGGCCAATCCCGAGGAAACCTTGCAGGGCCTTGAACGTCAATTTCACCCGCTGGCTGACGCCGAGCCGCTCTCCCCTGCCGGAAAGGCATCCAAGAACGGCAACCGCGTACTGGTCGATCTGTCGACGTTCCGGAAATATTTCGCGAAGCCCGCACCGCGCGGTCCGATTACCGTCGACGTCGTGCGCAGCGTGGACGACGAGCTGGTCGAAGCTGCCGCGCGTCTGATCCCGCAGCTTTCGTCGTCCGCACCCGTGCCTGGATTGGCAGAGCTGGGCGAACTCGTCAAAGCCGCCGGCACGACATTGATCGTCGCGAGGGAAGGCCGCGCGATTGTCGGAATGCTCACACTGCACACGTTCCTGGCCGCGACCGGTATCCATGCGTGGATACAGGATCTCGTCGTTGACAAGGACGCGAAGGGACGCGGCGTCAGTGAGCTTCTGACGCGTGAGGCGGTGCGGCTGGGCATCGAACAGGGCGCACGCACGGCGGAGCTGACCTCGCGGCCGTCACACCTCGGCGCCGGCCGCCTGTACGAGCGGATCGGCTTTGAACGGCGCCAGACGCATCTCTACCGCTATCGCCTGTCGAGCTGACCCGCGCCACGAAAAAGTGGTCGGGTGAATTATTCGCAAAGAATTCACCCGACCACTTTTACCGCGGGCCCACCTACCGCGCGGCGACGACGTGAACGACCCGATAAATCGACGTGCTCGTTCGGTTCAGTCGAAGCTTGTCGAGCTTCGCGAGCCCCTCGGCCGGAAAGACGACGCCGGGCTGCCAGTGCATCAGCGCGGCCTGAAGGCTCGGGAAGAAGTCGTAGGACACGCTGTTGAACTTGATGTGCTCGCCCAGAGGCGCGAGCACAGACGCGTCGGACCAGCCGCGCTGCCTGGTCTGCTTCTGGTCCATCGCCGTCTTGATGAACGGCGCCCAGATCTGCCGTTCGAGAGCGACGAACTGGGCGGCGTCCGATGAGTTGTGGTAGCTGATCGTCACGTATTTGAAGTCCTGGTCCCGCACCGTGCCCGCCGCCTCGACGATGGTCCCGCCGTCGTGGAGAAAGAACTGGCTGGTCGTCGTGGACATCCCATCGGTCCTGATGGACTCCATGGGCACATTTGGAAACACCGCGGCCGCGTTGAAGATGTCTCCCAGGGCATCAACGTTGGGCATGGTGTTGACGAACAGGAAGTTCGGCGAGTTCGGCAAATCGTAGCCGCCGACCTGCTCGAGAAGGACCCACAGGGTCATCTTCTTCGCGTCCACGGCCTTCTCGGCCACCTTGCTCCAGTAGGTCGTCTCTCGATAGACGAACTCAGCCACCTTGTCAGCGGGCACCTGCCGGTACTGGAAGATGGTGATGGACTGATCGGACTGATTCGGCGTCTGGGCCCACGACGACTGCTGAAATGAGAGGGCCGCGATGGTGACAGCCATGACGCCGATGAGCTTGACGGTTGGTCTGTTCATGGATCCCCCACGTGACCCAGGGTTTCCAGGTCATCATTCCGGGCGCCATGGTGTCATTGCGGCAGGTTGGTGGACAAGAGCTGCTAACAGAACAGTAATCACATATCCGCGCCGAATTCAGGCCACCTGTCACCGATCGGGTTATCATTCGCGTTCCATACCGGTCATCAGCATCGCGGCGCGCTTGCTCCGGTGCCACCCTCCGAGGAACGGTTATGACGCAGAGGCTCGTCTTCTCAGTCGTTGCGCTCGTTCTCTGCTTCGCGTCGTACGACGGCGCGAAAGAGTTGGGCGATCAGGGAAACTTTAATGGGCACGCCGGCACGACGCTTCGTGGCTTGGTCGTGCTCATCGATTTTTCAGACCAGCCTGCCGCGATCCCGCTCTCTCGGGTCGACAACATCATCAACGGCGTCGGATACACCGAGCCCAGCGTCACACGATCCCTCCGCGACTACTGGTACGAGCAGAGCCGCGGCAACGTCGTGTTCACGCACGATGTCGTGGGGTATACAGAGCGCCGCAACCGGCGTCCTGGTACAACACGCAGACGTTCGAGGCATTCCTCACGCTCGCGCGTCAGTCGTTGGAGTCGATCGCGGCGACGAACCCCGACTTCGACTGGAACGCGCTCTCGCTCGCGACCGGCCCGTTGAACCGATACCCGAATGGTGAAGACGGGTCGTTTCTCTCCGTCAATTTCCTCACCACCGCGTGGATCCCGGGCACAGGCGGCACGCACGAGTTGAGCGGGTGGACGGCGCCGAACGGCGTCGGAACCAGGCAGATTGTCGGCGGGACGCTCATGGCGCCCTGGGACACCGGCGTGAATCTTTTCTGGCTTACGCACGAACTCGGTCATTCGGTCTGGGGATGGCCCGACACGTACGACCACACCGCGTTGTCGCGCGGCACTGGTCTTTATTCGTTGATGAGCGGCAATCAGGGGACCGGGGACATCGAACCGCCAGGAGGCCCCTTCCTGATCGCCGAAGGCTGGGTGCGGCCTGTCGAAATCCAACAGAATCGGACCGTGGTCTTGACGCCTGATGGCGACGCGGTGGCGCGGTAAGTCAATCCGCTCGACAGTCGGGAGTACTTCGTGATCGAAGCGAGAACGAACACGGCCGTCGGCAATGCCGCGTTTCCGCTGCCGCTGGGCCTGCTGATCTGGCACGTCGATGATCGCGTCACGACGAGCAACGATCACCGGCAGATGACGCCGGAGGAGCACTATCGCGTGTCGGTAGAACAGGCGGATGGGCTGTTCGATCTGGAGCGTAACGTCGACGCGGGTGGTATCGCCGACCTCTACGTGCCGGGCACCACATTCAGCGAGTGGGTGACGCCCAACTCGAACTGGTGGGACGGGAGCCCGTCACATCTGACGATTGACGACATCCGCTTCATGAAGAACGGGCGGATTTCGTTTCGCGCCTCGGTGAAGTGACAGCACCAAGAATTCACCCGGTCACTTTTTCGGACGTCAAAACCCCTTCGTCGTCACCCAGAAGCTTTCCTCCCACGAGCCGCCGGGAGGAACGCTCTGCAGGTCTTTGTAGACGCCTTTGTGCGCCAGGTTCAGCGCGTTGGTGATGGCGACCATCGGCTCGAAGGCGATGAAGCCCTTGGTCGTGGGCGCCGGCGCGCCTTCCGCTGGCGGAACCGCCGGCGGCGCGACCTTCACGCCCTGAGCCGGATCAACTGGGAACGGACCGGAGGGCGCCGGTGCTGCCGCGCCCTGCCCTTGCCCACCGGCGCGACCCGCTCCGCCCGCTCGACCGGCGCCGCCACCGCCACCGCCCGCGGGCAGCGGCGTGGACCACGCGAGCACGGTCTTGTACTTCGGCCCGAGGATCGCGTGCAGCTCCTTGCCGTTGTACATGAGCTTCATCGTCGCTCGGCCGTTCGCGTCGCGGACGAGGTCGGTGAACACGTCGTCAATCAGGGCGTATTTCTTGAGCTGGATCGCCGTCCGATCCGAGCCGAAGAAGCTCTCGATCGGCTGCGTCTCGCCGGTCGGAAGCCGCTGCGGGATCTCGATCCAGTGCGTCTTCGCATCGAGCGACACCGTCCAGTCGTTCCGGTTGCCGTCGGGCAGCTCGTAGATGGGATGAAACCCGATGACGACCGGCATCGGTTCGGAGCCCGTGTTGTCGAGCCGCGTGCGAACCTCGAGCGCGCCCTCCGACACGCGGTAGGTCATCGTGATCGTGTGCGCGAACGGCCACTGCGTCATGTACGTCTGGTTCTTCGAGAAGTCGAGTTTGCAGGTGACCCAGGCGCCTGTCGTGTCGGACTTGAACTCGATGAGCTGCCAGTCCTGCGCCGCACGATTCACGAAGCCGGTCGCCGGAATCGGACCGCGCACGTTGCCAAGCGAAAGATCGAAGTTGTACTTCTTCCCGTTGGCGTAGAACGCGGTCTCGTCGAGGCGGTTGGCAAACGGCGCGAGCAGCGGCATGCCGTTGTAGCCCGGCTGCGTCTTGAAATCCTCGAGCGTCGCGGACGTGCGGACCAGATTCTGACCCTTGACCTGAATCTTCCACGCGTTGCTCATGGTCGGGACGATAGTCACGTTCATCCCGGCGGTCGCGTCCGCCAGCTCGATGAGCTCGCCGTTCTGTTTCGCCGTGTATCGCTGGGCGGCGGCGGGAACTGCAGTTACCAGTGCGAACGCCAAGGCGAGCAGAAGTCGCTGCAGCTTCATAGAGGTGTCCCGATGGGCGCCAGCATAGTGCACTAAAACTGCTCGGGGGAGTTTTCTTTGAGCACTCAAAGAAAACTCCCCCGAGCAGTTTCTAATTGCCCGTTCCCAAATACGGCAGCATTCGGCCGCAGTACAGCACGGCGAACCAGCCGAGCAACGACAGGCCGCCGACGAGTTTCATCGCCGGCGGTGTGTCGGCGCTCGGATCGAGCGCCAGCGCCTGCTGGCTGAGCCGGGTCTCGAAGAACATCGCGTTCAGGCCCGCCAGGGCGATGAACCCGACCTTGAACCACCAGACGCCGCTGCTCAGATAGAGGTGCGGCTGCATGACCAGGAACAGCCCACCGGTGATGGCGTTCGCGACGAACCCACCGATGGCGAACGGCATGAAGCTCTTGACGTCACGAATGGGAATGCCGCGAAAGATCCCCAACAGCCGCAAGTCGAGGAAGCCGGCGCCCCCGATGAGAACCGCCAGCCCGAGAAAATGGACGCTCTCACAGAGCGGCCAGAGCCAAGTGATATCGAAGAGCGCCTTCGACAGCGGCGTCGCCTCGATCCAGAGCGCGAAGTCCTCCACCAGGCGATCCCGTCAGCTCGTCCGGTACGCCATCAGCCGGCCCGTGACGATGGCGACGGTCCAGAGCGCCAGTCCGCCCGCCGCGAGCCAGCGGACATGGCGCGGATCGGGCGCCGCGCCATCGGGTGCGTCGATGACGCGGCGGCGCAGGACGACCCCAGTCCACAACGCGAGCGCGATGCTGCCCAGCTTCAACCCAAACACGGGATCCTGAACGCGATCGGCGGCCTGCGTGGCGAACAGCATCAGTCCGGTGATCAGGTTGATGACGAAGCCGGCCCAGACGAACCGGAACAGCACGCGAAATCTACGCAGCGGGATCGCGGCGCCAACGTTCAGGACGCGCAGATGAATCACGATGCTGGCGCCGACGAGCACGGCGAGTCCCGCCGTATGGAGCGTCAGGACCAGCGGATAAGTCCAGATGGAGTCTGACCCGAGGAGCCAGTCCGTGAACGGACTCGCTTGCAGCGCGCGGAAGACGCTCACTTCTTGTCGTCAGCCGGTCGTGCGATGTCGTGGTAGAGCCTCGTGCCGTCTGGTTTGATCGCGTAGAAGAGCGAGATGCCTTTCGATCCGTCCTTCATCGGGTGCCCGACGAGCCGGACCGGCTCGCCCGACTTGTAGCTCGCGCGCGTCCAGCCCTGGCGCGACATGATGTTGATCGAGCCGCCCTCGACATCCCACGTGCCGACCGTCTGCGGATCGACGCCGGCTCCGCCCTTCACGTGCACCGTGAAATGCACGTGCGGATTCTGCCACTTCCACTCGACGACGGTGCCGCGTGTACTCGACGTCTTTGTCCATCTCGAACATCGCGAACGAATGATGCGCGGACAACGACATCGTCGTCGCCGCAGCCAAGGCGATGACGGCAAGGACCAGACGTTTCACGAGAGCGCATGTGATCCTCCTACTCCAACTGCTTCGGCGGCACGATGGATTGCTGCTCGACCGGGTCGCTCGCATCACACCACTCCTCGAGGGCATAGCTTCCCGCCGGCAGGCGCTCCATGAAGAGCTGATACGTGTGCGGCCGTTGATAGATCTTGGGATCGTCCCACGTGTAGGCGATCGTCAGGCGCCGGCCGTCGGCTGATATTTCGAAACGTTCCGTCAGCTTCGTCTCGGGCGTGCGGAGACCGCCGGCCACGACGGCGCCGGCCGTCATGCCCACGGTTTCGACGACGAGCACCGCGCCTTCGTAGCGTCCGACGGAGTGTCCGGCCGGCGTCGGCGTCCAGTGTGATGGATGCGGCCGGCCGTCCATGTAGATGTGCCGCACGCCGCCGCGTTCGCCGGCGAAGATGATCTCGTCCTTCTGTTCGATGAAATGCACGCCGCCCGAATCAGGATTGAGCAGCAACGCGCCGTTGCCGCGTCCCGCGGGATTCGCGCAGGGCATCGGCACGGCGATGTACGGGACGCCGACGGGATTCGGCGTGGTGCTTGCTCCCGGTGCGGGTGCGCCGCCGCGTCCCGCACCACCGCGCCCGCCACCGCCCGCTCGTCCACGCGCCGCCGCTTCCGGCGTGAGCACGGCGGGCGTGAACTTGCTGGTCAGGCCGCCGAACGTCCCCGAGCCGGCAAGATCGATTCGCACCCAGTCGCCCTCGAGACGCCGATTGGGTCCCGCATTGTCCGGCTGTTGAGCCGGAACGGCGATGGTGGCGCCCGCCACGAGCGCCATCACTCCCGTGAGTCGAATCGCCTGGACAATCATTCAGTGCTTTCGCGTCACCCGTCAGCGAGCGGCCGGCGCCGGTTTTGGCGCTGCCGCCGGCGCTTTCGGCCCTTCGAGAAACGCCGCCCGCTCGGCGTCATAGGGATCGCATGGCGCCCACGTCCGCGCCTCGTAGTTCGCGGGCAGCCGGTTGTAGCGAAACTCGTACGTGTGCGGCGCACGAAACACTTTCGGATCGGTCCACGTGAACGTCACCGACAACAGGGCGCCGTCCCTGAGCAACCGATAGCGTTCGACGAGGCGCGATGTTTCGGTTCGATACCCGCCGCCCGGGATGGTGGTAATTCCCCGCTCACCGTGGAATCCGACGGTGTCAACGACGAGCGTGTCCCCATCCCAGTGCGCAATCGAGTCCCCGTTGGTCGATGGATCGAAGATGTCGTTGCCGATGTGCGTGGTCCGGTTCAGGTAGAGATACCGTGGCGCGGATGAATTCTCGGGAGCCAGGATGACCGCGGTCGATCCCACGCGGATGTCGAGCGGCCGCCCCGAATCCATCAGGAACGGCATCCCGAGAAGGTTGCACCAGCGGATGGCGTGCGCGTCGGCCTTCGCGCGCGCCTCGATCCGCGCGCGGGTGACGGCCGGCAACAGGCTGGCTTGCGGCACTTTCCTGCTGTCGAACGACAGTTCCCAGAATCCAGAAATGTCGGCAGGTCCGGCCGGCTGACGCCCGGGCGTGCCCTGGGCCAGTAACGCAGGCACCACGGCGGACAAGAGACCGAGCAAGACGGCGGCGCGTCGCATCGGAAAGACTCGTGAAGGGATCGGCGCGAATTATGCGCCCGGCCCCCGCGCGCGTCAAATCGCGCTCCGAGGCTATTTCGCAGGGGCGGCTGGACGCGGCGGATACCAGAACGTCAGGTGGCAGCTCTCACACACGCCATCCAGGTCGCTGCCCGTGCTCTCGAGGCCGCGCGCGTCCTTCGCGTCGATCGTCTTCAGCATCGACATGGCCGAGTCGTGCAGCGCGTGCGCCATCGCCGTCCAGGCGGGCCAGTTGGCCAGGACGCGCTTCTCGATCTCCGCCGGAGGCAGCTCCGCGCCCGGATCGGCGTCGTCAGCGCGGAGCGTCGTGGCGTCCGGCGGTGCGATGTGTCGTCCCGGAATCACGAGCAGATTCGTGGACTCGACCAGAGCAATCGCGTGCCGTCTGACGGCGGCCCACTCCGCGTCGGTCTTCGGCTCGAGGTTGACCGTCTCTTTGGGGTTCGAGATGGTGCCGACGGCATCCCACATTCCCTGCGCGCTCGGCGCGACGACCGATTGCATGAGGTCGCGGATCGTCGCGGTCGCGCGATACGGCGACGCCGGCGGTGCCGGGGCCGGGTCGGGCGTGCGCTGGCAACCGGCGGAAACGGTCACGGCGAAGGCGAAGACAGAGACACAGGCTGCGCGCATGGGGTGCCGGTGGCATATTCTCACGCCATGTCCGACCCAACACGAAGAGATGTTCTGCAGGCGACGCTCGCCACCATCGCCGCGGCCGTGGCGTCCACGACCGCGGACGCGAGCGCCCAACAGCCGGCGGCCCGGCCGAACATCCTCTGGCTCGTCAGCGAGGACAACAATCCGTACCTGGGCTGCTACGGCGACCCGATCGCGCGCACGCCGAACATCGACGCGCTGGCGAAGCGCGGCGTGTTGTTCGAGCACGTCTTCAGCGCCGCCCCCGTGTGTGCCCCGTCCCGGTTCGCGATTCTGACCGGCGTCCATCCCGAGAGCTGCGCGCCGGCCAATCAGATGCGCGCCACGGCGGTGTTGCCGCCGGAGATTCGGACGTATCCCGAATACCTTCGCGAGGCCGGCTACTACTGCACCAACAACGCGAAGACGGATTTCAACTGCAACGCCGATGCGGCGAAGATCTTCGACGCAAGCAACGAGACGGCGCACTACAAGAATCGTCCGGCCGGCAAGCCGTTCTTCGCGATCTTCAACCACGAGACGTCGCACGAGTCGTCTCAGTTCACTCCGTCGACCGGAGCAATGACGCCGGACCGCGTCCGCGTGCCCGCATTCCTGCCCGACACGCCCGATGTGCGAGCGAACATCGCGCAGTACTACAACTCGATCGAACGGATGGATGGCGAGATCGGCGCGAAGGTCAAAGAACTCGAAGACGCCGGGCTGGCCGACGACACGATCATCTTCTATTACTCGGACAACGGCGGGGTGCTGCCGCGCAGCAAGCGCTACTGCTACAGCGAAGGCCTGCGGTGCGTGATGGTCGTCGTGTTCCCGCCGAAGTGGGCGCATCTCTCGGCGGCGAAGATGGGCACGACAGTCGACACTCCCGTGATGCTCCGTGGACCTGGCGCCGACGCTGCTCTCGCTTCTCGGCACGCCCACGCCGCCTCAGATGCAGGGCACCGCATTCCTGGGTCCGCAGGCGCGCTCGCGCGGTCCGTACGCGTTCGGCATGCGCAACCGCATGGACGAGCGCTACGACTTCGTGCGGGCCGCGAGCGACGGCCGGTTCCACTACATCCGCAACTACACGCCGCACCGGGTCTTCCAGCACGGCGCCTACGAGTGGCAGAGCCCGGCCTATCAAAGCTGGGAGACCGAATACCGCGCCGGCCGCCTGAACGCCGCGCAGAACCGGTTCTTCGAGGGCACGCGGCCGTTCGAGGAGCTTTACGATCTCCAGAACGATCGCGATCAGATGAACAACCTCGCCGCGCGTCGCGTCGCACGCCGATCGGCTTCGCACGATGCGCCAGGCGATGGACGCTCACATGCTCACGATCGTCGACAACGGATTCATTCCCGAGGGCCTGCCACAAGAAGGTTATCGGGCCAGCCGCGACGCGGCCGCGTACCCGTTGAAGCGCCTGATGGCGCTTGGCGCCAAGGCTGCCGCCCGCAATCGCGCCAACGTGCCGTCACTCATCGCCGACCTGCAGGATCCGAACGCCATCGTCCGGCACTGGGCGGCTCAAGGGTTGCTGATGCTCGGCCCGGCCGCGGCGCCCGCGCGCGCAGCGCTCGAGACGATGATGAAGAGCGACGCGGCCGCGCAGAATCGCGTGGTCGCGGCCGAAGCGCTGGCCACGATGGCGCCCTCCCCCGAAGCCGTGAACGCGCTTGCCGCTATCGTGGACGGCAACGATCCGTGGCCGGTGAAGCTGCAAGCGCTCAACGCGCTGACGTTCCTTGGCGATCAGGCGAAACCCGTGCTGCCGACGATCAAGGCCGCGGCCGCAACCGATCAGGAGTACGTGAGGAACGCCGGCCGGTACCTCGAAGCGGTACTCGAGGGGCGGTACGAGCCGTCCTATCCGGTCTTCCCGAGTCCTGGAGATGCGGGTCGAGGCGGACGGGGCCGCGGGGGCGGATAGAAAAAGGACTCCGCTCCGTGTTCACGATATCGAGACCATGCCGCGTCGTGACGGCGCTTACCGGCGCAATCCAAGCAGCGCGCCAAGTCGCGACACGGTCTCGGGCGCCGCAACCTCGACAAACCGCAGACGGCGCCGCCCCTCTTCTCCCCAGAAGCTCGCGATGGCGAGCACCAGCTGAAGATCCACGCCGGCAGCACCATGCCCCGACCTCTGTGCCGCGATCTCCTTCAGGTCGCCGTAGTCGCCGTCGGCAAGACGCACGGCTTGGCGGCCCCGCCAGAGCACGTGATTGGGAATCACGACGCTCGTGGCGAGCGATTCGAGCAAGCGCTCGCGCCACGATGGTGAGAGGCGCGGAAAGATCGAACGGAACCAGAACATGGCGAGCAGCTTTTTAACGGCGAGGCCCTCGATGGGCATGTCAGGCAACGGATCTCCGGCGGCAAGCTGAAGAGCGATGGGGTCGAGTCGGTTGACGGCCTTGGCAAACTCCTCAACATTCGCAAACGGTGGGCCGGGTGCTCGGTCAACCCGATCCGCGGCTTCGAGCGCCGCGTTCGGCAACCGAGGCAGTGACGTCGACGATCTGTTCGGAATGCTCTTCGCTCGCCGGCAGTCGGAGGTTCTGGAGAGACGGCTTGAGCGTCCATTCCAACGTGACGGGCTCGTGAACGCCCGTGTATTCGGTGAAGAGCGCGGTGACTCCCCAGGGTCTGGGCGCCTGAAACGCGCGCGCGTACAGCGGGTTGTACCGGGAATTCGGCGCGGAGCCCAGCGCCAGCGCGGCAATGCCGCCCTTGATCTTCGCATCGGCCAGATTCGACCAGTCTCCCTGGATGCAGACGAGCGATGTTCCAGCGGGCCTGCTGAACGTGCAGAACGGGTTGTGCCAGCAGCTCTCTACCGCCTCGCGAATCTGGACGTCAGCCGGATCCTGGCCTTCCGTGGGATCGATTTCGCCGAACCCGATCCGCATCCGGCCATGCCCGGCCAGCAGGATCGACAAATCGGAGGGATCGACCTGCGACAGATCCCAGAGCACGTAAATCAATCCACGCAGACCCCGTGCAATGGGGAGGTTCATCCGTTCCCAGACGACCGACTGCGATTGCGGATCGCGGTCGGAGTAGGCACGGTCGTTCAGGATCTCGATCAGCCTGATTCGCGCGCCGTCGAACTGGGCCGCGACGTCAATCGCATGGTCGTAGCGGCGCTTGTCGACCTCGTGCCGCTCGAACGACGGCCGGACGAATACCGGCACAACCAGCTTGTGCTGTCGACGAACGATTTCCGCGAGCGGAAACATGGTACCGGCACCCGTGCCTTTGCCGCCGGTGCCGACCGTGATGACGACGGAATACTTCTCGATCAACTGCTCGATCTGGTCGCGGCTCTCGTTCAGCGCCCGCGCGGCAAGCTCAGGGCTGTGTCGCGAGCCAAGACCGCGCGTCGTCGCCGCGCCGATCAAGAGCCTCTCCTCCTTGGGCACCTGAGCCAGCGAGAACTCGTTGGTATCGAGAAACCGGGTAGTGACAGCACGCCGCAGCCGTTCGGCGTACTTCGCATCGGTCTTCTGCGCGATGGCGACATCGCGCGCGAAGAGTGTCTTGAGCGACCGCAGGATGTTTCCCCCACCGCCGCCAGTGCTGACAAGAAGAATGCTCACTTCACACCTGCCTCTTTCACATCCGCCAGACGAATCGGAACGACGACCCACCTGCCCGTGGCACGGAGGCGATCGCTCACAACAAAGTGAGTGCCGAGAAGCCGCATCACGCGATGGACGTCGGTACTCGACGTTCCTCTTGTGATCGACCAAGTTGGGGTATCTGCGTCCGGCACCTGGCGCAATGGAGATTTCGAGCTGCTCTTTGCGTCGAACGAATCGCAGGCGCGCCTGAATGGGCGGAGAACTCGACGACGAGTCCATCAGCGGGCGCGCAAACGCGCAGACGAACTCCTCTCCGGCACGCCGCATGACTGGCGGGATGGGACGCGGCGCCACCGAGCCGGCAGCTGCCACACCCATCAACAACGCCAACAAGACAGCGGCACCCATCTTCGCGACGAAGATGACGCCGTCCCGCGCTCGATCTGCCGGTAAGAGAGCGAAGGGCGCCGAGGCGAGAGCCAGTTTTGCCGACGTGATAACTGGTGCTTCGGCCACGACTGGGCCACGCGCAACACAGGCCTGCCAGTCCGTGCTCAGACGCCGATAGTGTGACTTCGGCACGAAGATCCGCCGCGCCGGATCGAAGATCTGAAAGGTGCTGGTGTAGGCCGTGTCGGCGTCGCCCGTCAACTGCCGCGCGAGGCGAGATGCCGTGTCACCGCGGACGATCGGCCGGCAGACGAACTGCTCAGCTTCAGCGCAGGGCGCGGTGCAGAGAAACAGGAGCATCACCGTCGGGAGTCGACGGCTGCGCAATCTTCCATCCATAAGCGCCCCCGGGAGGGGAATGGGAGTGCAGTGAGCGATCCAAGCCGTGTACCACGGGAGCGCTGAAGGAAACCGGCGTTTTGAGGTACGAATGGCGCGTCTGCTGTCATTCGAATGGCTCAGGGTGTCGCCGTTTTGCCGCGTCAGGACGCAGCCGACCGCGAGAGCCCGTGGGCCGACGCGCGCAAAGCCGGCAGGGCCTCCATGCGCGGGCTTGCCCGCCAAAGGGGCGAAGCGCATCATGTGGACTTGCCATGCCTCGCCTGAACCGCCGCGTCGCGGTGTGTGCCGGCGGCGTCCTGCTCGCGGGCGCCGTTCTGCTGCGGGCGCAGGTGGCTACCCCCTCGGCGCCGCCCCAGGCGGTCGACTTCACGCGCGACATCGAGCCGATCTTCAGACGGTACTGCTACGAGTGCCACGGCCCCGCCGGCGAAACGCAAGGCGAGCTGCGGCTCTACGCTCCAGATCTGATTCGCGCGGGTGGCGCGTCCGGGCCGGTCATCGCGCCGGGAAAAAGCGGCGACAGCTATCTGATCCATCGCATCCTCGGCATCGGCGGCGAAGACAAGATGCCGAAGGACCGCGATCCGCTGCCCGAGGCGACGCTCGCGTTGCTGCGCGCGTGGATCGATCAGGGCGCCGTGATGCCCGCGGCGGCCGCCAGCCACGGCGATCGCGACCGCGGAGTCGTCGATCAACAGACACTGGGCCTACGTCGCGCCAACGCGACCGGACGCTGCCGTCGGTCGTCAACGCCGGTTGGGCGCGCACTCCGATCGACCGCTTCGTCCTGGCGCGGCTCGAGCGCGAACGCCTGTCGCCGTCCGCTGACGCGGCGAAATCCACGCTGCTTCGACGCGTCACGCTGGATCTGACGGGCCTTCCGCCGACGCCGGACGCGATCGATGCGTTCCTGTCAGACACGTCGCCCGGCGCGTACGAGCAGGGTCGTCGACCGATTGCTGGCCTCGCCGCAGTACGGCGAGCGGTGGGCGCGACCGTGGCTGGACCTTGCCCGTTACGCCGACACCAACGGGCACGAAAAGGACAACCGGCGCTCGATCTGGAAGTACCGCGACTGGGTGATCGACGCCCTCAATCGCGACCTGCCGTTCGACCAGTTCACGATCGAGCAGATCGCGGGCGACATGCTGCCGGACGCCACGGTCGATCAGAAGATCGCCAGCGGGTTCCATCGCAACGCGATGACCAACGAAGAGGGCGGCGTCGATCCCGAGGAATCGCTGTACGAGGTGCTCGTGGATCGCACGAACACGACCGCCACCGTCTGGCTCGGCACGACGCTCGCCTGCGCGCAGTGCCACACGCACAAGTACGATCCGTTCACGCAGAGGGACTACTACCGGCTGCTCGCCTTCTTCGCGAACACCGCGTACGACAGCACTACCTTCGGCGACGGGACGCGATTTGCCGAAGCGAGGCTCGACCTCGCCACGGCCGAAGAGGAGAAGACGCGCCAACGTCTGCAGGCAGACATCGACCAGGCCGATCGGGAACTGAAAGCCGTCACTCCCGAGGTGCGTGAGGCGCAGGCGCAGTGGGAGCTGTCGATGCGCGCGGCCCAGGCGACCTGGACACCACTCGCGCCGCGCGACGTCGGCGCGACGGGCGGCGTCGTGCTCAAGACCCTCGCGGACGGTTCCGTGCTCGCGTCGGGCGACAACGCCGCGCTGACCTCCTACACCGTCACGGCCGACACGACGCTTCAGGGGATCACCGGCCTCCGCATCGAAGCGCTGCCCGATCCATCGCTCCCGAAAGGCGGACCCGGACGCGACGCTTACGGTCACTTCCGCGTGACGGGCCTCCAGGTCGAGATCTCGCCCGTCAACGCCTCGTCCGCCCAACCTCAAACCGTCGCGTTCACGACCTTGAAGGTTGACGACGCCGCGTACGCATTCGAGCCGGCGGAGTTGCTGGCGGCGGGCGCCGGATCGCTCGATCGCAAAGGCGGATCGTGGGCGATCAATGCGATGCGTGAGACGGAGCGACTCCCGCGCCAGGGCGTCCTTGCGGCGAAGACGCCGTTTGGCTTCGCGGAGGGCACGCGAATCACGGTGCGAATCCATCAGCTCGACGGGACGATCGGCCAGGGCATCGGACGATTCCGCCTGTCGGCGACGACCGCCGCGGATCCGCTTCTGGGCGCCGACTTCCCTGCGCGCCTTCGGCCCGTGCTGGCGCTCGCGAGTGCCGACCGCAGCCAGGCACAGACCGACGACATCGCCGCCGTGTTCCGATCGACCGCGCCGCTGCTCAAGCCGCAGCGCGACGCGCTGGCCGCTGCCCGCAAGGCGCTCGCCGATCTGCAGATTCCCTCCACGCTCGTGATGAAGGAGCGGGCCTCATTCGATCGGCCGTCGTACGAGCTGCGGACGCGCGGCAGTTTCACGGCGAAGGGTGAACGCGTCTACGCGGCCACGCCATCGGCGCTCCATCCGATGCGCGAAGATCAGCCCGTCAACCGGCTCGGGCTCGCGCGATGGCTCGTGGACGAGCGCAATCCGCTCGTCGCACGCGTGGCCGTCAATCGGCTCTGGCAGCAAGTGTTCGGCCGCGGCCTCGTCGAGACCAGCGAGGACTTCGGCACGCAAGGCGCGCGGCCGTCGCATCCGGAACTGCTCGACTGGCTGGCCACCGAGTTCATCCAGAACGGCTGGAGCCAGAAAGCGCTCCTCCGCCTCATCGTCACGTCCTCGACTTACCGGCAGTCGTCGGTGGTGACGCCCGAGCTCACCGAGCGCGACCCGGACAACAGGCTGCTGGCCCGCGGTCCACGGTTCCGGATGGAAGCGGAGATGGTGCGGGACGTCACGCTGGCCGCGAGTGGTCTGCTGAGCGCGAAGATGCACGGGCCGAGCGTGTTTCCGTCGCAGCCGGCCGGCATCTGGAACATGCCGTACAGCAGCGACAAATGGACGACGAGCGAAGGCGAGGATCGGTATCGGCGCAGTCTGTACACGTTCTGGCGCCGGACGTCTCCCTATCCGGCCTTCATGACGTTCGACACGACGAGCCGCGAGTTCTGCACGGTACGCCGGGTCCGCACGAACACGCCGCTCCAGGCGCTGACGCTCTTGAACGATCCCGCGTCATTCGAGGCGGCGCGAGCGCTCGCGAAACGGATGATCGCGGCGGGCGCCACGCCGCGTGCCCGTGCGGCGTTCGGCCTCAAGCTCGTGGTCTCCCGTGCGGCCGCGCCCGCGGAGCTCGATCGTCTGGTTGCGCTGTATCAATCCGAGCGCGCTCGCTACGCATCGCGCCCGGACGACGCGGCGCGGTGATCGGCGAGTCTGGCGCGGCCGACGCCAAGGCTCCGGTGGGCGTCGCCTCCGCTAGCGCTTCGGCGGACCAGGCAAGCGCGGCGGACGCCGCCGCCTGGACGATGGTCGCGAACGTGCTGCTGAATCTCGACGAAGCGGTCACCAAAGAGTAGCCAGATGACTCACGACAGACGGCTGCAGGCGGACCGATTGCGTCACGTGACGCGCCGTCACTTCTTCGAGACGGCGTCCTTCGGGATCGGCGGCCTGGCGCTTGGCTCCCTGATGGGCGACGTCGTCCGCGCGCAGTCGGCGACTCAGACCGGTTCGCAGGCTCTGCACTTCGCGCCCAAAGCGAAGCGCGTGATTTTTCTCTTCATGGCCGGCGCGCCGTCGCAAATCGATCTGTTCGATCCCAAGCCGGCGTTGGTCGATCACGACGGGCAGGACATCCCGGAGGAGTTCGTCAAGGGAGAGCGGTTCGCGTTCATCAAGGGACGGCCGAAGCTGCTGGGTTCGCCATTCAAGTTCCAGAAACACGGACGATCGGGCGCGGAGATCTCGGAGCTGCTGCCGCATCTCTCGAAGGTCGCCGACGACCTCACCATCGTCCGGTCGATGCAGACCTCGCAGTTCAATCATGCGCCGGCGCAGATCTTCATGAACACCGGGCACCAGGTGATCGGCCGGCCGAGCCTCGGGTCGTGGCTGAGTTACGGGCTTGGGAGCGAGAGCCAGGATCTGCCGGCGTTCGTGGTGCTGATCTCCGGCGAGAACAATCCCGACGGCGGCAAGTCGTGCTGGGGCTCCGGCTTTCTGCCGACCGTGCATCAGGGCGTCGAGTTCCGCTCGGGCGGCGATCCGGTCCTGTTCGTCTCGAACCCGGACGGCGTCAACGCCCAGAGCCGGTTCGACACGATCGCCGCCATCAACGATCTCAACCGGCTGCATCATCGCGACGTGGCGGACCCGGAGATTCAGACGCGGATCTCCGCCTACGAGCTGGCGTATCGCATGCAGACCAGCGTGCCGGACCTGACGGACCTTTCGAACGAGCCGCCGTCGATGCACGAGCTGTACGGCACGGAGCCGGGCAAAGCCTCCTTCGCGAACAACTGCCTGCTCGCGCGGCGGCTGGTCGAGCGCGGCGTGCGTTTCATCCAGCTCTATCACCGCGGCTGGGACACCCACGGCGCGTCGTTCGGCGAGGACATCGTCGAGAAGCTGCCGCATCTCTGCCGCCAGACCGACCGGCCGGTGTACGGGCTCCTGACCGATCTCAAGCAGCGCGGGCTGCTCGACGACACGCTGGTCGTCTGGGGCGGCGAGTTCGGCCGCACGCCGATGAACGAGGCGCGCAACGGGTCCAAGTTCCTGGGCCGCGATCACCATCCGCGGGCGTTCACGATGTGGCTCGCCGGCGGCGGCACCAAGCCGGGCGTGACCATCGGCCGCACCGACGAACTCGGCTACAACGTCGTCGAGGATCCAGTCGACGTGCACGACCTGCACGCGACGATGCTCCGGCTGCTGGGGATCGACCACGAACAGTTGACGTACAAGTTCCAAGGGCGCGACTTCCGCCTGACGACGTCAAGGGCAACGTCGTGACAAAGATCCTGGCGTGACGAAAAGTGGTCGGGTGAATTATTTGTATGTCGGATTGCAACGTACAAAAAGTCACCCGACCACTTTTTCGCGACGGCACGCGCGCGTTCAGCTCCTCAAACCAGTTCTGCACGAGCACCATGTTCGAGACGCTGACCGCGGGCCGCTCCTTCTGCTGGACCATCAGGAATCGCAGTCCGTCTGCCGTCACATCGTAGGGGGCGAATGGCAGCGCGAGCGCCGTAGCGGCCCTCGAAGAGCATCCGAGGCGCGCCGGCTGAAAACGTCGGGCGTGAGCGCGACTGGCACGACGATCATCTTTGTGGGAGTCGCCTGTCCGCCGGCTGTTTGCGTGTTCGTGAAGAAGAGTTCCCGTGCATCGCGCGACCACGCCGGCGCGGTGCCGCCGTCGGTCGACACCTGCTGGCGCGGGCCGGGACCCGGATAGGGCTGCACGTACACTTCAGCGCGACCCGATTCGTTCGACACGTACGCCAGCCGGCAGCGCACGTCCGGCGAGAATTCCGGATGCGTCTCGGTGATAGCGCGTCTGGAGGATGGGGCGGGGTTGACGGTCACCGGAGAGTGGAAGGGCCCAGATGTCAGCTTCCGGTTGGCGGCGCTTCGACGAAACGAACCGAGGGTCGGCGGCGAGGTTTTCGGGCAGCACCTTGATCGCGACCGTGCGATCGAGTCGCGTGTCGCGCGCCCGATAGACTTCGCCCATTCCGCCGGCCCCGAGCGCAGAGACGACCTCGTACGGGACCGAGGCGAGCGCCGGGCTGTAGCGGCAAGTCGCTGGGATTATACTGTCCGGCCTCAGGACACTGGCGTAAGCCGGATAAGATGGAGACGCCCCCCGCAGGATGGACGAGGGACCTGTGGCAAAGAAGCGCACGGCAGCAGCACGACGGACGACGAAGAAACCGAAACCAACCAAGCGGGTGAAGGCGAAGAACAGGGCGTCGAAGAAGGTCGCGTCGAGAAAGGCGAAGTCGAACGCGCCGGCTCCCCGGAAGCTCGCTCACAAGAAATCAGCTTCTCGAAAAGCGGCGGTCGCGGCGCCGGCTCAGACCGAAGCGACGTCCGTTCCGCCAGCTCCGCCGGCAGCAATGCCCCACCCGTTCTGGGATCCAACCGGCGCGTCTGCCGACTTTACCGGCGACGCGAAGGCGCATACCAAGCCGCCAGATCAACGGGCGACGATTCGCGCCCAGGGGCCCAGAACCTGGTCGAATCGCCAGCCGGGACGAGGATAGGAGCAACGCCAGGAAACTCGCGGTTCATGGTTCAGGGGGAGCTGCCCCCTGCGAACCGCACCATCACTGTGTCGTGCCGCTCGTTCCCTACTCGACAGCGAGGGTAACAGTCGGGCATTCGAATCACCCGCCATGCAGGCACGAAGCATGCGACGAGACCGACGAGAGCATGATGGTGACACGCCGACGTAGGCCCACAGGTCGGTCGACGTGACCCCGGGTAAAGTGATGCGAACGAACGCGTGAAGAAACGACGCGCCGGTCACGCCGAGCGCGAGTCCGATGATGATCAGGACCATGGCACGGCGAACGACCGGCAAGAGGACTCATTTTCGGTCGCGCCGAGCGCCATGCGGATACCGATTTCGCGTGTGCGCTGCGTCACGGTGCTTGCGTCAACCGTAGACGCCGATGGCGGTGAGCAACTATCGACGCGGTCGCGAACACGACACAAGCGTCGTTTGATACCGTCGTCTTGCCAAGACTTTTCCGACAACGGCGTCGAGGGACTGGAGGTCGGCAATGGCCTTGTTGGGATCGATCGACGTCATGACGTCGCGGATGGCTGGAAGGACGGCCTGAGTCTGCCCCGGCCTCGGCCTGATCAGGAACGTCATGCGCAGGCGGTTGCCTCCAACGAACCCGGCACTCTGCGGCGACTGCTGCTATGCAGGGCGGACCGTGATCGGAACGAACTCGGTCCCCCAGGCAAGGGTGGATACGACCGAGATGACACCGATGACCTCGCGTGGCCTATCGTCCGGACATCGAGCCATTGCACGCGTTTGCCAATCGGGTTTTCGTTCGGCCAGATCCAGACGGCCATCGCTTCGTTGACGACGATTCCGAGTGGTCCGGCCGAGCGTCGCGTTCGTCGAACTCCCTCCCGCGCAGAGATCGGCACCGCAAGGTCTGAAGAGCTCGCGGGCTCGACGTACTCGAGAGTCGCTTCGGTCGGCACGTTCTTCCCGTCGGCAGCCGGCGAGATACCTTCCACGCGAATGCCGATGCCCGGGACCATCCCGTGAAGGGTGGATTGGTGATCGCTCCCACGGCCTCGATGCCTGGCACGGCCTCGAGCGCCTCTTGGACGCGCGTGAAGGTTTGCGACGGAATCGGATGACTTGCGTTAGTGGCGCCTGCTTGCTGAAGGATCCGATCGTCTTGATGAAGGCCGCGTTCGAAATTGAAGCCGGAACGTCCACACGTTGTTCACTCGGCGCCGAGGTCGGCGGAACTGATCCTTGCTGACCTGCTGATGAGGAGCCGGCCTCGACGAGCAGCACCATGGCCAACGCCACCTGAGCCGTCACCAGACGACTGCGCAGACGCAGTGAGCGCGCGGTTCCACTGGCACCTTTTCCGCCGCTGTTCAAGGCAGCCGTGAGATCGACCGCGATTGGCTCACCGCCGGCATCGTTCCGAAGAGAAGACTCGTCACGAGAGACACGATGACCGGTGAACGCGAGAGCCTGGGCATTGAGGACGGTTTCTTCGGGGCGCCATCCAGCTGGAGATGGCCCGAACGACCGAGCGTTCGCACGAGGATCGATGCCAGCGCCATCCCGACGATGGCTCCCAGGAGCCCGAGGACGAGGCTCTCGGTCAGCAGCTGACGGATGAGGCGAGGCCGGCTCGCGCCGATGGCGGCCCGGACGGCGATTGCGGTTTGTCTCGAGACGGCGCGAGTGAGCAAGAGCGCGGCGACGTTCGCGCACGCGATCAGGAGCACAAAGCCCACAGCGGCGGCAAGCATCAGCGTCCGGGAGTCAGCTTCGTTCCGTAGATGTACTTCGAACGACATCAGACGCGGACCCCATCCCTGGCTTTGAGCCGGGAGCGTGGTGGCCACTCGGGCGGCGACGAGATCCATTTCCGATTGGGCTTGCGCCATGGTGACGCCTGGTCGCAGCTTCGCGAGAACGGGCAGAACTCGGTTCCCCACAACCTGAGTCCGTTGGAAATAGCGGGGTGCCCAGGCATCGGTAGACGGCGGTCGTGAAAGCCAAAGCGCTGGCGGCATCACGCCGATAATGGTCGTCGGCACGCCATCCAGACGAATGTCCATCCCGACCACGTCTGGCCGGCTGTTGAACCGGCGGCGCCAGAGAGCATCGCTGATCACGATTACACGAGCCGCCGAGCCGGACCCATCGATCCTTCTTCCTCGGCTCTGAACACACGACCGAGGGCAGCCCGAGCACCCAGGATTTCGAACATGCTGGCGGTCAGGTTCTGAGCCGCGATGGTCTCGGCCGGGCCGTGCTCATCAGCGCCAATGTCGCGCGTGAACTCCTGTTCGGTGCCAATCGCCTCGAACGACCGCGGGGCTCCTTTCCTCCAGGCGACGAACCGGCTTGTGTGTGGGCTACGCTTGATCCGGTCGGTCGCGAGGTGCGGCGCGAACATCACGAGTCTTTCAGCATCGGGATAGGGCATGGGCCGGAGAAGCATGCTGAACACGGCCGAGTTCGCTCCGATGCCAATCGCGAGCGACAGCAGGGCGGTCGCCGTCAATTGGGGAGACTTGAGGATCATTCGCAGGCCGATTCGGACATCCTGCCAGCTGCTTTCCAGCCACGGCGCCAGCCACACTGACGACTCGATCGCGAGCGAGCGTCATATTTCCCAGTTGCCGCGCCGTCTGCTTGCCTATGTCATCGCTCGCGCGGACACCGTTCGAGCGCAGGTTGTCCTGCGACCATGGCGCGATGGACGCTCAGCTCTTGCCGTAGCTCCTCGTCGAAACGGCGTACCGGAGGCGCGCTCGCAGACGTCGAAACACGTTCACCATGGCCGAACGCCTAGTCGTCGATCGATGGGACGTCAGTGTCACGGTCGGCCCGCCGGGAAGTGCAACTCCCATCGCTAGACGATGGGACGAGGTCGAAGCGATCTCGTGGGACATTCCAAGCACCCAAGCACTACACTTTTCGCGCATGGAGCAGCGGCTGCTCGCCCCTCGCCGCGGGCGCGTGACGATTGCGGCCTTTCCGGCGATGCTCCTGCCTACCGACTGGATGGACGCGACGCATCGTTGGCTCGGCTCGGCGATTTGCCGCGCGCCGGTCGTCGAGTACCTCACGCGATCGATCGCCGCCCTGTACGGTTTTCATGGTGTGCTGCTGCTCGTGGTCGCGCGCGATCCGGTACGGCACCGGCCGATCGTGCGCTACCTCGGCGTGATGAACATCGTTTTCGGCGTCCTGCTGATTCTGATCGACGTCCACGCGGGCCTGCCGACCATCTGGACGCTGGCCGAAGGGCCGCCGATCGTGGCGATGGGAGCCGTGGTGCTGTATCTCAGCCGTCGAGACGCGTAGCGCGAAGGCGGGACTGCCCTCCCGTGGCCCCAATCCCGAATGGTGCTGCGGGTGACGCCCAAACGGTCGAGCTACTTCGCGGCGACACGAAAAGTGCCGGGTGACTTTTAGTTTTTCGTAAAAGTCACCCGGCCACTTTTCCGCTACTTCACGTCCGTCCACTGCCGGCCGTCCCATTCCCAGGTATCGAAGACGTATGCGGGTCGCTGCTGTCACGAACCGACACGCCTCCGTACAGCACCATCCGGCGGCGATGTTGGTCGTACGCCAGTCCCGGAGAGTAGCGAACGCCAGGATTGGGTGACGGCATCGTGATCCCCGTCCACCTCTCGCCGTTCCACTCCCACATGTCGGTGAAGTACTGGACGGGACGGAACGTGCTGCCGCCGTACAACACGACCACGCCCCTGTCCGTGTCGTAGGCCATCGCGTGCGCGTAGCGCGGTGCCGGTCCCGTGGCGCTCGCCATGCGCCAGCGTTGGCCGTTCCAGAGCCAGGTGTCGCCGAGAACCTCGTCGCCGCCGCCACCGAAGAGCACCATCTCGCCGCGCTTCTCGTCGTAGACCATGGCGCTGCGCCCGCGGCTCGACGGCCCGGTGGTCGCGACCTGGGTCCACCGTGCACCGTCCCATTCCCATGTGTCGGTCGGCGACAGTCGCCGGTCGGCGCCCGGCGGACGCGCGCCTGAACCTCCGAACAGCACCACTCTGTCGCGTTTGGCGTCGTACGCCATCACGTGGTGATCGCGCGGGCCGACGCTCGCGTCCGGCTGGCGGCGCCATGACGCGCCGTCCCACGCCCACATGTCGTCGAGCCCGCCGCCCGGCCGCGCTCCGCCGAACAACACGAGCTGTTCTCGTCGCACGTCGAAGGCGGCGCCACCGACCACCCGCACAACCGGTCCTCGGTCAGTCTGGGCACTCCATACGCGGCCGTCCCAGCTCCACACGCGCGCGAGCGCTTCGGTGTTCAGATCGGCGGCGCCGTTCACCATCAGCACCTTGCGATCCACCGGGCTGTACACAAGGTTGGCGGCGATCACGAGATTCGGATTCGGCGCGGCGGCGCCGGGACTGGCCTGTTCGTCCGCCAGCACGGCGTACGCGGTCATGGCGCACAGGGCCACCATGACTCCGCAGGTTCGGACGAGCGATCTCAGCCGACGCATTGACATTTCGTTGAAGGACGATTGACCTCGTCATCGTCCTTCGCCTCGTGTGGACCCTATTCTGACGCCCAAAGCCGGAAGATGGACGGCGCGACTCCGGCTCGGAGTTGAGCCTGCAGCGGTTGACCAGTAGCATGTCCACCACCTCAAGTGTCATTGGCCCCCGGCACACGTCTCGGTCTGGTACGAGGTCACCGCGAAGATCGGCGCCGGCGGCATGGGAGAGGTCTATCGGGCGCACGACTCCCGGACCGGACGCGACGTCGCCATCAAGCTGTCCACCGAGCAGTTCAGTGAGCGGTTCGAGCGCGAAGCGCGGGCCGTCGCCGCGCTGAACCACGCCAACGTCTGCACGCTCTACGACGTCGGTCCCAACTATCTCGTCATGGAGTTCATCGACGGGGACTCGCCGAAGGGTCCGCTGCCGGTGGCCACCGCGCTCGGCTACGCACGCCAGATCGCCGATGCCCTCGACGCCGCGCACGAGAAGGGGATCGTCCATCGCGATCTCAAGCCGGCCAACATCAGATCCGCAGCGACGGCACCGTGAAGGTGCTCGACTTCGGTCTCGCGAAAGCGATCGGCGCCGGCTCAGCGGCTCAGGCGTCAAGGCGACGTCTGCGAACTCGCCGACGATCACTGCTCCGGCGGCGACCGAGAAGGGAATGATTCTCGGCACCGCGGCGTACATGGCGCCCGAGCAGGCGCGCGGCAAGCCCGTGGACAAGCGCGCCGACATCTGGGCGTTCGGCGCCGTCCTCTACGAGATGGTGACAGGTCGCCGCGCGTTCGAGGGCGACGACGTGTCGTCGATTCTCGCGTCGGTGCTCAAGACCGAACCGCGCTGGGAGGACGTGCCGGCTGAGCTCCGCCCGCTTCTTCGAGAGTTGTCTCAGAAGGATCCCCGAAAGCGGCTGCGCGATATTGGCGACGCATGGAAGCTCGTCGACCGTGCTCCGGCGTCACCACAACGCCGCGATCGCGCGTCGCGCAACTTGCCTGGGTCGCGGCCGGCCTTTTCGCGGTCGTGGCCGCGGCATCGCTGTGGACGCAATTTCGCCAGCGCTCCCCCGCCGCCGGCGCAGCCAGTCGTACGGCTAGACGTCGATCTCGGCGCGGACGTGGCGCTGTCGCCGATTTTTGCCCCGACGTTCAGCAGCATCATCATCTCGCCGGACGGCACGCGCATCGCCTACATGGCCAGCGTCTCGGGCGGTCCCCTCAAGCTCTGGACGCGGCGGCTGGATCAGACGACCGTCACCGAGCTGGCTGACGCCGCAGGGGTGGTCAATCCCAGCCCCTTCTTTTCTCCGGATAGTCAGTGGATCGGATTCTGGAACGGCAAGAGCGTCGTCAAGGTCTCGGTGGAAGGCGGCTCGGTGGTTCCCGTCGGCGACGTGACGCCCTGGACGGGCGGTACACTGGGGCGACGACGGCAACATCGTCGTCGGAACGGGCTCGCCGTCCTCGACCGCGCTCGTACGCATGCCATCGGATGGCGGCCGGGCTGAGTCCATCATGGAGCTGGCGAAGGGCGAGCACTTCTACACATCCCCACGCCTGCTCCCAGACGGGAAATCCCTGCTCGTCGCGGTCGTCGGATTCCCAGCGCTCCCCAACGCGGAAAACACAACAGTCGAGGTGATCTCGATTGCCGATCGCCGCCGCAAGATGCTGGTGCGGGCGGCCAACACGCCCCGCTACGTCTCGAGCGGTCATCTGGTCGACATGAAGGGACCCAGCATGTTCGCGGTGCCGTTCGATCTCGACCGGTTGGAGATCCGCGGAAGTCCCATGGTCGTGCCGACGACGTGGCGCAGGATAGTCCGGGGGCCGCGGCGCAGTTCGACGTGTCGCGCACCGGCACGCTCGTGTATCGGCGCGCTACGAGCACGGGGTCGATGACACGGTGAGCTGGCTCGATACGGCGGGCAAACACGAGCCGGTGCTCGCCAAGCCGGGTGCGTATGGATTGCCTCGCTTGTCGCCCGACGGCCGCCGCCTCGCGCTGGTGATTCCGAACGGCAGCGAATCCAGCATCTGGCTCTACGACTTTCAGCGCGACAACATGACGCGCGTGACGCCGAGCGGAAGCAGTTTCAACAACCCCGTGTGGAGCGCCGACGGGCGGTACCTTTTCTTCGGGTCCTACACCGGGATGTTCTGGACCCGCACCGACGACGTGAAGCCGCAGGTGCTCGTGGCCACCAAGAGCATTCAGTTTCCGACGTCGTTCACGTCGAACGGCAGCCGGCTCGCCTTCACCCAGATCGACGCCTTCCCGCAACTCTGGACTGTGCCGATCGAAGACACCGGCGGTGCACTGAAGGCGGGAAATCCGGAGCGGCTTCTGCCGCCGACGACGTACCACGACGCGGACGCGGTCTTTTCGCCAGACGGCCGATGGATTGCGTACGTATCGAACCGGTCGGGACCGTTCGAGGTCTTTGTGAAACCGTCGTCGGGATCCTCGCAGGACGGTGGAACCGGGTTTCCCGTGTCGAGCGGCGGCGGGTCGATGCCGCGCTGGTCGCCGAACGGCCGGGAGCTGCTCTACCGGGCTGGCGAGCGCATCATGACGGTGTCGTACACGATCAAGGGCGACGCGTTCGTCGCCGAGAAGGCGGCGGTCTGGGCCGCCAACGCGCGCGCCCTCGGGGGATTCGACGTGGCTCCCGGCGGGCGGCGCGTCATCGTGGCCGCGCCGGCCGCCGCGCGCGAGGCGCCCCGGTCCGACCACACCATCGCGTTCGTGCAGAATTTCTTCGAGGAGCTTCGCCGGCTCGCGCCCGTGGGTCCGTAGACGTGCCGGCCTTCAGCGAGCCGATTCCACAGATTCGCGAGCACGGTGTTGTAGACCATGCGAACGGCAGGGTCGAAATCGACTTCAATCGTGTACAGCCCCTTGAAGCCGAGCGACTCGGTGAACCGCACCGCCGTGCCGAGGTCCCAGTGCGGGCTCATCTTCACGTGGATGTTGCCGGAGTTCGTCTTCATCGTGCCTTTGATGGCGTCGTGAAGTTCCTGCTGGTTGAGAAAACGACCGGTCCGTCCAAAATCGACGTTCGTGTAGCCGCCTGCGGCTTCGGCGCATTCCTGCATCAGGCCCCAGATGACCCGGGCCCGGTTCGGGTAGTCCGCCGGAGGGCCGTAGACGGTGCTGCTGAACGGCCGGCACTCGGCCGAGATCTTGATCCCTTTGGGCTTGGCGTAGTCCTGAAATGCCTTCCACGCGGCAATCGCGTCGGCCTTGTTCGCGTCGCTGAGGCCCGTCTGATTGATCAGCAGCCGCGTGACGCCCAGAATCGTCGCCGCGTCCGCCCACTTCCTGGCCCGCACCAGCCAGGCGGCGCGCAGCTCCGGCGTGGAGAGCTGCGTAATCTGGCCGATCTCGAGATTGATCTGGTTCGCGCGCGCTCCAACCGCATCGATCTTCGCCCTCATCTCCTTGAAGAACGCGGGATCGGGATCGTTCGTGCCCTGCGCGAGATGCGAATGCTGGAACTCGATGTTCGTGACGCCGTAGTTGTCGACGTCAGTACTTCGGGAGATCCAGCAGCGCGAGCGTCCTCGCCGGACTCGGTGTCGGGTCCCACGGGAACTTCAGGATGCTGCTGTGATCCAGCGTCATGATGCCGATGCGGCGAGCTTCGCCGGCGCGACCGGCGCCGGCCCCTGACCCGCGGCGACTGCGGCCGCGGGGATGTCGCCGCTCGGCTTGGCGGTCGCAGCGGGCCCTGCGCCGCCGCCATCGGATCCAAGTGCGGCCGTGCCCACGCCAGCCAGCGCGGTCGTCAGAAATGTTCGTCG
>CAWBZK010000008.1:0-320143 GCA_963793255.1 uncultured Acidobacteriota bacterium
GCAGGCCTGTCGCGCGTCACGAGCGCTTGAAGGCGCTGACGCTCCGCGGCATCGATCCGGACCTTCGGAACCACGCAGTCGACGGCGGCCAGCGCCGGAAACTTGCCCAGCGGTACTCGGTGAGCTCCTCGGGAAATAGCTCGAGCGCCATGACGAGTGTCATCAGCGACTGCCACGTGTGCAGGTGCGAGTTGTAGCCGACCTTGTGGGTGAGGAGATCGCCCGTGTAGAGACCCTCTTGCGTGAACCGGTGAAAGCCGACACTCGTCGAGGCCCCGCTCAGGTAGGCGAGGATCGCGCTGAACCGCGTGAACGCCTCGAGATTGATCGCCGTGTCGATGCCCGAGCCGCCGCGCGGTGGACATGAACTGAGTGTCCCGAATGAGCGAGCCCAGGCTCGAGGGATCGATCGTGAGCACGTGCGCGTCGGGGACGATCTTCAGCACCTTGACGCTGTCTTCGATCTGCTTGAACAGCAAGAAGAAGACCTGAGAGTCCGGCTGCGCGGTGCGGAGCCGGTGCACGGCGGGGCACGCAAGGACGGTCGTGCCCATTTCGGCCAGCTCGATGAACAGCACGTTGCGCGGCTTTGCGACCGCTCTGGCGGAGCGTGACGAGAAGAGTGAGGCGAGACGGGCAAGCGACCGTCAGCGCGAAACAGATGGGGATGCCCAGCCAGCGATCGAGGCGACGCATCCGGTCGGGATCGAGGCTCCGGACCGGGGACGGCGAATTCACGCCGGAATCTTACCAGTGCGCTCCCAAACTGCCTCGAAGCCGCAACGCGCTACGGCGCCGGCTTCGACCGGAGCCGATCGATGTCAAATTTCCAGCCGCGCCACAAGCAGTGGTGACAGCGGTAGGGTCGAACGGAAGAAGCAGGACGATTGGACGTTCCCAGAAGTGCAGGCGAGACGTGTAAAGAGACGATGGCGAAACAATGCTCGCACGGTGTAAGCCTCTTCGGCGTGCACAGAGGCACGAACTACGTTCATGACGATAGATCCCGGAATTGCAGCCCCGAGAAGCTTGTGCAAGGCCGTTGCCACCGAGAGGGTGAGGCTCCTTCGCACTGGGGACGCAGGTACCCGCCCGGCCGCCGTCGAATCTACACGTTCGTGGGCTTCTCCTACTCACCTCTCAGTACAACGACAGGATCGACGCGAGTGGCGCGAACTGCCGGCAGATAGCTCGCAACGCACGCGACAATCAGGAGAATTGCTGAGACGGCTGCAAAGCTGACCGGATCGAACGGACTGACCTGGAACAGGAGATTTCTCGCCCAGGGAGTCGCAATGGACGCGATCCCGAGACCAATCGCCACGCCGATGCCCACCAAGACGACCCCGTGGCGCACGACGAGCCACAAGACGTCACGCGGGTCGGCGCCGAGAGCCATTCTCACGCCCATCTCGCGCGTGCGCTGCTCGACTGAATACGACAGGACGCCGTAGACGCCGACGGCCGCGAGCAACAACCCGACGACCCCTGTCGTCCCGAAGATCCAGCCGTAGAGTCCGAACTCCCAATAACTGACTCTGCGCACCTCATCCATCGTTCGGATCTGTGTGACGGCCAGATTCGAATCCGCGGCACGAATTGCGGCCCGCACGGCGGGCGTTATCCCGGCCGGGTCGCCCCCGGCCACGCGGACGGTCAGGCCCGTGCTGAGCGACTGCTGATAGGCATAGGGGACGAAGGCGACGGGCTGCGGCTGAGTATCCTGGGGATCGACCGGGTACAGCCGAAGGTCTCGCACGATTCCGACGACCGTGAACCAGTCAGGCGCCTCCTTGTCGCCAACCATCCGAAACCGGCCGCCGATCGCCGGCCGCGAAACCCACAACTGCCGGGCCATCGTTTCGTTGACGATCGCGACTGGAGTTCGCGAGAACCCTTCGCTGTCGGTGAAATCACGTCCTCCCCGAAGCTCAACGGCCAACGCCCTGAAGAAGCCTGGCGTCACGCCGATGAAACCGATGCCCTGAGGTTTTTTCGGATCTTCGGGCCTGCCCCCCTCGCCATCGATCTGAACGTCGCCGCCTCCGCCGCCCCCGCTCACGGGGATGAGGTTCGACGCGAACACGGCGGCAACACCCGGCAACGCTTCGACGCGGCGGACGACGTCCTCGGTGCGATGCAGCCGAGCGTCCGCGCCCTCGTAGGCAGTGCCCGACATCGCGAATCGCATCGTCATCAATCGATCGGTCTGGAAGCCGAGATCGAAGCGGTCAAAGTTCAGGAACGTTCTGACGAAGAGCATCGCGCCGACGAGCGAGACCAACGCCAAAGAGACCTGCACGACCACGAGCGAGCTGCGAATTCGGGAACGGCCGCTTGTCGCGCCGCGCGCGCTCTCCTCGAGGTTGTCGCGCAGGCTCCCGCGGGAAACCTGGACTGCTGGAAACATTCCGAAGACGAGCGCGGTGGTGACGGCCACCGCCATGGAGTACAGGAACGTCCGCCAATCCACGGAGAACGTGATGTAGTACGGCACCTGGTCTGTGGGAATCGAGAACGCAATCAGCCGCGTGCCGAGCTCGGCGAGTCCGAGCGCAAGTGGCAGGCTGACCAGCGAGAGAACGATGCTCTCCGTCAGGAGTTGTCGAACGATCCGCTCTCGTCCGGCGCCGAGTGCGGCGCGAAGCGCGAACTCGCGGCGGCGCGTGCTGGCGCGGACGAGCAGCAGGTTCGCCACGTTCGAGCACGCCACGAAGAGCACGAGCGTCACCGCCCCCATCATCAGCAGAACGATCTGCCGGACATCGCCCGGCAGGAATGTCTCGCTCAGCGTTCGCGGCCAGACGGTCCAGCCTTCGTTCGTCGCCGGATATTCCCGCGCGAGTCGCTCGGTGATCCGTGTCAGCTCGTCAGTGGCTTGGGTAGCGCTCGCGCCCGCCTTCACCCGCCCGAACGTGAAGAGGTTCCGGACATCGCGCGGCGACTCGTGCGCGAGCGGGGTTACGGGCACCCAGAGCCGGTTGATGGTGGGAAACCTGAAGCCCGGTGGCATCACCCCGATGATGGTGTGCAGCGTGCCGTCGATGTGCACGGTACGCCCGACGATTTGAGGGGTGCCGTGGTAGCGGACGGTCCACAAGTCGTGGCTCAGGAGCACGACGCGAGCGGCGCCGGGCCGGTCGTCGGCGGCATTGAACTGCCGGCCGAGGATCGGCGCCACACCCAGCTCGGGAAACAGATTCCAGGAGACCGCCGCGCCGACCAGTCGCTCGGTCTCCCCTTCCCCATCGTTCGACAGGTTCAGCGATCGCCCTGAGGCGACCTCGATCGCGCTCAACGTCGTCGAGGCAACGCGCCAGTCCAGCAGGTCGGGATAAGAGACGCCCGCCTGCGAATCAGACTTGGGATTCCGCTCGCCAAGAACGATCAGGCGATCGGGATCGTGAAATGGCAGCGGCTTCAGCAGCACGCCATCGACGATGCTGAAAATGGTGGTGTTCAGGCCGATGCCAAGTGCCAGGCAGGCGACCGCGGTGAGCGCGAAGCCCTTGCTGTGCCAGAGACCCCGCAGTGCGTACCGGATGTCCCAGAACAGCATCACGGCATATTACGGCCGCGAAGCGCCTCGGCGTGCCGCGGCTGTAGCTGAGGTTCGAGCCCCACGAGTTTCGCACTCACCTCCCAGAGCCGCCTCGCCGTTGCCCGGTTTTCTGCAGCGGCTGAAGGCGCGACCGGTTTCTGCTTCTCGAAATACAGGCCGGTCACTCCGTCGAGGTCAGCGCTCGCCGCCAGTTGAACAATCGTCGCGCCGCCGGCTTCCGCCGTGATGAACCACGGGCGAAGCAGGACCGCGACAATCGGCTTGGCCCAGAGCGGCGTGCCGGTCCAGATGTTGGTATCCACCGACCCCGGGTGCACGCTGTTCGACGTCACACCCGTGCCTTCGAGACGGCGCGCGAGTTCGGCGGCGAACAGCACATTGGCCAGCTTCGACTGACTGTAGGCCTTCAGGATGCCGTACCCGTCCTCGAGGCCGAGATCGTCGAAGTGAATCGTCCCGCTGCGATGGCCAATCGACGCAACAGTCACGATGCGCGCCGGAGCGCTGCCGATGACGATGTCGAGTAGCAGATTCGTGAGGAGAAAGTACCCGAGGTGATTGGTGGCGAATGTCGTCTCGAGTCCATCGACGGTGACCGTGCGGCGTTTCTGAACGCCGCCAGCGTTGTTGACGAGCACGTGGAATACCGGATGGTCGCGCCTGACCGCCGCGGCGAGCTCACGAATTGACGCTTGTGACGAGAAATCGCAGAGATAGGACGTCGCGCGTGCGCCCGTGCGGGATCGCACCGCGTCGACCGCTGCGTCCGTTCGCGCGCGATCGCGGCCGACGAGGACGACGCGCGCCCCGAGCCGAGCGAGCGCGACACCGGCTTCGAAACCGATCCCGCGGCTCGCGCCGGTGATCAGGATGGTCTTGCCGGCAACGGTCCAGGCCATGTTGGATTGTGTGGCCAGATCGGGGGGACGGAGCCCTTTTCCACAGATCTGGCCCAAACGGGGACAGAGCTCGGGGGCCGATCCGGCCCGAGCTCTGTCCCCGTTTAGAGCGAATCTGTGGAAAAGGGCTCCGTCCCCCACAATTAAGACATGCTCAGTCAAACGCTCAGCCGCCTTGGCGTCGCGACGCGAGGACGCGGGTTCTACGACATCACGAACGACGTCCAGGAAAAGGTCACACTGGCAGGCGTTCGGACCGGCCTGTGCACCCTGCACCTGCAGCACACGTCCGCGTCGCTCGTCATTCAGGAAAATGCCGATCCCGATGTCCGCGCGGACTTCGAGCGCTTCTTCGATCGACTCGTGCCCGACGGCGATCGGCTGTTCGAACACACGGTCGAAGGGCCCGATGACATGCCCGCGCACGTCCGGACCGCCTTGACCGCCGTGAACCTGAGCATCCCGGTCGCGGATGGCCGCCTGTGCCTTGGGACGTGGCAGGGCATCTACCTCTGGGAACATCGGCGCGCCCCGCACCGTCGAACCGTCATCGTCCACGTCCTCGGCGACGCCGGTTCAACCATGCCTTGAACTGCCCCCGAGTAGGCTCGCCCGACTCTATCCCGCTGAAACTTCCTGTGCCGCGGCCGTGTTTGACAGTCGTGCGCCTATTTCGTCCCGATCTCGCTATATCCGTTTTTGCTATAGTTGCGAGCGTCATGCCGACCCGTCCCTCGCGAACCACGACACCAACGCCGGAATCATTCCTCCCGCTGAACCGCGACACCTTCCACATCCTGGTGTCGCTCGCCGATCGCGATCGGCACGGGTATTCCGTCATGCAGGACGTTCTGGAACGGACGGATGGTGCCTTGCGCCTCAGCCCCAGCAGCCTCTATGCCGCCATCAGGCGGCTGCTCGAAAAGGGCCTCATCGAAGAACTGGCTGAGCGGCCCGACCCGGAACATGACGATGAGCGGCGTCGCTACTACCGGCTGACGCGAATCGGACGGGCCGTGGCCGTCGCGGAAGCACAACGTCTGCATCGGTTGCTGGCTGACGCGCGCGCGAGCGGCTTGCTGCCGCGAAGGACCTGACGCCGTGACTGTCCAACAAAAGGGACCCGCTGAGTGTTCGAGCGTTCCGTGCCCTCCTAGCCCTCTACCCTGCCGCGTTCCGTGATGAATACCGCCGAGAGCTGCTGATCGCGTTCGTCGATCGCGATCGCGGGGCCGCCGGCGTGTGGGATCGCGCGCGGCTCTGGTTCGAGGCGCTGACAGGCGTGATCGTCGAGGCGCCGAAGGAGCACGCCCGCATGCTGCTCCAGGACTTGCGCTACGGCTGGCGCGTGCTTCGCCAGCATGCGTTGGTCACGACGACGATCGTCATCACGCTCGGCCTGGGCATCGGCCTCAACACGGCGATGTTCTCGCTGCTGAACGCGATCATGATGCGCTCGCTGCCGCTCTACGGCGCCGGCGATCTCTATAGCGTCAATCTTGGAGAACGAGTCGTCACAGGACCAGAAAGCGCGAGGCTGTCGGGGCCCATGCTCGAACGGCTGATACAGGTCGCGCCGGAAGGCGTCACGGTCGCGGCGATGAGCCGCGGCGTTGCGCGCGTGCACACGCGGCTTGCTGACGGTTCCAGCACGGCGCCCGCCATGCTTCAACTGGTGTCAGCCAGCTACTTCGCCGTGCTCGGCGCGCCGCCGGTGATGGGACGCGGCCTTCCGGACAGCACCGACCCGCTCCTCGACAACAGCCCGGTCGCCGTCATCAGCCACTCCTACTGGCAACGCCGCTTCGCTGGAGCGAGCGACGTCGTCGGCCGCGCGCTCACGATCAACGGCGCGCCGTTCACCATCATCGGCGTCGGTCCGCCGGATTTCTCGGGCGCGTGGCTCGAGTTGCCGGTCGACATCTGGGTGCCTCTGACGGCGCAGGCCGCCGTCAAGTACTCGCAGGACTTCACGGCTGACAACGCCGACCCGAACCGTCCGTGGCTCGCGCAGCCGAACATCTGGTGGCTGCATGTCGTCGTCAGGGCGCCGCAGGAGAAAGTCGCCGCATCTCGCGGGGCGTTCAACGCGACGATGACCGACGTCCTGAAACAGGATGCCGGTCTGGTCCTCGATCCGTTCACGCGGGGGTTCTCGCGTCTGCAGGCGTGAGTTCCGGCTTCCCCTCTATGCCCTCAGCGCGATGGCGGCCCTGGTGCTGCTGGTGGCGTGCGCGAACGTCTCGAATCTCCTCCTGGCTCGGTCGGCGGAACGCCAACGCGAGATCGCCGTGCGGTTGGCCCTCGGCGCGGGCCGAGGCAGAGTGTTCCATCAGCTGCTCACGGAGAGCGCGCTGCTCATCCTGATGGCAGGCGCCGCGTCGCTCGTCTTCGCGAACTGGGCCGCGGACGGTTTGGCACGCATGGCAATGGCCACGATGGAGAGCGGACCACCATTTGCCGTTGGCATCGACCTCCGGGTGCTGGCATTCACGGCGGGCGTTGCATGCGTCTCGGTCGTCATCTTCGGCGTCGTTCCGGCGCGCCAGGCGACGCGGGTCGATTCGATCGGCGCGCTCAGGGCCGGGGCCCGCGGCTCCGTCGGCCGGCTCGCGCGCGGCCCCGCACGCGTGCTGGTCGTCGCGCAGGTCGCGCTCTCGCTCGTCCTCGTCACGGCCACCGGGCTCGTCGTCCGCAGCTTTCAGAACATTGGCCAGGTCGATCTCGGCTTCGAGCCCGACCGCTTGCTATCCGTAGCGATGGATCCACGGCTGAGTGATGTCGCGCCCGCCGCCTACTCCGCGCCTGTACGAACGCGCCGTCTCTGCCGCGCGTGGTGTCGCCGGCGTCCGGTCGGCTGCGCTGGCGATGTGCGGCATCCAGTCGAACTGCCGCGCCCGCGAGGATGGCTACGAGATCGAAGGCTACCGCCCTCAGCCCGATGAAGTCGTGATGTTTGTCGTCAACACGGTCGGGCCGGACTACTTCTCGACGGTCGGCATGACGATCATCGCGGGCCGCCCGCTGAACGGGACGGACGTCCGGTGGCAGCCAGAAGGCCGCGGTCGTGAACCGGACGCTCGCGGAGACCTATTTTCCGAACGGCCAAGCTATCGGAAAGCGCTTCGGGCAATCGGGGCCGGACACCGGAGATCGTCGGGATCGTGGACGATGCGCGGGTGCTCGGTCTGGCGACAGCGCCGGTGCCAACCGTGTTCTTTCCTTTGACCCAGCGAGGAGTCGTCCCACGTTCGCTCGAGGTCCGGACCACCGGCGCGCCCGAACAGGTGATTGCGGCGTTGCGAAGCGCCTTGACCCGGTCCGTTCCCGAGTTGCCCGTCGAGAGCATCGTGCCGATGAGTGACCGCGTTCAGCGCGCGATGAGCCCGTGGCGCCTGATCCTCCTGATGACATCGGGATTCGGCACGCTCGCGCTCGGCCTCGCGGGCTTCGGCCTCTTCGGTGTCCTCGCGAATGCGGTCGCCCGGCGCACTCCGGAGTTCGGTCTTCGCATGGCGCTCGGCGCGTCGCGTTCGACCGTGGTCTGGAGCGTGGTGCGCGAGGCGCTGTGGCTCGTGGCCATCGGACTCGTGCTCGGTCTGCCGGTGGTGTTCCTCGGCGGCCGGCTCATCTCCACGTTGCTCTTCGGCATCAGTCCGTTCGACGGCGTCTCGGTCGTTGCGGCCACGCTCGTGCTCATCAGCGTCGGCGGTCTGTGCAGTGCGCATCCCCGCCCTCCGCGCCTCGCGCGTCGACCCCAACGTCGCGCTCAGAAGCGAATAGACCACGTCGTACGAAAGGTTCGACGGGTTGGAGCACTCCTTCCAACGCTCGAGGCGGTCTTTCCGTCAAAGGGACGGAAGGGGGTTCGATCCCATGAACAAAGTGAATGGCTGGAAGCTGTGGTTGATTGGCGGCCTCGTGGCGGTCGTTGGAGTGGTTACGCCGAATGTGCTGGCGTTGACGCCGGACCAGGGGCCGGATCGCCTGCTCGACCGGCCCAGGGATACGAATCAGCGCGACGATGACGACGACAGGGGCCCGCGGGAAACCGAGGTCGTCGAGCGCACCGTCCCGCTGCCGGCAAACGGCACGGTCCGCATCAAGAATTTCTCCGGACAGATTCAGGTGACGGCCGGCTCCGGCCGCAACGTCGTCGTGAAAGCGACACGTCGCGCGCCGCGCGAAACGCTCGATCGCATCAAGCTCGACGTCGCGACCGCCGGATCGACGGTGACGATTGACGCGAATCGGCGCGAGTCCGGATCAGAGCGGCGCAACAACAACGTCGTGGAAACCCAGATGATGATCGAGGTGCCCTCGTCGGCCGATCTCGACATTGACGCGTTCTCGAGCGACGTCACGGTCGAAGGCCTGTCGGGCGACCAGCGCATCAAGACGTTCAGCGGCACGATTACGGTCCAGGGTCTCAAGGGTGAGATCGATGCCGAGACCTTCAGCGCGGACATCCGTGTGACGCTCGATGCGGCGACCAAAGGCAACGTGTCGTTCAGCAGCTTCAGCGGACAACTCGACTCGAACGTGCCGATCACGACGATGTCGACCGGCCGGCGGCGCAGCAACAACATCGACGGCACGCTCCAGGGCGGCGCCGGGCCGCGCCTCAGGTTCCACACGTTCTCGGGCGACGTCGAGCTCCGATCGCGGTAAAACCAGCGACATGTTCGCCTCATGTTCTTCCGGATTTGGCGCGTCCATCTCGGTCTCCTCCGCGTCGGCATGCCGACGATGGAGCGGGGTTGCATGCCGTAAAACGGAAGGGCTGATCGTTCTCGTTCACAAGACGCCCTTTCGGAGTTTCCGGAAGGGCGTTTGAGTTTCCGGACACTTCAATTAGGCGGTTTCTGAGCCGGGGCATCGTCGCCACCCGGCGAGGTGGGCCGACAACATCCCAACGCCGCTCCTCGCCGGCCGCGCCTGGCGCACGCATGGGTTCGAGCTGCACGCCAACGGCGGCGCCGTGATGACCAAACCGGCGAACATCGTGCGCGGTCTGCCGATGAACACGTCGGGCGCCCACGAGCGAGCCGGCTACGACATCACGGGCGTGGGTGGCTCGATTGCCGTCAGCCGCGAGTTCAAATTGGTCGGCCGGCTGTCACTCATCGGGACGGCGGCAGTGGTCGCCGGCACGGTGTCGGTGCCGGTCGCCTTGGGCTCCGCACGGGTGCCAAACGTCGGCCTGCACGGCCAGATTGGGGCTCGACTGAGGTTCTGAGTGCAACTTTGCCGTCCACGCGGGGTTGGTTCCATCGGAGGCACAGCACATGCTGAGGTACGGAATCGTCGCGGCGACACTGGTGCTGTCTGGATGCATCGGACACGGAGCCACGGGTCCGATCGCACACGAACGCCGGCTGATCGAGCTCGACAAGGCCGACCGCACCCGGGTCCGCCTCAAGATGTCGGCCGGAGAGCTCGAGGTCCGGGGCGGCGCAGCCACGCTTGCCGAGGCCGACTTCGCCTACAACGTCCCGGAATGGAAACCAGTCGTGACCCATTCGGTGAACGGCGCCGAAAGTGACCTGGAGATCGCACAAGGGGACGGACCCACCGTCTTCGGCGATACGGAGAACCGCTGGCGGCTGGCGCTGAATGACGGGCGGCCGATTGACTTGAACGCGCACTTGGGCGCGGGCGAGGCGCGCATGAAGCTCGGCACCCTCCACTTGAGTAATGTCGAAATGCACGTCGGAGCCGGCGAGGCCGACGTCGACCTGCGGGGCAACCCGGTCGAGAGCTACCGCGTGCAGATCCACGGCGGCGTCGGGTCCGCGACCGTGAGGCTACCGGCAAACGTCGCGATCTCGGCCACGGCGTCAGGCGGACTTGGCTCGATCAGTGTGAGCGGGCTCGAACAACGCGACGGCCGCTGGACCAACCCACGCGCCGAATCGTCGCCGGTCAGAATCGACCTCGATGTTCGCGGCGGCATCGGCGAGATACGGATCGTCGCCGAGTAGCACCGCTCTCCCACGAGGGGTCAGTCCCACTTCGTGAGCGGGGACAGACCCCGCTCTTCTACGAGGGATCAGTCCCACTTCGTGAGCGGGGACAGACCCCTCGTGCGAGCGTGGTACCGTCGTCCGGATGCCAGTGATCGCCATCGATGACGTGTCCACGGCGTTCGGACACGTCCCGCTCTTGGACCACGCGTCGCTCACGATCGAGAGCGGCGAGCGGATTGCGCTGATTGGACGAAACGGCACCGGCAAGTCCACGTTGCTTCGAATCCTGTCCGGCGAGCTCGAGCCAGATCGTGGTGCGATCTGGCGGGAGCCCGGCCTTCGCGCCGCCCGGCTCGTGCAGGATGCCGCGCTCTCGACGTCCAGCCCCGTGTTCGACGTCGTCGCCGAAGGCCTTGGCGACCTTTGCAACGTTGTCACCGCCTACCATCACGCGGCTGTCGCGGTCGCGGAAGACGCGACCGCCGAGGCGCTCGAAACGCTCGGACGATTGCAGCACGAGCTCGAGGAGCGGGACGGGTGGCGCGTCGAGCAACGTGTCGAGCTCGTGCTCAATCACCTCAGCCTGCCGCCCGACACGCCCGTCGAGACGCTCTCAGGCGGCTGGCGCCGTCGCGTGCTCCTGGCCCGGGCGCTCGTCGCGCAACCGACGCTGCTTCTCCTCGACGAGCCCACCAACCACCTCGACATCGAAGCGATCGAATGGCTCGAGGCGTTCCTGACGGATTACAGCGGCGCGCTCGTCTTCGTCACGCATGACCGCGCGTTCCTCTCGCGGCTGGCCACCCGCGTCGATCGAGCTGGACCGCGGCCACCTGACATCGTGGCCGGGCGACTACGCGACATTCGTGGAGAAGAAGGAAGCGGCGCTCGAAATCGAGGCGCGTCGCCAACGAAAAGTTCGACAAACGGATGGCGCAGGAAGAAGCGTGGCTGCGGCGGGGTGTCAAGGCGAGGCGCACCCGCGACGAGGGCCGCGTGCGCGCGCTGATGGCGATGCGCGAGGAACGCGCCCGTCGCCGGCCGATGGCGGGGAACGTGCGGCTCGACATCGCCGCGGCCTCGCGGTCCGGGCAAATGGTCTTCGAGGCCGAACACGTCACCAAGGCCTATGGCGGCCGGCCGGTCGTTCACGATTTCTCGACGCGGATCATGCGCCGTGATCGCATCGGGTTGATCGGGCCGAACGGCGCCGGCAAGACCACGCTCCTGCGCCTGCTCATTGGCGACCCTGGAGCCGGACGAGGGCGAAGTGCGGCGCGGGACGAACGTCGAGATCGTGTACTTCGACCAACAACGCGAGGCGCTCGATCCCGAGCGCAGTGTGGTGGATACCGTCGCTGACGGCAACGACACCGTGACGGTCGGCGGCGTCACTCGTCACGTCTACGGCTATCTGGAGGATTTCCTGTTTCCCCCGGAGCGCGCCCGTTCGCCTGTGAAGGCGCTCTCTGGCGGCGAACGCGGCCGGTTGCTGCTGGCGCGACTGCTGACCCGGCCCGCCAACGTCCTCATCCTGGACGAACCGACGAACGACCTGGACATCGAGACGCTCGAGCTGCTGGAAGCGGAGCTCGCGGCGTTCGATGGCACGCTCCTCATCGTGAGTCACGATCGGTCGTTCCTGGACAACGTCGTGACGAGCACGCTCGTGTTCACTGGTGACGGACGGATCGAAGAGCACCTGGGCGGCTATGAGCAATGGCAGCGCGATCGTGGCGCTGACCGCGCCATCCGAGCCTCCTGTGACTGCCGCTCCCCGCGAGCCTCGGCCAGCCCGGCGGGAACCTTCCGCGAAAAAGCTGTCGTACCGCGAACGCCTCGAGCTGGAAGGGCTGCCGGCGCGCATCGACGCCCTCGAAGCCGAACAGGCCAGGCTCGAAGCATCCATCGCCGGCGCTGATTTCTACAAGGAATCGGCGGCCGCCATCACGACCGCGCTCGGACGCATCGAGACCGTGCGGTCCGAGCTCGAGGCCATCTATCGCCGCTGGGACGAGCTGGACTCGAGGCCGCGGTGATCGTGGTCGTCGGCGCCGGCGCCGCCGGTCTGGCCGCCGCGATCTTCGCGTCCGCTGGCGGGCAACCAGTCACCGTCATTGAAACGACCCCGGACGGCGGGCGGAAGATCCTCATCAGCGGCGGCGGGCGGTGCAACATCCTGCCGGAGACGCTCGCGCCGAGACGCTTCGTCACGGATTCGCCGGCGCCACTTGTTCGCCGGTATCTCTGCTCGTGGCCGCTCCGGGAACAGCGCACGTTCTTCGAGCGCGATGTCGGCGTGCCGCTCAAGTTCGAGCCCGATCCTGGCAAGTGGTTTCCCGTGTCGGATCGCGCGCGCGATGTTCGCAATGGACTCATCGACCTCGCTCGGCGGAAGAACGTCGAGTTCCGGTTCAACACCGCGCTCGTCGATGTCGTGCCCTCCGCACCAGGTCTCGTCGTCCGGACGTCGCGCGGTGAGCTCGACGCGTCCGCCGTCATTCTCGCCACCGGCGGCCTCTCGGTGCCGGCGACGGGCAGCACCGGGACGGGACTCACCGTGGCGCGGGCTCTCGGGCACGTCGTGCACGAGACGTATCCGGCGCTCACGCCGCTCGTCGCGTCGCCGGCCGTTCACGCGAACCTCGCCGGCGTGTCTCTGAACGTGAGGATCCGCGCGCGGCATCCCCCGAGGGGTCAGTCCCACGTCGTAGGCAGGGACAGACCCCTCGCGGATGCAGAGGCGCACGGCGGTTTTCTGTTCACGCACCGCGGCTACAGCGGACCGTCGGTTCTGGACATGTCCCACGTGGCCATCCGGAGCCTTGCGGCAGACGAGTCCGCGAGCTGTGCTTCGCGTGCGATGGGCCGAACTCGATGAAGCGTCATGGCATCGGGAGCTCGTCGGCGCGGGAGGCCTGGTCGCGAACGTGGTCGGCCGCGCACGTGCCGAAGCGGCTGGCCGACGCCTTGGTGGCCGAATGCGGGATCCCGCACAGGCCTGCACGCGGCCGAACTTCGTCGCGAGGATCGCATGAAGCTCGTCGAGCGCCTGATCGCCTACCCGTTGCCGTGGACCGGACCACGAAGGTTTCAAGAAGGCTGAGGTCACGGGCGGCGGCGTGGCGCTCGATGAGGTCGATCCGCGGACGCTCGAGAGCCGCCGGGTGCGCGGGTTGTTTCTCTGCGGCGAAATCCTGGACGCGTTCGGTCCCATCGGCGGCCACAACTTCGCCTGGGCGTGGGCCACGGGCCGGCTGGCCGGGCTCGGCGCCGCCCAAAAAGGGGCCGGGTGAATTATTACGGTAGACCGTAATAATTCACCCGACCACTTTTCTACTGCCGCAACGTCCTCAGCCTCTCCGCCGTCGTCGGGTGCGTGGACAGGTAGGCAAACGCGCCCGGCGGACTCTCGTTCCCCTCGCCAGCGCGCTCGGCCTCCATCCGCTCGAGCATGTCGGCGAGCCGTGTGGGCGCAATGCCGATTGCGCGGAGCGCGCCGACCGCGTACGCGTCGGCCTCGCGCTCGAGGTCTCGCGAGTAGCGGGCGTTCAGGAGGGCGGCCGGCGCGGCGGCGGCAAGCGCGCTGACGTCACCAATACGACCGTAACAAGGCCCGCGACGAGCGCGCTCTGAATCACCGCGCGCACGCCGTGCCGGCCCTCGAGGTGGCCCACCTCGTGCGCGAGGACGGCGACCACATCGTCGGCGTCCTTCGCGAGCCCGACCAGGTCGTCGGTCACGATGACGACGCCAGACGGCAGGGCCATCGCATTCGCGCCGAGTGCATCGCTCTTGCGGAACACGAGCCGGGCGTGGCCCGCAAGCTCCGGCGGCAGCGACAGCCGACCGAAGGCCTCGGTCAGAGTCATCTGCCGAGCCGCCGGCAGCTCTGACGGCGTCAGCAGACCGCCGTCGAGTGAGGCCAGCACCTGAGTGCCGATGGTCTCGAGTGCGCTCTGCGGTACGCGAGCCGCGGCGGCACGCACGACGACTGGAAACGCCAGCCAGTACGTGGCTGCCAGGAGCGCGGCAACGACAATGAGCACGACCACCAGGGTGCGAGGGCCGCGGTCCCACTGATCCACGCGAAGGATTGTGACACCGTCACGATTCCTCGTTCGCCGACTGGACTAGGATCTGCGGATGCGAGTGTGCCGTTTTTCCACTGGTAGCGACGACATCCGCCTCGGGGTCGTGACGGACGAGAACACCGTCCTGGATCTGACGCCCACCGGGCTCACGAGCCTGACCGCGCTCCTCGAGAGCCGCGACCCGGTCGCTGCAGTCCGCGTGGCCGCGCACGGTCCGCTCCCCAACCACGCTCTGTCCAGCGTCAGGCTGCACGCGCCCGTGGAGCGCCAGGAGGTGTGGGCCGCGGGCGTGACGTACCTCAGGAGCAAGGCTGCGCGCATGGAGGAGTCCGACTTCAGCGCGACGGCGTACGACCGCGTCTACGACGCCGAGCGGCCTGAGATTTTCTTCAAGTCCCTGCCGGATAAGGTCGTGCCGACCGGCGAGCCCGTCGGCATCCGTCGCGATTCGACCTGGAACGTTCCGGAACCCGAAGTCGCGCTCGTGTTGTCGTCGCGCGGCCACGTCGTCGGCCACACGATCGGCAACGACATGAGCTCGCGAAGCATCGAAGGCGAGAACCTTCTTTACCTGCCGCAAGCCAAGACCTACTTCCGGTCATGCTCGCTGGGTCCCTGGATCACCCTCGGCACGCCGGAGTCCGCCGCGAGAGCCTGGTCGATCTCGCTCGATATTCAGCGCCAGGGCAAGAGTGTGTTCAACGGCACCACGTCTGTCGGTCAGATCAAGCGCACGTTCGACGAGCTGGCCTCGTTTCTGTTCCGCTCTCAGGTCTTTCCGTATGGCGCCGTGTTGCTCACCGGCACCGGCGTCGTTCCAGACGAGTCGTTCACGCTGCAGGAAGGCGACGAGGTCACGATCGACATCTCGGGAATCGGACGGCTGCAGAATACGGTGACGCGTGGTGTGAGGCTTGGGGCTTGGGGCCAGAACGGTCTCAATCACAAATCGTCAATCCTCGATCCACAATCATCAATGGATCATCAATCTCAGATTTCAAATCATCAATGCCACCATCACTTCACGGTCATAGCCTGATCGGCGATCGACAGGTCGTCGGAACACGAACCTTTCTCGCGCGGAGTCCGCTCGACGGCTCGGAGTTGCAGCCGCCTTTTCAGATGGCATCGGAGCTCGACGTGGATGCCGCGCTGCGGCTGGCCGGCGAGGCGTTTCAGGCATATCGCCAGACCACGGGAGAGGCTCGCGCGGCGTTTCTCGAACGGATCGGCGACGAGATCATGGCCATCGGTGACGCGCTGATCGCGCGCGCGCACGTCGAAACCGGACTGCCGGAAGCGCGCCTGACCGGCGAACGCGCGCGCACGGTGAATCAGCTACGGCTGTTCGCGCAGGTGGCACGCGAAGGCTCCTGGGTCGACGCGCGCCTCGACACGGCCATGCCCGACCGCCAGCCCGTGCCGAAGCCGGACCTGCGGCGCATGCTCGTGCCGATTGGGCCCGTCGTGGTTTTCGGCTCGAGCAACTTTCCATTCGCGTTTTCCGTGGCTGGCGGCGACACGGCGTCCGCGCTCGCCACGGGCAACCCGGTCATCGTGAAAGCCCACAGCGGACACCCGGGCACGTCGGAGCTCGTCGCTGGCGCGGTTGCTCGCGCCGTGCAGTCGTGCGGATTGCCGCCCGGCGTCTTCTCGATGCTCCACGGCGCCGGCAAGGTCATCGGCATGGCGCTCGTTCGCCATCCCTCCACGACGGCGGTGGGATTCACCGGATCGCGCGCGGCCGGACGCGCGCTGTTCGACGCCGCGTCGGCGCGTCCGGCGCCGATTCCGGTCTTCGCAGAAATGAGCAGCGTGAACCCCGTGTTCATCCTGCCCGAAGCGATGCGAGAGCGCGGGGCCAAGGTCGCTGAGGGACTGAAGAGCTCGGTGACGATGGGTGTCGGCCAGTTCTGCACGAAACCAGGCCTCGTCTTCGGGCTTGGCGGCGAGACCTTCGATGCGTTCCAAACGGCGTTCAGCGCCCTCCTGGAGACAACGGCGCCCGCGACGATGCTGCACGCGGGCATTTCCGAGGCGTATCACGAAGGACTCACCCAGGCTTCTGCCGTGACCGGCGTCACTGTCGTCGCTCGATCGGCCGCGAGCGCCGACGCTTCCAGAACCCACGGCGAAGCCGTCGTGGCGCGGACCGATTCCGTGAATTTCAGAGCCCGTCCCGAGCTGGCCGAGGAAGTGTTCGGTCCGTACGCGCTGCTGATCTCCGCGTCGAGCCTCGACGAGCTCGAGCAGATCGCCAGAAACCTCGACGGCCAGCTCACCGCGACGGTCCATGGCACGCCCGAGGATCTCGCGGCGGCGGCGCCGCTCCTGCGCATTCTCGAACAGAAGGCCGGGCGGCTCATCATCAACGGCTTTCCGACCGGTGTGGAAGTCTGTCCTTCGATGCACCATGGCGGACCGTATCCCGCGACCACCGACGTCCGGTTCACATCGGTGGGGACCGCGGCGCTCTATCGTTTCGTCAGGCCTGTCTGCTATCAGGACTTTCCGGCCGAGCTTCTGCCGGCCGCGCTCCGTGACGACAATCCGCTCGGGATTCGACGGACCGTGAACGGAGCTGCGGTGTGAGCATCGCCGGCGACCTGCCGGACACATAGGATTCGCCGGGTCGTCTTTGCGGTCCTCGCGGCGGATCAGCTGCAGCTTGGATTTTCGCGACCGGTGTCTTCCTCGATTTCGACCCAATCAGAATCAGGATGGTTCGAGAAGCGATGCCCGTCACGGAAGGCGTGGCGCGCATCGACATTGCACGACGAACGCGCGCACGGACTTGCGTCCTCCGTTCGCGTTGATCGCGCGAATACGGAACGACACAGACCAGCCACAAACGTTCTCGATTCGGGTCAACGATCACGCCGTCTGCGAGCCGCTGGTCGCGGCGCTTAGCGCACGTCGTGTCGACTGTGCCGTTCGCGATTGGGATCGCCGGCCTGGTGGCGAACTCGTCATCGAAAGCGATTCGCGGCGCCCTGGACGTCTCGAGTATCTCGAGCTCGCGACTCACCACGGCCGATCGACTGGGTGGCTGCACGCAATGGTGCTGCCGGGCGGCGCTTCCGATCTCGTCAGTTCGGCCGTCCCGTGCCTGGGCCATCGTCGTCGGGATCGCGCTCGCGGCGCTGCTCCTCGTGCCAACTCCGCGAATCGCCAGCCGCCGCTTCGGCTGGGCTACGCCGTCGTGGCCGTGCTGGCCAGCGTGCCGTTCGCCGCCGTCCTGGTCGCGCCGATTGCTTCGCCATACCGCATCGTGCTGTCGGCCTGGACGTTTGCGGGATGGCTCGCGATTCCGCTGCTGCCCCGCGTTCCACTCGTGTGGCAGGTGGTTCGTTTCTTCCGCACGCCGTGGAGAGCCGCATCCGGGCTTGCGGCCGCGGTCTTCGTCCTCGCGGTCGTGTTCGGCGCGCGGGTCGTTGGTGGCTCGGACGAATACGGCTACGTCAGCCAGGCGGATCTCTGGCTGCGCGGAAATCTCGTCGTCGATCAACCCTTCGTGCGCGGTTCGCCGTGGCCTGAGGAGCCGTGGTGGTTCTCGCCACTCGGGTATCGTCCGCACCCCTCCGACGCCGGCGCGATCGTTCCGGTCTATTCGCCCGGTCTGCCGATGATGCTGGCGCTGGCGAAATTCATCGGGGGACAGGACGGGATGTTCTTCGTCGTGCCGCTGTTTGGCGGCCTGCTGGTTCTCGCGACGTACGCACTCGGACGCCGTCTTGGCTCGGGCATCGCGCCGCTCGTCGCCGCCTGGCTCGTCGCGACGAGTCCGGTCGTGCTCGCGCATTCCATGGCGACGATGAGCGACGTTCCCGTGGCGGCAGCATGGATGGGAGCATTCTGCCTGCTTCTCGGTACAAGCACGGCGAGCGCGGCAGGCGCCGGTGCGCTGTCCGGGATCGCCGTACTGATTCGGCCGAACCTCGCGCCGCTCGCGCTGGTGCTCGGAAGCCTGTACCTCCTGAGGATGCGAGCGTCCGGTGTGCGCTCGCTGGTCCATCTCGCGGTGTTTGGAATGGCGGCTGCGCCGGCCGCCATCATCATCGCGATCCTCAACGACCGGCTGTATGGCTCCCCGTTGGCCTCGGGGTACGGCCCGCTCGCGGAACTGTTCATGGCAGAGCGGATGCTTCCGAACCTCCGGAACTATCTCCAGGGCACTCGTCGAGGTGCACACTCCGGTCGTGCTGCTCGGGCTGGCCGCGCTCGCGTTTCCCGTTCGAAGGCTCTGGCCTGCTGTGCGTGAGCGCGCGGTCCTCCTCGTCATCGGAGCGTTCGTGGCGGCGATCTGGGCGATCTACTGTGCGTGGGTCGTCTTCGACTCGTGGTGGTACTCACGTTTTCTGTTGGCGTCGTTCCCGCTCATCATGCTCGGCGTCGGCGCGTGTGCTGATGCCCTGTTTCGCATGGACGCACGGTGGGTCCGGATCGCCGTGGTCGGCGGGATCGTCGCCGTCGGCCTGGCGCAGTTGCGCTTCGCGTCAACACACACGGTGTTCGAGGTTGGCCCAGGCATGCGGCGGTATGCCGTCGCGGCCGCGCTGACCCGGCGCGTCACTGAACCCAACAGCGTCGTGGTCACGTTGAACCACAGCGGCTCGGTGCGCTATTACGGCGCGCGCGTCACCGTCAACTTCGCCAACATGGCGGAGGGCGGGCCGATGGACGACTTTCTGGACTGGCTGCAGAAGAACGGTGTGCGGACCTACGCCACACTCGAGGATTGGGAGGTCAAGGAGTTCGCAAAGCGGTTCCCGCGCGCGGCGCACCTGGCTGCGTTCGAGCGACCGCCTCTGGCCGTCTTCAACAACCCGGGACGGTTGCTGGTCTACGACCTGTCACCCGGCCGCCGCACGCCACCCGAACCGGTCATCGTCAATGGATTCAACATCGGCAGACGCGCCGTTCGGCCAAGCCAGGCGCCTCGTCTCGTGATGGGTCAATCGCGGGGACAGTGACCTGAATTTCGTACGGCGCCGAATCCGAAGACACGGGTGCCTCCAAACTTGCGCCCGACGCACGCATCTTGCATGCTGAGCGTCAATCCATGCGACATCGTTTCGCCCCGGCTGCGGGATTGTTCCTGTGCCTCACGGCGCTGATCGGCGCACGACAGGACCGAGGGAGCGATCTGCCGCAGTTCCGCGCCGGCGTCGAGCTGATTCAGCTCGATGTATCGGTGCTCGATCGAGACCGTCGTCCTGTCCGCGGCCTGACGGCCGTCGACTTCACGGTGCTCGTCGACGGACAGGTGCGGCCAGTCTCAGCGTTCAAATCCGTTGAGCTGACGCGCCCGGCGGCGCCCCCGGGCGCGCTGTGGATGAAAGACGTCGCGCCTGACGTCGTCACCAACGCCCGGCCGGCGGGAAGGGTCGTCGCGATCGTCATCGACGACGGCAGTCTCAACGCGCCGGACGTTGCCGATCTATTTGCTGTTCGGAAGATGCGCGAACTGGGGCGAGCGGCCGTCGATGAACTGGCCGACAACGACCTGGCCGCGGTGGTCTTCACAGAGAACAGCCACCGGTCACAGAATTTCACGACGGATCGACAACTGTTGTTCGGGGCGATAGAAAAGGCGCCCCTACTACCCTCTCCGGCCGCCAACCTGGGGTTCTTTCGTGGCGCGCAGACGAACGGCCTCGTGACGGTCGAGACCGGCGATCCTTTCGGTATCAATCGACCAAGCTGCGATTGCGGAGCGTGTTCAATTGAAACACTGGGTCGCATTGCCGACGGGCTCCTTGCCCTGCCGGAACAGCGCAAGGTCATCGTCTTCATCAGCGCCGGTGTTCGTGTGGATCCCCAGGTCTCCGTGCCGTACAGCGCCGAGGGCAACAACTACGCGTACCGCGCGGAGCATTGCAACGTTCGAAAGCAACGCGCACTGGCGGATGTGTATCGTCGCGCCGGTCTCGCCAACGTCACGATCCAATCCCTCGACGCGCGCGGATTGATCGCCACGGATCGGGCCCCAACGTTAGCCGAGATCGGTGCTATCGACACGAACGGCGGTATCGACCTACGCGTCGAGTTCCTGCGCGGAATTGCTGAGCAGACAGGCGGCCGAGCCGTCGTCCGCAACAACGATATGGAACGCGAAGTCCGGCCGCTCATCGAGGAGACGAGCTTCTATTACCTCCTGGGTGTGGAGGCGCCGACCGTGAAAGACGATGGCCGGCTGCATCAGATCAAGGTGAGTACAGCCCGGCCCGGCGTTGAGGTGAGAACCCGGCGCGGATATTTCGCACCGACGCCCGAGGAGCGCCGGCGCATGGTCGCAACCGAGACCGGCGACGCCGAGGCGGCCATGACCGGGCCGCTCCCCAAGGCGGACGTGCCACTCGAGATCAACGTGCTGCCATTTGCGGATCCGAAGGCGCCGGAAGGCTCGTCGCTCGCAGTCATCGTGGGTGTCACCCAGCCGAACGGCGTCAGAGGGATGGCACGAAGCGAGCGCGTGCGCATCGTGACGACCGCGTACAACCCGGAAACGGGTCAGAGCGTCGGCTCACAGCAGCATGAGCTGGATCTGCAGTGGAACGCGACGGGGCAAGAAACGGGACGGTTCGAAGTGTTGTCGCGCCTACCGCTGAAGCCCGGCCGGTACGAGGTCCGCGTCGGCGTCGAAGCGGGCGACGGACGCACGGGCAGCGTCTACACCTACGCCGAGGTGCCTGACTTCCAGAAGAATGCGCTGTCGCTGTCAGGCCTCGTGCTGAACGTCACGCCCACTCCGCGCGCGGTGCCCGTCGACGCGTTCAGAGACGTCATTCCGCTCACGCCCACGGCCCGGCGCACATTCCGGAGGACCGATCGGGTCACGGCGTGGCTCCGGTTCTACCGCCCGAAGGATGCCGCCGGCACGATCACGACCCGTCTGACGAGTGCCGACAACGACGTCATCGCCGAGCTGACTCAGGTGATCGACAACGCTTCGGGCGGTGATTCCGCCACGGGTGAGCACAGGATTGATCTACCCGTCGAAGACCTGACGCCAGGCGAGTACCTCGTGACGGTGGAAGTGTCCGCGGGCAACAACCGGGCGCGTCGCGACGCGCGATTCAGGATTCAGTAGGAGCCTTCGAGTGCGTCTCTCATCGCGCCTGCGGCCGCTCCTCGTAACGGTCGCCGGCGTCACGATGCTGGCCGCCGCGACGCCGGCTCAGGCGCCCACGGCCGAGGACGTGCTCGCGCGCGCGGCGGAATACACCGCGCGCTTCGTGGAAACGTTCTCGAACCTCGTCGCGACCGAGCGTTATGTCCAGGACGTCAAACCCGCCAACGCCGCCCTGCGGCTGCGCTGGAAGCCAGTACCGGGCTCGCATCGAGAGCTTCGGTCCGACTTCCTGCTCCTCAACGTGGGCGGCCCGCTCGAATGGCGGCCCTACCGCGACGTCTACCTCGTGGACGGCAAGGCTGTGCGCGACCGGGACGACCGACTGACCAGGCTCTTCACGGAGCCAGCCGCCACACGACTCGAGCAGGCCGCGCGGATCGCGCAGGAAAGCGCCCGGCACAACATCGGACTCGCGACCAGAACCGCGAACACACCAGTCCTCTCGTTGTTGTTTCTGCAGGAGAACATTCAGCACCGGTTCGAGTTCAAGGTCGCCGAGCGCAACGCCGGCGCTGACAAACACGACGTGGTGCTCGAATATCACGAGGACTTCCGGCCGACCATCATTCGCGGTACGCGGAGCACCGAGGACATCGACCTTCCCGCGTCGGGACGATTCTGGATCGCGGCCGGCACGGGCCGGGTGTCACGCGCGACGCTGACCGTGTCTTCCGACAGGATGCGGACCGAGCTCACGACGACCTATCGCGACGATCCACGCTTTGGCATTGCCGTGCCGGTCGAGATGAAGGAGGCCATTGAGCTCGACCGGGCGTACGTGACCGGAACGGCCACGTACGACAACTTCCGCCGCTTCGAGGTCAAGACGGACGCGACGACGAAACAGTAAAGGGTTCCACGGTTCCAGGGTTCCAAGGTTCACGGTTCCAGTGGCCTGGGCGGCCAGTGGGCGTATCGTTGGTGTGGATGCGGACTGGCTTCTCGGTTCTTGTGGTAACTGTGGCGTGCCTGGTTGCTGGGCGGCCGGCAGCGCAGCAACCCTTCCGCTCCGGCGTGGACCTTGTCGCCGTCGACGTGCAGGTCGTCGACGGTGAGGGCAACCCGATTCCGAGCCTCCAACCTTCCAGCTTCGAAGTCTCGATTCAAGGTCGGAGACGGCGAATCGTCTCCGTGGACCTCGTGAGGTTCGACACGACGAGAACGCTGGCGGCGCCGCCAGCCGCCATACCGGTGCCAGCCGCATCACCCGCGTCGGGTCTTGAGGCTGCGTCACGTGCGGAAGAGGGCCGCGTGTACGTTCTGGCCGTCGACACCATGAGCTTCAGGCCGGCGGACACGCGCGTGCTGGTGTCCGCGGCAAAGGGCTTCGTCGATTCCCTCCAGCCGAACGATCTCGTGGCGTTGGTGCCGTTCCCGATCGATCAGATCACCGACGCCACCACCAATCACGGGGCGGTGTTGGCGGCGCTCGACAAGGTCGTCGGCACACGGGTGGCGGTGGATCCGTGCCGGTTCAACCCGTCCGACATCATCGACCTCACGTCGCCCGGCGCGCCGGACCTCGGCAATCCACGACCGGATCCGCTGATCGTCCGCAGAGCGGCTGAAATCATGGCAACCGCGAGCCAATGCGATCTCATTCAGCGCGTGATCGCCAACGCGAAGTCGATGGCATTGTTTGAAGAGGCCGAGATCGCCCAGCGCCTGAGCAGCTTTCGGTCGATGCTCCAATCGCTCGCGAAAAGCCCGGCACGCAAGACCATCGTCCTTCTGAGCGCGGGCATCATCAGTGCTGATCGCACGGGAGGCCGTCCGGACATCGGAATCGATCTTGGCGCGATCGTCGGCCAGGACGCGGCCAGAGCCAACGCGACCATCTACACGCTGTGGGTGGACAACCTCCGCCAGAACGCGTCCCAGGCGTCGGCGTCCGGAGCGCCTCGCGTGACGGACAATTACCAACGGGACGCCGCGCTCGTCAGCGCGCCGCTCGATCGTCTGACGGCCGGCTCAGGCGGCGCAATGTTCAACGTGATTCAGGGTGGGGGTGAGTTCGCCTTCGAGCGCATTCTCAGGGAGACCTCGGCGTCGTACGTGCTGGGCGTCGAACCAGAGGACGCGGATCGCGACGGACGGGCTCGCCAGCTCGAAGTGAAAGTCACCGGCCTTCCACGCGGCGCATCCGTGCGATCGCGGTCGTGGGTCGTCGTGCCGCGGTCGGCGCCGCCACCTCCACAACCCGTGGCACCGGACGTGTCGCGCAACCCGCCGCCACCGCCCGCGCCCATTGCCCCGCCACCACCGGCGACGACGGCCTCCGCGCCTCTGGCACGTGAACGCGCCACGGCTTCCCCAACTCCCGCGCCGGCCGTGCCATCGCAAGCCGCCATTCCGGTGGTGAATGCGGCGCTGGTACCGGTTCTGAAGTCTGCGGCGTCATACGTCGATCGTTTCACGATGGCCTTCGGCAACGTCATCGGCGAAGAACGTTACGTGCAGGATCTGCTGGCCGGCGGCCGGCTGATGGCCCGTCGTCCGGCTGAATCGGCCCAGGCGAGCCATCGCGAGTTGCGGTCGGACCTGGTGCTCGTTCGGACCGACGACGTGCTCGGGTGGCAGATGTTCCGCGACGTCTTCGAAGTGGATGGCGCGCCGGTGCGCGACCGGCAGGAACGTTTGTCGCGTCTCTTCGAACAACCGGAGGCGGGCGCGCTCGACCAGGCGGCGCGCATCGCGCACGAAAGCGCCGATACAACATCGGCGCCGTCGAGCGCACCCTCAACACGCCCGTCCTGACACTGCTCTTCCTGCAGGCGGGCCAGCAACCGCGGTTCCAGTTCTCGCGCGGCGAGCGAACGCCCGGTTTCTCGGACCGTGTGGACGTCGTCGATTTCCGTGAGCTCGCGCGCCCGACGATTGTCAGGACCGTACAGAACGCGGACCGGCCGGCGTCGGGCCGGGTCTGGATCGACCGCGACGCCGGCGCCATCCTGCAGACAGAGCTCGTCCTGACCGGCGACGACGTATCGATCCGATTCACGACGCTGTTCCGGCAGGACGACAGCCTGAAGGTCGCGGTGCCCGTCCGAATGCAGGAAGAATACGTGCTGCCTAGCGGTAAGCTCATCGGAACGGCCACCTATGGCAGCTTCCGGCGATTCAGCGTGAGCACCGACACGAACGTCGCTGCGCCCGGGAGAGCGCCCCAATGAGGCCGCTTCAGCGTATCGCCGCGATCGCGGCGGTCATATCGGCCGCGCCGATCGCGCTGCCCGCCACCAGCACATCGGCGCAGGTCGTGACGCGCACCATGTACGCAACCGTCACGTCGTCGGACGGCAAGCCCGTCCTCGACATGGGCGCTCAGGAGTTCGAATTGCGCGAAGGCGGGCGCGTCCAGGAGATCGCGGTCCGAGCGGCGACTAAGCCTCTACGCGCGGCGCTCATCGTGTCGGACCGCGGCGGCGGGCAGTTCCAACAGGGCGCGTTGACCTTCTGCGAGGCGGTACTCGGCAACGGCGAGATCGCGATTACCGGGATCGTGGTCCAGCCGGAACGCCTGACAGACTTCACCACCAGCCCTGACCTGTTGCGGGGCGGGATCCTTCGGCTGGGTCGTCGCTCTTCGGCACCCGGCGCGGGGACCCAGCTGATCGAAGCGATTCTCGATGTCGCAAAGGTCGTTCGCCGCGATGGCTCGCGCCCGGCCATTGTCGTCATGCGTATGGGTGGCGAGGAGACGACGCCCATCGCCGCCTCGACCGTGCTGAATGCAATCCGAGCGAGTCGCGCCACGATGTACGTGGTCTCGCCGGCGGGCGTGGACCGGTATCCGATGCAGTCCAATCGATCCGGCGAGAGCGTCACGGTGGTCCCCACCGTGCTGGGCGGCGGAGTGGGCGAATCGGGTGGCCGGCAGATCGACGTCGCCGTCAATACGATGCGGCCCGCGATGCAGCAGGTCGCCACGGAGCTCCTGAATCAGTACCGAGATCACCTACACCCTGCCGGCGGGTACGAAGCCTAACGACCGCATCGCGGTGACCACGAAGCGGAAAGGCGTCACCGTTCGCGCGCCTACGCGGATCGCGAATTGACAGGCGCGCCCAGGTCGAGAATGCGATGGACGCAGTTCAAAGGTCGCAGTTCGACGCAGAACCTGGATCCTGAACCCTGGCCCTGGAAGCCTTCAGGTTGACAGCTAACCCGAGAGGCGTATGGTACGCGCATGCTCTTCAGGGCGTCGTGCGCCGTCGCCGTGGCCATCGTCGGCGCGAGTCTCCTGGCCGCGTCGCCTGACGCCCGGCAGACACCAGACCTCACCATCCTGATGAGTCGCGCGGGCGCCTACGTCGCCCGCTTCGTCGAAGCCTTCTCGAACATCGTCGCGCGCGAGCAGTACGCGCAGGAGGTCGAGACATCCGCCCGTCTCGGTTCGACGACCGGCAGCGCGACCGTCGCGCGGACGCGGAGAGACCTGAAGTCGGAGTTTCTGCTGCTCAAGGTCGGCGGGCCTCTCGAATGGCGTCCGTTCCGCGATGTGTTCGAGGTGGACGGTCGCGCGGTTCGCGAGCGCAACGATCGGCTCGTCAAGCTGTTTCAAACCTCATCGGTCAACGGCTACGAACAGGCTGCGCGAATCGCGCAAGAGAGCGCCCGGCACAACATCGGACTCGCCGGGCGGACGATCAACACACCGGTCCTGCCCCTCCTGTTCCTTCAGTCGGCCATTCAGCCCCGGTTTCGGTTTTCGCTCGACGGACGCGATGCAGACGTGGGAGAGAACACGTGGCGGGTCACCTACAGGGAATCAGCGACGCCGACGCTCATTCGCGGCGTCACGACGAATGAAGACCTGGACCTGGCTTCGTCTGGCCGGTTCTGGATCGACGCTGACACGGGCCGAATCGACAAAACGGAGCTCGTGCTCGCGACGAGCGCGATGGTGGCGCGGATCGTCACGACCTACCGGAACGATGAACGCCTTGGAATGGCGGTTCCGGTCGAGATGCGCGAGGAGTACTCGATCGCGGACGACGCACGGAGCCGCCAGCGTGCGAGGAGAATCACGGGCTTCGCCCGTTACGACGACTTCCGGCGTTTCGAGGTCAGCGCCGAATCGAGCCTGACCGCGAGGGCGCCTCAAACGCCGCTCGTGGCGGCGGTCGTCCGCCGCGCCGGCGAGTACGTCACGCGATTCGCGCAAGCCTTCTCGAATGTCGTGACCGAGGAGCACTACGTCCAGAACGTGTCCGCCGGTGTTCCCTCGGGCATGCTCCGGAGCGGCGGACAGCGGGACCTGCGCGCCGACCTGCTGCTGATCCGCGTCGGCGGCATCGCCGAGTGGCAACCGTTCCGCGACGTGTTCGAAGTCGGCGGCGCACCGGTCCGCGACCGCGATGAGCGGCTCGCGAAGCTCTTCAGTCAGCCCACGAGCGCCCTCCTCGCCCGAGCCGAGGCGATCGCGCTCGAAAGCTCCCGCTACAACATCGGAAGTGTGCACGCGGACCGTCAACACTCCCGTGCACACGCTGCTGTTCCTGCGGCCGTCGCTGCAGCCACGCTTCGATTTCAGCCTCGAAAAGCAGGACGAGAGCGCCGGTCCGGACGTGTGGATCGTGAAGTACGAGGAACACGTGCGGCCGACGCTCATCCGCGGCGACCGCGACTCGGATCTTCCCGCGTCCGGACGGTTCTGGATCGAGGCAGGCAATGGGCGGGTTCTTCGATCGGAACTCGTGACCTTCAGTGGCGCGGGCACGGCCCGGGTGACCACGACGTTCAGGGTGGATGCCGAGACGCAAATCGCGGTCCCGGTCGAAATGCACGAGGAGTATCAGCTGCAGCGAGGCCGCGTGACCGCGACGGCCACGTACGGACACTTCCGCCGCTTCGCGGTTTCGACGGACACGACGATCGCGCCATCCACGCCATGATTCGCACGGACGAACGGCTCGCGCTCCTCCAGGGCACGCTCGACGTGCTCATCCTGCGCATCCTTCGGTTCGGGCCTCAACACGGACAGGGCATCGCCCGCGCGATTCACCAGATTTCCGAACGCGAGCTCATCGTCGATCACGGGGCCCTCTACCCGGCCCTCCAGCGGCTGGAGGATCGCGGCTTGATCACCGCGGAGTGGGGCACCTCGACGAACAATCGGCGCGCGCGTTTCTACACCATCCGCCGAGCGGGCCGCCAGGCGTTGACCCACGAGACGACGCGGTGGGAGCGCATGGCTGCGGCGGTACACCGCGTCTTGTCGCACGAGCTCTGAGGAAGGCTCCAGAGGGCGAAAGGTGCCAGGGGTCCAGGGTCCGCGCTCATGCATCGTCACCCTGATCGCCTGCCTGCTTCAGGTGGCGCCCTTGGCGCCTCGGCAGCTTCAGCCGTTCCGGGTGATGACGTGGAACATCGCGGCGGGTCACGGCGACCTGTCGACGATCGCCGGCGCGATCCGCGAGGCGGGCCCCGACATCGTGGCGTTGCAGGAGGTGGACGCGCATTGGGAGAAACGGAGCAACTTCGCGGATCAGCCTGCAGAGCTGGCCAAGGCGCTCGGCATGCACGTCCGCTTCGGGCCGATCTATCAGTTGCCGGGCGATGGCACCTCGCCGCGTCGCGAGTTCGGCGTCGCGATTCTCAGCCGCCATCCGATCGTCGAGTTTCACAACCACCTGCTCCCGCGTCTGTCCACGCAGTCGGCCGCCACCGAACCTGAGCTGATGCCGGGTTTCCTGGAAGCGACCGTCGAGATCGAAGGTGGTCGCGTGCGCGTGTTCACCACGCATCTGGACTACCGCGCCGACCCGCGCGTCCGCAATCTGCAGGTCGCCGCGACGATCGCGCGCCTCGACGCGATCGACGGCCCGATGATCCTGATGGGCGATCTGAACGCGCCTCCGCACGCCGTTGAGCTCGCGCCGCTCTTCCAGCGGCTGCGCGACGCGTGGCCGAACGGATCCGACGCCGGCTTCACGTATCCGGCGACCGCCCCGGTCCGCCGCATCGACTACATCCTGACGTCCGGGGACCTCCGCGCGCGGAACGTGCGCGTGCCGCCGATTGAGGCCTCGGATCACCGGCCGGTCGTCGCGGACATTTCCCCTTCCCCTTGACGGTCGAAAGGAACTGACGCTACGCTTCTTTCGTCTATCGAAAGGACGGCCATGACGAAGGAACGGGGCGATCTTCTGCAGGGCACGCTCGACATGCTGGTCCTGCGAGCGCTCGATCTCGAGCCGATGCACGGATGGGGCATCACCGAGCGGATTGAACAGTGGTCCGAGAACATCCTGCGGCTCGGACAGGGCACGCTCTACCCCGCGCTCTACCGCCTCGAGCGACAGGGCTTCATTCGTTCCGGCTGGAAAGTCACTCAGAACAATCGACGGGCGCGCTACTACTCGCTCACGCGAGCCGGACGCCGCCGCCTCACCGAGGAGCTGGCGCAATGGCAACGGATGTCCAGGGCAGTCAATCAGGTCATTCAGGCGGCCGTCCCAGAGGGACGCACGTCGTGACGCGGCTGGCCGAAGCCTGGCGGCGCCTCCGATCGATGGGCCGGCGCGGCGCCCTCGAACGAGGCCTGGAAGAGGAGCTTCGCTTCCACGTCGAACAGCAGGCCGAGAAGAACCGGCGCGCCGGACTCTCCCCCGACGAGGCAATGCGACAGGCTCTGATCCGGTTCGGCGGCGTCGAACGCACGAAGGAAGGCGCACGCGACGAGTTCCGGGCGGGGCGTTTCGAGGATGCGCTGCGGGACGTCCGCTACGGTGCTCGGGCGCTCGGGCGCGCGCGCGGCTTCACGTTCGCCGCGAGCCTCACCATCGCGCTGGGCGTCGGCGCCGCGACCGCGCTCTTCAGCGTCGTCAACGGTGTCCTGATCAAACCGTTGCCGTTTCCCGACGCCGAGGCGCTTGTGGATCTGCTCCACTCGGCGCCAGGTGTAAATGCCCCGGAGCTCGGCCTCTCGGCGGCGCAGTACTTCACGTATCGCGATGAGAACCGCGTGTTCGAGGCGCTCGGCGTCTACACGCCGACGACCGTCGCTGTGACGGGAGGACGCGAAGCAGAACAGGTGCCGTCGCTCCTCGTGAACGACGGCACCCTCAAGGCCCTCGGTGTGCCCCCCGCGCTCGGCCGTCCATTCTCAGCGGAAGACGACACGCCCCAGTCTCCGGAAACGGTGTTACTCACGTACGGGTACTGGCAAAAGCGGTTTGGCGGAGATCCATCGGCGATCGGCCAGAGCCTCGTGGTGGACTCGCGTCCGCGGCAGATCATCGGCGTGATGCCTCGGAGTTTTCGATTCCTCGACCAGGACCCGGAGATCATCCTGCCGTTTCGCTTCAATCGCGCACAGGCTGTTCTCGGACAGTTCAACTTCGGTGGTATTGGCCGGCTGAAGCCTGGCAAGACGATCGCGGATGCGACGGAGGACTTACGGCGTATGGTCCCCATCTGGCTGACGGCGTGGCCGGCGCCGAGCGGCATCGCTCGACAAATCTTCGAGAACGCGAACGTCACACCCATTCCTCGTTCCCTCAAAGCGCGGGTCGTCGGCAACATCGGCGACGTGCTCTGGGTGCTGATGGGCACGATTGGCGTGGTCCTGGCTGATCGCCTGCGCCAACGTCGCGAACCTGTTGCTCGTGCGCACGGAGGGCCGCCACCAGGAGTTGGCGATTCGGTCGGCGCTTGGCGCGGGCCGCGGCCGCATCACCCGTGCCCTGCTGATCGAAAGCGTGTTGCTGAGCCTGTTTGGCGGCACGCTCGGCCTGGCGCTGGCGTTCGCCGGCCTCCGGCTGCTCGTCGTGGCCGGTCCCGCCAGTCTGCCGCGGCTGAACGAGATCTCCGTTGATCCACTCGTACTGGGCTTCACGCTCGCGATCTCGGTCGTCTCGGGACTCGGGTTCGGGTTGATTCCTGCGCTGCGCCAGACGCGGCCGAATCTCGCGTACGAACTGCGCAGCAGCGGACGCTCGGCCAGCGCCAGCCCAGCGCGTAGCCGGACGCGCAACGTGCTCGTGGTCGCGCAGGTCGCGCTGGCCACCGTGCTCGTCGTGGCGGCCGGCTTGATGATCCGTTCGTTCGTGGCGCTGCGTCTGGTCGAGCCTGGCTTCAGCGACCCTCGCCATGTGCAACTGGTCAGCCTCGCGATCCCGGCAACCGTGGTCCGCGAGCCGGTCGACGTGTTCCGCGTACAGACGGACATCCGCGATCGCGTCGCCGCGATTCCCGGGGTGACGACGGCGTCGTTTGCCAGCGCCGTGCCGATGCAGGGCACCGGCAGCTCGGACGTGCTCTTCGTCGAGCACCAGTCATACGCGAAGGGCCAGATTCCGCCGATTCGCTGGTTCATGTTCGTCTCGCCCGGCTACTTCCACACGATGGGCGCCCCCTTTGTCGCAGGACGGGACTTCGACTGGAACGAGATTCACTCGCATCGGCCCGTGGCGATCGTGTCCGAGAACCTGGCCCGCGAGATGTGGAAGGAGCCGGCCGCCGCGCTCGGCAAGCGCGTGCGCGACAATCCCGAGGCGCCGTGGCGAGAGGTCATCGGTGTCGTCGCCAACGTGCACGCCGCCGGCGTGGACACCCCGCCGCCCGCGATCGTCTATTGGCCACCGCTCATGGAGAACTTCTGGCTGACCAAGGTCAGGGTCGGCCGGTCGATGACCTTCGTGGTTCGAAGCGAGCGCGCAGGCAGTGAGGGGCTCGTCGCCGAGATTCGAGACGCCGTGCGTGCGGTGAATGGAAGTCTGCCGGTGGCGGGCGTCCGCACACTCGAGGACGTCTACCGCCGGTCGATGGCACGGACGTCCTTCACGCTCGTTATGCTGGCCATCGCCGCCGGCATGGCGCTCTTCCTCAGCGTCATCGGCATCTACGGCGTCCTCTCCTACACGGTGGCGCAGCGGACGAGGGAAATCGGGATTCGCGTTGCGCTTGGCGCGGAGCGTGGGCTCGTGCGGCGGATGTTCGTCAGGCACGGGCTGATGCTCGCGGCGATCGGCGTCCTGGGTGGACTTGCCGCGGCCGTCGCGCTCGGAGAGCTGATCAGTGCCCTGCTGTTTGGCGTGAAATCCGTCGATGCCGCAACGTACGTCGCCGCCTCACTCGTGCTGATCGTCGCGGCCGCTCTGGCGAGCTACGTTCCCGCGCGCCGGGCGACTCGTGTCTCGCCGGTGACCGCGCTTCGGGCCGAGGCCTGAGCGCGATCTACTGACTGGCGATCCAGCGTGCGATCTTCTCGAGCGCGGCGGGCGCGATCGTCTCTTCGATGACGCCGTACTCGGCCGGCGAGCCGGTCTTCGCGGTCTGGAAGAGATGGTTGAGTCCCGGCATCTCGACAATTTCCGCGTGCGTGTTCCCAGCCGCCGCAAGGGCGGCGCGAATGGCGTCCAGGTTCTGCTTCGCCGGAACCTGCAGGTCCTTCTCGCCGTTCATCGCCAGCACGGGCTTCGTGACTCGCCGCAACGTGGCCGCAGGGTCGTACGTCAGGAAATATCGGAACCACGGCGTCGTCAGCGTCTTGACCTGCAGATCGACCTGGGCCGGTGGAAGCTTGCCCGTCAGCGCCTCGCGAATCTTCACCTGAAGCACCGCCTCATCCGTTTCTTTCGTGATGAGACTGAGGATCTCCCGGAGGTTGCGGGCGTTCGCCTCGACCTGTTCGCGCGGAAGGCCGCTAGCGGTCCCAATCAGCGAGCTCTGCGCGAGGATGATCTCGTCGCCGGTCACGCCGGAGCCGGCCAGGAGCACCATGAAGGCGACGGCTGGATTTCGTGCGCCGACGAGTGGCGCGATGATGCCGCCCTCGCTGTGGCCGATGAGGCCGATCTTCTGTTTGTTCACCTCGGCGCGGCTCATCAGGAACGCGACGCCCGCTTCGGCGTCCGACGCGAAGTCCACTGTCGTCGCCGTCGCGAAGCCGCCGGTCGACTTCGCCACGCCGCGATCGTCGGCCCTGAGCACCACGATGCCCTGGCGCGTGAGGTGATCGGCCAGCACAAGGAATGGCCGGTGCCCCATCAGGCTCTCGTCGCGGTCCTGGGGGCCGGAACCCGAAATGAGAAGGACGGCGGGAAAGGGCCCGGGGCCACTCGGAATGGTCAGGGTGCCCGCGAGCGTGAGGTTCGCGCTCGCGTTGGCGAACGTGACGTCTTCTTCACGATAAGGAAATGGCGGAACGGGCTGTTGGGGCCGCTTCAGGACGAGTTCGGAGGCGTCCTTTGCCCGGCGGAACACGAGTGGCAGGCTGCCGGCTTGAGTCCACGTGCCGTCAATGGTGTTGCCGTCGGCGCTGACCCGGCCCTCGAACGAACCCTTGATGACGGCGATCGCGACCGAGAGCGTCGAGTCCTTGAGCGCGATTGAGGACACGGGAATCCCCTTCGCGCCCTGGTCGATGCTGTCGAGGGTGGCGGTGAGCCGGCCGTCGCTGCCGGTGGTGATGTGCAGCACCAGACGGAGCGCGACCGGTCCAACGTTGAGGGTGCCCAGCCAGTCACCGGCGACGCTCTGGGCGTGTGCCGCGGCGGCGGTCGAGAGGACGATCGCGAGCGCCGCGACGAGTCGCCTCATGACTGGGCGGGTTGCGCCGGTTTCGCGGCTTTTCGCTCCATCTCCTGCTGGCCTCTGAGAATACTGCACCAGGACTTGTGTTCGGCGACTGGCATTCCACATTCGCTGCAGACCCGGACGCGCTTGGCCGGTTCCGACTTACCCGAGAACAGTTTGCTGAAGAACCCCATGGCGACTCCTTGTAACGCTCCCTGATGAGACGTAAACCGGGTCGATTTCGTTTGCACGGCTTACAAAAAACGTAAAACTCACCCGGCCACTTTTGGCGGGCGGCGGAGACGCCGGACAATAGCCCAGATCGCGACGCCGACCCAGGCGACGAGCGTCAGCAGCATCAGGGGGAAGGCGACGAGCATCAGCCAGCCGCTCACACCGAGGGCATACAACAAAGGTCCGATGTCCACGCCGGCGACGGCGCAGGGATGAACTGACCCCTCGTCGACCCGGCAGTCGAACGCGCTCGCGGCGGCGCTGGCCACCAGAACCGCCCCGAGTGGCGCCCAGGCAACCAAGGTTACCAGCAGGAGTGTCAGGAGTATCCACGCGCGTCGGCTCATAGCGAAAAGTGGCCGGGTGAATTTTACGAGAGACGTAAAATTCACCCGGCCACTTTTTTAGTCTGTTGCACGAAGTGGCTCGCGACGCTGAACGCTGCGATCAGACCTCCGGCCGCATCGCGATCGGCCTACCGCAACGCGCTCGCGGCCTCGAGAATGCTCTCGGGCCGGGGTCTGACGAACGATGCTCTCGGTGACGGCTCTCCATTGCACCGTGCCGGTCGTATCGATCAGGAACGCTGCGGCTCTCGGCATCGTCCCTGAAGTCAAAAAGCACGTCGTAACGACGAATCGTCTCGAGTGCCGTATCGGACAAAAACGTAAAGCCGTATCCCGCTTCCTGCGCGAGTCGCTTGGCCACTTCTGGCGGATCGGCGCTGACGGCCACCGGCCGGACGCCGCGCGCGATGCAAGTCCGGCAGACGCGCCTGAATGCCCCGTAGACCGGCCAGGTCTTCATGATGCACCTCGGATGCGCGGGCTAATGCGTTGAAGTCTACGTTCCCGCCCTTGAGATGTTCATTGTTATTTGCGCTGAAAACAGAAAAGTCCCGAGGGAGCGTCACTCCCCCGGGACATTTCGTCGAACGTGTTCGATCGCCGAATCCGCGTCTAGTGCGCGGCGCCGACGTGCAGGTTGTCCTTGACGCTCTTGACGCCATCAGTCGCCTTCGCGATGGCCTCTGCGCGCGACTTCGCGGCCGTCGTCTTGACGCTGCCATTGAGCGCCACGGCGCCGTTCGCGACGTCGATGTCGATGTCGCTGTCTTCGAAGACGGTCCAGTCCGTGAGGAACTGCGCGTAGATCTTCGACTTGATCCAGCCGTCGTTCACGCTCCGGCCGGCGCTCTTGCGCGGTCGCCTTCGCGGTCGGCGCGGCGGTCGCCGACTGGCCGGCGCGATCCGCAGACTGTCGGTCACGCTCTTCACGCCGTCGGTGGCCTTCGCCACGGCAATCGCGCGCGCACGGCCCGCCTCGCTTGGCACTGTCCCGGCAAGCGTGACGACGCCGGCCTTGGTCGTGACGTCGATGTCGCTGCCTTCAAGGGCATCTTCGGGGACGTAGAGCGAGTGAATCTTGAACGTGATCCAGCCGTCCTTGATTGGATTTGCTGCTGGCTTTTGCTGCGCGGTTTGTGCGGGCGCGTTGGCGCGTCCGCTCGCCGGCGCCTGTGCGACTGCGTTCGTGGCGCCCCCGATGGCGATGCCGCACACCACCAATGCCGCTCCCACCGTCGGTCGGCCGATGAGACGAAGGTCTCTCCACATATGCATTCGACCCTTTCGGGGAACGCACCTGAATAGTGCAAAGCTCAGGCCAGGCAGGACGTTACGACTGACAGTCGCCGAGCAGGCGGGATCCGTTGAGCCATGCCTGATCGGGGTAGTAGGCGAAGACGAGGTTTCCGCCTTTGATGCGGTCAATCACCGTGCGTGCCACCTCTTCGCCGAGCGCCGGGCATCCCCAGCTGCGGCCCAGCCGGCCCTGCGCGCGGACGAAGTCGTCGCTGACGTACGGGGCGCCGTGCATGACGATCGCACGTTCGCGTGCACGATCGTTGAAGCCCGGATCGAGGCCGTCGAGCCGCAACGAGTAGCCGTTGCGGCCGACGTATGTGTCAGCCGTCAGGAAAAGACCGAGGCTGGACTGGTGCGAGTCCTGCTCGTTGGAGAACGCGGTGGCGAGATCTCCACCGGTGCCCTGGCCGTGAGCGACGAGCTCGTGGTGCAGCACGCGCCCCGACTGAAGGTCGAACACCCAGAGACGCCGATCCGCCGACCGTTTCGAGTAGTCAATCAAGGTGAGCGTCTCGGGGGCTTCAACCAGCCCCGCGCGCGTCGCACACGTGGCCGCACGAAGCGCCAGGTCCAGCACCCTGAGATCGACGGCGGGGTCGGCAGGGTGGGTCCAGCCGTTCCGGGTCAGACTCGCCTTGGCGGCGATCGCGATTCGCTTGGATGCGTCCGGCGCCGGGGCCCCCGCGCGCACCGGCTTCAGCCCGGCGCCGCAAGTCACGGCCACGACACCTGCCCCCACGCACACCCGTCTCCCGATTGCCCGTGCTCTTCGTCGCACTGGTGGAACTCCTGACTGTGTGGAGGGACCTAATTATACCTTTGGACGCTGGCCAGCCTGTAACTGTTTCGCGTCGACTTTGTAGACGTCGTCGAAAAACACAAGCTCGCCACGGTCGTTCACAGCCGCGGTGAAATACACGAGGTGTACGGGCAGGGACTGGGTGAGTTTGACGTGTTGCTCGCGATCGCCGCTCATGGTCGTCGAGATCGCGGTTGCCGTCCACGTGGGCTGGTCGCGCAGCACGTACCCGGCGAGTTTCTCCGGCTCCGCCACGCGCACGCAGCCATGGCTGAGCGCGCGCATCGGCCGCTGGAAAAAGGTCGTGCTCGGCGTGTCGTGCATGTAGACCGCGTGACGGTTCGGGAACAGGAACTTCACGTGGCCGAGGGCGTTGTCATCGCCGGGCCGCTGCCGGAAGACGAGCGACTTCAGGGCGTCCTGATCGTCCCAATCCACGTCCTCGGGATCGACATGGCGGTGGCCGGACGCGGCATCGAGAATCTCGATGTCATGGCTCTCGAGGTAGTCCGGATTCTTCGCGATCGCAGGCAATGTCTCGCCCTGCGCGATCGACTGCGGGATGTGCCAGTACGGATTGAAGACGACGGTTTCCATTGCGTCGCTGAAGAGGGGTGTTTGCCGGTCGCCCGGCCCGCCAACGACCACGCGCATCTCGAACGCCGTCCGGCCGTTCTCCTCCGCCCGAAGAAGAAACTCAGGAATGTTGGCGATGAGATGGCGCTGACCGAGGTCGGACGGCAGCCACCGCCACCGGTCGAGATTCATACGGACGACGGCGATCTTCTTGTCGTCGGTGGGTGTCGCAGCCTGGAGCTTCGCGAGCGACTCCCGAAGTGTCTTGTAGCCGGCATGCCGAGGAGCAATCGCGTCCACCCACGTTGACACCCCGCCACCGTTGAGCGCCGTGCCCAGGCTTGCGGCAAGATCGGATGGTGTCAGACGCGGCTTCCACTGGGCGCCGACAACACCAGGCGACACGCGTCCGATCGCGACGTCACGACCGAGGCGGAGCAATGCGGTCGTCATCCGAACGTCGAAGTTCGCCAGCTCTTCCGCGCGAGCCTGGTCTTTGGCCGCCGACTTCTCCACTGCTTCGAAGGCGGTGGACAAGGACGGCCCGTCGTAGTCGCCCGGAACCAGGCCGTGTGCTGACGATGCCGCGATGACCGCGACGGCTTCATCCACGGCGTCGTCGTCGGTCCACGCCGGCTGATGGTTCCGTTGTTCGTAGAACGCTCGAACGGCGGCCGTGACCGTCCGATCCTGGACGGTGCCGGCCTGCCGTTCGAGCGCTGGACGTAGTGCCTGCTCGAACGCGGCAGGATCAACCGAGCGTCCACAACCAGTCGCCGCGCACACGGCGAGAAGCACGAGCGCGAAACGAAGCGTCGCCATGCACGCACTCAGGGCCGATAGTCAGCGGTCGCTTCGGACGTGCTGACGATGTCGTGCCCGCCGGTGGTCTTGAGCACTTCCTGTGCGCGTTTCGCCCACTCGGAGTTGTCGCAGTGCACCGACAGCAGATACCCGCCATCGCGGATGCGTCCGGCGTAGCGCTTGGCCTCGACCTCCGGGATGCCGGCGCCAATCAGCCCGCCGACCAATCCGGCCGCCGCACCAAGCGCACCCGCGCCTGCAAGCGCGGCGACGACCGGGCCGGCAGCCACGAGCGGGCCGATGCCCGGAATCGCCAACGCGCCAACGCCGACGAGCCAGCCCAGCACGCCGCCAGCGGCTGCACCGGCGCCCGCGCCCGTCGCGGCGCCTTCAGGCGCTTTCGTGTGGATCTCGTGCGCGAGATCGCGGGTGGTCTGATCGCGTTCCGGCAGTACACGGCCGAGACGTCGCTGTTTCTGAACTGCGCCGCACGAAGCGCTTCGAGCGCCAGTTCGAACGACTTCCGATCCTTGTACAGGGCAAACGTGGAAATATCCGTGGCCATGATGCGTCCTCCTGAATGCAATTCGAACGCGAGGCCCCGATTTACGTGCAGCCTCGCAGGAGGAAGATCACGAAGAGCAATGACGCCGGCACGCCAAGCAGCCACATCAAGATGTAGCCGACGGCGCCGCGGTCCTCTGACTCGAACAGTCTGGTCGCGATGAGCGACTTGATTGGCAATCTCATAGCTGTTGTCTCCGCGTGCTATGAGTGCAAGAGCAATGCCCGAGTCGTCCTTCGCTCAATCGCGGCGCGATCTAGGCAATGGACATGTACAGGTCCGTCACGAGCGCTTCTTTGGGCACCGTGGTCGGATCGTTCCGATAGATCTCGAAACTCGGTCCCGCGCCCGGTTGTTTGCCGCTCCCCGGAATCGAGCGCTTGAAGCGTTCCCACGCGTCCGCCAGCCGCTCGTACGGCCCGACGTATTCGGCGCGCGCGTAGTTCCCCTCCGGAATCGTCTGCTCGACGAGACCGCGCGGAAGCGGTTCTTGCGGAGGCACGACAACGGCGGCGTCGGAGCGCAACTTCTCACTGGGCGTCGTGCTCGGATCGTCGTGGTAGATCGCGAGCATGGTCGTCCCGGGCATCGACGCCAGCCCGACCTCATCCGCGATCTGGTGGAGACGTTCGAACGCTTCTGGAATTTCCTCGTACGGTCCGAGGTGGCGGACGGTCGCCACGCGAAGCTCTGGCAGGTGGGTGATCTCGACATCCATGGCTCGTTCCTCCGAACTGAGGGCCACTGCGGAATCGGTGCCAACGCCAACCAGTCAATCGCTGGTCGTTTGCTACTATGTGCGCCCGAGGACTCATGCCACAAGTGCGAACGTCTCGTTTCTTCCTCTTCGCGGCCGTTCTGACGGTAGCCATCGCGTTCGCTTCAGCGGCTCGTCGCGCAGCGCGCGACGCCTGCGCCGTATCGTGTCCTCGTGCTCGCGGAGCCTGGGCAAACCCTCCACCAGCCATTCGTGGACGCTGCGATGGCGTGGCTGGAGAAGCAGACGGGTGAGGGCTTTGCGATCGATTACATACGGACGACAGACCCGATCAACGAGGAGTACCTCGCGGCCCACAAGGTATTCATCCAGCTGAACTACCCGCCGTACCGCTGGACACCGGTGGCCGAGGCCGCGTTCCGAAAAGCGATGGAGCAAGGCACGATCGGGTGGATCGGCTTCCACCACGCGTCACTTCTGGGCAAGTTCGACGGTTTCGAGATGTCGCCCTTCTTCCACGACTTCATGGGGAAGATCGTCTTCAAGAGCTACATCCGGGAGTTTGCGACCGGGACGGTCCACGTCGAGGACGCGAGCCATCCGGTGCTGAAAGGATTGCCGCGGACGTTCCCTATCGAGAACGACGAGTGGTACACGTACGACCGGTCACCCCGGCCTGACGTGCACGTGATCGCGAACGTTGACGAGAACAGCTATCAGCCGGCGCGGGACGTGAAGATGGGTGACCATCCGGTCATCTGGAGCAACCCGCGCGTCAAGGCACGCAACGTCTACTTCCAGTTCGGCCACAAGGGCGAGCTTCTGCAGAACCGCTATTTCACGGAGATGTTCCTGAACGCGATCCGCTGGACCAGCGGCGCGACCTGGGGCGCGCTGAAGTCAGAAGTCAGAAGCCAGAAGTTCGAACGTCGACTTCTGACTTCTGGCTTCTCACTTCTAACTTCCGCTACACCACCGGCGTCGGGTTGGTCAGCGCGGCGAGCACTTCCTTGTAGAGGTACTTCGCGCCCTCGACGCCGTTGAGCGGGCCGGCTTCGTACTCGAGCGCGAACGTGCCCTTGAATCCGCCGGCCAGCATGATGCGAACGGAGCGCTGCACGTCGTTCTTGTCGCCCCAGCGATCCCAGTACTTCGCGTGGACGTTCGAGTGGGCGTACGGCGCGAGCGCCTTGAGCCCGTTGAAGAGCATGTACTCGTGCTCCCAGTTGCAGAAGTCGGGCGAGGCCTCGCAGTAGGGGTGGTTGATCGTGTCGATCATGATCCGCAGGTTCATCGGATCGGCCGCCAGCCCCCAGTGGTTCTCGAACGTGACCTTGATGCCGAGGTTGCCGCCGAAGTCCGCCATCTCCTTGTACGACTCGATCGCGGCGTTCATCAGCGGCACGAGATCGAGGTTGCGCGGATAGCCGTCGCCGCCGCGCGGAATCGCGTTCGGACGAATCTGCGGACCGAGCGCGGACGTCGAGTTCATGCGCATCGACACGATGCCGAGGTGCTTGAAGCCCTCGAGCCAGCGCTTGCCCATGGCCACGCCGGCCTTGCGGCGCGCGTCGGCCTCCGGTGAGCCGTAGTCGGCGAGCGCGAACGGCGCGTTGTTCGAGATGTGCTGAATCTTCGTGCCGGTCTTGACCAGGATGTTGGCCAGCTGCTCGAGGTACTTCCGGCCTGACGGGCTCGTCGGGTTGAACCCGCCGCCGCCCCCGCCGCCTTCGGCGGCGGTGATGTACATGCTGTCGTCGGTCACGTCGCCAAAGAGGCCGGAGAACAGGTCCATCCGCGTGACGCCAGGGAAGTTGTCCTTGGTCCACTGCGGGAAGTCCAGCATCGTGATCTCGCCGTACTTCTTCTTCATCTCGGCCGTCGACGTGTTGTCGCGATTGGCCGGAATGGTCGGAATCGGCACGCCGCCTGCGGTCACCGTTTCCTCAGGCGCACCCTGACCGCCACCGCGTCCTCCGCCCTGTCCCTGTCCCTGTCCGCCGTCCGGCACCGGCCGCACCCGGTGCGCCCGCGGCTCCACCACGCCCGGCGGCACCAGCCGCCGCCGCCGCGCCCGGCCTGCTGCCGTGTCTTGAAGAGCGGGCGAATCGGCCACGTGCAGCCCGCCAGGCGATCCAGCCGGGCTTTTTCAGCGGCCGCCTGCGCCAGGGCCTGTTCGCGTGGCGTCATCAAGACGCCAGCCGTCGCGAGTCCGGCGCTGGCCGCCTTGAGGAAGTCGCGCCTGCCGAGTTTCTGGGCGTCGTGTTCGTGTGCGCTCATACGGTCTCCAATCGGTGTGCGGCGGTGATGGGCAGGATTCTACCGCGATCACAAGGCAAAGGCAGAGGCAAAGGTCGAAGGCTGGCTCCATCTTTACTTGACCTCTGACCTTTGCCCTCTGCCTCTGCCCTGCCTAAAGCGCTTGCCCGAGGCGCGCCTGTAACCGCGCGCGGAATCGGCGTCCCACACGAACCTCGGTCTGGTCGCGGAGCACCGCCACATAGTCCCCGTGGGCATCCTGCCGAAGTTCATGCACGACATCGATGTTCACGATGGCGGACCGGTGAATGCGGACAAACCGGCGGCTGTCGAGCGACCCGTCCAGCGACCCGAGCAGCCCCCGGTGCAGGTGCGCGTTGCCGTCGCGCGTGTGCAGCTTCACGTACATGCCGTCGGCTTCGATCCAGCTGATTTGCTCAACGGGCAACAACCGCACGCGATGGGATCCCTTGACGACGATCTTGTCGAGCGTCGGCTTCGGCGACGTGTGCGGAGCACGGCCCCCGTGCCCCCCGTACCCAACGAGCGCCTGCATCTGCGACACGAGCGCGTGCGCGTCGCCCGCACGCACGAGACGAATGGCGCGATCGATCGAGGCCTGAAACCGCTCATCGCTGAATGGCTTCAGCAGGTAGTCGATCGCGTGGGCCTCGAAGGCGCGCAATGCGTACTCGTCGTGTGCCGTGACGAACACGACGGCCGGCATCGTCTCCGGCTGAGATCGCCGCACGAGCGTGGATACGACCGCAAACCCGTCGACTTCCGGCATCTGCACGTCGAGGAACATGAGCTGCACGGGACGCCCGGCCTCAACCGCGTCGTCAACCATCTCGAGGGCTTCGGCACCGCCGGCAGAGACCCCGGCCAGCTCGAGCCGCGCATCACGGCTCACGAGACGACGGACTCGCTCCCGGCCGGGTTTCTCATCGTCGACGATCAGCACGCGAACCGTGTTCATGTCTCGGCGCTCACACGCACCTTTGGCGCTGACGACGCGGGCGGCGGACGCATCGGCAGATCGATCTGCACGTCGACACCGCCGGTGCCGTTCGTCCCCACGCGAAGAAGGTCGGCACGGCCGTACAAGTGCTCCAGTCTCGACGCGACGTTGCGGAGGCCCACGCCCGCGTCCCGTTCGAACTGCCAGCCCGCCGGCAACCCTCCGCCGTCGTCCTCGGACCTGCAGGGTCAACACGGCACCGTGGCGAGCGGCGGTCACGTCCACCCGTCCACCGGAGACCCTCGGCGCGACGCCGTGCCGGATCGCGTTCTCGACCAGCGGCTGAAACAGGAAGCTCGGCACCATCACCTTGAGCAGGTCATCGTCGGCCTTGACGGACACCGCGATGCGTCCTTCGAAACGCGCCGACTCGATCGCCAGATAGTCGTCGAGGAACGTCAGTTCCTCGCCGAGTGTGACGAGCGGACGATTGGCGTGCGTCAGCGACGCACGCAGCAGGTCGCCGAGCTGCCCCATCAGCCGACGCGCGGTCTGGGGATCGGTTTCCGTGAACGCGCTGATGGTGTTGAGCGCGTTGAAGAGAAAGTGTGGCTGAAGCTGCGCGCGGAGACTCTGAAGCCGCGACTCGACGAGCCGGCGCTCCAGGTCGGCGGTCCGAAGCGCCAGCTCGGCGGCCTGACGCTCGCGCTGACGAACCTGCGCCGCGTAGTCGCGCGACATCGACACGCCGGCGATGACGGCATAGATCAGCAGATCCGAGTAGAACCGATCGAGAAAGAACTCGCCGATGTCCGGCGGCCAGGGCGCGCCCCGCAGCGGCCGCGCCACGAGTCGCAGGACGATCGAGAGGAGCGTGAACGCGATGCCGAGGGGCACATGCAGCGCGAAACGCGCGACCGGCGACTGCATGCCGTGGAGGCGTTTGTCGATCCAGAACACGAACGGGGTCAGCAGCCCCCACGCGTACCACCGCGGAATGCTCCACTGAAGCGCCTGGCTCCACGGCAGGCCCGCGAAGTAGAGCTGCGTGGCGAAGACAACCGCCAGCGCCGTCCACAGCAGGAACGCTAGAACGCCGAGTTTGATCCAGCGGGCGATGCGAGGCCTCGAAGCCGTTTCGATAGCCACAGATGAACCGTCGGAGCATAGGCTGGCACGAATCGCGGGACGGGCGCCATCTCCGCGTTCGTACCGAGTCTGGCCTCGAGCGCCGGATGCTTCGCGCCCGAGGCTGGACTGATCAACGTACCCGCCAACTGAGTCTCGCGTCGACGGACTCATCGCGTCGTTACCTCGCTGGCGTGAGCCGTAGGTTCGCGAAGTCGCCGTCGCTCATGTTCCCGGCCCAGAGTCCCACCATGCCGCGATCGAGCGCGCCGAGCTTTCGGACTTCGAGCGTGGGGGTCTTCACCGCGCCGACGTAGATCTGGATGGTCTTCGCCGCGACGACGAGCCGGACCGGCACCCACGCAGTTGGCGCGATCGACGCGTCAACAGGGTTCTCGAACTCTTCAGGGAACTCCTTCCTGAGCCGCGGCCAGTCGAAGTCAGGCATTAAAACGTACTGGACGGCGTGCTGGTGCCGGACTGGATCCTCCGCACGAAAGTTGAAGGGCCGGAGATACACCGCTTCGGACGTGTTGTCGTCGCGCCGGTGAAACGCGATCCCGACGAAGCTCTGCTGAAGAACGTCGCGGCCGCGGATCTCGACCTCGATCGTGCCCTGGGCGAAGTCGGTGCCCTCGACCCACGCGATACCGATCCCTTCGCGTTCGCTCAAGTGGATCCCATCCGCGCGTCCCTGGGTGGGGGTCGCCTCGCGGTTGACGACGCGGAGCTTCCCGGCGGCCAGTCGTTCGGCCAGATTGATGCGCTCGGTTGGTGCGGACTGCGGCCGGGCAGCCCTGGCGGCCCGGGCAGCTAAGACGCGAGGCGCCGGCAGCGCGACGGCCGTGAGTGCGACGGCAACCCCAACCACAGCGAGCGTGCGTGTCAGATGCATCTGGTCCTCCTGACGTCAGGCTAGTCAGAAAGACCGGACCCACCTCTGCTTGAGTGATGAACGACGGCGGGAGGTGATGAACAGCGGTATCAGCCAGACGAAAATCGGTGGCTCAGTCGGTATCGTCGGCAGCAAGTCGTCGTCGATCACCTCGGAGAGCTCGTCACCGGTCGAGCCTGGCTCGAGCGATTCGGTTTCGAGGGCATCCTGCGTCTCGAGGGCGTCACCAAACTCGACCGCGTCGTCGTATCCGGCGTTCTGCTCGGGACGATCCTGCACGTCGTCGGGCAATTCCTGACCGCCGCGGCGTTTCTTGGCCATGCGAACCTCCGGTGATCGAGGTGCAAGAGCGGCACCAGCAGGAGGGCATGTCGGGCATGTAGGCCATGTAGGGTTGTAGGCCATGTTAGAGGTACAAGCGCTTTCCTACATGGCCTACATGACTACATGATCTACATGACCCACATGCCCCCGGAACCCGAGCATCTTGTCGTCGCCGATCGAGCGATCAGCATCTCGAACCCGGACAAAGTCCTGTTTCCGGAGGCGGGCCACACGAAGCGCGATCTCGTGCACTACTACCTGGCCGTCGCGAGCGGCGCACTCCGAGCGGCGGGTGGCCGGCCGAACGTGCTGGTCCGCTACCCCAACGGCATCGGCGCCGAGTTCTTCTATCAGAAGCGCGCGCCCGAGTCGCGGCCGCCGTGGGTTGAGGTGGTCTCCCTCAGCTTCCCGTCGGGCCGCACGGCGGAGGAAGTCGTGCCGCGCGATGCGGCCACGCTCGCCTGGATGGCCAACCTGGCGTGTCTCGAGCTGCACCCACATCCGGTGCGCGCCGACGATCTCGACCATCCCGATGAGCTTCGCGTCGACCTCGATCCGGTCCCTGGCGTGCCGTGGAGCCAGATTCAGGAGGTCGCCCGCATCGTCCGCGTCGTGCTCGACGACCTTGGACTGGTCGGTTGGCCGAAGACATCCGGGTCGCGTGGCGTGCACATCTACGTCCGCATCCGGCGCGAGTGGACGTTTCAAGAGGTTCGGCGGGCGGCACTCGCGTTTGCCCGCGAGGTCGAACGGCGGGCGCCGGCGCTCGCCACGAGCAAATGGTGGAAGGAGGAACGCCACGGCGTCTTCCTCGACTACAACCAGAACGCGAAGGATCGGACGATTGCCGCGGCGTACTCGGTCCGGCCGAAGCAAGATGCGCGCGTGTCGGCGCCGGTGAGCTGGGACGAGCTCGACGAGTGCGATCCGGCGGACTTCACGCTCGCGACGATGCCGCGACGTTTCAAGGACGTTGGCGACCGGCACGAGACGATGGACGCGACCGCGTATTCGCTCGAGCCGTTGCTCGAATTGTCGGCGCGGGACGAGCGGGGCGGACTCGGCGACGCGCCGTGGCCACCGCACTACCGGAAGCAGAAAGGTGAACCGGCGCGCGTGCAACCGTCTCGAAAGAGGTTGGAAGGAAGAAGGAAGAAGTCAGTCTGACTTGCTGCTCCAAACACCCGTGAGAGCTCGTAAGGGGCGGTAACGTCCAGCTGATCGTACCGGCAGTCCTTTGGCTGCTTGTCCGGCCGCCAGCGCAGAAAGATCGTCGCGTGTCGGAATCGGTCGCCCTGCAGGTGGTCGTACTTCACTTCCACCACGCGCTCGATGCGCAGCGGCTCCCACGACAGGTCCTTGCCCGGCGCTCCATCGGCTCTGCCCGCCGGGCATTCGTGACCCGTCAGCCTCGGCCCAGTCGCGCCAGGGATGGCCCTCAAGGGCACGAACACGGAGCGGCGCGAGCTCGTCGACGAGCGCCTTGCGCGCCGCCATCGTGAACGCCGAGGTGATGCCGACGTGGTGGAGCGTGCCCTTGCGATCGTAGAGCCCGAGCAGCAGCGATCCGACACGATCGCGTCCGCTCTTGTGCCAGCGAAACCCGCCGACCACACAGTCCGCCGTGCGGACGTGTTTGATCTTGAGCATCGCGCGCTTGCCTGGCTGATAGTGCAGGTCGAGCGGCTTCGCGATCACGCCATCGAGGCCCGGCGCCCTCGAACCGCGCGAGCCAGTCCACCGCCAGCTCGCGATCGCGCGTGACCGGCGTGAGATGGATCGACGGGCCCAGCCTCGTCGAGCACTCGCTCCAGGGCGGCTCGACGCTCGAGCTGCGGCATGCCGCGGAGATCGCGGCCATTGGCGGCCAGCAGATCGAACGCCGACGAACGCCGCCGGAGTCTCCTTCGAGAGTTTCGCGACGCGCGACGCGGCGGGATGCAGGCGCATCTGCAGCGCGTCAAAATCGAGAACATCGCCTCTCGCGATCACGATCTCGCCGTCGACGACGGATCCGGCCGGCAGCTGAGCGGCCGCGGCCTCGTGAAGCTCCGGGAAATATCGATCGAGTGGGCGCAGGTCCCGGCTCTGGATGAAGACGTCGGATGTGCCGCGAAAGATGATGGCGCGAAACCCATCCCACTTGGGCTCGTAGAAGAAATCGCCCGACCGGGACCTCGTCGGCAAGTTTCGCGAGCATGGGTTCAACGGGGGGCTCGATGGCGAAGGTATTTGGCATACTGCACTGCTGCGCCGGACGGTTCAGGGTTACTGGTTCAGGGTTTCAGGGTTCTGGTTCATGGTTCCTGGTTGAGGGTTCGGCGACGCTGAACCGGATCAGAACCAGGAACCAGAACCCGGAACGCTGAATCATGAACCTGAACCGGGAACCCTGAACCAGGAACCCTGAACCGTCACGGACATGGACGCCGCCTCTACCTTCGCCGCCGCACTCGACGCCCTCGTCGCCGAGATCAAGACCGACCGGTCGATTCTGGCGGCGATCCTCTGTGGCAGCCTCTCACACGACACGGTGTGGTCCAAATCGGACATCGATCTCGTGCTCGTCACGATGGACGACAAGCTCGTGCCGCAATCGGACGTCGCACTGTATGCCGACGGCGTGAACGTCCACGCCATCCTCATGCCGCGCGCGGCGTTTCGTCGGACCGTGGAAGGCTCGCTCGACAACTCGTTCATGCGGTCGTTTCTGGCCAAGGGCCGGCTGCTCTTCACGCACGACGATACGATTGCCGATCTCTGCGCGCGCCTCTCGACCATCGGCGCGCGCGATACCGAGCATCAGCTCCTGGCCGCGGCCACGAGCGCGCTCCTGCCGATCTACAAGGCGCACAAGTGGCTGGTCACGCGCGGCGACCTCGATTACAGCGCCTTGTGGATCCTGTACGCCGCGACGTCCCTTGCGAAGATCGAGGTGCTCCAGAACAGAAGCAGCTCGTCGATCGCGAGGTCATTCCACAGGCACTGGCGCTCAACCCGGCGTTTTTCAGGACGATTTACACCGATCTCTTGAACACCCGAAAGACACGACCTGCGGTCGAGGCCGCGCTGGCGGCTGCGGACCGCTTCGTCGCCGACCGCGCGCGCGACGTCTTCGGGCCCGTGCTCGAGTACCTTCGCGAGGCCGGCGAGGCGCGCTCGGCCAGCGAGATCGAGGCGCACTTCGCGCGGCACTTCGGCATTGAGGGCGTGACGACGGCGTGCGAATATCTCGCGGACCAGGGCCTCATCGGAAAAGCGGCGATACCTGTCCGCGCGACGAAGAAGAGCACGGTGTCGCTCCAGGAGCTGGCGTTCTTCGACCTTGGAACACCTGAAGAACTTGAACCATGAAGGACATGGAGCACATGAAGCACTCGTAGATCCAAAACTTCATGCTCTCCATGAGCTCCATGGTTCAAGATCCGACCCAACCGATGCCAAAACCTCGCGCGCCGAAATCGTCCCAACCAGCGGCCAGAACGACGGTCGCCGTGCAGGGCGCGCGTGTTCACAACCTGAAGAACGTCTCCCTCGAGATTCCCAGAGACCGTCTGGTCGTGATCACCGGGCTCTCCGGCTCGGGCAAATCGAGTCTCGCGTTCGACACGATCTACGCCGAGGGGCAACGCCGCTACATGGAGTCGCTGTCGAGCTATGCGAAGCGCTTCATGGCGCACGTGACCAAGCCGGACGTGGACTTCGTCTTCGGGCTCTCGCCGGTCATCTCAATCGAGCAGAAGACGGTCGCCAACAACCCCCGCTCCACTGTCGGCACTCTCACGGATATCGCCAGCTACCTGAACCTGCTCTTCGCCACCATCGGTCACGCGCACTGTCCGCGCACGGGAGAGCCGACGCCCCGTCGCACGTCCAGCCAGATTCTCGAAGCGCTGCTCTCACTGCCCGACGGCACGGAGGTCGAACTGCGCGCGCCGGTCTTCAAGATCTACGGCGAGGACCTCGATGTCGTCTTCACCGAGATCCGCAAGAAAGGCTGCCGCGAGCTCATCATCGACGGACGCGCGGTGGACATCTCCGATGAGGTCTCGGTCGACGAATCGTCGGCCACGCACATGGACGCCGTCGTGGATCGGGTCATCGTCAGCCGGGCACACGAGAAGGCGATTCGCGCCGCGATCGCGGCGACGCTCCTCGTCGGCGACGGTCTGCTCTCGCTCGCCGTCGGCAAGGGTGCCAGCAAGGCGGAGAAGGCGCGCTTCTATCAGGACCTCTGCAGCGGCACGCATCGGTTCGTGTACGGCGACATCGGGCCCGATTACTTCATGTTCAACAACCCCGAGAGCGCGTGCCGGACCTGCGGCGGCCTCGGCGTGGACAAGCTCACGCACCCGGATCTCCTGATTCCCGACCCGAAACGCAGCATCATTGGCGGTTGTTTCGTCCGCGAAGCCTTCAAGTACAACTCGGACACGTGGGACGGACGGCTGATGTACAGCCTCTCCAAGGCGGTGGGTTTCTCGCTGGACACGCCATGGAAGGACCTGTCCGAGGACGCCCGGCAGGCGATTCTCTACGGCATCGAGCCCAGGAAGCTCAAGCTCATCGCGGCACCGGACACCAGGGTCAAACGTGAAGGCTGGGAAGGCCGCGAAGTCGGCTTCAGCGGCATCGCTCGGCGTATCGAGCGGTACTACCGTCGCTACCGTCAGCGGGGCGAATCCAACTCTCGGATGGAAGCGTGGCTCGACAAGGTGATGGTCGAACACACCTGTCCCGACTGCAAGGGCGCGCGCATTCGCGCGACGCGATTGCTGTTCACGGTTGGCGGCAAGACCCTCCACGAAGTCGGACAGCTCAATTTCGATGAGCTCGTCGCCTTCCTCGGCACGCTCAAGCCAACGGGCCGCGGTGCGGACGCCGGACGCCAGGTCCTGAACGAAATCCGCACGCGCGTGCAATTGCTCCTCGGCATCGGCCTCGACTATCTCAATTTCAACCGTCGATCGAGCACGCTGTCAGGCGGCGAGTCGCAGCGAATCCGGCTCTCGACGCAGATCGGCTCCGGGCTGATGGGCATGCTCTACGTGCTCGACGAGCCGAGCATCGGCCTGCATCCCAAGGACAACGTCAAGATGATCGCGACGCTGAAGAGCCTGCGCGACGTCGGCAACACGGTGCTCGTCGTCGAACACGACGAAGACACCATCCGCGCCGCGGACCACGTCGTGGAAATGGGACCTGGACCCGGCGTGCACGGCGGGCAGGTGGTCGTGCAGGGCACCATCGAGGATGTACTCCGCTGCAAGGCGTCGCCGACCGGCCAGTTCCTCTCAGGCAAACGTGAGATCGAAACGCCAACCCGGCGCCGGCCCGGAAACGGCAAGACGCTGACGGTGCGCGGCGCCCGCGAGAACAACCTGAAAGCCGTGGACGTCACGATCCCGCTCGGCAAGCTGATCGCCGTCACGGGCGCGTCGGGATCGGGCAAGAGCACGCTGGTCAACGACATCCTCTACAAAGCCCTGTGGAAACGGCTGGTCGATACCCGCACGTTGCCCGGCGCGCACGACGGCATCGACGGCATCGAGCACGTCCACAAAGTGGTCAACATCGACCAGTCGCCCATTGGCCGCAACAGCCGGTCCAACCCGGCGACCTACGTCGGCTTCTACGACACGATTCGCGATCTCTTCACCGAAGCGCCGCTCTCGGTCGAGCGCGGCTACAAACCCGGCCGCTTCAGTTTCAACGTGAAGGGCGGGCGCTGCGAGGAGTGCCAGGGCGAAGGCAGCATCACGACTCAGCTCTATTTCATGCCCGACGTGGAGGTGACGTGTGGCGCCTGCAAGGGCGCCCGCTTCAACGCCGAGACCCTCGAGGTGACCCTCCGCGACAAGACCATCGACGACGTCCTGAACATGTCAGTCGAGGAGGGCGTGACGTTCTTCTCGGGTGAGTCGGCCATCCGCAGGAAGATTGAGGTCCTGAACGACCTGGGCCTGGGCTACCTGACGCTCGGGCAGTCTTCCACGACGCTTTCGGGCGGCGAGGCCCAGCGCGTGAAGATTGCCACTGAGCTCAGCGCACTCCAGCGCGCGCGCCACACTCTCTACATCCTGGACGAGCCCACCACGGGCCTCCACCTCGCCGACATCGAGCGGCTGCTCCAGTCGCTCAACCGGCTCACGGACGCCGGACACACGGTCCTGCTCATCGAGCATCACCTCGACGTCATCAAAACGGCCGATCACGTGATCGATCTCGGGCCGGAGGGCGGGCACGCGGGCGGCCGCGTTGTCGTCACCGGGACGCCGGAAGCCGTGGCCGCCTCGAAAACCTCGCACACAGGGCGGTTTCTGCGGGCCCGCCTGTCTGGAGAGGTCAAGCGGCTCGGGGCGTAACGGCGCCGGACTGAAACGATCGGGGCGGGTCCCGCGTAGTCGGGGTATCATCTGTCGGATTTTTGTCAGTTTGAACTGGCATCTTGGTGGGCGACCTGTTCGCCAGAGGTAAGGAACATCCATGAGATCTTCACAGCGCAGATTCTCGTTAGTGGCCACGGCTCTTGCAGCCACGGCCTTGTTCGGCGTGCTGGCCACGGCGCAAAACCGCCCAGGCCCCAGCCTTCCGAATGCCAATAGCTCGAATTACAGAGACCTGGGCCAGATCACGAAGGCGAACGTCAGCAAGCTCGAGATGGCGTGGTTCTACCCATACGCCGCGCCGACGTTCAGTCCCGTCTTCGCCCGCGACGTGCTCTATGGCCTCGGCCGGAACAACGCGGCCATCGTGGCGCTCGACCCAGCGACCGGCAAGGAGGTCTGGGTTCACGACGGACTGAATGGGATCACGAGCAAGGGCATCAACTACTGGGAGAGCGAGGACGGCAAGGACCGCCGGCTGATCTTCTCCATTCAGAGCTTCCTGCAGCAGATCGATGCCGCGGACCGGCAAGTCGATCCTGACGTTCGGCAACAACGGCGTCGTGGATATGCGCGCCGGCCTCGCGCGCGCCGAGGGCACGGGCAACAGCGTGCAGCCCGCGAGTCCGGGACGCATCTGGCGCAACACGATCGTCTTCGGCGGACAGTCGGGCGAACAGATCATGACGCCGCCTGGCGACATCCGCGCCTACGACATCCTCTCGGGCAAGCTGCTGTGGCAGTTCCACACGATTCCACGGCCGGGCGAGTTCGGATACGAGACGAACCCGAAGGACGGCTGGAAGTACATGGGCGGCGCGAACAACTGGGGCGAGATGGCCATCGACGAGGCGCGCGGCATCGTCTACATCCCGACCGGGTCGGCGACCGCCGACTTCTGGGGCGCCGACCGGCACGGCCAGAATCTCTTCGCCAACTGCATCCTGGCGCTCGACGTCCGCACCGGCAAGCGCCTCTGGCACTTCCAGACGATCCATCACGACCTGTGGGACCTCGACAACGTCTCGGCGCCTCAGCTCGTGACCGTGCGGCACAACGGCCAGAACGTGGACGTCGTCGCGCACGCCGGCAAGACCGGCTTCCTCTACGTCTTCAATCGTGTGACGGGCGAGCCGCTCTGGCCGATCGAGGAGCGTCCGGTCAGGCCAAGGGTGAGGTCCGGGCGAGTTCTACTCCCCGACCCAGCCGTTCCCGACGAAGCCCGCGCCGTTCGTGCGGCAGTCGTTCACGGAAGACGACGTCAACCCGCACCTGCTGACGCCGGAGCAGTACAGCGAGCTCCGCGAGCGCGTGCGCAACGCGAACAACGGCACGGGCCCGCAGGGCGGACTCTTCGTGCCGACCATGCTGAACGGCGACGCCATCTCGATGCCGGGTAACCAGGGCGGATCGAACTGGGGCACGACGGCGGCCGACCCGCAGCGCGGCTTGGTGTTCGTGACGGGCGTCAATCAGGTGGCGATGCTCCGCGTGAACGACATCGAGGATCCGACGGTCGGCGGACCGTGCGCGGCGGTGCGGGCTGGCAACAACAACCCGCCGCCCAACATGAGCCAGGTCGCGGCGGGCCAGAAGGCGTACGCGACCTACTGTGCGGCCTGCCACGGCGCGGATCAGCGTCCGACCGATTCCGGGCATCCCGTCGCTCGTCGGGCGTCACGGACCGGATCGACCCGGAGAGCCTGCGCGTCATCGTCAGTGAAGGCCGCAACAACATGCGCCCGATCCTCGACGCGACGAACGAGGACATCGCGGCGATTCACGCCTATCTCACGATCACGAACCCTGCCGGTCGCGGCGGTGGCAATCGTGGCCGTGGCGCCGGCCATGGCCCTTCCTCCGGGTCCGGTCGTCGCCACTGGCGGCGTGCCGCGGCCGCAGCTGCCCGCGCGCTACGGCGGGCCGTTCTTCCCGGGTGTCGGCGGCACGACGGGCAACATGCCGTGGCCGGCCGATGTCGAGGCGGCGAAGCTGACCGAAGCGCTACCAGTCGGGCTACAACGTCATGGCGACGTCGACCAAGCCGCCGTACACGACGATCACCGCGTACGACCTGAACACCGGTGAGATCAAGTGGCAGGTGCCGAACGGCGACGACCCGGCGACGGTGGACAACAACGGCAAGGGGACGGCCCGCACGATACGGGCGGCGTCGGCGCCCGCAACGGCATGGTCGTGACGCGCACCGGGCTGCTCTTCCAGAACGGCAAGGACGGCTGGGCGCGTGCGTACGACGTCGAGACCGGCAAGGTGATCTGGAAGGGAAAGACCGCCGGCCAGTCGATCGGTATCCCGGCGATGTACGAAACGGGCGGACGTCAGTACGTCGTCTTCATGTCGCCGCCCGTCGCGGCCGGCAACGTCGGCGGCGCGCAGGGTGGCGGCACGAGCGCCGCGCCGGAGAACCCGACCGGGCCGTACGGCTACATCGCGTTCGCGTTGCCGAGGTAAGGCTTAGGGCTCGAGGCTTAGGGCCTAGGGCCAGCGCTACATCGCGGATTGGGGATCGAACGCTTCGATCCTCAATCCGCCGATGACGCAATCCGCAATTCAATCCCCAATCACAAATCGCAGATCCGCAATCAGCCCGCCTTCTCTTCACCCAGAAAGTCCCCGAGCCATTGCAGACCGTCGACGTGATCGCAAATCGCCTTCACGGTCATGAGAATCGGCACGGCCAGCAGGATGCCGGCGACGCCCCACGCCCAACTCCAGAAGGCAATGGCGAGGAAGATGGCGACGTGATTGAGTGACGCCGATCGGCTGAGCAGATGCGGCGTCAGAAGCATGCCCTCGAACGTCGTGATGGCCAGCGAGAGGCCGGCGACGAGCGCCGCGTATGAGACCGTGACCCGACCTGCAGGAAACCGACGACCGTCAGAACACCGGTGACGATCAGCGGGCCGAAATACGGGACGATGTTCATGATGCCCGCGAACAAGCCCCAGACTGCGGGTTGCTCCAAGCCGACCCACCAGAGCGCCAGCCCCGTGACCACGGCGACCGCCGTTGACGTGACGGCCTGGACCCAGATGAACCGGTGAATCTGCGTGGCGATGTCGTTGAGAATCTGGACGCTCATCCGTTTGCTGCCGAGCGTCTCCATCTGGCGCACCAACTTCCGCTTGAACGCATCGTCTTCATTCAGAAGGAAGATCGTCAGAAACAGGACCGTCAGCAGCTGGCCGGCCAGCCAGAGGAGCGCGAAGCCTTGTGCCCAGATCCAGTCCGATGGCCTCCACGGCTGCTGGACCTCGACCTGCACCACGCCAGGCTTGGCGGCGGTGGGCGCCGTGTCGGCGGCCGCAGAATCGATCGCCTGGGTGGCGCGCCGGAACTTGTGGAGAAACGAATCGCCTGCCGTGGCACTGAACTCGGCGCGAACCCGGCGCGCGCCGTCAGGCAGGCTCGGTCAGCACCGCGTCGACCTGCGGCCACAGCAGCACGCCGCCCCCAGCCATCGCCGCGACGAGTGCCATCACGACGGCCGTGGATGCCAGCAACCTGGGTACACGCCACCGTTCGATGGCGTCCACGAGCGGATCCAACGCGTAGAACAGCAGCACCGAGAGAACGACCGGGATGAAGACAGGCGCACCGAGGTAGATGACCGCGCCGACGGCGATGGTCGCCAGAATCACGAGCGCGGTTTTCGTCGTTTCGTTCGGCTTCAGGGGAGTGTCCACGGATCGGCTCAGGTCAACCTCGGTCTCGCCGGCTGCAAGAAGTGCTCCAGACACGGAAGCGGAGGTGTAGGATCGCGGCTCGTTCACATCATCGCCCTCGAGGAGCGTGTATGCGTGTTTCGTGTGGGCGGAGTCTCCGGCGCTCGTCCAACATTGCCCTCGCCACAGCGTTGGCGCTCGGCTTCGCGTCATCCGATTCGGCGCAATCGCCCACCGTCACTCGCTGGGGGCTGTTCGAAACGGCATTCACCAGCCCACGGCTCCTACGAGAACCCGCTTCAGGACGTTGAGCTCTTCGTCACGTTCACCTCTCCATCCCGGCAGACCCAGACCGTCAGCGGCTTCTGGGATGGCGGCAGTGTGTGGCGCGTTCGATTCTCGCCCGATCAACCGGGCAACTGGACCTACACGACGCGCGCGACGCCCGAGGCCGATCGCGGTCTCAATTCGCGGTCTGGTGCGTTCGGCGTGGTCTCCAACAACGGTCAGACCCGTTTCGACCGTCATGGCCCGGTGCGCGTGTCGTCGAGCCGGACGTTTCTCGAGCACGCGGACGGCACGCCGTTCTTCTGGCTGGCCGACACCGGTTGGAACGCGGCGCTGCACGCGACCCGTGAAGAGTGGCAGCACTACATCGACGTCCGCTCGCTTCAGGGATTCACCGCGGTGCAGTGGGTGGCCACCGAATGGCGCGCCGCGCCGGACGGGGACCGGCTGAACGAACACGCCTACAGCGGCAACGAGCGCATCGCGATCAACCCGGCGTTCTTCCAGCGTCTCGACGAAAAGGCCGTCGCGCTGAATCGCGCCGGCCTGCTGAATGTTCCGGTCCTGCTCTGGGCCATCGGCAGCGGCTCGAACCCGAAGGTGAATCCGGGTTTCGGCCTGCCGGAAAGCCAGGCCATCCGGCTCGCCCGAGTACATGGTCGCGCGATGGCAAGGGTATGACGTCGCGTGGATTCTTCCGGGCGATGGTGACTACCGTGGTGAGCGCGCCGAGAAGTGGAAGCGCATCGGCCAGCGGCGTGTTCGGTCAGATCCCGCACGCGCCGGTGATGCTGCACCCCGGCGGCATGCACTGGGTGCTGCAGGAATTTCTGAACGAGCCGTGGATCGATATCCACGGCTACCAGAGCGGACATGGCGACGACGAGAAGACGCTGCGGTGGATCACGGAGGGCCCGCCGTCGACCGACTGGAAGATTGAGCCGCACCGGCCGTTCATCAACCTCGAACCGCCGTACGAGCATCACCTCGCGTATCAGTCGAGGCAGCCGATTCCGCCGGAATTCGTCCGGCGTGCGATCTACTGGAGCCTGCTCAACGCCCCGGTCGCGGGTACGTCGTATGGCGGACACGGTGTGTGGGGGTGGGATGACGGCACGAAGCCGCCGGCCGATCACCCGAACAGCGGCACGCCACTTCCGTGGAAGCAGGCGCTCGTGATGCCCGGCGCCGAGCAGATGGCGCACGTGGCCGGGCTCTTTACGTCGATCGATTTCTGGCGGCTGCGACCGGCGCCAGACGCGCTTGCCGAGCAGCCTGGCACGAGCGCTCCTGCGCGGTTCGTGGCGATTGCCGCGTCGCCGGAGCGCGATCTTCTGGTGGCCTACACGCCCGAGTCTGGAGCGATTGCGCTCAATGCGCCTGCGCTGCCCGCGGGCCGCCACGATGGGTCGACCCACGAACCGGCGCGCGTTCGACTGCCAGCCCGGTCCAAGCCGGATCCGTGATTCGATTTGAGACACCCGGACCGGGCGACTGGCTGCTCCTCATCGCGCCGGCCGGGCGGTGAGGTCTCGTATGGCAAAGAAAATTGGCATCATCGGATCCGGAGTCGTTGGCGTAACGCTCGCAAACGGCTTCGTCAAGCACGGTTACGACGTCCTGATCGGAACGAACACCCCCGCGAAGCGTGACGACCTGAAAACGAAGACGCATGGGCGCGCGCACGTCGGCTCCTTTGCCGACGCCGCGATGTTCGGTGACGTCGTCGTTCTGACCACCAAAGGCGGCGCGGCGGACGCGGCAATCCGCACCGCGGGCATTGACTATCTCGCCGGCAAGACTGTGATCGACACCACGAACCCGATTGCGGACGCTCCGCCGGTGAACGGCGTGCTTCGAGTACTTCACGCCGCAGAACGACTCACTGATGGAACAGCTGCAGCGGCTGGCGCCGGCGGCGAACTTCGTCAAGGCCTTCTCATGCGTTGGAAACGCGCTGATGGTCAACCCGATGCTCCCGGGCGGACCGCCGACGATGTTCATCTGCGGAAACAGCGAACCCGCCAAGGCCGAAGTCTCGACGATCCTCAATCAGTTCGGTTTCGAGGTTGAAGACGCTGGCACGGTCGAGGCCGCGCGCGCGATCGAGCCCTGTGCATCCTCTGGTGCATCCCAGGCTTCCGCGGCGCCGGCTGGACGCACGCGTTCAAGCTGCTCAAGACGTAGCGGTCCTGGCAGCGACAGGCGGTTTGCACAGACCTAGCTCGAGTACTTTGCCGCGAGTTCCTTGAGCCTGCGCAACGTCGCCGGGACCGCCGTCGCCACGTCAGGGACGCCTTCCATCTCGAGACCCATGTAGCCCTTGTAGCCGTGCTTCGCGAACATCGCGAAGATGCGGTCCAAGTCGAACGGGACTCGCGCCGTGCCGTCGTCGGGCGCGTAAGTCGTCTTGATGTGCGTGCTGACCGCGTGCGGAATGGACATCTCGATCTGTTCGTGCACCTTTGGCGCGCGGAAGTTGCCGATGTCGAGGTTCATGCCCGCCCACGGCGAGTTCGCGCGCTTGACGATCTCGATCGTCTCTTTCGCGTACTCGGTCATGCCGCCGTCGTCCTCGACGCCGAGCGTGATCCCGCGCGCGCCGGAGTACTCCGCAAACATGCGCATCGACTCGCCGGCGAAGTCGAGCGCCTGCTCGACGGTCGCATCCTTCGGCCGCTGAGCGCCGAAGACGCGAATGTGTGACGCGCCGAGCTTCGACGCGACGTCGACCCACTGTCTGAGCTCGGCGAACTGTTTGTCGCGCAATGGTCCCGCGGGGTTGGCGAGCTGGACACGCGTGCCGATGCTGTAGATCTCCACACGATTGCGATACGCGAGCCGGCGCAGCGACAACAGATAGTCGTCGGCTGTGCTGGGCAGCCAATACACCGTCATGTCGATCCCGTCGATGCCGGTGTCGACGGCGACACGAATCAGGTCCTCGTAGGTCATCGTCTTGGCCTGAAGCGCCTCGCGATACGAGTAGGCCACGAGGCCCGTGCGAAAACGCGCTTTCGGAGACGCGGCCGACTGCCCGTTCAGCGTTCGTGTTGACGAGGCCACGGCCGCGGCCATGGCCGTTCCAGCGGCGGTCAGAAATTGGCGGCGATGCATGGCGCCTAGTGTAATGTGACCCTCAAACTCATGGCTCTCGCGCGATTCGGCATTCTTGCCCTGTTTCTCGCCGCGACCGTCATCGTGGGTCACGGCCAGTCTTCACCCCTCAACCGCCCGTGGCCGCCGGGGATTCAGCCGGTGGGCGACACCTCCCCGCCACTGGCACCGGCCGAAGCCGTCAAGACGTTCTACATGCCGCCCGGGTATCGGATGGAGCTCGTGGCGAGCGAACCGCTCGTCCAGAATCCGACCGCCGTCGACTGGGATCCCAGTGGCCGTCTGTGGGTCGTCGAGATGACCGGCTTCGTGCGTGATCTCGACGCCCCGGAACCGAACATGGATCCGACGGGCCGCGTCGTCGTCCTCGAGGACACGAACCACGACGGCAAGATGGACAAGCGTACGGTGTTCGCCGATCGGCTCATCCTTCCACGGGCCGTGAAGGTGCTCGAACGCGGGGTCCTCATCGGCGAGCCCGGCACTCTGTACTGGCTGCGGGACACGAACGGCGATCTCCGCGCAGACACCAAGGATGTCGTGACGACCGGCTACGGCCGACTGCACGGCAGCGTCGAAGGCAACGCCAACAGCCTGTACTGGGCGATCGACAACCGCATCTACACGACCGGCACGGATCTGTTTCTCACGGAGAAAGACGGCGTCTTCGAGGTCCGCAAGACGCTGTCGCGCGGCGAGTGGGGCGCGACACAGGATGATGCCGGCCGCATCTACCGGAACTCGAGCGAAGCGGCGCTGCAGGTGGACCTCGTTCCCACGCCGTACTTCGCGCGCAACCCGCTCCTGCTCCGGACGCGAGGCAGCTATGAGGCGCTCCGCGGAGAGAACGACGAAGTCAACACCGTGTGGCCGGTGCGTCCGAACCCCGGCGCGAACCGCGCCTACCAGCTCGGCATCACCCGGTCGGACGGCACCCTCGAGCGGAACACCGCCGCGTGCGGCCCGCTCGTCTATCGCGGCGATCGGCTCCCCGCCGATCTCTACGGGAATGTGTTCGTCGCCGAGCCGTCGGCGAATCTCATCAGCCGGATCATCGTGTCGGACGATGGGACGACGATCACGGCGCGCAAGGCGTACGAGAAGGCGGAATTCATCGCCTCGACGGACGAGCGATTCCGGCCGGTGTACATGGCGAACGCGCCGGACGGCACGCTCTACGTGGTGGACTTCTATCGCGGCATCCTGCAGAACCGCGCATCGACCACCCTCTACCTGCGCGACTATGCGACGAAGAAACATCTCGAGCAGCCAGTCGACATGGGGCGCATCTATCGCGTCGTGCACGAAACCACGGTGCGTGACACCTCGTTGCTTCCTGCGTCCGCAAGTCCCGCGCAGCTTGTCGCGATGTTGGGGCATCCGAACGGCTGGCGCCGCGACACCGCGCAACGACTGCTCGTGGAGCGTGCTGGACGCCTGCCGGCGAATCAACGCGCCGCCGTCGTCACCGCGCTGGCGAACATGGCGCGGACTGCCGGCGACTGGCGCGCGCGCCTGCACGCCCTGTGGACGATCGACGGGCTCGATCGGATCGACCCGGCGCTCGTGACGACCGCGCTCGAGGACAGGTCCCGGGACGTCCGGGCCGCCGCGATTCGAATGTCCGAGCGATGGCTCGGCGAAGCCAAGCACCCGATTCAGGCCGCGGTGATGAAGCGGTTCGACGATACGGACTGGTCGGTGCGCCATCAGCTGGCTGCCTCGCTCGGCGCGCTGCCAGCGGGTCAACGCGAGACCGCCCTCCTGACACTCCTGGACAGGCAGCCGATCGACTCGGTCACGATGGACGCCGCCCTGAGCGCGCTCCGCGGCGCGGAAGGCACAATGCTCGATCGGTTGTTCTCGAGCTCCGGGAACGAGACGCCTCAACGTTCAGCGATGCTGACGATGGTTGCCGCCATGGTCGTGCGAGGCTCGCAGGACGCGCCGATTCAGGATCTCTTCGCGCGTATCGCGGACACGTCGCGACCGTCGTGGCAGCGGGCCGCCGCGCTTCGCGGCGCGGAGGTCGCCGTCATCGGCGGGCAGCTCCCGGGTCCGCCACCGCGACGCGGCAGAGGCCCGGCCGCAGGCGTCGAGCCGCCGTGTCCGACGTGCCAGGGCGCCCGTGGTGGTCCCGGTGGAGGGTACGCATTTCCCGGGGTCCTCGAGGCTCAGCAGCAGGCGCGGGGAGGCCGTGCGGCTGGTCCGTCGCTGCGGTTGAACCGCGAACCAGCCGCCCTCGCCTCGGTGGCCGCCGGGGCCGATGATCTGGCGCCGCGTGCGACAGCTCTCCTCGCGAGGATCGAGTGGCCTGAAAAACCGGGGTCGACCAACGCGCTCGTCCCGCTGACCGCCACCGAGCAGCAGCGCTTCAATGCCGGCCGCGAGGTTTACCGGAATGTCTGCGAGACGTGCCATCAGCCTGACGGGCGCGGCCAGGATCGCGTCGCACCAAGTCTCGTCGGGTCGGAGCTCGCTCTCGCCCCGGCACACGTCACCGCCAGAATTCTGATGAACGGCAAGGAAGGTCCTGTGGGCCTGATGCCGCCCCTCGGCGCGACGCTCAGCGACAACGAAGTCGCGGCAGTGCTGACCTACGTCCGCCGCGAGTGGGGACAAACGGGGACGCCGGTCGAACCCAGCGTGGTCGCCGGCGTTCGCGCCGAGACGTCGTCCCGGCAGCGTCCGTGGACGAACGACGAGCTTCTGAAATTGATCGGCCCCGTCCCATCGCGAAGCGGGCCGTAGGACCGGCCAATGGCTCAGGACGCTTCAATCCTGTTCTCACGCATCCACAGCTCGATGATGAGAAGCGTCAGCAGGAGGTAGCTCCGGTTCGCCTTCCCCGACGCCGTGCTCGCGACGAACGCCTTGATCGTTTCGCGGCTCACCAGGTTCCGGGTACGCGCCCACTCGCCGATGAGTTCCGCTTGCACGGTATCGAGGAGGCTGATTCTCATCCACTCGTCGAAGTTGTGTTGACGCCGATATCCGTGCACATTGAACGCCCGCAGCGCGCCGTTGACCTTGTCGAGGATCCGCTCGGTCGTCGGGCTGGCGTCCACGGGCGCGCCGGTCTTGGACGTCCGCACCTTCAGCAATTCGGGCAAACCCTTCCTGGTAATCCGTTGATGAATTTCCGTGGTCTCGCGCCATTCGGCCGGGGCGCCGAGTAGCGTCCGAAGAAACGCGACATCCAGAAACGGCAGCCTGACCTCCACGCGGGTCCGGAATACCTCGAGCGATGGCACCGTCACCCGTCGATGCAGCTCGTGCAACATGAGGTAGCTGCACGCTTCGGCCGGAGTCAGGTCCGACCCGGCCAGCACCCGGCGGAATGCACCGACGGCGCCGTCTCCGGCCTTCGCCACGGCCCACGGCGACAACACCTGATCAAGGGCCAGGTCAGGCGTGATGAAATTGGCGCGCGCGGCAAGATAGGACGCGAGCTCGTCCAGGCTCGCTGACGCATGCACCCGCCCGTCGGTCTGCAGCGGCCAGGCCAGATGCGTTTTCGCGAGCTCGCCGCCGTGGCCTCGCAGAAGCACTCCGATGCCAGTGTCACCCATGAGCCGGAGCGCCAGTGTCTCGGTCAGCCCGTGCGTCAGGTAAAGACCATCCGTGGCCGACACCATCGCCGTCATACTCGGCAGAAAGTCACGCAGGTAGTTCCCCTCAAGCTCGAAGAACGTATGTTTCGTATGCGCGATGTCTGCGAGCTGCTTCGCAATGGCCTGCTCGGCACAACCTGCGACGCCCAAGGTATAGGTGCGGAGTCCAGTGCGGCGTTCGTCCACCGCAGCGAGGATTGCTCGCGTGTCGAGGCCACCGGACAACGAGAGTCCGACCGGCCGTGCGTCATCGAGCGCTCGCCCCACCGCACCCTCGAAGGCGTTCACGACGGCGTCGAGATAGCTGGACTTGTCGGAAGCCTTGGCCCCGAAGAACGACGCGATATCGAGATATTGGTGCTGTCGAACCTCGCCGCGCGCGAGGTCGAACTCAAGAGAAGTCCCTGGGGCGAGCAAGGACACGCCTTCGACGAGCGTCTTGTCCTCGAGCACCGCGCCAATGGTGAGATAGTCGGCGACCGCCATCAGATTCAGGCGATTTCGCGACGGTACTGCACCCAGCACGGCGGACAGATCCGAGCTGAAGACGAAGTCCTGCTGGTCCGCGTGCCAGTAGATCGGATAGTTACCGACTGGGTCCGTCGCGACGAGCGACACGTGACGAGCGGGATCGATGACGGCGACGACGAACTCACCCTCGAGGCGCTCGACAAACCGGGCGCCCTCACGCGCGTACATCGTCGCGATCAGATCTCCTGTGGCTTCGACCAGGGCAGGCCCGCCGAATTCCTTTCGAAGCGCCGCCTCGTTGTGGAGCACGCCATGCAAGACGGCTGAGGGCTGCTGACCGCCGTCGACAATGGTGCGTGGCGTACCGTCCAGCCGCGCGTGGCCGAGCCAGGCGGTTTCGTCGGCCGTGGCCACGAGATCCATCGTGACGCGAGGGTGCCGGAGCATGCGCTCGCGCGCCGCCTCGACACGCGAACCGATGCGAGGAGTGGCGACACTGGAGATACCGAGTAGGCCCGGCACTATCGTCTTGACCCGACGATCAACGCGTCTCGGTGCGCAGGCCCCACGTTGAACAGATTGGAGAATCCGGAAAGAGAGGCAGCGAGCCGAAGCCGGCTGGACATTCTCGCCGTAGGCCACGTGCCCGAAGAATCCGCTCTCACAAGCAGCCCTCAACGGTTCCTGCACTGGACAGCTCAGTTTGATGTGGAGATATTACGCGAAAACAGTTGCACTCATCCACCGCACGCGGGGCGTACCGAACGAGGAAGATTCGCCGTCGAGCCACCAGAGTCAGCCGGCGGCTTGATAGACTTCCGGAGCGCGATCCGCGATCGGACGCCGAACCCACCATGCCCCGTTTCGCCGCCAACCTGACGATGATGTTCAATGAGGTGCCGTTCCTGGAACGGTTCGGCGCCGCCGGTCGCGCAGGATTTCGCGCGGTCGAGTTTCTGTTTCCGTACGACTTCCCTGCCGAGCAGATCAAGGACGAGCTCGATCGGCATCAGTTGACGGTGGCGCTCTTCAATATGCCGGCCGGCAACTGGAGCGCTGGAGATCGCGGCCTCGCGTGCGATCCGGCGTCCGTGTCGCAGGTCCGAGGTGGCGTCGCGACGGCCATTGAGTACGCGACCGCGCTCGACTGCCGGCAGATTCACCTCATGGCCGGCCTTCGGCCACGTGGCGCGAGCGAAGGCGACATGTACGACACATACGTGGCGAACGTGCGCTATGCGGCGTCCGAGCTCGCGAAGCACGACATGACCCTGCTCCTCGAAGCCATCAATACCCGCGATATTCCCGGCTTCTACCTGAACACCTCGCGCCAGGCCCTCGATCTAATGGACGCCGCGGGCGCGCCGAACGTGCGCTTCCAATACGACGTCTACCACATGCAGATCATGGAGGGTGACCTCGCGACGACGCTGAAGAAGCACATCGCGCGGATCGGTCACATCCAGATCGCCGATCCGCCTGCCAGGAACGAACCGGGCACCGGGGAAATCAACTACCCCTTTATCTTCGAGTGGCTCGACGCAATCGGCTACTCGGGCTGGGTCGGCTGCGAGTACCGTCCGAAGAGCACGACGACGGATGGACTCGGGTGGATGAGGCAGTGGACAAGTTAGAAGTGAGAAGCCAGAAGTTAGAAGTTCTGGGCGTCGGCCCCAAGCCTCAAGCCTCAAGACCCAAGCCTGGTTCGGCAGGAGCATTTCAATGAGCAACGTCGGTTTCATCGGTCTCGGCATCATGGGCACGCCCATGGCCGCCAATCTGATCAAGGGCGGCCACACGCTCTTTCTCACGAGCCGCAGCGGCGTGCCGGAGGCCTTGCTCGACGCGGGTGGCCGGGCGTGCACCTCGGCGAAGGACGTCGCGCGGCTGGCCGACGTCATCATCCTCATGGTGCCGGACACGCCGGACGTCGAGCAGGTACTGTTCGGACCGAACGGCGCAATCGAGGGGCTGTCGGCGGGCAAGGTTGTCGTGGACATGAGCTCGATCTCGCCGATCGAGACCAAAGCCTTCGCCGAGAAAGTGCACGCCGTCGGCGCGGACTACGTGGACGCCCCGGTCTCGGGCGGCCAGGTGGGCGCACAGAACGCAGCGCTCACCATCATGGCCGGCGGTACCGAGGCCGCGTTCAATCGTGTCAAACCGCTCTTCGAGCTCATGGGCAAGAACATCACGCGGGTCGGCGACGTCGGCGCCGGCCAGGTCTGCAAGGTCGCCAATCAGATCATCGTCGCGCTCAACATCGAGGCCGTCGCCGAAGCCCTGCTCCTCGCGTCGAAGGCGGGTGTCGATCCGGCCAAGGTCCGTGAGGCCCTGATGGGCGGCTTCGCCGCGTCGCGCGTGCTCGAAGTGCACGGCGAGCGCATGATCAAGCGCACGTTCAACCCGGGCTTCCGCATCGAGCTGCACCAAAAAGATCTCAATCTCGCGCTCTCGTCTGCGCGCGCGCTGAAGATGAGCCTGCCGAACACCGCGACCACGCAACAGCTCTTCAGCGCCTGCCAGGCGCACGGCGGCGCCAAATGGGACCACTCGGCCCTGGTCAAGGCGCTCGAAGACATGGCCAATCACGAAGTGGGGAACGCATGATTCGCAGCACCGTGGTCTCGCTCATCCTGGCAACCGCCCTGGTACAAAGCGGCGTCGAAGTCGCCGATCAGAGCGCCGCCGAGAAGTTGCTGCCGAAAGGCGCGACGGTCGAGAAGCTCGCCGGCGGCCTGCAGTTCATCGAGGGTCCGATCTGGATTGATGCGGACGGTGGCTATCTCGTCTTCAGCGATATTCCCGCCAACGAGCTGAAGCGATGGGACCGCGCGAACGGCGTGCGGACATTCCGGGCGCCGAGCGGGAGCGCCAATGGCAACACGCTCGACCGTGAGGGCCGGCTGCTGAGTGCGGAACACTCCGGACGCATTTCACGTACCGAGAAGGACGGCACGGTGGCCACGGTCGTCGATGCGTTCAACGGCGCGAAGCTCAGTTCACCGAACGACGTGGTCGTCAAGCGAGACGGAACGATCTGGTTCACCGATCCGACGTACGGCATCAAGCCCCGCAAGCAGGAAACACCCGGCAACTACGTGTATCGCTTCGATCCGGCCACCTCGCGCCTCACCGCGGCCGTCCGCGACGCCGTGATGCCGAACGGTTTGTGCTTCTCGAGCGACGAACGCACGCTGTACGTCGCCGACTCCGGCACGCCGCGCCACATCCGCGCGTTCGCCGTGGACGCGGCGGGCGGGCTCGACGCAGGCCGGGTCTTCGCCGCCATCGACAAGGGCGGGCCGGACGGCATCAAGTGCGATGAATTCGGGAATGTCTGGTCGAGCACCGGCGACGGCGCACAGGTCTTCTCGCCCGCCGGCAAGCTGGTCGCGCGCATCCTTCTCCCCGAGAGCGCCGCGAACCTCGCGTTCGGCGGACCGCAGGGCCGAACGCTCTTCATGACGGCGCGCACGTCGCTCTACGCGATCGAGACGCTCGTGCGCGACGGCGCGCGCCGCTAGCCTCAGTCGTTGCTGACGCCGAGCCTTTTCAGGATCTCCGGCGGCGCGCCCGGGAAGTCGCCCACGGGACGATTGCCCAGATATCCGAGGTCCTCGACGCCGATCCGGCTGGACCAGAAGCCGGTGGCAACCAGATCCCGCATGGCGCTGAAGAACGCGACGCCGTGGCTCATCGCCGGACGCGCGCGGCCGGGCCAGGCGATGTCGTCGGCCACCTGACGGCGTTCGGCATCGGTGCACTCGAGAAACGCCTTGTCGAACCGCCGCCGGCACTCGCTGTCGAGCCACACCAGGCCGCCTCGCATCGCCGTCTGACGCCCGGGCTGCTCCGCCACGATGAAATCGATGAACTCGGGCGCGCCGGCTTCCGAGGCGCTCGCCGATCTCGCGTCGCGCGGCAGAATCAAATCGGACAGCGCGACGACCGTCGCGTATTCACGCGGCGTGAAGAACCTCAATGCGTAGGCCTGCCCTGCTCGCGCGGCCTGCGCCTGCCCCTCGCGAACACGATCGGCCGCGTACGCCGCTTCCTCACGCGTGACCACGAGCGCCGCCATGGGAACGGCGCCCATCAGGGCGAGCGCGGATCGTCGATTGATGGCACTCATGATTAGAGGTTCCCCTTTCGGCGCTCGTCCGCGATGAACTCGGACGTTCGCCATGAGAGCGCCATGATGGTCCACGTCAGGTTCTTGTCCGCCTGTGACACGAACGGCCCGCCGTCCGCGACGAAGAGATTCTTCACGTCGTGGGCCTGGCAGTTGCGGTTGAGCGCGGACGTCTTCGCGTTGTCGCCCATCGCGTACGGCCCCAGCTTCGTGGATGATGAGCCCACCAACCGCAAGCCCGTAGTTCTGCTCGACGCCAGGCATCGCCGACGTCGGCGTGCCGCCCATCGTCTGGATGATCGTCCTGAACGTCTCCTGCATGTGTTTTGCCTGCAGGCGCTCGTGGTCGCTCCACGTGTGATTGAAGCGCAACACCGGAATGCCCCACTTGTCCACGACGTTGGGATCGATCTCGCAGTAGTTGTCCTCGCGCGCGACCTGCTCGCCGCGCCCGGCGAAGTTCACGAACGACCCGTAGTACTTCCGGTACTCCGCCTTCAGCTCGGCGCCATATCCGCCGCCGCGGCTCCCCGGATAGTCCTGGATCCCGCCGCCGAATCCGTAGCCAGGCATGCCGAACCCGCCGCCAAGCTCGATGTGGTATCCGCGTGGGAAACCCAGCACGCCGGTTGTCGCCCCACCACGGAATGTAGAGATGCGAGCCACCGGAACCGTCGGAGTTGTAGCGCGGCAAGTCGGCCAATGCCGGGATGTATCCGCTGACGCCGAGCCCGGTCGAGTCGGTCAGATACTTGCCGACGACGCCACTCGAGTTGGCCAGGCCGTTCGGGAATCGCGATGACTTCGAATTGAGCAGGAGCCGCGCCGACTCACAACAGCTGGCCGCGACCACCACAATGCGCGCGCGCACCTCGTGATCGGCCAGGGTCTCGGTGTTCACGTAGGACACCCCCGTCGCAAGGCCGCTTGCGTCGGTCATGACCTCGCGCGCCATGGCGTTCGGGACGATCGTCAGCCGTCCCGTCTTGAGCGCCGGCGGGAGCATGACCGACACGCTCGAGAAATTCGAGTGCGTCGCGCAGCCGCGCCCACACTGTCCGCAGTAGTGGCACGCGGCGCGGCCGTTGTGCGCCCGCGTCAGGATCGAGAGACGCGACGACACGATGGGAATCTTCAGCTGGTCGCAGGCTTTCTTGATCAGGAGCTCGTGCGCGCGCGGCCGCGGCGGCGGCAGGAAGATGCCGTCCGGTTCGTTCTTCAGGCCGGTCTCGGCCGCGTGGTTCGATCCGAATATGCCGACGAAGCTGTCGAGCTTGTCGTAGTACGGCTTCATGTCGTCGTACGTGATCGGCCAGTCATCGCCGAACCCGTCGATCGACCGCCGCCGGAAGTCGTCAGGCCCGAACCGCAGCGAGATGCGGCCCCAGTGGTGCGTGCGGCCGCCGAGCATGCGACCACGGAACCACCGCCACGCCCCGCGCCCCACGGTGTACGGCTCGCCCTCGATGTCCCAGCCACCAAGGCACCCGTCGTAGGTCCCGAACGGTTTCTTGTCCCCGCCCCATCCGCGCGTCGGCGTGTTGTAGTTCCACGCGAACATCGCGGAGTCCTTGGCCGAGTCCCACATCGGCCCGCCCTCGAGCATCACGACATCCGCCCCGGCTTCGGTCAGCACCTTCGCGGCCGTGCCACCGCCGGCACCCGACCCGACGATGCAGACGTCGTAGACACGGGGGGAACGGATGATTTGGAGCATGGGGGATTCTAGACGGTTCCAGGGTTCCAGGTTCATGGTTCCGGGTTCAGGTTCAAGGTTCAGGCGCAGGGTTCTTTGAACGCTGAACTTGGAACCATGAACCAGAACCCGAACCTGGAACCCTGGAACCTGGAACCTGGAACCGCTATAGCTGGACCCACCGCTCTTCCGCCGCACTCTTGAACAGCGCGTCAATCACCCGCATATTTCCCACCGCGTCGTCGAGCGGCGTGGGCACGGGCGTGTCGTCGAGGATGGCGCGCGAGAAGAGATCGCCCTGGGTCGTGTACTGGTCGTGATTCCCGACGTCGTAGGTCGTGACCGACGAGCCGCGCTTGTGCCAGACGCGGTGGGGTCCGTCCGGCAGGGCATTGAAGGGAATTTCGATTTCGACGTAGCCCTCGGTCCCGAGAATGGTCACCCGTTGAAACGGCGTGATGAGCGTGCCGACGGTGAAGGTCGCGGTGCCGCCGCCGAAGTCCATCAGGGCGGACGCGAGCACGTCGACGCCAAACGCCGGATGGACTTCGACCGTGCCCACGACACGCGACGGCTCGGCGCCCCAGATCCAGCGCGACAGCGAGATCGGGTAGCAGCCGATGTCCATCAGCCCGCCTCCGCCGCCAATGTCCTTTTGATTGCGGACGTTTCCTGGATCGTTGCCGAAGTACGAGAAGGTCGTCTGGATGGTGCGCAGCTCGCCAATCTGTCCTTCGTCCACGAGCGCCTTCGCGCGGACCCATTGCGGGTGGAAGCGGTACATGAACGCTTCCATCACCTTGACCTGCGGATGACGCGCGGCCTCGCGCTGGAGCGCGATCGCCTCGGCGGCATCGAGCGCGACGGGCTTCTCCACCAGCACGTGCTTGCCAGCCTGAATGGCACGAATCGACCACGGCACGTGCAGGTGGTTCGGTGTCGGGTTGTAGATGGCGTCGATGTCCGGATCGTCGAGCAGCGCCTCGTACGATCCGTAGGCCTTGGGAATCCCCAGCGCCCGGGCGGCTGCCTCGGCCTTGCCTTGATCGCGCGAGGAGATGGCCGTGACCTCCGAGAACTGCCCCCTCTGCATGGCCGGGATGACTTTGACCATGCCGATATTGGCCGTGCTGATGATGCCCCACCGGACTTTCTTCATGTCGCCCCTCTTCTGCATTTCAGTCGCCGATTCTACGCGGAGGTTCCAGGGTTCGAGGGTCCGAGGGTTCGAAGGGTCGTGGCAGAGCCTGGAACTCCTCGACCTCGTCGAACGCTTCGGACCTCCTCGAACCCTGTTATGCTCCCCCGTATCGTGAAACCAATCGCCACGGTCTTCGCGTTTCTCGTCAGCTTGTTGACCCTCGGGGCTGTCTCAGCCGTGCAAACTCCGACTCCTCGCTACCCTGAAGCCACCCTGTCGAACGATCAGATTCGCGTGCGTGTCTACCTGCCTGACCCCGAACGCGGGTTCTACCGGTCCACGCGCTTCGATTGGTCCGGCGTGATTGCGAGTCTGGAGTTTCAGGGTCACCAGTACTACGGTCCCTGGTTCACCGGCACGGATCCGACCGTCCGCGACTTCATCTACAAGAGCGACACCGAGCTCATCGCGTCACCCCAGAGCGCGATCACGGGCCCCGCTGAGGAATTTTCGCGGCCGCAGGGTTTCGCGGAGGCGAAGCCGGGCGGGACATTCGTCAAGGTTGGCGTCGGCGTGCTCCGTAAGAAGGACGATGCCGCCTACTCGGGCTACAGCAACTACGACATCGTGAGCACGGGCAAGTGGGAAGTGGAAGAGGGTCCGGGCTGGATCATGTTCACGCAAACGCTGAGTGACCCGCTCACCGGCTACGGCTACGAGTACCGGAAGACGCTTCGCGTCACCAAGGGACGGCCCGATCTCGCGATCGAGCACAGCCTGAAGAACACCGGCACGAAGCCCATCGAAACCGTGCAGTACAACCACAACTTCCTGACACTGGATCGCGCGACGACGGGTCCGGGGTTCGCGATCGTCACGACGTTCCCGATTCAGGTGCCGAAACCGCCGGACTCCGCGTTCGCCGCGGTTGCCGGCAACGAGATCACGTACTCGAAGACGCTCACCGGTGAAGAGCGCGTGTCCTTCCAGCTCGAGGGCTACGGCAAGGACGCGAAGAGCTACGACATCCGCGTCGAGAATCGGAAGACCGGCGCCGGCGTCCGTATCACCGGCGACCGCCCGCTCGCGCGCCTGCCGCTGTGGTCCATCCGCAGCGTGCTTTCAATCGAGCCGTTCGTGGATGTCACGACGCAGCCTGGACAAACCACGAACTGGAAACTGCGTGTACAGCTATTACAAGAATCAAGTGAAGTGAGGGATCGTTCCACGTTCCCCGTTCCACGTTCCCCGTTCTGGTTCCGGTTCTACGAGAACGGCCGGAACGCGGAACGGGGAACCGGGAACGACGAATCACGCTCAAAAGTCGAATTGATCGATATTGCCCTTGTCCATCACGAGCGGATCGCCCAGCACAATCTCCTGACCGCGCACGGTAATCGCACCCAGACGACCGGCGGCCAGTGACGCCGCGCCGGGCGTGAGCGTGCCATCCACAGCCTTCGCGGCGGCCAGCACCGTGAGGTATCCGAGGTTCGTGGTGTTCCACAGAATGACCTTCTGGACGACGCCGCCGTGGACATATGTCTTGTTCATGTTCGGCAGCGACAGGCCCATCACGTTCACGTCGCGACGGCCGGCCTGACGGACGGCTTCGGCCGCGCCGGGCACAGCCGGCGCGGAGATCGCCATGACGAGCTTCACGCTGGGATGCACCCGAAGAATCGTCTGCGTCTCCGAGAACGCCTTGTCCCGATCGTCGTCGCTCGGCCGAATCGTCACGAGCCGCATCTTCGGGTAGTTCGCCGCGAGACGCGGCTTGATCGCCGCGATCCAGGCGTTCTGATTCGCGGCGCTCAGCGCGCCCGTCACGATGGCGAAGTCGCCTTCGGCGTTCATGAGCTTTGCCGCCTCGTCGATCAGAGTCCGGCCGATGCCCTCCGGGGTCGCCTGGTTGACGAAGAAGTCGCGCGCGTCCGGTTCGGCATCGGCATCCCAGGAAAGCACCTTGATGCCTCGCTCACGCGCCTTGCGCAGGACCGTCGAAATGCCCGCGCGGTTCTCCACCGACACCGCGATCGCGTCCACCTGCCGCGTGATCCAGCTCTCGACGAGCTCGTTCTGGCGCGCCGCGTCGAGACCGGTCGGCCCGTCCCAGATGAGCTCGACGCCCAGTTCGCGCGCGGCTTCTTCGGCGCCAACGCGGCAGCTCACGAAGTACGGGTCGCCCTTCGCCTTCGGCATCATCGCGATGACGGGGCGACGGGCCCCGGGCAGAGGCTGCGCACCGCGACTGCCGACCGGCGCCGGCGATACGAGCGATCGAACCATCCAGACGTTCGTACCGGCCACGAGAACTGCGCCCGTAAGGATGGCCGCACAAAGAATCGCGACCTGACTGTTTCGCACGAGTGTCTCCCCTTCCAGAAGTTCAGACGTAGCCGCGCGACCCTGGCGCCGTCGCGCGCCGGGATCGAGCGCGATCGCGGCGACGAGCACGATACCGGTCAGGACTCCTGCCAGCTCGGACGGCAACGCGGCCAGCTGCAATCCATTCGTCAGCACCGAGACGACGGCAAGCCCGAGAATCGTGCCGCCGATGGTTCCGCGGCCGCCGGTGACGGACGCGCCGCCGAGTACGACGGCCGTGATCGCCGCGAGCTCGTAACCGGTACCGGCGTCGGACCGTGCCTGGCCGAGGTGCGCCGCATAGATGATCGCGGCAAGGCCGGCGGCGGCGCCAGCCAACAGGTACGCCAGCGCGACGCGGCGCGCAACCGGCAGGCCGGCATAGCGCGCGCCGGCTTCGCCCATTCCGATGGCATACCAGGCGCGACCGATGACGGTCCGATGCAGGAGCAGGGCGTAGCCGATGGCGGCCACGACAAGAATGGGCAATTGCGCCGGCACGATCCCGCCGAAGTATCCCTGGCCGAGCGCGAGAAACGACGCCGGGAAGCCGGAGAAGTTTCGGGCGCCTTCGGTGATCCCTTCCGCGACCCCTCGAAACAGTGCCATCGTCCCGAGCGTGACGATCAGCGGCGGCACTTTGAGGCGCGCGATCACCGCGGCGTTGAGCGCGCCACCAGTCACGCCGACCGGCAATGCCGAGCGCGATGGCCACCGGCAACGACGAGCTGCCAGTCCTGCAGGGCTGTCCCGAACATGACGGCCGAGAGCCCGATCAGCGATCCGACCGAGAGATCGATGCCACCGGTCACGATGATTGGCGTGAGTGCGAGGGCGAGGAGGCCCAGCTCCACGGCGAGCCTGGTGATCTCGAAGAAGTTTCCGACGGTGGCGAACCGCTCGCCGACGATCGAGAACACGACGATCTCGCCGCCGAGAAGAGCCGCCAGCACCGCCTCGCTGTTGCGTGAGGGCGCGCTCACGCCGCCACCTCGCGAGGCCCCGCCGCGCCGACGATTCGCGCGCCCGGCTCTGGTCACGGCCTGAATCGCCACGGCCGCCAGGATGATGCCGCCCTGCAGCGCGCGCTCCCAGTAGGCGCTCGCGCCAAGGAACGTGAGCGCCGGACCGGACATGCCGAGCAGCACGGTGCCGAGGACAGTGCCGGCAATCGTGCCGCGACCTCCCGTGATCGCGGCGCCGCCTACGACCACCGCGGCGATGACCTTCATCTCGAAGCCCAGACCGGTGTTCGGTGGTACCTGCGTGAATCGCACCGCGTTGACGATTGCGGCGATCGCGGTGAACACGCCGGCGAGCACGAAGACCGAGGCACGGACCGAAGCGGTGTCGATGGCAGCCAGCCGCGCGGCTTCAGCATTCGACCCGGTCGCGAACATGGCGCGCCCCGCTCGTGTCGATCGCAGCGTCCATGCGGTCAGCACCGCGAGCAGAGCGGCAGTGCCCACCGCGACGAGCGGGTACGCCTGCTGCGTGAGGCCGAACCATTGAAAGCTGGCCGGCAGGTTCTGGACCCAGGCTCCCTCGGTGATCCAGCGGAGGCCATCGCGCAGCGCGACCATGGCCGCGAGGGTCACGACGATCGATGGGATATGCAGCCACGCGACGAGCAGGCCGTTGACGGCGCCGATCGCGGCACCGGTCGCGAGCGCGCCGAAGACCACCGCGGGCATCGGCGCACCCACTGTCGCGAACGTCCCGGCCACGACGCTGCACACCGCGAATGTGGAACCGACCGAGATGTCGATCTCGCCGATGAGGATCACGAGGGTCGCGCCGATCGCGGCGATGAGCACCGGCAGGTTGGCGAGGACGAGGTCGGCGAGGTTCGCGGGCTCGAAGAACCTCGGCGCCGCCACGGCGAGCACTGCCGCAAGGGCAAGAATGACCAGCCCGAGCGCCGCCTCAACCCGGAAGGACGACATCTAGTGCACGGGGCCCGCGGCGGACGGGCGGCCGCGATCCACGGCCAACGCCAGGATGGCTTCGGCGCTGGCGTCGGAACGCTCGAGCACGCCGCTCGAGGTGCCCCGGCGCATGACGAGCACGCGATCGCTCATGGCGAGGATTTCCGGCAGATCGGAGGAGATCATCACGATGGCCAGTCCACCGGCCACCAAGTCGCGCATGAGCGCGTGAATCTCCGCCTTCGCTCCGACGTCGACGCCTTGCGTAGGCTCGTCGAGGATGAGAATCGACGGAGACGTCGCCAGCCAGCGCGCCAGGGCGACCTTCTGCTGATTTCCTCCTGACAGCAGCCCAACCGCCGTGTCCGTCGACGGAGTACGGATGCCAAACCGGCTGATGTATGCGGAGGCCAGGTCACGTTCGGCCTGCCGCTTCACGAAACCCGAGGAGGACACGCGGCCGAGCGACGCGAGGCTCGTGTTCGCGGCCACGCTGAGGTCCGCGATCACGCCATGACGCCGGCGGTCCTCGGGCACGTACGCGAGTCCAGCGCTCACGGCCTCGGACGGCGATCGAAATTCGTGTCGTGCACCGCGAACGTAGATTTCGCCAGCCTCAGCAGGTCGGAGGCCGAACAACGTCTCGGCCAGCTCAGTCCGGCCGGAGCCGACGAGACCGGCCACGCCGAGAATCTCGCCCGCGCACGCGGAAAAGCTGATGTCGGTCACACCGGCAGACGCGCTGGAGAGACCGCGAACCTCCAGAGCGACGCCTTGGTTGCTGCGCGAACTCACGCCGGGCACGTGTTCGACCGCGCGGCCGACCATCAGCCGGATGATCTCCGAAGGATTCGTGTCCGCCGCGAGTCCTGATGCCACGGTCTGGCCGTCACGGATGACCGTGACGCGATTGGCGATCCGCCGCACCTCGTCGAGCCGATGCGAGATATACAAGACGCCGGCGCCTGACGCGCGCAGCTTGCCGATGACCGCGAACAGGCGATCGACCTCGGGATCGGTCAATGCCGCGGTCGGCTCGTCCATCAGCAGGATTCGGGCGTTGGCGCCGACCGCCTTGGCGATCTCGACCAACTGCTGCTCGGGGAGGCTCAGCGTCTCGACGCGACGCCGCACGTCGATCGCCGCACCAAGCCGATCCAGAAGCGCTCGGCTCTCTGCCACACGGCGGCTCCAGTTCACGCGCGACCAGGGGCGGCCGACTTCGACGGGCAGCGCGATATTCTCGGCGACCGACAAGTCGGGAAACAGCGCCGGATGCTGGTAGATGGCGGCGATGCCGCAGGCGCGCGCGTCGGCCGGCGCTGAGAACGAGACGAGCGCACCGTCGATCGTCAGCGACCCGGCGTCCGCGGTCTCGGCGCCGGTGATGATGCGGACGAAGGTGGACTTGCCCGCGCCGTTTTCCCCGACGAGGGCGTGCACCTCGCCGGCGGCCAGCTCCAACGACAATCCCGCCAGCGCCCTGACGCCGGGAAAGGACTTCTCGAGCTGCGACGCGACGAGCAGCGACATTCAGAGCCAGATCAAAAGCTGAACCATGAAGCACATGGAGGACATGGAGACGATTGTGTTTCTCGAGAACACTTCTTCATGTTCTCCATGCGCCCCATGGTGAAGGCTCCTTCAGCGAGCGTACTCGGAGCTGCCGAGCGAGGCAGCAGATCCAGTTGGGCGTCGCGAGTGCCGCTCCTTCGTGATGCGATCGAGATACCCGCTCTCGCGGAATGCGTCGAGCGGATCCACCGGCAGGCTCTTGGACCGACGCCACTCCGCGATCGCCGGCCGCACATCCGTCGCGAAGGCGTCCTGAAGGCACATCTCGGCCGACACGAGGTCGTTCGCGCGCTGAGCCGCCGCGAGTCGTGGATAGTCGACGATCGCCGCTTTGGCATTGAGCGCCTGCGCCATCACGACGGTCTGGATCATCGCTTCGATCTTGCCCTTCAGGTTGTGGCTCTGGTCAATCACGAACGCGATGTCGGCCGGCGCGCCCGTCTCCCACTCGAAGAACCCAATCTCGTGAAAGATACGGAAGACCTGATACGGATCGATCGATCCGATCGTCAGGTCATCGTCGGCATACCGACGGTCGTTGAAATGGAACCCGCCGAGCATCTGCTCGGCGAGGAGCCACGCGACAATCTGCTCGATGTTCTGCGCCGCGTAGTGGTGACCGGTATCGACGAGGACCTTCGCCGACGGGCCGGCCGCGCGCGCGAGCAGCAGAGCCATCCCCCAATCGGCGATGTCCGTGTGGTAGAACGCCGGCTCGAACGGTTTGTACTCGACGAGCAGCCGGCCTCCGGGCGCGAGGTGCGCGTGCATTTCACGCAGCCCTTCCTCGAACCAGCGCTTCCGCTCGCGAATGTTCGCGGTCCCCGGATAGTTCGACCCGTCGGCGAACCAGCACGAGACGTCGCGGCTCGCGAGTGCCGCGGCGATCGCGACGCTCTCGAGGCCGTGCTCGAGCGCCTGCCGCCGCACGGCCGCGTCGACATGTCCGAACGAACCGTGCTTGTACGCCTGATCCTGGAAGAAGTTCGGGTTGATCGCGCCCGGCACGACGCCAGCCTGACGGGCCACCTGCTTCACACGGTCGACGTCCGCGAGCCCGCCGGGCAGATCCCACTGCACGTGCAGCGCGACTGTCGGGCACACACCTGTCACGCTGTGCACGAACCCCGCGTCCGCCAGCTTCTCCTCGAGCGTCCGCGCGGCCGCCGGCTGGTGAAACACGCCAAATCGTGTTCCTGTGTCGGCAAAACCCCATGAGGGCAACTCAATGCGAAACCGATCAAGAGCGGAAAACACTCGACGCTCAGTGGTCATTGAAGCCTCATCACTCGTACGACGTGTGTCTTCACCGCAAGAACGCCTCCGGCAGTCCACCGTCTACGGGAATCACATGCCCTGTCGTTCTCGCGCTCGCGTCACCGGCCAGCCAGCAGATCGCGCGTGCGCAATCGATCGGCGTGATCGGACGACGAGTAATCGTGCGCGCGGCGTAGAAGTCGGCGAGCTTCGCGCGAAGCTCCTCGGTCGTTTCGCTCTCGTCGAACGCAATGCTGTATTTCTTCAGCGACCCCATGACGCGATCGCGTGGGAACATCGCCGACCCGGCCACGACCGTGGCCGGCGCGATGCCGTTCACACGCACCGCCGGGCCGAGACCGATCGCGAGCTCACGAATCAAATGGTTCACCGCCGTCTTGCTGACATCGTACGGCTCACTCCCGGCCTTCGGCACGACGGCGTTGGCCGAGCTCGTCAGCACGACCGTCGCGGGCAATCCCTGGGCGCGCAGGACACGCGCCGCCTCGTCGGCCAGGACGTGGTTGCTCGTGACGTTGAGGGCCAACGCCTGCGTCCATACCTGCTCGACCGGTGTGCCGGCCGGCGGCGTGGGATAAACGGCGGCGGTGTTGATCACCACGTCGAGACCTCCGAACTGACGAACGGTGGCGCCGATGGCCGCCTTCATGCTCTCGCGCGCGCCAAGATCGAGCGCCGTCGCGAGGACGGCCTCGGCCGACGAGAGTTTCGCGGCCTCTGCCGCAACCTCCGTCGCGCCCTCCAGGTTGAGGTCCGCGACGACGACGTGGGCGCCGCGCTTCGCGAGCTCGAGAGCGGTCTCGCGCCCGATGCCGCTGCTGCCGCCGACGACCAGCGCCACCTTCCGGCTGAATTCCTTTTCCGGAGGCATGCGTTGAAGCTTGGCCTCCTCGAGTGCCCAGTACTCGATCCGGAACGCCTCGGAGCGCGGGAGCGCGACGTAGTTGTGAAAACTCGTGAAGTCCCTAGCCATGTCCGGCCGTTTCGCCTGGGGCACGGAGCCGGGATCGCCATCGCCTTCGAGCGCATTGGCGCCGGACATGACGTTGATCGCGTTGCGGTAGAACTCGGTGGTGATGCGCGCCTCACGCTTGTCCCTGGCAAATCCGAAGATGCCGAGGCCGGGAATGATCACGACCGACGGATTGCTGTCGCGCAGCGCCGGCGACGATGACGAGGCGAACGTCCGGTAGTAGACGGCGTAGTCGACACGGTAGCGGGCGACTCGCTCATCGATCAGCGAGACGAGCGCGTCGAGCCCATCTGCCGGATTCCACGGAACGAACATCGGGCAGATCCGCGTGCGGAGGAAGTGATCGGGGCAGCTGGTACCGAGCCGGCAGAGATCCTCGGCCCATCGGGATTCCGCGAACGCACGCGCCTCGTCGGAGCTGTCCCAGTGGCCGATCGTTCGCCGATTGGAGGATACCGCGCCGCGAAGCGACGGCAGAATCGCGGTCGCGGCGGCCTGCCGATCGAACGAAGGCGGAACCGGGATGGAGACGCCCCCGAACGTCTCCCGTCCTCGATCCCGCGCGTGATCCGCAACGAACTGACCCATCTGGTCGATGGTGGTCACGCTGCTCAGATAGCAGTCGCGCTGGGTGTCGCCCCACGTGAACAAGCCATGGCCACCGAGCACGATGCCGTCGCATCCGGGCGTGTCCGCGACGGCACGCCGAAGCATCAGCGCGAGCTCGAAGCCCGGACGTTGCCACGGCACCCATACGATGCGCCGGCCGTAGCGCGCGTTGAACTCGTCGAGCCGGGCCCGGCCGTTGGCGCTGGCCGCGAGCGCGATCGCCCAGTCCGGATGCAGGTGATCGACGTGCGGCGCGGGCAGAAACGCGTGGAGCGGCGTGTCGATCGACGCGGCCACGCGGCCCGGACCGAAGGCGCACATCGGGTACAGGTCCACCATCGCGTCCTCGTGGGCCTCGCCGCCGTAGCGATCGATCAACTGCTCGAGCTTGTCGAGATAGAGCAGCGCAAATCCTGCCGCTCGTGATCGAGCGCAAGTCGCCGCCGCTGCCCTTCACCGCCAGCACGCGCGCCGGGCGCCCCGTGAGGGGATCCGGAAGGTCAATCTTCGAGCTGGTGTTCCCGCCGCCGAAGTTCGTGATGCGGAGGTCCGCGCCGAGCACGTTGCTCCGATAGCGAAGGAGATCAAGAGGATTGGCCTCGAGCGACGCCGCCTCGCGCGCGTCCCAGAGGTCCGAAAGAAAGCGCAATGTCACCGTGTCAGGCCTCAGAAGATGAAAAGTCCGCGATTGTGCTCGCAGTGAAGACGCATCATACCGCTCGAACCTGCGGCCGAGGCTCGTGCGCGCGTGTCAGGTTCTGAGCGGTGTTCGCCCTTCTCGTGCGTCACGCCAGGTAGCCGCGGAGCCGGTCGAGCGCGGCGTCCCATGCCGTGCTCGACCGTGGCTCGTACCGATCCGGCGGGAACGATCGGTCGACGAGGGCGCGAGCGTCGGCGAGCGAGCCGACCACGCCAGTCGCGATCATCTGCACGGCGATGTTGCCGAGGGCGGTCGCTTCGGTCGGACCGGTGAGCACCGTCCGGCCGGTGGCGTTCGCCGTGAACTGGGCGAGCAGGGCGTTCCTCGATCCGCCGCCGACCATTCGCACCGTCCGGAATGTCCGCCCGCTCACTTCCTCGAGCGCATCGAGCACGAGCCGGTACTTGAGCGCCAGGCTTTCGAGGATGGCGCGCGTGTAGCCGCCAGCACCCTCGGGGAACGGCTGGTTCCGCTCCGCGCAGTAGACGTCGATCTCCGCCGTCATGTCGCGTGGATTGAGAAACCTCGGGTCATCAGGGTCGAGAACGACCCGGAACGCGTGACGATCGTCTCGTGCGGCGTCGACAAGGTCTTCGTACGACCATCGTTCCTCGCGCTCAGCCCATACGCGGCGGCATGCTTGAAGCAGCCACAGCCCGCCGATGTTCTTGAGCAGGCGGAACGTCCCGCTCACACCGCCCTCATTGGTGAAGTTCAGATCGCGACTGCGTGCCGTGATGACCGGCGCCGGCATCTCGGTCCCAAGGAGCGACCACGTGCCGCAGCTCAGGAACGCCCTGTCGCCGCCGGCTTCGACGGCGGCAAATGCCGACCCGGTATCGTGGCAGGCCGGCGCAACGACGGGCGCGCCGTCGAGACCCGGCACCGTCTTCAGGGACAGCGGACCGAGCACGGTGCCCGGCCGCACGATCTCGCCGAACAGCCGCACCGGCAGGTCCAGATCCGCGAGGAGATCCGTGGCCCATGCGCCCGTTCGCGCGTCAACGCACTGAGTCGTGGTCGCGTTGGTGAATTCGCACACCATGCGGCCGGTCAGACGATGGTTGATGAGGTCCGGAATTGTCAGCAGGCGATGGGCCGTGGCCATCATCTCGGAAGCCGATTCGCGCGCCGCGACGAGTTGGTAGAGCGTATTGAAGGGCAGGCATTGAATGCCGGTCGTGCCGTAGACGCGATCGCGTCCGACGCGCTCCAGCACCCGCGCCATCACGCCATCGGTGCGGTGGTCGCGGTAGTGATGCGGACGACTCGAGAAGCTCGCCGCGCTCGTCAACGAGCCCGTAGTCGCAGCCCCACGTGTCCACGCCGACGCTCGTCACCTGTTCTCCGGCCAGGCTGTTCAGGCCGGCCTCGATGCCGTCATAGATACCGTCCATGTCCCAGTGCAATGAGTGGCCGACACGCACGGGCTCGTTCGCGAAACGATTCACCTCGCGGAGCCGAAGCACACGGCCGTCCAGCGAGCCGAGCATCACGCGCCCGCTCTCGGCGCCCACGTCGATGGCCACATGCCTTGTCACGCGCCGCATTATGGGGTCAGGTCTTGAATTGACGTACGATGTCTTTCGAGTCGCACGCATGATCCGCAAAGCCTTCCGCATGTCGGTGCACGCCGGCCAGCACGCCGAGTACGAGCGCCGGCACCGGCCGATCTGGAAGGAGCTGGAAGACGTGCTCATCGCCCATGGCGTGCACACGTACTCCATCTACCTCGATGAACAGACGAACGACCTGTTCGGGTACGCCGAGATCGATGACGAGGAGCGGTGGAACGCCGTCGCCTCGACCGAGGTGTGCCGGCGCTGGTGGGCGCACATGCGCGACGTGATGCCCGCCAATCCCGACAACAGCCCGGTCGCGCGCGGGCTCCGCGAGGTGTTCCACATCGAGCGGCCGGACGGTCTCCGGCGGTAGGTCGACTACAATCACGCAGTTGGTGATGTCGTCTTCCAGCCGGGTCGGGCGAACTTTCGTCGCGTCCTTCCTCGTCCTCTTTCTCGAAGTTGCGCTGATCCGGTGGATGCCGGCATACATCCGCCTGCTCGCCTATTTTTCCAACTTCATCCTGCTCGCCAGCTTCCTCGGCATCGGCGTGGGCTGCCTGCTTGCACCGGCGCGCGCCCGGCTCGTTGGCTGGTTCCCCGCGCTCGTCGCGGCGGTGGTCGGCGTCGTCTACTTCTTCCGCCTCGAGGTGGGCATCCAGCCGTCCGGGAGCATCTATTTCACGAGCGGCACCTCGCAGCCCGTGGTGCTCGTGGAGAGCACGACCCTCCTGCCGCTGCTCTTCGTCGGCGTCGCGGCCCTGTTCGCGACGATCGCGCAACGGATGGGTCGCGAGATGGCCGCGCTGCCGCCGCTCACGGGCTACCTTGCCAATCTCGGCGGCAGCCTCGCCGGCGTCGCCGCGTTCGGAATCATCTCGTGGCTCGAGCTGTCGCCGTCGATCTGGTTCGGGCTGGCGTTCGCCGCGGCGCTTCCGCTCCTGCGATCGCCGGATCCCGGAAGCACCCGAACAACCACGGCTCGCCGGCATGGCAGTCCACCTCCTGCTGCTCGCCGCGACGCTCGTGCTCGTGCACACGATGGCGCGCGGCGCCATCTGGTCGCCCTACTACAAGATCACCGTCGGCCAGGAAGGCACCGACACGGTCGTCGAGGTGAACAACATCTTTCACCAGTCGATGGCGCCGGTCGACCACAAGGAATACTTCTACCAGTGGCCCTACACGGTCTTCGGCGACACGTTCGAGAACGTGCTCGTTCTCGGCGCCGGGTCCGGCACCGACGTCGCGGCGGCCCTGAAGCACGGTGCGAAGCACGTGGACGCCGTCGAGATCGATCCGGTGATCATGCGGCTCGGCCTCGCCCACCATCCGGATCGGCCGTACTCCGATCCCCGCGTGACGCGAATCAACGACGATGCACGCCACTATCTGCGGACGACCGACAAGAAATACGACCTGGTCGTGTTCGCGCTCATCGACTCACTGACGATGCAGTCGAGCTTCTCCGGCGTGCGGCTCGAAAGCTACATGTTCACCGAGGAGTCGTTCCGCGCCGTCCGCGACCGGCTCACCCCAAACGGTTTGCTCGTCGTCTACAACTACTTTCGTGAGCCGTGGCTGGTGGACCGGCTCGCCAACATCGCGGCGGCCGCGTTCGATGCCGAGCCGCGCGTGCACGTCCACGAAGCGCGCGCCTACCTCGGCGTGCTGCTGGCTGGTCCGCGTCTGACGACGTTGACCGCCGATCCGGTCGTGCCGGACCGCGTGACCGCCTACAACCAGTCACACGAGTCCAGCCCGGCCCGCGTCCACCGCCGCGACACGACGATCGAACCTGCCACCGACGACTGGCCGTTCCTGTACTTGAAGAATCGACACATCCCGACCCACTACCTTGGCGCGCTCGCGCTGATCCTGGTGGTCTCGACCGTCGCTGTGATGGCAACCCTTCGGGGCCAGAGCCGGACGCTGGTCCTGGGAGATGTTCCTGCTCGGTGCCGCGTTCATGCTGCTCGAGACCAAGTCGATCATCCAGTTCGCGCTGCTCTGGGGATCGACCTGGTTCGTCGCGTCGCTCGTCATCGCGGCGGTGCTGACGATGGCGATGCTGGCGACGGTCGTGGTGTCGCGGGTCGAGATCAGGCGGCCATGGCTCGTGTGTGGAGTGCTCGTGGGTCTACTGGCCGTGAACTACGTCCTGCCGGTCGGCAGCGTCGGCTTCTCGAGCCGCGCGGTGGAGTCCGTCTTTTACGCGCTGCTCGTCTTCAGCCCGATCTTCTGCGCGGGGCTACTCTTCGGTTCCGCGATCAAGCGCTCGACGTCGCTCTCACGCGACTACGGCACGAATCTCCTCGGCGCGATGGTCGGCGGCGTCGGCGAATATCTGTCGCTGGTGACGGGGTTCGGAGCGCTCTTGGGGATTATTGCTCTCTGCTACATCGCGGCCGTCGCGGTGAGGCGACGGTGAGGCGGCATTGCGAATCTGCGATTTGTGATTGCGGATTGCATTGAGAATCGAGGATCGGGGCATTGTGGATTGAGAGCTTGCTGACTCGGTCTCATCTGGCGATCCGCAATCCGCAATTGCTCGATGCAATCCTCAATCGCAGATCGCAGATCCTCAATGCGATTGCTCGGCCAGGTACTGCCGAATACTGTCCTCGAAGTTCTGATCTCCTGGAAATCCCAACGCGAGCGCGCGTGAGTTGTCCCATGCGCCGGGCCAGTTCGCGACGAACTTCGCGATGCGCGCGTCGGGTTCCCACCGGATCCGGCTGACGACCTCGGGGCCCGCGACGCGTTCGAGCGCGCGGACCATCTCGCGGACCGTCACGGAGAGACCGGGCAGGTTCACGACGCGGTTGCCGCCGAACGCCTCGGCCGGCATGTCGTGGCCGTGGATCATGCAGCCGACGACGCCGGACGGAGACAGCAACAGCAAGGTCGTCTCGGGATCCACCGGGCAGACCGCCGGCTCGCCGTTCAACGGTTCGCGGATGATGCCACTGGCGAATGACGAGGCCGCCGCGTTCGGGCGGCCGGGGCGAACGCTGATCGTGGGCAGCCGGAGCACCCGCCCGTCCACGTAGCCGCGACGGCTGTAGTCGTTGATCAGAAGCTCGACCATCGCCTTCTGAGTGCCGTACGACGTTCGCGGCGTGGGCGCGGTCGCAGTCACGCATCGTGTCCGACGGCGCGCCGCCGTAGACCGCCACCGAGCTCGCGAACACCAGTCGCGGCCCGTGTCCCGCATGACGGCAGGCTTCGAGAATCAGCCGCGACGCGTCCACGTTGATCCGCATCCCGAGCGCGAAGTCCGCTTCGGCCATGCCGCTCACGACCGCGGCCAGATGAAAAATCGCGGACGTGTCTGGGTTGATGGCGCCGTTGACGACGCCCGGGTCCGAGATGTCGCCGACGACGTGCTCGAGGCGCGGATCGGTCAGATCGTCGGCGGCGGCCGCGTCAACGATGGTGATCCGCTCGATGGACCGCGGGCGTCCATCCAGGCCGAGCAACGTGCCCTGCTGCAGCAATTGACGAACGAGCCGGCGCCCGATGAAGCCGGCGCCCCCAGTGACCACCACCTGCACGTGTCCTCCCTTTCCCTTGACCTGACCTTTGACCTCTGACCTCTGACCGTGGAACCGTGGAACCGTGGAACCGTGGAACCGAAACGGATCTTATCGTTTCCGATAGACTGTCGCCGCTCGTGACTTCCGATCCCGTGTCAGCGCCCTCCGCGCTCGAGTCCGCCGTGTACCGCAAGGTGACCTGGCGCCTGCTGCCGTTCCTGATGCTGTGCTACGTCGTCGCGTACCTCGATCGCGTGAACATCGGCTTCGCCAAGCTGCAGATGCTCGACGACCTCGCGTTCAGCGAGACCGTCTACGGGCTCGGCGCCGGCATGTTCTTCATCGGCTACTTCCTGTTCGAGGTGCCGAGCAACGTCGTCCTGCACCGCGTCGGCGCGCGCCTGTGGATCGGCCGCATCATGATCAGCTGGGGCATCGTGTCGGCGGCCTTCATGTTCGTGACGTCGTCCACGATGTTCTACGCGCTGCGCTTCCTGCTCGGCGTGGCGGAAGCCGGCTTCTATCCCGGCATCATCCTCTACCTCACCTACTGGTTTCCGAGCTATCGGCGCGCGCGGGTCATCGCGCTCTTCATGACGGCGATTCCGGTGTCGGGCATTTTCGGCGGGCCGCTGTCCGGCTGGATCATGGAACGGTTTGCAGGTCGTCACGGGCCTGACCGGCTGGCAGTGGCTGTTCGTCATCGAGGCCATGCCCGCGCTCTGCTCGGCTTCGCCACGATGTTGTACCTCGACAACGGCATCCGTTCGGCCCGGTGGCTGAGCGAAGACGAAAAGCGCCTGCTCGAAGCAACGCCTCCGGGACGACTCGGCCGGCGTCGTCCAGGACCGATCGGTCGGGTCGGTGCTCGCCGATCCGCGCATCTGGCACCTGTCGCTTCATCTACTTCTGCGCGGTGATGGGCCAGTACGGCCTGACGTTCTGGCTGCCGACGCTGCTTCAGTCGGCCGGCGTCCGCGGCACGCTCCACATCGGCCTGCTGACGGCCGTTCCCTACTCGGTCGCCGTCGTCGCCATGCTGCTGTTCGGCCGGAGCGCGGACCGGCGACGCGAACGGCGCTGGCACGCCGCGACGCCGCTTCTCATCGGCGCCGTCGGTCTCTGGCTGACGGTTCAGGCCGGCACCGCACACCGGCGCTCGCCGTGCTCTGCCTGTCGATCGCGGCGATCGGGCTCATCAGCTCCACGCCGCTTTTCTGGGGTCTGCCCACCGCCTTTCTCGGCGGCGCCGCCGCTGCCGCGGGCATCGCGGCGATCAACTCGATCGGCAACCTCGCAGGCTTTGTCTCGCCGTACATCGTCGGATGGCTTCGAGACGCGACGTCGAGCGCGGCGAGCGGGATGTACGTGATCGCGGTCGTGCAGTTGCTCGGAGCCGGGGCGATACTGTTGGTGCCGAAAAGCCTGGTGAGCAAGTGACAACTTCGAAGTTAGAAGTCAGAAGTCAGAAGCTACTGTACGCTTGTCTTCAATCGCCGTGTCTGGACTGCGCCCAGTTGCTTCTGACTTCTGACTTCTCACTTCAAACTTGATGAACATGTCCGGCCGCCTGTCACATAAAACTGCCTTCGTCACTGCCGCCGGGCAGGGGATCGGCCGTGCGACGGCGGAGGCGTTTGCGCGCGAGGGCGCGCGCGTCATTGCGACAGACGTCAACGCCCGCGCATTGGCCGATCTGAGGGCGTGATCAAGTGCCGCACCGCGGTCCTCGACGTCACCTCCACGGTGGCGATCGCCGATGCCGCGCGCGTGTACGGTCCGGTCAACGTGTTGTTCAACGGTGCCGGGTTCGTGCACGCAGGCACGATCCTCGACTGCGACGAGCTCGACTATGAGTTCTCGATGGACCTGAATGTCCGGTCGATGTACCGGATCGATTCGTGCGTTCCTGCCCGGCATGCTCGAGTCGGGTGGCGGCTCCATCGTCAACATGGCGTCGGTCGCCGGCGCCGTCAAGGGCATCCCCAATCGTTTCGTGTACAGCGCGACCAAGGCCGCCGTCGTCGGCCTCACGAAGGCTATCGCGGCCGACTTCGTCACGCGCGGCATCCGATGCAACGCGATTTGTCCCGGCACGGTGGACTCACCGTCGCTGCGAGAGCGGATTCGCCGGCAAGCTCACGCCAGCGGAGAGACCGAGGACGCCGTGCTGGCGGCGTTCAAAGCCCGGCAGCCGATGGGACGTATCGGCCAGCCGGAAGAGATCGCGGCGCTCGCCGTGTACCTCGCCTCGGACGAGTCGGCGTACACGACGGGCGCCGCGATCGTCATCGATGGCGGTTGGACGGGATAGATGGGGTCAGGTCTTGAATTGACGTACTGTGTCCAAACTGTCATGACGCGATGGTCGCGGTACGTCAATTGAAGACCTGACCCCATCTGGGCGACTGTCGCGGCCGTTGTCGTGGCGCTCTCCGCCCCACTCGTCGCCGACGACCGCAGCACGGTGGCGGAGCGCGTGCGGCTGCTGTCGCGAACCTCCGCGTGGACGCGGGTCGCGGCCGTGCCCATCCGTTTTCGCACGTTTCATCCACAAGGCATGGTCAGGATCGGCGGCGCCTTCTTCGTCTCGTCCGTCGAAGTGCGAGTGGCGACGAAACGGTTTCCGAAGCCGGTCAACGGATACGACCGCGATGCCGGCGTTGGCGTGGGTCACCTGTTCAAGATCGACGACAGAGGCAACCTGCTGGCCAGCTTGACGCTCGGGGATGGTGACGCGTATCACCCGGGCGGAATCGACTATGACGGGCGCCACATCTGGGTGCCGGTGTCCGAATACCGGCCGGACAGCCACTCGATCATCTACAAGGTCGACCCCGAGACGATGAAGGCCGTCGAGGTGTTTCGATTCCCCGACAGCATCGGCGCCATCGTCCACAACACCGACGACGGCACGCTGCACGGCGTCAGTTGGGGCTCGCGCCGGTTCTATCGCTGGACGATGGACGCGAGCGGGCGCGTGACGAACGCAGACACGCCACCGGCCGTGCTGCAGACGCTCAACCCTTCACACTACGTGGACTATCAGGACTGCAAGTACGTGGGCGGCCGCCGCATGTTGTGCACCGGCCTCGCCGAGCTGCGCCAGACAGCCGCCGCACCTGCGTTCAGGCTGGGCGGCCTGGACCTTGTCAGTCTCGAGGACGGCCGGCCGGTGCATCAGGTCCCGGTGCCGCTCTGGACCGCGAACGGGCACGGACATGACCCACAACCCCGCCTGGATCGAACCCAGCGCCGCCGGTCTGCAGGGCGTACTTCATGCCCGAAGACGACGAATCGACCCTCTATATCTACGACGTCGTCACCCGGTAACGAACCGGCCGGCCACCGGCGGCGTCTAGCAGGTGAGCACGATGAATGAGCTCGTGGCCCGGTGGTCCGCGGAGCACGCGGTGACGCGTGATGACGAGCTCGTCCGCGAGTTCGAGGCGGGTCTGTCGGAATGCTCTTCCCTCGTGGTTCGCGTGGCCTACAGCGTCCTCCGCAACAGGTCGGACGCCGAGGACGTGGCGCAGGAGGCGTTCGTCCGCGCCTACCGAAGCATGCGCGGTCTCCGGGATCGGACGAAATTCCGAGCGTGGCTCGTGCGCATGACCTGGCGGCTGGCCCTCGACTGGCGTCGCGCGGCAAAACGACGGGATGTGCGCGAGGATGCCGTGGCGCGCATCTCCCCGCAGTTCGGGGATGCGGAGACGGATGCCGTCGAGAGTCAGAGACAGGCGCATCTCTGGGCCGCCATCGAGGAGCTGCCCGAGAAGCTACGCCTGGTGCTGGTTCTCTCGGCCATCCAGGGACACACGATTCGTGACGTCGCCGAACTGGTCGGCGTCCCTGACGGAACGGTCAAGTCGCGGCTGTTCGAGGCACGGCGACGACTGCAGGAGCGGCTGCGATGACGACCGAACGCGACCTGTTGCGGGATCTGGAAGCGGCGCTCGACGTGTCGCCCTCGTCTGACTTCGAGGCGCGCGTGCGCGAGCGCGTCAGAGGCCACGCGATGGCTGTGCCGCGGTGGACCTGGCCGGCAGGCGTGGCTGTGGCAGCGACTGTTGTCCTCGCGGTGATGCTCGTGTCCGGCCGCCAGTCACCAGCACGGCCGGAAATCGTTCGTCCGCAGGCACCGGCACCTGCCGCACCAGCGGCGGAAGTGAGAGGCGTCACAGAACGCGTGCCGCCATCGGTCGAAGCAAGGGAAACGACGATGACTCGCCGCGCGCGGCGAACGGCGGAGCATGTGGAACCTCACGTCACGTCGCCGGCCGTCGTCGTTCCCGCGGGTCAGATGGCCGCGATTCAGCGGCTCATGAGCGAAGTCTCGGCGGGTCGCGTCGTGATGGGGCCGGAACGGCCTGCACCACCAGCGGCACTCCAGGTATCGGCGTTGGCTGAAGTCACGCCCATCGAGTTCGACACGATTCGCTTCACGCCACTTTCGGCGGACGCGTCACCAGATCTTTGGAGGTAGTGCAATGCGTGGAGTCTTCTCGGCACTGACGTCAGTGGCGGTCGTCGCCGGTCTGAGCGGGGCGCTGGTCGCGCAGCAACCGGCAGCCGTCGCCGGTCACACCGGCGCCGCCGCCGGCGGCTGCCGACCAAGCCGGAGCCCAACCGACAGCCGCCCGCCGCAGTCAAGGTCGACATCGTCCTGTCGAGAACGAACGGGAACAAGACGCTAAGCAGTCTGCCGTATGCGCTCAATGTCGCTGAAGGAAGCGCCACCCACCTTCGAGTCGGCTCGCAAGTGCCAATCCCGACAAGGCGGTCCGTCGATCTCGTACCAAAACGTCGGCAGCAGCATCGATTGTGATGTGCGGCTTCTCGTGGATGGGCGATACCGGCTCGCACTCACGATGGACGATTCTTCGGTCGCGGAAGGGCCTACGCCGGCGGGGCTTCCGAACATGCCGGTGATCCGCTCCTATCGCGTCGACAATCTGCTCGTCCTCCGCAATGGCGAGATGACGACGATAAACGTCGCGACCGACAAAGTCAGCGGCGACACGATCACCGCGAAGGTCACGGTGACGGCGTTGAAGTAGCTCAGTCGCCCGACGTGCCCGACAAGCAGCGGTTCGATCGCGACCTGCCGCGGACCGCTCTCCGTGCACACGGCGTACGTCGCGCCCCCGTAGAGCGCGACGCCGGCGTGCTCGCCTTTCGCGTTGAGCGCGTAGAACGTGAGATCGAAGTTCGGCAGGCCGCGGCTGTTCAGCAGCCGCTTCTCGACCGTGTTGCTGCGCACGCGCCGCAGCGCTTCCATGCCGGCGTCCTTCGGGCTCATGCCGCGTCGCATCGACTCCACGACGAGATATGAGCACAGGCCAAAGAGATTGGCTTCGCCGCGGCCGGTGGATCCAGCCGCGCCGATCTCGCCGTCGACGTAGAGTCCGGCGCCGAGGATCGGCGAATCGCCGACGCGACCCGGAATCTTCCACGCCAGGCCGCTCGTCGTCGTCACGCCGGCCAGCTCACCGCGCGCTGAGAGGCCGTTGCAGTTGATGGTGCCGTAGAAGTGGTCCTGCCGGATCAGGCCTTCGGCCACCATCTGGAGTCCCGCGGCGTATCCCGGCCTCAGCGCGCTTCGCCGGATCGAGGTAGTGCTGCGGGTCAACCCGCCGCTTCCATTCGAGCCAGAGCGCGCGGGACTTCGGCGTATTGAGGTCGTCTTCAATCGTGAACCCCATGTTGCGCGCGAACGTCTGCGCGCCGGCCCCGACGATCAAGTGATGGTCCGTCATCTCCATGACGGCCTTCGCGACACTCGCCGGAGTACGCACGCCTTCGAGCGCCGGCGACGCCACCCGCGCGCTTCTTGGCGCCGTGCATGCAGCAGGCATCGAGCTGCACGACGCCGTCGGCGTTCGGCAGTCCGCCGTAGCCGACGCTGGTTTCTTCCGGATCGAACTCGACGATGTTGACGCCGGCGACGAGGGCGTCGAGGACATCGGTGCCGCTCGTCATGAGCTTGAACGCATGCTCGACACACGTGAGCGGGCCGCCGTTCTTGAACTCGTGGCCGTTCGCCGACGAGATGATGACGGGCCGCGTGCTGGCCTGGCGGATCGCCGGCGCTCGCCCGAACGCTTCGGCGGGATCCGCGCCGGCCGCAAGGCCTCCGATGGCGGACGTGCGAACGAAATCCCGTCGTGTGATTTCCATCATCGACCTGCCTCCAGCATCTTCCACGTATCCTTCAACCACGGAATCGCGCGGTGCAGACCGTCCGCGAACCGGGCCGTCTCATGGTGCGCGATCCCGTTCAGGACGATGATCTCGGCGCGGACGCCAGCGCTCTTCAGTTCCTTGATGCGTGCCTCGGCCGGACCGATCGGCACGACCTCGTCGTTGCGGGAATGAATGGCCAGCACGGGCATCTTCCACGTGCCGATGTCGTCGGACGGCCGGCCCGCCATCGGAATCGCGGCGGAAAAGCGTTCGGGAAACCTGCTCGCGAAATGCCAGGTCCCCGCGCCGCCCATGCTGAATCCGGTCACGACGACTCGGCGGGTATCGATCCGGTAGCTGGCCTGAACGGCGTCGAGCAGCGCAGTCACCGCTCGTTCATTCGCCGCGCTGTTCCAGCCCCGGTCCATGGTCTCGGGCGCGACGATGATCGCGCCAAGGTCGGCGAGGGCGGGACCGACGAGGACCGTCACGAGGCCGAGCGCCGCGCCGTTCGGGTTGCCGCCGAAATGCAGCGCCAGGACGAGCGGCACAGGCCTGGACGCGGAGTAGCCCTTGGGAATCGAGAGCGCGTAGCGGACCCGCGGTTGGCCCGGCGGCGCGAACATCTCGTCGTGGACGCCGGGCTCACGGAGCGGGACCTGTCCGGGCGCGACCGTCTGCGCGGCCGCGGAGGGACCGACGCCGAGCACCAGCAGCAGCGATATGACTTTGAGGACACCAGGGACACTCGTTCTCACGGCGTTCTCCCCGAAAAAATCCGCGCCAGGCCCGTCCAGGCGGTGTCTAACTCCGTCTAACGTCCAAACCTTATAGGAACCCGAGGTCAGAACGATACTTCGCAAACGGACGCAACATTTGCGATGTTTCGACGTTATTAGGGTGTGGCAGGATACGTTGGCCAGCGGTCTGTGCGCACGTCGATCGCAGATGGATTAAGGAGAAGGAGAAGGTCCATGTTGAAGCGGGTGATTTGGTGCGTAGCGGGTGTGATGAGTCTCGGTGTCGTGCTCGGAAACTCGTGGTCATTGGGTGCCTCCCCCCGGCAGGACTCACGCTCAGTTCACGTGGCGGTGGTCAACAACGACGGCAGTCCGGTCACGGATCTCACCGCGGCGGATTTCGAAGTGAAGGAAGGCGGGAAAGCGACGGCGATCACCAGCGCCGCCGTGACGAACGTCCCGCTTCGGGTCGCGCTCATCGTCGCCGACGAGGGCACCGGCAACTTCCAGCAGGCCATGGTCCAGTTGATCAAGCCGCTGGTGGTGCTCGCGGAATTCAAGCTCGTCTCGGTCGTGATGCAGCCGGAGACCATTGTCGACTACACGGGCGACGCAGAACGGCTTGTGGCGGGCATCGAGAAGATGGGCCAGCGAGCGGGCGGTCAGCCGTCAGGCAGCCCAACTTCTCGAGGCGATCAATGAAAACCTCGAGAGCCTCGCGCAGCCTGGCAAGCGGCCGGTCATGGTGGTGATGCGGCTTGGTGGCGCAGCGACGAGTCAGATTCGTCCGGAAGTCGTCCGCGAAACAATCCGCAAGGCCGGCATACAGCTTTTCGCGCTGTCGCCGCCGAACGCCGGTGGTGGTGGCGGCGGCATGCCGGTGAGCGCCGGCGGCGGTGGCGGAGCGATGGGACAGGCGCGACAAGACTACGCGGCGTCCGAGTCGACCTACCGAGGCCGCAATCTCGAGAGCGTGCTCAACGACGGCTCGAAACAATCAGGCGGACGGCACATCTACTTCAGTGGACAGACGATCCTGAAGGACATCGACCAGCTCACGCAGGAGCTGCAGAGCCAGTATCAAATCTCCTACACGCTGCCGGCCGGTACGAAGCCGAGCGACCGAATTCAGGTGACGACGAAACGCCGGGGCGTCAAGGTGCTGGCGCCGGAGCGTGTCGCGAACTAATGGTCGACAAGGCATGTAGGACATGTAGAGGTGTAGGCCATGTAGAGAAGCGTTCCGCTTTTCTATATGGCCTACACACCTACAAGGTCTACATGCCACTTGCCTACGCGCTGCCCGCGCCCTGCGTGTTCACGTATACCGAATACAGCGACTGACTCGCCGCCATGAACAGGCGGTTGCGCTTCGGGCCGCCGAAGCAGAGATTGCCGCAGACTTCCGGCAGACGAATCCTTCCGATCAGACGGCCTTCGGGAGTCCACACCGTGACGCCGTTGTAGCCGACGGCGCGGCCCGCATTGCTTGAAGCCCACACGTTGCCGTCCACGTCGCAGCGCACGCCGTCTGGCGCGCATCGAACGCCGTCCACCATGCAATCTGAGAACAACCGGTGGCCGGCGAGACGGTTGTCGCCAGTGACATCGAACACGTGCAAATCGCCGCGCCCACCCTGGTGCGCGTCGCCGGGCCCGCGTCCGGTGCTCGCGACGTAAAGACGCTTGAAGTCGGGCGAGAACGCGAGACCGTTCGGATCGGGAACCAGCTCCTCGGTCGCCACGCGATCGACGCGGCCGCTGCGATCCACGCGATAGATCGCGTTCGGCAGTTCGCGGCGCATGCGCCCGGACTCGAGCGCCTGCCCGACTCGCGGCCGCAGCCGGCCTGATGGATTCGTGGGCCCTCCGCTCTCGTCGGCCTGACCCTCGTACAGGCTCGCGCCGTACGGCGGATCCGTGAACCAGTAGCTCCCATCGGCGTGCGCGACGACGTCGTTTGGCGAGCTCAGGCGCTTGCCGTCCCATGCGTCCGCGATGAGCGTGACGGACCCGTCGTGCTCGTAGCGGACGACGCGGCGGGTCAGGTGCTCACACGACAACTGGCGGCCTTCCAAGTCGAACGTGTTGCCGTTGCTGTTGTTCGCCGGAGATCGATACAGCGACACGTGACCATCGTCATCGATCCAGCGCCACTGGCGATTGTTCGGGATGTCGCTGAAGACGAGATATCGGCCGACGCCGTTCCACGCCGGGCCTTCGAGCCACAGGCCTCCGGTCCAGAGACGTTGAATCGGCGCGTTCGGCTGGACGAGGCGGTCGAATGCCGGATCGACGGACAGGACATCAGGGTCGTTGAAATACAGGTTCGGCGGCGCGTTGGGGCCAAAGTCGCGCGGCGGCACGGTGACGGTCGTCGGAGGACCCGGTTGCTGTGCGAAGGCCGACGGCGCCGCCGCCAGAACCCCGGCCGCCGCTCCGAACTGCATCATCGCGTCGCGCCGCGATACCGCTCGCTTGCTCGTTCTCACCGGCCGTCTCGCCATCGTGTCCTCCGCGGGAGTGAACGTATCTTAGTGGACGTTTGTCGTTCCCCGTTCCCCGTTCCCCGTTCCCGTTAGCCCAGAATGTGAACTGGGTACAGGAACGTCGGAACCCGTACCAGGGGAACGGGGAACGGGGAACGGGGAACGGGAACGACGAGTAAGCGCCTGCTAGACTCGACTTAATGCACCGTTTCATCGTCGCGGCCGCGTTCACGGCTGCGATGTCGCTGACTGCGGCGGCTGAAGACTGGCCCGAGTTTCGTGGACCCACCGGCCAGGGTCACTCGATCGAACGCGGCCTGCCGTTCGAATGGAGCGAGACCAGAAACGTGGTCTGGAAAGTGCCGGTGGCCGGGCGCGGATGGTCGTCGCCCAGTGTCGCGAACGGACGGGTGTGGCTGACGACGGCCACCGACGCGGGAGGCGGGTCGCTGCGGCTCGTCAGCTATGACGTCGCGACGGGCCGTCTCGTGACGGACACGGAAGTCTTCAAGGTTCGCAGCACCCGCTCGCCCAACGTCAAGAACAGCCTCGCGTCGCCGACGCCGATTGTGGACGGCGATCGCGTGTACGTGCATTTCGGCGCCGACGGCACGGCGGCAGTCACGACCGATGGGAAGGTCGCGTGGAAGGTCGTGCTCGCGTACCAGTCGCAGCATGGCAACGGCGGTTCGCCGGCGCTCTACGAGGATCTCCTGATCGTCAACTGCGACGGCGGCGACGAAGCGTTCGTCGTGGCGCTCGACAAGGCCACGGGCCGCGTTCGCTGGCGGGCACCCCGCCGTCAGCCGTTCGACCAGTCGGTACACGACGCCGCTCGTGATCAACGTGGCCGGCGCCGATCAACTGGTCAGCATTGGTGCGTACCGCGCGACCGCGTACGAGCCGCGAACGGGCCGTGAGATCTGGCGCGTGAGCTACGGCTCCGGGTTCTCCAACGTGCCGCGGCCCGTGTTCGGCCACGGTCTCGTGTACATCGCCACCGGATTCCAGCAGCCGACCTTGCTCGCAGTCCGCGTGGGCGGCACCGGCGACGTCACGCGATCGCACGTGGCGTGGACCATGACGAGGCAGGCGCCGTACACGCCGTCGCCTCTGCTGGTCGGCGACGAGCTGTATGTCGTCAGCGACATCGGGATCCTCTCGTGCCTCGACGCGACGACCGGCGCCGTCCACTGGATGCAGCGGCTCGGCGGCAACTACTCGGCCTCGCCGATCTTTGCGGATGGCCGGGTGTACTTCCTCAGCGAGGAAGGCACGGCCACCGTGCTGGCGCCCGGGCGTGAGTTCCGCGTCCTTGCGCGCAACACGCTCGACGGATCCACGCTCGCCTCCATCGCAGTGTCGAACGGATCCCTTTTCATCCGCAGCGACACGCATCTCTATCGAATCCAGGAATCGAAGTAGGCGCAAGGCCTAGGGCTCAAGGCTTAGGGCTGCTCAAGAACGTTTGGCCTGGCTCTTGCTCTGCCAAGGCGTGTGCGCAGACTTGCCTGGGGGCTGACGGTTCTCGCAATCTTCGTGATGGCCCGCGCAGCGAGCTGCGTGGCGGTCGTGCCGGCGAAAGCCCCCTCAGAATCGGCACGACTCGCGCGCGGCAAGGCGTTCGCCCGCGCGCGGGTCTTCCTGCCGGATCAACCGGACGTCTCGTCGCTCGACCTGACCAGCAACCCGACCGACGACCGTCCATTCCCGTCGGATGCGCCGCTCACCTGCCGTTTCATGCCTGAGCCGGTCAAGGGCACCACGCCGAAGTTCGCGTGCCGGCTCGACAGCGGCGAAGTCGTGAAGATCAAGTACGGACGCACACCCGAAATTCCGGCCGAGATCGGCGCGACACGTTTGCTCAGCGCCTTGGGCTTCGCCGCCGATCGGGTGTCCTTCGTGCGGACGCTCAGGTGCGTGGGCTGCCCGCCAACCCCGTTTCGCGTCCGACAGGTCGCCGAGACGCTCCTGCTCGCCGGTTTCTTCGAACGGACGTTGGACTACGACATGGTCCGGACGTTCGACGATGTCGCCGTCGAGCGGAAGTTTCCCGGGACGGCGATTGAAGCCGAGTCGATCGAAGGCTGGGACTTCACGGAGCTGCAGTGGGTCGATCCGAAGGTCGGCGGCGCCGGTCGAGACGAAATCGACGCGCTGCGCCTGGTGGCGGTCCTGCTCGCACATTGGGACAACAAGGCGCAGAATCAGCGGCATGATCTGCCTGGATCAGGTCGCTGACGAGGCCAGCACGTCGTGCCGGCGTCCGTTGCTGATGTTGCAGGATCTCGGCGCGACGTTCGGCCCTTCGAAAACCAATCGTGCTCGATGGGCTGGCGTTCCGATCTGGGAGGACGCGGCGACGTGCACCGTCGGCATGAACGCCCTTCCCTATCACGGGGCTACCTTCAAGCCGGTACGAATCTCGGAAGGCGGGCGGGTGCTCCTGGCTCAGCGAGTCCGTCAGCTGACCCGTCAACAGCTGCACGACCTCTTCGAGCACGCGGGCTTTCCCGCAGACGACGGAGGACACGACGCGTGGGTCACCGTCCTCGAGCAGAAGATTCGCGAAATCGTCGAACGATCGCCCTGCCCGTCAGCGGTGTAGCAGCGTCGGCCTTCGCGCCTCGGCCGACCGAGGGATCACGCCGAAGTCCACGGTGGCACCAAGCCGATTGATCACCTGAAAGTGCAATTTGTCACCGGCGATCTCGACGAGCATGAAGTGCGTGTCCTGATCGTACCCGTTGGCGGTCGCTGCCGTCGGCTTCAGATCGCCGACGCGAACCGACCCGCCGCCGCCGGAGGTGAAGTACTGGATGCCCTGCTGCGGCACGGTACGCTCGTACAGATGTTCGTGTCCGCTGAACGCGACGTCCACGCCACCGTTGATAAACAACGGCTCGAGTGACGCGCGCGTCCGGCTCGCCCGAAACCAGTAGCGACCGGACGAGTAGAGCGGATAGTGAAGGAACGCGATCGTCCAGTCTGCCTCGGAGCGAAGCTGCTCTTCGAGCCACACGAGTTCCGGACGGTCCATCCGCACGGTGTCGAGCGCGACGAACACGACTCGCTGTCTCGCCCACGGCGGACCCTCCGATCGATCGAAGGCGTAGTACCGCTGGCCGTTCATGTTGAACGGCGCGTACGATGTGATGTTGTCCGGGTCGTGGTTGCCGGGCGCCGCGCGGAACGTGACGCCACGATCGAGCAATGTCTTGTACGGGACATCGAACTTCGTTCGATAGTCCTCCGTCGAGCCGGTGCCGTAGATGTTGTCACCGAGGAGCAGGACGAGATCGAAGTCGAACCGGTCGTGCCAGCGCGTCAACTCCTCGGCGGTCTCGTCCTGCACACGATCGCCCCGCCCGACATCACCGATCACCGCAAACTTCAACGAACCGAGCTCGCGAGGCAGGACGAGACGCCCGGCAGGCGGCATCTCGATCGGGTCGAGCACTCGACGCGGCGGATAATCCGACGCTTTCAACCAGCCCAGAATCAGGCTGGCGACGGCGATGGTGACGCCACCAATCCACACGGTCCGGCGTCTCTGCGAGTGCACACGCAGGACGGCTGCAGGCGCCGTGCCAGGGACGAGCCGGCTTGGGGCTTGAGGACTGGGGCTCGAGTCTGGTAACTAGGGCTCGACGAGCCCGTAGATGTCCCGTACGCGGTTCTCCAAGAGCGGCACGATTTGTCCCAGCACGATGTCCTTGAAGGGCTGTGTGGCCGTGTGGGCCTCGAACGCGGCCTTGTCCGCGAACTGCTCGTAAAGCAGGAACTTGCGTGGGTCATCGGCCGACCGGTTCACCATGAAGAGCTTGCAACCAGGCTCTGAGCGGGAGTGCGGGATCATCAGGCGCGCAAGCCGCGCCACCTCGTCCTGCTTGCCTTCCTTCGCGTACCACTGCGCAGCAATCACGAACATTTTGATCTCCTGACGCCGGACTAGAGTCCGGCGCTACGTACCGTCAAATGAAAACCGGGTGTCCTGCGAACTGTGCAGGACACCCGGGTTCGTAGCTGGCCCTGAGCCTTAAGCCCTAAGCCTTGAGCCCTGGACTGACGAGCGTCAGTGCCTGAACATCGCCATGTGCTCGGCGAGGATGTCGCGGCCGAAGTCGCCGTTGAAATCACGCCAGACCGAGTGCACGTGGTTGCCGTTGTTCTGCGTGTTGTTGTGCTCGATCAAGAACGTCGGGCCTTGAATCTGGTAGTGATGGCGCTGGCCCTTCTCCGTGGCGCCCTGCCAGGCGAACTTGATCTTCTCGATGCCTGCCGCCTTGATCTTGGCGAGCCGCTCCGCCGCGATGTCCGCCGGCATCACGTTGGCGTAGGCGTCGATGATTTTCATCAGCGTCGCCCGCTGTGCCGCGGTCATGTCGGCCGCCGCGAGACCCACCGCCTCCGGCGCTTCGAGCTTCAGCGTCGTCGAGCTCGCGACGTCGCCGCGTGGCGTATCGCCGATGATGGCGACGGCCTTCGCCTTGGCGTCGAGCGAGGTCACGAGCGCGCGACCAAGATCTTCCTGGTTCGCGAGCACGCGCAGACCGGTGTACGGGCCGTAGCCGTACGGCACCTCGGCGGGATTCGAGCCAAGGAACTGCGGCGTGCTCGACACGGCCATCCGGCCGTTGTCCACGGCGAACCGAAGCGAGACGTGGTGCCCTTCCACGCGCCAGCCCCACTGGCCTTTCATCGACGGATCACCAAACACGGTGAAGTAGTAGAGCTCGGGGTCGCGGATGATCGGCGCGCCACCACCGCCGCCGCCACCACCGCGACGGCCACCGCCACCGCCCGCCGGGTCACCACCAGCGGCGGGCGCGCCGGCGCGCGGTGCCGGAGCCGGAGCCGCTGCCGGTGCGGCAGGGGCCGGTGCGGGCGCAGGCGCCGCCGGCGCCGCTGCTGCTGCCGGCGGAGCGCCGGCGAGCCGTCCCGGACCTTCCATCTCACGCAGGACGTTCTCGAGCTGCATGATGCTCGTGGCGGTCATGTACCCGCCCTGGCTCAAGCTGGCCTTCATCAGGTCGTGCGCGGCCCCGCGCTGCGCCTGATTCATTTCCTTCCACGGCAATCCGTTGCGCGGAAACATGCTGGCCGGGATGAAATGCCAGCGCGTCCACTCTTCCCCGGTCACGGGATAGCTCGCCTTTTGACGCTGCTCCGGCGTCAGGCTGGACAAAAACTTGGCCGCGGCGGTGGCCATGCCGGCGGACGCGCGTTGTCGCGCGATACCGGGCGCCACGGCCAGCAAACCGACCATGACGACACAGACGAGCAGGCTGACTACGACACGGTGGGACAACACGCGCATAAAAGCCTCGATTCCTCGAACGCGGTCTTGTCCCTGGTCGCGAGCGGGACGGACCCCGAACAGGAGGCGGATGGTAGCACGGCGCCCGGGGGCTAGGACGCCTGCGATTGGCCAAACAGCAACGTGCGCAGCTCAGCGTCCAGCTCGGACTCCGTCATCGTGCCCGGGTGGTACACGACGACCCGGCCGTCACGATTCAGCAGGACGATTGTGGGTGTCGAGCTGACGCCGTACCGTCGATGGTTGGCATCGCTGAGGGGAATGGGCACGTCCGCGAGCACCGGGTAGTGGGTGCGGCGGACCTCCTCGATGTAGGGCGTTTCCACGGCGGGCGTTGCGTCCTTCCCTTCCGCGACGTAGCCATAGCGCTGGGTGGGCGCGACCATCGCAAGGCCGTCGCCCCGGTACTTCTCTGCCAGGCGTGCCAGGACCGGCGCCTGCGCCTTGCAGTCGGCGCAGTAGTGGGCCCAGAAGAAGAGCAGCACCACGCGCCCTTTCAGCGAAGCCAGCGATGGAGACGCCGCGCCAAGGTGTTCGGAGAGGTCGAGGGGCGGCGCCACGGTCCCTTCGATCGAGAGCAGGTTGATGTTCCGCTGGATGCGCTTCTCGATCGACGTGCCGCGATAGGCGTCCAGTTCGCTCTGCAAGGAACGCCAGCGCGTCCTCCGTGGCGCCGCGCCGGGCATTGGCCTGCGCCATGATCTCGATCGCGCGGCCGAGCGCGATGGGCACGCGCGGCTCCCGATCGACCGGGCGGACGAACAACAGCTTGTTGGCGAGATCGTAGGTGGAGCGAGCCACGACAACGGCCCGATCCTTTTCACCGGCGGCGTTCAGCCCTTGCGCCAGCACCGAGAGCCCATCCACGAGCTCCGGCGTGGTACCGCGCTCGATGCGATAGTCATCGAGCAACACCTCGGCGCCCTTGAAATCTTTCTTCGCCAGAGCGTCACGGAGTGCGGGCACGGGATCGCCCGCGATCGCCGGCAGCTCCGCACAGCCTGTCGTCAAGCCGACGGCAAGGGCGACGACGAGCAAGCGCAAGATCGTCAATCGGTCAATTATCAATCAATCCTCAATCCCAGGTCTCAAATCATCAATTCGCGTATCTGGAGCACCGTGCCCCATGGATCCGCCGCGCGCCAGACGTCTCCGTGACGCGACGCGGCGTAGCCGGCTTCAGACAGACTGTGCGCGACAGCGTCGGGCTCGGTCGTCTCGAGATCCCACGACAGCAATCGCGCCTGATCGTCGGGCGCCGCGCCGCCACTCGACCACGTATTCGTACCGAGATGATGGTGGTAGCCGCCGGCAGAGAAGAACAAGGCGCCCGGATACGTCCACATCGTCTTGTCCAAGCCGACGGCGTGATGGTAGAACGCCGCGGCGCGGTCGAGGTCGCCAACGTGGAGGTGAACGTGCCCCATGGTGGTGCCGGACGGTGCGATGGTCCACGGCTGGGCGCCGCCGGCGTCAATCACGTCATCGACGTTCAGCGGTTCGGTCGTGATGTGGAGTTGCCGGTCGGCCTGCGCGCGCCATTCGGCGCGTGGCCGGTCCGCATACACCTCGATGCCCAGCCCGTCGGGATCCGTCAGGTAGATCGATTCGCTGACGGCGTGATGCGCGACTCCGGAGACGACGCCACGCCCGAGCGCATGTCGAAGGAATCGGCCGAGAGCGACGCGATCCGGCAGGAGGATCGCGAAATGAAACAAGCCGAACGTCCCGCGCCGAGGCGCCGGTCGCGCGCCGCGACGCTCCCGGAGCTCGACCAGGATGCGGTCGTCGCTCGCCGGGACAAGGTCCGCGCGATCGGCTGAACGCACGAGTGCCCGGAGACCCAGGACGCCTTCGTAGTATTCGAGGGATCGGCCGAGATCCGCGACCTGCAACTGGACGCGCCCGACGCGTGTCTGGTCCGGCAGACGGAAACCGTCCGGCTGAATGCCGTAGGAGATGTCTCGAGACTCTGCCACCTCGAGATGTTAGAGCCGTTGCGGTTGTTCGGCGGTTCGACCGACGGTGGCGCGGTGCGGAACCAGTACCTGAAGCGTCACCTGGCGGTACTCGGACGCCGCGAGGTCCGGCGAGAAATGGGCGACCCGGCTGACGGCGCCGGCGGCCAACCGACGCCTGGCGACTGGATCCGAGGCGAGCGAGAGAATCGCGTCCGCGAGGGCCTGCGCGTCTGCCGGCGGAACGAGCAAGCCGCTTCGGTTGTGCTCGATGACTTCTTCGATGCCGGACACGGCCGTGCCGACGGCAGGCAGCCCCGCCGACATCGCCTCGAGCAAGGCGATCGGCAGTCCTTCCCATATCGAGGGCAACGCGAAGATGTCGAGGCCTGAAAGGAGCTTCACGGGGTCGGGAACGCGGTCGAGCAGCAGGAAGCGACCGCCGAGTCCTGCCTCAGCGATCTGGCGCACGACGTCGTCGCGGAGCGGACCGTCGCCCATGTGCACGAACCGAATCCGCGGATTCGCCGCGATCGCCAGGCGCGCGGCCTCGACGAGAAACGACAATCCCTTCTGCGCCTTGAACAGCGCCACCGTGCCGACGACGATCTCGTCCGGCGTGACGTTCCAGGCCCGGCGGACGACATCCCGCGGCGCGGCCGACGGACGACGATCGAGGTTGAGGCCGTTGTGGATCACGACGATGCGGTCGGCAGGGCACGCCGTGCGCTTCGAGATCGCGACGGACGCCGGACGACACGGCGACGAACCGCGTCACGAATTTCGCCGACAGGCGATCGCAGGCCAGTCCCAGCCGCGCGACGAGCGGCGTGAACTCCGCGCCGTACATCCGCGAGTGCACGTTGTGAATCGTGGAGATGACGGGCACGCCGATCGCCCGCGCCAGAGGCCGGCCGATCCAGTCCGCGCGCGAGAGCTGCGTGTGCACGACGTCTGGTCGCCAGCGCCGGCAAAACTGGGCCAGGCGCGCGACGGCAATGAGGTCCCAGCCCCCGCGCATCCCGATGGCATGCGCCTCAACGCCGGGCCGGCATTCACTCCGGAACGCGGCGCTCACGCCGCGCAACGCGCACACAGTCAACGTGTCGTCTTCACGCCATCGGTTCAGGATCGCGAGTAGCGCCCGGCCGGGACCGTCCGTGTCGGCGCTGGTCGTGAGCCATAGGACGCGAAGGCCGGGGCGCGTCGAAACACGCGCGCTTTCTGACCTGGGAGGGTGCAGTGCGATCGCCATCGGGGAGCGGCCCGTTGTAGCACACCTTTGCCGACCCCCGATATCCGGGAAGTCCGGTACGTCCGGCATCTAATGACTTGTCGGCTGTTGGCGACAAAATACGTCGGGTGAGTTTCAACAAAAAAACGTAAAACTCACCCGACGCATTTTCCTAGCCGACAGTGAAGGGCGCGCGAGCGCTGACGGTGCCCCACTCGATCCGGAGTGTCGCACCGGCTGGGGTGTCGTCGATCGAGATGCTGAGCTGCTCCACTGGCGCCGCCGTCTTCGTGGCGGTCATCGGCGTGCGTCCGAGATCCTGGCCGGCCGGATACGGAATCCCCCACGCCTGCGTGCTCTTGCTGATGATGAGCTGCCACGACGGAGGTCCGGGCACGGAGTGAATCTGGTAGGTACCGGCGGGCACGACCAGGGTGCCAAACCGCAGCGTCCGATCCGTCTTCAGAGTCGTCGCCTCGTCGGCTCCGGTCCGCCATTCCTTGCCAGGCGGCATCAGCTGGCTCTCCGGTCTCCCCTTCAAGGAGGGGCGGCCGTACTCAATCGAGATCGTGGCGCCGTCGATCTTCCATTCGGTGCGGACGTGCGGGCTGCCGCCCTTTCCGGGGTGAACCGGGGTCGTCGTTTGCGCGGTCAGCGCGGTCGCGGACAGGCCGAGGGACACTGCAGCAACCAGAATCGTCAGTCGTCGCATGGGTCTTCACTGCTCCTTCATTTTGCGGGTTTCGAACGAGGAACCGGTGCTTGATACGACTGCAGGCTGGAGGCCGTTCCACCCTGGCGTTGCGCCGCTTGGTCGCGATTCTGGGCACGGATAAGCATCTAGGACGTTAGGCCATCTAGAAGAACCGGATGCTCTTCTACATGGCCTGCACGCCTACACGATCTACATGCTTACTAATATTTCTTCTTCAGTTGGCGCATCAAATCGAACTTCGCCGTGTCGGCAACCGCCATCACGGCCATCACGCCGGCCTGGACCGGATCGGTGACGACGAGGTCCGCCGCGTCGGGAACGCTGCCGGGCATGTTGAGAGAGATCACATAGAGGCCGTTCTTGCGCACTTCTTCGACAGCTTCGGTGATCTCGCCGCCCATGAGCGACCCAGCCAGGACGAGCAGTTTGGCGCGCGGCAGTCGCACGACCGCGCGGACGGCGGCGGCGAGTTCCTTCTCGCCGACGAGCGGAATGGTGTCGATCGAGATGCGCTCGCCGCGGATGTTGTGGCGGTCGGCTTCGGCGATGGCGCCCATCGCCACGAACCCGACCTGCGCCCCGCCGCCCATGACGACGATGCGCTTGCCGTAGATCTTGGTGAACGACGGCGTCTCGTCCACGCTCGTCACGCCCGGAATCGCCCGCAGGTCGGAGACAACGCTCTCCATGGCCTCGTCGTCCACCGTGAATTCGAAGTGGATCTCGGATCGATCGACGCCGGTGTGAATATCCACTGACGTGATGTTCGCCGCGTGGTCGGCGAACACCTTCGTCAACTGAAACAGGAGGCCAGACCGATCAACGGCCGTGGCCACCACCGCGTGCAGGCCCATGGGGCACTGAATCTAGCATGGGCTCAGGGCTTAGGGCTCGGACCTTGGGGCTTAGGGCTCGAGGCTTAGGGCTCATGAACGATCAATAGCCAATCACCAATGCCCCAATGCAATAACAAATAGCCGATAACCAATAGCAAATGGCTAGAAGTACTTCTTATAGCCGCCCGACAGCGTCCAGTACCACGGGATGTAGGAGTTGAAGCGGCTATCCACGTCACCGACGATCGGGTGAATCAGCGCTTCGACGACGATGGTGTCCTTCAGCCGCACGAAGTACTCGGCGCCGCCGCCGATGTTGAACCCGAACGTGGTTGCCGAACTGTCGATGTCGTCCTCGGTAAACCGGAACTTGTAGACGCCGAGGCCCGCTGTGGCGTACGGGTGCCATTTGCCGCGCTCCCAGTTGTAGACGAGGTTGACCTTGGCGGAAATGGGACTGACGCCGTCTTCTTCCGGCCCATCAATCACACCCCACCAGTTGCCACTGACCATGCCGCGAAATGAGACCCGGCGGGTCATGTAGTGCTCCCCCCAGACGGACAGCACAAGTCCGTTCTCGAGGCGATCGTCGCCCGGACTCGACAGGCCCAGCGACACGCCCAGGGCTGACATTCCACGATCCGGAACGGCCTGCGACTGCGACTGAAGTGGACGAGCTTGCACGACTTGGGCGGACGTCGGCGCGGCCGAAGAGGCCAACACCACGAGCGCCATCACGGAACCTTTCAACATACGGTCTCCCTCCAGCTGATCCCGGACAGCACGTGACCCGACGTGGTGCGCGATGCCACGCCAGATCACGTGCCTTCGGTCTGACTCGACGAGTAGATCGCGGCGGCAAAACGCAAAAGGTGGGCCACTTCGACGCGTACGTGTAGTACGCATCGATTTCTCGCTCCCTGAAGCCTGGCTTGCTCGACCGTGTGCTTGTTGCACGCTCAGGCTAGACTTTGAGTGTGCGTCTTCGCGCCGTCGCGGCGATTGCCGGTCTCGTCGTCCTTGGTCCGCTCGGGGCCTGCGGGCGATCCGAACCGGCGGCGGAGGCCGAAAAGCCGATTGGGGTAAGCGTCCAACTCGTCGGGCGCCAATCGATTCGCGACGCGGCGACGGCCTCGGGGCTGGTCGTCCCGGCCGCGGCTGGTGAATGGACGATCTATGCGCCCTCCTCCGCGCAAATCGCGCGGCTGCCCCTCAAGGAACAGGATCCGATCGCCGTCGGCGATGTGCTCGTGCAGTTCGAGATCGCGTCGGTGACACACGAGCTGAACCTCCGGCAGGCGGCCGTGACCGAAGCGACCGCACGCTCCGATCGCGCCAAGGCGGAGTTCGCGCGGATGAGCGGTCTGTTCGAGCGGGGCATCGCATCGCGGAACGCGTTTGAATCCGCGCGGGCTGAACAAACGACGTCGGCGTCAGTCCTCACGCAGGCCATCGCGGAACTCGAAGCCACCAAGATCGAGAACTCGCAGGCCACGATCCGCGCCCGGTTCGCTGGAGTGGTCACGCGGGTGTACCACGCGGAAGGCGACTTCGTGGGCGAACTCGCCCACCGATCCGATTCTGCAGGTCGTCGATCCCACGCGGCTGCAGGTCGCCGCGCAGTTTCCGATTCCTCAGCTCGCGCGCATCGTACAGGGGCAGGCGGCAACGATCCTCGCCATCGGCGGCGAAGGGCCACTGCCGGCGACCGTTGCCTCCAAACCCGCGACCGTTGACGCCAACGCGCCGACGGGCGAGGTCAGACTCGCGTTCGCCGGTCCGCCCACGCTCCTCGCGAACGCGCCCGTGAGCGTCGAGATTCTGCTCGATCAACGGGCGAACGCCCTGGTGGTGCCGACGGCGGCCTTGCTCCGCGACGACCTGTCGGCCTTCGTCATGGTCGTCGGCGAAGACGGCCGAGTGCATCGTCGGGACGTGCGGCCGGGACTCATGACCGAGACGCTGGTCGAAGTCGTCTCCGGTCTCGACGCGGGCACTCGAGTCGTCGTCGGCGGCGTGCGCGACGTCACCGAAGGCTCCCTCGTCGTGTTCACGGAGTAAACTGCCCCCGGTGGATCGAGACCGAACGTCCACGCGCTCCGGCCTGAGCGCGTGGTTTCTGGCAGGAATCGCCGACAAGACCGGCCGGCAACCCGCTCGGGTGTCCCACACCGCGAGCTGGTGGAAGGTCATGTGTCTGACGGGCGTCGATTACTTCTCGACCCTCGGGTACCAGCCGGGCATCGCATTCCTCGCGGCCGGCTACCTCGCGCCGTTCGCGACACTCGTCCTCGTCGCGCTCACGCTCTTCGGCGCGTTGCCGGTGTACCGGCGGATGGCTGCGCTGAGCCCGCATGGCCAGGGTAGCCTCTCGGTCCTCGAAGACCGGCTTCCCAGATGGCGCGGCAAGGCGGTCGTCCTCTGCCTCCTTGGGTTCGCCGCGACGAGCTTCATCATTACCATCACGATGTCAGCCGCCGACGCCACGGCCCACATCGTCGAGAACCCGTTCGTTCCACGCTGGGTCGATCATCCGATCATCCTGACGTGCGTGCTCGTCGCGCTGCTCGGCGCGATCTTCCTGAAGGGCTTCGGCGAAGCCATCTGGCTGGCCGTGGGTCTCGTCGCGGTGTTCCTCACGGTCAACGTGACCGTCGTTGCATGGGAGCTCGTGATCGTTGCGCGCGACCCCTCGATCCTGGCCACCTGGCAGAACAACCTGTTCGCTCAGGAAAGCCGGCCGGTGCTCTGGATCGTGATGGCTGTCGTGCTCTTCCCCAAGCTCGCGCTCGGCCTTTCAGGCTTCGAGACCGGCGTGGCCGTCATGCCTCTGGTCGCAGGACAGGGCGAGACGCCGGACGAGGTGTTGCAGTCGCGCATCCGCAACACGCAGCGACTGCTGACCGAGCGCTGCGCTGATCATGAGCGTGCTGCTCATCGGCAGTTCCATCGTCGTCTCGACGCGGATTCCGTCGGCCGCATTACAGGAAGGCGGCGAGGCGTACGGCCGCGCCCTCGCCTATCTCGCGCACCGCGACCTCGGCGAACTCTTCGGCACGATTTACGACCTTGCGACGATCGCGACGCTCTGGTTCGCCGGGTCCTCCGCGTTGGCGGGCCTGCTGAACCTGGTGCCGCAGTACCTGCCGCGCTACGGCATGGCGCCGGACTGGGCGCGCGCGACACGTCCGCTCGTCGTGCTCATCACGGCGATCTGCTTCTTTGTCACGATCTCGTTCGAGGCCGACGTCGACGCGCAAGGCGGTGCGTATGCCACCGGCGTGTTGATGCTGATGACCTCGTCCGCGGTCGCGGTGTACCTCGCGCAGCCGGCAAGCCGCTACTATTTCCTGCCGGTGTCGCTCGTGTTCATCTACACGGTCGCCGTCAACATCTGGCAGCAACCCGACGGCATCACGATCGCCGCCTGGTTCATCGTCACGATCATCGCCGCATCACTCGTGTCGCGTGTGATGCGGTCCACCGAGATCCGGATCGAGGGCGTGGACTACGACGACGTCGCGCTCGGGTTCATCCGTGAAGCCGCGGGACGACGATCGATCCGCATCATCGCGAGCCGGCCCAATACCGGGTCGAAGGAGGAGTACCAGCGCAAGTTCAACGATGCGCGGCACTCCCATCACCTGCCCCCGGGCGACGTGGTGCTCTTCCTCGAGGTTCGGCCGGGCGACGCCTCGGCGTTCTCGGACACGCTGCACGTGCAGGGCGTCACGGTCGGCGGATTCCGAATCTTGCGCTGCGTCAGCCCGGCCATTCCGAACGCGATTGCCGGGTTGCTGCTCGATCTGCGCGACCGCACGTACAGCATTCCGCACGCGTACTTCGGTTGGACGGAGGGCAACCCGGTGACGTACCTGTTGCGCTTCCTCGCGTTCGGCGAAGGCGACACAGCGCCGGTCTGCCGTGAAGTCCTGAGACAGGCCGAGCCCGATCCTGCTCGGCGGCCGCGCATACACGTTGGGTAAGGGCTTAGGGCTTCGAGGGCTTAGGGCTGCGGACTGCTCCAGGCTTGAGTCGATGCACGGATCTCACGTAAACTTCGCTGGCGATCGCGGCCAATTCCCGAGCTGCAGTTCGAAGCCGACGTCCGAAGCCCCAGGCCTCAAGCCGCAAGCCCTAAGCCCTAAGCCCTAAGCCTCGATGTAGTACCTTGCCCTCGTGCCGGCAAAGCAGAGCGCTGGGTTGTTGATGTTCCGCCGCGTGAAGGATGGCATCGAGGTGCTGTTGGCGCACCCGGGCGGACCGTTCTGGCAAGGCCGCGAGGAAGGCGCCTGGACGATCCCCAAGGGCGGCATCCACGATGGCGAGCCGCCTCTCGAGAGCGCCCTGCGGGAGTTCCAGGAAGAGACCGGGTTCCAAGTGACCGGGCCCTTCCTGCCGCTGGGACACATCACGCAGCGCAGTGGAAAGATCGTCCACGCATGGGCCGTCGAAGGGGATTGCGACCCCGCCGCGCTCGTCAGCATGGAAACGACTGTCGAGTGGCCGGTGCGGTCTGGACAACGGATCGTCGTGCCCGAAGTCGATCGCGTCGCGTTCTTCTCAATCGCCGACGCGCGAGTGGCGGTCAACCCTGCGCAGGCGGAGCTGTTCGATCGGCGTTGATTGACAAACGAGCGCCGCCAGCGCGAGGCGCAGTCTCGCACGTCGAGGCGTGGCGGTCCCTGCGAGACGATCGACGTGTTGATTCGTCGCGGCGGCCGTCGGCGCCGGGTGTTCGTCCGCGAGGCGCATCAGCTCGAGCCGAATGGCGTCGACCAGCGCGCGCCAGCTGGCCTCGATGACGTTGTCGGACACGCCGACCGTGCTCCAGCTCGTGCGGTGGTCGGACCACTCGATCAGGACGCGCACCTTGGCGGCCGTGCCTTTGTACGAATCGAGCACCCGCACCTTGTAGTCGGTCAGGCGCACGTCGGCGATCTGCGGGTAGAGCTGCGCGAGGCACTTCCGCAGGCAGACATGCAGCGCGTTGAACGGCCCGTGGCCGGTCGCCGTCGCCGTCGTGGACGCCGTCGCGCCCGCGAAGCGTCACGGTCGCCGTCGTCTCCGACGCGCCCGGCGCGTCGAGCGCGTCGTGACTTCGTAGCCGTCGACGTCGAAGAAGTGCATGCCGGGCTGGAGCGGCCTCGCGCACGAGCAGCTCGAACGTGCCTTCGGCGGCCTCGAGCTCGTAGCCCTCGTACTCCATCTGCTTGATGCGCTCGAGCAGCTCGCGCCGCGCGGCCTCGTCGAGCCGATCGGCCAGGCCGTGCTGCTTGAGCTTGTAGATGATGTTGCCGCGGCCCGCCAGGTCGCTCACGAGCACGCGCTGCCGGTTGCCGACGAGCTCGGGCACGATGTGCTCGTAGGTGGCCGGAGTCCTTCGAGCACGGCGCTCACGTGCACGCCGCCCTTGTGCGCGAACGCGCTCTTGCCGACGAACGGCCTGGTCGCTGCGGAGCGGCAGGTTCGCCAGCTCCGCGATGAACTTGCAGACGGCCGTCAGGCTGCGCCAGCCGTTCCGGGCCGATGGTCGTGTGGCCGAGCTTCAGCTCGAGGTTGGCGATGATCGACGTGAGGTTGGCGTTGCCGCAGCGCTCGCCGTAGCCGTTCATGCAGCCCTGCACGTGCGTGGCGCCGGCTTCGACCGCCGCGAGCGCGTTGGCCACGGCCGACGTCGGAGTCGTTGTGCGTGTGGATGCCGATGACGCCGTCGAAGCGCTGGCGGACGTCGGCCACGATCTCGCGCGACGCGGCCGGTCTGCGTGCCGCCGTTCGTGTCGCAGAGGCAGAGCACGTCGGCGCCGGCCGCTGTGCGCGGCCTCGAGCGTCCGCAGCGCGTAGTCGCGGATTGGCGCGTGTAGCCGTCGAAGAAGTGCTCCGCGTCGTAGACCACTTCCTTGCCGTGGTCCTTGAGGTACTTCACGGTCTCGGCGATGAGCGCCAGGTTCTCGTCGAGCGAGATCCCGAGCGCGCGGCGGACGTGGAAGTCCCAGGTCTTGCCGAAGATCGACACGACCGGCGTGCCGGCCTCGACGAGCGCGCGCGACGCTCGGGTCCTCGTCGACGCGGTGCTTGCGCGAACCGCGTCGCGCCAAACGCCGTCAGCTTGCGCGTGCGCGAGCGTCAGGTCGCGGGCCCGCGCGAAGAACTCCTTGTCCTTCGGGTTCGAGCCCGGCCAGCCGCCCTCGATGTAGTCGATGCCGAGCTCATCGAGCTTCTGGGCGATGAGCAGCTTGTCGTCGACCGAAAACGACACGGCTTCGCCCTGGGTGCCGTCGCGGAGCGTCGTGTCGAAGGTGTAGATGCGCATGGTCAGCCGGCCGGAACCCGGCCCGTCTCGGGATGAAAACTGTACCACGCCGGACGAGGCCGGGCCTCGGCTCAAGGCTTAGGGCTTGGCTGGAGCTTAGGGCTTGGGGCCAGGGCTTCGGCCTTGAGCCTGGGCTCGATCCACAATCCTCCGTCCGCAATCGCAAATGCAATCCTCAATCACAAATCGCAGATCCGCAATGAATTGGCTTTATGCAGGCCTCTTTCTTCTCACCCTGTCCACGCTGCTCCTGGAGACCCTGGACGCGCGGCTGCTGTCGGTGCTGACCTGGTACCACCTGTCGTTTCTCGCGGTGTCACTGGCCATGCTGGGGATGGCGGCCGGCGCGGTGTTCGTCTTCCGTCGACCCGCCCAGTTTTCCGCAGACCGCGCGCCCGCCGAGCTCGCCCGTTTCACCCTGTGGTTCGCCTGCGCCGTACCCGTCTCGCACGTCGTGAACCTGACGGTGCCGTTCCTGCCGATCGCGACCGGCTCCGTGATGGAGATCCTGTCAATCGCGGTGTCGACGGCATCGCTCGCTGTCCCGTTCGTGCTGTCCGGCGTCGCGGTCACGATCGCGCTCACACGATCCGGTGGACCAATCGGACGCCTCTACGCCTGGGACCTCGCCGGCGCCGCGGCCGGCTGCGCGCTCGTCGTCCCACTCCTCGACCGTACGAACGTCAGCTCCGCGGTGTTGACGGCGGGCGCGGTCGCCGCCGTCGCGGCCAGTTGCTTCGGCCGCTACGCCGGCCGGCGTCACGGATCTGCCCGTGTCGTGGCCATCGTCCTCGGCGCGGCCGCTGTCGCGAATGCGATCCTGCCGGCGTCGGCCGCGCTCCAGATCATCTATCCGAAGAACCGGCAGCTCTGGGTCACCAACTCATTGAACGACGTGACGCGCTGGAACAGCCACTCCTACGTCCTGGTGCAGCGTCCGGCCGAAGAACAGTCGTTCATGTGGGGACCGGGCCGCGGCGCCGAACGGTTCCGCAGCCGCATCGCGTGGCTCGCGATCGACGGCGAGGCCGGAACGCCGATCACGGAATGGAACGGCGACCCGGCTGTGCTCGACTGGGTCAGCTACGACGTCACCGCTGTGCCGTACACGATCCGGAAAGGGGGCGACGTGGCGGTCATCGGCGTCGGCGGCGGACGCGACGTCCTCTCGGCGATCTGGGGCGGCAGCCGGTCGATTCTCGGCATCGACGTCAACCGCATCATGATCGACCTGCTCCAGGGCAGCCATCGCGCGTTCGCGAAAATCGCGGATCGCCCCGAAGTGACGCTCGTACATGACGACGGCCGCGCGCGCCTGACGCGGAGCAGCCAGCGCTTCGACGTCATCCAGATGTCGCTCGTTGACACGTGGGCGGCGACTGGCGCAGGCGCCTTCACGCTCTCGGAAAACGGTCTGTACACGCTCGACGCGTGGCGGGTCTTCCTGAGCCGGCTCTCACCGGGCGGCGTGCTCAGCGTGTCGCGCTGGTTCAATCCGGACAACACGTCGGAGACGAGCCGTCTCGTCGGACTCGGCGTCGCGTCGCTTCTCGACCGCGGCGTCGCGCGGCCAGGCGACCAGCTCGTGCTCCTGGTCAGCGGACGTGTCGCGACGCTCATGGTGTCGAGCGCGCCATTCACGACGACCGATCGCGAGCGGCTCGACGCGCTCGCGAACGATCGCGGCTTCGAGATTGCCGCGGCGCCATGGCGTCCGCCGGCCGACAACCTCCTCGGCCGCATCAGCCGGAGCCGCACCGTCGACGAGCTCCGGGCTGCGACCGCGGACCCGCTCTACGACTACTCCCCACCGACCGATCGTCGTCCGTACTACTTCAACATGCTGCGTCCGCGCGCGCTGTTCGACTGGGCCCAGCTGTCGCGGTACGGCGCGCTCGGCGGCAACCTCCAGGCCACGCTGCTGCTCCTGACGCTCATGGCCATCTGCACGCTCTTCGTGCTCGCCATCGTCATCTGGCCACTCGCGGCATCTGGACGGCCGCCGATGCCGTGGACCGAGTTCACGGTGGCGATGACCTACTTCGCCGCGATCGGATTCGGCTACATGCTGATCCAGATCGGACTGCTCCAGCGTTTCTCGGTCTACATCGGACATCCGACGTACACGCTGGCCATCGTGCTCTTCTCGATGCTGCTCTTCACCGGCGCCGGGAGCTTCCTGTCGAGCCGTGTATCCGTCGGTCCAGGGAGCCGGGCGTTCTGGGTTCCAATTGGCATTGCCGCGGCGCTCGCCCTCACGGCGACGGCGTTGCCTGCGACACTGGCGGCGACCGTCACCGCCGGCCTCGTCATTCGCACGCTCACGGTCATCGCGTTTGCTGGACCCTTGGCCATGCTGCTCGGCATGTGCTTTCCGATAGGCGTGCGGTTGATCGAGGAGCCGGCGACGAGAGGTCAGTCCCACGTCGCAATCGGGGACAGACCCGAAGTCCTTGCGTGGGCGTGGGGCGTGAACGGCGCGTTCAGCGTGCTCGCGTCAATCGTGGCGGTCGCGATCTCGATGTGGATCGAAATCGATGCGAATTTCTGGATTGCTGCGGGGATTTACCTCTCGCTCGTGCTTCCTATGAGGACACTCGCGAGAGGACGGTAGAACGCGTACGACAGGTGCGACGGGTGCGACTGGTCCCAGGAACCTGAGCTCAGTCATCTTCCCTAGTTCAGATTCCTCAAGCCCAGTGACGCGGATCTCGCAACTCTCTTCACTGCACAGGGGACACTTCGGCGAAGAATCCGCGGGCACGGCTCGTCGCAAAGTGACCCGTCCGAACAACTGACGGGCGCGGCAACATCCGTGACGAGCAACATCGCGGAGGATTCCTGCGCTTCGCGCCAGGCGACTTCCGGCGATTTCTGGACTACGCGCTGGGATCGCTAGGAGAGGCCGAGGGCCGTTTGAGCGATGGCATCCAACTCGGCTACTTCGACGTAGTCTCGTGCGAGAGGGCGTTCCGATTCGCCAGGCGATGTCTCGTCGCGACGGTTCGTCTCACACAAAGCCAACGGATTCCGGGCCCCTAGAAGGAACTCGAGAAGATGACGTGCGGCAGGTGGTTCCTGGGACCTGTCGTACCGGTCGCACCTGTCGAACCTATTTCGAGAACTGCATCCTCACCGTGCTCCCGATCTCTTCATCGGTCAGGAACACCGCATCGCCGCCGTGCTGTTGGGCGGCCGCCTTCGCAACTGCAGCCCCGAGTCCGGCGAGCCAGCCACCGGGACGCTCGGCCCAGGACGCGTCGAAGAATCGGCCCCCCTCGGTCGGGGTGACGAGGACATCGGCCTGGATGAGGTCGACCGAGCGCAGCTGGCCGGCCGATGAGGTGGCCTGAAGCGTCAGGGATGACTCGTCCGTGTCGCCGATGAGGCCCAGCGTGGCGATGATCGCGCCGCTCACGCCAGCGATGAAGCTGTGTTCATCCACAGAAACCACGGCGTTCCAGTCGGAGGCCGCCACCTCGAAGTTCACGCCGGCGAGCCGGCATTCGGCGGCCCACCCGCCGCGGATCTGACCGAGCAGGAAGCCGAGGGGCCGCGGCCGAAGCTTGGCGCGGTGACGCCCGCCGAGCAGAGTGTGAGCACGTAGCGCCCAGCCGGCGCGCCAGACCTGCGACTTGATGAGGTCGGTGTTCACGCGGCGCGCCATGCGGCCGCCGTCGGCAGCCAACGCCTGTGCGGCGGATTCAATGGTCCCGAGGTCTTCCGCGAGCTGGTCGAGCAGGCGATCCGACCGGTGCGATTCGACGGCCCGCAGGTTTTCGGAGGCCGCGCGCTCCCCTCGCCGGGATGTCAGATTCTCGACGTAGTGCGCGTCTGCACGCATCCGGTAGCCGGGCGGCAGTCCCTCCCGCTCCGCTTTCTCGGATTTCTTCGAGACGGGTGGGGGTTCGGGCTCGTCAGCTTCCGGACCATATTCTTCCGTGCGTAGCGCGCGCGCACGGGGACTCGACTTCTGCGGGATCGACGTCGGACACGCGGGGAATCCTCCGAGGGAGGGGATCGAACCACACGATCGTAACAGACCTCGACCCGAGATCGTGTGAAACATCGCGATCTTGACCCGCTCGCGAAATCGTGCGACGGTTTGCGGCACACAGGTCATCGAGACCCGGTTTGGCGACGGGTCGCTTCTGCCCGAACAGGGAGGGACGTGATGAGTACGCACGATCGCGACACGCGGAGTGGGGGCGGACTGTCCCGGCGTCAGTTCGTGACGGCGACGGCTGGCGCGGCCGCTGGCTTCATGATCGTCCCTCGTCATGTGCTGGGCCGCGGGCTTCAGGCGCCAAGCGACACGGTCAACGTGGCGATTGTGGGCGTCGGCGGCATGGGCGGCTCCAATACCCAGGCGCTCATGAGCCAGAACGTCGTCGCGTTCTGTGACGTGGACTCCACGTACATGGACGCCAAGATCAAACAATGGCGCGATCGCGCGTATCCGCCAGAGCCGACGCCGAGCGGCACGGGCCGGGCGGGCGGCGCGGGAGCCAACCAGCAGCCCCAGCCTGAGCAGGTGTTCAAGAACTTCGGGCCCTCGCAGAAGCAGCAGGCCGCCAATCAGAAGTGGGCGGCGCCCGACCAGACCGAGTTGATCAAGCGGTTCATCGACGTGCAGCTGCCGAAGGTGCAGAAGTACCGCGACTACCGCGAGATGCTCGAGAAACAGAAAGACATCGACGGCGTGGTCGTGGCGACGCCGGACCACATGCACGCGATCATCGCATCGGCCGCGATGACCCTGGGCAAGCACGTGTATGTGCAGAAGCCGCTCACGCTGGTCCGTCCACGAAGCGCGGCACCTCGCCAAGAAGGCCAAGGACAACCCGAAGCTCGTCACGCAAATGGGCAACCAGGGCCACTCGCAGGACGAGGCTCGGCGCGGCCAGGAATATCTGATGGCCGGCGCGATTGGCGACGTCCGCGAAGTGCACGTATGGACGAACCGTCCGCTCGGGTACTGGCCGCAGGGCGTCCCGCGGCCGGCACCGATGACCGGCGACCCGTCGAAGCTCACCTGGAACAACAACGGCGTCAACACCCGTCTCGCGGCCGCGATGGGCAAGTTCCCGGTGCCGGACGGGCTCTCATGGGATCTGTTTCTCGGCGTCGCCCCTGAAGTCGAGTACCACCCGATCTATCACCCGTTCAACTGGCGCGGCTGGGTGGACTGGGGACAGGGCGCGCTTGGCGACATGGGCGCGCACCTCGTGGATCACCCCGTATGGGGCCTCGAGCTCGGACTGCCGACGTCAATCGAAACGATCGCGACACCGTTCAACGGCGCCACCTACCCGAACGCGACGACGACGTACTACGAGTTCGCCGCGCGCCCCGGCAAGCCGGCGGTCAAGATGATCTGGTATGACGGCGGGCTGATGCCGCCGAAGCCCGACGAACTGGGCACTGAAAGCGTCGACCCCGCCGGCGGAGTGCTGTACATCGGAAGCAAGGGGAAGATGGTGCAGGAAACCTACGGCTCGAAGCCGCGTCTGCTTCCGGCCGAGCGTCACAACTCGTTCGGCGCGCCGCCCGAAGTCCTGCCTCGCATCGCGCATCAGTCGCACGAGATGAACTGGGTGAACGCCATCCGCGGCCGCGACCAGGTGACGTCGCCCTTCAGCTACGCGGCGCACCTGAACGAAATCATGCTGCTCGGCGTCGCCTCGCTTCGCGCGAAGTCGAAGCTGTACTACGACGGCGCGAACATGCGCGTCACGAACAACGCCGCGGCCAACGAGTTCCTGACGCGGACGTACCGATCGGGGTATTCACTGTAAGGCTTAGGGCTCACGGCGTAGGGCTTAGGGCTCGAGGACAGTACGTAGCGCGGAACTGAGTTCCGCGTCGCCGACAGGGAGACAAACGCATATGCGCGCGACATTCGTAACGCTCAGCTTGGTAGTGGCCACGGTGGCGCTGTCGGCCCAGCAGAATCCGTTCGTGGGCCGGTGGAACCTCAGAGGCACCGGAACGGACACCGACAAGATCTACTTCCTCGAAGTCACGGAGAAGGACGGCAAGCTGCAAGGCGATCTTCCTCGATCGCTCGGCGCACGCCACCCCGGTCGCGTGGATCCGCGTCGAGGGCAACGAGCTCGTCTGGCAGAAGGGTGCCGGCGAGGGCCTGCTGATGGAGGACGGCACACCTGGAACCCGTTCGGCAGTGCGGTCCGATCTTACCGCGCCAAGCTCGAAGGCGGCAAACTGGTCGGCTCACACAACATGCCGCGCGCCTCCGTGCGCACCGAACCCGAACGCCGGGCGCGGCCGCGGCGCCGCGCGTGCCGGCGGCGAAGGCGGTCGAGCCGCCGCGCCGCCCGCGGCTGCGGCGCCCGCGCCACCGCCTCCTGCGCCGTCCACCATCAAGTGGGTTGGCACGCGCCAGCCCGTCTGGCCGTCCTCGAACACAAACGGCTTCCACACCTATGGCAAGCCTGTGGTGGTCGTCGGTGCGGGCGTCGGCAAAGAAGCCTGGAGCGGTGACACGCCGGAGACCTGGCAGACAGAGTGCGTGAACCGCTGGACCTACGAGAACGGCACGATGGAGAACGCCGTGCCGGCGCAGGGCGAGCGGCCGACCTGCAACATCTACACGAAGGAGAAGTTCAAGGACTTCAAGGTCGAAGCCGAACTGCTTCTCGATCAGGGTCAGAACAGCGGGTTCTACCTGCGCGGCCGCTACGAGCTGCAGTTGCAGGTCGGCGGCGCACGATCGGCGGCGCCACGGCGGGCCGCCAGAGCCTGGGCGCGATCTACGGCTGGAAGGCCGCCGACTTCTACGCCGGCAAGCCGCCCGGCCAATGGCAGAAGCTCGAAGCCATCGTCGTCGGCAACCGCGTCGTCAGCCTGGTTCAACGACATCCGCATCCACGACAACGCGGAGCTGCCGGCGTTCACCGGCGGCGCACTGGACAACGACGAGCTCGCGCCCGGACCGATCATGATCCAGGGCGATCACTCGCTGGTGACGTTCAGAAAGTTGGTGGTGACGCCGATCACGAAGGCTGGACAGTAAGGACAATTGCATTGAGGATCTGAGATTTGTGATTGAGGATCCATTGGCGATCGGGGATCGGAGAGATTGAGGAATTGATGATGAGAGCGCTCGGATCCTGATCGCATCAGATCGGCAATCAGCTCGATGCATCGATGTCCATCAATTGCAGATTGCAGATCCTCAATGCGTGTTCTAGGCTTCCTGCTCCGCCCCAACCCTGACCTGCCTCCGCTCGCGGACGGCAGCCGCAAGTTCGTTCAGAAGCGATCCCGTCGAATCCCAGTCAAGGCACGCGTCGGTGATGCTCTGTCCGTAGACGAGCGGCCGGCCGGCGCTGACGTTCTGTCGTCCGGCGACGAGGAAGCTCTCGAACATCACGCCGCAGATTTCCCGCGTGCCGCGCCGCAATCTGCTGGGCCACGTCGCGGAGCACCTCGGGCTGCCTGCTCGCGTCTTTGTTGCTGTTGGCGTGGCTGCAATCGACCATCAGCCGCGCGCCAAGGCCCGCGGCCCCGACCTCGGACGACGCGCGACGGACCTGGGCAGAGGAGAAATTCGGGCCGCTCTTTCCGCCGCGAAGGATCACGTGGCAATCCGGATTGCCGTTGGTGGCGACGATGGCAGCGACGCCCTGCTTGGTGACGGAGAGGAACTGATGCGGATGCGCGGCGGAGCAGACCGCGTCGATGGCGATCTGGATCGAACCGTCGGTGCCGTTCTTGAATCCGACCGGCATCGAGAGGCCGGACGCGAGCTCGCGGTGAACCTGGCTCTCTGACGTTCTGGCGCCGATGGCGCCCCAGGCCACGAGGTCCGCGAGGAACTGCGGCGTGATCGGGTCGAGGAACTCGGTGGCCGCCGGCAAGCCCAGCGAGTTCACGCGAAGCAGCAGGCTTCTCGCAAGCCGCAGCCCTTCGTTGATGGCGAAGCTGCCGTCGAGATGCGGGTCGTTGATGAGCCCCTTCCAGCCGACCGTCGTCCTCGGCTTCTCGAAGTAGACGCGCATGACGACGAGCAGGTCGTCCCGGGTCTCACGGGCGACCGCCGCGAGCCGATTCGCGTAGTCGAGGCCGGCCTCGGGATCATGGATGGAGCACGGGCCCACGACGACCAGGACACGGTCGCTCCTGCCGTGGAGGATGTCGGCCACTTCCTGCCGCGTCCGGGCGACGAGCGTGGACACGGGCTCGGTGATCGGCAGCTCCTCGAGAAGGATCGCCGGGGGAATCAGCGGCTTGAGCTGCCGAATTCGAAGGTCGTCAGTCCGGTGGAACATCAGGCGACATATGGTACTGCCCTGCCCCGGGAATTCGCAAAACGAGACCAGTCGTGGGCGCAGAACCCACAGCGTGTGAAGGCTTTAGGGCAGCAGCGGAAAAATCGCCAACCGGTCACCTCGGAAGGAGCCCACCCACAGTTCCCTGCCCACTTCGACCGCGGCGGTGGCGGCGCCGAACGCGGGGGTATCGCGATGCCGGAGGATTTCCCGGACGGTGAGCGTTCCGGGATTGATCTTCACGACGATGGACGAGGCGGGCGTCTCGCCTTGACCGGCGGCAAGCAACGAGCCATCGCGTGCCCAGTGGATGTTGTCGACGCGGAACCCTAGCGGCACTTCTTGCCTGAGCGCGCGCACCGGCGCCGCCGGTCCGCGCGTCACGCGGAAAAACGACTGCGCACCCCACGCGGCGACATAGAGGCCGCGCCCATCCTCCGACGTTTCGAGGCCGTTGGCGCCCGCGGCCTCGGTGCCGGGCACCTTCTGCCATTCCGACCCGGGGTGCCACTCCCACAGTTCACCGTTCTTCTGGCCCGCCATCACGGCCTTGATATCCGGCCCGCCTGTGCGCGCCAGGAAGTTGGTGGCGACGAACCCGCCGTTGGGCAGCCCGCGAACGGAGTTGAGCCCGACGGGTTCGGGCGCCACGGCGCAGCCAATCCAGGTCACCGTCGGCGTGGCCGGGCGCGCATCCACTTCGAACACTTCCACCGACTCGCGGCCCCCATGCAGAACGGCAAAGAGCCGATGGACCGAGTTGGTCCCTGGCACGAGGCTCAGGCCGTGTATTTGAAACTTCGCTTTGGTGGCGGTGTCAGGCGGCCCCGGGCAGGCGCTGCCGTACGTCTTCGTGTCGAACTGGTCCACAGCTTGACCCGTCGGGTACGCGAACACCTTCACGCGATCCTTGACGCGGATCAGGTTGATGCCACCGCGGCCCGAGTACGCGCCCGCGACGACCCACTCATCTCCGGGCAGCACGACGAGATCTTCAGGAGCCTCGAGGCCGCACACGAACTCGACGCCGTCCGCCGGCGCGCAGGCAGCCGGGCGCTCGGTCTGCTTCAGGTAGGCCGCCGCATAGCGGCGGCCGAGCTCGCGCGCGCCATCCGCGTTGAAGTGCAGGTTGTCGCCGTTATCACCGAGGCCTTCAGACGACACAAAGGCGACATTCGCGACCTCGGCGGCAACGCGCCGATGCACGGCATCAACCTGTTCAAAGGACTCGTTCCACGGCCGGCCTGGAAACCGCCCGAGCTGGCCAATGAGGAATGGCAGAGACGGATTGCCTAGCTCCGCGCGGAAGCGGGCGATAAGCGCCCGCAGGCGCTCTTCGTAGAGCGGCGCGTTCGTCGGGTTGGCGTCGGACTCACCCTGATGCCAGAGGATGGCCTTCACCGTTCCGGCGGGCATCGCGGCTCGCGTGCGCCGAAGCGCCTCGTCCCACGGGTACGCGCCGGTCTCCGGATACAGCACGCCAGGTTCCCACGCGGTCACCGGTGAGCCGCCAACGGCCGCCGGTATCAGTCCAATCTGAATGGACGGATCGGATTCCGCGATCGCGACGCCAAACGCGCGACCCGGGCCGACCGCGGCGATGGGTTTGTCGAAGTGCATGGGCTCGACGGCGGGCACCCACTGGTTGTCGCGATTGAGCATCCGCACGCGCGGGTGCTCGAGACGATCCTCGTCGGCCACTCGCCCTCGGCCGGCCATGTTCGACTGGCCGGCGAGCAGAAAGAGGTGCATCACGCCGTTCTGATTGGCGGACTGCGCGTCGACGCCGGTCACGGCAGCGTAGACGGCAATGCTGATGAGGACGCGGACGCCGATCCGGGAGCCAGAGGACATGTGCTGAGGCCGGAGCGGCAGATGATAGCGCGGCGTGTCTGGCGGAAGTACAAGTTAGAAGCGTGAAGCCAGAAGTGAGAAGTCACTGGGCGCTGGCCCAGCCGAACGCGGCAAGCGCCCGGCAACTTCTAACTTCTGGCTTCTAACTTCCAACTTGACGAGCGTCAGGACCGATAGTGTTCTGGCTTGTACGGTCCCTGCGCCGGCACGCCGATGTATTTCGCCTGCTCGTCGGTGAGCCTCGTCAAGCGCACGCCCAGTTTGTCGAGGTGCAGCCGCGCCACTTCCTCGTCGAGCTGCTTCGGCAGCATCAGCACCTGCTTGCCGATCTTCTCGGCGTTCGCGTGGAGCTCGAGCTGCGCCAGCACCTGGTTGGTGAACGACGCGGACATCACGAAGCTCGGATGGCCCGTCGCGCAACCAAGGTTGAGCAACCGCCCCTCCGCGAGAATCAGCACGCCGTGGCCGTCGGGGAACTGCCAGAGGTCGTACTGCGGCTTGATGTTGGTGCGGACGACGCCCGGCACCTTCTTCAGGCCCGCCATGTCGATCTCGTTGTCGAAGTGTCCGATGTTGCCGACGATCGCCTTGTCCTTCATCCGGGCCATGTGATCGACCGTGATGATGTTGAAGTTGCCCGTCGCCGTGATGAAAATGTCCGCCTTGTCCACGACGTCTTCGATGGTCACGACCTCGTATCCTTCCATCGCGGCCTGCAGCGCGCAGATCGGATCGATCTCCGTGATGACGACCCGGCAGCCTTGCCCGCGCAGCGCCTGCGCGCATCCCTTGCCGACCTCGCCGTAGCCGAAGACCACCGCGAGCTTGCCGCCCAACATGACGTCGGTTGCGCGCGCGAGACCGTCAGGCAGCGAGTGGCGGCAGCCGTAGATGTTGTCGAACTTGCTCTTCGTGACCGAGTCGTTGACGTTGATCGCGGGGAACAACAGCGTGCCGGCTTTCATCATTTCGTACAGCCGGTGGACGCCCGTGGTGGTTTCCTCGGAGACGCCGCGAATGCCCTTCGCGACGCGCGACCAGAGGCCGGGGTGTGACTTGAGCTCCTCGCGAAGCGTCTCGAGAATGACGCCCCACTCCTCGGGCTCGGTCGCGGCGTCGAACGCCGGCACCGTGCCGGCCTTCTCGAACTCGAACGCCTTGTGCACGAAGAGCGTCGCGTCGCCGCCATCGTCCACGATCAGCGTGGGACCCGAGCCGTCCGGCCAGACCAGCGCTTCCTTCGTGCACCACCAGTAGTCGTCGAGCGACTCACCCTTCCAGGCGAAGACCGGGATGCCGCGCGGCTCGCTCGCGGTGCCCTTCGTTTCCGGCCGGCCGACGACGACCGCGGCGGCCGCGTGATCCTGCGTCGAGAAGATGTTGCACGACACCCACCGCACGTCCGCACCGAGCGCGTCGAGCGTCTCGATCAGCACGGCGGTCTGGATGGTCATGTGGAGCGAGCCCATCACGCGCGCGCCCGCGAGTGGCGCCTTGCCGGCGTAACGTGCGCGCAGGGCCATCAGGCCGGGCATTTCATCTTCGGCCAAGTCCATTTCCTTGCGGCCCCATTCGGCCAGGCCGAGATCTGCCACCTTGAACGGTGGGCGCCCGGCCTTGCGGGCCAGGTCATACGCGTGTGCGTTGGCAACAGCAGTCGTCATCGGAAACTCCTTCAAATCAACCTTCTGACTTCATACTTCTAACTTCAAACTTTTCGCGCAACTGCCGCAAACAGCGCGGGGCCTTTGGCCTCCGCGGCGGGTGCGAGCGCGTCGATACGCAAGGCACCAAATCCCGCCTGGTCCACGAAGCGGCGAATCGAGATCCTCGGGAAACCCGAGCCAGATGTGTCCCATTCGCTGGCGATATTCCTCCCGGTCGTGCGCCGCCATGTCCACGATGAGCAACGGCCCGCCGGGCTTGAGCACGCGATGCGCTTCAGCCAGCGCGGGAACGGGCGACGGCACGTGATGCAGCACGAGCATCATCACGGCGGCGTCGAGCGACTCTGATTCGATCGGGAGCGCCTCGAGGGAACCGCGCCGCAGGTCCACGTTGGAAAACGCATGCGCGCGCTGGCGCGCGGCCGCGAGCATCTCGTCCGAACCGTCCACACCAATGACGGCCGCCACGTGCGGCGCCAGTACCGGCAGGAGGGCGCCCGTGCCGCAACCGAGGTCGCCGACGGTCCACGTCGATGGAAGGAGCGCGAGCAGCGCGGCACGCGACGAGTCGTCGCCGAAGAGCTCCGCGCGCAGCCGGTCCCACTGGCCGGCCGACGCCGCAAAAAACTGCTGTGACGCCGTGCTCCGCCCTGCGAGCACGCGTGCGAGCCGGCGGGCATCCTGCTCCACGCCCGGACGACCGGCGAGCTGGCTCTTGACGATCTCCCAGAGCTCCCCGCGACCCGCGCCGGCAGAAGTGGCGAGCGCGTAGTACCGGCTCGTGCCGTCCCGGCGGGAACTGACCCAGCCGGCGTCCGCCAGCATCTTCAGGTGCCGGCTGACGGTCGATTGCGGAAGCTGCAACACGTCGCAGAGCTCCCCGACGGTCAGCTCCTGGGGCTCCAGCAGCCACAGCATGCGGCAGCGGGTCGCATCCGCCAGGGCGGAGAACGAATCGAGGAACGGAACAGCGGAAGCCGGCATCTATCCGTAAATCCGGATGTAATGATATTCAAGCCAGTAGTCGATGCGTCAAGCGAGCACATTGCGGATCTGCGACCTGCGATTGCGGATGCATCGGGGAACTGCGGACTGGAACGCGATCGGGAACGCGGGAGACTGCGATCCTGAATCCGCAATTGGGAACGGCAATGCAATCCTCAATCCAGATCGCAGTCTCAATGCCTTGACCGTATCTTCGAGGATTTTCTTCGCGACCGGCAGACTGACTTCGCAGGAGGGATCGTTGATGCGGCACTGGGCGACCGTCAGCCCGCAGCCGCAGGTGCACTTCTCTTCGTTCAGCCTCCTGAGCGTCCGCTCGCGCAGCGTCGATGACAGCGGCTTCAAATCGATGCCGGGGATCTCGGTCGCATAGGCGGCGTTGGCGAGAAGAACCTGCCCGGTGTCTTTCACGGTCTCAACCCGGGCGTTTGTCGGCAAACCCGCGAGCGCCCTCACTTCGTGCTCGGTGCGCGGGCCCTGCAGCAGTCCGAGATGGCGCTGGACAATCCGGCTCTGAGCATCGACCACGAACGTGGACGGCACCGCGGTGACGCCGCCGAACTCGGCCTCGAGCGCGCGCGTGGACATCACGACTGGGTAGTTCACGCCCAGCCCCGCGGCGAACGTCCTGACGTCTTCGGCCGGACTCTCGTCGATTGAGAGCCCGACAATCGCCAACCGATCGCCGTAATGCTTCTGAAGCGCCGCGAGCATCGGGATTTCCTCGCGGCACGGACCGCACCAGGTCGCCCAGAAGTTCAGCAGCACCACCTTCCCGGCGAGCGAGGCATTCGTGATCGCCCGCCCGTCGAGATCCACGAGGTCGAGCGCCGGCAGACTCATCGGGTGATCCGATAACTGAATCGCGACACCTTCCCCCGACGACAGCATCGGGACGCCGCCATCGTCGGTCCGTGGCGCCAGGAAGGCCAGCCCGAGACCGAGCGCGACGGCACCGGCCACCACGCCCAGCGCAATGAACGTTTTTCGTCCCATACCGCTTCACATGATACGTCGTGCGACGCAGGCTCAGGGCTTAGGGCTCAAGGCTCAGGGCCAGCCGCTGATCGTGTGATCTGCCGCGAGCCTTGAGTCCTAAGCCCTAAGCCGTGAGCCTGATATAAATGCGCTCGACATGCCCCTCGACTTGCTGACCGCGCTCTTCGTGTTCATGCTGGCGGCGTTTCTCGGGTTGGACATCATCCGCCGGGTGTCGCGGTTGCTGCACACGCCGCTGATGTCGCTGACCAATGCCATCTCATCCATCGCGGTCGTCGGCGCGCTGATTCTCGCCGGCGAAGGGGACGGTGGACTGACCACATGGCTTGGCGCGATTGCCGTGTTCGCGTCCACCACCAACCTCGTGAGCGGATACCTCATCACCGACCGGATGCTTCGGATGTTCAAGCGCCGCGAGGTGCCGAAGTCGTGACGCGGGCGGATCTGTTCGTCACGGCGACCGAAGTCCTGTACCTCATCTCCGCCGCGCTGTTCATCATGGCGCTGCGCTGGATGAGCCAGCCGGAGACCGCCCGTCGCGCGGTCGGCGCCGCAGTCATCGGCATGGCGCTGGCGGTCGGCGGCACGCTGCTTCGTCCTGAGATCGTCACCTATAAGTGGATCGCCATCGCGGCGGTCGCGGGCACGCTGCTCGGAATCCCGCTGGCGCGCGTGCCGCTCACGGCTGTGCCGGAACGAACCGGTCTGTCGCAGGCGTTCGGCGGCATGGCGGCGGCGCTCGTCGGCACCGCGAAGTACTACTCGTGGCTCGAGCACGGCGAGCTGACGCACTTCCGGATGGCGATCGTCGCGGGCGAGGTGATCCTCGGCTGTCTCACCTGCACCGGCGGGTTGCTTGCGGCCGCAAAGCTCGCCGAGTGGATGACCACACGGCCGGTCACCTATCGCGGCCAGAACATCGTCAGTTTCGTTCTGCTCGGCGTCGCGGCGTCGCTCGGCGTGTGGCTCACGATGGACCCGACCCAGTCGTGGGCCTTCCCCATCATCATCGTGCTGGCGCTCACCTTCGGCGTGCTGCTGATTCTGCCGATCGGCGGCGCCGACATGCCGACCGTCATCTCGTTCCTGAACTCGTATGCGGGGCTGTCGGCCGTGGCGATGGGCTTCGTCCTCGAGAACAAGCTGCTCATCGCGGCCGGCGCGCTCGACGGCGCGTCGGGGTTCGTGCTGTCGCTCATCATGTGCAAGGCGATGAACCGCTCGGTCACGAACGTGCTGTTCGGAGCGTTCGGCGCCGTGCAGGCGTCGGCTGCAGCCATCGAACAGCGCACGGTCAAGAGCGCCACGCCAACCGATGCGGCCGAGCTCCTGGCCAACGCGGACAGCGTCGTCATCATTCCCGGCTACGGCATGGCGGTCGCGCAGGCCCAGCACCGCGTCCGCGATCTCTACGACCAGTTGGCCAAGCGCGGCGTGGACGTGAAGTTCGCGGTGCACCCTGTCGCCGGCCGCATGCCCGGGCACATGAATGTGTTGCTGGCCGAGGCCGACATCCCGTACGACCGGCTGGTCGAGATGGACGACATCAACCCGGAGATGCCGCAAGTCGGCGTGGCGCTCGTCATCGGCGCCAACGACGTCGTCAATCCTGCGGCGCGGACCGACGAGAAGAGCCCGATCTACGGGATGCCGATCATCGACGCGGACAAAGCGCAGACCGTGCTCGCGATCAAGCGCAGCATGAACCCCGGCTTCGCCGGCATCGACAACGACCTGTACTACGCGAACAACACGTTGATGCTCTTCGGCGACGCCAAACAGGTCGTCGGGGATGTCGTGAAGCAGCTCACGGGCGACAGCGGACACTGACGCTCGGCGATGCCGCGGCGCCTGCATTCCCGGCGGCCCAGGCGTGTCAGTCCGCCTGCGGCAGCGTGACGATCCCGACCTGTTGAAGCATGCCGAGTTGATCGAAGTTGTTCCATCCCTCGACGAACTTCCCACCTTTGACCTTGAAGAAGGACATGCCGGTGAAATGCGTCCTCTTGCCCGTCGCGGGGAAGCCCAGCCCGTCGCCACGGTGAGTACCCAGGACGCTCCAACGCACGGCCACGAGATCGCCCTCGGCCACCGACGCCTCGATTCGTACCGAGAGGTCAGGCAACCCGTTGCAGAAAGCCGCGTGAAACTGCTTGAACCGGTCATTGCCGGCGGGAGCGGGATCGAGGCCGTGGACGATGGCTTCGGCGCTCAGCATCTCGTCGATCGCCGCCGCACGACGCTTGTTCCACACCTCTTCAAACCATCTCTGCACCAGTGCCTTGTTCTGTTCGGACATTCTCCCTCCGCTCTCCGTGTCATCTGGCACGCGTGTCGCTGTCGAGATCCTGGATCGCCATCCACCGCTCCGGCTCCACCAGTGGACGAAACCCGAATTGGGAATACAACCCGTGCGCGTCCTTCGTGGCGAGAAGGAACACACGCAGGTTCTGGAGCTCAGGATGGTCGAGCACGGCTCGAACCAGCTTCTTCGAGATTCCCCGCCCACGGTATTCCGGAATCACGAACACGTCCATCAAGTAGGCAAAGACCGCGCGGTCCGAAACGACCCGCGCGAATCCCACCTGGCGCCCGTCCTGGTAGGCCCCGAAACAGAGAGAGTGCGTGACAGCGCGCTCAATCACGCTCCGGCGCCGGCCCTTGGCCCAATACGAGGTCTGCAGAAACTCGTAGACGACGTTCAGGTCGATGCGGGCGGGGTCCGTTGAGATTTCGAGTTCGGATATCACGAAGGATGGCCCGCGCGACTCGAGGTGAACCAGCTGCCGACGAGCGCGCCGATGCCGGTCAGGGTCGTGCTGAACACCGGCCCGATCGGAGTCGACAGCGTGTTGACAGCAACCAAGGCCGCCGCGACGAACCCGAGCGCGGCGCCGAGCGTCGTCGGCCAGTATTGCGCGGGCCCGATCCACCGGCGCCACACGGCAATCTTCGCTGAGAGCGGCGCGATCAGCAGACCGCCGAGGAAGCCACCAATGAAGAGTGCGTAGTGCCCGAGAAAACCACCGACCACGGATCCGGCGAATCCGCCCAGACCACCAAGCACGCACGTCGTCGCGAAGAATTTCAGACGCATCGCTGAACAAGCGGCTCGAGCGACAGTCCATGAATCCACTCGAGGGCTGATTCGCCGCTGATCGCGCCGAGCGAGACGGAGTTTCCAACCACGTGCAGGAGATTTGGACGAGACACACCCTCTACCGAGTTCCAGGCGGCCGGCGTGTTCCACTCGAATCTCACAAATTCCTCACCATCGCCGCAGCGACCCATCGCACCTGGTCCGACTGAACGTCCGCTGCGACCGAGGGAAGGTCCCCTTGCGGCGCGGCGACGACGACGCTGGAGTCCAGCGTCTTACATGGATCTCGATTCGACCGTCTCGACGACCCAGGCCTCGGGGTGGCGCATGACCGCGTCGCCGTGACCCTTCCACAGCGCGCGAAGCTTGTCGAGAAACGTCTCGGCCTCGGCCACCGTGCTGAAATCAAGGTCGATCATGACGAAGTTCGGGTCGGCGACGGAGCGATGGATCCTGTACGCGCGCACGTTGCCGGCCTGCCGGCCGACCGGGTCGCTCTCGAACGCCCGCTTCCAGGCGTCGAAGTTGGGAACGACGTGTTGCACACGGAGCATGGCCATAGGAACCTCGATCTGCTTACGGACGCCGATGTCTCGCCAGCACATGAAGGAAAGCGCCCGCCGCGAAACAGGCGGCGAATGCCGCTGCGACGACGAGCATGCCCGGGCCAACACGGACGCCGAGCACTGACGCCGCGGTCATCGCGCACAAGGTCGCGACCACAAAGACGCCGGCAGCCAGCGCGCCAGCGCGCTCGGCCTTCCCGCCACGGGTCTTTCCCGTTGCGACGACCGCGAGCGCACCGCACAGTGCGGCCAGAGCCACCCAGAGGTACCGAAAGTCGACGCCAGTCTGTGCGGCACGTATCAGTCCGAACGCGAAGGGTACCGTGGTGAAGAGAATCGAGAGGGCGTGCATTGATCCACGGTGCCTCATCCCCTGCCCCTTAGCGGATTGTCTCACCTCCGCCGAGGCATCCTCCTCGGTATGTCGTTGCTTCGCGAGGTGGCGTGGCGCATCGGCAAAATCGGAAAAGACTCGCGCAGTCAGGCTCACGAAATTGGCGGGGTGATGCCCCCAACGCGTCCAGAGTGATCTACCCGTCGCCGGGTTCGATCGGCTTCAACTCAATCACCCGGACGCTGCCAATGCTAGACTCCGACACTCATCGCAATCAGTAGATCGACAGGGCCCTTCCATGCCAATTCGCCTGCTCAACGGTCTGCGTCTGTCGCTCGTCGCTTCGTTCGCGGTGCCGGCACTTCTCGCGCAAAGTCCGACGACGGCACCGGCGCCGGCCAAGACGATCGCCGTTCGCGCCGCGACGCTCGTCGATCCGCGTACCGGCAAGACGATGGCCAATCCTGTCATCGTCATCGAAGGCGACATCGTGAAGGCCGTCGGCAGCGATCTCGCAGTGCCCGCGGGCGCCGAACTGATCGACCTGAAACGGCGCCACGATCCTGCCCGGCCTGATCGACAGCCACACTCATGTGACCGGCCAGGCGGCCGACTACTACGCCGACACATTTCGCAAGAGCCCAATCGACTACGCGGTCGTCACACACGTCTACGCCAGGCGTACGCTCGAAGCCGGCTTCACCACGATTCGCGACGTGGGCGCCGGTGAGTACGTCGACATGGCGCTGAAGCGCGCCATCGACAGCGGCGACGTCGAAGGGCCACGGATGATTCCGGCCGGACTCGCCATCTAGCAGCACCGGCGGCCACGGCGACCTCACCGGGTTCTCGCCCTACGTCAGGTTCGACAACTTCTCCGGCGTGGCCGATGGCGTCGACGCGATCCGCAAGCTGGTACGGCACGAACGTCAAGAACGGCGCCGAGGTGATCAAGGTCCTCGCCGGCGGCGGAGTGCTGTCCGAGGAAGAGAGTCGGTCGGCGGGCCGCAGTATCTCACAGCGAGGAGCTGCAACGTGCTCGTCGAGGAAGCCGCGCATGTGGGGACGCAAGGTCGCGGCACACGCCCACGGCACCGAGCCGGCATCAAGCGCGCCATCCGCGCCGGCGTCGACGTCTGATCGAGCACGGCAGCCTGATCGACGACGAGGGAATCCGCTCGACGAAGGCAGCGCGGGACGTACCTGGTCGCCGGACATCTACAACGACGACTACATCCTCGCCGAGTACGCGACGCATGCGGCTATCCCGGAGAAGATCATCGAGAAGGAGCGCAAGGTCGGCCGCACGCAGCGCGAGAACTTCCAGAAGGCGGTGGCGCGCCGGCGTGAAGATCGCATTCGGCACCGACGCCGGCGTCTACCCGCACGGCTGGAACGCGAAGCAGTTCGCGCACATGGTGAAGTGGGGCATGACGCCGATGCAGGCGATCCAGGCCGCCACCACCGAGCGCCGCCGACCTGCTCGGCTGGCCGGGCAGGGTCGGCGAGCTATCGCGCGGGCCGCCTATGCCGATCTCATCGCCGTGGCCGGCGACCCGATGGCCGACATCACTCAACTCGAGCGCGTCACCTTCGTGATGAAGGGCGGCATCGTCGTCAAGAACGGGAAGTGACGCTGCACGCGGTTCCTGGGCGGCGGCTGCTTACTTGAGTCCTAGCGGTTTGCCGGTAGTCAGGAGGCGAACGCTTCCTGCAAACGCCTGATCTTTGTCTCCTCGCGTTTGGCGGTTTCGATCAGCCGACGTGTCGCTGAGCGAGGGACCCTTGAAATACTGCTATGCCGCCGGCTGTTTCCTCAGCGCCGCCTGAATGTACCGTGGAACCGTTCTGGGCATTTTGAACCGTTGCGGCCGCGGATCATCGCCGCGGTCCGTCGGAGCCCATCGCGGAGACCCGCTACGCGATGGCTCGAGTGAATCGATCGCGTCTCTGAACGAACTGGCGGTGCGTCCGAAGAGCTTCGTCGGCGACGATCCGTTCGACGGCAGGAATTTCCCGTTCGCGGCGACGACACCGACTCGCGGACGACATCACCGAGATCGTCCACTGTGTGCAGGCTCACGCCGACGACGCCGGACACCACGGGGTCGACGACGCGCGGCACGCTGAGATCGACGATCTCGAGACGTCGGCCGGATCGCGTCGCGGCGCGGCAATCGTCGGCATCAATCAGAAACTCCGCGGCCCGCGTCGCGACGATCACGCCATCGACGTCCGCCAGCGTCGTGTCGAGGTTCAGCAACGGAACGATTTCAGCGCCGGTTCGTCCCGCCGCGGCCGTCGCGTGGTGGGCCGAACGGCTGGCCACGAGAAGGCGGGCGGCGCGACGCTTCCGCAACCGCCCAAGCGCCTGGCGGCCTGCCTCGCCCGCGCCGACGACCAGCACCGCGCGACCGTCGAGCGATCCCCACGCGCGCTCGAGAAGCGACACCGCCGCCGTTGCCGCCGACACCGTGCCCTGCCCGATGCGAGTCTCTGAGCGGGCACGGCCGCTGGCGCGAAGCACACCAGCCGTGACGCGCTCCAGGACGGGACCGACGAGACCCGACTCACGGCCCACGGCGACCGCACGCCGAATCTGACCGGAGATCTCGGCCTCGCCGACAATCAGCGAGTCGAGGCCGGCCGCGACGCGACTGAGATGAAGAATGGCCGATCGGCCCACGTGACAGTAGAGACCGTCGACGTGCGCGTCAGCTCCAGCGAGAGCCAGGCGCAGGTCGCGCTCTGCCGCACGAACGTCGCGGACAACCGCCACGACCTCCACCCGATGACAGGTGGAGACAACCAGCAACTCAGCGACACTCGCAGGGAGACGATCCGCAAGCGCGGACGCAGCACCAGCCAGACGGCCGCGAACGTCCACGGTCGTCGTGCGGTGGCTGGCTCCGATGAGAAGAAGGTCCATGTCAATTGACGCGGAGCTAAAGCTCGCGCGCTAGCGTCCTGCACATTTCTAACTTCTGACCTCTGACTTCTCACTTCTAACTTGACCCGTGCCGTCCACTCAAACCGCGCACTCGCCTTCGGTCGTCTCCGGCCGGAACTCGGTCGTCTCCGCGAGATCGATGAAGTCGTCCTTTGTTGCGGTCTCCGCCGAGAGCGGCTCGAGGTCCGCGAGGAGCTTCTTCACCTGGACGACGTCGACGCGGTTGAAGAACGCGGCGGCCGACTCGTCCTCCCGATGCTCGGCCGCGTAGAGACGAGCGAGCCGGTCGAGCGCCACGTCCGCGCGGCGCGCGGGAATCTTCGCCACGAGCCGGCCGAACGTCGCGCCCAGGGCCGTGACGCCGCCGCCGACCATGACGAAGTACTGCGGGACGGCTCGGCCGTCCACCTTGCGGAGGCTGCCCTGGAACCCGACGGCGGCGATGTGATGCTGGCCGCAGCCGTTCGGGCACCCGCTCATCTTCACGTCGAGCGTCGGCGCCAGGTCGATCAAGCGCGGGATTCGCGCGCACGTAGTCCGTGAGGTACTTGCCCGAGCCCGCGTGACTGCGTCACCGCGAGCTTGCACGACTCGGCGCCCGGGCAGCTCGTGATGTCGGCGATCGTGTCGGCATCACCGAGACCGAGTCCCGCCGCCGCCAGCCGCGCGTAGAGCGCCTGCGCATCGTCGCGCTTCACCCACCGGAACACGAGATTCTGCGTCGGCGTCATCGCGCACCGTGCCGTCGCTGTAGGCCAGCGACAGGTCCGCCAGCACGCGGAACTGCTCGCTCGTGAGGTCGCCGAGCGGCACGGTGACGATGGCCGCGACGTAGCCGGCCTGCTTCTGGTGCCGCAGGTTCGTGGCGGCCCAACGCACGTACGCCGCCTCGCGTCGCGGCCGACGGGCAACGGCTCGAGGGACGAATCCCCGGGCCATGCGGTCGTCCCGCGCGCGACACGCGCGCGGCGATGTCCTCGACCGACGGCGGCGGCGCTCCGCGCCGACGGCGCCTGTTCGACCGGCAGCGTGGCGGGATCGAACGGCAGCGGCACGCCGCCTTCGGCCTGCACCTCGGCGAGCGCGCGCTCGAACTCCGCGCGCCACTTGTCCCAGCCGAGCGACTTCATCAGGAACTTCATCCGGTTCTTGTGCTTGTGCTTGTAGTCGCCGAGCGCCGTGGAACACGCGCACGATCGCCTCGGCGACGTTGAGCATCTCCTCGACCGGCAGGAAGTCGTAGAGCAGCGTGGCCGCTGACCGACATCGTCGCGGTGCCGCCGCCCACGAGGACGCGGAACCCGCGGCGGCCGTTCTCGACGCGGCCGAGCCAGCCGATGTCGTTGATGGCGGCCTTGACGTGGTCTTCCGCGCAGCCTTCGAAGCCAATCTTGAACTTGCGCGGCAGCGACGAGCTGAGCGGATGGCGCAGGAAGTACCGCGTCATCATCTCGGAGTACGGCGTCACGTCGAACGGCTCGCGTCGCCGACACGCCCGCGTAGGCGCACGCCGTGATGTTGCGCACCGAGTTGCCGCACGCCTCGCGCGTCGTCATGCCGGCCTCGGCGATGCGGCGCATCACCGGTTCGGCGTCGTGCAGCTTCACGAAGTGGAACTGGATGTTCTGGCGCGTCGTGATGTGCCCGAACCCGCGCGAGTACTGCTCGGCGACGTCGGCGAGCGCGTACAGCTGCTCGGCGGTGAGCATGCCCTGCGGCGTCTTCACGCGCATCATGTGCGAGTCGTCGGTCTGCCGCTGGCCGTAGGTGCCGCGCAGCAGCCGGAACCCGCGCCACTGGTCGGGCGTGATCTCGCCGCGTCTCGAACTTGCCGAGCATGTCGGCGAATTCGTCGATGTCCGACTCCTTCGCGAACGACAGGCGCGCGCGGCCTAGCGTCTTTGGATCGTCGATGGGCTGCCATGATGTCTCCTCTGACGACGAACGGAACGGCTGAAGTCGTGTGGCCGTCGCGAGCGACACCACGTGGCCGATGACGATGACCCCGGTTCGTCGCCGGCAAGCGTGACGGCGGTCGAACTGTCGAGTGTCGCGAGCGTGCCGATCCAGACGCGCTGGTCGGGCTGCGACGCGTTCGCGACGATGGCCGCCGGCGTGCGCGGGCTTCCAGCCGGCGCGCATCGAGGCAGCGGCGGATGCCCGACCGCTCGGCGGCGCCCATCAGGACGACGACCGTCGCCGGCCCGGCGGCAGCGCGCCGAGCACCGGGCTCGTACGCCGTCCGGCGCATGGCCGCTGACGACCACGAACCCGGACGCCAGGCCACGGTGCGTGACCGGAATCCCGGCGAGCGCCGGCGCGGCAATCGCGGACGTCACGCCGGGCACGACCTCGAACGGCACGCCGGCCTCGAGCCAGCGCCGGCGCTTCTTCGCCGCCTCGGCCGAGCACGAACGGATCGCCGGCCTTGAGCCGCACGACGCGCTGGCCGCGCCGCGCGGCGGCCACCATGCGCTCGGTGACGTCCGCCTGCGTCAGCGCCTTCGCGACCGGCGCGCTTCGCGACCGACACGTGCTTCGCGCCCGCCGCGAGCTTCACGAGTTGCTTCGGCACCAGCCCGTCGTACAGCACGAGGTCGGCGGCGCGCAGGCGCTGAATCGCGCGCCAGGTCAGAAGCTCCGGATCGCCCGGACCGGCGCCGACGAGCGACACGAACCCGTCGGGCCAGCGACGCGCTGGTCGCGCGCGTCGACGTCAGTCGCGACTCCTCGCCGCTCGCGACAGGCTCCGTGCGACGTAGCAGTCGCATCAGCGCGTCGAGCAACTGCGGGCGGCGCGCCTCCATCGGCACGCCGGTCGATCGCCACTCGCGCTTGAGCTCGTCGGCGCGCGCGAACCACTCGTCGAGATCCTGCGGCAGCATCGCGTCGAGCCCTTCGCGCAGCAGGCCGGCCAGCGCCGGCGCCCGGCCGCTCGTCGAAATCGCGATCGTCGACGCCGTCGCGCCGGAGCACACCGCCGAGGTACGCGGTGGCGTTCGCGGGATCGTCGACGGCGTTCACGAAGAGGCTGCCGGCGCTCGGCTGCCTGCGGCGACCGCGCGGTTCACCTCGGGCGTCGCGGCCGCCACGACGAGCCACTGCCCGTCGAGATCGGCCGCGCTCGAACGCCGCGCTCGACGATCCGGACTCCCGTCGCCGAATCGGCTCGCACACGTCGGGCGCCACGACGGTGATGTCGGCGCCGGCGGCACGAAGCGCGTCGATCTTGCTGGCGGCGACGACACCACCGCCGACGACGAGCACCGGGCGCCCGGCGAGCTTCAGAAAGATGGGAAACAACTCGGACGTCAGCCGACACAGCAGGAGTCCCCAGAAAACACAAACGCCCGCGAACCGTCGCCGGTTCCGCGGGCTGAAGTCTTCATCGAGGTTGACCTGTATCAGGTCACTCGCGACGCCCCCCACCGGACCGGCGTCCCCGTGCTGGCAGGGACAGGCGCAACAGTAACACGGGTCAGCTCGGCGGAACATGGACGAGGTCACGGTAGCACGCGGGTCCGTGGCATGCGGTCAAGGACGAGCCGGTGCCCGGACGCGTGCGAGTCTTCGGCCGTGTGACTCGACACTCCGGTCCGACCGCCTCGACCGCCACACTGCGCGGACAATGAGGTCAATGTCGCACATGCTTTGCGGCGCGGCGGCCTGCCTCTGTTGTCGGTCCACCATGGGCCTGCCGAGGGCGCGCGCGACCGTAGAGACGAAAGACTTCAGGGTCGCCAGCAACGGCGCCCACACAGGCCCGGAACCAACGGTCCGGGCCTTTTGTTTTTGGGGCCGTTTTGGAGCTGAGGATGCATGGCCGAGCTCGTCGCCGATCGTCGCTCACGTCGCGCGCACGTCGCTGGTCGACTGGATCGGCCGCACGCCGCTCGTCCGGCTGCGGCGGTTCGAGCCGCGGACCGGCGTCGAGATCTACGCCAAGCTCGAGATGAAGAACCCCGGCGGGTCGGTCAAGGACCGGGCGGCGCTGGCGATGATGCTCGAAGGCGAGCGCACCGGCGCGCTCGGCGGCGGGCAGGATCCTGCTCGACGCCACGTCCGGCAACACCGGCATCGCCTACGCGATGCTCGGCGCGGCGCGCGGCCATCGCGTGCGTCTCTGCGTCCCGGCGAACGTCACGCCCGGAGCGCAAGCGCCTGCTGCAGCGTCTACGGCGCCGACCTCGTGCTCACCGATCCGATGGAAGGCAGCGACGGCGCCATCCGCCAGGTGCGCGCGATCTACGAGCGCGACCCGCAGCGGTACTTCTACCCGGACCAGTACAGCAACCCGGCGAACTGGCGCGCGCACTTCGACACGACCGGCGTCGAGATCCTCGAGCAGACCGACGGCCGCATCACGCACTTCGTCGCCGGCCTCGGCACGAGCGGCACGTTCGTCGGCACGGGCCGTCGCCTGCGGCAGGACAAGCCGGACGTGCAGCTGGTCTCCGTGCAGCCGGACTCGCCGCTCCACGGCCTCGAAGGGCTGAAGCACATGGCAGTCGGCGATCGTGCCGGCCATCTACGATCCGTCGCTCGCCGACGTCGACGCGCGCGTGGCCACCGACGACGCGCACGACGCTGGCGCGCCGGCTCGCGCGCGAGGAAGGGCTGTTCGTCGGCCCGTCGAGCGGCGCCGCGCTGGCCGCCGCGCTCGACGTCGCCGACGATCTCGAGTCGGGCGTCATCGTGGCGATCTTCCCGGACGGCGGCGATCGGTATCTGTCCGATCCGCTGTGGGACGTGTCGAGCCGAGCGACGACGCGGCGCGACGGCGACGCGCCGGCGCACCTGCGGATTGCCGAGCCGGAGCTCGTCGGCGATCCGCCGGCACGCGCGCGCGGATCTACCCGAACGAATGCTGCGGCGCGCTGCTCGGCCCGGCGCCGGGCAGCGTCACGCGAGGCGTATCCCGCTCGACAACACGTTCCCCGACAGCCAGCGCCGCCGGTTCCTCGTCGGGCCCGGACGAATACCGGCGCGCCGAGGTGCGCGCGACCGAGACGGGCCTGCAGCTGCTCGGCTTCTACCACTCGCATCCGGATCACCCGGCCGAGCCGTCGCAGTTCGACCTCGACCACGCCTGGCCGAACATGAGCTACCTCATCGTCTCGGTCCGCCAGGGCCAGCCGAAGGAGGCGCGGTCGTGGCGGCTGAAGGCCGACCGATCGGCGTTCGAAGAAGAGTTCGTGCTAGCTAATCGGTACCCATGACAGTCACCATGCCGCGGATTCCGTCAGACACCGCCGCGGTCGCCGCGCCGCCGCCGTGCTCGACCACCTGCGCGCGCTCGAAGCCGAAAGCATCGCGATCATGCGCGAGGTCGTCGCCGAGTTCGAGCGGCCGGTCATGCTCTACTCGATCGGCAAGGACTCGTCGGTGCCTGCTGCGGCTCGCGCAGAAGGCGTTCTATCCGGGGCCGATTCCGTTTCCGCTCCTGCACGTCGACACGACCTACAAGTTCCGGGAGATGATCGAGTTTCGCGACAGCTACACGAAGGAGATCGGCGCGAAGCTGATCGTCCACACCAACACCGACGCGATCGCGGCCGGCACGCAGCCGTTCGCCGTCGGCACGCAGCGCTGCTGCGGCCTGCTCAAGACGCGGGCGCTGCTCGACGCGCTCGAAGCCGGCAACTTCGACGCGGCGTTCGGCGGCGCGCGCCGCGACGAGGAACGGTCGCGCGCCAAGGAGCGCGTCTTCTCGCTGCGCGACGAGAAGGGCCAGTGGGATCCGAAGCGGCAGCGGCCGGAGCTCTGGCACCTGCTCAACGGCCGCGTCCGGCCGGGCGAGAGCATCCGCGTCTTCCCGCTGTCGAACTGGACCGAGATCGACGTCTGGCAGTACATCCACGAGGAGAAGATCCCCGTCGTGCCGCTCTACTTCGCCAAGCCGCGCGAGGTCATCGTCCGCGGCGAGTCGCTGATCCCGGTCGAGCAGCCGTTCGTCCCGCTCCGGCCCGGCGAGAAGCCGCAGCTGGTGATGTGCCGCATGCGGTCGCTCGGCTGCTCGCCGTGCACGGGCGCGATCCGGTCCGAGGCCGACACCGTGCCGAAGATCATCGAGGAGCTCGTCGGCGTCCGCAATTCCGAGCGGCAGCTCCGCGTCATCGACCACGACCAGGACGGCTCGATGGAAATCAAGAAGCGCGAGGGCTACTTCTGATGTCCGGCACGTCTGCTCCGCATCTGCACGGCCGGCAGCGTCGACGACGGCAAGAGCACGCTGATTGGGCGGCTGCTGTACGACTCGCAGTCGGCGTCTACGAAGACCAGCTCAAGTCGGTCGAGAAGGCGTCGAAGAACCGGACGGCCGGGCCGATCGACTTCTCGCTCTTCACCGACGGCCTGCGCGCCGAGCGCGAGCAGGGCATCACGATCGACGTCGCGTACCGGTACTTCGCCACGAGCCGGCGCAAGTTCATCCTGGCCGACACGCCGGGCCACGAACAGTACACGCGCAACATGGCCACCGGCGCCTCGACGGCCGACGTCGCGATCCTGCTCGTCGACGCGCGGCACGGCATGCTCGAGCAGTCGCGGCGGCACGCGCGCATCGCGCAGCTGCTCGGCATCACGAACTTCGTGCTCGCCGTCAACAAGATGGACCTCGTGGACTTCGACCGCGACGTCTTCGAGGGCATCGCGTCGGACTTCTCCACGCTCCTCGCCGGCGCGGTCGCTCTACCCCATTCCGGTCAGCGCGCTGCACGGCGACAACGTCATCACGCGAGCGACCGCACGCCGTGGTTCGACGGCCCGAGCCTGCTCGAGTATCTCGAGACCGTCGACGATCGCGCGCACGGCCGCGTACGGCGCCGCTGCGCTTTCCGGTGCAGCTCGTGCTCGCGGCCCGATCAGGACTTCCGCGGCTACGCCGGGCAGATCCTGTCGGGCACCGTGCGCGTGGGCGACACGGTCACGGCGTGGCCGTCGGTGCGGTCATCGCGCGTGCGAGCGCATCGTGACCTGGGACGGCGAGCTCGACGTCGCGTTCGCGCCGATGTCGGTGACGCTCGTCCTCGAAGACGAGCTCGACATCAGCCGCGGCGACATCATCGTCGAACGGCCACATCCACATGGGCAAGCGGTTCAGGGCCGACGTGGTCTGGATGGACGAACGGCCGCTCGAGCCGAACCGCCTCTACGTGCTCAAGCACTCGTCGGGCACGACCACGGCGCAGGTGGACACGCGGCTGCTCCTGAACGACATCGGCCAGATCACGATCGAGACGTCGCGCGCGCTGATCTACGACCGCTACTCGCGACCAGCGCGGCACGGGCAGCTTCATCCTGATCGAGCCGACGACGAACTTCACCGCCGGCGCGGGAATGATCGCGGAGCACCTGCCGGACGCGGCACCCGATCGGCATCCCGGCGCGGCCGAGCGGCTCGCCCACCTCGCGCGCACGGCGTCGTCGGAGGGCGAGGCGATCGAAGCCGTCAGGCGCGCGCTCGAAGATCGCTCACTAACGTCGTACGACAGGTGCGACGGGTACGACGGGTCCGGAACCAACTGCGCTCGTCATCTTCTTTAGTCTTGGAGATCTGGTTAGAGACGAGAAGGATGGCAACGACAGTGTTCCGGGACCGTCGCACCCGTCGCACCTGTCGTACGATGGTCATAGTGCGCGCCATCCTGATCGTTCTGCTCTCGGTGGCGGTCCACGCCCAGACGGTGACAGCGCCGACGCTTCGAGTCACCGAGAACGCCCGAGCGCTTCAGCCCGGTGAGTTAGTCGTGCTGAGCGTCGTAACAGCGAAGCCGATTGACTCGCTGCGCGCACGCGCCTTCGGGATTGACCTTCGTCCATTTCGTGTGGACGAGCGGACGTGGCGACTGCTCGTCGGGATCGACCTGAACGTCAAAGCCGGCGTTCATGCCGTGACGATTCTGCCCGGCGCGGCGAAGGGTGACGCGGTGACGCACAACCTCGTCGTGAAGCCCAAGGCATTTCCCACCCGACGGTTGACCGTCGACGAAGCGTTCGTGAACCCGCCGCCGGCGGTGACGAAGCGAATCGACGACGAGGCCGCGCGGCTGAGCGCAATCTGGGACTCGTCGGCGCCGGAACGGCTGTGGACGGATTCGTTCGTCCGACCGGTGCCGCAGGAGGCCAACAGCCGATTCGGCAGCCGGAGCGTGCTCAACGGTCAGGCGCGCAGCCCGCACGGCGGCGCGGACTTCGCGAGTCCCACGGGCACGCCAATCAAGGCACCCAACGCCGGCAAGGTCGTCCTCGCCGAAGACCTCTACTACACCGGCGGCACGGTCGTGATCGATCACGGGCTCGGCCTGGTGTCGCTCTTCGCTCACATGTCACAGGTGGACGTCCGTGAAGGACAGATGGTCGAGCGCGGCGCGGTTGTCGGGCTGGTCGGCGCGACAGGACGCGTCACGGGCGCCCACCTCACTGGACCCTGCGCGCCAACGGCGCCCGCGTCGATCCGCTCTCGCTCTCGCCGTTCTCGGCCCGTCGTAGACGTCAATCCACTCGTCGCTTCGTTCGGAGGCGCGAATTGGTTCGGAGGAACCTCCGTACCAACCCTCGAACCCGAACCAACCTCCGCACCTTCGCACTTCGAACCATCGAACCGCAGGTCAGGTTCGGTGCACGTCACTGTCAGTGTCTTCTAACCACCCACGTCGTCATCGCGCGCTGGTTCTGGACGATCGTGGTTTTGATCGGATCGAGGAGCTGCCCGCCGAGTCGTCCCGTCCGCTCCATCAGGAACGCCTCGTCCACGAGGTAGCGGTCCGTGCCGTCCGGGAGCCGATACCGGCGGCCGGATGGACCGATTCGCTCGATGCGTCCTTCGATGCCAATCGTAGAGGCCAGCCGGCAGAAGAACATGCCGCCCGGCGCGAGCAGTCGCCAACTGCCGGCAAGCATCGCGTCGAACGCGTCGTCATCGCGGGCGAAGTGAAGGACGGCGCTGCTCAACACCACGGTGGCGAATCCATCCGGGAAATGACGATCGTTCCAGGGGTTCCGCGCGGAAGTTTTCTGACGGCAGCGCCGGCGTCAGCGTCCGTGCGAGGCGTCGCACCTCCGCGATGACGTCAGGGTCCTGATCCAGGCCGAACACCTGCCATCCCTCACGCATCAGGTAGATGAGGTTCCGGCCAAATCCGCAGCCGGCGTCGACGACCTTGTCGCGCGGTCCCACGCGGCCCCGCAGGATCTGGTCGAACCAATAGATATCGATCTGTCCAAACTCGGATTCGAGGGACATGCTGACCCAGTCTCGGGTCAGTTTAGCGGGCCTCGGCTCGCACGATGAATCGTTGCGGGGCGGAGCCGACATAGTTGAAGGGATAGCAGGTGACGAGCGTCAGCCGTCGTTCCTCGGAGGGCGCCATGACCCACACGTCCGTCGGCGCAACAATCATCGTGTCTGTTACGGAATACTCGAAGACACCCTTGCGCGTTTTCAGCCGCACGAGGTCACCGTGCCGGATGTCGCGCAGTGGTCGGAAATGTGTGTCGCGGTGAGCGGCCAGCACGCTGTTGCCCTGCGCCCAGGGCAAGGGCGTATCGAGAAGATGGCCAATCGCCACTTTCAAGGTCTTGTCGTCCTCGCCGGACGCCACGACCTCCGACAGTTTCAGCCGGGGAATCTCGAGCACGCCCACGACGCCGTCCGGTCCCAACCCGTCGTCTTTGTCGGCGGCCTTGGCATCGGCCACGACGACGGTCGCTGCGGGTAGCGGCGCGGGCAGCGGCGCGTTCTCGATTCGCGCGATGTTGACTTCGCGGTAGACGGCGGCACGGACGGCACCGTATCCGACCCAGGCCGCGGTCACGCCTGCCACGACGAACAGGGCGAGTTGAATGCGACGGATCATGGCGTCACCGCCTCACCGTCGTTCGGGCGCGTCTGTGCAGGCGCTTCGCGGTACTCTTCGCGCGTCCTGACACGGAGGCCCCGGCGGTCGGGCATCGATGCGGCGACGCGAAGTGCGTGTCGCGTCCCCGGCTTCGAGCCCGCCGGTACGTAGCCGAGCACGTACGAACGCCGGATATCCATCGCGATCCGTCCGAGCGCCTCCTGGACGTCCTCGACGTTCTTCGGCGACAGCGCCTCGCCTCCGCTCGAGCGGGCCAACCGCCGCAACACTTCGGGTCTTGCGCCATTCTCCACAGGGTCGACGAGCGCCACCCCGTAGATGACCGTATTGGACGACTGCGTCTTCGTGACGACGTCGTCGAAGGTCGTCGTGCTGGCGTTGTCTCCGCCGTCGCTCAGGACCACCAGGGCCTTCCGCGGATGCCCGCCACGATCGGCGTAGGCGAGTCCCGCGTTGATCGCGTCGAACAACGCCGTCCGGCCTTGTGGCTTGACGACCTGTATCAACGCGGTTCGAAGCACGGCCGCGTCGCTCGTGAACGGCTCGCGGGCCGGAAGGGCCGGCCATCGTTCGTCGTTGAAGGCGATCGCAAACAAATCGTTGCCGGGATGGCTCGCCGCCGCAAACGCGGTCGCGCCGGCGATCAGCTTGTCGGTGATCGCCCACATGCTGACACTGCTGTCGATGATCAGTCCGACGGTGACTGGAGCGTCCTCGTCGGCGAACAAGGTGATGGCCTGGGGTCTTCCGTCTTCATAAACGGCAAACGAACGTTCTGTCAGGCCGCTGACGTGCTTCCCGTCTCCGTCAGTCACTCTGACGTTCAGTACGACGAGGTTGGTGGTTGTCGAGAATTGCGCCGCGGGGTCGCTGCCTGACAGCGTCAGCGCGAATGCGACCACGAGGGGTGCGCAGCGGGTGAGCATGGCCGTGGAGGGACGTTCGCGCGCGGGCGACACTCGGTCGCCCGCGCACGGTGCATGGTATTTACGCCTGGCGGCGGCGGAACCCGAGCGCCAGTGCGGCCGCGAAGGCCAGCACGCTGACCAGCGCGATCATCGGAACCGAGCTCGCGGTGCGCGGCAGCGCGGTGCGGTGTTCTCGGCACGGGCCGTCGTCGACGCCGGCCTCGATTGATTGCTCATGGCCGCGGCGACCTGGTTCGCGTTGGCATCCGCCGCCGCGACCTCGCCCACCTGAGCCGTCCCTCTCACCTGCGCCGGCTGTGGGTTCTCAGACGCGGAATAGTCAGCCTGCGAGCCTGAAGGCTCGACACGCACGAGGTCCGACGAGTCAATCTTCTCGGCCGGAACGTTTTCGGCCGTCGTCAGAATTGGCTGACGGGCGGTCTTGGCAAGCTTGAGCGCCTGGTCGCGTGGGTAAATGAATTCCCATCCCTGTCGCTGCGACGGGTACCACCACGTGCCGACAGCCACGGGAGCGTTTGAGGCCCCTTCAATGAGCCGAATCTCCGCGCGCTCCGGCGAATCGGAACGAGCCGCGTGAACGACCATCGCCCGCTGAATCATTCTCGACTTGTCGCCGGAATAGATCTCGACGATATTGCGTCCCTGACCGGTGACACGGAAGAGATACTTCCCGGCTGGAAGCGTCTGATTCGGCACCATCACTGGCTGGCTGAATGTGAAATACACGTCACGAGTCGCCGGCTGGTCCGGACTTGAAGCGACCTGTGCGGAAGCGGTACCGCTCAAGCCCCACGAGAGGGCTGCAAGCGTGCATGCCATGAAGAAATTTGTTCGTCGCATTGTGGACACTCCTTGGTTGCGTCGGCACGAACATGCACGCCGTCTCACGTACGGACGCGATGTAGCTCACATCGCGTTCGGGCGCGAAGGGGCTGTGCTCTCCGGGCTACTTGAGCAAGATGGATGCCGAGTGGCTAGGTCGCGAAGGTCGGCAAAACTGGCCGGTTTGACGCCGCCGATGGGCTCCTGAAGAATCAGGCGGGTAAAAGAGCCCCGTTTACAGCCCAATCGGGGCGTGCTGTAATTCGGGCTTCATCCTGCCAGGCCACTCCATGAGGAGGCGCCATGTTCCCGAAGGTTCTTATTTCAGTGTTCGTCGCGGCCACCGTTCTCTCTGCCCAGGGCGGTGGGATGGCACCGCCGCCAGGTAGTGGACCCCAGACGCTCTTCGAGCAATTCGGACATCGACTCGATCTCGATCGCCGGACGCAGTTTCCGGAAGCCGAGAAACTTTTCACGGACGCTTCCCGGGTGGCGGCGCCCATCGCGCAGCAGATGCAACAGCTGCGCGTGCGGCTCGTCAACGCGGAGATCGACAAGAACGACGCGGAGATCAAAGCCATCCTGCCCGAGTACCGCACGGCGGCGGCGCACATGGCGGACCTCGAGGCGCAGACCTTTGCCAAGGTGTATGCGTTGCTGCGGCCGAACCAGGTCAACCACGCCACGGAAGCCTTCGCGATAGTCGCCGGTGTCTTCATTCCGCCGCCCCCGCCAGCCGCCCGCGTGCCAATTCGATGAGGTTGCCCATGGCCATCACACGATCCCGCTTGCTGATTGTCGCGATTGCTCTGGGTTTGATGACCACGGCGACTGGCGCTGTCTCGGCACAGGGACGCCGCGGCGGACGAGGGGGCCAACCAGGAGGCGGAGGGCCGGACGTCCGATCCCGGATGGATCTGCTGACCGACGCCATGTCGCTCACCGGCGATCAGAAGGACGCCGTCAAAGCACGGATGGACGCGGCCCACAAGGCCGCCGCGCCGATTCGCGCCGACCTGGACAGGACCCGCGCGGCTCTGGCCGCGGCGGCGGCGAAGGCCGGCGGCGGCAGCGACATCCCGGCGGCGGCCGACGCCTATGGCGACGCCGCCACGGCGATGACGGAGCTCGAAATGAAGACGCTCGCCGAGATCCTGACCCTCGTCACGCCCGAGCAGAAGAAACAGGGCACCGCCCCCGCGTTCTACCTGATGCGGGGCGCCTTCCTGGATGACAAGAAGTGGAACGAAATACCGAAAGGCCGACTGTATTAAGTGGCCTTCGGCCCGTTCCGCGTTCCCCGTTCCCCGTTCTTCCGTGGAACGGGAACGGGAACAGAACGGGGAACGGGAACGGGAACCGGGAACGCGGGAACGGGCCTGCCAACTTTCTTGACCCTTCTCTCGTCTCATATGTATCGTAGTCATACATATGTCACTAACACCTGGATCTCGCGAGCTGAAGAAGGGCAGCGCTGAGCTTCTCATCCTGTCGCTCCTCGAGGACCGGACGCGGCATGGGTATGACATCGCCCGTCTGATTGAAATCCGGTCGAAAGGGCGCGTTGCGGTTTCATGCCGCCTCTCTCTATCCGCTGCTCTACCGGCTCGAGCAGCGGAACTGGATCAAGGGGCGGTGGGTCGAGAAGGCGGGCGAGCGGCGGCGGCGCATGTATCGGCTGACGCCAACGGGACGTGAGGTTCTCGCCGAGCAGCGTAGCGGCTGGCAAGCCTTCGTCGAGGCTGTCAACGCGATTACCGCGCCCGGCAATGCCTGATTGGCGGAGCGTCATCCGGCGCCGGCTGGCCGGACTCGACATCCGCGCGGTGGATGAGATCGATATCGTCGAAGAACTGGCTCAGCACGTCGAAGACCGCTACGCGGACCTCTGCCGCGCGGGCGCGAGCGACGAGGACGCCGTCAGCGGCAGCCTCGAGGAGCTCGACGGCGAGACGCTCGCCGCCGAGATGATCGACGTGCTCCTGAAGAAACCGGGAAACTGAGGACTTTGTAGTCATGGACAAGCAGCGAGACCCCGCGATCCTGAAGCGCAAGAAGCGAAACCGGATGATCGCCGCCGTCGTGGTTGGCCTGTCCGTCGTCGCGCTGACCGTGGCGGTGTCACGGCTCGAGCCTGCGGCGCCGTCGGTTGCCGACAGCGAAAGCGTCCTGTACTTCGGAACGGTCAAGCGCGGGCCGTTCACCCGCGAGGTCCGCGGAGCCGGCACGCTCGTCCCCGAGGAAATTCGCTGGATTACCGCGACCACCACCGGACGGGTCGAACGCCTCGTGCTCCAGCCCGGCGCGAGGGTGGAGCCCGGGACGGTCATCCTCGAGCTGTCGAACCTGGACCTGCAGCAGAGTTTCCGAAGCGCGGAGCTTGACTTGCAGACGGCGCTCGCGAACATGGCCAACCAGAAGGCCACAATCTCCAACGCGCGCCTGACCCAGGAAGCCAGCATCGTCGACTTCGAGTCGGCGTACGAAGTGGCGCTCGCCGACTTGCAGACCAACCAGAGCCTGGCCGAGACGGGGCTGGTGTCGCGCTTCACCGTGCGGCAGAAGCAGGCGGCGGTCGACCGGGCGAAGAACCAGCTCGAGCTCGCGAGAAAGCAGCTCGCGAGCTCGCTCGAGAGCGCGGCGTCGCAGCTCGCGCCGACCGAAGCGGCCGTCAATCAGCGGAGGGCCGAGGTGGACCGGCTTCGCCGTCAACTCGACGACCTCCGCGTCAAGTCGACCATGAGCGGGCAGCTTCAGATCGTGAGCGTCGAAGTCGGCGCCTCCGTCGCGCCGGGCGCGCAGCTTGCCCGCGTCTCCGACCCGACGCGCCTCAAGGCGGTGGTCCGGATCTCGGAAACGCAGACGCGTGACCTGTCGCCCGGCCAGCTCGCCGACATCGATACGCGCAACGGTCACGTGAAGGGCAAGGTCACACGCATCGACCCGGCGTCCAGCCAGGGCACCGTCGGCGTGGACGTCACCCTCGAGGGTCCGCTGCCGGCCGGTGCCCGCCCTGACCTCGGCATCGACGGCACGATCGAGCTCGAGCGACTCACGAACGTTCTTTACGTCGAGAGCCCTGCCTTCGGGCAGGAGAACAGCACGATCAGCCTGTTCAAGGTCCTGCCCACACGTGAGGCAGTGCGCACGCCGGTGAAGATCGGCCGGCGGTCGGTGCAGTTCGTCGAGGTGGTCGAAGGCCTCGTCGAAGGCGAGCGGGTGGTCCTCTCGGACATGTCTCAGTACGACAGCTTCGATCGGTTACGACTGAATTAGATCAGGTACGACGGGTGCGACAGGGTACGACGGGTCCGAGGAACCAGACTGACGCTGGCCAACTTCTCTATGAGTAGTAAACTGCGAGCGAGTGCGAGCGAGTGAGGCGCGTGACGGAGTGGGGCGTTGGGGCCCAGAGTGAGCCGTAAGCCGTTGCGAGGGAAGCCCTCGTGTGGATATGAGTGACGCCGTCATCGACATGCAGGGAATCACCAAGGTGTTCTATACGGACGAGGTGGAAACGCATGCCCTCGCCGAGGTCAACGTGCAGATCGCGCGCGGCGAGTACGTGTCCATCTCGGGTCCGTCGGGCTGCGGCAAGTCCACGCTGCTGTCGATCATCGGCCTGCTCGACACGCCGACCGGCGGGAAATACCTGCTGAACGGCCGGCAGGTTGAGACTCTGACGATGGCCGAGCGGGCGCACGTGCGCAACCGCGAGATCGGCTTCATCTTTCAGAGCTTCAACCTGATTGGCGACCTGACGATCTACGAGAACGTCGAGCTGCCGCTCACCTATCGCGGCATGGGCTCCGCCGAGCGGAAGGAACGGGTCATCGCCGCGCTCGAGCGCGTGGAAATGGCGCACCGCGCGAAGCATCTGCCCAGCCAGCTGTCAGGCGGTCAGCAACAGCGCGTCGCAGTGGCCCGAGCCGTCGCCGGCTCCCCATCCATCCTCCTTGCCGACGAGCCCACGGGCAACCTCGACTCGAAGAACGGCGAAGCGGTCATGAGCCTGTTGAAGGAGCTCCACGGGGAAGGCGCGACGATCTGCATGGTCACGCACGATCCGCGATACGCTTTGCACGCTGAGCGCGCCGTCCACCTCTTCGACGGCCGCGTGGTGGATCAGGACGCCTACGCCACCGTGTAGGAACGGGCAGGGCCGCCGATCTTCGGCGGCCCTCGCCCGGCACGCTGCCCGTCCTGGTTCGCGAGTTGCATCGCGAAGGGGCCACAGGAGGGGAACGATGATTCGCCCGTTGCGCGTGCTGGGATTTTCCTTCGTTGCCGCGGTGGTTGGAGGTCTCGTCCCCATCGCTGCACAAGATCCGATTGCGAAATACAGCGCTCAGGTCGTCAACTTCGACGCAGCCTCCGGTGCGGCCACGGGACTCGTCCAGATTCAGATCACCCGCTGGTCCACCGACGCCGAACGCGACAAGCTGACGAATACGCTGTTCGAGCAGGGCGGCAAGCAGCTGCTCGATGTCGTGTCGAAGCTCCCGCCCGCGGGCTCCGTTCGCACACCCGACAGTGTCGGTTATCCCCTGCGCTATGCGCGCCGCACGACGGCGAGCCAGAACATCGAGACCGTGGTGATCATCACCGACCGCGCACTGTCCTTCTACGAGCTCAAGGATGCGCCGCGCTCGCGAGACTACCCCTTCACGGTCATCCGCTTTCAGCTCAACAGCCAGGGCCGCGGTCAGGGCGATGTTCTGCTCGCGACGAAAATCTCCGGGGACAAGGCGACGAAGGACATCGCGTTCGAGAACTTCGGCGCGACGCCGTTGAAGCTGCAGAACGTCCGGCGGGAATAGCGCTCAGAGCAGGGGCCAGCTGCGCGGCACGCTGACCACATACGTGCCCGCAATGCGGTCGTGCCAGGACTGGCGTTCAGGATCGCGGAGAATCCAGAGGAATCCGAGGCCGAGGGCGGCCACCGAGAACAGGCCCGCCAGACCGCGCACGACCGCGTCTGCTGGCTGAAGCGGCGTGCCATTGGTTTTCACGAGCCGCAGACTGCAGACGATGCCGCCCACGGTCGTGCCCTTCCAGGCCCAGAACACGATGTGGTACGCGATGAGCAGCAGAAAGAACATGTTGGCGTCGTGGCGCCACACGTCGAAGTCCAACAGGTTGTAAGCGATCGCGACGAGAAAAAAGTCGAGGACCGCAGCCACGAGGCGGTCCAGAAAGCCGGCCTTTGGGCACGCGAGCAGATCGCCGACGCTGATCGCCGCGGCGGCGGCAGCGGGCACTGCCGTGTAGGGCGGCGGCCCCGGTGGGGCTGCCGCCGACACCGGAGCCGACGATTCAGCCAGGAATGGATCCACCGACGCCGACGCCATCGGTGCGAAGTCCGGCACGGGTCCGCCCGGGCCCGACGGACCCGGTCCCGCCGGCGGCGGCGCGACCGGTTGTGGCGGCGGCGCCGGCCGTTCACGCTTGAGCCCTGCCATCGCCGTCAACGTCGCGGCGCCAAGTCCGAGCACGCCGATCATCGCCCATGCCGCAAGCCCAAGCAGCGGCACCATGTAGACGAGGCAGATCAACGCGAAGCCAATCAGCATCGAGCGCACCGACTGGCCGCGGCTGTCCGGATCGTCCTGCTGGACGACTCGGGAACCGACCCACTGCGCCACGCTCACCTTCCCCAGCATCCACGCAATGACGAGCGCGCACGACAGGAAGGGAATCACGACGATCCCGACGACAGAAATCGCGAGAATCGTCACGATGGGTGCGAACAGCAGCAGTGACAGCATGCCGACGACGGCCGTCGCGAGCGGGCGCGTCGACAGCGTGCTGGCGGCCGCGGTCACCGCGCTCGGGAACGCGACCGCGATAATGACGTTGAGCAGCAGCACGATCCCGACGATCGTCCAGATCCACGGCAGGCTGGGCACGATCACGCGCCCCCACAGCAAGCCGCGCGTGAACCACGGCGTGATGTCGCGCATCGCCTGACCGAATTCGGGCGGGCCGATCATCACGTACTCACCGCGTGGCGTGAAACCCGGCGGCGCCTCGAGCGCGCCGCCGACAACGGCGAAATCATGCTCGAGCCTGGCGCCGGGCATGACCGTGACCACGCCACCGACGACCACAATCTCTCCCTCGACCACAGCCGTGGGCTCGAGGCGCAGGTTGCCGAGGACGACCACGACGTCGCCGAAGACCTGGCCGGCAATCGTCGCGTCGGCCATGATGACCACGGCGTCGCGAACCGCGGAGTTCTGGCCGAGGTTGAGCGGTGAGCCGACACGCACGACGGGCCGTGCGTAAGTGACGCGTTCGAAATCCCCGGGTTGAGGCCCGACGGGGCCCTGGCCGGGCGCGGCCGGCGCGGCAGGAGGCGCCGGCGGCTGCGGCGGGGTCTGACCCCACAGTGGCGTGGCACTCGCCGCGCCAAGTACGGCGATGGCGACGAGAACTCTGATCACCTTCATGATTCGGATGCCCCTCCCAGGGCGACGACACGATCGAGCGCGGTGCCGAAGGCCACACAGGCCGCGCTCATGACGAGCAGAAACAGAGCGACGTAGCGCAACCCGGGTCCGACCACGCGCCAGACGATGCGCGACGCATCCCACATCGCGTCGAGGCTCCGGACGGTTCCGGCGAGGTACGACGACACCGGCAGGCTCATGCTGGTCGCGAACTCGAGCATCGCCGCCGCCATGGCGGGCCCGACGAACATGGCCGCGACGACCACAGACACGGTGGCTGCGCCCGACACGAGCTGCCAGTGCAACGGCCAGCTCAGCCACGCGCGTGCGTACCACGGCCGACTGGCTTCGGCCGCGACGGCGGCGAGCACGCGCGGCAGCAGCGAGCGCGGCGCACGCGGCGTCGGCAGCGAGCGCAGTGCGCGGTCGGTCAGACGTTCGAGATCAACGGGGTCCATAGGCCCTTCGGGAAGTGAGAAGGCAGAAGTTAGAAGGCAGAAGCGGTCGACATTCGGCGCGATTCCTCATTTCTGACCTCCAACCTCGAACCTCTGACCTGTCATGTAGTTTCTCAACGCTTCTCGTCCGCGATGGATGTCCGTCTTCACCTTGCCCACGGAGATCCCGAGCGTGCTCGCGATCTCCTGATAACTCTGCTGCTCGAAGTGAAAGAGCACGAGCGGCACGCGCTGGTGGTCCGGCAGCTGATGAAGCGCGCGCTCGAGCCCGGCGTGCTCCTCGGCCAGCTCGACGTCCGCGGCCGGCGACGCGTCGGACGCGATGGTCGTCTCGAAGGCCGGCGCGTCCTCGGGGCCGGCCATCTCGCTGAAGAGCCGCCAACGGGCGCGGTAGCGCGACAGGTGGTTGAGGCACGCGTTGGTCGCCACGGTCTTGAGCCACCCCGCCGCTGCCGGTCCCGGACCGGCGTCACCGAACCGTTCGTACGCCTTCAGGAACACGGTCTGCGCGACATCCTCCGCCTCGGACGGGTTGCCAAGCAGCCGGACGGCCGTCGCGAAGACCATGTCCTGGAATTCGCGCACGAACGCCTCGAACCGGTCGGCGTCCCTCATCGGAAGTTAGAAGTTAGAAGCCAGAAGTGAGAAGTCACTGATTTTCGGCCTAATTCAAGAACTTCTGACTTCTGCCTTCTCCCTTCCAACTTCCCGCTAGGGTGCCAAACCCCCGACAGGGGCGAAAGTTTCAGCGGGAAAGGACGTCCGGGTTGACGAGGTCCATGGCCTCGAATCCGGCCTCCGGCGCCACTTTCGACGTTCCGGACGGCCCGCTCGGACATGCGTCGATTGGACTCGGCCGTATTGCTGCCGATGTGGGGCACGAGGATGACGTTGTCGAGAGCGCGGAGGTCGTGCGCGGCGTCGACCGGCTCGTAGGGCTCACGCTCGTAGACGTCGAGCGCCGCACCCGCGATTCGCCGGCTGGCCAGCGCCTCGTACAAGCGCGCGCTCGTCCACGACCGATCCGCGCGCGACGTTGACGAGCCAGGCGCGCGCCGGCAACATCGCGATCCGTTCACGATTCAGAAAGTGACGGTTCTCTGGGCTTCCGGGAATGAGCAGGACGACGAAATCCGCGTCGCTGACCGCGCGTCGGAAGTCAGGCGTCATCGTATCGAATGCGCTGTCGGCCGGAGGCGCCGCGCCGTCCACCGCCGATCGGCGACAACCGATGACGCGCATCGAGAACCCTTTCGCGATGCGCGCGGTCGCCGCGCCGATTCGCCCCGTGCCAATGACGGCGACCGTCTTCCCGCCGAGCTCCATGCCGCCCTGCGGCGCCCACGCTCCGCGGGCCATCGTCGAATGCATCGTGACGAGATGACGCGCCGCGGCGGCCATGAACATGATCGCGAGTTCCGCGACCGATTGATCCATCGCACCGGGCGTGTTCGTGCACAGGATGCCGGCCGCGGTCGCGCGCGCGAGATCGATGCCGTCGTAGCCGACGCCGAATCTCGCGAGCACACTGCCGCGTCCGAGCGCGCTGTAGAGGCGGTCGCGATACGGACGAGGTCCGACGATCGCGTGACGCGCACCGGTGGTTTCGATCGTGTGAACGACTGACGCTTCGTCGGGCGGCGAGGCGTGCCAGGCGATATCGGGACGGGATGCGAAGATCGCGCCGGGCCTCACGAATTCCGGCTCGGTGACGACGACGCGCAGCGGCATCGGGCGAGAATACACTGGAAGTCCGGCCCGCCTTGACGATACGCTCCCGTCACCGTGCCGTTCCCGCCGCAGGACTCCCCGAGTCGCACGCCCTCGTCCATCTCCCCCACGCGAGTCCGGCACAAGGTGCTGGCGATGGCGATGCTCCTGGCCTCGATCACGTACCTGGACCGCGTCGCGATCTCCGTCACGGCCGTGGACATGCGGCGCGATCTCGGGCTGAGCGTCGTGCAGATGAGCTGGGTGTTCAGCGCATTCGTGCTCTCGTACGGCCTGTTCGAAATTCCGACCGGATGGTGGGGCGATCGCGTCGGCGCGCGCCGCATCCTGACGCGCATCGTCGTGTGGTGGTCGACCTTTACGGTGCTGACCGGCGCCGTCGTCAGCTATTGGCAGCTGCTGCTGACCCGCTTCCTGTTCGGCGCCGGGCGAAGCCGGCGCATGGCCGAACGTCGCCATCGTGTTCGCGCGCTGGATTCCGCAGAGCGAGCGCGGGACCGCGCAGGGCCTGTTCTTCTCGGGAGCGCACGCGGCGGCGGGCCTGACGCCGATTCTCGTCGCGACGATGCTCTACTACTTCCACTGGCGCGTGCTCTTCCTGATCTTCGGCGCCATCGGGTTCGTGTGGGCGCTCGCGTGGTACCGGTGGTTCCGCGACATGCCGCGCGAGCACCCGCAGGTCAACGATGCCGAGCGCGCGTACATCGAGGCCGGCACGATGGCCCCGACCCGCCACGACTTCTCGCACACGCCCTGGAAGCGCCTGCTCGCCAATCGATCGATCGTGTTCCTGTGCCTGATGTACTTCACGCAGGTCTACGGCTTCTACCTCTTCATCACCTGGATGCCGACGTACCTCCGCGAGTCACGCGGGTTCCAGGCGATCGAACTCGGGTTGATTGCCGGTCTGCCGATGACGCTCAGCGCCGTGGCCGACCTGGTGGGCGGCGTTTCGACCGACCGGTCCGTTCGCCGGTTCGGCAAGCGCACTGGCCGCGCGATCGTCGGGTTCATCTCGCTCTCTACCGCGGGCCTGTTCATGATCAGCGGCACGTTCGTCGCGAGCCCGTACGCCGCCGCCGTGCTGCTGGCCTGCGGCGCGGCCTGCTCCAACCTCCTGTTGGCCGCCGCCTGGAACACGGTCGTGGACGTGGGCGGCCTGCACTCGGGCGTCGTCGGCGCGACGATGAACACGGCCGGACAGGTCGCCGGATTTCTCAGTCCGCTCGTGACCGGATACATCGTGCAGTACTACGGCAACTGGGACGCGCCGCTCTACATCACGGGGTTCCTGTATCTATTCGGCGCGCTTTTCTGGCTGGGCATCAACCCCAAGCCGGCCGATCTCGACTAGGAGATTTATGACCATTGCTCTTTCTGCCACCGGCACGGCGCTGGGGATGGCCGTCGCCGTCATGACCCTTTGCGGCGTCGCGGCGACCGCAGCCGCTCAGGTCGTCGTTTCGGCGAACGACAACAAGCTGACGCTGAATGACGGCGTTCAAACGGTCGTGAACAATCCTCCGGCCGACACGGTGACGGTCATCGACGTGAGCGGCGCTCAGCCGAAGGTCGTTGGCGAAGTTCGCGTGCCCACGTCGATCGTCGGTCCGCCGTCGAGCGTGGCGATCACGACCGATGGGTCGCTCGCGTTCGTGACGGCCGCGCAGAAGATCGACCCGGCCGATCGCACGAAGGTCATTCCCGACGACACGGTGTCGGTGATCGACCTCAAGGCGTCGCCCGCTGGCGGTTTTGGCGACGCTTCGCGCCGGCGCCGGCGCCTCCGGCGTGTCGGTCAATCGGGCGGGCACGCTCGCGCTGGTCGCGAACCGCATGGAAGGTACCGTCTCGGTGTTCACGATCAATGGACGAACCGTCGCGGCCGCCGGCAAGGTCGACCTCGGCGCGCCTCAGTCGGGCCCGAGTGCCGTCGTGTTCACGCCGGACGGCCGGAGCGCGCTCGTCACGAGAAACAACGACAGCCTGATCTCCATTCTGTCGGTCGACGGCTCGAAGGTCACGTACGCGAAACGCGACATCGGCGCGGGATTCAAGCCGTACGGCATCGAAATCGCCGGCGACGTCGCGATCGTCGGAAACATCGGCGCCGGTACGACGGGCGGCGGCATCGACGTGGTCAACGTGATCGACCTGGCCGGTCCCTCACCGCGCGCGATCGCGCACCTTCCCGCGGGACCCACGGTCGAGGGCGTGTCGATTTCTCCCGACGGCCGCTACGTCGCCGCGACGGTCATGAACGGATCGAACAGCCCGAAGGCCTCGCCGGCGTTCAACGACTTCGGCATCCTCAAGGTCTACAGCCTGGCGAACAAGGTCCTCACGCCGGTCGCCGAGACGCACATCGGCCATTGGTGCCAGGGATCCGCGTGGAGCCGTGACTCGAAGACGGTTCTCGTCCAGTGCGCGGTCGAACGTGAAATTCAGATCTTCATGTTCGACGGCAAGACACTGAAGCCGGCGGCGCCGGTCAAGGTCAACGGCGGGCCGTCGGGGATTCGGACGAACTGAACTGGACAACGACACCGGGTTTCGGTACTATTCAGCAAGAAACCCGGTGTCCTCGGTCTCCTCCCGTTTCGTCATTGCGCTTGCCATCACTGTCGCGGCATTTCTCGCGTACTGGCCCGCGCTCACCGGGCAGTTCGTCTGGGACGATGACATCCTCCTGACGAACAACGCGCTGGTCAAAGCCTCGGACGGCCTCTACCGGATGTGGTTCACGACGGAAGCCGTGGACTACTGGCCGCTGACCGGCACGACATTCTGGCTGGAGTGGCGGCTGTGGGGCATGAACCCTTTCGGCTACCACGTGACCAATCTGTTGTTGCACCTCGCCAGTGCCGGGTTGCTCTGGGCCGCGCTGAGGAGGCTGTCCATTCCAGGCGCGGGAATCGCCGCGTGCCTCTTCGCGCTCCATCCCGTCAACGTCGAGTCGGTCGCGTGGGTCGTGCAGCGCAAGAACGTTCTGTCGCTGTTTTTCTTTCTGCTGTCGGCCCTCTGGTTTCTGATCCACGACGAGGACTCGTCAGGCCGCGTCGGCCGTTGGTACTGGCTGAGTCTCGCGGCGTTCGTCCTCGCGATGCTCAGCAAGGGATCGGTTGCGGTGCTTCCCGCGGCCCTGCTTCTCGTCGCGTGGTGGCGGCGCGGGAACGTCACCGTGCGCGACATCGTGCTCACGCTGCCCTTCTTTGCGATTGCCGCGGGATTCACCGTCCTGAACGTGTCGCTGCAAACGCGCAACGTGGCTGAGGTCATCCGCGACGTCACGATCGTCGAGCGGGTGCTCGGTGCCGCGGCGGTGGTCTGGTTCTACCTGTCCAAGGCGGTCCTCCCGATCGGGTTGGTGTTCGTCTATCGCCAGTGGGACATCGACGCCGGTGACCTTCGATGGTGGTTGCCGCTCGCGGCCGCGCTCGCTCGTCACGGCGGTCCTGATCTACTACCGCCGGCGGCCGGTTGTCCGTGGACTGCTCTTCGCGTGGCTCTATTTCATCGTCGCGCTCGTACCGGTGATGGGGCTGGTGGACGTCTACTTCATGAGGTATTCGCTCGTCGCGGACCACTACCAGTACGTCGCCATTCTTGGCGTCGTCGCCGCCGCAGGCGGGTTGGCTGGTCGCCTTGAAATGCAGCGGACGGCGATGGTCAGTGCCGCCGTGGTCGTGGCGGCGCTCGCGGCTCTCACCTGGCGCGAGAGCGGAATGTACCGCGATGTGGACACCCTGTATCGCGTCACGATCGCGCGCAATCCGGATGCCTGGCTCGCGCATCAGAACCTCGGTGTGGAACTGGCGAAGCGTCCCGGGCCACCTGGAGGAGGCGATCGAGTCTTTCAAGACCGTGCTGCGCATCTATCCGGGCTCGGTCGAGGCCCATCGCAATCTGGCCCTCGCCTACTGGCGCACGCCCGGCCGGACGGACGACGCCATCAGGGAGTACGAGGAAGCGCTCCGCCTCAATCCGAACCGGGCGGTGGACCATTTGAGTCTCGCCCGCCTGTTGCTCGATCGGCCCGGCCGGCAGTCAGATGCGTTGCGACACGCGGAGATGGCCGTGCGGCTCGATCCGACATCGTGGGAGGCGCTCGAAACTCTCGGCGGGCTTCTCGTCAGCATCGACCGCACGACGGAAGCGGCGGCCGCCTACCGCGCGGCGATCGAGCGTAATCCTGAGGCGATCGCCTCGCATCTCAACCTTGGAGGTCTCCTGGCGGCGCAGCCGAACGGGTTGGCTGAAGCCATCGGACACTTCGAGACGGTGATTCGTCTCAAGCCCGACCACGCAGTGGCGCACTACAACCTTGGCAGCGTGCTGATGGAAGACCCCGCTCGATCGGCCGAGGCGGCACGCCACCTCGAGGAAGCGATTCGTCTTCAGCCGGATTACGTCGAGGCGCGCTTCAATCTTGCCGTCGTTCTCGGCGAAATGCCCGACCGGATCCCCGAGGCGATCGAGCAGGTGCGCGAGCTCATTCGCCTGCATCCAGACATGGCGCCGGCGAAGGCGCTCCTCGCCGATCTGCTGGCACGACAGCGGGCGGGGTCTCGTCCGGCGTCCCGCTGACACCCATGAGTCGAACGGCCCGCCGGTGGGCTGGCCTTGCCGGCGCTCTGGTCCTGCTTGGCGCGTTCGCGTGGTGGTCGTACGCATCACGGCGGCTTCGTGTTCGCGCTCGTTCGGGCCACGAGCGACCGCAACGAGTCACTCGACGTCCTGCGGCAGTACCTTGCGACGTGGGGCGTGTTCGGGCCGCTCGCGTACGTGCTGCTCGTGATCGTCGAAGTGCTGATTGCGCCCCTGCCAGGCACGCTGCTCTACGCGCCCGGCGGCGCGATCTTCGGGGGCTTTCTCGGCGGTTCGCTCTCACTCGCCGGCAACGTCATCGGCGCCGGGCTGGCCTGTGTGATCGCGCGATTCTGGGGCGAGCCGCTGACGCGATCGTTGGACTCGGAGCGGCTGACATCCATTCGGGACGCCCTGGCGGCGCGAGGGCTCTGGCTCATTCTTCTGCTTCGGCTGAATCCGCTGACGTCGTCCGACCTCGTCTCCTACGCCGCCGGCCTTGTCGGCGTCCCGGCGTGGAAGGTCGTCGTCGGCACGCTCATCGGCATGGCACCGCTGTGCTACGCGCAGGCGTATCTGGCCGATCGGCTGTTCCGAGTCCTTCCCGGATCGCTCTGGGCCGTCGTCGTGCTGGGACTCGCCTACGCTGCGGCGGTCGTGTGGATCGTCTTCAGACGTCCCTCGGGGAAATCCCGATAAAATACGGGTGACGGGTCACGGCCGATGGCCCCACTGATGCCGATGAGCCCACTGATCATGAGCACGGACGATTCTCAGCCGCACGGGGTGGTGCTGTTCGACGGCACCTGCGCGTTCTGCGAAGGTGCGGTCACGTTCATCGCGGCGCGCGATCCCGCGGGTTACTTCCGTTTCGGCGCGTCGCAGTCGCCCCAGGCCTCGGCACTCCTGGCCAGGCACGGCCTTTCCAGAGATTCCGCCCGAAGCATCATCCTGCTCGAAGGTGACCAGGCGTACCTTCGCTCCACCGCGTCGCTGCGCATAGCCGCGCGGCTGTCGCCGCCGTGGTCACTCGCGCGGGTGTTCCTGTGGGTACCGTTGCCGATCCGCGACGCCGTGTACAGGGTCGTGGCGGCGATTCGGCACCGTCTTGCGGGCCGTTCGAATGCGTGCGAGGTACCGCCGCCGGCCATACGCGCGCGCATGATCTGACCGTTCGTGCTCACGTCCCTCCATCCATGACTCCGGAACGCAGGCAGCGCGTCAGGCAAGTGCTGCACGAGGCGTTGCAGCTTTCGGCGGACGACCGTCAGCGTCTGCTCGCCCACGTTCGCGATACCGATCCGGGCATTTCGGACGAAGTCACGTCGCTGCTGTCCGCGCACGACTCGGCCGAGTCGTTCATCGAAACGCCGGCGCTGGCAGAGACCGTCGCGCGCGACGCGCTCGCCGCCGCCGAGACGAGTGTGTGGTCCGGCCGCCGCATCGGCCCGTACGTCATCGAACGCGAGCTCGGCCACGGCGGCATGGGTGTCGTGTACCTCGCCTCCCGCGCCGACGACTCGTTTCGCCATCGCGTCGCCATCAAGGTGGTGCGGGGACAGTTCGCCGGCGCCGCGATGCACCAGCGATTCCGTCTCGAACGCCAGATCCTGGCCGACCTCGACCATCCCAATATCGCGCGGCTGCTCGACGGCGGCGCGCTCGACGATGGCTCGCCGTACGTCGTCATGGAGTACGTCGAGGGCGTGCCGATCAACCAGTACTGCGCCACACACGGGCTGGCGCTCGACTCGCGCATCGTGCTCTTCCGCCAGGTGTGCGCGGCCGTTCACTACGCGCATCAGCACCTCGTCGTGCACCGCGATCTCAAGCCGCGGAACATCCTCGTCACGACTGAAGGTGTTCCGAAGCTCCTGGATTTCGGGATCGCCAAGCTGATTCAGGACGACGACACGACCGATCAGACCGCCACGCGGATCATGACGCTCGAAAGCGCGAGCCCGGAACAGGTTCGTGGTGAGGCCGTCACGACCGCGACGGACGTGTACGCGCTGGGCGTCATGCTGTACGGGCTCGTCACGGGCCGCAGCCCGTACGACGTGCCGGCGCACACGCCTCATGAGCTCACGCGGGCGATCCTCGACGATGAACCGGATCGGCCCAGCGCGACGGCATCCGAAGCCGCGCGCCACGCCATGCCGGCCCGCCGCTGGCGGGAACTGGACGCGATCATCCTCAAAGCGCTCCGCAAGGAGCCCGCGAGGCGCTACGCCGGCGTCGATCAACTCGACGACGACCTCAGCCGGTTCCTGCAAGGACTGCCGGTGAACGCTGTGCCGGACTCGGCGGGGTACCGGCTGCGCAAGTTCGCGACGCGGCATCGCGCGGCGGTGGCCGGCACGGCGGCCGTTGCGGTCGCGCTGGTCGCCGGCAGCGTGGCCACGACGTGGCAGGCGAGGATCGCGCGCGCGGAACGCGCGCGGGCCGAGCAGCGCTTCAACGACGTGAGGAAACTGGCGCATGCGGTCATCTTCGACATGCACGACGCCATCGCGAAGCTGCCCGGGTCCACCGAGGCACGCAAGCTACTGGTCAGCGGTGCGCTCGAGTATCTCGACGGGCTTGCACGTGAAGCCGGCGACGACCGTGACCTCCAGCGCGAGCTGGCCAACGCGTACGACCGGGTCGCCGATGTGCAGGGCCGTCCGAACGCCGCGAATATCGGGGACCTGCAGGGTGCGAGGGAGAGTTATCGCAAGGCCCAGACGATTCGCGGAACCATCGGGGGCGATCAGACGACCGACCCGTCCTTGCGTCGCGAGATCGCGGGCACGGCCCGCAAACTCACGGTCGTGTACTGGTACACGGGCGATCAGGAGGGCGCAGTCGCTGAAGCGCGACGAGCGCTCGTGCTGGACGAAGCCGAGCTCGCGGCGTCGCCGACCGACGCGCAGCGCGTCAATGTGGCAGTGAGCCACGACCAGCTCGCGTACTCCATCGGCCTTGCGGGCGATTCGGTCGAGAGCCTGAAGCACATGCGCCAGGCGGAAGCGATCCTTCAGCCTCTGGCCACGCCGGCGAATCCTGAAGCGCAGGACATGCTGTCAACCGTGTACGGGCACATCGGCGATCTGCTGAGCTCCGGCAAGCCTGTACCCGGTCTCGTGCCCGACATTCCGACGGCCGTCACGATGTACCGCAGGGAATTGGCGATCAACCAGGACCTGGCGAAGGCGGACCCTCGAAATCTCACGCGCGAGCGCAACGTCATGGTCGGTCATATCCACGTCGCCGACGCCTTGCGCAAGATCGATCCCGTCCAGGCGCTGGCCCAGTATCGGTTGGTCGTGCCCATCGCTGACAAGATTGCCGAAACGGATCCGGGCGACATGTCGGCCCTCTCGGACCAGGCGTTGATGTACGAACGTGTGGGTGCGCTGCTCGTCGAAACCCAAAAGCTCGACGAGGGTGTCCGCATGCTTCGGCGGTCGCTCGAGCTGCTCAAACCCGTGGCCGCGCGCGACGAGACCAGCCTGCTGACCAAGGCGCGGCTGGCGTCGGCCGAGAAGGGCCTCGGCATGGCGTTCATGGCATATGGGCGTGATCGTCAACGCACGCGGGAGGCCCGGATTGGCTACTATCGCGACGCGACACGGTCCCTCGAGCGGGCACGAACGCTGTGGAGAGAAGTCAGCGCAAAGAGTCCGGTCTTCACCGACGAGGACAACCTTGACCTGACGCTGAAGCCACACATTGAGGCCATCGAGCGCGAGTTGGCCGCGCTGCAGTAGAAGACGGGGTCAGGTCTTGAATTGACGTACGGTGACCAAAGAGTTCTAGGACTCTTTGGTCACCGTACGTCAATTAAGACCTGACCCGTCCCGGACCCCTTTTTCGAGACTAGCGGACCGCGGGAACCAGTCCGGCGATCCTCTGGTCGAGCTCGGCGAGCGCCTGGCGCAGGACCTTGCGGCGACCGTCGTGGGAGGTGGCGCCAAGCTGACGCTCGAGGTCGATGCGTGCCAGCTTCAGGGATTCGACGGCGCGCGTCGTCTCGGGATTGGCCATCTCCGGACGCGACCGTTCTGCGCGTTCCCTTGCGAGTTCTTCCATACGTTCCTGAATTCGAGACTCAGCATCGATCAGCGCTTCGCCAGCATCGCCCATATGAATCGTCACCTCACGTTGTCAGTGGCGCGCGGGGTTGCGTCGCCAATCCGTGATCTTATCAGCCGCGATTGTCAGATCCGCGATCAATTTGATCGCAGCGGTTGAATTGCGGCCGCCATGTCCTCGTCGCCGTGGCCGTCCCGCACGGCGCGCTCGAGGAGGTCCAGCGCGGTCCGGGCGGTCGTCAGCCCGACGTCGAGCTTCCGGCCCTCTTCAATGGCGTACCCAAGATCCTTCGCGAGCAGTTTCAACGCGAAATTTGTCGTGAAGTCGGGGGCCAGCATGCGCTCGGCGATGGTCTTGACGATCGGACTGCCCATCGCGCCATTGACAAGAACCGCCATCGTCCGCTCGCGGTCGAGGGTACTCCGCTCCACCATCGCCAGCGCCTCAGCCAACGAGGCGATGTGTGTGCCGCACACAAAATTGTTAATAAGCTTCACGAGCGCGCCGCTTCCGGTCGGCCCCAGATGCGTCACGGACTTCGCCATCACGGCGAGCACGGGCTGCACGCGATCGAGCACGTCGGGCGCCCCACCGACGAGGAAGTTGAGCTCACCCGCTCCCGCCTGATTCCGGCTGCCGGTCACGGGCGCGTCGATGAACTCACACCGGCGTGCGGCGGCGGCCGCCGCCAGCTCGCCGACCCAGGCGACCGACAGCGTGCTGGACTCGATGATGATCGTGCCCGCCGTCGCGCCATCGAGCGCGCCGGCCGCGCCAAGCCACACCTCGCGCGACGCCCGGTCGTCGGCAAGCATGCCGATGGCGACGTTCGCCCCTTCAATCGCCTTCCGCGGCGTTTCTGCCGCGCGCGCACCCGCGCTGACAAGCGGCGCGGCCTTGTCGTGACTTCGGTTATAGACGGTGACGGGAAATCCGGCGGCCAGCAAACGATGCGCCATCCGCGAGCCCATCGTGCCCAGGCCCAGGACGGCAACCGCAGGGCGATCGGTCATGCGCGGATAAGAATAGTACAGACATTTGCTATTTGTTATTGGTTATTTGTTATTGCATTGCGCTATTGGTCGATTTGTTATTGGGGTTCGCCGATCGTCAATCGGGGTTCGCCGCAATAACCAATAACCAATCACTCAATGCAATAACCAACAACCAATAACAAATAACAAATGGTTCGCGTCAGCCTCGCCCGATATACGGCATCTTCGTCGCCATCACGGTCATGAACTGCACGTTGACGTCGAGCGGCAGCGACGCCATGTAGAGGAACGCGCGGACGACGTGCTCGACGTCGATCCTGGGCTCGGGTGCGACCGTGCCGTTTGCCTGCGGCATGCCCGTCGTCATTTTCTCCGTCATGTCCGTCGCCGCATTGCCAATGTCGATCTGGCCGCAGGCGATGTCGAACGGCCGCCCGTCGAGCGAGCCCGATCGCGTGAGGCCGGTGACGGCGTGTTTGGTGGCGGTGTACGGCGCGGAGTTGGGCCGCGGCACCTGCGCGGAAATCGATCCGTTGTTGATGATTCGCCCACCGCGCGGGTCCTGGGCCTTCATCACGGCAAACGCCTCGCGCATGCAGAGGAACGTGCCGGTGAGATTCACGTCCACGACCGCCCGCCACTCCTCGTCCGTCAACTGATCGAGGGGCACGCCTGGCGCGCCGATCCCGGCGTTGTTCACGAGCACGTCGAGCCGGCCGAACGTCGTTCTCACACGATCAAACAGCGCAGCGACCGACGCCGACTGCGTGACGTCCGTGGGAACGACGAGAGCACGCGCTTCGGCGCCTGACGCGCGGGCGGTGTCCTCGAGCAGGTTCGCCCGGCGACCGGCCAACGCCACCGCGTAACCCTCCCCGAGCAAGCCGATCGCCACGGCACGGCCGATTCCCGTCCCCGCTCCCGTCACGATGGCCGTGCGTCGCTGTGCATTTGAACCCGTTGTCATCGGTCGGAATCTCCTCTTGAACCGTATGATTTCAATGTGATATCACTTTGCAATCTCGTCAGGGTCGGGAGGCCGTCATGATTCGAGAGCGCATTCGATCGACGTTGTCCGGCTGGCTCGTGGTTCCGTTGCTCCTCGCCGCCGTCGCCGCACTGATCTACGGGTTCGTCACGGAAACGACCACGATGGCGTCGCCTCGAGGATGGGCGATCGCCGGCTACATGGTGCTCCTGGCCCTCTCGGCCTTCATGTTCCTCGGGTGCTTCGCGGTCAATCCCAACGAAGCCCGGGTGCTTCAGCTCTTCGGCAAATACGCCGGCACGGTGAAGACAGACGGCTTCCACTGGGCGAATCCCCTGCTCCGCCGCAAGCGCATGTCGCTGCGGGTCAGAAACTTCGAAAGCTCGAAGATCAAGGTCAACGATCACGAGGGTAATCCTATCGAGATCGCGGCCATTGTCGTGTGGCGCGTGTCCGAGACCGCGGAAGCGTCGTTCGAGGTGGACGACTACGAGCACTACGTGAAGGTCCAGAGCGAAGCGGCCGTCCGGAACCTGTCCACGCAGTACCCCTACGACGCATACATCGAGGGGCAGAAGTCCCTGCGCGCGAACACGCTCGAGATCGCGGACCAACTAAAGGTCGAAGTGCAGGATCGTCTCGCCAAGGCGGGCGTCGAGGTGCTCGAGGCACGCATCAATCACCTGGCGTATTCGCCCGAAATCGCCGCCGCCATGCTCCAACGTCAGCAGGCCGGCGCTATCATCGCCGCGCGCCAGCGCATCGTCGAAGGCGCCGTCGGCATGGTCGAAATGGCGCTCGAGCTCCTGTCGCGCCGCGAGATCGTCGAGCTCGACAACGAGCGAAAGGCCGCGATGGTCAGTAACCTGCTGGTCGTGCTGTGCGGCGACCGCAACACACAACCGGTCATCAACACCGGGACGATCTACCAATAGCCGGTCGAGCCGGCGCATCCCGCCGGCATTGGTTTCATGGCTGAACGCAAGCCCTTTCTCCTGCGGATCGACAAGTCGGTGCTCGACGCGCTCCAGCGCTGGGCCGACGATGATCTGCGCAGCCTCAACGGACAGATCGAGTTCGTCCTGCGGCGGGCATTGAGCGATCATGGGCGCGCGGCGGGCGTGAACGACAAGAAGCGAAAGATCCGGCGCGACGAATCCGATGAGCGGTGACGTGATGGAAGAGCGCCTGCTGGGCGCGACGGGGTTCCGAGTACCGGTGGTCGGCATGGGCACCTGGCGAACGTTCGACGTGAGCGGCGCGGCCGCCGAGGCCGAGTGCCAGCGTGTCGTGACGTCGGGGCGAATGTCGGGAGTGCGATTCTTCGATTCGTCTCCGATGTACGGGCGGGCGGAGACCGTGCTGGCGCGCGCGCTCGAGCCTGATCGCGACACCGCGCTCGTCGCGACGAAAGTCTGGGCATCGTCGGCTGCCGAAGGCAGGGATCAAATCGAACGCGCGTTGGCACTTTATGGCGGTCGCGTCGATCTGTACCAGATTCACAACCTGCGCTCGTGGGCCACGCACCTCGACACACTGGAGCGCCTGCAGGCGCGCGGGGCCGTCGGCGCCATTGGCGCGACGCACTACAGCCCGTCCGCGTTTGGTGAGCTCGAGAAGGTGATGCGCACCGGGCGCATCTCGGCGGTGCAGATCCCATACAACCCGCGCGAGCGAGAGGTCGAGCGCGTGCTGCTGCCCCTCGCCGACGAGCTCGGTCTGGGCGTGGTCGTCATGCGTCCCTTCGCGGAGGGCGGTCTTCTCCGTCGATGGCCTTCGTCGAAAGATCTGGACCCGCTGCGCGAGTTTGGCGTGCGGACCTGGCCGCAAGCGCTGTTGAAGTGGGGACTCAGTGATGCGCGCTGTCATGTCGCGATTCCCGCCACGTCGCGACCCGAGCGGATGATCGAGAACGCGGCGGCCGGACAGCCGCCGTGGTTCGGCCCACGCGAGCGCGATTACGTCGCACGGCTCTCCGCGTAATAAGAACCGGGTTTCTTAGAATAAGAACCCGGTTTCTTATGCACCGTCGCGCGTTGGGCACCTCAGGACTGGAAATCACCCCGATCGGCCTTGGCTCCTGGGCGATTGGCGGATGGATGTGGGGCCGACAGGACGACGCGAACAGCGTCGCGGCGATTCACGCGGCGGTGGATCACGGCGTGAACTGGATCGATACGGCTCCCATCTACGGATCCGGCCACTCGGAGTCCGTCGTCGGCCAGGCATTGAAGGCGTTGCCGGCCGCGCGCCGGCCGCTCGTATTCACGAAGTTCGGCCTCGGTGACGACAGCAGCCAGAGGCGCCAGTCGGCGTCACGCCAGGAGGTGCTGAACGAGTGCGACGCAAGCCTCGGGCGTCTCGGCGTCGATTGCATCGACCTGTATCAGCTGCACTGGCCGGTCTCGCAGCCGGTCGTGGAGACCGCCGCGGCGTGCGCAACGCTCCTGCGCGACGGCAAGATCCGCGCGATCGGTGTCTCCAACTTCTCGGTGGCCCAACTCGAGGAGTGGCGAGCGACCGGTGTTCCGCTTCACTCGCTCCAGGCGCCTTACAGCATCCTCAGGCCGGCGGTTGCGACCGACCAACTGCCGTGGTGCGACCGCCACGGCGTGGGCGCGATCGCCTACTCACCGTTGTTCCGCGGCATGCTCTTCGGGACATGGTCGCGCACGCGCACGTTCGGCGAGGGCGACGCGCGCGGCGACCACAAGGACTACAAGGGAGCCCGTTTTCAGCGACACCTCGACGCGATTGACGAGATCAGGAGCGCTGGCCAGGGCCGGCGGCCTCAGCACGGCCCAGTTGTGTATCGGCGTGCTGCTTCGAACGCCTGGACTCACTGGCTGCATCGTCGGCGCCCGCGACGCGCGGCAGGGCGCACACATCGCCGAACTCGCCGCGACGGTCAGCGACGAGCAGGTTCGTGCGGTCGACGCGGTCACCGCAACGCTTCGACGGGATCTGGAGAAGATCGAAGGCTAGGACTTCGGGTTCCAGGGTTCCTGGTTCCAGGGTTCCACGGTTCTGGTTCTGAGTCTGGTTCACATTGAACCCGAACCCTGGAACCCTGGAACCCTGGAACCTTGGAACCCGCCCTACTTGGGCGGCTGGTTGTCGATGTACGCGACGTACCCAAAACGTCGCGAGTCGGGCGACCAGGAATTGACGTTGATCGTGCCCTGGCCGCCAATCAGTTCGACCAGGACAGTCGGCTCGACAGGTGCGAGTGTGTCGCCCGGCATCGGAATCATCCGGATCTTGACGGCAAGGTTCCGATCGTTGTGTCCAACCGTGTTCGCCGGGAACGACAGGTAGATCAACGACTTGCCGTCGGGTGACGGATGCGGGAACCAGTCTTCGAGATCATCGTTGGTCACCCGCTGCGCGAGTGAATCGTTCGGGCCCGCGCCCTCCGCGGGAATCCGCCAGATGTTCCAGTCGTTTCCTCGATCGGAGTTGAAGTAGATCCACTTCCCGTCGGGCGAGTAGTCCGTGCCGTCGTCGTACGCGGGATCCACGGTCAGCCGCTGCTCGGGCCCGCCATCGACCGACACGCGATAGACGTCGTACTGCTTCATGTCGCGGTTTGCGACGTACGAGAGCCACTTGCCGTCCGGCGACCAGCCGTGGAAGTAACTCGGCGGCACCGGTGCGACGACGCGATGGTTCGTGCCGTCGGCGTTCGCGACGAAGACTTGCGAGCCGCCGCCGCCCTTGACGGACGCTGAGATCGCGAGGAGCTTGCCGTCCGGAGAGAAGTCGTGGTCGTTGTTGGCGCTCAGGGACGGATCGAGATTGATGGGTTGAGGCGCGGCTGACCCGTCCACCGGAATCCTGTAGAGGCGTCCGCCGGAATTCGACAGCAGATAGGCGCCGTCCTTTGACCAGTTCGGCGCTTCCCAGATGCCGTCCCCGCGATGCAGCTCGGTGATGCGGCGAAGGTGCGTGTCGTAGACCATGATGCGGCTGGAGAAGCGCGGCGGCCCGGCGGGCGCTGCAGGCGCGCCTCCCTGAGGCGTCGCCTGACGCGCCGCAATCGCGGCGGCTCCGGCCAGCAACACAGACGCAACGACGACCAGACTTCGTCCAGCTCGGCTTCGACGAACCATGTGACCTCCGGGAAGGTGCGATAGTAGCGCAAACTCTCCGAAACTCGCGAGAATTCACGGGGGCGTTCCCGTTCCTTCACGACGCCGTCATGTGCACGCGGCACGATGACATTCGGGCGGTGACGTGGCCGCCCGAGGCGGGCTGGTGGCCGCGGGCAGGATCGTCCGCGCACGCCGGCCGCACGCGCCTCGGCGTCCTCGTGACCGCCACGACAAGCGAAAAGGGGTCGGGACGCTTTTTACATTCGACGTAAAAAGCGTCCCGACCCCTTTTCAGGCCCTGACGAGCTCCACGACCTTGCGAATCTCGGCGATGACCGTCGCCGGCTCGTCCAACGGAATCCAGTGACCGCTGTTCGACGCCACGACATGCCGACCTCTCGTCGATCGACGGGCGAGCGCCTCCTGGTGCCGCACCCTGTGATCGTCGGGGTTGGAGAGCGAGATCGTGACGAGCGGGAGGTCGCCGTATCCCTGCGCTCCCGCCTCGAGCGTCTCCGCCGCGCTCGTCGAAATCGACCCAATCTGACTGCCAAGGGCCTCGAAGAACGCGGCGCGCGTCCAGTACGCCCGAAGCCGTCGGCGCGCGTCCGGCGGCAGCTTCCACAGCGGCGCCAGGAGCCAGTCGATGTCACCGCCGAGCCCGCCGCGCGTGAAGGCGTTGACGACAACGCGCGCGGCGTTGATCGCGCCCGCGCCGACCAGTGCGGACACGACCGGCGCGACGCCGAGGCGACACGCCCAGAGTCCCTGGCGGCAGAGCGCGACGCCGCGGTCGATGCGGACCTGTTCCTTGGGTGCGGGCGTCACCCAATCCTCAGGATGCGCCGGGTCGACGAGCACAAGGCCGGCCGTGAGGTCGGGATGGCGTGCGGCAAAGATCCGGGTGACCAATCCCCCGAACGAGTGTCCGACGAGGATGTACGGAGGCGGCTCGCCGGCGTTGAGGAGCAGCGCGTGAAGCTCATCGGCGAGGCGGCCCGCCGTCCGTGGCAGCGGCCCGCGATCGCTCCTGCCGAATCCGGCGCGATCGTAGGCGCACGCGCGCGCGAACTCGGCGACCGCGGGCTGCACGTAAGTCCAACTGATCGACGACCCCGCGAGCGCCGCGTCGAAGACGACGGTCGGGCCGCCCCGGCCCGCGCAGTCGAGGTGCAGCCGGAATCCGCCGACGTCAATCATTGGATAGATGGGGTCAGGTCTTGAATTGACGTACGGTGGCGAAAGAGTCTTATGACTTGAGCGACACCGTACGTCAATTCAAGACCTGACCCCATCCATCAGGAAAAGCCGTTCGCGCGACCGGGATGACGTGGCGCTCCACGAGGTCATAGATCGCGTCGAGATGATCGCGGCGCTCGCTGCCGGGCTCGACGACCGACGTCACGACGGCCACCGTACGGACCTCAGGCGCCACGAAGATGAACTGCCCGCCATAGCCCCAGGCGTAGAACACCGGCGTGTCTGCGAGCGTCCGAATCCACCATCCGTAGCCGTACTGGCGCTCGCTCCAGCGCGACGTCGTGCGGGGCACGATTGATTCGTGGACCCATCCACTCGACACGATCTGACGCTGGTCGTATCGGCCGCCGTTCAGATAGAGCTCGCCGATACGCAGCATGTCGCGCGGACGCATGGGCATTTCGTTGCCACCGAGGTAGATGCCCTGCGGGTCGCGCGGCCAGGCGCTCAGCGTGAAACCGAGCGGCGCCGCGAGTGCCGTGCGCGCGAACTCCAGCGTGCTCGTGCGGGTCGCGCGCGTGAGAATCGCGGACAGCAGGTGCGTGCTGCCGGTGCTGTAGATCATTCGCCCGCCCGGCTCGTCCTCCATCGGCTGCTGAAGCACGAAGCGAACCCAGTTCGGACTCATCACCCACCGGCCGTAGTTCCGATTGCTCGTCGTCTCGAGCCCCGTCCGCATCGTGAGCAGGTCTTCGATCGTGATGGCTGCTTTCACCGGGATCGGCGCCGACTTCGGCCGGCAGGTACTTGGAAATCGGGTCGCGGACGCTCGTGATCAGCCCACGGTCGATGGCAATGCCCACCAGCGCCGAGACGATGCTCTTCGAGGCGGACTTGATGTTCGTGGTGCGGCTGGCCGCCGCGCCGTGAAAATAGTGTTCCGCGACGAGCGTCCCGTCCACCGCCACGAGCAGGCTTCGAATCCGCGGAAGCGTCGAAGCCTCCGCTAACGCCGCATCAAACGTCAACGTCGCAACAGGAACGGGCGCGGCAGGCGGCAGCGGCGCGAGAGCAGGCGGCAGAGGCAGCAGTTCCTGGCGGCCGGCGAGACCGGTGCCCAGCACGATGGCCGCGAGCATGGCTGCCGCGGCGCTCGCGATCCGCGCCGATCTACCGAACACGGAACACCAGGTCCTTGCGCACGATCCGGCTCCGATCGAACGTCGCCGTGATGCTGAGCAGGTGCAGGCCGGCCTTCAGCTTCGACAGCGGCAAGTCCATCGCGTATTCGGCCGAACGGTCGACGCTGAACGCTTCGAGCGGCACGCTGGACGGCGGCATCTCAACCACCACTTGATCGTTGGCGTCCACGATCCGTACGTCCATCTCGACGGGAACAGTCGGCTCGGCGTCGCCCGGGAAGAGCTTGACCAGGGCCCTCACCTGGTCGCCCTGCGCGAAGTCACGCGCGGTCGTCGGCACGATAGGCAGGAGCGCCGCCAGCGGATCGCTGCGTGAGGCGGTCGGGGCGTTCCCGAGGACGATGGCCGACAGCGCGGCGCCACCCCTCGACAGATCGGGCACGTCAATGTCCACGATGACGCTGCCGCTGTCGTCGGCGACCCGGCTGGTGGCGTTGAACCGCACCTGGTGCCGCCCCGGCGGCAGCGAAAAATGCGAGTAGACCTCGTAGCGTGTCTCGTCGCCGAGCTCCGGCTCGAGATGCCTGGTCAGCTGGCTCTGGACGGGCGCCGAGCCTCGTCCGCTTGCGTCGTAGAAGGTGCGCACGATCGTCAGCGTGTCATCGGCCGGCCGAATGACGGCTGGCATGCGCACCGTGACGACGGCGGCGATTTCGACGGCGTTCGATGTCCCCTCAGCCGCGCGGGCGACGGGATAGAGCGCCGCGCGAACGCGCAACGGTTGCGTGGGCGCCAGACCGACGAGCTGAAAGTCGCTGGGCGGCGGCGGTTGATGCCAGCAGTCGAACAGGCATCGAATCTGTTTCGGGCCGGTGTTCTCGACCGCGCTGTCCTTGTTCGGCGCCCAGCGGCCCGACTTGGCATGGACGTCGAGGTCGCGGCCGGGCACGTCGACGTCGATCCGACGGAACTTGCCATCCGGATCGCCGTTGGTCGTTTCGTAGCCGATGAGATGGTACGAACCGTACTCCTCGAAAATCTCGGCAACGGACTTCTCCAGGTCGTCACTCTCGACAACCGGCCGCCCGCCGGTCTGTTCCCCGAGCAGTTCCAGGAAATCCTGACGCCGGCTGGCCGCGTCCCGGGCGGCGATGAGATCGCGACCGGGGATCACGCGCACGTTGTGCACGCGCGTCTGCTGCAGATAGCGCTGATACCCGGCCGCCCCGGCCGGATCGATCCCGTGGATGTTGACGTTGTTGCGTTGCGCCGTCTCGAACGACTTGCGCAGCTCGTCGTAGAGCATCGTTTGACACTGCGCCTGGCCGGGCCGGAACACGAACGGCATACCGACGCTCACGAAGTAGAGCGCCTTCCGCCGGTTCGGTACGGTCGCGAGCCTCGACGTCACCGCGCGAAGCGTCGGGATGACCGGCTGCATCTGCATGCAGCGATGACGGCCAATCGCGGTGTTGTACCGCTGGATGTCTCCCTCGATGGGACCGGAGTAGCGCGGTTGAAGCTGGAGCCACTCCGGCTGCTCGGGATCGAACTTGTCGATCGCCGCCAGGAGCTTCGTCCGGTCCTGCGTGAAGTCCTGCGTCCGGCCCGACTTGAATGGATACACGATGGCGGCGATGTCGGACGGCCCGAGGCTGTTCACGATGAACCGCGAGATCTCGCGCGTGGACACCGCCATCTCGACACTGTCGTCCGGAATTGTGAAGTCGTCGAGGACGATGGCCACGGCCTGGCCTTCACCGAGCTGATCGCCGAGGTCGTTCGAGGCCACATCGCGAGACGCATGTCGCATCCACGCGCTCGGCGAGGGGTCGGCGGTCGCTGCGTCCACTTCGGTGATCGCGACGATTCGCTGAACCCGTCCGTTTTCTTTGATCACGAAGTCGTTCGCGGTCAGACCGCGAACCGGGTGACGGTTCTTGTCCAGCACGGTGACGTCGAGGCGGATGACGTCAACGCCCGTACGAAATGTCTGATCGGTTCGTGAGGGTTCCTGGGCCGTCATGTGCCCGACGGCCACAAGGCACGCCACCGCGAGGATCGCTGCCGGCACGCGTCTCATGAACACTTCAACACTTCCCTGGGGTCCCCATCGACAGTTTACAGGGGCCTCGACATCCGCGGGTTACCAGAAGTTCGCAGAGTGTTTGCCTCGCGATCACATGTCGTTCACCGCCGGCTCGAATACTGCCCTGGCCGGCCGATTTGCACCATTCGCCAAACGGCCGGACAAGGAGGGCGGTTTCACGATGTCCATGCGATCGACGAGTCCACAACTTCCACGACGACAGTTTCTCCGGAAAGCCGTGACAGCGGCCGGGGCCGCGGCGGCAATGCCGGCATTTCAGGGCCTGCACCTCCTGGCGGCCGCCGGCCGGCCGTCGGCGCCGAAAGGCAATGGCGGCTACGGTCCGCTGTTCCCGACACCAGACCTCCGCGACGGCGTCAGCCGCATCTCGCTGCCGGAAGGGTTTTCGTACCGATCGTTCAGCGTCGCCGGCTCGATGATGTCCGACGGCCATCGGGTGCCGCTCGCGCACGACGGGATGGGTGTGTTCAACATGGCGAACGGCAAGTTCCGCCTCGTGCGCAACCACGAAGACCGCAACGCGCCGGGCGCGGGCTCGGCGGCCATCGACCCGGTCAAGTCGTACGACACCAACGGCGGCGGCGGCACGACGACCGTCGAGATCAACCCGTTCACCCGCGAGCTCGAGCGCCACTGGCTCACCCTGAGCGGCACCACCGTGAACTGTGCGGGCGGCATCACGCCGTGGCAGTCGTGGATCACGTGCGAGGAAACCAACGTCGGACCGAACGGCAATCCGGCAAGCTGGCTGAAGCAGCACGGCTACTGCTTCGACGTGCCTGCAGGCGCCGACAGCCTCGTTCAGGCGGTCGCCATTCCGGAAATGGGACGCTTCTCGCACGAAGCCGTCACCGTCGACCCGCAACACGCACATCGTCTATGAGACGGAAGACAACAGCGGCGGGGGCGGGTCGAGCGGCTTCTATCGGTTCATCCCGAACGTGAAAGGCGATCTGACGCAGGGCGGACGCCTTCAGATGCTGGCCATCCTCGGCAACTTCCAGTACGACGCCCGCAGCGGCCAGACCGTCGGCGCGCCGCTTCCGGTCACCTGGGTGGACATCGCGGATCCGAACCCGGCCGGGACAAGCGCGACGGCGGTCTTCAATCAGGGACGCGCGCTTGGCGGCGCGCGGTTCCGTCGCCTCGAAGGTTGTTGGTGGGGCAACGGCGCCGTGTACTTCGCCGACACGAGCGGCGGGCAAGCCGGCTTCGGCACGATCTGGGAGTTTCGGCCGAACGGAGACTCGGGGACGTTGACGTTGATCTTCGAGTCGGGCAATCAGGCCGAGCTGGACTTCCCGGACAATCTCACGGTGTCTCCGCAGGGCTCATTGCTGCTGTGCGAAGACGGCGGCGGCGAACAGTACCTGCGCGGCGTGACGCTCGACGGGCGGATCTTCGATTTCGGGAAGAACCTTCAGAACGATTTCGAGTGGGCCGGCGCGACGTTCGCCGACGCGGATCCGCAGTGGAACGACCGCAAGATCCGCGGCAACCATCATCCGCTCGGTGGACGCTGGGATCGCATCACGCTGTTCGTGAATCGTCAGGGTGAGACTGCCGGCGCCAATCCCCCGGTCGCTGGGTCCGAAGGGATGACGTTTGCGATTTGGGGACCTTGGGGAGAGGGAGCGCTCTAACCAGAAGTTAAAAGGCAGAAGGCAGAAGTCAGAAGGAACTCAGAACATTTCTGACTTCTGACTTCTAACTTCGAACTTCCGTAAAGAGCACCGGATGCCCGCACAGTTCGCGGGCATCCGGTGTGTGTGTCGGGATCAGTAGTCCATGCGGATCGTGATCCCGAAGTTGAACGGGTTGATCGCCTCGTCGTACTGGCCCGTGGTCGTGTTCGTGTTGCCCGTGGCGCGGTCGAAGGTGTAGCTCGCCGCCAGGCGCTGGAACTGCACCAGGTCGAACACGTTGTAGAACTGCGCCTGCACGCGGACGCTGCCGCCCCGGCCGATGTTCACCGGAATGCGACGCGCCAGCGTGAAGTCCCAGTTCTGCCAGCCCGGGTGACGGAGCTGACCCTGCGCCGAGTTGCCGAGGTTGCCCTGGCCGTTGACCGGCAGGGGGCGACGGAACGCGGCCAGGTTGAAGTGCGGCCGGAACGCGTCGTGCGTGATGTCGGATCGCCCGGATCCACGCCGGCATGTCGTTGATGTCCTGACCCGGCACGAGCTCGCAGCGGACGCCGACGCCCGAGAGCGACGGGTCGTTGTTCGCCACGCCCGACAGGTCCTCGCCGCAGCTCGGGTTGACGTTCGAGCCGGTCATGAAGGTCGACACGCCCGACGCCTCCCAGTCACGCAGCACGTGCTTGAGGACCGCGACGTTCGGCGTCGGGTTCGGGATCATGTAGGAGTAGTTGACCACCACCACATGGCGCCGATCCTGCCGGCCGTCCTGGACGCCCGTCGGGTTGCCGGCCGGCGGACCGTAGTACCGGTCGCGCAGACCCTGCTTGCCGTAGAGCTCTTCCGTCATGAAGTCCCAGCCCTGCATGCCTTCGCTCTTCGAGAGCGTGTAGGCCATGCCCATCTGGAGCCCCTTCGTCAGACGACGCTGCACGCTCACCTGCATCGCGTTGTAGTTGAGGATGTCGTCGTCGGTCGTCAGGTAGCTGATGCTGCCCACGCCCGGGTAGTCCCGCCGCAGGAAGTTCTCGGCGATGGCTTCGCTGTTGAACAGGTTGTTCGGATTGGCGTAGGCGTTGATCGGGATGTTGTTGATGGTCTTGTTGCGCCAGTACTTCCGCCCGATGTTCGAGACGTACGCGACTTCGGCGACGGTGTTGAAGCCGATGTCGCGCTGGAACGCGAGGTTGATGTGGTAGTTGCGTTCCGGCTCGAGCTCGCCCTGCGGCAGCTGGTTGCCGTGGAGTCGGTCAGCCCGAAGCCGGGCGGGATGCGCGTGTTCTGCGGGCTCTCGACGAAGTTGCCCGCCGCCACGGCCGCCGCGAGGTCGTTGAGCGTCGAGTTCGTGATCGTCCGGACGCGGCTGACGAGCGCGCCGCCGCTGAACCCGTACGTGTTGCGGTTCACGAAGTTGTAGAAGACGCCCGTCGACGCGCGAATGGCGGTCTTGCCGTCGCCGAACACGTCCCACGCCAGGCCGACGCGCGGCGCGTACGACCACATCGGGTAGTCGTAGTACCAGCCGTCTTTCTTGCCGCTGTCCGGGTTGGTCGGGTGGTTCGCCAGGCCGTTCGTCCACTGCCCGTTGGCGATCGAGCCGACGCCCGGGACGACCGTGCCGATGAGCGCGCGGTTGAGCGAACACGGTCCGGGAACCGCGGGTCGATGGCGGCCTGGTTGCGCCGACGAGCAGGCCTGATTGCCCGGCACGCCCGTCTTGCACGCCGGCCGGTAGATAACCGGCTGGTTGGACGCCGACCAGAGGGCCGGGTCGAACCCCGAGTTCTCATCGCGGGCCTCGTACACGGCCCCGTGGTGCTCCATGCGGAAGCCGTAGTCCAACGTCAGGCGTGACGTCAGCCGCCAGCTGTCCTGCGCGTAGAACCCGCCGTACCAGTGCCGCTCATCGCGGTCGATCCGCTCGTTGCGTTCGTTGTACGACGTGAAGACCCCGAGCAGCGCGTTGGCGTAGCCGTTGCCCGTGCTGATCGGGTTGTCGCCGCTGTGCCCGAAGTTGTACTGGCCGGCGTAGTCCTGCGAGCCCGGCTCGGTCTTGAAGTCGCGCTCCATCTCGATGCCGAACTTGAAGTTGTGCCGGCCCCGCGTGTAGGACAGGTCGTTCTTGATCGTGACGCGCTCGTTCCGGTTCCACTTCGGCAGCGGGCCGCTGGAGCCGGACGGGCGTCATCAGGAGCAGGTTCGTGCGGTCGCCGCCCGTGTAGCGCAGCTCGGGCAGATACGGCCACTCGTCCTTGTTGGTGTCCTTCTGGACGGGCTCGCCGTACTCGCCGAACGCTCGATGCGCGGCGGGAACAGCCCCGTCTGCCCGGTCAGCGGGTTGACGACGTTCGGCTGCCACCACTGCGTGTAGTTCGACGGTCGTTGACGCGCCCGTGCCCACGCGATGGCCCCAGTGGTTCCAGCTGTAGCCGATGATCGTCTCGTTGACCATCGACGGGCTGAGCACCTTCGTCATCGTGCCGTTGATCAGGTTGCCCGGGAAGTTGTTGTTGATCTCGCCCACGCCCGGCGCGATGTTGTTCGGGGCGATGGCGTTGTCGCGGTCGAACAGCGCGCGCGCGCTCAGCCGGGTGTTCGCGCCGAGCACCGCGTCCACGCGCGTGATGAAGTTCGTGCGCGTGTGCCGCGGCGTCAGGTCCTGCGCCGTAGTTCGAGTTGTTGTACGCGTTGGTCGTCTGATCGCGCACGTTGTTCGGCAGCGGCGCGAGCAAGAGCAGCGCCTGGCCCATCGGGTCGAACCGGTTCGACGGGATCACGTTGCCCGGGAACGGCTGGCCCGTCAGCGGGTCGCGGATGACGTTCAGGGTCTGCGTGCCCGTCATCGAGCCGTCCGGCTGCAGCGTGGCCTTGCCGAAGACGCGTCTGCGAGAAGTCGCCCGCGCGCTCGAGCTCCGTCGGCAGGTTCGACCGCGTGACGGCCGTCGGCCGGATGTCTTCCGTGAACTCCTGCGACACGAAGAAGTAGAACTTCTTCTCGCTCGTGCGGCTGTCCACCACCTTCGGGATGATGATCGGACCGCCGATGCTGTAGCCGCCGATGTTCACTTCGAAGAACGGCTTCGCGGTCGCCCGACTGCTTGCGGAAGAAGTCGTTCTTGTTCCACTCGTCGCGGCGGAGGTTCGTCCAGCCGGACCCGCGGAACTGGTTGGTGCCCGACTTGGTGGTGATCTGCACGAGGCCGGACGACTGCCGGCCGTGCTCGGCGTTGTAGCCGCTCGTGATGACGTTCACTTCACCAATCGAGTCGATGTTCGGGGTGACGTACGTCGTGCCCGAGCCGCCTTCTTCGCCGACCGGCACGCCGTCAATCGTGGTGTTCTTGTTGAGCGAGTCGCCGCCGTTGATGCTCAGGTAGCGGCCCGAGTTCCACTGCGCGTAGTCGCGGCTCGCGTGCGAGTCCATGACGCCCGGCAGGATCTTCATCATGCCGAACACGTCGCGGCCCTTCACCTGGACCATGACCAGCGTGTCACCCGTGATGTTGCGCGACAGCGCGCTGTTCGCGGTCTGCACGGGCGTGACTTCCGCGGTGATCGTGACCGATTCGGTCACGCCGCCGGCCGTCAGCGTAATCCGGCCGAGCGGCCGGATTTCGCCGCCGAGCAGCGAGAACTCCGCGATGGTCACCGGACGGAAGCCGTCCATTTCGACCTTGACCGTGTAGCGACCGGGGACGAGCGACACGATGCGGAAATCGCCCTGTTCGTTCGTCGTGCCCGTGCGGTTGGTGTTCGTCGCAACGTGCGTGGCTGTGATGGTCGCTCCCGGGATGACGCCGACGTTGTCGACGACCGTGCCGATGAGCGTGCCGTTGCCCTGTCCGCCTTGCGCAAACGCGGGAACCGCGCCTGCCAGAAGGATCAAAAGGGGTATAGCGAGTACCCCCAGACGCCTCATCCTTTCCATCTCCACTCCTTCAGGTCCGGGTGGACCTAACCTCCGGCCACAGCCCGAGCGGACGCCCTCCCAGACGGGAAGGTGGCGCGAGAGCGGGATGACCGGATGCCGAAGGGTAGCGGGGAGAAGGGATGTCTGAAATCCTGCCGATTTGGTAAATTCGAGGCTGGAAACTCGGGTATTAGTCCGGCTCCCCCCCAGTAAAATTGCCCCCGGGGGACGGATAGATCCGGCGCAGAAAGGCATCCCAGGCCCGATCGCCCAGCAAGCGGCGCTGGGCAATGAAGAGGGCGGCTGAGGGCGACACCGTGTACCGGGACCGGGGCCGGCGCAATTTTGAGCGCCTTCTCGACGGTGGCCGCGACGTCGTCGGGGGTTCCTGCCAGCCGGGCCGTCAACCCCCGCTCGGACGCCTCTTTGGTCAACCGGGCCACCTCGGCGTGCAACGGCCCGTAGGCGTCGCTGCTTTCCAGCATCGCGCATGGCTGACTCCCGCGGCGTCCCCGAAGCCCGTTCGAATCAGGCCCGGCTCGATCAGGACGACCTGGATGCCGAAGCCCCGGACCTCGAACCGGAGCGCATCGCTCAGCGCTTCAAGCGCATATTTCGTCGCGTGGTACACCCCGCCGCCTGGAAAAACCAGGCGCCCACCCATCGATCCGATGTTCACGATCCGTCCGGCGCGGGCGCGGCGCATGCCCGGCAACACGAGCTGCGTCAATCGCAGCAGGCCGAACACATTCGTTTCGAACTGCGCGCGAACGCGATCGATGGGGATCGCCTCGACTGCGCCGGATTGGCTGTAGCCGGCGTTGTTCACGAGCGCAGCCACCGCACCGTGCGTGTCCTCGATCGCGCGGACCGCCCGCTGCATCGAGTCCTCGTCGGTCACGTCCACATCCAGCGTTCGGCACCCGGCAGCCGCCAGATCGCTGAGGCCCGACGATCGCCGCGCGGTCGCGTAGACGGTCCATCGGCCCGCGCGCGCGAGCCGAAGCGCGGTCGCACGGCCGATTCCAGACGAACACCCGGTAATGAGGACGGCTGGCAAATGGCTCTCGCGTGACATCGAGTCCTCTGTATTAAGGCAGGCGGCATCGACGCCGCGTCGGGCCTGTGCAATGACTTGATCGGGTGACCACCCCTGGCGGCGCAGGTCGCGGACACCGGTATCCCCTTCCGACTTGCTGAGCTTCTGTGCCGGCGTTCGCATGATGAGATCCGTGATGTCGAAACGATGCCGGCGACGTTCGCCCAGCCAGCCGCGCCAACCGGATCTGCCGACCCGTCGACGGAAACAGATCCACGCCACGAATGACGTGCGAGATGTCCTGTAGATAGTCGTCGATGGCGGCCGCGAACTGGTAGGTCCAGTTGCCAAGCCGGTCTCGCACCAGAAGGTCGCCGCACTGGCGCGAGGGCTCCTGCGACGCCGGTCCGAGGATCCCGTCCACGAAGGTTTCCGCTCCGGGTTCCATGCGCACACGCCATCCTCGTCCGTCCCCGATCGCGAGCCCGCGCTCCCGGCAGGTACCGGGATAGCGCAGCTCATCTGGTCGCGCCCGAGCCCGTGGCGGCGATCTCCTGCCGGGTGCAGGAGCACCCGTACATGAGCCCCCTCGCGGCGAGCTCGTCGACGACCGCGCGGTACACGGCCCCGCGCTCGCTCTGGCGCGGCGCCTCCTCGTCGGGCTCGAACCCCAGCCACGTCAGGTCTTCTCGAATGGACGCTTCGAATTCTGAGTGCGCGCGCTGACGGTCGTGGTCCTCGATCCTCAAAACGACTCGTCCGCCATGGGACTTGGCGAACTCCCAGACGTGGATCGCGTTGTGCACGTGTCCCAGGTGGAGGTGGCCGGTTGGGGCAGGCGCAAATCGTGTGCGCATTCTCACAGTTTCACGCACCTTCACGCCCTGGCATCCGGTCCCCTGCCGAGGCGGGATTGACTGGACCGGCCGTTTCGAGTCTCCTTAGTAGACGCTGGTGTCCAGTCCTGTCGTAAAGCGCCGTCGCCGTCTGCTCAGCGGGGGCCGTCTCCTCGCCCTCGCGGTCCTGTTGTTTCTGTTCGTCATTTTCGCCCCAACGACGTTCGTCGCGTCGAAGTGCTGGGGGGAAGGCTTCCAGGTGCCCATGCGGCGCCCCGAGGCCGCACGTAACATCCCCAACTACGCACGCGACGAGCAGTACACGTATCTCGCGCTCCCCGAGTGGGTGATCATCGACGCGACCAATGAATACGCGCGGTTCATCGCCAAGGAACCGCCGAGCCACTTCCCATACTTCAGCGCGATCGGGCAGTACTGGGAGCAATACGGCGCAGTCTGCGCCGTCACCCGTCGATCGTACTGCGTACGACGCCGGCACCCACGTCAACCTCGCCGTCGTCGGCACGATTTTCAGCATCGAGAATGTCGTAAAGGGCCTGTACGAGAACAGTTTTGGCTGGCTCACGGAGCGCTTCTCGTCGCGCGACACGCCCGAGGACGCGTTCGCGGCAGGGCTGGCGCTCGAGTACGGCACGTTCATGCAAACCGAACCTTGGTATTCCTTTCCCTTCGCAGACCGGCTGGTGACCTTGTGGACCAGCACCCCGCTGATGGGAGAGCACCAGGTGCGGAAGTGGGAGCGCCGCCTGTCGCTCACGTCGGAGCTGGCCCTCAAAGCGGTGTATGCGTCGATCGTCGGGCTGTCGACTGGAGTGGCCTACGCCGCGGCCGGACCGCAGGTGCACGTGTGGATCGAGCGAACGCCAGCGAGCGTGCTCACCGACGCGCAGTTCACGGCTGTCGGGGAGGCTCCGAATCAGGGCGCGATTCTGGCGCTGCCTGGCGGTGAGCCATTCACGAGACTGATGCTCGACCTCCATTCACGCGGCGTGAAGTTCGTCAGCATCGCGGGCAACGACGACGTCCTGGTCACCGTGATCACACGACCCAACAAGCCCGCGCCACCGGCGCCGGCGCGCGTGCTCACCACCGTCCCCGTCCTGACGACGCCGGAAGACTCGCGATACGCGCTGTCGGTGCCCGTCGCCTCGCTGAGCGATGTGATGACGGCCGTGCTCTCGAACGGCGGCTCGGTCGTGCGCATCTACGATTACTAAGCAAAAGGTTCCCCGTTCCCCGTTCCCCGTTCCCCGTTCCCGTTCCCCGTTCCCCGTTCAGGAAAACTAAGAAAGATGACGAGCGGCAGCTGATTCCTCGGACCTCGTACCCGTCGCACCTGTCGTACCAGCCCCTAGTCCACGCGCAACGCTTTGAGCGGATCCGTTCGAATCAACTGAATCGCGGCGCCAGAGCGCTGCGACCGTTTCGGACACCTCGAGCGTAATGGCGGAGGCGACGTAGGGCAGCAGATCGTTCGGGCTTCGTGCGCCGGCTCGTGACGTACGAAACGACGCCAGCGATGCCGACGCACGCGACGCCGAGCGCGAGCAGAGCGGTCATCGCTTATTTCAGCATCGCGCGCAGCGCCTCGATCTCGTCCTGGCTGACCGTATGTCCCATGCCGGGATAGATACGCTCGTCCACGACGGCGCCGAGGCGACGAAACACCTCGGACGACTCGTGCACGCGCGCGAGAGGAATGTGCGCGTCGGCATCGCTACAGCCCAGAAAGACGGGCGTGCCAGCGAACGAACCCGCATAGTCCCGCAGTGTGCCGGGTGGACCGATGAGGCCGGCACTCAGCCCGGCAACGGCGGCGTAGCGGCGCGCATGGCGCGCGGCGAACTCCAGCGAGAGACAGCCGCCCTGCGAGAATCCCGCGAACGCGATGTGTTCGGACGCGACACCCTGGCGGTGGAGATCGTTCACGAGCGCGTCGAGCGCGCCCAGTGCGGACGTGAGAAAGGGCTCGTTCTGCGCGATCGGCGTCAGGAACGAGTGCGGATACCACGTGCGTCCACTGGCTTGTGGAGCCAGGTACGAGACGTCGCCGAGGTCCACCGCGTCAGCGATGGACAGGATGCTCTCGGCCGTGGCGCCACGTCCATGCACGAGGATGGTGACAATGCGCGCGTCTCCCGGAGCCGGTCCGCGGCGGAGCACCGGCTGGCCGGCGTGCGGGTCGTTCAAAGCCATCGGCCGACGTCGCGACAATACGCGACGTACGAAGCGCCGAACATTCGCTGGAGGTAGCGCTCTTCGCGCCGGATGACAGTGTGGACGACGAGGGCCAGCACCGGCGCCAGCAGGAGCAGCGGCCACACCGTGTTCGTCACGAGCGCCGCGCCCACGTAGATCGCAACGAACGCAAGATATTGCGGGTTCCGCGACCACGCGTACGGGCCCTGACGCATCAGGGCGGTCGCCGGTTTCTGCAGCATGATGCCGGTCCTGGCGAGAAAGAACACGCGGAGCGACCAGAGGAACAGGCCGACACCGGCGACGATGAACACCCATCCCAGAAGAGCGAGGGCGTCGACGTTTCTCCCGGTGAGGAAACGGATCGGCTCGAAGACGTGAAGACCGAGCGCGACGACAAATCCCGCGGCAAACGCGACCGTCGGAGGGAATCTCACGCCCGGTCCGTGGTCTGCAACGTGTGCGGCGGACGGCTCGGTCGCTTCTCTCGTCAACGACATGATGGGAGGAGTTTCGACAATAGCATGGACCGATCGGCGCTACCGAGCGCCCGTCCACGTGAGGCCGGCCGACGGCGCACGGTTCACCGTGATCGGATCGGGATCGATGTCCGGGCTCATGTTCATCGGCGGCCGCAGGAACGCGATGCGGGCGCCGCCGCGATCGAAGTCGGTGATCGGTACGCGACCGGAACTGTTCATCACCGACTGGCGGACGTCCACGTGCGAGTAGCCCAGCGCGTGCCCAAGCTCGTGCGCGTGCAGCGCGCGTTGATACGAGCTGCCGGAGGTCTCGAATGTGCGATCGAGCATCATGGAGGCTGCCCGCATCTCGCCGCGATCGTTCCAGGCCCACCGTGTGTAGCCCCAGAACGTCGTCGCGTCGGTGAGCCCCTGGTATTGCGCGACGACGATCGCGCCCGTGCGGCTCACTGACACCGAGTCGCCCTCCGCCGCCGTTTCGACCGTCTGACTGGCGAACCGGTCGAATGTCTCACCGGTCAACTCAGGCAACGCGTCGTGGAGATCGTCTGATGATCGCCTCGATCTCCGCGTCGGAGAGCACAACCGACGTGGCGACGAAGGTGGACGCGTCCACGTTGGTGAACTGCAACACCCGGCGTTGGACGATGACCACCGGCGCCGTCGTCCACCGGCGCAGCCCACCATCCGCGCGGAACATCTGGTCGAAGGCCGCCAGGTTCAGCGACTTCGGAATCAACGTGAGGGTCGCCGGTCCACCCGAGATACGTACGCGCGTCGAACGCTCGACGGTCGACGTCGAGGAGACCGTGACCTGAAGAACGCTGTTCGTCGTGGTCAAGGGCAGTTCGAACGTGCCGTCACCGCTGGTTGTCGCCTCGCCGCCGTCACCCCCACGAATACGAACACCTGAGATCGTGTCGTTCGAGACGGCGTTCACCGTGGTGCCCTTCACGACGGGCCCCGACGGTTCGCTGTGAAGCTCGAAATCTGCGACCTGATTCGCGGACACTGTGAGATTGCGCGTTTGGGTCACGAACGAAGAGGCCGACACCTCAATCGCGAACGACGCAGGCTGAACGCTCAGGCTGTAACGCCCGGCCGCATCGGTTTCCGTGCTGGCACCACGATCCGGCCCGGTGGTGACACTGATGTGCGCGCCACGCACCGACGATTCGTTCCGGCTGTCAGTCACCGTGCCGGACAGCGTAAATTTCTCGACGCTGGGCGGAGGAGGCGGCGCGGACGTCGCGGACCGATCGAGTGAGAAGTCGAGCGTTTGATTGCCAGACAGCGTGACCGACTGCGTCGCTCCCGCGTACCCATCGGCCAGCGCCCGCAGGACAAGACTACCCGGCGACAGGTCGTTCAGTCGGTAGTGCCCTTGTTCGTCGGCGGCTACCTGAGCACCCTGATTCGTTCCCTCCGCGATCTCAACGCGCGCGCCGGCAACTCCGTGCCCGTCGGTGCGCTGGCGCACGACACCTTCGATTGACAGACGCGCCGGCACGTTGTCAGAGGGCGCCGTCGGAAGCGCGGAGTCTTTGCCGCACGACGTCGCCAGGCACAACAAGATCGACAGCGCGACGGCCGCGTAGCGGCCGCCAAAGAGATGGATGAACGAGGCGTTGCGTGGAGTCACAATCGCCCATCAGCCGGGGCGCAGCCCGTATGTGCAATGCGCGTGCCGGAAGGCGCAGGCGAGTCCGTGAAGGCGTTTTCGCGCCTGAATCCGCCGATTCAGTTCGTGAAGGAACAGCGCCGGGTCAGAAGTGCCGGAGGAGGGCGTTGACCTCCGTACGACTCGCGCGACGCCCAGGAATGTAAGCCGCGACGGCAGTGGCGACGACAACCAACGCCACGACGGAGATAAAAGTCGTGAGATCGGACGGTGCGACGTCAAATAGCACGCTTCGGAGCGCGCGCGTCCCAACTGCCGCGGTCAACGCCCCAAGGACGACGCCAATTCCGACGCGCCCGGCCGTTCGTCCAATCGCTGCCTAAAGAATCGCGCGTCCGGACGCGCCGAGCGCAAGACGGATCGCGAATTCCTGACGGCGATGTGCCACGTCGAGCGCGACGACGCTCACAAGTCCAGTCAGGGCCAGCGCGAACGCCACGGACCCGAAGAGCAGAAACATCCACATCGAGAGACGCCACGGCGCCACGGCACGGCCGACGACGGCGTCCATCGTGACGATGTTATCGATCACCGCGGTTGGATCCAGCGCCCGCACCTGGGCCTGAATCGACGCGACGAGGCCGATGGGCGATCCGGTCGCACGGATCGCCAGGCTGTTCGCTGGACGTCCGACCTGCATCGCGGGGTCGTAGATGTCCATCTGTATCTCGTCGAGTCCGCGGTAACGCACGTTGCGGACGACGCCGACCACGGTGCGCCACGCGGGGCCCGGCGCTCCCGGCGTGAACGACGACATGAGCACGCGGCGACCAATCGGATCCTGGCCGGGCCACAGGCCCTGAGCCGTGGCTTCGCTGATGACGGCGACGCGATCGACGCCCGCGCGATCCGCGTCGGTAAACGCTCGGCCGCGTACGACGGGGATCCGCATCGCCTCGAAGTAGCCCGGCGTCGCAATCTGGTAGTTCAACGTGGGATTCCGGGCGGCAGCCGCGTCGGTCTTCTCCTGCCCGTCAAGCCAGATGCGAACGCCCTGGCCGATCGGACCGAGCTGAAGGGGCCGCAGATAGACCGCTCCGGCAGTCTCGACACCGGGGAGGGCGCGGATGCGCGTGAGCAGTTCGCCGAACCACTGGTTCGGCGGCCCCTGGAGTGACCGTGGCTGAACGGAAAGGCTGAGCACGTTGGCCGGCTGAAAGCCGAGATCGAGACGCTTCAAGTTCATGAAGCTGCGGACGACGAGACCCGCCGCCACGAGCAGTGCGACCGCAAGGCCGACCTGCAGGATGAGCAACGTCGATCGCGCACGGACGCTGTGCCGTGCGGCCGACGATCGATCGCCACTCCCAAAAGCCTCGACCAGACTGACCCGCGACAGGTGTCGTACCGGCAACACGCCCGTGGCGATGGCTACGACAGCAACCGCCGCAAGCGTGAACAGCGCAACGACGCCATCGACGGTGATGCTCTGCACGCCGGGCAGGTCGTCCGGCGCGAGCGCCGCGATGACCTTGCCGATGTACGCCGCGGCGAAGAGTCCGAGCACGCCGCCAACGGCCGAGAGCACCAGGATCTCGGCCATCCACGCGCGGCCGAGCGACGCGCGCGTGGCGCCTATCGCCAGCCGGACGGCCTGCTCGCGACGACGAAGCGTGGCCCTCGTGAGCATCAGCCCCGAGACGTTCGCGCACGCGATGAGCAGCAGCACGGTGACCGCGGCCCAGAGCGCCCACAGCGCAGGACGCACGGGTCCGAACACGTACTCCAGAAGCGGCACGACCACCGCGCGGTCGCCCCACTTCGGCCGGCCGGGCACGTCGCGCTGCAGCCGAGCATCCAACGCGTCCACCTGGCGGGCGACCTCAGCGGCTCCCACGCCGGCACGCACTCGTCCGACGAGGTAGAACACACCAACGTTGTTGACGATGTTGGCGAGGGTGGTGGCGTTCGATGACGCGCCGCCGCCGAGCACGGGCATCGCCGGCGCCCAGAACTCGGCGCCGCGCGGCAGGTCGAAGCCCTCGGGCATCACGCCGATGACCTCGACGGGTTGCCCGTCCAGATTCATCGTCTTCCCGATGATTTGCGGATCGGCCGCGAACCGGCGTACCCAGCTGGAATGGCTGAGAACGAGGACGGGCGCCGACGTGGGCGTATCGTCTTCCGCCCGGAACGTCCGGCCAAGCAGCGGCGCCGCCCCGAGCGTCTCGAAGAAGCCCGACGACACGCCGTTGAACTCGATGCGAGTCGGTTGGCCTGTGCCGTCCTCGAGCACCGCGCCCCAATTGTGCGAGCCCATGATCGCCGCGCGGGTGAACACGGCCTGATCCGAAGTCCACTCTCGCAGATGCCGCACCGTCAGCTCGACGACGGCCTGCCCCGTGGCGTGGTCCGTCTGCCAGACGACGACGGCGCGGTCGGGATCGATGACGGGCAAGGGGCGCATGAGCACAGCGTTCACGGCGCTGAACACGGCGCTGTTCGCGCCAATGGCCAGCGCGAGCGTCAGCACCACCATCACCGAGTAGCCCGGCGCATGCCACAGCTGTCGAACCGTCAGGCGCAGATCCCTCAACATGTGCCCTCCTCGCGCTCGCAATTATTCCTGAACCTAGACGCTAACTGCCGGTTCTCGGCTTGGAAAAAAGTTGGTAAGCGCCAGGAAGTTCCTGGAACCTGTCGTGCCTCGTCGTACCCGTCGTACCCGAGCTTCTTACCCGGCACGGTTTATGCCTCTCCAACGGACAGGAAGGTAGGCCATGAGACTCCAACTATTACCAGCCGCTCTCATGCTTGCCGCAGTTCCCCTGGCAGCACAGCAAGGCACCGGCGTCGTCAGCAATGTGACCACCTCACCCGGACAGAACGGAGAGACGGTGTTCACGATCACCGGCACGAATCCCTGCCGCGCGGTGCAGATTGACTACGGTGACGGCTCGACGCCGATCACGCATGCCGTACGGGCATTGCCGGCCGCGGTCAGCCATTCGTTTCCGCGCGCGGGCACCTATCAGGTGCGGGCGCGCGGCACGGGCGTGTGCGCCGGTGAGGCCATGCGCTCGGTGCGAATCGGCGTCGGCGCGAACCAGACCCGTGCCGGCGCCGGCGGCATGCGCTTCCAGGGTCTCGACGCGAATGGCGATGGTGTCATTCAGCGAAGCGAGTGGCGTGGGAGCAACCAGTCATTTCAGGTCCACGATTGGAACGGCGACGGGATGCTGCAGGGTGAGGAAGTCCGCACCGGCGCCGCCCGTCCGCGAGCCGAGTTCGACGACTACACCGGGGAGGCCTACGCGTTCAACGATTGGAGCCAGGACCGATTTGGCGGACTGGACCGCAACCGGGATGGCCGCGTGTCACGCACGGAGTGGCCGTACGGCGTCGAGGAATTTTTCCGCGCGGATCGCAATCGCGACGGCGTGCTCTCATCCGCCGAGTTTGGCGGCACCGACTTCGATGACGACCGTGGCGACCGGTTCGACTATCTGGACGCCAACGGCAACGGTCAGGTCGAGCGTAGCGAATGGCACGCGAGCGCGCAGGCCTTCAACTGGCTCGATCGTGACAACAACAACGTGATCTCCCGCCAGGAGATGGGGATCGCCTCGTCGACGGCCAACGACTCGTTTGCGAACCTCGACGTCAACCGAGACCAGCGTCTGTCAGTCGACGAGTGGGTCTGGTCGCGTCGCAGCTTCGATCAGCGCGACACGAACCGGGACGGCTTCTTGACGCGCGCCGAGATGAACACGGCAATCGCTCAGGGCACGGCGCGGGCCGCCGGCGCGCAGGCGACCACGGTGGTGGTTCAGGCACGACAACCCTGGACAGACACCGGCGTCATCGTTCAGGCCGGCGACCGCGTGAGCTTCAGTGCCGCGGGGACGGTTCAGCTGAGCACCGGCAACGATGACATCGCCGACCCCAAGGGAGCCCGTAGCGGCCGATTTGCTCCTGAAGGACCACTGCCGCGCGACCCGGCCGGCGCACTGATCGCGCGAATCGGCGAAACAACGCCGGTCATGATTGGCGCGCGTACCGAGGCGCTTCGTGCCCCAAATTCCGGACGGCTGTATCTCGGGGTCAATGACGACTTCCACCAGGACAACAACGGGAATTTCCGGGTCGAGATAGTGGTCGCGCGATAGAGCGGGTTCAGGTTCCAGGGTTCCACGGTTCCAGGGTTCTGGTTCACGAACCTGGAACCGTGGAACCCTGGAACCCGTGTCTACTCCTCGCTTCGCGAGTCGGTGTCCGAACCGCCGACGCCGCGAATCGTGATCCCGCCGCCGCTCGTGCTCGCGCGAAGGCGATTGGTTCCGCCATTGATGGTGCCGTTTGCGTGTGAGCGGCCGTGCGAGAGCACTTCGAACGGCAAATCCTCGACGCGGACCGACCCGCCGCTCGTCCCGGCGTCTACAGCCATGCTCGCCTTCGGATCGACACCAACCCGGATGCTGCCGCCCGAGGTCGTGAGCACGACGTCGCGCGCCGACGGACTGACATACGCCACGTTGATGCCGCCGCCGCTCGTGTCTGCAGTGAGCCGGCCGAGGACCCGCGACACGCGGATGCTCCCACCCGACGTGTTCAGCTGGAAGTCCGCGCTGCCGCCGTCGGCAGAGACGGACCCGCCGCTCGTATCGGCGCGGACGTGGGCGGTCCGATCGCCGCGGACGGAGATGCGCCCACCGCTCGTGCCGAGATCGAGGACGACGTCGGGCGGCGCGGTGACGGTCGCGCTCAGCTCGACATGTTCGCGGCGCCAGCGCGCCCAGCTCAACAGGTTCTTCCGCCGGCCGACCACGAAGACCTCGCGGCCTTCCTGGGTGGCGTCCACCATGTAGTCGGCAAGCAGCCGATTGGCCGCCGATTCGCCGTCATTGGTGTAGACGGCCTGTCGAACCGACACGTGGACCCGTCCGGGCGGCCCGGTCTCCGTCGTCACGCTGCCCCCCGCCAGCTCGACCCGGACGGTCGAGCCCGAGGCCACCTGGAAGGACCGTTCGAATCGCCGCTCGAGCACGGCCGTCTGGTCGAGACAGCCAGTGGTGAATATGAGCGGCAGGCTGGCAATGAGGCCGGAAATGCGGGTCATGGGACACAAACACGGAATGACCCGACAAGTTGCAGGAACGGTTCCCCGTTCCACGTTCCCCGTTCCGGGTTCTGGTTCAAGGTTCAGGATTCCAGGTTCTCCGAACCTGGAAGCCGAACTTTGAACCAGAACCAGGAACCGGAACCGGGAACGGGGAACGGGGAACGGGGAACGGGGAACGTCGTGCTTACTTGACCAAGAAATCAATCGTCCCGACGGTCCGGTCCCACGACATGACCATCGACGCACGGGTGTTCGTGACGTCCACGAAGTTGATCGTGAACTGCTCGATGCTCGTCGGCGAGTTCGCGAGCCGCATTGGCGTGCGCAGCACGTCGAACTTGGGGTCGTAGTTGTAGGAGCCGTACAGCAGGACCTTGTCGTTCGCGTCGTACTTCGGCTGCACGGGCTGCGTGGACATCACGAGCGTCCACGCATTTTCCTTGAGCTCCACGAACACGTTGTACACGCCGGGCTTCAACGTCGTTTTGCCGAAGATCAGCGTGCGCTCTGTCGTGAGGCGCGTGGTGTCATTGGCCCCGGCGCGCCAGACCGACACGCCGTCGCTCACGACCTTGCCGTAGTCGGCGCCCGAGCCAAAGATGTTGGTGCGCCCACGAAGCAGTGGCCGGCCATAGTCCACAGCGATCCAGCCGCCGTTGACGTACCGCCGCTCGCCGTTGACGGTCTGCCACTCACCGCCGACCTCAACCGCGGCGGATCCACGCGGGCTCGGCGGCAGCTTGACCAGCCGCTCCGGCGCCTGGGCCAGCGCGCTGGCGGTGACAGCGAGAGTGAGAACGGTTGCGAGCGCAGTACGGGCCTTCATTGCGAGATCCTCCTGGAAACGGTGGGGAGAGGATATCAAAGAGGTGATTGATATCGTTCCCCGTTCCCCGTTCCCCGTTCCCGTTCCCCGTTCCCCGTTCCCCGTTCCTCGTTCCCGTTCCGTTCCCCGTTCACTGTAGATAGAAGGCAAATAGCGTGTCGGCGGCCGCGACGGTGACGTACTGCCGTCCATCGAGTCGGTACGTCTGCGGGCTGTTGGTGAGCTGGGCCGCAAGCGACGCGTGCCAGAGGATCTTTCCGGAGCGCGCGTCGAAGGCGATGAAGTTCCCCGACGGGTCGCCGGAGAACAGCAGTCCCCCACCGGTGGACAAGAGGCCCGGCTGCTGGCTCGATCCCCAGCCCTGTTGCGGTGTACGTGTGCTGCCACTTCACCTCGCCCGTCTGGTGGTCGAGCGCTTTCACGTGCGACTCGAAGTATCCGCCGTGCCATTCCTGCGGCCGGCCGTAGCCCGACGGATCGCTCGAGTCGAGCGGCGTGTAGAAGATGCTGCCGGCGTCCGTGGCGTTGACGTAGAACAGCCCGGTCTGTGGGCTGAACGACTGCGCTGGAAAATTGACCGCGCCGTCGGACGTCGGGAACACGAGTGAGCCCGCAGGCGATCCCTCCTTGGCGGGATTTGGCACGAGCACGCCGCCGTCGAGCCCGAGGTATGAGTTCGACATCGCGTATTGCTTGACCGTAATCGGCCGGCCGGTCGCACGATCGAGCAGGTAGTAGAAGCCGTTGCGATTCGTCTGGCCGATGAGCTTGCGCGGCTTGCCGTCCACCATCCCATCGATCAGGATGGCGACCTCCGTGGCATCCCAATCATGCGTGTCGTGCGGTGAGTACTGGTAGTACCACTGCATCCGTCCCGAATCGACGTTGAGCGCGACGATCGAACAGGTGTAGAGGTTGGCGCCCTCACGGCTCCGGCCGTTGTAGGCCGGCGTCGGCTGGCCGGTCGTGACGAACAGCAGGTTCAACTCGGGATCGTAGGTGAACGGCTGCCACGGCGCGCCCGCACTCCGCATCGACGCCTCGACGGTCGGCCAGGTCTCGATGCCGGGCTCACCGGCGCCCGGCGTGACCCACCACTTCCATTGCGACTCGCCGGTCGCAGGATCGAGCGACTCGACGAATCCGCGCGTGCTGCCGAACGGCGTGTCGCCGCCGATGCCCACGAGCACATGGTTGCCGACGACGGTCGGGGCGGTGGTGGACCAGTTCGAGACGTCGGGGCCCGTGAGCTTGCGCGCCCAACGCTGTTTACCGGTCGCCGCGTCGAGCGAGATGACCGAGTTGTCGGGCGCGACGAGGTAGAGCCAGTTGCCGGACATGGCGACGCCTCGGTTGCCGATGGCGTTCCGGCCGCGCCAAACGTACTGCCAGATCAGCCGGCCGCTCCGCGCGTCGAGCGCGAACACGCGATTCGGCAAGGAGAAATACAACACGCCGTTCACCATCAGCGGCATCGACTTGAGGACGGGCGTTCCGCCGCCGGCCGGCGGCGCCGTCACCTCGGGATTGCCGACGATCGCGGTGTCGGTGTTGTTCGTCACGCGATAGAGCCACGCGAGCGACAGGCCTCGCACGTTCGAGGCGTTGATCTCGTCGAGCGGACTGAAGTGCCGCCCCGTGTAGTCGCCGTGGTACGACGGCCACGCATCGGTCGGCGGCTGCAGGAGCAACCGCGGATCGAGCGGCCCCTGCGCACCGAGCGGCAGAGTGACGACGACCAGTCCCATCAACGCCGCGGCCATCCATCGCATGCTTCGTCACCCCTCGAACTCTTCGAACCCTTCGAACCCTTCGAACCCTCGAACCCCTCGGACCCTGGACCCCTACTTGAGCGTCACCAAGTAAGCCGTCAGATCGTGCATGTTCTTGTCGGTCAGCGTCTTCATGTGATCGATGTGCCAGGCGAGCGGATCGGTCACGGCGACCTTCGGCACGTCGCCATTGCGCGCGATGGTGCGCCGCACGCCTTGCTCGTCCACAAGCGTCACCCAGAAATCCGTAATCCAGAGCAGAGTGCCACGGACGACGGGACCCGACGCTAGGAGTGACGACCACGGTCTTCGAGACCTCGGCCGGATCCGGAGTCGCGGAAAATCCGCGCGGATATCCGCCGGCGCCCCGCGGCATCACCAGGCGGCCCTGGATCGACGCGACCGGCAAACGGCTTCCGATCCCCTTGAGGTCACCGCCTGCGGCGTGGCAGGTGGTGCAGCCCGCGCTCGTGAAATACGCCTCGCCCGCTCGTGCGTCGCCGACGACCGTGACCGGAATTGGCACACCGCGTCCACCAGCGCCGCCGCCCGCCGCAGCCGGCGGCGCAAGCGATCGAAAATACGCCGACAAGTCGGCCACGTCATCGTCGGGCATCGAGAAGCTCGGCATGCGGCGCTCGGGCCGGCCGACTGCGAGAAACTCGCGAAGCTGCCGCCCGCCGTCGTTCGCGATGGCCATCGGCGACCTGGTCAGATCGACGGCGCCGTCCGGTCCGCCCCGGCCATCCGGGCCGTGACAAGCGCTGCAGTTCCGCGTCAGCACCTCGCGGCCGCGCGCCACCGCGGCCGGGTCGGGAGGGGCAGGCGGCGGCGCACCCCGGCCCGGACCGCCGGCCGGCTGCGCGGGCGCCTGCAGACCGCGAAGCGGAACGGTGAGAGCACAGAGCAGCGCGGCGAGCGCAAGCGTTCTCATGGAGGTTGATGTTCGAGCATTTTGCCGCCAAACTGTGCGCATATTCAAACGAGGGCGCCACATGTATCGCATCTATCCGCGGACGATGATGATTCTGGTTGCAGTCTCCTGGCTGATGACCGCGCCGATCGTGGCGCAGGGTCCCGCTCAACCTGCGGCACCGGCGGTGCCTGCCGCTCCGGCCCCGCCGGCGCCGCTCCCGCCCGGCCAGACGAACGACCCTTACCCGCAGCCGATCGCCGCGACCGAAGGCGTGATCCGCGTCAACGCGAGCGAATTCGCGACGCTGCCCGATATCGAGGGCGTGCCGGCGCGCATGATGCGGCTCGTGGACGAGACCGGCACCAAGCGGTTTTTCGTGAACGACATGCGCGGCCCGGTCTACAGCGTGAGTTACGACGGCAAGGCCGTCAGTCTGTATCTCGACATCAACGATCCGAAGTGGGGCGTGGCCGTTCAGTCGCAGGGCCGCGAACGCGGCGTCCAGAATTTCGCCTTTCACCCGGATTTTGCGCGCGCGGGGTCGCCTGGCGCCGGCAAGTTCTACACCTATACGGACACGACGAATCAGACGCCCGCGCCGGACTTCACCACGCCCAGCCCGAAGAGCACGCATGACACCGTGCTCCTCGAATGGACGGCCAAGACGCCGGGCGCCGCCGCGTACGACGGCGGCGCGCCGCGTGAGCTCATCCGTCTGCGACAGCCGTTCGCGAACCATAACGGCGGCCACCTCGCATTCAACCCGACGGCCGCGGCGGGCAGCGCCGAGCGCGGCTGGCTCTACATGGGCATCGCGGACGGCGGCAGCGGCGGCGACCCCATGAACCTCGCGCAGAACATGTCGTCGGCGTTCGGCAAGATCGTCCGGATCGATCCGCTCGGCAAGAACAGCAGCAACGGCAAGTACGGCATCCCCGCCGCGAACCCGTTCGTGAAGCAGGCCGGTGCGCTGCCCGAGATCTACGCGCTCGGCGTGCGCAATCCGCAGCGTCTCGCGTGGGACCCGAAGACGGGCCGGATGTACATGTCGGATATCGGTCAGGACATCGTCGAGGAGATCAGCCCTGTCACGGCTGGCGCCAATCTCGGCTGGAATATCTGGGAGGGGAACTATCGTTTCGTCAGCCGCGAGGCGGTGAGCAGCGAGAAGCCACGCTCCGATCCGGCGATGACCTATCCAGTGGCCGAATGGGGCCAGCGTGATCCGCTGCTGCAAAGCAGCGGCGCGGCGACAGGCCTCGTCGTGTACCGGAGCACCGAGATTCCCCAGCTCGCAAATCGCCTAATCTTCGCGGACATGCCGAGCGGCGAGATCTTTTACATCAGCGCCGACGGCACGTCGGCCGGAACGCAGGACGTCATCCGTCGCATTCTTCTGAACAACGGCAAGACGATGCTCGAGCTGATTCAGGCGAAGAACGAGGCGCAGGGCAAGAAACCGGCGACCCGGTCCGACCTGCGCCTCGGCGAGAGCGCCGATGGCAGAGTGTTCCTGCTGAACAAGCAGGACGGCGTGATTCGGGTCTTAGTCCCTTGACAAGTTTGAAGTGAGAAGCCAGAGGTCAGAAGTGACTGGACGCCCGCCCCGTCCGTGACTTCTGACCTTCTCACTTCTCACTGTGTCCTACTTCTCCCGGTACACCCACAACCTGACGGTCTGATCCTTGCTTCGCGAAGCCACGGCCTGCTGTACGGCCTTGCGTGCCTCGCCAAGGGTCAGACCCTCCAGTCGCATTGAGCCCACGCGCGGCACCGTGACCGTTCCGTTGCCACGCTCGGTGATAACGGTCAAGTCCTCGCCTTTCGATTCCACACTGATCAGAAAGAGGTCGTTGCTTCGGATTGTGGCGCGTTCACTCACCACCTCGTCCATCGCCGAAAGGTCCGGTGGAGGCGGAGGCGGCGGGGGCGGTGGGGGCGGCGGCGAGTCGGGCGCGTCCGGCGCCGATGGCGGCGGGAGGCGGCGGTGGCGGCGAGGCATCGCCAGGTGCGGCGGGAGCCGGCGGTGGTGGCGGAGGTGGCGGAGGTGGTGGAGGCGGCGATGACGGACGCCCTGGCGGAGGTGGGGGCGGTGGAGGCATCCGCTGCATGTCGTACCTCTCCCCTCCACGCCCGCCCGCGGCGTCCAGTGCCTGGCTGTACGCCTGCGCCGCGCGTTCCAGCTCGCGGCGATGAGTAATTTCTCTCGCCTCGAGCTCGTGCCTGGCGCTTTGGAAGCGCATCTCGGCATCGATCGCGCTGAGCTCGCGTTCGAGGGCAGCCTGCCGAGCTCGAAGCTCGGCCTGAAGCGGTGGTTCCGTTCCGGCGCGAACGCGCGCCTCGTGCTCCTTCACCTGGTCGGCAAATGCCGCGATCTCGGCGTGCTTGGCCTGAGCCTGCGCCTGGAGATCGTCGTGAATCCGTCTGGCCTCGAGCTCACGGCGCTCGGTCGCAACGCGCTGCATCTCAGCCTCGGCGGCGGCCATGCGCAGGCTTGCCTCGTGGAGGTGCAGGCGAACGGTAGCCTCTTCAACTTGATCCGGGCGCACGGGTGCCTCGGCGACGGCGGCCGCCACCGCCGGACGCGTCTGCGACGGATGCGCGCTGGCTGGCGCCGGAGCCGTTTCGCGCGTCGTCGTCGCCGGTCGCGCGGGCGTCGCGGCCTGTTCATCCGCGGCCGGTTCGCGCGACAGCGCGAGACCCGACGGCATCAGCACGGCCACGAGCGCGGCGCCGACAACAATCGTCGGCCAGCCACCGGATGGAGCCCCCTCGGCCCGACGGTCGAGCAGACGACGGACCCGCCGGACGAGCGAGCCGTCCGTCGCGGCGAGCGCCAGCCGCGGGCGCGCGTCCATTGCCGCGAGCGTCGTCAGCGCGTCCACATACACGACGCGGTCGCACACGGACACGGCGAGGTCGTCGCAGCAATGCTCCCGCTCCTCGCGCACGTGGGCGGACATCCACCACACGGCCGGGTGATAGAAGAGCAATGTCTCGACAACGGACTGGAGCAGGTTCACGAGATAGTCGTGCCGCCGGATGTGCGCGAGCTCGTGGGCGAAAAGCGCCTCGAGCTGGGCCATCGTCAGACCGGACAACGCCGCGGCCGGCACGATCACGACAGGCTTCAGCCAGCCGACGACGACCGGAACCGCGACCACCGATGACTCGGCCAGACGAACGAACTGCCGGACGCCGAGTCGATCGGCAACCCGGGCCGCAAGGCGGGCGATGTCGGCGTCCACGTCCCGCACTGTCCGGAACGCGAGCCGGCGCGCCACGATCCAACCGCCGGTGAGGCGCACCGACAGGACGATCACGCCGGCGATCCAGGCGAGCGTCACGAACGGCAGAACGCGTGCCGGCGTCATGAGACCGGTTGTCGGCACACTGGCAGAGACGGCAGCGGAGCTGATCGCCGTCGATGCGGCGGCCGGAGCCGCGGCGTGTGGCGCGTCGGCCAGGAGGAACGTCGCAACCGGCATCGCCAGCATCGCGCCCAGCGTGACGATTCCGATCACATAACGCGCGGACGCAGACGAGGTCAGCCACCGCATGGCGATCCACGCGGCGGCCGCCAGCACGGCGCCCTGCCAGAGGAAGTGCATCAACGCCGAGGCAATCGCCTCTGCGGTGGGTCCTGTCATGAATGAGATCAGGAGACTCATCGCTTCGACCCTTTCTTGTAGTCGGCAATCATCTTCTGGATTTGACGAAGTTCCTCAGGCGACGCGGCGTGTTCGCTGAGGGCGTGCATGACGAGCGCGGCCGCTGACCCGCCGAACGCGCGGTCCACGAGATCGGACACGAGCTGACGCTGCGTCTGGTCGGCGGGCACCCTCGGCGCGTAGACGTGAGTACGCGCGGATTCGTCGCGAATGACGAGTCCCTTCTCCGCCATGATCTGCATCAACTTCAACGTCGTGGTGTAGCCGGTGGGCCGGGCGCCGGAGAGCGCTTCGTGCACAGCCCGCACCGTGGAAGGGCCTTTTTCCCAGAGCACCTGCAGGATGGCCAACTCGCTGCCGGTGGGACGAACGTGCCGTCGAGCCATGGTTCGAAAGTATACGAAGACATTCGTAGATGTCAACGAAGCTTTTCGTAGACGATATAATTGCCGGGAAATGCCGCGCATCGACCCCCTCGAGCTCGAGGAACCCGGCGACCGTGAACTGGCGCGCGTCTTCATCGCGGCCACCATGGTCGAGGCGAAGCAGGCCGAAGCCGGTACTGACGGCGCACGAGGTGCGGTACGCCGTCGTGGCCGAGCCGATCGGCCGGACGCTGTTCGGCTCCCCTCGCAATGCCGCGGTCTTCTATGTCGCCGCGACAGACGCGGACGCGTGCACGTCCGTCCTCGTGAACAACGGCCTGGAGTTTGGGATCGTGAAGGAGTAGAAAAGGGGTCGGGACGCTTTTTACGATTTCGTAAAAAGCGTCCCGACCCCTTTTTCTCAGTTCAGCACGAACGCGAACACGGTTCCGGCCGACGCGGCGACGACGTACTGAAAGCCGTCGAGTTCGAAGGTGATCGGCGCGTTGGTGACCTGTCCGATGCGGGTGTGCCACAGCGCCTCGCCGGTTGACGCGTTCAGTGCCTCGAGGCCGCCCGAGCCGCCGGTGAACAGCACGTTGCCGGCCGTGGAGAGCACACCCGTGAGCCCGCCGCTCTTCCACGGGTGCGTCCACCGGATCTTGCCTGTCCCATAGTCAATCGCCTGCAGCATCGTCTCCGAGTAGCCGCCGCGATCGGTACCGCCCCACCCCGCCGGGTTGTCGCTCGGGTCGTAGAGGTAGTAGACGCTGTAGGCGCGCGAGGAGTTCACGTAGAAGAGACCCGTGCGCGGGCTGAACGACGGGGATTGCCAGTTCGTCCCGCCGCTCTGGTTCGGCGACACGAGCGTGCCGGCGATCTGGGGCATCTTCGCGGGATTCGGAATGGGTTGGCCCGCGGCGTCATAGCCGGACGACCAGTTGGTCCTCGCGTACTCCGTCGAGACGAGGGCCTTGCCGTTCGTCCGGTCGAGCACGAAGAAGTGGCCGTTGCGGGCCGCCTGCGCGATGAGTTTCCGCGGCTGACCATTGAACGGCGCATCGAAGACGACGGCGGTCTGGGTCGAGTCCCAGTCGTGCGTGTCGTGCGGCGACGACTGGAAATACCAGGCCATCACGCCGGTGTCGGCGTTGAGCGCGACGATCGATCCCGTGAACAGGTTCGCTCCCGCGCGGTTGGCGTGCGCGATGACCGGCTGCGGATTGCCCGTCGTCACGAAAATCAGGTTGAGGTCCGGATCGTAGGTGACCGGCGTCCACGTCATGCCGCCGCCGTTTCTTCGCCACCTCGATATTCGGCCAACTGTCCGCGCCCGGATCGCCGGCCTTCTGCGGCACCGCGTACCAGCGCCATTTCATCTCGCCTGTGACCGGATCGTGCGCCTGGAGATAGCCCGGGTTGTCCATGTCGTCGCCGCTCACGCCGACGATGACCTGGTTCTTCACGATCACCGGTGCGACCGACGCGTAGTAGAAGCGGTTCATGTCGCAGATCTCGCGGTCCCACTTCTTCGTGCCGTCAACGAGATTCGAGCGCGACCAGGTGACAGTCCGGCGTTTCGAGGTACAGCGTCTCGCCGAGAGCGCCCATGCCGCGATTGCCGAGGTGATTGCCGCCTTTGGTCGGCCACACGTAGTGCCAGAGTTGGCGTCCCGTTCTGGCGTCGAGCGCGTAGGCGTGGTCCGGCGTCGAGAAATACAGCACGCCATCAATCATGAGCGGCGTGGACTTGATCGGCGCGCCGCCGTTCGACGGGATCGCGTACAGCCACGCCAGGCTCAACGCCTTGACGTTGGCGTCGGTGATCCGCGAGAGCGTGCTGTAGCGCCGTCCCGAGTAGTCGCCATTGAATGTCGGCCAGCTGCTGCCGAGCGGCGCGAGCAGCTGGGATGGATTGAGTCCGTTCTGGGCGGCCAGCGGCCAGACGGCAGCGAGCACCAGGATGACCGCGACGATGGCGCGTCTCATTTGAGTGTCACCAGGTACGCGACAACATCGTGCATGTTCGCGTCGGTGATCCGATCGAGCAGCTCGCGATGCGCCCGGAAGGGATCGGTCGTCTCGACATTCACACCAGCCGCCTTTCGGATCACGCGGACGATGCCCGCGCGGTCGCGAAGCGTCACGAAGAAATCGTCCTCCTGTATGAGCACGCCGGAAGTCGTCGCGCCAGACGGCTGCGACACGTTCACCGTGACGTCGGTTCGCGTGGGCTCGCCACCGCGCCCGGTCCGGCGAACGGGAAACAACATGCGCTGCTGCACGTCCACCGGCGCTGGAATTCGCGTGGCCAGCCCCGCGAGATCGCCGGTCGCCGAATGACACGTCGTGCACCGGCCATCGCCCTCGAAATACGCCTTCCCGGCCGTCGCGTTCCCGCTGACGATGTCGCCCACGGTGAAGACCGCCGATCCCCGCAACGTGTCGTTGATCCGCTGCCTGAGGAAGTGCATCAGGTCCACGGCCTGCGATTCCGACAGAGCGGCGCTCGGCCGGCCACTCTGCATCGGGTGACCTTTCTTGAAAAACGGACCGAGCAGGCTCCCGTAGCGATCGTTGAGCACGACGATCGACCGAAGCAGACTGGGCGCCGCGTCCGTGCCGCGCGCGGTCGAGCCGTGGCACGTGATGCACTCGACGCCGTAGAGCGCCCGCCCGCGGTCGGCCGCCGCGGCATCAACCGGAGGACGATCGGGCGGACCCGCCTGCGGTCGAGGCCCGATGGACGGGGGCGGCGTCTGCGCGAACGAGGTCCCGGCGGTCGCCAGGATCAGCAGGACAGCAATGACGACGGGCATGACGGAGGACGGCCAGCGTAACATGGCGGAATGGTTCGAAGGTTCGGGGGTTCGAGGGTGCCGAGGTTGGGACCAAGGTTCGAGGGTTCCGGTGCGGCTGGTGACGGCGTTCGGGGTTCCGGTGCTGGGGGCGACGTTGCTCCTGGCGCGAGGCGCGGACGCGCAAACGTGTCCATCCTCCGCGGAGCTGACAAAGGGCATGCAGTTGCCGCTCGCGGCGGTCCGTTTCCTGGCGGACGATCGCCTCGAAGGCCGGCGCGCGGGCACGCCGGGCGAACAATGCGCCGGCGACTACATCGCACGCGAGTTCGAGCGTATCGGACTACGGCCGGCCGGCGAGCAGGGATACTTCCAGAGTCTCCCGCTCGCGTCCGCACTCAACCCGCACGACGCCGGCGGTACCGGACGCAACGTCATCGCCGCGCTCGACGGCGCGGACGCATCACTCAAGCGCGAGTGGATCGTCATCGGCGCCCACTACGATCATCTCGGCGACGGCGGCTCGGGCTCATTGATCCAGGAGCGCGGGATCCACAACGGCGCCGACGACAACGCGTCGGGCGTGGCCGTCATGCTCCGCGCGGCCGAGCGGCTGGCGGCCGGTCCGCGGCCTGCGCGAAGCGTGCTGTTCATCGCGTTCACCGGCGAGGAAGAGGGTCTGCTCGGCTCGGCGTACTTCGTCACTCACTCGACGGTCGGCGCCGCGCCGCTCGTTGGGATGATCAATCTCGACATGGTGGGCCGGCTCGGCCGCGGCCCGCTGATCACGTATGGCGTGGACACCGCGGACGAGTGGAAGGGCCTGCTCGACCCTGCCGCCGCGCGCGCGGGTGTGACGCTCGCGACCCGCGGAGAAGGCTATGGGCCGAGCGATCACACGTCTTTCTATGTGAAGGACGTGCCGGTGCTGCACTTCTTCACGAACACGCACCCGGACTACCACCGGCCGACCGACGACTGGCAGCGGATCGACGCGCCCGGCATGGACACCGTGGCGGCACTCGTCAGCGACGTCACCACCCAGGTCGCGAACCGCCGGCCGACGGCACTGACGCTCCGGCGCGGTGCGGGCAAGCCGCCGGGGGCATCGAGTCAGATGGGGTCAGGCTCGACCTACCTCGGGACCATCCCGGACTTCACACCGGTCGATCACGGCGTGAAGATCAGCGGAGTGACCGCCGGCTCCCCCGCGGCCACCGCCGGCCTCCGGGGCGGCGACATCATCGTCGGAATGGGCAGCCGCGACGTCGCGGATCTCCAGGGACTCACGGACGCGCTCCGGGCGCACAAACCCGGGCAGACGGTGCGACGTGCGGGTGATCCGAGACGGGAAGGAAGTTGCGCTGACAGGTGACGTTGGGGGCCAGGAAATAGTTGGACACGTGCATCGATGATTTGAGATTTGAAATTGATGATCAATCGATGATTGAAAGATTGCTGATTCAGGATTGGCTGATTGAGAGATCTCAGTCAGCAATTCCCAATCATCAATCGCCAAATCATCGATGGATCATCAATTTCAAATTTCAAATCCCCCGATGCAACTGACAGCTACTGTCCAGTTTTCTGCACCCGCTCGAACTGAATCAGCGCGCGGTTGTAGTCGATCGCCGCTTGGAGTTCGTTGATGCGGGCGTTGGCCAGCTCTTGCTGGCGGACCTGCAACTCGAGGTTCGTGGCCAGGCCAGCGGCGAAGCGGCGCTGCTCGGCGTCGAGCTGCTGTTCGCTGGCCCTGAGTGCGACCCGCGTGACGAGGACGCGCTGATAGGTGTTCTCGACCTGGCGCGCGGCATCACGCACCTGCTGGACGATCGAGAGCTCGAGTTGGCGCAGTTCGAGCGTGCTCTGACGTCGGGCCACCTCGGCCCGCGCGTAGGTCGCTTCCTGGAAGCTCCGGCCGATCGGATAGGCGACGTTCACGCCAACGGTCCAATTCGGGTAAGCGTTGCCGAACGCGTCACCCAGCACCGACCCAAAGCCACGGGTAATCTGGTCTGTGAGGACGGGCGGAAACCCGTCGTCGTAGACGAGACGCGTGCCGCCCGAGCCAATCGACTGGTAGTTCAAACTCGCGTTCACGGACGGCCGGGTCGAATCGCGGCTGACACGGATCTGGATGTCCTCGATTTCGAGGTTCCGCTTGAGGACCGCCAGGTCGAGTCGGTCGGTGAGCGCGGTGCCGATGGCGGCCTGGAGATCGATCTGGCGGGGATCGGCCTGAATCGAGTCGGTCGGCACGATGTGCACTTGCCAGTAGTCCTGCCGATCAGGGTCCAGAACCAGCGTCCGCAGGATGTCTTCACTGGTCGAAATCTGCGCCTGTGCCACGATCACCCGCTCCTGGTTCCTCGCGACGTCGGCCTCGGCGCTGATGAGCTCGATCGGCGCCGCCGCGCCCACTTCGACACGCTGCCGCGCCTGCGAGAGAGACGTCTGCACAATCTCCAGGTTCTGTTGGGCCACGCGTAGGCCCTGAATCGCGCTGATCAGGTCGAGGTACGCGTTGCGAACGCGCGCCTCCAGCACCGTGATCTGCTGCTGCAGCTCGACGTCGGCGTTCACGCGCTGGCGCTGCGAAATCGTGTAGTTCGCGCGAGCCGGATCGGTCATGAACCCGCGCCAGAGCGGTTGCGTCACGTTGAAGGACAACCGCGAGCCCAGCGACGGATTGAACAGCGGGTTGCCGCCGAGCTGCGTGTTCCGGTTGCCGTTGTACTGGACGTTGTAGTTCGTGCCGAGAAACGGCAGCGTTTGAGCGAGGGAACCCGTGAAGTTGACGCCCTGGCTCGTGATGTCGAGGGCGCCCTGGGTGAAATCGCCCGGAATCGAACGGGACGACGAGCGGAAGATCCCGGTCGTCAGCAGCGGCATGAACTGCGACCGTGCCGACGAGATGGCCAGGCTGGCATCCTCGACGGTCATGCGGTCGGATTCGAGACCGAGGTTGGACTCGAGCGCCATTTCCACGGCCCGCGTCATCGTCAACTGAAGCGCCGGTCCGGTCGGCGTCGTTTGTGCCGGCAAGGCCGGCGTTGGGGAGATGACGGGCGCCTGCGCGCCGGCTGATGGCGGGCCCGCCAGGGCGAGCCCGGCGACAAAAATGACTGCAGAACTGACAAATCGGGATGTACACATCGCGTTACTCATAGTGCAAGGCATAGACAGGATCGAGCCGCGCGGCGCGCGCGGCGGGATAGAGGCCAAAGACAATGCCGACGGTGACCGACACCGCGCACGCCACCACGACGGACGTGACGGTCACGACGGTGGACCACCCGGCGAGATAGGCAACGAGCTGAGACAGCACGATGCCGACGACGACGCCCGCCAGCCCGCCGCTCACCGTGATCAACGTCGTCTCGACCAGGAACTGGCGGATGACGTCCTTGCGCGTGGCGCCGACGGCGCGACGCACGCCAATCTCGCGCGTCCGCTCCATCACGCTCGCCAGCATGATGTTCATGATCCCGATGCCGCCGACGAGGAGCGAGATGGACGCGATCGCGACCATGACGAACAGGAACAGCCGGCGAGTCTGTTGCTGCTGCGCCAGCAGCTCGGCCGGCACGATCACCGTGAAGTCGTCCGGCATCCCGGTGGTTCAGGTTGAGCAGGCCGCGGATGAGCGGACCTGCGTCACGGACCTGATCGTCGGTCGTCAGATTGATGTAGACGGCGTCGATCTCGTCGCGCATGTACGACTGCGCGTCTTCCATGCGGAGGATGGCCGACGAGATCGGGATGTAGACGACATTGTTGCTGTCCTGCGCCGGCATGCCGCCGACGTCGCCCTGCGGCGCGAGCCGCGGCGAGGCGACGCCAACCACGCGGAACCACTGCTCGTTCAGCTTCACGTAGCGGCCAACGGGATCCTCGCCGCCGAAAAACCCCGTCGCGGCCGACTGTCCGAGCACGGCCACGGCCGCAGCGCCCGCTTCCTCCGCGTCGGTGAAAAACCGGCCGCGCGCGAGCCGCAGGCCCCCGATGCGCTCCTGATAGATCGCGGCGACGCCGAACACCGCCGGCATGTCGCCCTGCGGCTTCGGAATCGCCTTGTTCGGCACGAACCGTTTGCGCGCGGAGATGGCGTTGATGCCCGGCAGACTGGCTTCGATGGACCGCTGATCCCGGAACGACAGGCCGCCCGACAACAGGCGGACTTTCTGCCAGACCTGCTCGTCGGCCGGCTCGCGCGCTTCCACGATCACGTTGTGCACGCCGAGCTGCTCGATGAAGGCAATGACCTGCTGCTGCGCGCCCGCGCCAATCGAGAGCATCGCGATCACGGCGGCCACGCCGAAAATCATCCCCAGCATGGTGAGAATGGATCGCAGCTTGTGCGCCCGCAGGTTGTCGAACCCCTGCGTGAGCTCAGGAAGGATGTCGAGACGCCTCCGTGGGATGACGGCGTCGGTCATCGCGCCATCCCCGGCCCGGCCGGCGGCGCCGACGGCTTCTTGGTGGCTGACGATCCGCTCGCTTCGGGACTGATCGAGCGCGATCTCGGCGCCCTCGGACAGCCCTTCGATCGCCACGCGGCTTTCCGTGCGATGGAGCACCTTCACCTGCCGCGCCTCGAATCCCGTCGCAGTCTTCTCGTACACGGTCGGGCGGCCTTCCCGCTCGAACACGGTCTGCCGCGGCAGCACGAGCACGTTGTCCACCTTGCGGCCGGTGGCCGTCAGCTCGACGGATGTCCCGGGCAGCAACGCGGGATTCGGCTTCTCCAGTTTGAGCGTGACCTCGAACTGGCGGAGCGGACCGGACATCCGATCCTGCCGGCCCGCACCGGACACGCTCACGACCTTCGCGGTGAGCGGACTGTCCGGCGCAATCTTCGACGTCACGGTCATCGTCTGCTCAGGTTCGACGTTGGCACGGTCCTGTTCGTTCACGACCGCGCGAACTTCCATGCCGGCCACGTCGAAGACGTCGATGACCTGTGACCCCGGATTGACGGTGTCGCCGACGCGGTAAGGAGGCAACTGCATGCCCCACCAGTACCCCCCGGCGCCATCGCGGTTCTCGCGCACGGAGACCACGCCGTTCATCGGCGCCTTCATGACGAGGCTCTCGATGTTCTGCCGAGCGCGGTCGGCGGCCATGTTGGCCTTGGTGCGCTTCTCCTCGAGCACCGAAAGTCCGGCTTTGTTCGCCGCCGCGCGCGCCTCGACGTCCTGAATCGTCTGCTCCAGCGCGCGTTTGGCCTCGACGAGGCCGGCTTGCCGAATCTTGAAGTCGTTGGCGGGAATCAGGTCCTGCTCCACCGACGCGTCGAGCTCGGCCCGTCTGGCATCGGACTGCGCGTTGAGCAGCGTGACCTTGTCCTGCGCCGCCGCGGCTTCCGTGTCCGCGCGGCTCTTGATGATCTCCTGCTCCGCCTCGAGCACCTCCGACAGCGCCTGCTCGAGCGCGTGCTGCTGGTCGGCGGGATCGAACTCCAGGATGACGTCGCCCTCCGTCACGGGCTGGCCGGCGTCCGCCATCCGCAGAACGCGAAGCGCACCGCCGACGGACGGCGCGAGCAACAGCTGTTGCTTGGACGCACGCAGGTCACCCTTGAGATGGACCGTGAGCTGGAGCGAGCCGCGCTGCAGTCGCACGGTGGGCACCACCGGCCCACTCTCAGCCATCGACGACACCCGCGAACGCGCCACGAGCGCCGCAGCCACACCGCCGCCGAGCACGACGAGGACCGCCAGGAACACGATGATGCGACGCTTGGTCATGACTTCGCCCCCGCCGCGGGATCACCGGGTCTCTTCCGCGCGATCCGATCGCCCGCTTCGATCGCGCCTTTAATCGCCGCCTGGTCACGGCCGCGCCGGATGATCTCGACCGGGACGGCCGAATAGCTGCGCCGGCCGAGGCGGAACACGACCGTCTTGCCATCCTCGTAGAAGATGCAGGCTGACGGGATCAACAGGACGTCCGGGATGGTGCCGACCGTAATGCGCGCCGCCGCGCTCATGCCCGGCCGGAGCCGCGCGTCCGGGTCCTTGATGGCCACCTCGAGATCGAACTGCTTCGGCGGCGGCCACGAGGAGTAGTCGATGCGCGCGAGGACGGAGATCTCGCTGACACTCGCCTGATAATCGCGATCGGCGATCGCGTCCACTCTGATGGTTGCCGGCTGGTTCGCCGACAGTTGACCGCGGTCCGCCTCGTCGATGCGCGCGGTCAGGAAGACCGACGACAGGTCGGGCAGCTCCAGAATCATCGCGCCGGGCCAGACTCGATCGCCGGTTCGGAACTCCGGCGCCGAGCTGCCCATTGTCATGGACGCCCGGTAGTTCGGGAGAATGCTGACCGTGCCGTCCACCGGCGCCTTCACGTGCAACGCGGTCACGCGCGTTTGCGCGAGCTCGAGCTCCGCCTCGACCTTGACGATGCGCCGCTCGCGAGTTTCGCGCTCCGCGGTGGCGTTGGCCCTCGCCGATACGAGCGACGCCTCGGCCTCACGCAGTCGCTGTTCCGCGTCGGCGAGCGCAAGCTTCGCGCGCGCGGCGACGATCTCCGAGACGAGTCCGACTTCGCCGAGCGACAGCCTCGCCTTGACGACCTCGAACTTGCCTTTCTCGACGGCCGCCTGACGTTCCTCCATCGCGATCTTCGATTGCGCCCCGCCCTGCGCGAGCTCGGCTCTGGCGGTGCGAAGCTCGGACTGCTTCTCCTGAATCGTGCGGCGCAGCGTCACCGCGTCGAACTCGGCCACCACGTCACCGCCCTTCACGGCCGTGCCGTTCGCTGCCATCTTCAGGATCTGCAACTCGCCGGCGTTGTAGGGCGCCGTCACGTAGGTCGATCGCACGGGCTGCACCTGCCCGCGGATTTCAACCGTGTCCGTGTAGCACGCCTTCGGTGACCGTCGCCGTCTCCGAGTCCGCCACGACCATCCGGCCGAACCAGAAGCGGCCCCCGGCCGCCAGGCCGAGGAGCACGATGACGACGATGACGACACGCCCGCGAGTGAGCAAGCTGCCAAGCGCCATCAGGGCTCCCGCCGTGTGATCTGGGTGTCCGGTGCTTGATCCGGTACGAGGTCGACCCAGGCTGTCAGGTCGGGAAGCAACTGCGGGTGGGACCCGTTGATGGACACGATCGCGATGAAGGATCGGACGCTGTTGGTGAGCTGGCTCGCAGTCGCCAGCGGCGTCACGCGTTTCAATACGGCCATCGAACAGCAGCTCGGGGAAACCGTCCAAGCCGATTTTCGCCGCCTGACCCGACCGAACGAATCGCGCGTCGGCCTGGTTGAGCTTTGCACTGACCCGCATCACCGACGTGTCCACGATGTCCACGACCGGCGTGCCCGGACGGACCTCGTCGCCCTCGGCGATCTCGACGAAGTTGCCGTTGCGGTAGATGCGCTTGACCACGACGAGCCCGCCGAAGGGCGCCGGCACCTGCATGAGCTTGGCGTTGCCTTCCGCGTACCGCAGCGCGCGCTCGGCGCGCTCGCGCCGGATCTCGAGGATGCGGATCTCTGCCGGCCGCGGCCTTCCGTTTCAGATCGAACGTGACCTTCAGTTGATCGAACCGCGCGATAGCCTGATTGAGCGCGAGCGTGTTCTTCTCGGCGTCAATCTTGGGAACGAGGTCGTTCTTGCGCACGTCGAGCCGCGCGCGCTCGACGTCGTGCTCGGCGGCAGAGACCTCCGTCTGGTCCTTGGCCTCGAGGGCCGACTGCTCGGCGCGCTTCTTGGCGATCTCGCCCTCGAGGTTGACCACCTCGGCGCGGCGGTCGAACGCGTCACGTTCCTGCTGCTGCGGGTCGAACTCGACGAGCAGGTCGCCTGGCTCGACGCGTGTGCCGGCGGGCACGAGACCAATGATGAGGAGCGGAAGCAGCGGGCCCTGGAGCCGCGGGACGATGACGGCCCGCGAACGCACCGCTTCGACGGTGCCCGACAGACGAATCGTGTCCGGCGCCTCGGTTGGCGTGGTCGCCGCGGTCGCGGCCTGTGTCTGGTTATTGGTGGGACTTGCGCTGCCACACGCGACACTGCCGCCAAGCGCAGCAAGCAGCGCCGCGAGGATCAAGATGCCCCGGCACGTCGACATTGAGGATGCCAAACGACGTTCCTTAGACGCCACAAATGGGTCGATGGTTGTGTTTGGACACCGCCGCCCGGTCATCCGGTCCATTATGTGGGAGTCCCACGCTAGATACGAGCGGGGACGAAGAAAGTTTCCGGTCCGGCAGCCCGTGGTGCAAGGCCTGCAGCGGCCTCATCGCGGCGAGTGCGACGGCGTCCGTGAACAGCCCGACCACGTCGAGCCGATGTACCCCTGCGCGGTCGCGGCGTGCGCGCAGTTCGGCCCAGACACACGGGGTCATCGGTGACGAGCGTGGTTGCGCCGGCTGACAGCGCCCCCTCGATGCGCGCGGCGGTCAATTGCCGCGCGATGTCGGGATGGGTGACGTCGAGGCCCCCAACGGCGCCGCACGGGTGCGCGCGATGGGCGCGCCAGAAAAGCTCCGGCGCCGGTTGGTCGCCGTAGATCGCGGCGAGGAGCCGGCGGGGCGCGGTGGCGTCCCGCGCGATGCGCGGGCTGTGACACGGGTCGTGATACGCGGGCGGCTCGGCGTCGCGGCGGCTCAGCTTCAGACCGCCTTTCTCAACGACGCCGGCGAGCGCGACGGTGACTTCGGTGACGGCGACGTTCGACGGCCATTCGACGCCGAGTCGCTTCGGGTAGACGTACTCGAACGCCCACTTGTCGGCTGGGCGGAGCACGAAGACCTCGGTGACGCCGGACGCCTCGACTGCCGCCACGAGATCGCGCGCCAGCCGTCTGGCCACGTCGATGAGGCCAAGCGAACTGGCCGTGAGGCCGGTCAAGCGGCCATCGCCCGCCAGCACGGCCGGCATGCCGGCGGCCTCGAGGAGGTGCAGCGCGGCCACGACCTCGCCAGCGCCGGACGGTCCGGCCTTGCCACCGACGAAGAGCGCGCGGCTTCCTTTCGCGAAATCCGCGGGGCTCTCGCCGATGGACGCCTCGAGACGCCGCTGAAATTCGAGAATCGCGGCTGGAGCGTGCCCGAGCCGGACGATTTCGGCGCGCGCGGCGGCAATCGCATCCGGCAGCGGCTGATCGGTGACGCAATGCGTCTGGCACAAGCCGCAATCGGCGCAGGCATACATCACCGCCGCGGTCTCGTCGTTCCACGCGAGCTGTCCGCGACGCACGGACTCGATCGTCAGCGCCCAGGCGTGCGGCGTCAGCGTCTCGCGCGACGTGACGTGTCCGACAGGGCAGACGTGCCGGCACATCCAGCAGAACCGGCAGTTCTCCGTCGTGGGCGTCTGGCGTTCCGTCGAGGTGGCGCTCACGACGGCACCTTGTCGAAGCCGACTTTGCCGGGATTCATGATGCCGTGGGGATCGATCGCGTCCTTGATGCGTTCGAGGAGCGGCCACGCATCGCCATATTGCGCGCGCATGTATCGACTGAGCTTCAGCCCGACGCCGTGGTGCTCGTTGATCATGCCGCCGTGCGCGAGCGACGTCGCCACGGCGACGTCCCAGATCTTGTTGTGGAGCGCCTCAGCCTCGGTGGGGTCGGCTGGCGCCTCTTTCAGCAGGAACCGATCGTAAAGGCTCGCGCCCCAGGGAAACCAATGAGAGAAGTGGGCGATGTAGTCCACGCCGAGATGGCCGAACTGCCCCTCGATGGCGGCTTTCTTCGCGTGATAGATCGCTTCGATCCGGTCGAACGTCGCGACGGTCTCGACCGTGCCGTACATCGCCGGCAGGTGCAGCGTGAGGGGCGGGTAGTAGAAATCGTACCGGTGATTCCACCAACGCTCGCCGGGCTCCGCGCCAAGATCTCGCGCGCCAAGCTCCCGGCAGATCTCGAGCGCGCGCGCTTGCTGCGCCGTGGCGATCTCGGTCCACCCGTCGAAGCCGATGATCATGTACGCGCCCGACAGCTCGTAACCGAGGACACGCTTCACGAGCGACGCCGTGGAGTGCGGGTCGTACATCCGGATCACGAGCGGATCCAGCCGATCGACCATCATCCGGCGGCCGGCCTCGAGCCCCGTCGCCACATCGGCAAACAACATCGCGCGGAACAGCCGCGTCTCCGGCAGCTTCGTCACGCGCATCGTCGCTTCCGTGATCACGCCGAACGTCCCTTCGGATCCGAGGAAGAGCCGCATGAAGTCAGGGCCGGACGCGTGGTTTGGGCACGGACGGGTGTGCGGATGAGCTGGCCATCCGGCAGCGCGACCTCCATGCTCATCACGAGGTCCTCGGCCTTGCCGTACTTCGTGCTGATGGTGCCGGAGCCGCGTGGCGCGAGGTAGCCGCCGAGCGTGGCGCAGTTGGCGGATGCGGGATAGTGCGGCAGCGTCAAGCCGCGCTCGTTCAGTGCCCACTCGAGCTCGGTGCCGTTCACGCCCGCCTCGGCCGTGACGAAGAGCGATCGTTCGTTGATTTCGCGGATTTTGTTGAGGCGCTTCAGATCGATGATCAGACCATCCTCGGCCGGCAGCGCGCCGCCTTGCGTACCCGACCCGCCGCCCCACGGAACCACCGGCACCCTGGCGGCGTTGGCGACGGCCAGAATGCGCCCGACATCCGCGGCTGATTCGGGGTACACGATCGCGCCCGCCTGTGGACGCCGCCCCCCGCGATCGAGCCACATCTGCGGCAGCCAGAATCCGTCGACCGAATAGATCAGCCGATCGGTGGCCGACGTCGCGATGCGATCCGCGCCGACGATGGCCTCGAGTTGGCGAAGGAGATCAGGTGTCATGGATATCTGCGATTTGCGATCTGTGATTGAGGATTGCATTGAGGAGAATTGCGGATTGCGGATGTGCGATCGAGAGCTTTCAATCCGAAATCTCCCGATCCGACATGACCCGATGCCATCCACAATCACAGATCGCAGATCCGCAATCGTGCTACACCCGATCCCTGAACTCTCTCGAGTGCACCTTCACGTCAACATCGAGCAGGGCGGCGATCGCGCGCGACGCGTGGTCCGAGTAGCGGCGGAACGCTTCCTCGCCCTTCTCTTTCGTGGCGCGTTCCGGATTGCCGATGACGCCCGTCTCGGTGAACTCGTGGTGGTCCATCGGGAAGGTGAAGTAGCTGAATCCTTCGAACTGAATGTCCGGGGCGCCGTCTTTCTTGCCGAATGACTTCGGCAGCCACTTCGGGATGTGCGTCAGCGTCTTCACGGCGCGGTCCATGCGCACGATGCTCGCGTCGTTGGCAAGCATCTGCGACGTTTCGAGCTCGCTCGCGTGCCATCCCGGCGTCTCGTCCGGCGGATTCTCCATCACGCCCTGCATGATGCCGACGTACCGCTCCATGTACGGATTGCACCAGCCGATGAGGGCGCCCGTGTCATAGCGGATCTTGCGCAGCACCTGATCGACGACCTTCACGTTCGAGCCGTGCCCGTTGATGAACACGATTTTGTTGAACCCGTGATGGATGAGACTGCGCGCGACGTCGTACATCAGGTTCTGCAGCGTGGAGGCGCGAACCGTAATCGTGCCCCGCCCCTCGCCGGGCCCGGCCATGTGCTGCGGCGAGTACCCGGTCCAGATGGCCGGCGTGTGCAACATGTTGTTGATGGCGGCGACGCGCGAGGCGACTTGTACGGCCGTGACCGTGTCCGTGCAGAGCGGCAGGTGCGGACCGTGCTGCTCGGTGCTGGCGATCGGCACGAGCACGAGGTCGCACTTCTCGAGATAGGCCTGGATGTCGGGATAGGCCAGCTCGGCCATGTTGCGGGAACGCAGCTCAACGGGAATCGGCACGGTCATCGGGGTACCTCTCCGGACAAGTTCGAAGTTAGAAGTTCGAAGTCAGAAAATCAGCCTTCAAGCAATCTCAGAAAACACTCGGTCACGTCCGCGGCAAACTCGGGCGCGTTGACGTGCGCGTTGCGCGTCTCGACGGGAATGCCGGGGCGAAGATGCGCGCGCAGCTCCGCGAGGAACCGGGCATCCGCGGGCGGATCCCAGAACACGCCGCCGGGCACCGAGGGAATGGACAATCCGGCGGTCGGAACCATCACCGCAACGGGACCGGTGGCCTCGTTCAGCCGCTCGGCAAAGATCTGTCCGAGACGCGCCATCTCGTCGGGCAGCGTGCGCACGAGCGTGAACTCCGGGTTGTGCGTGTACACCGGGCGGCCTCGAAGGTTGGCAGGCACCGCCTCGGGCCGGCCGTGGACGGAGAAATCGATGCAGCCCGGCACCACGACCTGAGGCAGCCCGAGCCGGCCGATCGTCCTCAACCGATCCGGACCGGCCGCGTGGAAACCACCGACGAGCTCGTCGGTCAGCTCGTCGGTCGTGAAATCGATGACGCCGGCGAACAACCCGTCGGCCGCCAACTCCTCCATCGCCGGCCCGCCGACGCCGTTCGAGTGAAAGACGACGGCTTCGATACCGCGCGCGGCGAGCGCGTCGCGAATCATCATCACCGCCTTGGTCGTGTTCCCGAGCATCGTGATCGCCACACGCCGCCGGTTGGGGTCGAACTGCAGCGGCTTCGCGTGCGTGGCCATGCCGGCCAGCGCCGCGGCCACGTTGTCGAACACCGCCTGGCTGATCGGATTGATGCCCAGGATATCCACGACCGAGTGAACGACCATCACGTCTTTGGTCCCGACCAGAGGACCGAAGCGGCGATGACCGGAAGCGATGGGGGTGACGATGATCTTGGGGACTCCGATCGGAAGGCCCATGACTGCGCTCGCGCCGAGCACGGCGCCCTCGGCGCCACCGATCGCGGCCACGCCGTTCAGTCGGCCCTGACCGTAGAGGTCCTGGGCGAGGCGCCGCAGACCAGCGAGCATGCCGTGCACCGCCTTGCCACGGCTCCCGGCATTTCTGAGCGCGTCGATGTCCGTGCCGGCCAGCCGCGCGACCTCCGCGCGTGTCACGTCGGGCACGATGTCGAGCGGCTCACCCAGGATTCCAGAGTCCGCGCACGATCGTCGCGACGCCAAGTGCCTGGACGCGATCGCGCAGGTACGCGACCTCGGGGCCTTTCGTGTCGAGAGTACCGATTAAGAGAACGGTGGGCATTTTGTGGGTACGACAGGTGCGACGGGTACGACAGGTCGAAGGAATCTGCTGGCGCAGGTCATCTTCCTTAGTTTTGGAGACTCGAAGCTCGGATGCCGAAGAGCACGAAGAAGCTGGCGAACGCCAGAACGTTCCTGGGACCTGTCGAACCTTCGCACCTGTCGTACCTGCCGTCCTACTTGATCTCTTTAAGCCAGAGATTCCTAAACTCCGCTTTCATCGGCGGTCCGACATGAATCTGCAGTCCCAGCAGCCCGCGCATCGACCGCCCCGCGACATCGTCGTCGAGGAAGAGCGCGGTGACGTGTCCGTTCAGCACATGAACGAGCATGTTGCCGCGGGCGATGACATGAAACTGGTTCCAATCGTTCTGCTTGATGAAGGCCTTGAGAGCGTCGCCGCTTTCGAGCGCGCCGAGCTGGCCGCGCGGGTTTGGCCCGACGTAGCCAAATGTGCCGCGCGGTGCCAGAAAGGCCCGGCCACGTTCTTCGTAGAGCATCCCCGTGAACTGGTTCTCGAAATCGATGTCGGCCTGATAGCCGCGCAGCACCCACTTGCCGATCTCGGCGGAGGGCGGGACCTGCGCGCTGCGGTACTGCACGCCGCTGTTGGTCGAGTTGATCCGGAACTCGAGCTTCAACTCGAAATCGGCCGGCTCACCGGCGCGCCAGATCAGGAACGAGTTCTGTTTCAACGGCGCGGCCGCCGTCGTCTCGCCGACAATCGCGCCGCCTTCGGCTCGCCACAACGAAGGATCGCCGTCCCATCCGGTCAGGCTCTTGCCGTCGAAGATTTGTCGGAATCCCGTGTGGTCGTCGAACGCAATCGGGCCGCCGCCCGGAGGGCCGCCGCGTCCACCGCGTCCCTGACCTTGCCCGCGTCCCTCGACAGGCGGCACCTGGCCGGCTTGCGCGCGCACATGGTCGGCGACGATGCACCACGCGGTGAAGGCCACGAGTAGCGCGATGGCGCTCCGGAAAGGTCTCGATGTCATTGAGGCTCCTTGGAACAACGCAGGTCTCCCGCGCGCTAGTTCAGGACGAACATGTAGAGCGAGCCGCCGGCGCTGAAGAGCATGTGCTGTTTGCCGTCGAGCATGAAGGTCTCGGGCGGACTCTGAAGAGCGCCGATCTGGGAATACCAGAGTCCCTTGCCCGTGGTGGCGTCCCAGGCTTCGACGTTCTGCCCGTTGCTCAGGAACAACACGCCGCCGGCGGTCGAGAGCAGTCCGACGCTGCCGCCGTTGAGTGGCTTGCGCCAGACGATCTTGCCGGTCTTGTAGTCGATGGCGACGAGATTCGTGCCGAACGAGACATTCCCGCCACCGCTCGTGCCGCCGAGTCCCATGGACCCGCGCGGATCGGGCTCCATCAGGTAGCTGATCCGCAGCGAATTCCCCTCGTGCACGTAGAACAGCCCGGTATCCGGCGAGAACGTCGGCGGCGGATAGTTCAAGACCTGGCTGTTGACGAGCGACCCGGCGATCGTCGCGTCCTTGTGCGGATTGCGCCTCGGCATTCCCTGGTCGACCCCGAGCGCCCAGTTGTTGATGAGGCCGAGCTTGCTCGTGACGAGATGCTGGCCGTTCGTGCGGTCGAGCACGAAGAAATATCCGTTGCGCGTCGCCGTCATGATCATCTTGCGCATGCGGCCGTTGAACATCCCGTCGAACAGCACCGGCGTCTGCGTCGAATCCCAGTCATGCGTGTCGTGCGGCGACGTCGAGAAGTACCACGCCATCTTGCCGGTGTCGACGTTCAGCGCGACGAGCGACGACGTGAACAGGTTGTCGCCCTCGCCGCGACCCGTCGTGTACGACGGCGTCGGGTTGCCGGTGCCGAACATGTAGAGATTGGTCTCCGGATCGTAGACGCCCGGAATCCACGTCGCGCCGTTGCCGTGCCGCGCCGCGTCGAGGCTCGCCCACGTCTCGAGGCCGGGATCGCCCTCCTTCTGCGGCGTCGCATACCAGATCCACTGCACCGCGCCCGTTCGCGGATCGAGGGACTTCAGGAAGGCCGGCGCGTCCAGGTCGTTGCCGGTGCCGACGAGCAGATGGCCGTTGATCGGCATCGGCGCGTTCGACGAGAAGTACTGCTGGTCGAACGGCGCGACCTCGTGCCGCCAGACCTCTTTGCCGGTCTTGGCATCGAGGGCGACGACCCAGTCGTCGTGCTGCGAGAAGTAGATCAGGTTGCCCAGCATGCCGGGCCCGCGCGTGCCGGTCGTCGTGCCGCCGCGCGACTTCCAGTAGTTGTGCCAGAGCACCGCGCCGTCGCGCGCATCGACCGCAAAGACGTTGTTCGGCGAGGCCGCGTAGAGCGTGCCGTCGACGGCCAGAATTCCGCCGCCGATGCGCGCCGGGCCGCAGGTGTTCGCGTCACCGTTGCCCGAGGCCGCCGACGATGATGGGATAAGTTGGCCCGCCGCCACCACCGCCGCGTCCGCCGCCGCCACCCCGGACCGGCTGGCCCTCGCCGGAGCGGGCCGCACCAGTTCGGCTCCGCACCCCTGGTTGAGCGGGGTGATCCACTTGAGGCTCAGATTCTTGACGGTGGTCGTGTTGACGAGCTTCAGCGCGCTGTAGCGCTTGCCGGTGAGATCGCCGGAGTAGCTGGTCCACTCATCCGACAGCGGCTTCATGATGCCCGCCTGATCGAGGCCGCCAGTCGCGGCGGGAGCCGGCCCGCTCTGGATCGTCTGGCCCCTCCAGTCGGGATGGCCCGGGCCGAGAGGCGTCGGCCCGCTCGGAACGTAGTAGGGATTCTGCGCGAAGAGCAGCGCGGGGCCGGCGAGCAACGATGCGACGAGCAAGAGTTTCTTCATTGTCTCGGCCCCCTACTTGATCGTCCACAGGTACGCGGTGATGTCGTGCATCTTCTTGTTGTCAGGGTCTTCGAAGGCGAGCTTCACAATCGTGTTGTTGTGCCCCGCCATCGGATCCCTGACGTCGACCCTGGGAACGCCGTCGGTGCGCGCCATGGATCGGCGCGTTCCGTCCGGCAGCATCAGGACGACGAGGAAGTCGTCCTGGCGCACCAGGGTCCCCTCGAGCTTCGAGCCGTTCGCCATGGTCACAGTCGCAGGAAGGCCGCTCGTCACACTCCCCCGCCGCCGCCCCCGCCGCCACCGCCAAACGCGCTCGTCGTGCCGCTCACCCAGCCATTCTGGAGGGCTCTCGGGTCGGAGAACTTGGCCGCGATCCCTCGGAGATTCCCGGTCACCGAATGGCACGACGCACACATGGCGCCGAATGTCGCTTCGCCCGCCTTCGCATCTCCCACGAGGACGTTCAGCGTGACGTTGGTCGGGTTGCGTCCGGGAGGGCTGCCCTGGCCGCCCATGGTGGCGTGAACGCTGTGGATGTATTCCGCGATCGCGACCGTATCGGCCTCGATCAGCGTCAGGGTGGGGCTGTGCTTGGCCACGGCGGCGGTGACCAGTTCGCCCTTCTGATCTCTCAGCGCGATACCCGAGCGCAGCAGGTTCGGGTTTTTGCCATCGACGGTCCCGCGAAGGTCCCCGGCGTGGCAACTGGCGCAATTCGTGTCGTAGAGGGCCTTGCCGCGGACCAACACGTCGGGCGATGCCAGCGGGCGCGTGTACTGCGTGAAACCGCCGCGGCGAGCTCCGCCTCGGCCCTGGGCTCCGCCTTGGCCGGCTGCCGCCGGACCGGCGCCGCGTCCCGCAGCGGGCGGGGGCGCGGGTTGTGCCGTCGTGGGCCCTGGCGCTTGCGGTGCCGTCGCTCCGCCACCCTGCGCGACAACCAGGCCGGTCATCGCGGTAGCCGCAAGAATGGCGACAGCGATCAGGCGAGTGTGTGCCTTCATGACGTTATCCTCCCTGGCGGTACGAGAGCACATACGAGCACGCTGGCCCCCATATTTCAACCACACTCAGAAGGCGACCGCGTCCTTGTGCTCCTCGAGTCTCTTGACGTCGATACCCGGAACCTTCTTCACCGCCTCGAGATCCGCAAACGATCCGGTCGTTTTGCGGGCGGCGACGATGGCCTCCGCATCCTTCGCCGAGAGGCCCACGATCGTCGCGATCTCGTCCGCGGTCGCGGTATTGATGTAGACCTTGCCGTGATGACGGAGCAGGTAGCCGAAGATGGTCTCGAAATCCTTGGGCGTGCCGGTCGCGCCCTCCTCGATCATCTTGTGGATGATCTGTTCCCACTCGGGCTTGGTTCGGCGTGTCGACACGATTCGCGTTCCATCGTGGCATTCGCCGCATGTCTGCCAGAAGAGGCCGGCAGCCGGATCGGGGGCCGGATCGGCGCCGCCGGAGGGCTGCTGCTCCGCGGATTGACCCGATGCGCGTGGCCGATGGTGTGGCAACGACCAGCGTGGACGCGGCAAGCGCGCAGATGGCCACGTTGATCACGACGATTGGGAAAGAGTGCGCGCGCTTCATAGCTGTTCGCGGCCCATGATAGCGGTCGGCAACCGCCTCCTTACAGTTTCTTGAGCCAGATATTCCGGACGCTGACACGGCCGGTCGCGCCACCCTCGATCGACCAGCCGATCAATCCCTTTGGTGTGAAGAATGTCTGATCCTCGTCGATGAGCACGGCCATCACCTGGCCATTGATGATGTGCGTCAGGTGGTTGCCGCGCGCGATGATGTGGAACTGATTCCAGTCCCCGGCCTTGATGAGCTCCATCAGCGCGGCCGGATCGCCGAGCGATCCGACCACGCGTGGGAGCTTGCCGGCTTCTGCCCGGACGGCGCTTCCGCGCCACGACACGAAGCGGCGCGCTGTGCCCCGGTCTTCGACGTTGCCGGTATTCCTCCGGTCAGCATCGTTGTCCATGCCGGGCCCGTAGAGCGTCCAGCGCGGATCGACTGGAACCTGCGGCGGCGCGCCACGGCCTCGTCCCGCGCCCGCGGCGGGGCCGCCCGCACGGGGCGGCGCCGGTGGCGGCTGCGCGGCAGGTCCGAGCGTCGCCGCGCGGTTCGGATCGGTCCAGCTCCGGTAGGCGATGCCGCTGTGAATGTCGCCGTCGAGCTTGACCTCGAGTTTCCACTCGAAATCGGCAACTTCGCCGCCGTCCCAGATCGCGTAGCTCGAGCCGATCATGCGTTCGGCCGTTGATGCGGCGGTGATCGCGCCGTTCTCCACCGTCCAGACGGCAGGATTCACGTTCCAGCCCTTGAGCGTCGCGCCGTCGAAGATCGACGTCCACCCGGTGTGGTCGTTGACATCGAGCGGTTCCGGCCGCGAGAATCCGCGGCCGCCCTGAGCGAAGATCCCCACCGTCGCCGCGAGCACGAGCCCGAACGCGGACACTGTCAACCCACGTCGTCGAGACATACGACCTCCGAGTCAGTTGTTGCTGCTACCGAGAAGCCGATCGAGTTCCTTCGTCCACTGCTCCACGACCACGAGGGAGCCTGGCGTCGTGTTGAGATCCTGAATGACGAGCAGCCGTCCGTCCGCGGCGACGTCATACGGGCGCGATCCGTCGTTGCCCAGCTGAATGCGGAAGAGCTCGACCGGCTGAGAGAACACGGGTTCGGCCGCGAGCCTAACAGAGACCGACATCAGACGATCCGTGCCGCTGAGGTAAAGAATCTCCCGGCCATCGTGGCTCCACAGAGGATAGCGGCCCCCGCTGGTCGAGACCTGCACGGGCTCGCCCGTTCCGGAGAACGGCCGGATGTACAGTTTCCATCCGCCCCGACTCATCCGACTGATACGCGATCCACTTCCCATCCGGCGAGAACTCGACGACCGGCGATGGGCCGCCCGCCGGGCTGCCGGCGGTCGCCGGCAATTGGTACGGCTTTCCGCCGCGCGGCAGGAACCACATGCCGAACACTCCGACTCTTCCGCCGACGTACCCGAGCGTCTGTCCGTCGGGCGACCACGACCACGGCCATTGATCGTCAGCGGCGACGAGCAGCGGTTGCGGCGCCCCGGCGCCGTTCGCCGGCACTTCGAACAAATCCCACGACCCCTCGCGCTCGGACGCGAACGTGAGACGACTCGCGTCCGGCGTCCAGACGGGCCAGCGGCTGGTGCCCGAGACGCCCGTGAGGTTGGTCTGGATGCCGCGCTGCAGATCGTAGATCGCGATCTGATCGAGGCCGTTGGTGGCATGGCGGGAAATCGCCAGGCGCCGCCCGTCGGGCGTCAACGCGGGCGGGCCGTGATAGATGCCGTCGAAGCGCTCCGTCGTTGCCGGCGACGTATCACCGTCGCGAGTGACCCATGACAACTGATGCGACTGTGCCTGCCGCGGCCGATAGACGAGCGTGCCGTTCGCCGCAATGTCGACCGCCGTGTACCCGGACAGCAACGCGCTGACGCCTTCGAGCACCGGAACGGGTTCACGGACGATGCGTGTGAACCCCGGATCAACTCGCGTTCCCCAGACGGTGCTCCCGCGCGTGAAGAGGAGGTCACCGTTTGCCGTCACACGCGGGTGGGTGCCGCGCACGAGCGCGTGCGGCGCCTCGCCGGACATCGTGGTGACGGAGATCTCCGGGATCGTGGCGCGCGAGATGACGAAGACGATGCGATCGCCGTCCGGCAGGATGACAGGCCAGCCGTGGGCCGTCTCCTTGGCCGCGGCGTCAACACGCGTGACCGGTGCCGCGCGTCCGCCGGCGGCGGGCACACGGTACAAGCCCTCGGCACTACCGAAGACGATCTCGTCGCGCGGTCCCCAGCTGAGCCCAACCACGTTCGGCGGAACGTCGCAGACGACGGTGACGGGCCCGCCGTCGAACGGGACCTTGAGGAGTTGTCTGCCGGCGACGAACAGCACCCAGGCCTCGTCGGGCGAGAGGGCGAGCTGGACGGCACCTTCGGTCCCTCGAATCGGCACGGGCTCCAGCTGATCGCGATGCCTCACGAACAGCTGCTGGATCCCGTCCGCACGGAGCGCTTCGTACACGATGGACTGCGCGTCACGCGAGACCGCGATCCGCGTACTGTTGCCAACGCTGGCCGTTGGAAAACTCCAGCGCGTCACCGGCACGGCCGCTGGCGCCGGACGCATCGCCACGCCGATCACGATGCCGGCAAGCGCGGCCGCGACGGTGGCCAAGCCGACCATCCACCACGTGCGAGACGGACGGTCGCGAAGGATCGATGACCCGCTATCGGCCGTGCCGTCAGCGATCCACTGCAGCTCGCGTCGCAGGTCGCGCGCGCTCTGCCATCGATCGTCAGGATCCTTCGCCAGGCACGCCGCGACGACGCGGTTCAGTGCGCGCGGCGCAAGGGGCTGGAGCGAGGTGACCGGCGGCGGCTGATCCTTGAGGATCGCGCCGAGCAGACCCGCGGCGCTCTTCGCGTCGAAGGCCTTCTGCCCCGTCAGCATCTCGAAGAACATCGCGCCGAACGAAAAGATGTCCGTCCGCGCGTCCGCTTCGACGCCTTCGATTTGCTCGGGCGACATGTACCTGAAGCGTGCCGAGGATTTGGCCCGGCGCCGTGACGTTCGCGGGCGTCGTCGCCAACACCGACAGGCCGGACGCGACGACCGCGGGCGCCGCGGCCTTTGCCAGTCCGAAGTCGACCAGCTTCACGCCGGACTTCGTCACCATCACGTTGCCGGGCTTGAGGTCCCGGTGCACGATGCCGGCGCGGTGTGCCCGTTCGAGGGCGCTCGTGATCTGGATCGCGTAGCTGAGCGCTTCCTCGACGCGGAGCCGCTGTCTCGCGAGACGCTCGGCGAGGGTCGTGCCCTCGATGAGCTCCATCACGATGTAGTCGCTGCCTTCGTGGCGGCCGACGTCGTACACCGTGCAGATATGGGGGTGGTTCAGGGCCGCGATGATGCGAGCTTCCTGCTCGAACCGGCTGCGGAACTCAGCGTCGGCGGCGTGTGTTTCCGGAAGGACCTTGATGGCGACGCGGCGATCCAGCCGCGTGTCGCGCGCGCGATAGACCTCGCCCATGCCCCCCGCGCCGAGGAGCGAATCGATGTCGTACGGGCCGAGTCGCGATCCTGGGCTGAGCGGCAAAGGGCAACGAAAAGGAACGAAAAAGTGGCCGGGTGAATTTTACGGCAAAATTCACCCGGCCACTTTTGGCTGGACCGTTCGACCGAGCGAAACGGCGCTACATGTACTTTCTCAGCGTCTTGATGGTCTCGGCCACGAGCCAGGTGTAGAACTCGTCGGACAAGTTGCCGCTGCCGTGGTCGACGAGGAACTTCTGTTCCTCCGGGGTGAGTTCGACGTCACCGGTTTCGAGGGCGTTCTTGTACGGGTTGGCCGGCGTTCGATCGACCGGTGCGACGAACTCCACGGTCAGCGCGCCGTCGTAGCCGATGTCCCTGAGCGTCTGGATGAACGCCTTCCAGTCGATCGAGCCCATCCCGCAGGCCATGCGGTTGTTGTCTGCCACGTGCACGTCGTTGAGACGGTCCTTGGAGTTCCGGAGCGCCTGCAACATGTCCTTCTCCTCGATGTTCATGTGGAACGCATCGAGGCAGATGCCGGCCTTGGGTCCGACGGCTTCGGCGAGCGCGAGCGCCTGGTCATGGCGGCTGAGGAAGTACGTCTCGAACCGGTTGAGCGGCTCGATCGCGAGGCGGACACCCTCTTTCAGCCCGTGCTCGTAGCACTGCTTCAGGCTCTGAACCGCCCAGTTCCACTCTTCTTCGGCCGACGCATCGGCGACGACCTTCCCGACGGTGCCGGGGACGATGGTGATCTCCTGGCCGCCGAGCTCCTTCACCATCGTGATGGTGTCTTTTACGTACTTGACGGACATCGCGCGGGCCTTCTCGTTAGCCGCGAGGAGGTTGCGCTCGCCGAGCATGAGCGTGACCGACCCCCAGCAGGTCAGACCGTGGTCGGTCAAGAGCTTGCGAACGTCCTTCGTGTTGTATCGCTCGGGCTCGCCGCTGATCTCGATGGCGTCGTACCCACACTTCGCCAGGCGCGCGATCGTCGTTTCGATGGGCTCCGCGCGCATCCAATTGTGCATCGCCACGTGCATGACCGACCTCCGGTAAGAGGGCGGAGGATAGCAGAGTTCGAGGGGTCGAGGGGGTCGAAGGGGTCGAGGAGTTCGAAGGGGTCGAGGAGGTCGAAGAGTTCGAGGAGGTCGAGGAGTCGACGGGGCGAGGAGTTCGAGTCGAACCCGAAGCCTAGGAAATCTTGAAGCTCAGCATGACCTCGACCTCGACACGTACGGGGTCACCGTTGCGTCGTCCCGGCTCGAAGAGCCAGCGCTCCAGCGCCTTCACGGCTTCCTTGTCGAGCGATTCCTCGAGCGACTGGACGACCCGGATGTCCGTCGGCTGGCCCTTCTGGCTCACGACGGCTCTGAGCACGACCTCACCCTGGACCTTCGCCTTCATGGCCTCGGCGCTGTACCTGTGGCCGCACTTCCTTGACGACTCGTGGCGACGTCACGCCAGGGTCGTCGACCTGATAAACGGGACCCTCCTGAAATCCAGCCGCCGAAACACCCAGCACAGCAACGAACCCGACAACGCCGAGGACGCGGTTCAGCGACTGCAGCATGGGACCTCCCTGATTGCACTCGATGCCTTTTGACGCCGGCGTCCCTGCGCTGGCCGTTAGGACGGTGGACTATCTCGCAGCTCGAAGTGAAAGTTCAGAGTGACCTTGACGCGCACAGGGTCTCCATCCTTCTTCCCCGGCACGAAGCGCCACTGTGCGGCGGCGTCGAGCGATGCGCGGTCGAGTGAGGGCTCGAGCGGTTTGACCACGCGGATGTCGGTGGGCTCGCCAGATTCGTTGATAACCAGGTCAAGGATCACCTCACCCTCGACGTGATTGTCTTTCGCTTCCTGTGAATAGACCGGCTGCACCTTCGTCACGACGATCGGTAGCGTCACACCTTCGTCGCCAACCCGATAGACCGGCCGGTCCTGCAGTGCCGCGGCCGAAACGCTGAGCGCGGCGACGAACACCGCGACGATCGCACGGACCACCCAGCTTGCAGGACCTCGACCGGCGGATCGATCCAGCACGTGCCGCACGCGATGCTCGAGCGACGATGACTCGACCATTCCCACCGCGGCGATGGCGACCGCGGGCGTCTGCGCGATCGATCGAGCAACCCTGACGAGCTCTTCGGCATAGTCGGCAGGATTCGCGCCGCCGGCGAGCACGGCGTCGTCTGCCGCGCGTTCGGCTTCGCGCCGCAGACGCGCGTCGGCGAGCCACGCGAGCGGATGGAACCACAGCACTGCCGTCACGACGCGCGCGATCGTCTGCCACGCCCAGTCGTGACTCGCGACGTGCGCGGCTTCGTGACGAATGATGAGATCGCGCGCCTCGTCGGACCAGGCGCGAGCCTCGGCCGGCAAGAGAATCTGCGGCCGCACGACGCCCCACGTCATCGGAATTGAAATGGCTCCCGAGAAATCGGCCTTGCCGCCGGACTCGGCAGTCCGGCCCCAGCGCCGAACCATGGCAAGCCCGACGGTCAGCCGTCCGATCACGAACGCAAAGCCCGCGGCCCAGACGACGAGCAGCCACGGCACGCCGGCGACCGCTCGTGAGGCGCCGCTCACGCCGGACGGCACGCCGACCACCGCGACGAACTGAGCCGCGGCGTGCGGCGGATCAAACGCCAGGAGGAGCGGAAGCGCGGCGACTCCGGCAAAGACGGCCCGCCAGATCGTGCGGCGCACGTCGGCGGAAGCGGATCGCAGACCGATTGCGGCCAGCCATCCGGCGGCGAAGAGCACGGTGGCGGCGAGGGCGACGTCCAGCAGCAAGGTCACGACTGTCCTCTCTTTCTGGCGTTGTCGATGATCGATTCGATGCGGGCGAGCTGTTCCGGCGTGAGCGTCTTTGCGCTGTCGTCGAGCAGCGCGACAACGGCGTCGCCGGACGAGCCGTTGAAGAATGTGTCGAGCAGGTGGCGCACCGCCGAGCGTCGGGCACGGCTCGGCGCGAGGCGTGGCGAGAACACGTAGCGCGGGCCGTCGGCCTCGTGCCGAACATGCCCCTTCTCTTCGAGGATCCGCAGGAGCGCGCGGACCGACGAGTAGCCCGGCGGGTCCGGCAGCGCGGCCTGGACCTCGGCGGCCGTGGCCCGGCCGCGGGCGTACAGGATGTCCAGAATCTGGCGTTCGCGTCGGCTCAGGGACTTCATGCTAATTTCTCAGCACCATGATGCTAAAAATATAGCACTCAACACGCGCTGTCAAGAGAGCCAGGACGTGCGAACCCTCGGTTCGAAGTGCAGGTCGGGTGCGGAGGTTGGACGAGGTCGCGGAAGGCGAGTTCGCAGGTTGGTACGGAGGTCTCGGCGAGCCTCGGAGCGAATCCCAGCCGGATTCCCTCAGAACCTGCGCACCTTCCTCAGCACCTCGTACCAACCTCCGCACCCTCGCACTTCCGCACCTCCGAACCGTCTTTTGCGCTATCGTGGAGCCTTCCAGCGGAGGCTTTATGGACCCGTCATCACCGGCCAAGGCACCATCGCTCGCTCACGATCCCGGTCACGCCTGGGAAGAGTTCGTCGTCGCGAGCGTCTATCCCGAGCCGGGGACGAAGGCCAAGGCCGACTACCGCAACTACGACACGCCGGCGCGCGATACGGTCCGCGAGTTCTACCGCGAGAACCATCGCCATCAGACCTACGACTTCGTCCAGCGCAAGCGCGCCGAGTTCCTCGCCCTCGAGCGCCGGCGGATGAGCGTCTTCGAGGCGTGCGACTTTCTCAACACGCTGGTCGACGATTCCGACCCGGACATCGAGCTCGACCAGCTGCAGCACTGCTGCAGACGTCCGAAGCGATTCGCGCCGACGGGCACGAGGACTGGTTCGTGCTCGTCGGCTGCTGCACGATCTCGGCAAGGTGCTGTGCCTCTACGGCGAGCCGCAGTGGGCGGTCGTCGGCGACACCTTCCCCGTCGGCTGCCGCTACAGCGAACGCATCGTCTATCACGAGTTCTTCGCAGAAACCCGGACTCCGTCGACCCGCGCTACAACACGCAGCTCGGCGTGTACACGCGAAGGCTGCGGCCTGCGGAACGTGCTGATGTCGTGGGGACACGACGAGTACCTGTACCACGTCATGAAGAACTACCTGCCCGAGCCGGCCCTGTACATGATTCGCTACCACTCGTTCTACGCGTGGCATCGCGAGGGCGAGTACGACTGGCTGATGCGACGACCACGACCGCGCAGATGCTGCCGTGGGTGCAGAAGTTCAATCCGTACGATCTGTATTCGAAGTCGCCGCACCCGCCGAACTGGACTGAGCTGCGGCCGTACTACGCAGAACCTCGTCGCGAAGTACCTGCCGGCGAACGTGGCGTTCTAGATGCGCATCCCGATCCTGTGCACGGCGCTGGCAATCGGCGCCGTGGTGTCCCTGAACGCCGCAACGACTCCGACGTCACAGGCCTCGCTCGCCGGCGCGCTGGCCTTTCACGCGCCGTTCGACGGCGGCGTCGATGCGCGACACGCGGCCGGGGATCCGAAGCTCTACTGGTCGCCGACGTTCGCGCGGCGGGCGGAAGCCCAGCCCGGATTGCCGCCGACCGACACCGTCCACGTGGCGGGCGCCGGGCGATTCGGCGACGCGATTCGCTTCACGCGGCGCGGCGCGCCAGCCGTCTTCTATCAAGGGGGCGCGAATATGCCGTACGCCGCGTCCAACTGGACCGGCACCGTCTCCTTCTGGCTCAGCACCGATCCTCAGACGGACCTCGGGATCGGATTCTGCGACCCGATCCAAATCACGCCACGCATGTGGAACAACGGCGCGTTTTTCGTCGAGTTCGAGAAAAGCAAGGTGCCCGGTGCCGACGTGCCGTTCCGCCTCGGCGTGTACGCCGACTTCCCCGTGTGGAATCCGAACAAGCGGCCGTTCGAAGAGATTCCCGCCGCCGAGCGCCCGCTCGTGACGGTGGACACGCCGCCGTTCGCCAAGGGCAAGTGGACGCACATCGTGTACACCTGGGAATCGTTCAACACCGGCCGCCCCGACGGCGTCGCGAGGCTCTACCTCGACGGTGCGCCGCGCGGCGCACTCAGCCCGCGCCAGCAGACCTTCACGTGGGATCCGGCTGAGAACAAGATCGCGCTCGGCCTGAACTACATCGGCCTCTTCGATGACCTGGCCGTCTTCAACCGTGCACTCACGGAGTCGGAGGTCGCCTCGCTCTACAGGCTGGAACAAGGCGTCTCCACTCTACGACCCTGACCCTTCGAAAAGGAGCTCGACATGCGTGCCCTGATTTCGTTCGCCATCGCTCTCACGCTCGCCACCTCGTTCGCCGCGGCAGCCATGCAGGCGCCGTCAGCCAATGTGCGGACGATGGCTGGTATCCTGGCCAAGCTGAACCACTTCCCGAACGACGCTGAAAAAGCCACGCTCGGCGGCATCGTGAAGAGCGACACGGCGACGGCGCACGAGAAAACGATCGCGCAGGCCCTGATTAACACGATGCACACGGCCAACGCCGCAGACAAGCCCAAGCTCGAGGCGGTGGTGAAGGATTCGGCGGCGCCGCAGGGCGTCAAAACCCTGGCCGGCGTGATCGCATCCCTGAATCACACCGCGAGCGCCCCCGAGAAGGCAGAGCTGACGAAGCTCGCGGCCGCGAACTAGATCATTGCGGATCTGTGATCTGTGATTGCAGGATTGCATTGGTTGCCATCGGGTGATAGTGGATCGAGGATTGGTCCTCGGTCGCCGATCCTCGATGGCTCAATTCTCAATGCAATCCGCAATCGCAGATCGCAGATCCGCAATGATCTGTTGACGTCACTTTCGTAGCTGCTCCGCGGCCGCCCTCGCGACCTGTTCGTGTGTCGCGAACCAGACGCCCGGCTTCGACTTCATATACGCAATCAGCCGTTCGAGCACGACGATGCGCGACCGATGGCCCGTGATCTGCGGGTGCATCGTCAGCAGGAACATCGTCCCCTCCTCGTAGGCCTTGTCGAACTCGTTCTTGTAGACCTGATAGACGTCCTCGTCGCCCACGCGCAGGTACGCGTAGTTCGGACGGTCATAGCTGTAGTAGGCGAAGTCGTCGAGAATCCACTCGACCGGCAGCTCGACGATGCCGGTGGGTTTGCCGTCGGCGATGATCTCGTACGGCCGGTCGTCGCCCATGAGGCTCGAGTCGTAGAGAAATTTCATCTCCTGGATGAGGCCGAGCGTGTCTTTCGTGAAATCCCACGACGGACAGCGGATGCCAACCGGGGCGCGGCCAAGCCGCTTCGTCCAGTAGTCGAATGCCTGGCGAGTCAGATCGCGTTCTTCGGTCCCGACGAGGCCACTGAGCACTTCGTGCACCCAGCCATGGACGCCGATTTCGTGCTTGAGCGGCGACTTGAGAATCCCCTCGATCGCTTCCGGGTGGAGCTCGGCGCTCACGGTCGGAATGAAGAAGCTCGCGGGAATCTTGTTCTTCTCGAGGAGCGCCATGATGCGCGGCTGAGCCACCCGGGCGCCGTATTCACCGCGTGACAGCGGCTGCGGCGAGATCTGGTTCGCGCGAAGGAACAGCGTCTCCGTGTCGAGATCGAACGACAACGCGACGGCCACGCGCCCGTTGTTGGGCCACCGCTTCGGCGTCAGGTCCCGGCCCGCGCGGATCCGGTTCACGATTCCCGTAATCTCTGGAAGTGTCATCCGCCAGATCGGAGGCGGCGGCTGCTGCCCGGCGGCAAGGATCGGCCGGATCATGGGCGCGCCACTCAGCATCGTCATCGACGACAAGCCCGGCGCAGACGATCAGACGCACGACTGAGGCAGAAAGAGACATGGGCATACGATACAGCGGTGCAAAGGTCGGTCGACCGATGAATGATCCAGATCCGTCGCGCAACGGTCGATGATGCGGAGAGCGCGCGGCCAGCGTCATCAACGCGGTCGTCGCGGAGCGTCAGTACACATTGTTCGACCAGCCATTCTCGGTTGACGACGAGCGGCGGTTCATCGCGTCGCTTGGACCGCGGCAGGCGCTCTTTCTTGCGGAGATCGACGGCCGGGCTGTCGGACTCCAGTCGGTCGATCTGCTGGTCTCGTTTGCCTCATCGATGCGACACGTCGGGACAATCGGCACGTGGCTTCGGCCGGAAGCCCGTGGCAACGGCCTTGGTCGCCGGATGGCGCAATACTCGGCGGCGTTTGCGCGCGAGCAGGGCTACGAGAAATTCGTGATTCAGGTCCTCGCGTCGAACGTGCGAGCCCGGCGTTTCTACGAAGGACTGGGATTTCGGGACATCGGTGTCGCCCGCCGTCACGTCCGGCTCGGCGACGAGGTGCACGACGAGGTCTACATGGAAGTCCAGCTAGAAGACATGACGTGTGGACTAGGACGGTATCGAACGGTCCAAGGGTCGAAGGTTCGAGACCGGTCCTCGGAACCCTGGTTCCTTGGAACCCTCGCACCTCTGGCGCTTGGACCCCTCGAACCTGGTCGCGAACCCTCGACCCTATTTCATCGGCCCGTAGTCGGTCGCGATCATGAACTCGTTGGTGACCTGCGACGAGACCTGCATTTCCGTGCGCGTCTTGATCCATTCCGGATCGGCGGCGAACTTGGCCCAGAGCTCGTCGCGTGTGGCGGCGTCCTTGTACGCGAGCAGGTAGATCAGCGTGTCCGGCTTGGACACGGGCTGCCAGAAGCCGACCACTTCCATGCCGAGGCGTTTGAAGATCGGTATCGTGCGCTCCCGGAAACGCGCGTGGAGCATGTCGGCATTGCCCGGACCTTCGGCACGAACTGTGTAGGTACGAAGCTCGAAGCAGCGCGAGCCCTTCGCGACGTTCTTCAGCTCGGCGGGCGGATTGGGACCGCACGACGCTGGCGTTGGCGCTGCCGCCTGGCCGCGGCCGGCCGCGGGGGCTGCCGGGGCCGTCTGGCCCGCCGGGGCGGTCTGTGCCGCGACTGTCGCCGCGGACAGCGCGAGTGCGGCAACGCTCAATATGATGGATCGTGTTCGCATGCCTGCTCCTTTATCCACAACCCACGTGGTTCTTCGGCGACATAGTACCTGCAGGGAGGGAATGCCGATGCAGACGCCCCCAACCGTGACCTTCCGAGGGGTCCGGTATCCAGAGCAACTCGAAACCGACGTTCGGACACGACTCGCGCGCCTCGAGCGATATCACCCGTCGATCGTCAGCGCGCGTGTGCGCATCGACCAATCCGGGCGGCATCGGGAGGGCAACCGGTATCGCGTGCTCATCGAGCTCGGCATCCCGGGAGCCGACGTGATCGTCGCGCACGACGCGAGCGTCAAGCCGACCCTGCTCGCGCGCGGCCGGCGGCGGACGCTGAAGCAGGATGAGCCGAACTCGCACCACCGTCGGGCAAAGGTCGCCATCCGCGAGGCATTCGAGGCCGCGAGACGACGGCTGCAGGAGCAGGCGAGGAAAAGAAGAGAAAAGTAAGGCGGACCGTTCCCCGTTCCTCGTTCCCCGTTCCGGTTCGTCGGTTCAAGAACCAGGAACGGGGAACCGGAACGAGGAACGGGGAACGGCGAAGCCCTAACTCGCCACGGCCCTTGTGAGAGGCCGGCTGCGGAGTCTGTGTCTGCATCATTCTCGGCCGGCAGATGGCCGCGAGCGTCTGGACGAGCTCCCGGTCCGAGGTCGTGCGGCGAGCTTGCGCCACCAGACGAGCCAGGTCGTTCAGCGAGACCATGCCGACCGGACGGCCTTCACGGTCCACCACGGGCAGCCGCCGGATCTGGTTGTCCTGCATGAGTTGCTCGGCGGACTCGATCGAATCGTCTTCGTGGCCGGCCACGACCGTCCGCGCCATGGCGGTCGTCACGGCAATCGCGTTGAGCGGGAGCCCCTGCGTGTAGGCCGACATGCAGATGTCACGGTCCGTCACGACGCCGACGAGCCGGCCTTCCTCGTCGATGACCGGCATGATCCCGCAATCCTGTTCCCACATCAGGCGTGCGGCGTGGTCGAGCGTGGTGTTCTCCGGACAAACAACGACCGGCTGGTTCATGACTTCGTTCAGATGCATAGCGAATTCCTTTCTCTTGCCGTTCTCTTTCCAGTCTCTCTCCGACACGTGACGGAGACGTGAATAGGTAGCAACGTTTCTGCCAGCATGACAGCCCGGCCGCGTGGGGCTATTCGCGACTCACGCCGTGATCTGCCAGGAGATCTCGTCAATGTGACGAGGCGGCCGGCACAAATGACACCTCACGGGATCCCGCTGCTATCCTGTGCCGCATGCGTCCGCCCCGAGGTCTGACCCCCTGTGCCGTAGCGATGGCGTCCATCATTGCTGTCGGGGCCGTCGGAGCCGCCCTTCCTCTCGGCGGCTCGACCGGGGCGGCGGCAAAACGACCGCTCGTCCTTCAAGGTCATCGGCTATTACTCGCTCCGTGCGGCCACGACGGCGGATCCGGCTTCAGTGCCGTTCAATCAGCTGACTCACGTGAACCTGTCGTTTCTGAACCCGACGCCCGCCGGCGAGTACACGCAGAACCTGGCGGCACTGGCGACGTTCGTCGCGGCCGCCCACGCGAGCGGAGTCAAGGTGCTGGCGTCGATCGGTGGAGGCGGCGACCACTCCTACTACCACGCGCTGCTCGCGGACGACCGGCGCCCGGCATTCATCGATCGACTGGTTGGCCTCGCGGTGGAGCATCAGTTGGACGGCATCGACGTGGACCTCGAGGGCGGAGACATCGGCGCGAGCTACGAGCCATTTGTCCTGGAGCTCGGACAGGCGCTCCGCCGGCACGGCAAGCTGATGACGTCGGCCATTGCGGTCTTCTACAAGGATCAGCTCACCGACCGCGCCCTTGCCCAGTACGATTTCGTCAACATCATGAGCTACGACCACACCGGGCCGTGGCGGCCCGAGCGTCCCGGACCGCACTCGACGTTCGAGCACGCGGTGGAGGCACTGGAATACTTTGGGGCGACGCGCAAGATTCCGCGCGAGCGCATGGTGCTGGGCGTTCCTTTTTATGGATACGGCTACGGACCGGACCCGTCGTCGCCTGCGGTCACGATGACGTACAAGGACATCGTCGCGACCTTCCCCGGCGCCGATCAGGCCGATGAGTGGAAGATGCCCGGCGGCAAGACGATTTATTACAACGGGATCCCGACGATTCGGCGGAAGACGGGCCTTGCGATGGAGAAAGCTTCCGGGATCATGATCTGGCAGATCCTCGGCGACGCGGCGAACGACCTGTCGTTGCTTGGCGCCATCAACGAGACGGCGTACGGGACGCGAGCCCGATGAGCTTCGCGCACTTGACGCTGCCGACTCGTGATGTCGAGCGCACCGCGGCGTTCTTCGAGCAGACGTTCGGCTACGGCCGCGGCCCCATTCCCGGCAACTCGCCCGTGCCGACGCAATGGCTGGACCTCGGCAACGGGCAGCAGATCCACGTGGTCTACGTCGAGGGATTCGAGACGTCGCCGTTCGAAGGCGAGTTCGGTCGGCACATCGCCGTCTTCCATCCGCTCGATGGATTCGAGGAGTTGAAGGCTCGCCTCGTCGCACGCGGCGCGGAAATCATCGAGCCGCTGCGGGCGACGGACTTTCAGCGTTTCTTTGTCAGAGAGCCTGTGAATGGCTACGTGTTCGAGGTCATCGATCAGGGCAGAGGGCAAAGGGCAGAGGGCAAAGAGGAGGAAAAGGTTAGAGGCCAAAGGAAACTCAGCGGTCAGCCTCTGCGTTCACGCCTTCGCCTACTCAGAAGCCCTTCGCTATCCATTTAGACCAGTAGAACGTCAGCGGCACCTTGCCGGTGTTGGTGATGCCGTGGAGCGCGTTCGACGCGCAGTACATGATCGCGCCTGGACCCACGTCCGTGGTCTTGCCTTCGCACTCGATGATCCCGGTGCCCTCGGAAATGATCAGAAATTCCTCTTCGGGGTGACGGTGCGGCGGATGCGGGCTCGCGCCGGGATCGAGCACGGCCAGGCCGGTGCAGACGCCGCGCAACTGCTCGGTCGGACCGTTGTAGTGAACGAACACGCGGCAGCCATTCACGTAGTCGTCCGGGAGATCGGCGATGCCGAGCACACCATCCGGCAGATTCGGACCCGTGGTATTGACGCTGACGACGCTGTCTGGGTACTTGGACATAGGCGAATGATTCACATGCTATAACAGCCGCCATGAAGCGACGAGAGTTCCTGCTGAGTGCCGCCCACGTCGGTGCCATGACCGCACTGGGTTCGCGCGCCGCGCACGCGACGCAAGGGAGTGATCAGACCGCGAAGCTCGCGCGCGTGGCCATGATGACGCTGAACTTCCACGCGCTCCTGAAGCTGCCGGACCAGCCGTCGAGCCCGGAGCGCACGCTGGACGTGTTCGATCTGCCCCAGATGTATGCGGACACCTACGGCGTGCACAATCTCGAGTGGCAGCACTACCACCTGCCCGCGACCGAACCGTCGTTCTACAAGGAGGTGCGCGCGCGCGTGGACAAGGTGAAGTCGCGCGTCAGTCAGGTCGTGGTGGAATTCGGCGGACTGAACGTCTCGGCGCCGGCGCACAACTTCCTGCCGCGGATTCAGGCCATCGATCTGACGAAGGTCTGGATCGACCGCTCGGTCGTGCTCGGCTGCCCGCGCATCATGGTGAACCAGGGGCTGCTCTCGCGCGAGAACATGGCCATCGCGGTCGAGACGCTCAAAGTCATGGTGGCGTATGGCGCGGCGCACGGCGTCAAGGTCACGCTGGAAACGCGAGGCGGCGGCGCCGGCCGCGGCGACACCGCCTCCGGGCGCCGCGCCGCCCGCACCAGGCGCGCCGGCGTCCCCGGCTCCCCCGCTTCCCGACGTGCCGACTGAACCCGCGTGGATCGTGCTCAACGATCTGATTCGGTCGTCAGGCGCGTTCGCGAACATCGACCTCGGCGGCATCGGCGCCGGTAATCAAGCGGATCTACACACGGCGCTCACGACGCTGCTCGAAGTCACCGGCGGCTCGATGCACATCAAGCAGAGCCAGAACTGGGACCTACCGACGGCCCTGCGCTTCATTGCCGGCCGCAAGTACGACGGGCTGTACTCGATCGAAGCACGCGGCCACGAACTGACGCGCACGATCTACGACGCGATCCTGGCAAATACTTGAGATGGGGTCAGGTCTTGAATTGACGTACGGTGTCGCTCGTGTCATGACACTGACGACGCCGTACGTCAATTCAAGACCTGACCCCATCTATCCGTTCGACCTCCGCGTCGAGCCGATCCCTGACCCACGTCGCTGAGTCGGTAGCACGGAAGACGTGCTCCCAGAGCGAGGCGCCGCCTCGCGTCCACATGGCGATCGTCTCGAGCGTCTCCTGGTCGCATTTGAAAATCCACCAGTACTGTCCGCCGGGCATGCCGGGCCAGAAGCAGTCGCCGTAGCCCTCCGCGAGCGCCGTGTGCAACGCGCGCTGCAGCGACTCCGCACCCGCGCGCGACGGGTGCACCGAGACCGTGGTCTCGTCCTCTCCGTCACGAAGATGGACGACCAGCACGTCGTACGGTTCGAGCGTCAGACGAAGATCCATGACCGGTGGTTACGAGCGAGGAACCGGCGGATACAAGGACCGCATCACGCGTTCATCTGACGCCGACAGTCCCGAGGTGGACGCGATGTCGTTTCTCGACCGAAGACGCGCGCGGTATCGCCCGAAGTAGTCGGCGATGTCTCCACCATAGCCGAAGAAATACATCACGTCCTCGAAGTTACGCGTGTGCACGAGGCCGAACGCGTGTCCAAGCTCGTGCAGGCACGTCAGATACACGATCGTCTCGCGCAGCAGCGGATCGCGACGCGCGCGCCCGGAAATCTCGTCGCCGAGCGCCGTCATGTCCGGACGCACGAAGACTTCGGCGCCGCGCCGCCCGCCGACCGTCACCGAGCGCATCTCGCCGTACTGGCCGTCGTTCGGTCCGGCCCAATAGAGACGAACGGTCGCCTCAGGCTCCGGCCGATTCACAAGGCGCAGACCATCGCCCGCCGTCCGCTGCCACGCCTCGAACGCCCACTGCGCCAACTGACGATCCGACGATCGGAACCCAGTGCGACCGTCGCCGTCCGCAATGAACACGGCAATCGGTTCGCGCCCATCGAGCGGCGCACCGAGTAGTTGACGCGCGAGTATCGGCGCCGTCGCGCAGGCGAGAGCGAGCACGCTGAGGGCAGCGACGGCCTTAGTAGCGCAGAGTCGTGAGCGCACGCGTGGCCGGTACAAAGACAAAAAGGTTGGCGTAGTCGGTGTCGGGAATGACCACCTTCGGCCCGCCAAGCCCGGCAATAACGGCGGGCACCGTGGTGTTGTGGCCGATGATCAGCACGACATCATCCTTATATGTCGCCAACTGCGTCACCAGGCCCGGCACGTCTTTCGACGACGACCGTTCCGGCGTGAGGCCGAGACGGGCGGCGAGCGGCGCAGCGGTCTGGTGCGTGCGCCTGAACTCGCTGACCACGATCTTCGTGATCCCGGCCTGGGCCAGCATCTCGGCCAGACGATCGGCACGCACGCGGCCCTCGGCGGACAAGTCAGGATCGGCGGGTGCGGTCATCCCCGCCGGCACCACGCCACCGTCCGCACGTTCCGCGTGCCGCACGAGCAACACGAGCCGCTGGGCGTCGGCGTCCGCAGGCACGAACAAGGGGCCAGCCAGTCCGACGGCGATCGACACCCCGGTCAAGAGATGCCGGATGGAACGACAACGAAGGCGCATTGAACGCATGGTGATGGGCACGACGCAGAATATCAGCCCGGTCCCGATCGGCCATCGGCGTTCGCGTTGAGCGCCCTCGCGGCAACCCACAGATCGGGCCAGCCGTCGATCAGCCGGCCAAAGCCGCGCATGAAGGCCCTTAACGCATCGAATCCCTCCTCAACCGTTCCGACTCCGTGAAATTCGGTCGGCAGGTAGAACGCCTCCGTCGTCATGCTCGCCAGGAGTTGATCGCGATACCTCGTGAGACCATCGCGCCAATGCTTGGGGCAGTTTTCGCCGTCGACGGCCTCGGCAATTTGTGCCAGTTCCAGACTTCGCTCCTCGCTAATCATCTCCGAAACGTACGCCGCGATGTCGCGACGGCTGAGTTCAGCGAGGTCGATGAATCGGTGCCCCATCTCACGCAACCAGGCGTCGAGCGTGGACGCCTCGGGCAACCGGCTTCGCATCACCACCGAGATAATGAGATCGGAGAGCCGCGACGCGCTCGCTGAGAGGATCGGCCCGGCCGGGCGAGCCGAGGGCCGATTCGAATCGTGAAGCACACCAACCGGGACGTGGCCGAACACCGTCGCCGGGTCCGACGCAGCCAGCATCACACCAAACACACCGTCCTCATTGCGCCCGGTGGGCATGAACGGCGGCACGACCTCGCGATTCGCCAGCCCCATGCAGGGAGCCATGCATCCGCAGTCGTGCGTGACGACGTTGGTGTGCACGATTCGAGACGCTTCGCGACTCGTCAGCGCGGTCTGAAACATCGACGCGTTCGTCAGCAGCAGCTGGCGGAGGGGGCCGCCGCTGAACAGCAGCCGGTATGGACAGTACACACCGGCGTCACCGGCGAGCCCCGTGAACGTCGCTCTCACCACGAGAGGACGGCCTTCCTCGAGCGCCGATCGGAGATGGCCGCACGCACGGGTCATATCAGCCGCAGGCGAGGATTGAGCGACGAGCGCGGACAGGGAATGCCCGAGAAGCGCTTCGTGTGCCGAGAACACGTCCACGGCCGATCGCGCGACCGTGTTGAGCGCCGTCACGCGATCTGGAAAGAAGGTGGTCTCGAACAGTTCCTGATGATGGCCCATGAGCGCGAGGCCATCGTCGCGGTCCGTCGCGCTCCACGTCTCCAAGACAACGTCGTCGTCCACAGTGAGGACGTGTTCGCCGGCCGTCAACAGAAGCAGCAGGTTCCTGTTCGCGCCGATGGATGCCTGATGCCAGCGCGATGCCGATCGCTTCGGGGACTCGCTAGCTTCGCGCGGAACTCGCGATCGCTTCCTTCGGTCCGACATACTCCAGATGATGCCCACTGGCGTCCGCCACCTCCGAGACGGCCGATCTGGTGGCGGCTTGATCCGAAGGCTTCGTCGAGCCGTCGATGACAAGAAACCGCGGACGACGGCCGTGAAGGTCGCAATGACGGACGAGAGAATCGAGACACCGTCGAACGAGGACTGGACGATTGGCCGTCACGACGCCGATCGTCGTCACGGATGTTCGGTCAAACATTGCGGGAAGGAGGGCCGCTGGCGGAGTCGAACCCGCCGCAGGTCTGATCGCTCAGGCCCTGCGGCGGCGTCCGTCAAACGTAGGGAGCACGCGAATCACGAACACCAGGCGCGGCACACTCCGTCGTTGCATTTCTCGTAGCCGTTGTCGCAGTCAGCCCGCGCGTTCATGAGGCGGGAGGCAGGTATTGGGCAGCTGATCGAGTTGCTCGAGGCAATGCTCGTAGCAGCGACACGATACTGCCAAAGCATTGTCCACTCTCATCGGACAGGCACAGTTCCGTCGTCTTCTTCTCGACGATGATCGCGAATTGCCGCATCAGCGCCAGCTGCCTCGCATGCTCTAACGTGAATCTTCTGTCTATCGCCATCGCACACACTCCCCTCGGTATTTGAGAACGCCCGAGTTTGCAGGCCACGCTCTCCGCCACTCGAGCGACCAGCGCCTCGGCGACCGGCCCGAACCGTGGAGACATTAGCACGCGTCAGCGAGCGGGCGGCGGAGCCGATTCAGGCGCGAGCGGAGTCGCATCCAGCAGCCAGATGTCGCTCCGTCGCTGGTGGCGAACGCCAATCAGCGCGCCGCCCCGGAGCGGCTGGATGCCGGAAAACGTCACGCCTGGCAATGCGTTAGTCCGTGATTTGACGCAGCCTTCCGGTGACGAGCGACATCTCGAACAGGTTGTGCGAGCCCCCTTCGATTCGGGCGATGAACAGAACCGATCGCGTTGGGTCAAGGCGTGTCGTGGCGACGAAAGGCATTCCGGGACGACGCCAATGGACCGCACGCCACCATTCGGGGAGACGACGAGCACCTCCACGTCTGCCGTGAAGTCTGGCTGGAATCGCACGGCGCGGGCGAGCACAAGGCCGGCATCGCCGGCCAGCCAGCCGCGGGCGCTCACGGTCGCCCTGAACCGGAACGGTGGCGAGACTCGCACCAGATCGACCGTCGATGAAATGCACGACCGAGCCGCCCGCGGACCGCACGATATAGGCCAGAGCGCCACCGGCTGACGGATGCACGTCATGAATGATCTCGTTCTCCTGGGCTACGGCGAGGGGCGTGTTCGTCAGCGGCACTGCCGACCGTGTACCGGCGCACAACATACACGTCTGGCCGGTCCACGAAGTAGAGCTCGGTGCCGGCGGCGTTCCACGCCAGGTTGTGATCCACCCACTCGTCGAGTGATGGATGGTACGAGGGTTCCGGGCATGTTGAAGACAACGTGACCGTGTCGCCGGAACCGAGGTGCTTCACAAACAGTGTCGAGTTGCGGCCATCCGATCCTCTTCGTAGATACGCGACGCGTGAACCGTCGGGCGAGAGGCGCGCCGCGTACCCTTCGGTCACAGCCGTCGGTTCGGCGCGAAATCGCGATCCATCGAACGTTCCGAGGAAGAGCGTGGAGTTCGCGAGAGGATTGCGCTGCACCGGACTCGGGCGGCTGCGCTGAAATACCACGGTGGCGCCATCGCGCGGTCGCGGTCGGTGCGAAATCACTGAGCGCGTCGTCGGTCACCTCGGTCAGCACGTTCCGCGACGGATCCCAGGCGAAGAGATTTGAGTCGACGGAGATTTGCCTGAAGCTCACAAGCTTGCCGTCCGGCGTGGTGCTCTCCGGCTCTTCATCCGATTGACTCGACGTGAGCCGTTGGAAACGCCCGCTTGACACGTCGACCTGCCATAGATCGATCTGGCCGCCGCGATTCGAGCGAAAGATGACCGTGGATCGGCCAGCAAACAGCGGCTGGTTCGTCGAAAAACTGATCGTTCGTCAGTTGTCTCGCCGACGTGCCATCGACGTTGGCCACCCACAGGTCCTCCTGGCCTCCGCTCAGCGCCGAGAAGACCACCGCGGCGCCGTCCGGGCTCACGTCAAAGCGCATGAACCTGCCAGGAGCCGTCCATCCCTGGCTCACATTCGAGACCTGGTTGTTGTTCAGATCGATCCGTTCAAGCGAGCGCCCTGGGTTGTGCTGCGCCTGAACGTAGATCGTCTGTCCGATCCAGCGCAGAAGCGTGACCTCATTCGGTGCGGGTTGGAGGGCAATGCTCTGTGACGGCACGCCGCCGAAGAACGCGGGGACGACCTGCACGAATGTTCTCTCGCCCTGCCCGACCGCGTATGCGAGCCGGCTCCCGTCAGGCGACCAGACCTGGCTCAACACCTGGCCCGCGGGAACAACGACCCGGCGCACCTCGCCGCCGTCGATCCGTTGCACCAGCAGCTGCGTCGTCCCACCGGTCGACGACAGAAACGAGATCCACTGCCCGTCCGGAGAGATGCGGCTCTCAGACTCCTCACTTGACGAAGTCACGAGGGAGCGCGCGCGCCAGATCACCTCGCCCGAGCCGGCGTCACTGAGACCAGCGCCAGGCGAGCGTCCCAGCCGCAGCCAGGGCGCCTACCGCGGCGACGGCGAGCGGCCACATCCTGCGTGAGCGACCGAAGATGGCGACGCGTGCGGACTCTTCGGACTCCGGCGTGAGCTCGAGCTGCGGCATCTCCGATATCGCGAAGACGCCGCTTTGCATCCTTCTGCAGGCAATGTCGCAGCAATCGGACGACGTGGGCCGGCGCGCCGGCGACCAGGCTCCAGTCCGGTTCCTTGGACAGCACCGCAACAAGGATGTCCGGCAGCGTGGCGCCCTGAAACGGGCGGCGTCCAGACAACATCTCGAAGAGGACGCATCCGAACGACCAGATGTCGGTGCGCTTGTCGACGGCTTTGCCGCGCGCCTGCTCGGGACTCATGTACGGCGCCGTCCCGAGAATCACGCCGCGTTCCGTCATGGTCGGCCAGGCGGGGTCGCGGCCAACAGGCGACGTGGCCGTTGGCGTGTCGCTCAGATCGGGCGACGGCACGAACGGGCCGGACGATTTGGCCAGACCGAAGTCCAGCACCTTGACCGCACCGTCGTTCCGCACCTTGACGTTGGCTGGCTTGAGATCGCGGTGGATGATGCCCCGCCCGTGCGCCGCCTCGAGCGCCTCCGCGATTTGCCTCGCGATCGGCAGCGCATCATCGAGCGGCATGGGGCCGTGCGCGATCCAGTCGGCGAGGGTCGGGCCCTCGACGAGCTCCATCACGAGGGCCGTCACGCCGGCCTGCCCGGCGAGGCTGGATTTCTCGAGACCGTAAATGTGCGCGATGTTTGGATGGTTCAGCGACGCGAGCACTTCCGCTTCGCGCTGAAATCGCGCGAGCCTCTCGGCGTCCTCGGCGACCGCTTCAGGCAACACCTTGATCGCGACCGGCGCTTCAGGTTGGTGTCGGTCGCGCGGTAGACCTCGCCCATACCGCCCTGCCCGAGCAGGGAGACAACTTCATAGGGGCCAACACGTGTGCCGGGCGCCAGTGCCATCGCGGGGGAACTGGCATCTTACGGCGATTTGGAGCGAGAGGGAGTATTCCGTAGACAGCTGCCGATCGCCACGGTGACCCCAATCGAGGGAGCCGATACTCAGGCCTTGATCGCGTGCCTGATCGTCTCTAACGTGGGAAGGATGATGCTGCCGAACATGAGACTGAGCGCTGCGTGCTGGATTCTCTTGTTGCTCGCCTCCGCACCGTCGGCCTATGCGCAGACGGACACGGTGACGACGGCGACCGGCGAGAAGCTCGTCGGGGAAGTCATAAAGGTGGAGAAGGATGTGCTCACGTTCTCCACCGTCTATTCGGACTCCGACTTCAAGATCAAGTGGGATCAGGTGGCCTCGATCGACAGCACTCGACAATTCCTGGTCGAGACGTTCGACGGGAGGCGTGTGTCCGGCTCGTTGAGGACGGACGCGGCGAAGAAAGCCGTGGAGGTCGGGGGGGTCGCCATTCCGCTGGCGGAAGTGTCCCTGCGTGCAGCCGTTCGCGCGAACGTTCTGGTCGAGATTCGACTCGGCCCTCGACTTCGGTTACAGCATGACCCAGGCGAACGACGCCACACAGCTGACGCTCGGTGGCAATCTCGTGTACACGGACGCGCACGTCATCGATACGGTCGTCGGCAACGTGTTCAAGAGCTCGCAGGCGAACACCTCCGACACACAGCGTTGGGATCTCGGAAATGACTTCCGCTATCTCATCGGCGATCGCTGGTACGTCAATACCACCCAGGACTTCCTGAACAGCGACGAGCAGGGACTGGATCTTCGAACCACGATTGGCGGCGGCGGCGGACGGTACCTCCTTCGCTCGGCGTCGCAGCACCTGGCCGTGGGAGGCGGTCTCGCCTGGACGAACGAGAACTACAAGGACCCTGCGATCGCGACGAAGGACTCGGGAGAGGCGTATCTCGGCACGGAGTTCATGACCGAGAAGCTGAAGGTGACCGATATGGTCACGCGGTTCAGCTATTACCCCAGCCTGACGATCGACGGACGGTACCGGATCAACTACACGATCGACTTCGACTTCAACCTGCCCGGCGACTGGTACCTGGGGCTGAGCATTTTCGAGAATTTCGACAGCAATCCGCCATCCGGCTTATCGAAGAACGACTATGGGTTGTCGAATGTCTTCGGTTTCAAGTTCTGAAGCAGCTGTGACGTTCGCCTGAGGCGGCGCTCCCTTCGTCACGGCATATCGTCACCTCGACGCGAACCTCCGCGAGACGCGGCCCGCATCCCCGCGGACAACCGCCCAAAACACCGAGGTACCTCCATCAGGCAGTGGCACGCTTCATGCGTACTCCGGCGACCGTCCCCGTCGAAAAGTTGAGTAACGAACGTACGACCGAGTGTGCAAAATGAGACGTCCCGAGCCCACACGGCCGGAAGGAACCTTCCGCAATCGGCTGGCACTCCTGGCGGAGCGCGGAGCTTGGGCGTTCGGTCTCGTATGCCTGGTGACGTGGGGCGCGTTGCACGCGGAATACGCGAGCGGCACCCGATATGAGCTGGAACGCTTCGCGGTCCTTCAAGCTGCCGCCCAGCAGCACACCGCCACGCCGGACCTGAGCCTGTGGAGTCCGGTGCGCATCTCCGCGTGGCGGAGCACGCTGAACGACCCGGCACCTCCGCCGCTTGCGGTCCTGCGCATCCCGAAGATCCGCCTTGAAGTGCCGGTGCTGCCGGGGACAGACGACTTCACGCTCAATCGCGCGCTCGGTTACATCCCAGGAACGGCCCTACCCGGCACGGACGGCAACTCCGGAATCGCCGGGCATCGCGACGGGTTCTTCAGGGGCCTGAAAGACATCGGACCCGGCGATGCCATCGAGATCGAAACGCCGGGAGCGAAGGAGATGTACCGCGTCGAACGCGTCTGGATTGTCGATCCCGACGACGTGTCGGTGCTCGACACGACGCCCGCGCGCTCCATCACGCTGGTCACGTGCTACCCGTTCTACTTCATCGGCCCGGCGCCCCAGCGGTACATCGTTCGTGCCGTCCGTGTGGATGATCCGGCGCCTACGGTTGTTTCGCGCCCGTGACCTGTGCCGGCAGGAATTCGCTTGATGTCGTGCTTTAACCCCGTGTCATGAGGCACGTGGGAACTGGTGGGAAGAGTTGGAGGCCTTTATGACACGCACACGTATCGGGGTGATTGTGGGGAACGCGCTCGCGCTCGTTTGCCTGACAGCTGCCCTCGCATCGGCGCAGACGACAACGTCCACGGAAACCAAGAAGTTCGAGATCATCGCGGTGGAGGGCAACAAGCTCGTGGTCAGGCTGCCCGAAGGCACAAGGGAAATGACCGTGGCCAACGACTTCCGGTTCAACATCGACGGGAAGATGATGTCGGTGCAAGAACTGAAGGCCGGCATGGCGGGCACCGCGACCATCACCACGAAGACGACCCTGGTCCCCGTCACCGTCACCCAAGTGAAGAGCGGGGTCGTGACGCAGACCTTGGGGGGCTCGACCATCATCGTTCGCACGGACGAGGGATACAAGATGTTCAACCAGGGCGACGTCGACAAGCGGAACGTCACCATCATGCGCGACGGCAAGCCCGCGCAGATCTCCGACTTCCGAGTCAACGAGAACGCTGTCGGCGGTCATCATCACGTCGGCGCCGCCCCGGACGCTGACCGAGCAGGAAGTGAAGGCCAGTCTCGCCCGTAGCGGCGGCGCCGCAGCATCCTCCGCGGCAGCCCCGGCTCCGGCGCGTTCCAACGCAGGCGCGGCCACTGCCAAGCCGGCGGCGGCATCCCCGCAGCCGGCGACGGCGGCCCCCTCCGGCGAAAAGCCGACGCAGTTGCCGAGGACGGCGAGCCCCTTGCCGCTTCTTGGCCTCGTGGGACTTGCCTCGCTCGTGGCGGGCCTCGGTCTCACCGTCGTGCGGCGTCGCCTGGCGCGGTAGCGGTCTGAACGCTTCGACGCGGGTCGCGCACCTGATGGAGGGCGGGATCCGCGTCGAGTCGTCGAGGCTATCCGTGGACCGACGTTCGTCGATGTTCGCGACGTCCGGCGGATCCAGCGCCGCGCTCATCAGCGCGTCGCGCCCCTCGTCCGGCAGGCCCAGTTCCACTAGCCGCCCGCCATCGCACCGACGATGAGAAACGGCTCGTCGCCCGCGGCGACGGCGGCGGGAAGCGGCGCGTCCGGCGGTTCGTGCGACAGATCTTCTTCGCACGCGAAGAATCGGACGAGAGGACGCCGCTTCAACGTCACGTGGTCGCGAATCGTACCGACGAGCATCGGATAGCGCATTTCAATCGCGTCGATGACATGACGCGCGGTGACGTCGCCCTGGACGTCCACCAACACGTCGCCATCCACGCGAGCCAGCGTTCTCAGGTGCACCGGCAGGACGACGCGGATCATCGGAGTGATTGCACCTCGACCGACAGCACCGGCGGCAGGTCGCGAACGATCGGACTCCAGCTGTCGCCGCCATTGGCCGAGCCGTACACCTGGCCGCCGGTCGTCCCGAAGTAGATCCCGCACGGATCGAGCGCATCCACCGCCATCGAGTCGCGCAGCACGTTCACGTAGCAGTCCTGCTGTGGCAGACCGTTGGTCAGCGCCTCCCACTCGTTTCCACCGCTGCGGCTGCGGTAGACACGCAGCTTGCCGTCAGGCGGATAGTGCTCGGAGTCGCTCTTGATCGGCACGACGAAGATCGTCTCGGGCTCGTGAGCGTGCACGTCGATCACGAACCCGAAGTCGGTCGGCAGGTTGCCGCTCACCTTCTGCCACGACTCGCCGGCGTTGTCGGTGCGCATGACGTGCCAGTGCTTCTGCATGAAGAGCACGTTCGGCCGGGAGCGATGGAGCGCGATGCGATGCACGCAATGCCCGACCTCGGCGTTCGGGTCCGGAATGCCGTCCGACACCAGGCCCTTGTTGATCGGCCGCCATGTCGCGCCGTCATCGTCGGATCGAAACGCTCCCGCCGCGGAGATCGCGACGAACATCCGGCCGCGGGTCGCCGGGTCGAACACGATCGTGTGCAGGCACAGTCCACCCGCGCCAGGCGCCCACGTGCCCGCGCTCGGGTGGGTGCGTAACCCGGTGAGCTCGTGCCAGGACTGTCCGGCGTCAGTGGACTTGAAGAGCGCGGCGTCTTCGACGCCCGCATAGATCGTGTCTGGATCGGTGGGCGACGGCTCGATATGCCACACCCGCTTGAACTCCCAAGGGTGCGGCGTGCCGTCGTACCAGAGATGTGTGCCTGTCGGGCCGTCGTACGCGAACTTGTTGCCGACCGGCTCCCAGGTGCGGCCGCCGTCGTCCGAGCGCTGGATGATCTGGCCGAACCAGCCGCTGGACTGCGACGCGTAGAGCCGATTCGGATCGGCCGACGATCCTTTGAGGTGGTAGATCTCCCACCCGCCGAAGAACGGCCCGTTCACGTCCCACTGCTTGCGCTGTCCGTCGGACGTCAGCGTGAACGCGCCTTTGCGTGTACCGACCAGCACTCGAACGCCGCTCATGTGTGTCTCCTCACCACCATCGGTCCAATATACTCGTCGGCTTGCCGAAGGAGGCCAACATGTTTCTTGTACGCGACATCATGTATTGCAAGCCCGCAAAAGCGCGGCCGATGGTCGAGAAATTCGTCGCACTGTCGAAGGTCAGCAAACAGCTGGGATTCGGCGCGATGCGCGTCATGACGGATGTGAGCGCCGAGCGCTACTGGACCGTGATCTCCGAGATGGAGGTCGCGAGTCTCGAGGAATACGCGCGCAAATCGCGCGAGTCCATGCAGGTCAAGGAGTTCCAGGAAATCATGAAGGGCTACCACGACCTCATCGACCACGGCAGGCGCGAGATATACCAAATCGAGGAATGAAACGGGCTCTTCTCCCCGAGCCCGCGGAGGCCGGTTCATCGAAAATGGCCTAAAGACGCAGCCTCCAGCCTTCGCGAACGTGGCACGACTCTTGACCTTCCATGGCTCCCGAGGGAGGGTCGGCGAATGTTGATGACCGTCTTTATCGTGCTCCTCGTGCTCTGGTTGCTTGGCATGGTGAGCTCGTACACGATGGGTGGATTCATCCACCTGCTGCTGTTGCTGGCGATTGCCGTGATTCTGATCAGAGTGATTCAGGGTCGCCGGCCTATCTGACACCGGCCTGCCGTGGCCGGTGTCACAATGACATCGGCCGCGGCAGGCGGCGTGCTCAGGAGGCCGTATGTCTGTTCGACCCGTCGCGCGCGTCCTCGAATCGAAACCCACGATGGAGGGCGCCGGGGTCAAGCTTCGTCGCGCCTTCGGCTTTGGCGACACGACGGAGTTCGATCCGTTCCTGCTCTTCGACGACTTCCGCAACGAGCGTCCTCAGGACTATCTCGCCGGGTTCCCATGGCATCCGCACCGCGGAATCGAAACCATCACGTACGTCCTGACAGGCACGGTCGAGCACGGTGACAGCCTCGGCAATCGCGGGCGCATGGGCGCCGGCGACGTGCAGTGGATGACCGCGGGCCGCGGCATCATGCACCAGGAGATGCCTCAGGGCGACGCCGACGGCCGTATGCACGGCTTTCAGCTGTGGGCGAACCTGCCGGCGTCTTTGAAGATGACGTCACCGCGCTACCAGGACATCCTGGCCAAGGACATCCCCGAGGTCACGGAAGACGACGGCACGCACGTGCGCGTGGTGTGCGGAGAGTTCTGGGGTCAGCGCGGACCGGTCGACGGCGTGGCCGCCGACCCGCGGTATCTGGATGTCTCGGTGCAGCCCGGAAAGCAGGTGCGGCTGCCGGTGGACCGGGCAAACCATGCGTTCGCGTACGTGTTCGCCGGCGCGGGCAGGTTTCGCGACGCATCGCAGCCGCTCGGCGTGCCGAACGAGATCAGCGGCGGCGTGGACGCCGCGAACACCGACGAGACCGGCAACCGATCGCTCGTGCTCTTCGACCGCGGCGACGAAGTCGTGGTGCAGGCCGGCGACGAGGGCATGCGTTTTCTCTTGATCTCGGGCAAGCCCATCCAGGAACCCGTCGCCTGGTACGGCCCGATCGTCATGAACACGCGCGACGAGCTGCAGCGCGCCTACGACGAGCTGCGCCAGGGCACGTTCATTCGCTGAATAAAAGGGTCGGGACGCTTTTACGTAAACGTAAAAGCGTCCCGACCCCTTTTCTACCGAGTTCCCCCGCCGAGATCACAACTGTCCTCGGGCACGAGCCCGTGCGCCATTGCAGGGTATCGTTGGAAGGTGGCGTTGTCGCTTTCGTTGACCGGCTCAGCCTCCCGCGTCCTGGTGCTCTCGCTGGCGGCGCTGGCGGGCCTCGCCGCGCCGACCGCGCAGCAGGCCGTCGACACGCGCTTTCCTCCTGCGCTCGAACCACACATCGGGAGCGTGGCCAAGTTCAGCGCCGCCGAGCGCCGCCGGATTCACGAGGGTGGCGCCGTCACGAAACTGCTCGATTCCGACGTCACGCGCGAGGTCGCGGTCTCCGGTGTCGTCTGGATCAACGCACCGGCCAGCCGCTACGTCGAGCGATTCAAGGACATCCAACACCACGAAAGCGGCGAAGGCTTTCACGTCACCCGGCGTTTCAGCGATCCACCGCGCCTCGAGGATTTCGCGGACCTGCACCTGACCGCTGAAGACGTCGAAGACCTGCGGGCGTGCCGCGTGTCGGACTGCGAATTGCAGCTCAGCGAGTACGCCGTGAACCTGTTCAGCAAAGAGGTGGACTGGAGCGCGGCGGATGCGCGCGCCTCTGCGGATCGGGTGATGCGACGCTGGCTCTACGAGTACGTCACCGGCTACATCGAGGGCGGAAACGATCGGCTTGCGGTGTATCGCGACATCTCCACGCCGATCCCCGTCGCCGGCGAGTTCAAGACGCTCGTGGACAACAGCACCTCGCTCGCCACCTATCCCGAGTTGAAGCGGTACTTGCTGGAATACCCGAAGGCGACGCTGCCGGGCCTTCAGACGTTCTTCTACTGGCAGGAAGCCAGCTTCGGCTTGAAGCGGACCATCCACCTCAGCCATGTGGCGATCGTCGAGCGGCCGCAGGAAACGGTGGTGATGTCGAAGATGTTGTACGCGACGCACTACTTCTGGAGCGCCCTGGACCTCCGCGTGCTCGTCCCGGATCCGGCGCGCGGAACGGGTTTCTGGTTCGTCACGGCGAGCCGCAGCCGGCTCGACGGCCTCAGCGGGTTTACCGGCTTCTTCGTCCGCCGGCGCGTACGCAGTCAGGTGCAGGAGGGCGCCATGAAGATTCTCATGACGACCAAGCGCACGCTGGAAGGGACGAAGCCGTAGCGACTTCGGACACACACCCCTACCCAGCCGGCGTGGATACGGCGTTTGAACTGGGCGCGAATTCGATGCCGGCGTGCCAGCCCGCGACAGAACGCGGGTCAGCGCCGGCTAGGCTTGTATCCGAGAGGGATTTCCCGTCTCCGCATACCGCTCGGGATGCCGGCACTCGTCATGCGGGCACGTGCAGTGAAGCTCCGTGATGTGACCGGCTTCCTTGCACTCTTCGCTGCAGTACTTACCGTGGGGAGCCTTCGCGGGCACCAGGCACTCGCAGGCAGGGCGGGCGCATTTGGCAGGATTGACCACGACGCACCTCCTCGGCGCACTCTACGCCTTCAGCCGGGTGAGAGCAACGACGATCGGACGCGCCTCCTGTCTGAACGGTATTGAAGCTATTGTTGAGGACGAACGGAGGACCTCGCGATGGGAACACTCGCGTACCGGGCAATGGGCGCGGCGCTGCTCGACCACGCCATGTATGAAGGCATCGAAGCCGACCGCTCCGCCACCGGACAGGCGATGACCGTCGTCGTGTTGTCGAGCCTCGCCGCTGGCCTGGGCGCGGGCGGGCTCGAGGGACCGCCACTGACGCTCCTCGCCGCGTTCACACTGCTCGCGCTCGCGACGTGGATCGCGTGGGCGGTGCTCATCCTCGAGGTCGGCGGCCGCCATCTTCGCCAGCGCGACACCCGCGTGGACCTCGGCGAACTGCTGCGTACCGTCGGCTTTGCGGCCTCGCCGGGCATGCTTCAGATCTTCGGCCTCATCCCGGAAGTCCGGACCTTCGTCTTCGCGGCGTCCTGGCTGTGGATGTTCGCCGCGATGGTCGTCGCGGTGCGGCACGCCCTCGATCTCACGAGCCTCGGTCGCGCCATGTTCGTCTGCGCCGTCGCGCTCGTGGTCGTGCTCGGAACGGCCCTCGTCGTTGGCCTGGCCGTTCAGAAGGTCGTTGTCTGAGAGTTCGAAGAGTTCGAAGAGGTCGAGGAGTTCGAAGCGTCGAGGAGTTCAAGTTGGCCCCAAGTCCCAAGTCCCAGGCCAGTTATGATGAACACCCTATGGTCATGAATTCCGATCCCTCGATCGCGCGCCGCTGGAATTCGCGGGCGGTATCGTGGCCGCGGTGGCGGCGTTCGCGCTCCTCGGCACGATGGCGGTCTCGGGCCAGCGGCCGTACCGCGAGTGGCGCGACTACTCCGGTGGACCGGACGGATCGCGGTTCGTCGATCTGAACCAAATCACGAAAAGCAACGTGAGCCAGCTCGAGGTGGCGTGGTCCTACCCGCACGGGCTGAACACGTTCAACCCGATTTTCTCGCGCGGCGTGGTCTACACGCGCGGCCGCACGAACGCGCTCGTCGCGCTCGACGCCGCAACCGGCAAAGAAATCTGGGTGCACGACCAACTGGGCGGCATGGCCCTTCGCGGCATCAACTACTGGGAGAGCCGCGACGGAGCGCGATCGCCGGCTGATCTTCACGATCAACGACTACCTGCAACAGATCGACGCGCGCACCGGCAAGACCATCCGCACGTTCGGCACGAACGGCGTGGTGGATCTGCGCGACGGCCTCGGCCGCGACCCCGCCACGATCGGACGCGTCCAGTCCGGCACGCCGGGCAAGATCTGGCAGAACCTGATCCTGCTGGGCTCGGCGCCCGGGCGAGGCCTATTTCTCGGCGCCAGGCGATCTGCGCGCGTACGACGTCCTCACAGGCAAGCTCGCCTGGCAGTTTCACACCGTGCCCCATCCCGGCGAGTTCGGATACGAGACGTGGCCGAAGGACGCCTACAAGTACATCGGTGGCACGAACACCTGGGGCGAGCTGACGGTCGACGACGAGCGCGGCATCGCGTACTTCCCCACCGGCTCCGCGACGTTCGACTACTACGGCGGCGACCGGCCCGGCGCGAACCTTTTCGCCAACTGTCTCATCGCGCTTGATGCGCGCACCGGCAAGCGCCTGTGGCATTTCCAGAACGTGCACCACGATCTGTGGGACCTGGACAACACGTCGGCGCCCATGCTGACGACCATCCGCCAGAACGGACGATCGATCGACGTGGTCGCGCTGGCGGGCAAGACCGGCTATCTCTACGTATTCAATCGCGTGACGGGCGAGCCGATTTGGCCGATCGAAGAGCGGCCGGTGCCGACGCAGACGAGCATCCCCGGCGAACAGGTCTGGCCCACGCAACCGTTCCCGACGAACCCGCCGCCGTTCGGCCGCCAGACGTTCACGGTCAACGACATCAATCCGTACCTGCTCACGCCGCAACAGCGTGAGGAGTACAAGCAGCGCGTCACGAAGGCGCGGAACGACGGCGTGTTCACGCCGATTGGCTTCGACGAAGTCGTCCACATGCCGGGCAACCATGGCGGATCGAACTTCGGCAGCACGTCGTCGAATCCGCGCGACGGCAGCGTCTACGTGATCAACTTCAATGTGCCGGCACTGATGCGCCTTCTGAAGCCTGGCGAGAAGCCGAGCCCCGCCGGCGCGGGGTCGTCCGTCCCGGGCCTCGCGGTGTATCAGGCGAACTGCGCGTCGTGCCACGGGCCGATGCTGCAGGGCAGCGCCAGCGTGCCGCCGCTCGTCGGAGTGAGCGGGCGTCTCGAGGCCGCGGAGATCCGCGGCATCATCACGAACGGCCGCGGCCAGATGCCGGCGTTTCATCAGTTGAGCGCGGCCGACATCGACTCGCTGCTCGGCCTGATGGCGCTCGCCGATTCCTACATGGGCGGCGGCGGCCGCGGTCGAGGCGGTCCACCGCCCGCGGACCTCGCGCCTGGCGTGCTCGTGGAGTCAGGACCAGCCGCCGATCGACCTGCGCCCCCTGCCGGCGCTGCTGCCGCCGGCGGCGGTGGCCCCATGGGATCCGGTTCGTATCCCGAAGGCGTCAACGCCCCGGAACGCCTGGTCATGGACGGATACGGTCTGCATCCCGAGGCGATTGGCCCGCCCTACACCACGCTGACGGCGTATGACCTCAACCGCGGCGCGATCAAATGGCAGATTGGGCTTGGCGACGATCCCCGCCTCATCGCGCAGGGCGTTCGCGGCACCGGCGCCGCGATGCTGACCGTCAAAGGCTCGACCATCGTCACGGCCAATGGACTGCTGTTCGTGAACGCGGCCGATCAGAAAGTGCACGTCTACGACAGCGAGACGGGCAAGCAGATCCACGAGATGCCGCTCGGCGCGACGACGACCGGCTCGCCGTCGATGTATGAGCACGACGGCCGCCAGTACCTGCTCGTCACCGCCTCAGGCGGCGGCCGCGGCGGCCCGGTCCCGAACGGCACGTATCCAACCGGACCGACGGGGCTCGTGGCCTACGCGTTGCCGAAGCGGTAGGACGAGAGCGACATGAGGCGGCTCGCCTGCCTGACGACCGCAGCCGTCGTTCTCATCGGGCTCACGGGCGGCGCGGTCTTCGTCCAGAACCAGCAAACGCCGGTCTTCCGCGGCGGCACGAACTTCGTGGTCGTCGACGTCTATCCGCGCCGCGACGGGCGCGTCGTGGACGACCTTCAGCAGTCTGATTTCCAGGTCCTCGAGGACGGGCGCCCGCAGACCGTCGAGCAATTCGAGCTCGTGCGGACGAATCCGGTCGTCGTGGACTCGGATCGCAGAGATCCGAACACGAAACAGGCGTCGGACGCCGCGGCGGCCGATCCGCGCAACCACGTCGTCATCGTCTATCTCGATCTGTTCCACACGTCGATCGCGGCCTCACGGGAGTCGCGAGCTCCCACGATCGAATTTCTGAGCCGCATCATGGGCGCGGGCGACGTGTTCGGCGTCATGACGCCGGAGATCCCGTTTCGCAATGTGGTGTTCGTCCGGCGCTTCGACACGCTCGATGCGGAGCTGCGGAAGTACTGGACGTGGGGCGAGGCCGACCGGCTCGGGATCTTCCCGCGGACCGACGCGGAGCGCGCGATCGCAGACAACTGCGCGAGCGGGGCGGATCCGACGCTGGCCGACACGCTGATTCTGCTCCATCGCGACGACCTCGTGATGACGAGCGTCGAGTCGCTCATGACCTCGCTCAGGGCGCTGAAGGACGGACGGAAGAATCTCCTGCTCCTGACCGAGGGCTGGACGTTGAGGGGCCCTCGCACGGAGTTGCTCGCCCGCGCCAAGAGCGATGTGCCGACGATTGGCGCCGGCCCGGGCGGCCGGGTCGGCGTGAACGTCACGCCCTCCGGCGTCCGTCAGGACCGGAACATGTGCAGCGGCACCATCGTTCGGCTCGCCAACATCGACTTCGAGCGGCGATTCAAGGACCTGTTGACTGCCGCGCGACAGGCCAATGTCAGCTTCTATCCGATCGACCTCGGCGGATTGAAAGTCGACTACGCCACGGCGGACGCGACGCGGAGCCAGGCCGCCGGTGTCGCGAGACAGATGGCGGCCCCCGGGCGGCGCGAGGTGCTGCGCACGCTGGCCGAGAACACGGACGGCGTCGCGGTCGTGCAGACCAACGATCTGATGGCCGGCATCCGGCGGATGACCGACTCGTTGTCCGCGTACTACCTGCTCGGCTACTACTCGACGAACACCGCCTTCGACGGCCGGTTCCGGCGCATCGAGGTCAAGGTCAACCGCCCGCGCGTCGACGTGAGCGCGCGGACCGGCTATCTCTCGCCCAGCGCCGACGACGTTCGGCGCGCGACGGGCCCACCACCGGCGCCAACGGGCAGCGTGAATGTCAGCGACGCGCTGGCGCAGTTGACGCGCGCGCGGCGGGACGCGGTCTTGCTCACCTACGGCGCGCGTTCCCCGACCGGGCTTGACGTCGTTGCGGAGTTGGCTGGGACCGAAGCCACCAGCCAGCGATGGGCGTCGGGCGCGGACATCGAAGCCGTGGTCACCGACGCCGGCGGTACGACCTCAACAGCCACCGGCCGGATCGAGGCTGCGGGGCGGTCCGGACGCGTGCGGGTCAGCCTGCCGCCCACGAGCAAGGGGCGCTGGCAGGTTCGTCTTCGCGTCACCGCAGGCGGAGCGTCGCTCGAAGAGCGGCTCGAAGTCCCCGCCGACGAGCACCGTGTGCTTGGCGGTCCCGTGATCTTCCGCGGCGGACCGTCAGCGCGGACGCCGGTGCGGCCGACCGCCGAACCTGAGTTCCGAAGAAACGAACGCATCGTGCTCGAAACCGCAGTGACGCCGGTTGCGACCCCCCGGTCCGCCGTCGTGCTCGACCGCACCGGAAGCCCGTTGCCCGTCACCGCGGCCATCACGGAGAGCCAGCGATCGGACGACGGCACCACGATCTGGGTCGTGACGATCGCGGCCGCCGCGTTCGCGCCGGGCGACTACGTCGCCCACCTCACCGCCGGCGACGGCCCGAATCGGGAAGAACGGCTGGTCGCGTTCCGCATCTCGCCCTGAGCGTCGCGCGGCGCAGGCAATGAGGATCCCGACACCGATCCGGCCGGAACGGTCCTCAGCGCACCGCGGGTCATTGTGATCGACAATTGATCCGGGGTCGATGAGACGGCACGGAATGGATCGCGGTCGTGGCGCTCGGACTGCTGGTCAGCTGTCTGACAGGCGGTGGATGCGGGTCGTCGCCGTCGGAGCCGTCAACGCCGCCGCCCACCCAGAATCCACCTGGGTCGGCCTACACGCTCAACGGCCGCGTCGTCGGCACCGTGACCGAACAACCGATTGCCGGTGCGACCGTGACCATCGGCGGACAGAGTGTCACCACGGATGCGAGCGGCGGATTCACGATCAGCTCTTCAACGGCAGACGTCCGGGACGTCACCATTCGAGGTGACGGTCTGGTCCCGCGCAAGACCCATCTCTCGGTGGCCAGCCGGAACACCACGATCGACGTCATTCAGAACCGGGCGCCCTTCAGCCTTGGGTTCTTTCGTCAGATCGCGCGCAACGCGTTCGACTCCGAGGGCGGCCTGGAGGAGTTGAGACCGCTGGACCGTGCCCCGCGCATCCACATTCGCACGGTGGACGAGGCTGGCCGTTCGGTCGATTCGCGCACGCTGAACCTCGTCGAGGCGGCGTTGCGCGACTCCGCGGCCGCCTGGTCAGGTGGACGATATCCGCTCCAGGTCGTCGAGCGCGGGTCTTCGTCGAGAGTGGGACAAGCCGGGTGGATCACCGTCCGGTGGCCGAGCGTCCCGGAAGAGAACGTGTGCGGCCGGGCCACGATTGGCACGACGACCGGCTACATCGAGTTGCATCGGAATTCCTCGTGCAACTGCGGCAGCCGCGATCTCGTCGCGCCTCGGAGCGTGCGGCACGAGCTCGGGCACGTGTACGGGTTCTGGCACACCGGCGACAGAGAGGACCTGATGTGGGGCGGGGAGTGGCCGGCGCGATACTGCGACCAGCATCCGTCGGATCGCGAAACTGAGCACGCGAAATACATGTACGCACGAACCGCAGGGAACACCGATCCCGACAATGATCCGTCGGCGACGGTCCTGAGTGTGCCGCGGGTCATCGTGATCGACAATTGACCAGCGACTTGATGAGACGAAGCCCATGGATACCTGTCGTCGCGCTGGGCGGACTGCTGGTGGGCGGCATGGCCGCGTGCGACTCATCGCCGTCTGCACCGACCACGCAACCGCCGGTGCTGAACGCTGCCGCCGCCTGGCGATTTCGTGTTGAACGGCCGCGTCGTCGGTACCGTGACGGGCGAGCCGATTGCCGGCGCGACCGTGACCATCGGCAGCGACACCTTTGTCACCGATCTGGACGGCGCGTTCTTCCTCACGAACGTCAGCGCTGACACCAGGGAGATCTCCATCAGCGGCGAGGGCGTGCTTCCGCGAGTGTCCCGACTGTCGCCTGGTGACCGGGACGTCACCGTCGACGTGATTCAGGATCGACCACCGTTCGAGCTGGGCTTCTTTCGGGAGCTGGGCCGTAACGCCCTCGAATCGACGACCGGCCTTGAACCACTGCGCCCGATCGCGACGGCGCCCCGCATCTACATCCGCACCGTGGATGAAGCCGGCCAGCAGATGGACCCGGCACTCCTCGATCTCGTCGAGGCGGCGTTGGCCGAGGCGGCGCCACTCTGGTCCGGGAATCGGCATCCCCTCGAGGTGATCGAGCGCGGCCCGAACACCCGACTGGGACAATCCGGTTGGGTCACGGTGATCTTCCCCGGTGAAGTCGTGACGGGCGGCGGCTGTGGCAAGGCGACATTGGGCTCCACGACCGGCCGCATGGAGTTGAACTACCTGAACAGCGGCTGCGCGTGCAGCGGCAATGTTGTCGCGCCGCGTACCGTACGGCACGAGCTCGGTCACGTGTACGGGTTCTGGCACACAACCGCGCGTGGCGGCGTCATGTCGCGAAGCTGGACGACGCGGCAGTGCAACGGGCGGCCATCCATGCGGGAGATCGAGCACGCGAAATACATGTATTCCCGGACGCCCGGCAACGTCGACCCGGACAGCGACACGGCGGGACGAGTCCTCGGCGAGCCCGGCGAGATCGTGGTCGAGGACTGACTCAGGCCCACGCCTCAAGGCCCAAGCCCCAGGCCTCAAGCCTCACCGGAGATAGGCCGCCAGCTCTTCGTATTGATCGGTGGCGATGAAATCGATGCCGGCAGCGATGGCGGCACGCCATCGGGGCTGAACCGCGTCGAGCGATCCGAAGTTGTAGCTGGCCGTCCAGCCCTGACCTCCACCAGGAGGGTGTCCATTCAACGTGTAGAACCGAACCCAGAGCCCGAGATCGTGCGCCCTGGACACGATGGACCGCAGGCGCCGATCGTCGGCCGTCGTCCAGTCCGCCGCGCGCGCCTGTCCTCCCCGCTCGACGACCATCCAGGAGAAATTGATCCAGCGGCGGTAGTTGGTCGTGCCTGCGGGAATCAGGGTCTCGGGTGAGGCGTTGATCGCGGCGTCCCACTGCGCCTCGCGGTCCGTCGAGCTCGTCAGCACCGCCGGCGGCACGGTGCCGAAGATCCGCAGGCGGCCACCAACCGGCACTTCGTCATAGAACACGGCCGACTGGCCGGCGCCATTCTCTGTCAGCACGAGGAGTGGTCCGGGCGTGAACGGTTGCGTGGCGTCGCCGGCGACACGTGGCGCTGTCGTGAGCCAGCGCTCATGACGGCCGAGCAGCTCCCAAATCGCGCGATGGTGTGCGCTCTCGTTCGTCTTGAAATCGAGGTGCAGGACCACGAGCGGCCAGTTGTCGGGTCGAGGGGTCGCGAGCGCGGCCTCCATCACCGGACGGAGCTTGTCAAAGAAGTACAGACTCGAGCGATGGTTCGCGTCCGGTGGCCGGGGCTTCGTGCGCGACCACCGACCGGCCCACGCCGTCAGCACCCACCACCCAGGCAATGTCCTGCTCGATGGCGATGGGGCGCAGACCGATTGCGAGCGCGCGATCGATCCGGTCGGCCCACTGTCCCTCGTCCGGGTAGCAGTTGTGCGCGTGCAGGAGCGAGCGGGCAAAGAATGGCGGAGGCTCAGCGCGGGCGCCACCAAGGGCGAGTACCAGAAGCACCGCAAGGAGCCGCGTAGTCATGCGGGGATTTGACCACAGTTCAGAAAAAGGGTCGGGACGCTTTTTACGTTGGACGCCAAGAGCGTCACGACCCATTTTTTCGTTATCGTGGTTGGCATGCGGGCAAGGGCAGAGCGGCTCGGCGCCGAACGTCTCAGCGAAGCCATCGATGTGTTCTGCGACGCGTTCGGCGCGTATCCGGTGATGCGCTACGTCGTCGGATCCCATGGCGACGTGGACGCGCGCATGCGGCGGTTGACGACGCTCTTCGTGACGAGACGGTTCATGCGCGGCGGGCCGCTGTTCGGCGTCGCGAACGACGGCCACCTCGTCGGCGCGGCGATTCTCACGCTTCCGGATGAGCCGGGCATCGCCGCCCGCGGTCGCTGAATTGGAACGGGACGCCTGGGGGGCGTTAGGCGACGATGCGCGGGAGCGGTACGACACGTATGCGTCGTCCACGAAGGCGTTCGCGACGACCGCACGGCATCACCACCTCAACATGATTGGCGTTCGCGGGAGCCACGCGGGTCGGGGATTCGCTCGGCCGCTGCTCGACGCCGTTCGGCTGCTGGCGGCCGGCGATCCGGAATCCGCCGGCGTGTCGCTGACGACGGAGTTGCCGCAAAACGTGCGGCTGTACGAACACTTCGGCTATGAGGTCGTCGGACACGCCCGCGTGACGCCAGAACTCGAAACCTGGGGCTTGTTCCTGACGACACGCGGGCGTTAGGCCGGCTACCAGGCGCTAGGTCGCCTGTTCCAGCCACTGCTTCATCTGGCCGCGCGGAGCCAACCCGGGATGCTGGGTCACCACGCGACCCTTCTTGAGCACGACGAAGTTCGGGATCGCCTGGACGCGATATCGCGCGCCGAGCTCGGGGTGCGCGTCGGTATCCACTTTGAGCACGAGCGCATGTCCGCTCATTTCCTGAGCGAGCCGATGGACTTCCGGCGCGGCCATCTTGCAGGGACCGCACCAGTCGGCCCAGAAATCCACGAGAATCGGCTGCTCGGCCGCCGCGACGATTTCATCGAACGCGGCCACGTCCACATCGATCGGTGTGGAGACCGGACCGATCGGCGTCTTGCACGATCCGCATCGGGCATTCGCGGTCAGGTGCTTCGCGCCCACGCGGTTCTTCGCGCCGCAATTTGGACAAGCTCGAACGAGGGCGTAGGACACGAGGGCCTCCCCTTCCATTTTTCACCAACCGCCGGCCGTCCGCGCACGAGGCGTAGAATTGCGATTGGAACGAGATGAACGCTCGGCCATCGATACACGACCGGGCAGTCACTGCGTGGCGGCGACTTCTCCTCTGCGCTGCAGCCGCGGCCTTGTTGTCTGCCCACGTCGACGCAACTGCCCAGTCGCCCAACCTGTCCAAGAACCGGCTCGTCGCGGCTGCCGCGGCATACGTGAGCGCATACCAGCAACAGTTCGCGTTTCTCATCGCCGATGAGACAACCGTCCAGGAGGCGTTCGGCGTCCAGGGGCAGGCCCGCGTGCCGTTGGACGCACGGACGACCCGCGGCGAGATCTTCATCACGTTCCTCGAAGGTCGCCGTCAATGGACCTCTGTGCGCGACGTCGCTGAAGTGGACGGCGTACCGGTCAGGAACCGGGAGGACCTGCCGGCCCTGCTCAGCCGCGAGGATCCTGACGTGGTCGCGCGTCGATTGTTCGCGCTCAACGCCCGCTACAACATCGGCGGCGTCATCCGAAACTTCAACGACCCGATGATCGCGTTGCTGCCCGTGAGCGACGCGCATCGGGCTCGCTTCACGTTCGACGTCGAGGGCACGGATCGCTCCGAGGCCGGTGTGGTGCTGGCCACGCTGTCGTTCCGTGAGCGCGACCGGCCCACGCTTGTGAGACCGTCGCCTGGCGGCGTCGCCTATGCCAGGGGCGACGTCACGATGGACGTCTCGACCGGAGCGATCCATCGCACGCGATTCACGGTCCGGTTCGACAAGATCGAAGCAGAGCTCGTCACCCGGTTTACCCGCGAGGAACGACTCGGTCTCTGGGTGCCGACAACGTTCTCCGAGCGCTACACGGCCAGCGCCGACGGCTTCGACGATCTGGTCACGTCGGAGTCCACGTACTCGAATTACCGCCGCTTCGAAACGCGTGGACGCATCGAGACGGTTCGTCCGCAGTGACATCCTGATACCTTGACGGTCTACACGTTGATGTGTAGGCTGTCTTGGCATGGGTGGCGCCGCGCCGAAGTCCGACCTCCTCCAGGGCACGCTCGACGTGCTCATCCTGAAAGTCGTCGCGCTCGGGCCGATTCACGGCTACGCCATCGCGCAGCGGCTCCAGCAGATGTCCGGCGCCGTGCTGCAGGTGCAGCAGGGGTCGCTCTACCCCGCGCTTCATCGTCTCGAGAAGCGGAAGTGGCTCAAGGCCGAGTGGGCCGCGTCTGAAACCGGCCGCGACGCGCGGTTCTACACGCTGACGCGCCTGGGCCGGACCCAGCTCGACGAGCAGCGCGCGAATTGGACCCGCCTCTCGACGGCCATCACGGGCGTGCTCGGCACGGCGAAGTGATCCATGTGGTCCAGCAGGCGGCGCTTTCGTGCTCGTGACGAGCTGGCGTTTCACCGCGACAGGCTGATCGAGGGCTACGTCGCCGACGGCATGGACCGCAAGGCTGCCGAGCGGCGGGCGTTTCTGGAGTTTGGCAACGTGGCAGCCCTCGAGGAAACCAGTCGCGATGTTCGTGGGCGCTGGCTGAACGATTTCGCGAAGGACGGGTCGTACGCCCTGCGAACGCTCCGGCGCAATCCGGCGTTTGCGACCGTGGCTGTGCTGTCGCTCGCGCTCGCCATCGGCGCGAACACGGCCATCTTCAGCCTCGTCAACGCCGTGCTCCTGCGCCCGCTGCCAATCCACGAGCCGGATCGGCTCGTCCAGATTACCCGGCTGACGCCTGAGGGACGACCCGCCAACGTGTCGTACCCGCTGTTCGAGCACCTGCGCGACCACGTCCAGGCGATTTCCGGCGCATTCGCCCACGCGTCCCTGCGCGCGTCGATCCTCATCGACGGCGAGCAGGAGTTCGCGGCCGCCGACATCGTCACTGGCGACTACTTCAACGTGCTCGGTATCGCCCCCGCGGCAGGCCGGCTGCTCGGGCCTGCTGATGACGTGCTCTCGTCAACGGTTCCGGCGGCCGTCATCAGCGATGGCTACTGGCAGCGCCGGTTCAATCGCAGTCCGTCCGCAATCGGCCGCACCTTCACGACGCGTGACCGCGTGTTCACGATCGTCGGCGTGATGCCGGCGACGTTCCGCAGCGTACGCGTCGGGACCACGCCCGATCTGGTCCTCCCGATGGTCCTGACGATTAGCGACAGCCAGCGTACGGAGCCGACGAACAACTTCCTGAAAATGCTCGCCCGATTGAAGCCGGGCGCGACCGTTGCGCAGGCCAGTGCCGAAGGTCAGACGCTTTGGCGAACGTTCATCGAGCCCCTGGCGGCCAAGGTACCCGGCGGCCTGCGCGCCGAAGTGCGCGATCGCCGCGTTGGCGCCCTGCCATCTCCAGATGGCATCAACGACTTCCGGAACGATCTGTCCGAGCCGTTGCTGATCCTGATGGGGCTCGTCGTCTTCATCCTGCTGCTGGCGGCCGTGAATCTGTCAGGGCTGCTCGTGGCGAAGGCGGCCGCGAGACAACGGGAAATCTCCATTCGTCTGGCCATCGGCGCAGGCCGCGGGCGGCTCGTTCGCCAGTTCCTGACGGAGAGTTTCGTCCTCGCGTGCATCGGGGGCGCGATGGGGCTGGCTCTTGCCGCCTGGTTGAGCACCGGGCTGACCGCGCTCTTTCTCAACGGACGCGACCTCGATCTGTCGGTCGCGCCGGATTGGCGCGTGCTGACGTTCACGGCCGCGGTCGCGCTGACCGTCTGCGTTCTGGCTGGCCTCGTGCCGGCGCTTCAGGCCATCCGCGTCAATCTCAATCCGGCCCTCAAGCGGGTCCGCGCGACGGGTCACGGCCGCCTTGGGCGAGCGCTCGTCATGACGCAGGTCGCCATCTCCATGGTGCTCATCGTCGGCGCCACGCTGTTCGTCGGCACACTGGTGAAGCTCTATGCCGTCGATCGCGGATTCGACGGCGACGGCGTGGTCGCTGTCTATATCCGGAGCACCGGCCCATTTCCTGACGAGCGCGGTGCCGCTCTGGTCGCCGACCTCGTCGCCCGGCTCCGCGTGTTGCCGGGTGTGGAATCGGCGAGCGCCGCTCAAGTGCTGCCGCTCAGCGGTAACGACTGGACGCGCGGGATTGAGTTGCCGGCGGACGCCGCCCGTCCAGGGGAATCGAGCACGGCCTTCAACGCGGTCACGCCCGGCTATTTCACGACGCTCGGCACATCGCTCCTCGCCGGCCGGGACTTCGACGCTCGCGATACGGCGAGCGCTCAGCCGGTGGCTATCGTCAACGAGAGCTTCGCACGCTACTTCTTCGGCACTGCGCCTGCCGTTGGACGTCGGGTGACTTCGCTGAAGGTGCCGTACGTCATCGTCGGCGTCGTAGGCGACGCGATGTACGAAGACCTGCGCAAGGGTTTCAGGCAAACGATGTACATCCCGTCGGCGCAGCGGGAAGGCGAACAGCAACCGCCGAGCTACAAGTACCTCGTTCGCGTCGCAGGCGGCGATCCCGCGCGTCTTGGCCCGACCATCGCGCGGCTCGTCGGCGAGACCGACCCGGCACTGCAGATGACCGATGCCGTCACCTACGCGACGCTGATCGACCGGTCGATTCCCGCCGAGCGCATCCTCGCGACGCTCGGCGGCGTCTTCGGCGTGCTCGCGCTCGTGACTGCCGGCATCGGCATGTTCGCGCTCCTGGCTTTCCAGGTCGCACGCCGCACGAACGAGCTCGGTGTGCGCATGGTGCTCGGCGCGACGCGGGGATCCATGGTCTGCCTCGTTCTGAAAGACGTCGGGTGGATGCTCGTGCCCGGGATCGCGCTCGGCGCGGGCGCCGCGCTCATGGTCACAGATCTCGCGCGCGGCGTCCTCTTCGGTCTCACGCCGACGGATCCGGCGGTGTTCGCCGTCGCCGCCCTCGTTCTCACGATGGCGGCCCTCGCTGCCGCCTGGCTCCCTGCCCGACGGGCGGCCCGGGTGGATCCTCTCGTCGCGTTGAGACACGAGTAAGCACCCCCGATCCCAGGTTCCACACCTCTTGAGTTAACGTGGAGCCACATGTCCGCGTTCGAGAACGTTCACGCGCGCTTGCGCGGACGCAAATGGCCCGTCGTCGTTCTGATCGTCGTCATGGTCGTCGGCGGGGCGCTGCTGCTTGCCCAGGATCCGCGCACGATTCACGTGCGCAGCGCGTACGCGATCGGTGCGCCGGAGTTTCCCGGATATCTCGCCAGCCTCGTGAATTCGCCGCTCCTGCGCGGCGGCCAGTACAAGGTCCTCGCGAACGGCGATCAGATTTACCCGGCGATGGTCGGGGCGATCGATCGAGCCACACGCCGGGTTGAGTTCGAGACCTACAACTTCCTCGACGGAACCGCGGGCTCACAGTTCGCGCAGGCGCTGGCGGGCGCCGCCCGTCGCGGCGTGGACGTCCGCGTCATCGTGGACACAGTCGGTGCGACTCCCCCGCCGGCCGCGCTGCGCAACGAGCTCGCCACGCGCCGGCGTCCGGCTCGTCTGGTTCAACCCCGTCGGCATGTGGACGGTCGAGGCGACGAACAATCGCACCCACCGGAAACTTCTGATCGTTGACGGCGCCGTCGGTTATACCGGTGGCGTCGGTGTGGCTGACCACTGGCTTGGCAATGCCCGGAACGAGAAGGAGTGGCGCGACACGCACTTCGAGGTCACGGGCCCGGTCGTTCAGGCTCTCGAAGCGTGCTTCTACGAGAACTGGGTCGAGGCTGGCGGCACCGACGCGCCACCGATCGGTCCGGCGCCTTCTTCCGCGCCCTCGCCCGGCGACGAGATCTCGATCGTCGTGTGGAGCAACCCGACGATCGGCGTGAGCAACGTCAAGCTGCTCTACCTCTACTCGATTGACGCCGCTCGACAGACGATCGACATCCAGTCGCCCTACTTCGTGCTCGACAGTTCCGTGAGGCTCGCACTGACTCGCGCGCGGGCGCGCGGCGTTCGCATCCGCGTGCTCACGGACGGCGAACACACCGACACGAAGTCCGTGAAACACGCCAGCCGGAACGAGTACGCCGATCTGATCGACGCCGGCGACCGGGTGTTCGAGTACCAGCCCACGATGATGCACACCAAGGCCATCGTGATCGACAGACGCTGGAGTATTTTCGGATCGGCAAACTTCGACAATCGCTCGCTCGAATTGAACGACGAGATCACGATTGCCGCGGACGATGTCGGTCTCGCGGCGACGCTCAGCGCCGCGTTCGACGCTGACCTCGAGAAATCCAAAGAATGGCGACTCGAGGAGTGGCGCAAGCGGCCCTGGCACTGGAAGGTGCGTGAGCAGTTCTGGGGACTGTTCGGCGAGGTGTTTTGATGCGTGCGGTCCAGGGTCGCCGGCCTGGTCTTCGTGGCTGCGACTGCCGCGGGGTGTGGATCGACGCGCCAGGCGGTGCTCCCGAGCGTTGGCACTGGTGCGGCGTGTCGCGGTCTCGTTGGGTCAGCCGGCCGTCAAGCGCCCGATGCCCTTCGTTGGCACTATCCGGCTGATCAGGGAGAACAGCGCGAGCTCGACGTCTGGTGCCAGACCGTCGGCCCCGGCGTGGTCACCCCCGCCCGGAACGCCCAGACCCACTCCAGTACGGACCTTGTCGTCGTGAGCTGGAACGTTCACGTGGGCGGAGGAGAACTCAGCGCCTTCATCCGCGATCTCCGAGCTGGCCGGTTCACGAACGATGCGCCGCCTGGCGGCTTCGTCCTGCTTCTGCAGGAAACATTTCGCAGTGGCGCGTTGGTGCCGGGTGCCGTAGCGGCTGGCGCACCCGTTCCCGACCGCATCGAAGCAACATCGCCCTCAGGGAGTCGCGACGACGTCGTGTCCGTGGCCGAAGCCGAAGGGCTCGCCCTGCTCTACGTGCCGTCGATGCGCAATGGCCGAGATGGCGGCGTGCGTGCGGAGGATCGCGGCAACGCGATTCTTTCCACCTTCGATCTCAGTGATCTGACAGGGATCGAGCTGCCATTGGTGCGCCAGCGCCGTGTCGCGGTGGCCGCAACGGTTAGCGGCACCGGCCCCGACCAGCGTCCGTGGAGGCTGCGCGTCGTCAGCGTCCATTTGGATGCGAGCACGGGCCCACGCCGGCTGTGGTTGTTCACGAGCGCTGAGCGGGAGCGGCAGGTCGAGCATCTCGTCGGGGTTCTCGACGACGATCGGATGGCCACCGTGGTGGGCAGCGACCTCAACACATGGGCCGGCGGGACGCGCGAGCCAGCGTTCGTGGAATTCGGACGCGAGTTTCCGCAGGCGGAGAGCGGCGGGCGATTTGCCCGATGGCTGACGCTCGACTACGTCTTTCTTCGACTGCCGCCATCCTGGCGGGCGGAGTCAGGACCGGCCGCTCCCGCTTTTGGCTCAGACCATCGGCCGATCCTGATCCGGATCAAGCTTGGAGCGTAAGCCCCTCAGCGTTCCTCGCCTTCGAAGTCCTCGTCGTCCAGCTCATCTTCGGCGTTCTCCGCGCCCGGCGCCTTGCGCTCCTCGCGGACGCGCGGGTCGCCAATCGTCCGATCCTGACGCATGCCACGGTTGCCCGCGTTGTCTGGCGCGTCATCAACGTTGCTGCGATCTCGGCGCGGCAGTTGTCCCTGATCGGTCGTGTCCGGATTCTGTCGTTCTCTCGGGTGCTGCTGGTTCGGCATGGTGCCTGGTCCTTTCTGTTTGATCAATGGCTTGCGTTCCGCCGCCGCGTGGCCGCGGCCTTTTTCGCACGGGCAGAGCGCGTGGCCGCCGACTGCGACCGCGCCGCGCGATGCGCCTGCCGGCTGAGCGCGGTCTTGGACGCCGATCGACGCCCTTCCCGCTTCAGCTTGCGCAGCGACGCTTTCGCGCGCGCCGCCGACGGTCGTTTCGTCCTCCGCCCTCGCGCGCGATCCCGCGCGGCCGCCTGACGGGTCTTCCGGCTTCCTGTTTTCGGCGCCGGCAGATCCACGCCGGCTCGTCTGGCCTTCGACAAACCGATCGCGATCGCCTGCTTGGCCGATCGCGCCCCGTGCTTGCCCTCACGCACGTGATGGATCTCCTCGCGCACGAATTCGCCGGCTTGTGTCGATCGTGACTTCCCCTCAGCGGCGTCGCGTTTCGCGCGCCGTACGGTCTCGGCTTCTGGCATCGCTGACCTCCGTGGAGGTTGTGTGGAGAGGTGTTTCTACCGAGTGCAATAGAAATGCCGCTCTCGTGGCAGGATGCCAGGCCTGGGCTTGGGGCGTGGGGCTTGGGGCCGGCCAGATGGCAAAGTGGCTCGACCGTACCTTCGGTAGGTAGCAAGCGGCGTCAGTGTGGACTCGTAGCTCGTCAAGACTCAAGCCACAAGCCTCACGCCAACTGGGTTTCGCGCGACATCAACGTATCGAGGCGCTATCTCGACAGCCACCCGCCGTCGACCGGGACGATCGTGCCCGTGACGTAGCCGCTGGCCGGCGACGGCGAGAAACAGGACGGCCGGTGCGAGATCTCTCGGCCGTCGCCGCAGCGGCCCATCGGAATGCGCGTCGAGGATCTGGCGTGCGCGCGCTCGCGTCGTTCCGGAGCGCCTCGGTGTTGTCGGTCGCCATGTAGCCCGGCGCGATGGCGTTGACGGTGATGCCGTGCGGCGCGAGCTCGTTGGCGAGCGCGCGAGTGAGCCCGGCAAGGCCGTGCTTGGCCGCCGTGTAGGCGGGGACGCGGATGCCGCCCTGGAACGAGAGCAGCGAGGCGATGTTGATGATCCGTCCGGCGACCTGATCGGCGATCATGCGGCGGGCGACGGCCTGCGACAGGAAGAAACACGGCTCTTGAGGTTGACCGTCCATCACCTCGTCCCAGTCCGCCTCCGAGAAGTCGAGGAGATTGGCGCGGCGGATGATGCCGGCGTTGTTGACGAGGATGTCGATCCACGCCGAAGCTCGGCCTCACGGCGACGATGGCGTCGAGTCGGGCGCTCGCCGAGATCGACGATGACCTCGGCGAAGCGCCGGCCGGCGCCGGCGACGGCCGCCGCGGTGTCGGGCATCGGTTGCGGGCCGAGGCCGGCGATGTCGGCGCCGGCGCCGGCGAGGGCCACGGCGATCGCCCGGCCGAGGCCGCGTGCGCGCGCCGGTGACGAGCGCAACCTTGCCGGTCAGATCGAAGCGCTCGGCGAGGCTCATCGCCGCGCTACCTCGACAGCTTGCCGCGGGCGGCGACCGGCCAGACGACCTCGACCTCGTCGCCGCGGATGCCGTAGACCTCGTCCACCATGTTGAACGACGCAGCAGTGGTTGGGGATGATGTTGATCACCTCGCCGACCTCCGGCCGCCTCGCAGCGCCGGAGAGTCGAGGATGCCGTGCTCCTCGACAGGTTGGCGACGACCGCGCCGGGATATTCGACGACCTTGCCGAAGTTCTTCACGTAATACTGCTCGCGGGTCAGCGACCTTCGAGCCGGCGTCGATGATGGCGCGGTCGCCGGTGCCGGCCGCGATGACGACGGTCGCGCGGACGTGCATCGCGCAGTCGTCCCAGGTCGCGTACGCCGGAGTGACACCATCATCACGTCGTTGTAGACATAGGTGCCGGCGCGGTGCTCGGTCAGCATCGGGAAATCGGCGAGGGTCATCAGCGCCGGCGTGCCGCCGCCCGAGACGACCGGCACGGCGATGCCCGGCCCTGGCGAACAGCGCGAGCGCCTCGGTGAAATAGACGACCGCAGTCTCGGCCGGTGTCGGGAACGTCATCAGCCCCTCGAACCGAGTCCGCGGCATGCTTCATGGCGCAGCGGGCGAGATCGACAGCGCCGCCTCGGGGCGTCTGCACGCCGTTGCGGCCGAAGCCCGTGTCGCACTCGATCAGGATCGGAACTCGCGGCCGTGCGCGACGCCGGCCGCGGAGATGCCGCGCAGCCACGATCCTCGTTGTCGGCGACACGGACAGAGCCGCTACCCGTCTCGCGAGCGCCGCATCAGTCGCTCGGTCTTGGCGTCGCCGACGATGTTGAAGGTGATGAGGATGTCGTCGTCGACGCCGGCGTCGACGAAGACCTCGACCTCGCCCAGCTTCTGGCAGGTGATGCCCGAGGCGCCGGCGGCGAGCTGCATCTTCGCGATCGCCGGGAATCTTGTGGGTCTTGATATGCGGCCGCAGCGCGACGCCGTGACCGGCAACGAGCCGCTGCACGCGCGCGATATTGGCCTCGAGCCGATCGAGCAGGATCGTGACCGCGGGCGTGTCGAGCTGACTGGCCAGTTTGGCCTTCTGAAACTCCATGGCGAGTGCACTATACCGTCCGCAACTCTGATGCGCGCGCCTGGGGACGTTGCGCGGGTCTGACGCGCCATCTTTCAGGCCCACGCTACCCACTCATTCACGAAAATCGGCCGAAAGGCGTGGAGATCCAGCCAAAACCTGCGGTTCACATCGCGGCAGGTTCCTTGCACACGCGAAGACGTGACGGAGGTGTGCACATGTTGCGTTCACTCGTGGCGACGGTCGCGCTCGCCATGCTGCTGCCGGTGTCGGCGGCGGCGCAGGACTTCGGCGTGATGAATTCCGCGGAAACGATCAACAAGGGCAATTTCAAGCTGATGGCCAACCCGCTCGTCGTATTCGGCAAGGATGATGCTGATGACGAAGTGGGTGTGGCGCTCGTCGGCGGCTATGGATTCACGGATCGCGTGGACGCCGAAGCGAAAGTCTCATTCTTCGACGGTCTCACCTTCATCGGCGGCGACGTCGAGGTCTGGCTCGTCAAACACGAACCGCTTGACGTCTCGGTCATTGGCGGATTCCACGTCGGCCGCGCCGACGGCTTCAACACGAAGGGCTTCGATATCACGTTCCTGGGAAGCGGACACGTCACACCAAAGCTCGAGCTCTACGGCGGACTGGACATCTCCAGAGTGAGCATCGACGACTTCGACGACAGCTACACGACCGTTCATCTCGTGCCGGGCATCGAGTACGCCATCAGCCAGGACATCGACCTCGTCGCAGAGTTCGGACTTGGCCTGAACGATGACTCGAACCACTACATCTCGGGTGGTATCGCGTTCTACATTAGGTAACGTTCCCCGTTCCACGTTCCCCGTTCCCCGTCCTGCGGGGTTTCGAACGCCGCACGAGCGTCGCGATCGACGCGACGAGCTCTGCAGGGTCGATGGGCTTCGACAAATGCATCTCGAAGCCGCTCTGCAGAGCTTTCGTGCGGTCCTCGGCGCGGGCGAATGCCGTCAGCGCCGCGGCCGGGGTCCGGCGGACCGTTTCGTCCGACGACGCGCGGATTCGCCGGATCAGCTCGAAGCCGTCAATCTCCGGCATACCGAGATCGAGAAGGACCACGTCCGGGTGCACCCTGCCAATCTCGCCAAGAGCTATCTGCGGTGACGAGACCGCCGTGACTTGGGCCCCGGCGGCTTCGAGCACGGTCTTGAGAAGGGCGAGCGAGTCCTCCTCGTCATCCACCGCGAAGACACGCACATCCTGAAGATCGCCAAGCTGATGCAGCGGCGCCATCCGCTCGGTCGTCGGATGCTGCCGTCCACTTTCACCGTGCTTCGCGTGGACGATCATCAGCGGGAGCCGCACGCGAAACGTTGTGCCCTGATTCTCGCCGGCACTGACGGCTTCGACCGTCCCACCATGCAGCTCCACGATGTGGCGGACAATCGCCAGGCCAAGCCCGAGCCCTCCCTGTTTGCGGGTGGTCGCACTCTCCGCCTGGCTGAACCGATCGAAAATGCGCGGGAGGAATTCACGGCGAATCCCGATCCCTGTGTCCGCCACCACGATCTCGATGTGGGAGTTCACGCGCTCGAGCCGGACCTGAACGCGGCCGGACTTCGGCGTGAACTTCACGGCATTCGACAACAGATTCCAGACCACCTGCTGCAGGCGATCCCGATCGCCAGCCACCGGTCCCACGCGCGGATCCAGAATCGTCTGGAGCCGCACGCCCTTCGCGTCGGCGGCCGGCTGCATGGTCGCGACCGCGTTGTGCATCACGAGGGGCAGTTCCACCGGCTGCACGTCGAGCCGAATCTTGCCGGAGACAATGCGCGACACGTCGAGCACGTCTTCGACGATCTGGGCCAGCCACGTCGAGTTCCGGTCGAGTGCCTCGAGGCCGCGTTCGGCCTTTTCGCCGGTCAACATTCCGCCGCGCAACAGTCGTGCGTAGCCGACGATCGCGTTGAGCGGGGTCCTCAGCTCGTGGGACAACACGGCGAGAAACTCGTCCTTCATGCGGCTGGCCTCGCGAGCCTCAACGTAGAGGCGCGAGTTCTCGAGCGCGACCCGCGCCCAGGCCGCCACGCCGAGCGCCAGCCGTTCGTGCTGCTCGGTGAACACCCCGACGCGCGAGTGCCCGAAGAAGAGCCCTCCCAGGACCTCTCCCGATGGGCCCATCACGGGAATGGCGAGATAACTGCGCACAGGCAGGGCACCGGCCGGCATGCCCTTGAACGGCGGATTGTTCCCGAACCTGGTGTCCTTGGTGACATCGTCCAGCCGCACCGGGCCCTCGCCGTGAAACGTCGGCGCGAACGCCTCGGTGGCGCGTAGATGGGGGAACTTCTCGAACGCCTCCCTGGGCGCGCCGGAGAACGTGTGGAGCATGGAGCTCTCGCTCGCGTCCTGGTCCGTGACGTTGTAGAAAAACGCCCCGAACTCGGCCGTGGTCAGCTCGGTGGCGACGTCGGTGACTTTCTGCACGACGGTCTCACGGTCCAGATTGGAGGCGAGGATGGTCCCGACCTCATACAGCTTCTCGGTGATTGCGGCTTGCTCGCGCTCGAGCTCGCGCAGGTGGGCGCGGTCGGTGATGTCGCGCGCGATCTTCGATGCGCCGACGACCTCGCCCCGATCGTTGCGAATGGGAGACACCGTCAGCGAGATGGTCAAGAACGTGCCGTCCTTGCGCTGTCGGACCGTCTCGAAGTGATCGACGACTCCGCCCGATCGGATCTTCGCGAGCACGTCGTCTTCTTCCGCCTGGCGATCGGCGGGCACGATCATGCGAATCGACCTGCCAACCGCCTCGGCGGCCGTGTAGCCAAAGATGCGCTCGGCGGCACGGTTCCAGGACGTGATGATGCCGTTCAGATCCTTGCTGACAATCGCGTCGTCTGACGACTCAATGACGCGGGCGAGATGATTCGCGTAGATGTAGTCTGACGATTCGCTCATGGTGCCCGTCGCGTCCGGCCTAGCCCTTGCCCGGCTGGCGATTCGACCATGTGCGTGGCGCCTTCGGATGGATCAGGACACGCCGCCACGGTCTTTGTCCTGCTCCGGCTCGTTGTCGTAGCCGGCGCCAGGGCCCGTTCGATCGCCGACCTCGCGCTCGGTGGCTCCTTCCCGCTCCTCAGCCGACGGGTCGTCGGCCGGTTCGCCCTGCGGCAGCGCGGGCTTCGGATGGTCGGTTGGTTTGGGATCGGTTTTCATGGGGCTCCCGGCGAGCGACGCAATCAAGACCGGCGGCTGGAGACTCCCTGGGAGTCCAGCCGCCGGCTGCCGCATCCTGATCTACCGTGACGCGGCGCGACTTTGCTGAGTCGTCAGCAAGGGGCGTACCGTGAACATCGTGCCCGCGCCGTGGCCCCAAAGGGTAGGTCCGCTACCCCTTAGGGAGCCTGCGGTGCCCAATGAGGAGCCCGGAGAGCGTCCTCAGAGTCCTGATACAGAAAATGCCTGGTGAGGGGGTAATCGTCGCAGAGGCCCTGAGACATGACGATCTGAATGAGGTGCATCTGCCCGGTCGTGAACCCCGTCACGACCGACGCAAGGTAGAACTCCCACGCCCGCATGAAGACGTCGTCGAACTTCATGGCCGACTTGATCATGTCGTAGTTGCGCAGGAAGTTCGTCCGCCAATGGTGCGCCGTCATCGCGTAGTGACGACGGAGGTTCTCGAGATCGAGCACATGAAATCCGCGGCGAACCGACCGCTCGGTGACGCCCTCGACGGAGTTGAACCAGTAGCCCGGGAAGATGTGGGTCGCCACGAACGGATCCACCGAGAGCGACTCGCGCATCTTCGAGATGAAGTGCAGGAGGCAGACACCGCCGGGAGCGACGAGCTGTTGGACTTTGTCGAAGTATTGCTCGATGTGCTGCTGGCCGATGTGGCACATCATGCCGACCGACACGACGCGGTCGAACGATTCGTTCGAAGGCACCTGCAGGTAGTTCATGACCCGCACGTCCACCGGCAGTTTGCGGCGCTGCGCCTCTTCCCGAATGTAGGTCGCCTGGTTGTCGCACAGGGTGAGGCCGACGCACTCGACGCCGTAGGTCTCTGCCGCGTGAAACATGAGGTGGCCCCAGCCGCATCCGATGTCGAGGAGACGCTGTCCGGGCATCAGGCGAAGCTTCGCGACGGTGTGCGCGATCTTCTGTTCCTGCGCGAGATCGAGCGTGTCGTCCGTGGTCCGGAAGTATCCGCAGGAGTACTGGAGACGTTTGTCCAGAAAGAGGCGGTAAAAATCATTGCCGCGCCCGTAGTGGTGCTCGATGTGCGCCTTCTGCGTGCCGAGGGAGCGCGCCTGGAGCGCCAGCTTGGCCCGATCCCACAGAGTGACCCGGTCGGTCGCGACGTAAATCCAGCTGAGCGAAATCAGCGCCTCTTCCAGATCGCCGTCGATGACGACGTCGCCGGAGGCGTACGCTTCGCCAAATCCCAGCGTCGATTGTGCGAGCGATCGCGACATCGCCTGGCGCGTCTTGAAGATCACCTGGAAACGCGAGGGGCCTTCCCCGATGGGCGTGGACTTCCCCGTCCAGTCAACGAGCGTGAATGGCGCACCGGGGTGATGTTCGAGAAGTTTGAGGAGTGTTCGGCGTGGGTCAGTCATGTCCTTGTTCCCTCGTCTGAAGATCACGAACCGCTCCGTTACTATGACAAAAAGACCGAACATTTCGAGCCATTTTCCGACGGCGGACGCGTTTTGCTGGCGCGCACGACGGACCGCCGCTCGCTACTTCACGGTGCCAAACGCGAAGACGGTCTTGCTGCGGTACTCCTGGCCCGGTCTCAGCACGGTGGATGGAAAGTTCGGCTGGTTCGGCGAATCCGGATAGTGCTGGGTCTCGAGACAGAGTCCGGCGCGGCGGCCATACACGCGCCCGCCCTTGCCGGTCAGCGTCCCGTCGAGAAAGTTACCGGTGTAGAACTGGACGCCCGGTTCCGTCGTCGAGACCGTCATGGTTCGACCGGTCGTGGGTTCCACCACGCGCGCCGCCAGCGACAGGCCGTCGCCGGTCCGGTTCAACACGAAATTGTGGTCGTAGCCGTTGCCGCGGGCGATCTGCTCGTGCGTGTCGTTGATGCGCGCGCCGATCGCGGTGGGCGTCTTGAAGTCGAATGGTGTGCCGGCCACCGGCGCGATCTGTCCAAGCGGGATCAACCCGGCGTCAACCGGCGTGTAGCTGTCGGCGTTCAGCATCAGCTCGTGGCCGAGCACGTCCTGCGCGTTCGCGCCGGCGAGATTGAAGTACGAATGCTGCGTCAGGTTGACGACCGTCGGCTTGTCGGTCGTCGCCTGATAGTCGATCACGAGCTCATTGGACTCGGTGAGCGTGTACGTCACGACGGCTTTCACGGTGCCGGGATAGCCTTCGTCACCGTCCGCGCTCGTGTGGCTGAGCGCGATGCCCACGCCGGTCGCGTTCTGAAATGGTTCGGCGGGGATCCAGACGGCCTTGTCCCAGCCTTTGTTGCCGCCATGGAGATGGTTCGGACCGTTGTTCTTCGCGAGCGCAGTACGTCTGGCCGTCGAGCGTGAACCGGCCGTTCGCGATGCGATTGCCGTACCGGCCGACGAGGGTCCCGAAGAACGGCGACTTCTCCTCGTAGAGCGCGAGGGTATCGAACCCAAGCACGATGTCGTCGAGCATCCCCGCACGATCCGCCGTCTTGAGCGTGCGAATGACGCCACCGTAGGTCAGGATGCCAATTTCGGTGCCGGCTTCGTTCCGCAGCGTGATGAGGTCCACGGACACACCGTCTTTCGTACGGGCGAACGGTGATTTGGTCATTCGAGGCGCGATGGATGGCTGACCGGTCGCTGACGAGGATGATGACCCGTCGCCGCACGCGGTCGCAACGGGAGCGGCTGCACACAACACGACAACAAGCAGAGGCCAAGGGCGCATGATTACGGACGATGATACGGCCTGGCGCGGGCCGTGCCGAGAACGGTTCGCGCGAATGGATGACCAGACGAGGCCCGCACGGCCGTACGCCCGCAGACCGAAGGTCGTCAGCACGGTCGCGCGAGCCACGGCCGGGAGCGACCACGGCAGGTGGCGAGCCATCCGGCCCACGCTCAGGACGCCATCGAGCCTCCGGCCGCCTTCGACGGCCTGCAGCGTCGCGGCCATCTCCGCGACCGCCACGAGCATCGCACGCCATCGCCGGTACGCGATCCACCCGCACGACGAGATGATCGCTGCCCGCCATTTCCCGTCCAGCACGTCGGCGTCGCGCCGCAGCTTTCCGTAGTTGCGGGAGAGCTGCACGCCGAAGTGCTCGTGTCGCGTCACCAACACGTCCGTGGTCGCCGCGAACTCCGTGCGTTCCGCCAGCCGCATGAAGAGGTCGCGATCCTCCGATGCGGTGAGCGCTTCGTCGAGGCCGCCGAGATCCACCAGGGTCGCGCGCTTGAAAAGCGTGCACGACATCAGCGGAATCCAGCCAGAGACGAGGTCGCCGAACACCTCGCCTCGAGCCATCCGGTACGGGACCAGCATTTCGCGCGCCGTCCGCTCATCGAGTCGCCGCGCCCGGCAATAGACCACGTCCACGTTCGGATTCGCCGACGCGAGCGCCAGCTGCCGCTCCAGGTAGTCGGGCGCCCATTCGTTGTCATCGTCGAGGAACCCGACCCAGGCTCCGGTGGCCGCGGCGATTGCCGTGTTGCGAGCGCGACTGATGCCGCTGTTCCTCTCGTGCCGGACGATCCGAATTCGCTGATCGTCGATACGCGCCAGCACCGCCGGCGTGTCGTCGGTGGAGCCATCGTCCACGACGACGATCTCGATGTCCTCGACACTTTGCGCGAGGACGCTCGCGACCGCGCGTCCGACCAGGTGCGACCGGTTGAATGTCGGGACGGCAACGGTGACTCGCAGCGGCGTCACTGGAGCAGCGTAACGAGCAGCTTGCGGAGATCCGCTGGCTCGACGGAGGACCGGTTCCCCACCACTTGAACGGCGATGGCGCCGGCCGCGCTGCCGACGAGCGCCACCATCTCGAGCGGCATGCCGGACTGCACACACGGTGCAGTGACGGCGAGATAGGCGTCCCCCGCGCCCATGCGATCGACGAGGGCGCGCGACACGACCGGCACGTCCCACCGCACGCCACCAGCGCCACACGTCAGCGCGCCCCGGCCACCGCGCGTCACGGACACTGCCGCACAACCGAGCCGTTCCCGGACGGCGTCAGCCAGGTCGCCGGCGTCGCCCGATCGGTCTTGCATCGCGAGCCGGATCTCCGGTTCATCGATGCACACGTACGACGCCCGCGGGTATTTCGTGATCAGATTGAACCCGAAATTCGCCGCGTTCGCTTGAGTGTTGACGGCGAGGAAGCGCGTACCGGAGGCGATCGCGTTGGCCGCACGCGGGCTCAGCAGTCCGTGGCCGTAGTCGGCGACGATGACGAGGTCGTACCGCGGCAGCGCGTCGTCGAGGTACGCCAGCATCTCGTCCTCGAGATCGGCCGGCAGGGGCGAGTCGTCCATCAGGGCGACCTCGAACATCTTCACGAGAAACGGATCCCACAGGTACCGTCGTTTCGTGATCGTCGGCGCGTCGGGGCGAATGAAGAACGTCGGCCGCACGTTGGGTCGAAGGTGCTCACGGACGAACGTCTCGTGCGAATCCTGTCCGCCGAGGCCGGTCACGAGCTCGACCTCGCGGCAGAAGCCGGCGACGTGATTGGCACATGCGACAGCGCCACCAGCGTGACGTTCCTGCCGTAGATACTTCGTCGTGACGATCGCTTCCTTCGGCGACTTGCCGAGCGGCGAGCAGTAGTTGTACTCGTCGATGATCGCTTCGCCGATGACGAGCACCCGGAGCGTCTGCAGCTCGTCGAGTCGCGACAGCACATCGTCAACTGAGTGACGCGTCCTGAAGCTGTCGAGAAACGGACGTGCCTCCTCGGTCACGGCGTATGACTTCAGGAGTGCTGTCGACGAGTAGACGGGCTCGCGGGTGAAGCGCACGTCACCGCCGGCCTGACGCACGGCATCAACCTCAGCCTGGAGTCTTGGGGGCAGGCGCCTCGCTCCCGCGAACTCCTGACCTTTCACGTAGTAGTGCGGCTTGAGCACACCAATCGCCTCGACCGCCGTCGGCGTCTGAACGATGGCCACGAAATCCACGCAATCAAGCGCCGCCAGGGCCTCCGCCCGCAAGTGTTCCGGGAACGCCGGCCGCCCCGCTCCTTTGTTCACGTGCCGGTCGGGCGTCACGGTCACGACGAGGACGTCGCCCATCCTCCGGGCCGCCTGCAGATGCTTGATGTGACCGATGTGGAGCAAGTCGAAGCAACCGTGGCAATGGACGACCTTCTGCCCGGTGCGCCTGGCCGCCTCGAGACGGCTTGCGATGGCGGCAAGCGATTGGACCTTGGTTTCGGACATCAGCTGCTGGCGACGGCGCGTCGGACGCGTGCGAGCTGCTGTAGATGCATCAGGTCGTGTCCTGCGTACAGCCGCTGCAGGTGCTCCAGACTTTCCTCGCCGCGCTCGGAATGGATCCCAACACGTTTGAGATCCGCGGGCGACGCGCTCTCGACCAACCGCAGGTTGCCACGCCGGAGCACCGTGAACTGCTCGAGGGCGTCGGACACGTCGGCCTGGTCGTAATGCAGCCGCTCCGCCCATAAATCCTGGTCGTAGCCGGTCAGTACAGGCCGGTCCTGCGCAAGAATGAGCCGCATCCGCCACGCCCAGACGATCTCCGAGTCGGCAAGATGCTGCAGAATCTGGGCGATCGACCATTTCCCCGGCGCTTCGGGCTGACGGAGCTCGGATGGCGACAGCCCGTCGATCGCGCGTGACAGCGCGAGCGTCGTTTCGCGCAGGACGTCAACGGGCTTGCGGTCTCCGAGCAGTCCGAGAATCGCGCGCACGTACGCGGCCGCATGCTCGGCCGCCCCGGTGGCGGGATTGGTGAATACCGACATTTGAGACTTCTCCCTCTCTGGCCAATATAGCTAAGATCGCCGCGGATGGACCGGACGCGTGGAATGCTCGCAGGGCTTCTGGCCGCTGCGGCTTCCCTGATCATTGTCAGTGGCCAGAGCGCCAGTCGACCCGACTGGCCGCAGTGGCGCGGGCCCAATCGCAACGCCCTCATCGCGTCCTTCACACCACCAACGAACTGGCCCGAGCAGTTGACCGAACGCTGGAAGGTGGATGCCGGCCTCGGCTACGCCACGCCAATTCTCGTTGGCGATCGCGTGTACATGTTCGCGCGGCAGGGCGAAACCGAAAGCATGACGGCGCTCGACGCCGCGAGTGGCAAGCAGATCTGGCGCACGGGCTATCCGGCGTCCTTCACGATGAACAGCGGCGCGGCGCGCCACGGCCCGGGACCGAAGTCCACGCCGGCATTTTCGGACGGGAGGCTCTTCGCGATCGGCATGACGGGCATCGTCACCGCATTCGACGCAGCGAGTGGCAAGGTCCTCTGGCAGAAGCCGGGCAGCAGCCCGGCGCCGATGTTCACGACGCACGCGTTCTCGCCGTTGGTCGATCGCGGCGTCGTGATCTTTCATGTCGGCGGACACGATCAGGGCGCGCTCACGGCGTTCGACGTGAAGACCGGCGCCGTGCGGTGGCAGTGGGATGGCGACGGGCCCGGCTACGGGTCGCCCGTCGTCGCCGAGATCGACGGCACCCGGCAGATCGTCACGCTGACGCAGCGCAAGCTCGTCGGCATCGAGGCCGCGACCGGCACGCTGCTGTGGGAACTTCCCTACACGACGCCGTCGGTCACGAACGCGCAGACGCCAAATGTGCTCGGAAACAGCGTGATCTTCGGAGATTCTGGCCACCCGGTGCAGGCGTTTGGAATTTCGACGAAGGGCGGCCGGTGGGTCGCCGACGTGGCGTGGGAAAACAGCGACGTCCGGATGGAGCTGAGCAACGCCGTTCTGATTAAGGACACGTTGTTCGGTCTGTCCGTCAGAAACGCCGGGCAGTACTTTGCCGTGGACGCGAAGACCGGAACGACGCTGTGGACGTCACCGCCGCGCCAGACTCCTCAGGCGGCCATCGTCGGCGCCGGTGATCTGCTGTTCAGCCTGGAAGCCGACGGCGAGCTCGTGATCCTTCGGGCGAGCACGACGGCGTTCGAGGTCCTGCACCGTTACCGCGTGTCCACCACCGCCACGTGGGCGCCGCCGGTCATCTCGGGCAACCGCGTGATCATCAAGGATGTCGACACGCTGTCGATGTGGACGTGGGACGAGCACGACAGCGCCGCGACGTCTTCGGTTGTGAGTCCAGAGACGATGCTGCGCGCGGACATCCTGTTCTGGGAGTCGATCAAGGACAAGAGCGATCCCGCGTTGTTCGAGGCCTATCTTCGCCAGTTTCCGAATGGCATGTTCCGCGTGCTCGCCGAGGCGCGGCTGAAGGAGCTGCGGACGGCACCGGCCGCACCTTCTTCGGGCTCAACGGCCGGTGAGAGCGCCAACGGCGAGATTCGGTGGGCCGCGATCCCGGCCGGCCGATTTCAGATGGGCTGCGTGCCCGCCGATGCGCAGTGCCGCGGTGACGAAAAGCCGCGGCACGCCGTGACCGTCGCGGCGTTTCGAATGATGACCACGCCCGTGACGATCGGGATGTACCGAGCCTACGCGAATCAGAATGCCAGGCCGATGCCGAGCCAGCCCGAATGGAACGCACGAGACGACCAGCCGGTGGTCGCCGTGTCGTGGGCGCAGGCACGCGCGTTTTGCCGGGCGAACGATGCGCGCCTGCCGACCGAGGCGGAGTGGGAATACGCCGCGCGCGGCGGAGTCGATGGCGCGATCTACGCGTGGGGCAACGGCACGACGCCCGCAGCGCAGGGCCAGAAGCTGACGAACCTTGCAGACGAGGCGTCGAGACGGAAGAATCCGGGCTGGACCGATTTTCTGGCGGGATACGACGACGGGTTTTCCGAAACCTCACCGGTCGGCGCGTTTCCGCCGAACAGCTATGGGCTGTACGACATGGCCGGCAACGTCTGGCAGTGGACCAGCTCGCTCGATATGCCGTATCCCTACCGGGCAACCGACGGTCGCGAGGATCCAAATTCGAGAGACCGGCGCGCGCTTCGCGGCGGCTCGTGGACGACGCCGCTTCGAGGCCTCCGCCTCTCCTACCGCGTCATGGACGATCCGCGTGACGAGGACGACAACCACGGGTTCCGGTGCGTGCAGTCAGGGTCCTGAACTTTCGTGCGGGGTGCCGTGCCACAGCAGCGAGAGATCTTCGCCGGGAGTGACGCCTATGAGCGGTTCATGGGCCGATGGAGCCGCTGCCTCGCGCCCTCCTCGACTCAGTTCGTGTCCGTTGGCGGACGGGACTCCGTGCTGGACGTTGGCTCGGGCACTGGCGCACTCGCGTTCTCGATCGCGGAAACGAGCCCGCTGGTACGCGTAACCGGCGTGGATCCATCGGCCGCGTACGTCCGTGACGCACAAGCGCGAACGCCGAACGACCACGTCCGGTTGGTCTCCTTCATCGTGGGCGACGCGCAAGCGCTCCAGTGGCCCGACGCGAGCTTCGACAAGACCCTTTCGCTGCTCGTGATGAACTTCATCCCCGATCCGGCGAAAGCCCTGCGGGAGATGATTCGAGTGACGCGGCCGGGCGGTGTCGTGTCGGCCGCGGTCTGGGACTATGGCGACGGCATGGAGATGCTTCGTGTGTTCTGGGACGAAGCCGTCGCGATCGATTCCACCATCGCCCCGCGCGACGAGCGCCACATGCCCCTCTGCAAGCGCGGTGAGCTGGCGGCCTTGTGGCGCGCGAATGGGATCCAGAGAGGTCGCCGAACAGGCAATCGTCAATCGAGCTGCCGTTCGATTCCTTTGACGATTACTGGTCGCCCTTCCTGGGTGGACAGGGACCCGCGGGCGCCTACGCGGCGTCATTGTCTGAAACGACGCGCGCCGCGCTCGCGTCCAGACTCCGCAAACGTTTGCTCGGCGAGCGTCAAGACGGCGCGTTCACTCTTCAGGCGCGCGCATGGGCCGTCAAGGGTGTGGTCGCCGCTCGCTGACAACAGAGGGCCCGTTGGTGTTCACCTGTTGACAGCCAACAGCTTGAGCTGTAGGCTGCCAACACATGTCGTCCGACAAGCGAGACGTCCTCTACGGCACCCTCGGCCTGATGGTGCTCAAGACCCTCGAAGCACTCGGCCCCCTGCACGGTTACCGGATTGCCCGGCGAATCGAGCAGATCAGCCGCGACGAGCTCTCCCTCAATCAAGGCACGCTCTATCCGGCGCTCCTCAAGCTCGAGCAAACGGGTTGGATCGCGTCGTCTTGGAGTCAGTCCGAAAGCGGGCGGCGTGTGAAGGTCTACACGTTGACGAAGGACGGGCGCAAGCAACTGCGGGTCGAAGAAGCGGCGTGGCAGCAGGCCACGGGGATCGTCTCGCGCTTCTTCAAAATTCCCGTGGACGTGTCATGAGGACGTTGCGCGTTCTGGTGCAGCGCATTCGTGGGCTGTGGCAGCAGGATCGAATCGACGCCGACCTGCACAAGGAAATCGCAGACCACCTCGAAGAAGCCACCGAGGAGTACCTCAAGGAAGGCCTCTCTCCCGCCGAGGCGCGCCGGGCGGCGCGCATCAGTTTCGGCAACGTCACGCAAACCGAAGAAGCCTACCGCGAGGGTCGTTCGCTCGTGTGGCTCGAGCGTTTCGCACGAGACGCGCGCCACGCGGTGCGGATTCTCTGGAAGCAGCCCGCGCTGACCGTCGCCGTCGTCGGATCTCTGGCGCTCGGCATCGGCGCCAACGCGGCGATCTTTTCGCTGCTCAATGGGCTGCTCCTGAAATCGCTGCCAGTGGCGCAGGCGGACCGTCTGGTGCAGATAACGCCCGGCGGGAGCTTCGGCGCGTGGACGTATCCGTTGTGGGAGCAGCTCCGCGATCGCCAGGACGTGCTCGACGGCGTCTTCGCCTGGTCCACGCAGGGCACGGCGTTCGATCTCTCAACGGGCGGTTCGGTCGACGTCGCGAACGGCCTGTGGGTCAGCGGAAGTTTCTTCGACGTGCTCGGCGTTCAGCCTGCGATCGGGCGGACGCTCGTTCCTGTCCGACGATACTCCGTGGCGGCGGGCCTGAGGGCCTCGTCGCGGTCATCAGCCACAGGTTCTGGCAGCGTCGTTTTGCCGGCGCCGCGGATGTGGTCGGCAGAACGATCTCGATCGAACGTGTGCCCTTCCGAATCGTCGGGGTCACGCCTGCCGGTTTCGTGGGCCCGAACGTCGGATCGGCATTCGATGTCGCGATTCCGACTTGGCGCGCAGCCGATCGTCCTTCGTCGGGACCGCCTGGACCAGCGCAACTGGTGGTGGCTGAACGTGATGGGCCGCCTCAAGCCGGGTCAGACGACGGAGGCCGCGGCGGCAGGACTCGCCCGGCTCCAACCGACGCTGCGCGATCTGACGAGGCCGGCGAGACATGACGCCCGGCGAAGCGTCGAGCTATCTGAATACGCCGATCGCCGTCATGCCGGCGCCGGGCGGACCGTCCTCGTTCCGGGAGACGTACCGCGAGGCGCTGACGGCACTCATGGGCATCGTCGGGCTCGTGCTCCTCATTGCGTGCGTGAACGTCGCCAACCTGTTGCTGGCTCGAGCCGAGCGGCAACGTGCCGCCGTGAGCCTTCAGCTTGCGCTGGGCGCGTCCCGTCTCGGACTCATTCGCCAATCGCTCCTCGAGAGTCTCGTGCTCTCGACGCTGGGCGCCTTGGTCGGACTGGCGATGGCGCACTGGGGTGGTCAATGGCTCGTCGCGCAATTGCCGTCAACCGGCGGCCGGGCTTTCCTGGACGTCTCGCTGGACTGGCGCGTCCTCGGCTTCACAACGGCGCTCGCCACGGCGGTCGCGATCCTGTTCGGGACTGCGCCGGCGTCTGCACGCGACACGCGTCGATCCCATGGACGCGCTGAGAGGTCACCGCGGAACGAGCGGCAGCGCGCAGGGACTCGCAGGAAACGCGCTCGTGGCAATTCAGTTCGCGCTGTGTCTCGTCCTCGTCGTGGCCTCGGGGCTGTTCGTCCGGACATTCACGTCTCTCATCGGACGAGATAGCGGCATCGATCGCGACCGCGTCCTCCTTGTCGGCATTGACGCGAGACACAGCCCGCAGGGGTCACCCGAACGTGGACTCGCGCTGTACCAACGCCTGGTGGAGGCGGTCCGTGCTCTGCCAGGGGTTTCCGAGGTCTCGTTCTCCGCGGTGACGCCGGTCAGCAACAACGAGTGGGACACGACGATCGAAAACCCGCGAGGCTTGTCGCTCGAGGAGCAGGATCGGCGCGTCTATAAGAATGAGATCAGTCCCGGATGGTTCCGCACCTACGGCGTGCCCATGGTCTCCGGGCGCGACTTCAGCGGCCAGGATCAGAGACGCCCGCAGGCGTCGCCATCGTCAACGAAGCGTTCGCTCGCCGGTACTTCGAGGGCAGGAATCCGATCGGCCAGACGATTCGCGAGGTCGGCAGCCCTGCCGATCCGCAACCGGAACTGACCATCGTGGGTCTCGTGAAGGATGCGGTCTACCTCTCGCTCCGCGAGGTTCCGCCTCCCACCATGTATCTGCCCGCGGCATTCGGATCGGGCGCCATCAGCGTCCGCGTGGAGACTCGGGCTCCCGCGCAACTGAGTCCCGCCGTGATGGCGGCGATTGCGGGCGTTGACCGGGACCTTGGCGGTCTCCATTCGACCTCTCGCCGACGACTTCGCGGTGTTCGTCGCGCGCGAGCGGCATGCTGATGCTGCTCTCTGGATTCTTCGGCGTCCTGGCGCTGCTCCTTGCCGGTCTCGGGCTCTACGGCGTCGTCTCGTACGGCGTCGGAGCCAGACGAACGGAGATTGGTCATTCGCATGGCGCTCGGATCGAGCCGGGCCGGCGTTGTCGGCCTCATCGTTCGGCGCGTCGCGATTCTGATGAGCATTGGCGTCCTGATCGGGCTGCCCGCGAGCGTCTGGAGCGGGCATCTCCTGTCGAGCCTGCTGTTCGACGTCTCATCCGCCGATCCGCTCACTCACGCTGCCGCGGTTTTGATCCTGATCGCGGTCGGTATCATCGCGGCGTGGGCGCCGGCCCGACGCGCCGCCAGCGTCAATCCCGCGACCACGCTCAAGGCGGGATAGCGCCGGATTGGCTTCGACCGTGCGTGTATCATCGAACACGCTTCGGAGACCAACAGATGACCGGATCAATCGCCGTTCTCGCAAGTGGCACGCTGCTCGTCGCACTCGTGGCTCAGGCGCCAGCGCCGCCCGCCGTCCCCGCGAATCTGATCGAGGAAGTGCATCGTCTCTACTACACGCCAATACAGAACAACATCCTTCGGGCCGCCGAGCAGTTTCCCGAGGACAAGTACCACGTGGCAGCCGACACCGGACGTTCGGTCGTGGGCGCGCCTGATCGGTCATCTCACCGACGACAACAACATGATGTGCTGGGCCATCACGAAGGAGGGCGCGCACGCCGGCCTTCGTCGACATGCCGAACAGCGCGGAATCGGGTGCGAACAAGCTGTCGAAAGCCGACCTCGTCGCCGGCTTGAAGGCGTCGATCGAACGGTGCAACCAGACGTTCGCGTCGCTGACGCCGGCGACCATGAACGACCCGAGCGGCATGCGCCCGGGCACGACGAAGCTCGGAATGCTCATCTACAACACGAGCCACACGAACGAGCACTACGGCAACCTGGTCACTTACATGCGCCTGCAGGGCCTCGTGCCGCCATCGAGCGTGCGCGCACCCGCACGGGGGAACTAGTTCCCCGCCTGTCAGGCAGTGAAAGCGATCGCCGCAGCTGCAGCCTTGATCGCCGTTGCTATCGGGCTCGCCACGCTCCAACGTTCCGTGCAGGTGTTTCCAAGGCAAAGGCCGGCGCACTGGATCAACGTGCCCTCGAGTCTGCGTCAGATGAATGACGATGAGACCGAGTTGGAAGTCCTCGGTGCTGCCGTCAGCAACACGGTGTGGCTCGGAGCGTTCACGTCAAGCCAGCCAGTCAACAGATGCGACTGGTGGTATCGACTCGAGGTCGAGGTTCGCGCCGTCGGCGAGCCATTCACGTTCGAGCCAACGCATGTTGGCGACTGGACCCCTCGGGCGTTTTCCAGCGAGTCGAGGGCGTATCCAGTGGTCAGAGTGAGCGGTCTTCGCCCTCGACGGCCTATCGCTGGATCGCACGCGAGCGCGTGCAGCCGTTTACGGAGTTCTCCGAACCAGGACAGGCGATGCGTTGCGAGCCTGGCGCGGTGCGGAATTCAGACTGGGCGTGGCACCACGTCCCGTTCGATTTTTCGTTCAGGGCGGCCGAACGCTGATTCCCGCGTCTTAGCGCCGCTCTCCGTTGCGCTTTGTGTCTTTGTCGTCGCCGCGCCCGAAGACGCGGGACCAGAAACCTCTGCGTGCGGCTCTCACCCTGCGGCTCGATCTCTTTCTCTGGCTCGACCACGCGCGCGCCGTTGGCGACTTGCCGCGGCTCGTCGCTCGTGACCGACGAACGAGGCGCGGGCTTCAAGAGCGCGCCCGCGGTGGACGACGACCGGAAATCCGAAGGGTCGAACATGGCCGTCCTGACGTTGCCGAACCACGAGTAGTCGTGAATCGGGCAGGTCCCCGCAGGCTCCGTGCCCCGGCGGAAGTACTCGTGGGCCACGGCGGAGGTCTCGCGCGTTTCGCCGTTCTTAGTCACGCGTCGTGCGTGATAGCAGGCGGCAACCGGCACCAAGCCAGAGTCCTGACAAATCTCGACAGCGACGAGACCCTGTGGCCGAGTGAACGGCCGGCTCTTCGAGCCGGCCGTCGCGTCGCGCATGAACGTGCCCCAGATGGGAACAGCCAGATCTCCGGCGTAGCCACCAGGCACGATGGTGCGGGGACGATCGAACCCGACCCATACTCCTGCCACGAGGTCAGGCGTGTACCCCACAAACCACGCGTCGCGATATTCATTCGTCGTGCCGGTCTTGCCCGCGGCCGGCAAACGGAATCCCACGTTTCGAGCCTGCCACCCGGTGCCGCGATCGACGACGTCACTGAGCATCGAGGTCACCTGGAAGGCAGTCTGCTCGCTGATGACGCGACGGGACTCGCCGTGACTGGCGAGCAACTGCTTCCCGTGGGCGTCTTCCACACGTCGAATCATCCACGGCTCCTGCAACAGGCCGCCGTTGGCGAAGACCGCGTAGGCCCTCGTCAGCGACAGGAGCGTGACGTCGCCGGTGCCGAGCACCATCGACGGCACCGCGGGAGCCTCGAACCCCACGCGCCGCGCGTATTCCACCGCGTTCGACACGCCAATCGTCTGAAGAATCTGCGCGGCCGCGCGGTTGCTCGACGTCCGGAGCGCCGTTCGGAACGTCAGCGCCTGCACGCCGGTCTCGTGCCCGTCGTCCGGCAGCCAGAGCCCTTCCGGCGTGTCGATGGGTCTGTCGAGGTCGGTGACGAGCGTCGCCGGCGAGTAGCCCTGCTCGAGCGCGGCGGCATAGACGAACGGCTTGAACGCCGAACCGGACTGGCGATGCGCCTGCGAGACGCGGTCGAACTGGCTCTCGCCGAAGTTCCGCCCGCCGACGAGCGCGCGAATCTCGCCAGAGGACGGGATCCATGGCCACGAGGGCGCCCTGCAGGTAGTCCGGCGATTCTTTGTCTTTCGGCACCGCGACCTTGCCGCCGACCGGATGCTTGAAACCCCTGCGCTTTTCGATCGCGGTGAGCCCCGCCGCCAGAGACTTCTCGGCGGCCGCTTGCGCGACCGGGTCGTACGACGTGAACACCTTCAGTCCGCCGCGTGACACGGTGTCCCAGCCGAACCGCTCGACGAGCTCGCGTGTGACCTGCTGCTTGTAGTACGAGCCCATCTGCTCGTTCTTGAACCCGTTCGCGAGCACCACCGGCGTCCTGGCGATTTCTGCCGCGGTTGCGCGGTCGATGGCGCGCGACTCGACCATCTGGTCGAGCACAACAGCCCTCCGAGCGGTCGCGCGATCGAGATGCCGGCTCGGGCGTAGTCGCTGACGGCCGCTGAATCAGCCCGGCCAGGAGCGCCGCTTCGCCAATCGAAAGGTCCTTGGCGTGTTTCGAAAAATATCCGCGCGAGGCCGCTTCGGCGCCGAAGTAGCCGTCGCCGAAATACACCTTGTTCAGGTAGGTCTCGAGGATCTCGTCCTTCGTGAACGCCAGCTCGATGCGGACCGCCAGGTAGGCTTCCTTCAGCTTGCGTCGGAAGGTCTTGTCGGGCGAGAGAAAGCTGAGCTTCGCGAGCTGCTGGGTGATTGTCGAGCCGCCCTGTTCCAGGCTCGTGCTGCGGAGGTTCGCCCAGGCCGATCCGGCGATGCGCCAGAGGTCAACCCCGCCGTGCCCGCGGAACCGCTGATCCTCGATGGCGATGACAGCCTGCAGCAAGTGCGGCGACACCTGATCCAGCGGAATCTCGTAGCGCCGTTCCTCGAAAATCGTGAACGCCGGCTTGTCGTAGCGGTCGAGCACGACGGTGGCGACCGGCATGTGTGCCAACGACCGAATCTCGCGCGCGCCAGGCGAGCCAAAGACGACGTCGGCGACGAGGGCGACGAACAGGGCGAGGATGACGCCGCCAGAGATTTTGGCGATCTTCTTGGTCCGCGGGACTCAGATTCCTGACAAACGGCTCGACGCGGATGAGCAGGCGCGTACCAAGTCTGCTGCCCACGCTCGAAGGGAAAGACTGTTGCACCTGGTCCGTTACTTCACGGAACGTGCCAGCGCAAACCGACGCAATGTGAGCCGACGTTGCGAGGGCGAATTGGCGGGTGTTCCAGTACTTACCTACTTCTGCTTGCTAAACCTTCTGACCGTGGGGCTGGGCGTCGCATCTCGAAAAAGTGGTCGGGTGAATTATTCGCAAATAATTCACCCGACCACTTTTTAGTCCCGCTTCCCCGCCTCGACGTCGTGCCAGCCGAACCACGGCTGGGTCCAGCCTTTCGTCTTCCAGCGCCAGATGAGGTGCACGGTCACACTCAGGGCCGTCGCCCCCGCGATCCACCACCAGAAGTACGGCGACCGCCACAGCATGGCGATCGCGACGACCGCGACCACCCATTTCACGACCCGGAACCAGAGCGGTTGAGCGCGTAGGGACGTGGCGACACGCAGCTCGCGCTGAAGGGCTTTTCTGACTGGCATGGCGGAGCCGGTATTCTGAGGCACCGATTCAAAAGGAGCAACGGCGCATGGGCATGTGCGCAGGACTCGATCGGGCCCAAGGCTCGTTGCTCCCGGCGCCGGCTGGTGTGATGATGAGCGTTCGCCCTCGTCGATGACCGAACCCGTGACGGACACCGTGCAACCGCTCCCCGCAGACTGGCTCGTCGGCGGCGGCGAGATGGGTGCGCTCATTCGCGCCAAGGACTGGTCCGAAACACCCCTTGGACCGATCGACGCCTGGCCGCAGAGTCTGCGCAGCGCTGTCAGCATTCTGCTGCCCTCGAAGGCGCAGATCGTGCTCTTCTGGGGGCCCAAGCTCGTCGCCATCTACAACGACGCCTATCGCCCGGTCTTCGGATCGAAGCACCCGGCGGCCCTGGGCATGCCGGCGCACGAATGCTGGAGCGAAGTCTGGGCCGTGCTGGAGCCGCTCTTTCGAAACGTGGTCACGACCGGCGAGGCGTTCTGGGCGAAGGATCACCAGTTCGCACTGCAACGCCACGGCTACCTCGAAGAGACGTATTTCGACGTGTCCTACGACCCGGTCAGAGACGAAACCGGGCGCGTCGGCGGTCTGTTCTGCATCGTCAGCGAAACCACCGGCCGCATCATCGGCCAACGCCGGCTCGCCGCGCTCCGAGATCTCGGACGCGTCGGGCAGAACGCGTCCTCGGCGAGCGACGTCTTCCGAAACGCCGCCGCAGCGCTCGAGCGCTACGCGAACGACGTGCCGTTTGCCGTGCTCTACAGCTGGGACGGCCGCAGCAGGTCGGCGCTCCTCGAGGCGGTGACGCGCATTGCCGCAGGCGATCCGGGCGCGCCTGAACGGTTGGGCATCTACGACCAGGCCGGTCCGTGGCCCCTCGTCAGCGACGCCGAGATGACCCTCGTGGATCCCGGCACCAATCTCCTGCTGCCCGGTGGTCCGTGGCCCGAGCCGGCGAAACACGCCGCCGTCATCCGAATCGGCGTGCCGGGCAAGGAACCGTATGGCTATTTCGTGGCCGGCATCAGCGCGCGGCGTGAGCTGGACGATGACTATCGGACCTTCCTTCAGCTGATCGCGTCCAACATCGCCAACGCGATCGCGAACGTCCGGGCGCTCGAAGGCGAACGGCAGCGCGCCGCGGAGCTGGCTGAACTGGATCGCGCGAAGACGGCGTTCTTCAGCAACGTCAGCCACGAATTCCGAACGCCGCTGACGTTGATGCTCGGTCCGCTCGACGACCTGCTCGACCAGGGCGAGGAGCGGTCGCGCCGAGGACCGCGCGCTGCTCGCGATGGCGCGGCGAAACGGCCAGCGGCTCCTGAAGCTCGTCAACACGCTGCTCGACTTCGCCCGCATCGAGGCTGGGCGCGCACAGGCGTCGTATCGGCCGACCGACCTTCCGACGTTGACGGCCGACCTGGCCAGCAACTTCCGCTCGGCCTGCGAGCGCGCCGGCATCCGCCTCGACGGTCGACTGTCCGCCGCTCTGCCGAAGCCGGCCTACGTGGACCGGGAGATGTGGGAGAAGATCGTCCTGAATCTCCTCTCCAATGCCTTCAAGTTCACGCTCGACGGGCGGAATCGCGGTGCGCCTGCGAGATGCCGGCTGGACACTTCGTGCTCGTCGTGCAGCGACACGGGCACCGGCATCCCCGCCGAGGCGCTGCCGCGCATGTTCGAACGCTTCCATCGCGTGGAGGACGCACGCGGCCGGAGTCACGAGGGGAGCGGCATCGGCCTGGCGCTCGTCCAGGAGCTCGTGAAGCTGCACGGCGGGTCGATCAGCGTCGAGAGCCAGCTCGGCAAGGGCACGACCTTCCGGGTCGCGATTCCGAAAGGCAGCGGCCACCTTCCCGCCGAGCACGTCAAGATGTCGCGCGAGCGATTCGTCCCGGCCGCGCGACGCGCGCCGATGCCTACGTCGCCGAGGCGCTGGGCTGGCTGCCGCAGCCGAGGCGGCCACCGCGGTTCCGGCCCGCGCGCCGGCCGCAGCATCGCATCTCGTCGCCGACGACAACGGCGATCTGCGAGAGCACGTGCGGCGACTGCTCGCCGACGACTACGACGTCGAGGCGGTCGTCGACGGACGCGCCGCTCTCGAGGCGGCGCGCTCGTCGCCGGCCCGATCTGATCATCTCCGACGTGATGATGCCCGGCCTCGACGGGTTCGAGCTGATTCGCGCGTTGCGCGCGGATGCCGAGCTGCGCGGGACGCCCGTGATTCTGCTGTCCGCGCGGGCGGGGGAAGAGGCTCGCGTCGAAGGCCTGGGCAAGGGCGCCGACGACTACCTGGTGAAACCGTTCAGCGCGCGCGAGCTGCTCGTGCGCGTCGGCACGCTCGTGAAATCCGCCGCCCTGCATCGGCGGGCGGCCGAGGCGCTCGCGCAGTTCGAGACGCTGCTCAATGAAGCGCCGCTCGGTGTGTACCTGGTGGACGAGGACTTCCGCATCGCGGCCGTGAATCCGGTCGCCCGCCCGGCCTTCGGGGAGATTCCGGATCTCATCGGCCGCGACTTCGAGGCGGTCATGCGCGTGCTGTGGCCGACGGCGTATGCCGACGAGGTCGTGCGCATCTTCCGGCACACGCTCGAGACCGGGGAGCCCTACCTGGTGCCAGAGCGCGTCGAAGAGCGGCTGGATAGCAAGGTGACCGAATTCTACGAATGGCAAATCAGTCGCATTCCGCTTCCCGGGAACCGGCGCGGGGTCGTGTGCTACTTCCGCGACATCTCGAAGTCCGTCATCACTCGCGAGGCGCTACGCGAGGCCGACCATCGCAAGGACGAGTTTCTTGCCACGCTTGCGCATGAGCTTCGGAACCCGCTGGCTCCGCTCCGTAGTTCACTCGAGGTCCTGAAGCTGGGTGGCACCGGGGGGTCGCCCGTGGACATCATGGACCGGCAGTTGAGCCACCTCGTGCGGCTCGTGGATGACCTGATGGAGGTGTCGCGTATCACGCGCGGCGATGTCGAGCTTCGGAAGGAACCGGTGAGCCTCGATCAGGCGCTTCGAAACGCCGTGGAGGGCAGCGAGCCGCTCATCCGCGCCGGCGGACACAGCCTCCATATCTCGATGCCGCCTGATCCGATCATGCTGGACGCCGATCCCGTGCGGCTCGCGCAGATATTCGGGAATCTGCTCAACAACGCCGCGAAGTATTCAGACGCGGGCGGACGGATTGTCATCGACGTTCGGCGCCAGGGCGCCGAGGCCGTGGTCGCCATCAGCGACACGGGCGATGGCATCGAGGCCGAACAGCTGCCGCAGCTGTTCAAGGTGTTTGCTCGAGGGCACCGGAGTGCCAGCCGGAATCAGACCGGGCTTGGGATCGGTCTGGCCCTTGTGCGGAGGCTGGCCGAAATGCACGGCGGCCGGGTCGACGCGGAGAGCAAGGGCGCCGGCAAAGGGAGCTGCTTTACCGTGCGGCTGCCGGCCGGCAGGCCCTAACGCGGGCCAGCCGCTCCACTCGGCGAGGCACTCTTCTTGCTGCGATCGCGCGCGAGGAGGCCGACCATGAAGAAGGAGAACGAGTGGGACGCAAAAGCCAAAGCACCTGACCCCGACGATCTGACGTCGGAGCTCCCGCCGGTGGACAAGCACGTCGACTACACCACGATGGAACACCACGAAGACATCCCGGATTCGGCCGACACCGGCGATCCGAGCCGGCCGCAGGGCGAGTTCTGGCACCGGAACGAGCGGCCGCGCGCCGAGGCGATCAAGGACGTGCGACTTAAAGACTGACCTACGATACCGGGACGCACCGTCTCAGGATCCGCAACCTCACGAATGCATCGTTGGCATCAGGGGGCTCGGCGCCAGTCGCCGTTGGCGGCCGTGCGTCAGTGGAGGTACACACCGACCCGGCGTGTTTTTTTCTATCCGACGTGTCTTTTCTATCGAGGCCAGCCGCTCTGCGGCAGACCCGGCGTGATACGCACGGCGTTCTGGTAATAGACCTTCTTCAACACCGCGTCCGGCAGATCCAGCCCGTACAGTTTCCAGAACGCGTGGTACTCGCGGTAGTAGTCGAAATATTCGTCCGCGGTCTCGAAGACCCGCCAGTAGTACGGGAACTCGGACGGCTCGAACGTGTCCTTCCCGAAAAGCAACCGGTCCTGGTACTTGATGAAAAGCTCGCGGGCGGCACGCGGCTGGCGGCCGAGGTCGTACAGCACCGCGCCGAGCTCGGCGTACACGTTCGGGTTCTCGTCAAAAAGCTTCGCGAGACGGCCGTAATCATTGCCATGCCACGCGAGGTGCGCGGCGACGAACCTCGTCTTGGGATGCTTCTTGAACAGCCGGTCGCGTTCCGCGAAAAGCTCCTCCACCTTCGGGTACTGATCGGTCATCCAGCGCCGATCGGGGAACAGCGCGAGCTCGAGCCACCGCTCATTGTGAAAATCGAGCGGGCTGAAGAACTCGGGCGGATCCGCCGTGTGGATGAAGACCGGAATGTTCAGGCGAGCAGCCGCTGCCCACACCGGGTCGAGATCGGGATCGTCGAGCTTCAGCCGCGTACCGTCAGCCTTCTTGGTGGAGAGACCGAGGCCTTTGCCAATCTCGCCGACGCCGACCGCGCCGGCCTTGATATCCGCCTCGAGCTGCGCGACGGCCTTCTCCGCCCAGCCGGGCCCGACGCCCTGAAAGCTGATGCCGGTCAGGATGCGCACGCGATCCTTGTAGGGACTGTTGCGCACGACTTCCACCGCTCGCTGCAGCCGTTCGCCGGACATGTTGTCCGCGCTGAGGGCGAGCTGCACGCCGATGCTGTCGAGCTGCTTCATGAACGCCGCGAGCGACTCCTGCGACGTGAGCATGCCGGCGACGTGCGCGTGGTAGTCGACCGCGCCGTACTTGGCCTTGGGCACCATGTGCGGGGTCGCCACCACGGTCGAGTGCGGACGATAGTCCACGATCGACGGCGCGTGGAAACTCAGGCGCGCGGCAGTTGTCAGCGCGCCACTCGGTCATGCCCGACGGGCACTCCTCACCGGGCTGAATGGCCACACCGCCGCCGCGCCCGCCGCGGCCACGGCCGCCTCCCTGGGGTGGACCCGCGGGGCCACCGCCTGGCGCCGGACCGGCGCCGGGTGCCGGAGCCGGTGCGGGCTGCTGAGCCCCGGGTTGAGCCCCCGGTTGATCAACGACGAACGAACTCAGGATGAATGCAAGAAGGAGCGCGATGGGAAGCCGGAGCGTGCGCATCGCACGAGCCTACCCTCAGACTCAGGTTCCGGCAAGAACTGCCCGGGCCCGTCTTGGTCTGAGGAACGCCCGATAGCGCGCGCCTGAAGACCCATCCGACCACCAACCCTGCGACGTAGAACGCCACGACTGGCAGCGTGTAGAAGGTCAGCAGGAATCCCATGAGCTCGACAGGGGTGTCGTAGGGCCTCGGCGGCCCCTCGACGATGAGCATGAAGAGGATAAAGAACGCTCCGGCTGATGCCACGACCACGCAGAGCGCGAGCCAGGCCAGATGCCAGCGGTTCCAGAACATCACATCTCCCTCGTTTCCTCGCGGGGCTGGGAACACCCCGACCGTGAGCAAACACGGGAGTTTGACGAAAGTTTCAGAACGTGGCCGCAACGCCGATTCGTGAATCGCCCATGCCGTAGTACAGCAGCCAGCGCCCGTTGAATCGCACGAGACCCTCCACGAAGCACACGTTCCCGACCTGCCCGACGGTTTCGTGCTGGGTCCGCACGCTCAAGAACGGCGCAGTCGTGCGGGCGATCAGGGCGCCGGGATCACCGGCGTCAAACAGGGCCTGGCCGGCGGAGTACGCCATCTCCGGCAGTGAGGGATCGCCGACCGCCTGGCGGTTCGCGCTGTTATAGAGGAGCAGGATGCCGCGCGGCGTGACGATGGCTTGCGGTCCTGGTTCGACGAGCGCGCTGTCGAAACGGTGACGGCGCGGCGTGATGGCTGACGCGAGCACTGCCGGCTGGCCTGCGGCCGCCGTACGCTCGATCGGCGTCCAGTCCGCGAGATTTTCGGACGAGGCCAGGAAGATGTCCGTGTCGCCCCAGTACATCCAGTAGCGGTTGTCGATTCGCGCTGCGACGAAACGGTCCGCGCGGCGCTCGCACACGATGGCGCCGGACTTCGACCAGCGATCGCGAAAGCGCCCGCCGCCGGCGCTCGCAAACGCGGGCCCGGTCTTCGTCCATGTCAGGAGATCGCGCGACGAGGCGACACACAGCCGGGCGGTCTTCCCGTCATAGCTCGTGTACGTCATCACGTACCGGCCATCGTCGGCCTCGACGACCCGCGGATCCTCGCATCCGCCTTCCCACTCGTATCGTCGAAACGCGTCGTTGTCGGGATAGAGCACCGGTTGCGGACGACGCTCGAAGTGGAGCCCATCGCGACTCGTGGCGAGCCCGATGCGCGACGTGCCGGCGAACCGCCCGACGGTGTCCTCGGCACGATAGATGAGATGGACCAACCCGTCCTTCACGACGGCCGCCGGGTTGAAAACGTCCTTCTCTTCCCATGCGACGCTGCGTTTGCTGACCGGACAGGTAAACCGCGTATCGGCGCGCGGCGTGAGAATGGGCTCGCCGTTCAGCTCTCGCGTGAACGGACCAATGGCCCACGCAGGGACGGCGTCTTCACCCGAATCGGCGGTCGAAGTTCGAGCTTGCGCGAAAACAGAACGAGGAATTGAGCGCAGTGACAGGGATGGCCGCGCAGGATGCGAGCCATTCACGACGGGACAACGCAGGCATGCCCGCATCGTAACGCCACTTCCAACCCTGGCTTCGAACTTCTTACACATCCAGATCGTACGCGACGACTTACGAGACTGTCAGCGAGAACACGTACTAGACGTCCTTGAGCGCGACGGTCGGGCTTCGGCGGGATGCCCGACGCGCCGGCCACCACGTTGCGATCAGGCACGCCGAGGCGAGTAGACCGCACATGAAGATCAGCGTCGTGCGATCGAACGCACTCACGGCGAAGACGTGATGTTCGAGGACACGCGACGAGGCCAGCGCAGCGAGCAGCCCGAGGGTGAGCCCGGCTGCCAGGACGATGCTGCCCTCTCGCACGAACAGCCACACCACGGCATTTCGCCCGGCGCCGAGCGCCATGCGGATGGCCAGTTCGCGTTCGCGCTGCTCGGCGGCGTACGCCGTGACCGCGTAGATACCGAGGACGGCAATGAACGCGGCGACGGCGGCGAAGCTGGCCATCACGATGCTCAGGAACGTGGTGCCGGCCAACTCGCGATTGTCCTCCTCGACACGATGAAAGAGATCCACGACGGCACGTGAATCGATCGCACCAGCGACGTTGCGAAGGCTGGGCAGGAGCGAGGCTGTCTCACTGCCGCTTCTGAGGAAGAAGGAGCCAAAGCGAAAATCGGGAATCCACGGCGTGTAGATGTCGTTCAGGTTGGTGTCGCCGTACCGCTGCCGTACGTCCGCCACCACGCCAACAACGCTCTGCCAGGGACCGGGCGGTCGCGCGCCTCCCGCGGTGACTTCAACCTGGCGTAGCTGCTTTCCGAGCGCGGAATCGCCCGGCCACAGACGTTTCGCCAGCGACTCGCTGACGATGGCGACAGGCGCCGAGGCAGAGGCGGTCACGTCATCCCACGTCACATCGCGGCCACGCCGAAGCTTGATCCCGAGCGTCCCGAAATAGCCCGGCCCCACGTTGACCGCTCCGGCGTTCACCACGTGACCATCGCGCCCGTCGATCTCGATGGCGTGCTCCGGAAAGTCGACGAATGTCGGCCAACTGCTGAACACGACAGGAAGCCCGGTGGTCTCGGAGGCCTGGCGCGTGAACTGCTCGTAGAAACGCGAGAAGGCTGTGGCGTCGGGGTAGTCCGCGGCCCTCAGCTCGATTCGCGCACGGGCCAGCTGATCCGGCTCGAATCCGAGGTCCGTGCGCACCATCGCGACGACACTGCGGACCATCAGCCCGCAGCCAACGAGCAGGAGCAGCGTGACGGCTACCTCGCCGGCCAGCATGCTCGACCGCAACCGGCGCATCGAACGTCCGTCGGTGGTTGCGGTTCCTGTCCGGCGCAGCACGTCAGCGAGCCCGCTGCGGCTCGACATCAGGAGAGGCAGGAACGACAGGCACAACGCGATAGCCAATCCCGCGGCACCAACGATCAGGAGCACCGTCATGTCGAGTGCAATGGTTGCCGTGCCGCCGGGCGCCGGACGGCCGAGTTGCGCCTCCACGAGCGGACCGAGGACACCGAGCGAGAGATACGTGACGACGAGCCCAAGGCCGACCGCCCCGGCGGAGATCAGGAAGGCTTCGGTCGCGAGCATCCTCGCGAGTTGCCCGCGGCTCGAACCGAGGGCCAGTCGTACCGCGACCTCTTTCTGGCGCCGCGTGATCCGAAGCACGATCAACACACTGACGTTCGCGAAGACGAGAACGAGGACCAGTGCCGCCGCCGCGGTCACGCCCACGAGCACCGGCCGAAACTGGCCGGCGTAGCGCTCGCGCGCAGACTCCAGATGCACGCCGCTCCAGTCGGGCGGCAGGTCGGTCGCAACCTGTCGGACGGCGTCCGTCAGTCGAGCCTCGACGCGTTCTGCAGGCACGCCGCGCCGAAGCCGAACCATGTAGTACGTCCGCACCGGAGCTGTAGACGGTACGACGAGGTCGATCGGCTGACTGCTCTCGCCGCCGATGTAGAAGTCCGGTGGAAGGACGCCCGCGATTCGAAGACTCTCACGCCGGCCGGACTGGGTCTCGGTGAGCAGCGGCTGTCCGATGGCATCGGGGGACGAACCAAAGCGATCGCGCCAGACGCTGTAACCAATCAGGACGGCTGGATCGGAGCTCGCGCGGAAGTCGTTCTCGCCCAGGAGACGGCCGGCCGCCATTCGCACGTCGAGTCCGGCGATCACGCCGTAGCTCACGCGGCGCGCTCGCAACGCGCGCGTGACCATTCCGTCCGTCACGTGAAGTGTCTCCGAGGCCGAGACGATCGGAAACTCGATGACGTCGCCGACCGTGGCCCAGTCGAGCCGCGACAGGTTGGCCGGCTCCCACGGGCCCGCCGGTGCGTACATCACGTGATAGACGCGCTCGCCCGCCGGATACGGCAGCGATCGAATCAGATAGGCGTTGGTGACGGCCACCGAACAGGCCGCGATCGCCAGGCCGAGCGTGAGGGACAGCACGGCACCGGCCGTAAACGCTGGCGTCCTGCCGAGCGATCGCAGGGCAAAGCGAACATCCCGGGCCGTGCGGTCGATCCACAGCCAGCCCCAGGCCTCGCGCGCATCCTCGCGGAGACGGAGCGGTGCGCCAAACGCACGTTGGGCCCGGCGCCGGGCCTCAGCAGGCGCGGCACCACGTTCTGCCTCACGCGCGGCTCGCAGGTCGACATGCAATGCCATTTCGTCGTGAAGGTCGCGATCGAACCGGCGCGGCCGAAGCAACGTGTTCAGGCGGCGGACGATCTCGCGAAGCACAGTCATTCGGGTCCCACTCCCGCTCACACGGCCTTGATGACGCGCCGAATCGCGGTGAACACCCGCTCGAATTCCACGATTTCGTCGGAAAGCTGCCGCTGGCCGGCCTTCATGATGCGGTAGTAGCGGGCGCGACGATTGCCGTCGGTCACGCCCCATTTCGCGCTGACCCACCCCTTCAGCAGCATCCGCTGCAGCGCGGGATAGAGCGAGCCCTCGGGGACGCTGAAGACGTCGCCGGACGTGCGTTCGATGGCATCGACAATCTCGAACCCGTGGAGCTCGCCGCGCCTCGACAGCGTGGTGAGAATGAGGAGCTCGAGGGCGCCCGGCGGGATCTCGTCCTTACGCATTCACGCGCTCTCGTGGCATAGGGATCCTATGTCACAAGCATAGAGTGTCTATGCCATTGACGCAAGCCCGCGCGCGTTCCGTGGTGCGGCGCGCGGCACTGTTGGGCGCTTCTGACTTCCGACTTCTAACTTCTAACTTCCCGAAGGGCTTCACTCCCCTTGCAGTGACACGATCGGATTGACTTTCGACGCCCGCCGGGCGGGCACGTAGCTCGCGAGCAGTCCGATCGCGATCATGGCGGCCGACATGGCGACGAACGTCGGCGCGTCGATGGCCGCGACGCCGAAGAGCAGGCTGCCGAGCGCGCTCGTCATCCACAGCGCGATGCCGATGCCGATGACGACGCCGACGACAACGACCCGCGCGCCCTGGATCACGACCATTCGCCGGACCTGCTCCGCTCTTGCGCCGAGCGCCATGCGGACGCCGATCTCGCGCGTGCGCTGGGCCACGACGTAGGACAGGACGCCGTAGAGACCGACGGCGCCGAGAATCAGCGCCAAGGCCGACGCGACGCCGAGCGTCAGCATCGTGAACGACAAGTCCATCATCGAGTCGCCGGCGAGCCCTGCCATCGTGAAGACGCGGTACATCGGCGCCCGCGGCGCCATCTCGCGCACGATCGCGCGGACCTCCGGCGCGATCGTCTCGGCGCGCGGCGTCTTGATGACATACGCCGGCGACGAGATCACCCAGCTCCTCGGCTCGGTCCGACGAGCGGGAAATACACGTGAGAGCCCGCCTTGTCGCGGAAGTTGTTCTGCTTCACGTCGTCGACCACGCCGACGACGGTCTCCCACGTCTTGAGACCCTGTCGCTGAAGGCGCTTGCCGATGGCGCTTTCGCCCGGCCAGAGCGCTTCGGCGGCGGACTTGCTCATGACGACGTTACGAAGCGTGGAGAGGTGATCGTTCGTTTCGAACGGACGGCCGGCGATCAGGTCGATCCCCATGGCCTTGAAGTAGTCGCCGGCTGCGATAGGTCACCTGGAGCAGCGGACCCGCTGTCGGCCTCGGCGGCCGTGCCTTCGCGGTGGAAGTGCGCCGTGAACGTTCCTTCGTTCAGCGGGATGTTCTCGACGAGCCCGACGAGCTGGACGCCGGGCAGTGCACGCAGCCGATCCATGAACTCGAGGTCGAAGCGCGCGAAGGACGGACCGTCCGTCAGGTCCGGGTTCTCCGGCGCGATCTGAAACGTGAAGAGGTCCTTCGTGTCGTAGCCCGGATCGACGCGGCGCAGCGCCCAGAAGCTGCGCACGAGCAGTCCGGATCCGATGAGCAGCACGAGCGCGAGCGCGGTCTGCCCGACGACCAGCCCGTCGCGTCCCCAATGGCGCCCGCGCGTCGAGCCGCGGCTCCCGTCGCGCAGGCGCGAGAACTGACCGCCCGACGCGCGCAGCGCCGGCACCGCGCCGCACGCCAGCGCCGCGAGCATCACGGCGACGACGCGTGAACAGAATCGTCCAGCCCGTGATGTGGACGTCGCTGAGCCGGGGAATGCCCGGCGGCGCGGCCCGAAGGAATGCGGGCAGGGTCAGGGCCGCAATCACGATCGCGAGACCTCCGGCCAGAGCGGCGACGACGATCGCCTCCGACATCTGGACCCGAATGAGCTGGGCCCGCGTGGCGCCGATCGCGCGGCGCACGGCGAGGTCGCGCTGGCGTCCTTCGGCGCGCACGATGAACAGATTGGCGACGTTGGCGCACGCGATGAGCAGCACGATGCCGATGCGGCGAAGAGCACCCACAGCGGACGTGACACGCCTCCGAGCAGTTCCTCGTCGAACGGACGAACGACCGCGCGGTGTTGCGCGATGAGGCGCGCGTAATTGGCGCTGCCGCCGAATCGCTCGGGCAGCCGGCGGGCCAAGGCCGTGAGCTCGTTCGCGACAGCATCGACCGTCGCGCCCGGCGCCATGCGGCCGACCAGCGGCACGCCAAGAAACGTCCGGGCACCAGCCCCTCGGCTCGAACGTAGCTCGAGATCCAGACCTGCGTGTTGGGCGACGGAAAGCGGAACTCCGGATCGATCACGCCGACGACGGTTCGATCGCCGCCGGCCATGAAGAACGTCCGGCCGAGAACATTGGGATCGCCGCCGAACCACGACTGCCACAACCCATAGCTGATCACCGCCACGCGTTCCTCGTCGGCGGGCACCGGCAGCCGGCCGAGGATGGGCCGCGCACCCAGCGTTGTGAAGAGCGAGCTTGGCGGCGCCGACATCCAGATGCGTTCGACCCGGTCGCCGGCGCGCATCGTGGACGTGAACTCGAAGTAGAACCCGACGTCCTCGAGCAGCTTCGACTGCTCCTTGTATTGCAGATAGAACTCGCGCGCGACGTTGAACTCGGCTGGCAGATCGGAGCCTGGCGAGGTGCCGGCGATGTAGACGAGCCGGTCGGCGTTCGGATACGGCAGCGGGTCCAGCAGGACCGTGTTCACGACGCTGAACATGCCGGCAGTTGGTCCCGATGGCCAAGCCCGAGCGTGCCGACGGCCATCAGCGTGAAGCCGGGCGCCCGCCTCAACGCGCGCGCGGCATGACGAAGGTCACGTGTCCACTGTTCGGCGACCCTGAGCATGATGGTGTTGGACGAGAAAACCCCAAAAGGATGGTGAGGCGGGAGAAACGAAAGGAGTCGTGGCTTCCGGAGCCATTCGTGACTTCGAACTTCTGACTTCTGACTCTGACTTGATATTGCTCTTAGAATGCCCGGGTGTCCCCAGGCCGTGTGCTTGTCGCCGGCGCGAGCGGCCAACTCGGCGGCGCGATTGCCCGCCAGTTGCTGGCGGCCGGTTTTCCCGTGCGTGCTCTCGGCCGCCGCCGCGACAAGCTGGCCGATCTCGAGCGTGCCGGGGCCGAGATCGCCGCGGTGAATCTGCTCGACGGGGCGAAGCTCCAGGATGCCTGCAAGGGCGTCGAACAGATCATTTCGACGGCCAACAACAACATGGGCGCCGGCCCGACGAGTCCGGGCCGGATCGATCTCACCGCACACCAGAACCTGTGCGCGGCCGCCCGGAACGCGCGCGTCCAGCGGCTGACCTACGTGTCATTTCGCGGCCTGGGCGCGGACGAGGCGGTCGATATCTTCCGGCTCAAGTGGTACATCGAAGACGCGATCCGGCGGAGCGGCGTGCCCTACGTGATGCTGCGGCCCACGGCGTTCATGGACGTCTGGATCAACGACGTCATCGCGGACCGTGTCCGGAAGAAGGGCGGTGCCCTGATCTTCGGCGACGGATCGGCCGTGGCCAACTACATCGCCGTCGACGACGTGGCGACGTTCGCGGTCAGGGTCCTCGGCCGTCGACGAGATCGTCAACGAAGTCATCGAGGTCGGCGGGCCGTCCGACGCGTCATTCGCCGATCTCGCCACACTCGTCGAACGCAAGTGCGGAGCCTCCGGCCGCCGCCAACACGTGCCGGTGGCGATGCTGCGGATCCTGCCGACCCTCATCCGGCCGTTCAACGAGACCGCCGCGCGGCTGATGTCGCTCGGCCATTACGCCGCCACGAGGTCGAAGCCCTTTCCCAACTGGAAGCAGGCGGCCGATCGCTTCGGCGTCACGCCCCGGACGATTGAGCAATATCTGGACACGTGGCCCGGCGCCGCGCAGGCGACCGATCGCCGCGCTTGAAACTTTCGTCCTCGCCGCGGGTTGTTCACCCATGCGTGCGGCGCTGGTTGTCGTTCTTGGTGTGTCTCTTTCGGTCTCGTCACCCATCGTCGCGACCGAGGTGCCGGTCTACCCCGCTGCACATTGGGATCGTCTCGCGGATCCCGCCGCCGCAGGCTATTCGGCGGCCCGCCTCGACGCCTTAAGCGAGACGCTGCGCGCCGGACAGACGACCGGCATGCTCGTCGCAGTCGGCGGGCGTGTGCTCTTCGAATACGGCGACGTCGCCGAAACGAGCTACGTCGCGTCCGTGCGCAAGAGCCTTGTGTCCATGCTCTACGGCAAGTACGTGGCAAACGGCACGGTCCGCCTGGACCGGACCGTCGGCGATCTCGGCATGGACGACACTGGCGGCCTGCTGCCCGTCGAGCTCCAGGCGACAGTCGGCGATCTGTTGAAGGCCCGCTCGGGTGTCTATCACCCGGCGGCAAACCTCGGAGACGCCTCGGAACTTGCCCCGGCCCGCGGGTCCGTTCGGCCAGGGAGCTACTTTCTCTACAACAACTGGGATTTCAACGCGCTCGAGTGGATTCTGGAACACGATACGCAGCGGTCGGTCTACGACGTGTTCACCGACGATATCGCACGTCCGATTGGCCTCGAAGACTGGGATCGAACGCCTGGCGCACACGCCTCGTTCGTGCGCAACGACACCAAGCTCTCGCGGTATCCCGCCCACCACTTCGTGCTGTCGACGCGTGACATGGCGCGCATCGGCTATCTCATGCTTCGCGGCGGCCAATGGCAGAATCAGCGGGTGATTCCGGCGGACTGGATCGCGCGGAGCACGGCCGTGGCGACTCCCGCCCGAGAGGTGGACAGCACGTCTCCCTTTATCGCCGGGCTCGGGTACGGCTACCTGTGGTGGGTGTTCGATCCGGCGCGATCCATTGGCACGCCGCTCGACGGGGCGTTCACGGCCTCGGGCTCGTTCGGCCAGTACATCACGGTCGTCCCGGCCCTCGACATGGTGATCGCGCACAAGACAGCGGTTCCGCCGCCGCGCAACGTCACGAACGAGAGGTACTTCGGGACGATTCTGCCGCAGGCGATCGCGGCTGGCCGGTCAGGCGGCTGAACGCCGTTGTCGGACCGGCTCGGTCGCCGCCCGGACGCGCGACGGCACCAGCTTCCGCACCCACCGCTTCACGGTGGCGCTGCACGGCGGCAGCGGATCGCAGGCGAGCACGTAGAGCACCACGGTCGTGAGCACGATCAGCACATAGCTCAACATGATCACGTGGATGCGAATGCTGAGGTACGCAAGCACGACCGGATAGCTCATCACGACCGACAGCGTGAGGAATGAGATCCGCAGCGGCGCATCGCGGAGCCGCCGCGGATTCCGAAGCCCCTTGGCGACCCGCCGGTACGCGTTCGTTTCGGACGCCTCGATCGGCTCCTTGAACACGGTCTGTGTCAGCAGGTACAGCAGCCCGCTGCAGAACAGCGTGACCATGACCTGCTCGACGAGGTCGGTGCCCCACGCATACATGGCGGCCCAGGCAAAAAACACGACGATGCTCAGATTGGTCAGCTGGACGCCAAGCCAGACGTTGGTCTTCCCCGTCAGGCGCTGGAACGCGCGACACCCTTGCTCAACCAGGTTGAGAAGGCCAAGGTCGAGGTACGTCATCTCTATTGATACAGACACCGTACACGCGCCAAGGTTTCCCGCGCTAGTCCTGAATCGGCGCGACCGTCCTGTCCAACCCGCCGGGGGGACGGCTACGCGACTCAGGAGCACGGCGGTCTAGTCTGCCTACGTCGAGCCAGACTACTCTTGGTCTCAGATGTCCACAGTGAACAAGCAGACGGTTGAGAGGTACCTGGACGGGTTCCGATTGACCGACCGCGAGCAAATCCTCTCGTGCCTGACAGATGACGTCGAATGGGTCCTTCCCGGCGCGTTCCACGCTGCGAGGCAAGCACGAGTTCGCCACGCACATTGTCGATGAGGGCTTCGCCGGCCAGCCCGAGATCGCGATCAGCCGGCTCATCGAAAGCCACGATGTCGTGGTCGCGGAAGGATCGGTGCGAGCGCCGAAGACGGACGGCACGGTCATGGACCTTGTCTTCTGCGACGTCTTCGACATGCGGAACGGAAAAATCCGCCGGCTCGTCAGCTACTTGATGGAAACGGGGGCCTGACGGGCCGCATGCGCACATCTGGATGGCTGGCTGCTTCGATGTTCGTCCTCAGCGCCATGATTCAGGGTCAGCAGGACGGCGACTGGCTCACGTACGGGCGCGATGCGGGCGGAGAGCGTTTCTCGCCGCTGAACGACATCAACCGCGGCAACGTCGCGTCTCTTCAGGTCGCCTGGACCTTCCGCACGGGCGACGCGTACCAGCCGCCACGCGGCCGGCCGACGGCGTTCGAGGCGACGCCTCTTCACGTCGACGGCACGCTCTACCTGAGCACGCCGGTCGGGCGAGTCATCGCGCTGGACTCGGCGACCGGACAGCCTCGGTGGGCGTTTGACGCGAAAGTGCCGCGAGACATGGGATACGGGGACTTCGCCAGCCGCGGCGTCTCGATGTGGCAAAGCGGAGGTGAGCGGCGCATCTTCGTCGCGACCATCGACGCTCGCCTCATTGCACTCGACGCAAGGTCCGGTCAGCCAATGCAAGGTTTCGGCACGTCCGGGACGGTCGACCTCCGGCAGGGGCTGCGAATTGGACCGGATGGGTTCGCGGACTATCAGGTCACGTCGCCTCCGGCCGTCGTCGGCAACACGATCGTCGTGGGTTCTGCCATCCAGGACGGGGCGACGACACGAGAGCCGAGCGGCGAGGTGCGTGGCTTCGATGCGCGGACGGGCGCGCTGAAGTGGAGCTGGGATCCCATTCCGCAGGATCCGTCGGCTCACGGCGCGAGCACCTGGAAGAACGGAAGCGCCGGGCGCACCGGGGCCGCGAATGCCTGGTCGGTCATCGTGGCCGATCCCGGCCGCAATCTCGTGTTCGTGCCGACGAGCAGCCCGAGTCCCGACTACTTCGGTGGCGAGCGCCTCGGTGACAACCTCTTCGCCAACTCGGTCGTCGCCCTGCGAGCGGACACAGGCGTGCGCGTGTGGCACTTCCAGACGGTTCATCACGATCTCTGGGACTACGACGTCGCGTCGCCGCCGATCCTGTTCGATTGGCGGCGGAACGGCCGGACGATCGCGGCCATCGGCGTCGCGTCCAAGACTGGCCACTTCTTCGTACTCGATCGGGAAACGGGGACGCCGCTGATTCCGGTGGAAGAGCGCGCCGTGCCAAAGAGCGACGTGCCGGGAGAGGACGCTTCGCCGACGCAGCCCTTCCCTGCCTCCCCCAGGTCGCTGGCACGCACGAGCCTCAAACCGGAAGACGCATGGGGCCTGACTGAAGAGGATCGCCGCTGGTGTCGCGAGACCGTCAGCAAGTTGCGGTCGGACGGTTTCTTCACGCCCCCGTCGCTCGGCGGAACGCTCATCGTGCCGGGCAACATTGGCGGCATGGCGTGGGGCGGCATGGCGCACGATCGCGTGAACGATCTGGTCGTCATGCCGGTGAACAATCTTGCGGCTGAAGTGCATCTGGTTCCGCGCGCCGACGTCGAGGCGGAACGAAAGTCGGGGCGGCTCAGTGGCGATTTCGAACTGGCGCCACAGCGCGGGACGCCGTACGCGATGGTCGCGCCGGCTCCTGCTCGGCCCGAAGACCCTGCTCCCCTGCACACCGCCGCCCTGGGGCACGCTGACGGCGATCAAGGCCTCGACCGGCGAGATTCAGTGGGAGGTGCCGCTCGGACGATTTCCCGGAACGGACAACGTGCCCGACGCCGCAGAGTGGGGATCGATCGCGCTCGGCGGTCCGATCGTCACGGCCGGCGGTCTGGTGTTCACGGCCGGGACGCTCGAGTCCGCGATCTACGCCTTCGACATCGGAACCGGCCGGCAACTGTGGAAGGGCACACTGCCGACGAGCGCGCGTGCCACGCCGATGACGTATCGAGGCCGCGACGGCCGCCAATACGTCGTCATCTCGGCTGGCGGTCACGGTGCGCAGATCGGACCGCCGCTCGGTGACCACGTCGTGGCGTTCGCGCTTCCCCGCCGTTGAGCGGTGCGCTTCGTCGCTCAGCGGAGCGGAACGCGGCGTCCGTCGTGAACCTCCAGCTTGTCGGTGAAGCGGGCGGCGGCCACATGGATGAACCCGTCGCGCTTCGATTCGTACATCAGCGCGTCAGCCGCGGTGAGTAGCGCGGCTGCCAACGAGTTCAGGGAGACTCGTGGACGGCAATCCGGCAGTTCGTAGACGATGCCCCCCATCGAGATGCTGAGCTCGATGGGCCCCGTGTAGCCCCAGGCCCGCTGGCGGTCGGGGTCATCGGCGCGCTGCTTGACGCGAGGCGCGACGTGTTCGATTTCGACCGCGTCGGCCAACGGCAGGGCGGCGACGAACTCATCGCCGCCATGTCTTCCCACCGCGTACGCGTCGACGCGAAGGGACTCCCGGACAATCCCGCCAATTGCCGCGATTGCTCTGTCGCCAGCCTGATGCCCGCAGGTGTCGTTGACGCGTTTGAGGCCGTTGACGTCGATGAAGAGCACCCCGACGGCCCTCAGTCCGGCCGATGGCGGCTCGTTCAACAGCGTGGTCAGATATTCGTAGAAAGGCCGGCGGGTGGCGAGGCCCGTGGATTCGTCAAACGCGTAGGTCTTTTCGCTCCTCTCCCAGATGCCTTCGAGGGTATCGAGCACGGTTTCGTGCTGGGCTCCGAACTCGTGAAAGTCGGCGCGAAAGGAGTCTTGGAGAGCCGGAGGCAGATAGGCCGCCCATCGTTCAACCGCCCGGTCGAATTGCGTGGTAAATACGCTTGGCGGTCTTGGGCTCTTTGGCGACGGCGGCACCTCAAGCATGCTTGCAAGCGATGTGCCCGTTCCCGAGGGCTGGAACGCGCCTCTTGTCAGGGCATGCCGAGTCACAATGGGGAACCAGGCCGCATGAGTACGGCAGCCATCGTCAGTCGGGCGTTCGAGGTGACTCCATGACGTCGAGCGTCGAGAATCCGGCAGCTCAGCAGTGTTCCGCTAGCCGTCATTCGACGCCAGGCGAGCCCGTCCGAGCTCGCACGCATCGTCCCGGAGTGCTGTGGCCTTGTCTGGAACCTTGTCCGTGCGCAACACGCACAGGCCGGTCGCCACGTCGCTCTTTACTGGGATGGCGCGATTCGGCTCGAAGTGGGGGTCGAGCTGCATGGACCGTTTGCCGAGCACGGCGAGGTCGTACGTTCCTCAACGCCTGCGTCGCCGCGGCATCTGACCCCGTGCCCGAGACGTTCGTCGGCAGCGGCGCCCGGTCAATCCCGAAGGAGTCACGGCGCGTGCAGACGTGGGGTGGCTATCTCTGTGGTGACGCACACGCGGTCGTGGCCGTGAACGTGACGCCGCTCGACGCACGATCGCTGGTAGAGTCCGTCCGGGCGCGCACCGCGCTCTTTCGCGACACCGTGTCGGCTCGACCGATCGTCGTCGCCGGGATCGCCGCGGGCGGAACGGCTGGATGGCCTGACGCATGGCGACAGCCCAGCAGAACCGCAGACGCTTGCAATCGTCGTCGCGGAAGCCGGCAACGAGCTCGTCACGCTGAGCGTTCGATCGTGGCCGAGGGGCGATCTCGATCGAGAGGTCGAGCGCATCCTCGAGTCATTCGAGATCGTCGGGTAATGACTGGAGACTTCCATGACGTCGTACGCCGTCGAGATCCGGCAGCTGAATAGTATTCCGCTGGCGGTCATTCGACGCCAGGCGAGCCCGTCCGAGCTTGCACGCATCGTCCCGGAGTGCTGTGGCCTTGTCTGGAACGTTGTCCGTGCGCAACACGCACAGGCCGGCCGCCACGTCGCTCTTTACTGGGATGGCGCGATTCGGCTCGAAGTGGGAGTCGAGCTGCATGGACCGTTTGCGGAGCACGGCGAGGTCGTATGTTCGTCAACGCCTGCTGGCGCCGCGGCATCGACCACGCACTTCGGGCCGTATGGCGGACTCGGCGCGGCGCACGACGCGGTTCACCAGTGGTGCAAAACCAACAATCACCACCTCGCCGGGCCGCGCTGGGAGATCTACGGCCACTGGCAGCCGGAATGGAATGCCGATCCGTCGGGAATCCGCACGGACGTCTACTATCTGCTGTCCGACGCAATGTTTGCTTATGAGGACGTTTTCATGACTTCCGCCGCCGATCGGGATTCCACGCGTTTGAACGCGGCCCTGGGGCTCGTGCTTCGTCGGTACGGGCGCCAGATCGGCCGCCGGCCGTGGATCTCGATTCCGGCGCTGATGCTGCCGGGCATCGGAGACGTGTTCGTCTTCTACGCGCCTGCCCTGGTCGTGGCCCGATTGCTCGGCGCATTCGCTCGAAACGAGGCGCTGTCGGCAGCCGAACTGACGCCGTACGTCCTCGTGTTTGCGGGGTTGTGGCTGGCCGGTGAGGTGATCTGGCGCGTGGCTGAAGCGCTCATCGCGCGCGCCGAGATCCGCGGTATCGAGGCCCTCTATGTCGAGGCGATGGACGAGCTGCTCGCGAAGGACCTCGCCTTTTTCCAGGACAACTTTGCGGGCTCGCTCACGAAACGCTCGCTCGGCTACGCGCGGCGGTTCGAGGACGTCTTCGATGTCCTGGCGTTCCAGGTCGTCGCCAAGATACTGCCGCTGGCGTTCGTCGCCGTGGTGCTCTGGCGCTACTCGCCGCTCTTGATCGTTGTCCTCCTGGGCATGATGGTGACGACGCTGGTTCTGGTGGTGCCTCGCATCCGCAAGCGGCGGAAGTTGGTGGACGTGCGGGAGGTGGCTTCAAACGTGCTCGCCGGGCACGTCGCGGACTCCATTGCGAACGCCGAAGCGGTCCGTGCGTTCGCACGCGAGCGCGACGAGGCCGACATTCACACGAGCAACGTCAAGGATTTCGGGGCCAAGACCCTGCGATCGTGGGATTACCAGAACTTTCACGTCAACACGATCACGGCGCCCATGTACGTGCTCACAAATGCGCTTGGTCTGATCGTGGCGCTGAGTACCGGCGCGGGTGCGAATGCCAGCCTGGAGGCGGTGTTCCTGACGTTCAGCTACTTCTCCACGGCGACCCGCGTGATGTGGGAGTTCAATCGCGTGTACCGAAATCTGGAGGGCGCGCTGACCGATGCCGCACAGTTCACGGACCTGCTGCTCGATCCACCGCAGGTCGTGGACGCCGACAGGCCGCGGCTGTTCGCGCCCGACCACTACTCCGTCGAGTTCCGTGAGATGAGCTTCCGTCATGCGTCGACCCAGGCACTCCTCTTCGATGGGTTTTCACTCACGGTGCCGGGTGGGACGAAGATCGGACTCGTCGGGCGATCGGGTGGAGGAAAGACGACGCTTACCCGGTTGTTGCTGCGGTTCGTGGACGTCGAACGAGGTGCGATCCTCATCGGGGGAGAGCCCATCGACCAGGTCCGGCAGGCCGCTCTCCGCGAGACCATCGCCTACGTGCCGCAGGACCCGGCGATGTTCCATCGAACGATCGCCGACAACATCCGCTTTGCAAGACCGGCGGCGACCGAGGCGGAGGTCAGGCATGCCGCGGCGCTGGCGCACGCGGCCGAGTTCATTGACGCGCTGCCGGACGGCTATGAAACACGCGTGGGCGAGCGCGGCGTCAAGCTTTCCGGCGGACAGCGCCAGCGGATCGCCATCGCGCGCGCCATCCTGAAGGACGCGCCGATCCTGATCCTCGACGAAGCCACGAGCTCGCTCGACTCCGAGAGCGAGGCACTGATTCAGGACGCCCTGTGGACGCTGATGGCGGGCCGAACCGCGATTGTGATCGCGCACCGGCTCTCGACCGTGCGCCGAATGGACACCCTCGTCGTTCTGGACCACGGCCGGATCGTGGAGCAGGGCTCGCACGACGGCCTGCTCGCCCGCGGTGGAATCTACGCCGCGCTCTGGTCGCATCAGTCGGGCGGCTTCCTGGCCACGACGGATGTCGAGGGTGCGACGGCATAGCCATCGGCGCGGGGCCTCGCACGATATGAGACCTTGCCAATCGCGGAGACGGCGCGCTATGGTCGGGCCTTCGGCATTTTGGATTCCATCGCGAGGCCCGAGGAGGGACGTCATGAAGAGACTGCTTGTCTCAATTGCGGCGCTATCGGTGCTTGCGTGTTCCGCGCCCGCTCCCACGCCGGCGGCGAAGCCCGCGGAGATATCCCATCACATCGAAATCGCCGCAAGCCGATCGAGCAGTTCAAGAAAGGCCGCGACCTGGCGGAGAACCTTCGCCTGCCGGAGGCCGTTCAGGCGTTGGACGAGGCGCTCAAGCTCGATCCTGATTTCGCGCAGGCGCACACGTATCGCGGCTTTGCGACCTCAGGCCCGGAGGGGCTGAAGGAGATGGAGCGCGCCGGCGAACTGTCCGCGGCGTTGCCGCAGCCTGAAAAACTGGTCGTCGAGGCATTCTTGGCCGGCGGCCGTGGCGAGTCCGCGAAGAGCGCCGATCTGTGGAAGCAGCTGACCGACGCCGTCACCAGGAGATTGGCGTAGCGTGGGCGGGTCTCGGCGCGCAACTCTATGCTGCGCAGAAGTATGGCGAAGCCATCGACGCCTTGAAGAAAGCGACGGAGCTGAACCCGAAGGCGGGTCCGGCGTTCAACATGCTGGGTTATGCCCATCTGGTTCAGGGCGAAGCCGGACCGGCCATCGAGGCGCTCAAACAATACGCAAGCGCCAACCCTGACGAACCGAATCCCCAGGACTCGCTCGGAGAGGCCTTGATGGCGGGCGGCCAGTTCGCCGAGGCGGAGGCCGCATTCCGCAAGGCGGTGACGCTCTCGCCCGGCGTTTTACGTCGCGTTGGAAGGTGTGGCGTACACGAAAGCATTCCAGGGCGATTGGGCGGGTGCCAGGGAGGCGCTAAAACAGGCGCTCGCCGCCGCGTCGCGGCCGTCAGACAAGTTCGAGGTTCAGAGCCTGGACGCGGCGGTCACGTTCGCGGAAGGCAAGGCGCCGACGGCATGAAACAGTTGGACATGCTCGAGAAGTCTCCGGACGCATCGGCTGTCGATGCCGCGTTCGTGCCGATTTCTCGCGCGAGGGCCCTCGTTGATGCATCGCGGTACCGGGAGGCGGAGGTGCAGATCGCCAAAGCGCTTCAGACCGCGGATGCCGGCGCGCTGCCTCCCGGCGTGACTCGCAGTTTGCGGCGCAACGCGCTCGCGCTCCGTGCCGCCACCGAGGGCCGATCGGGCAATGCGGCGGCGGCTGAAAAGACGGTCGCAGCGCTCCAGCAGGACGCGACGGCGCGACCCGACGACGCCCCGCTGCAGTCGTCGGTCCATTTCGCGCAAGGCATGCTGGCCGCCGCTCGGAAGGATTTGAAGGCCGCCAAGGGCCATTTCGATCTGTGCTCGAACCAGGATGAGCTACTGCCAGTGGCAGCTGGCGCGTTCGTCAGGGGCCGGAATTACTTGAAGAAGCCACCGTCGTGACTGTAGAGCTTCATGACGCTCTGACGCGCCGCGTCGAGATTCGTCAGCGAGTATCTCCAGATCCCGAACAGCGTGGAGGTCGCGACGATGTTGGCGGCTACCCGCTGCACGAGTTTGACGGCGTCCGGCGTGACGAGGTCTTTTTTTCGCGCCTCCAGCGGCACGCGCGCACCATGAATTCACGGCGAGCACCAGGCGATCGTGGTCGCCGAGGTCGTTCTGCAGCAGGCGCAACAGCTCGGTGATTGCCGGGGACTTGCGGTCGATCCCCTCCTCCGACCCGGCGACCTCGACGATCAGGCGGCGCTCGCCGCCGAGGTCGACGCGCACGTTGTAGCCGGACTCGCGCTCGGTCAGCGTCGCGTCGTACTTGAGGGCGGAAAAGATGTCTCGAACTCCGACGGCCAGTGGCCGGCCCACCTGCCAGAGCACGCCCGCGATCTCTTCATACTTCTGCGCTTCTTCGCGCAAGGCGGCAATCTTGCCGGCAATTTCCGCATACGCCGGCGGAAGCTCCGCCGTGACCCAGGCACGCGGATCCGTGTTCTCGGCCGGTGTTTCGGGGGGCGCCGGCGGCGCAACGGTCGGTTCGTGAGGCGCGAAAGACTTTAAGAAACCCACAGGATGGAGTATCGGCAGCGCGGGCGTGACGGATTACGGACCTCAGTCTACCGCCCTGTTGGGCCCGCCATGAGCAGTCGGCCCGCAACTTGCTGTAGGGCTCGTCAACCGAGGGGTTCCTGGGTGGCGAGGGGATGGGCCGAGGACGCGGGATGAATCCGGTGCGAGATTCACCCGTGGAAACGGTAAGGTACCGACATGAAAATGGACTACGACACGGCGCATACCCTGAACTCCCTCGCCGACGACATCCGGGCGGTCGCCGACCATCCTGAAAACTACGAGCTGGATCCCGAGACACACCGCGCGCTTCTCGGCGCGGCCGAGACGCTTCAACAGCTTCTCTTGAAGCTCAGTCACATCACATCGTGATGGTGAGCGGGCGCCCGGCGCGGCCGGGCTGATCGGCGAGGACCTATGGCGGCGTGTCGGCGGGCTCGAACTGTTTGACATACTTCACGAATTCGCGGCGTTCGTCGTCGTTGACGAACACGCGTCGTGGCATCCACATCTTCGTCGTACGAAAGAAGAGCAGTACGCCACGCTTGGCCTCCGTGGCTCCCCTGAACTCATCCCACGGTCTTCTGACGGGCCCCGTGTCCTCGACGTCCACTGAGACGCCTTCCTTGCCAAACTCGAGTTGGATCGTCTGTCGCGCGGGGCTTTGGGTTCGAATGCGCCCCCGTGCCCTTCTGGGCGCAATCACGAAGTGATAGAGCAGGACCAATCCGACGACGAATGCGATCGCGAGCCGGTCGCTTCCGCTCGATGTGAAGGCGAACACGATCAGACCGAGCGCGATGAGTCCTCCGATCAGCCAGCGCTGGATGCCCTCGAGCTCGCGTGCGCGCTCGATCAGCCAGCGATACATGCGCCCGGGCTGGTGCGCGCGCGCGATCGCGTCAGCGTCGATGAGGTCATCGACCGTCGTGACAAATCTGTATTGAAAGACAACCATCTTGATGTGGCTCAATCTGTTTCTCGGCAGTCACGCCGCCGGGATTCAGAGGCCACGGTGTGCAAATCGACTTACAGAAATCGCCGGAACGGACGGGTTGTGTGTCGGCAGCGTAGCTGCTAGAGATCCGCCCGTGGCCGCAAGAGCGTCGGGGACAGGCCCACCCGTGGCCCCACGGCCTACGCAGCACTCGCGTTTTTCTTCGTGGCATTGGGTGCCGCGCGGTCAAAATCAGCTAAGGCGACACGCCCGAGCTGATTCGCCGTGACAGCCTGGCGAGCACCGGAGTCGCAACCGTGAGCCGGACGCCCCACCAGTCGCGCCTGGCAGTCGCGGCGGTCGTCGTCGCCAGCCTCGTTCCGCTGATCTGGCCGGGAGACATCCCGTTCATCAACGACGAGCCGCAGCTCATCGCCATCGCCGTGAGTGCAAACGAAGAACGCCGGCTCGCGCCGATGGGACTCGAGGGCACGTACGGTTTCACGTACGGCCCCGCCCCGACCTGGGTGTACCAGGCGCTGCTCTCGATCAGCCACGACCTGATCGTGGTGAGCGTGCTGCATGCGGCGTTGGTGAGTGCGGTCACCGCGGGATCCCTCTGGTGGCTCGCGCGATCGCTCGGACTGTGGATCTGGTTTCTTCCCGTGCCCCTGCTCTCCCCGTACTTCTGGTTCTACGCGCGGGTGCTTTGGGACAACACGTTCCTTCTGCCACTCGGCGCGCTCACGGTCGCTGGATATGCGGCCTTCCTGGCGACCAGGTCGTCGATGGGCCTGCGTGTGACCTGGGCAGGACTACTGCTCTTCCCGCTCGTTCATCTGATGGGCCTCGCGCTCGTCATTCCTCTCGCGGCGCACATGCTCCTGTTTCACTGGAGGGCGCTCTGGCAGCACCGATGGAGCCTGGCCGCGATGGCAACGGCCGTGGTCGTCGCCGCCGAACCGTACCGAGAGTATTTGCTCGCATCGCGGTCAGCCTCGCCGCCCGGTGACGGATCGCTGGCGGGATGGCTCTTCCCACTGCTCGGCGGACGTTTGCTGTCGGCCGGAGGGCTGGACTACTTCTTCGGTCCGGCGCTCGTCGCCGGGCCCCTGTTCGCCGCCGCGGCGATACTGTCCTCCGTCGCGCACGGTCTGGTCTGGGCCGGCATCCTTGTCGCCGTCCTCGCGATCATCAGCGCGGTACGTCGGCGGACGTGGTCGCCGACAACGCATGTAGCTGCAATTGCCTTAGGCGCGCTCGCCTGCCAGTCCGCCGTCGACGGTATCAGCAGCCGTTACCAGCATCCGCACTATCAGAACGGCACGTGGATCGTCTTCGTGCTGCTCGCCTGGCTCACGGTCGACGCTCTGGCGGCACGCGGCGGAGTGGCTCGAAGCGGCGCGCGGCTCGTGACCGGAGTACTACTGGGCGCGCTGGTTCTGGCCGTTGGTGCGCTGGCGATTGAGTTGCGGCGACACGGTGGGACGCGCGAAGTGTATGGGCCGACCCTGGCGAACCAGCTGCAGGTCGCTCGCGCGCTCGCCGAATACGATCCCGGCAGTGATCTGCAGATCCGCGTGGCGATGTGGGAGCGGTTTCCCCACACCCCCACCATCCTCCGCGAGCTTTTGCGCCATCGCTTCCTCCACGGGCCACGGCGCGATCTCCTGGTGCGTTACGCGTCGGCGGACGAAGCGTCCGGCGTCATCGAACTCGTTGTCACGCCATTGCCATCAGTGCCGCGGTGAAGTTGGCGCAGTGCTGATGGGAGTTAGGGCTGGATCAGCCCTTCCGCCTCCGCCATCACCATCTTCGTGATCAGCACGTCGGTCCAGTCGGCACCGATCGTCGGCGACCCGAGTTTCGGCAGGTTGGATTGATCCTTTCGCGCGCGCGACCATCAGCTCGTGTGATCTGGCACGATTGCCGAGCTTGAATTCGTTCATTGCCGTGAAGCCCAGCGCGAGGGTGCGCACGAGCACGTCCTGGTGGCCGAGCTGCCCCGGCAGCCACTTCGCCGCCTCCGCCATATCGACCGAGACGGTACAGAGCGATGCCATAGGCCGTGTCGAAGAACCCCTGGTACTCGCCCTCGCCGGAGGCCACTGCGCGTTCCCGCGCGAACCTCGTCATCTCGAGCGCGTGACCAAGGATCGTCGGGTCGGTCGCGCCCTTCCAGATGAGATAGCCCTTCACGGAACGTTCCGCATCGGTTGACACTTTCGGTGACTTATAGCGGGCGATCATCCAGCGTTCGAGGTTGAGGAACTTGTCCGTGTGGCCCGTCTCCAAGTAGACGATCTGGATCTTCAGGCCGTCGAGCGACTCGATCGCGTCCGGCGTCTTGGCCTGGACGGATTCGAACAGCGTCATCGCGGCGGGATAGTCGAGAACGCTCGCGAGCCGCCGGACCTCGTCGAGCTGCGCGCGCGCCGGAGACACCGGCGGCGTCTGCGCGGCGGCGAGGCCCGAACCCAGCAACAGGACAGCGACACCGGCAGAGATGCGAAAGCTCATGAATTCTCCTCGAGGTTCGCCGGGGATTGTAGACGCTTTCGCGGGTCGTCGCGCGGTGCCTCGCGGCTCGGCCGGCAACGCGCTTCATGGCCCTTGACGCTGGCGATCTCGGCATGGAAGCAGATCGCCCGCTTCCATACCACTCTGATGGCCATCTTCTTGCAGCTCGACACTTCACCGCGCGCCTCGATTCCGTGCGTGCCCAGGCTCGCGGTAGGGAGACAACATGGCTGAGACGAAGAAGTGCGCCCACTCCGCTTGCACATGTCAGGTGTCAGAAAACAGCCCATTCGGAAAGTACTGCAGCGAACATTGCCGAGACAATGCCGAACTAACGGAGCTCCGCTGCGACTGCGGTCATCCAGGGTGCAAGTAGTTCGCGAACGGCGCCGGCATAGGCCGGCGCCGTTCTTCAGGCCGGACTTGTGCCTGCCGCAGGTGGCTTGCGGCGAGGATCCACTCAGAATGTAGAACTTGCTACCTTGAATGTCCTCTCGGATGCTCGCTGGCCCGCCTGACTCCAAGTAACGCGGACTTTCAGCTCAGAGGCGAGATCACAAGTGCCAGCGCCTTGTCGCCGTCGTCTCTGCTCTCCGAATCAACGTGGACCGTACAGGGCCGTCAGTGCCCGCGGAAATCGTCGAGCCCATGACGCCGACGTGTGATTAGACTGGCGGTCTCCGCCGCCGCCTCTCGGCAGGTACTCACACCACCACTTACGCCTCGACCAAAATGACCAATGTCTCGGCAGCCACGCCGTCGTGGGCCATCGCTTCGGCGGCCGCCGGGCTTTGCATCACAGCGTTCAACTTCTCCATATCGGGCACGTCCATCATCAATGCCACGCGCTTCGGGTTCTGCGGATCTACGAACGTCCGGATATTCGTTACGCCGAGAGCTCCGAAGAACTCCTTTCGCTTCGGCGAGCGCAGCCAATGGTCCTGACCTTTAGTGATGTCGTGATACGCAACAATCGTCGGCATGTGATCTCCTTCGCGAGCTGGCCGGAATGCTACCACCGCAGCGCGACGTCCGCTCATATTGGCGAAAGCGCCGGCCCTGCGCCACACGTCCCGCTGGACATCGGTCCCGACTGGCGACCTGTACTCCAGTCGACCGGCGGATCTCCGAGCAGGACTCGGATGCGGAGTTCCGACGGCAGTCCCGAATTGACCGAACGCACCTCCGCGAGCATCTGCTCGTACATCGGGAGTAGCCAGATTCCGCTGACCTGCGTCGTGTCTTCCCACACGTGGCGCAGGTCATCTCGCGCGACTGGCGCGCCCGAGACGTAACGGTCCATCACCTCCTGATAACGTGCGTTGCCGAACTCAACGATGATGTTCCTGACAACGCGGGAAAAACGGCTGTCGCGGATCAGCGCGCGGAAGAAGTCGCGGGTCTCAAGTTGCCCGTGACCGGCACCCTCACTGAGGGCAACGAACGGGTAAACCTCAAACGCGTTCAAGATCAGATCGATCGCCGGTTGCTCGCGCAGGTCAGCGCCTGGCACTCCCCTCGGTCCTGAAACGCAGCCAGCGCACACGACAGCGAACGCAGCAAGGATTGGTGTGACTGCGTTCATTCGGACCCCGAAAATTGGTCTCAGAGGGACCGTCGCGACGACTGCACGTCGAGTGTCAGTGCCCTAGCAAAGGCCGCAAGAATCTATCGAGGACCTTTCTTGACCCACGCCCTGCCCTTCCAAGCCCACAAATCGTTGAAGTTCGAGGTGCCATCTTCGCCGCCGAACAACAGTATCTCCCCGCGTGCTTCATCGAATGTCATGGCATGCATGAAGCGCTGGCCGGGACCGGTTGATGTGACAGCGGGGCGCCATGCGCGACCGTCGTACTCCCAGAGATCCGACAGCCCAACGAACCCCGTCGTCTGACCTGCCGGGCGCTCGCCTGCGCCTCCGTAAAGAACGGTCACGCCGCGCGCGGAGTCAAACGCCATCCGATGGCGTGTTCGCACGGGGGGAGGCGAGGTTATCTTCATTTGCACCCAACGAACGCCGTCCCATTCCCACGTATCGTTCAAGTAACTTCGATCGCTGGCAAGACCTCCGAAGAGCACCACCCGACCACGCCTGTCGTCGTAAACCATCGCGTGATGCGCGCGAGGCGGAGGGCTCGTGGCCGCATCTGCCGCCCGGCGCCATCCAGTTGAATCCAGTAACCATGTCTCCGCCCGCCATCCGCCAGACGGATCGTTCCCGCCGAAGCTCAACAGACTTCGTCGCGCCGAATCGTAGACCACGGCGTGATGGTCAGTCGGGCCCGGGCCGGAGAGAACAAGCTGCGTCCATCGGCCTTGGCTCCACGTCCATGTGTCACCGAACCGTGTTTGATAGGCGGGGCCTGCTCCGCCGAAGAGCATCAGCTTTCCACCGGCGTCATCGACGGCAACTCCTGCCATCGTCCGAAAACCAGGGCCGGTGCGATCGATCACTGACCATCTGGCCCCATCCCAGGACCAGATCTCCGGCTGCGCAGGTAAGTCTTTACCGAAGTATCCAAAGAGCAGAAGGGCACGGGAATTCTCGCGGTCGTACACAAAGCTGTGGCCGGAGCGCGGGCCCGGATTCGACTCCGGACCTGCGGAAAATGGTGCCACCAAAACCGCAACCAGGACCCATGCCGTTCGAAGAGGCCTCACGGTTCCAAAGCTTATGACAGGAGCGCCACGGGACCGTGTCACGGGATGAGGGGTGGCGTCCGGTAACGGCCCTCGGCTTCTGAACCGAGCGAGCGGTGTCGAGTTTGTCGACATCGGCGTGCTTCCTCGGGTCGCAGCTTCGCCAGCTGCCGGGCTGTCATGACTTCTAACTTCTGGCTTCTGACTTCTCACTTCGCCGAAGGCGATGTGGCGCGCCCGGCAGGAATCGAACCTTCAAGAAGTTCGCATGGGGCCCCACCCCCAGGCGCACGTCTGCGAGCGCGCGACCCTCGGCGTGCTTCCTCGGGTCGCAGCTTCGCCAGCTGCCGGGCTGTCATGACTTCTAACTTCTGGCTTCTAACTTCTCACTTCGCCGAAGGCGATGTGGCGCGCCCGGCAGGAATCGAACCTTCAAGAAGTTCGCATGGGGCCCCACCCCCAGGCGCACGTCTGCGAGCGCGCGACCCTCGGCGTGCTTCCTCGGGTCGCAGCTTCGCCAGCTGCCGGGCTGTCATGACTTCTAACTTCTGGCTTCTAACTTCTCACTTCGCCGAAGGCGAGTGGCGCGCCCGGCAGGAATCGAACCTGCGACCCTCGGCTTAGAAGGCTGCGTGTCGGTTATTTCCAGACGGTTATAACGTGGCGGTGTGTCGCGTCTCCCATGGGCCAATTCTGGCCCGAATAAGTCCGATTCTGATGTCGACCCGGCAACACGCGATAACCGATCGGATCTAGGGAGCTACGTGGGAGAACCTTTACGTAGCGAGTAGGCTCGATGACCGATCGATTCAACTGCTTCCCCAGCCAGCCCGCCCGGCGCGCGCTGCGCGTCAATCCGGTTGACGTGCTACGCCACGAATAGGAGAGGGTCGACCGTCACCCACGAACCTGAGGACTCGCGGTCTCGGCGTGTCCGTGAACTACCCTGCCTGAGGCAGCTTCTTGCCTGCGGGACGACTGACAGCCGTCCGTTCACCGGCGAGATCTTTAGCACGATGGGACACTGCGCGTGACGCAGAACGAATCCGTTAATATGCCTTCGAGCCGCTTGAGGGATTCGGACGTCTCTCGGGCGTTACTCGTTGTGAGCGGTGCCGTGTAAGTCCTCTGGTGCACGCTCATCGTAGGAGGCGCGATGTGCATTGATGGAAGACTGCGACGAGTTCGGAGCTGGAGACGCGCAGCGCTGCAGGCGTCGGCATTCGTCGTAATGATCGCGGGTTGTAGTTCTCTGGTCGACCAGGCAGATGTATCGGCCCAGGCCCGTGCCGGCGGGGCGCAGAGCACGAGCGAGGACCCCTGCCGCTTCGCCACCGCCGAAGCGGTGGGAAAGGCATTCGGGCGTCCGATGCAGAGCTCGAAACTCGTCGACGCCTGCCAATACCGTGGCACTCCCACCGGCCTCGTCTTTGTGAGAGTCAAAGCAGGACCGGAAGGCACCATCCTGCGACACGTGAAGAGTGTGGCAGCGCAGGGCCAAAAGGGGGCGGAGAAGGTAACGACAACGGTCGGCGAAGCCTACTTCGAAAGTATTCTTCCCGCGTTCATCGGCCGTGTCGGCAACTACGACGTGCAGATCGAGACGACCATCGAGCCGGTGCCTCGTGACGCCATGATCGCGGTTGGCACTCGCATCATGGAGACCCTCGCCGGCAAGTAATCGTCCGGCGACCGATCCGCCCGGCTTACGTTCTAAACGGCGGAAGAATTCCGGATGTCATTAACGAGCAACCCGGCGAGATGCCGCTGGCCGATCCGCTGTACGGTCTTCGACGTCGGCCAGGACACCAAGAGCGCGGAGGCCAGTTTGCGCTTGTCTCAGGGAGCGCGCCAGGAGCTTGCGAGTCTGAGACGGTCGGGACATTGAACATCCGTCTTACGTGGAGGCATTTATTTTCACCGAAGAAGGGCAGCGTGGCAGATGCCCGGAATTCAAGGCACTTGTTTGTTCGAACCTCTCTTGCGAATTGATCTGCACTTGAACTTAATCCCGAACTGACCTCTCCAGCTGAACGCCACATATAATTTGGCGCTCAGGACGATGGATCCAAACGGGAGCACTGGTGAACGAAGGCGGGGCGGCGATGCCGTCGAGGACGGCCGCGATCCATTGATCGGTCAGACGCTCTCACACTACCGCATCGTCGCCAGGCTGGGCGGCGGCGGCATGGGCGTCGTGTACAAGGCCGAAGACACGCGGCTGCGCCGTCCGGTGGCGCTCAAGTTCGTCTCCGAAGAGCTCTCACGCGATCCAGAGGCGTTGAGCCGGTTCGCGCGCGAAGCGCAGACGGCGTCGGCGCTGAACCACACGAACATCTGCACCATCCACGACATCGGCGAGCAGGACGGGCGATCGTTCATCGTGATGGAGTATCTGGAGGGGACGACGCTGCAGGATCGGCTCGCCGCGGGTTCGCTGAGCCTGAACACGCTGCTCGACATGGGCATCCAGATTGCCGACGCGCTGGACGCCGCGCATACCGCGGGCATCATCCACCGCGACATCAAACCCGCCAACATCTTCATCGCCTCGCGCGATCGCGTGAAAGTGCTCGATTTCGGCCTCGCCAAGAGCGGCGCCGGCCACACCGCAGGCGGACGTGACCACGATGGCCGGCACGCGGCAGGGTGTCGTGATGGGAACCGTCGCCTACATGGCGCCGGAGCAGGCCCGCGGCGAGGCCGTGGATCACCGCGCCGACATCTGGAGCTTCGGCCTGGTGCTCTACGAAATGGCCAAGGGGACGCGGCCCGCGCAGGCCGTCCGGCTGCGCGTCGAGGCGTCGCCGGAGTTGGAGCGCATCGTCTCGAAGTGTCTCGAGACCGAGCGCGAACTTCGCTATCAGCACGCCGCCGACCTGCGCACCGATCTCGAACGTCTGAGACGCGGGCAAGGCGCCACGGTGGCGCCGCCAGCGGCGCTCGGGCGTCGCCGCGCGCGGTGGCTCTCGATCGGCGCGGCCGCAGTCGTCGTCACCGCCGCTGTCGCGGGCGTGATCTATAGCCGCCGTCCGGCGCCGCTCACCGACAAGGACACGATCGTGCTCGCCGAGTTCACCAACACGACGGGCGACCCGGTGTTCGACGATACGCTGCGACAAGGACTCGCGGTGCAGCTTCAGCAGTCGCCGTTCCTCAGCCTGATCTCCGAGGAGCGGATCCGGAGAAAGCTGGGGCTGATGCAACAGGCGGCCGGATGCGCGATTGACTCCCGACATTGCTCATGACGTGTGCGTCCGGACGGCCAGCGCCGCCGTGCTGGATGGATCGATCGCGACGCTCGGCAGTCAGTACGTGCTTGGCCTGCGCGCGAGCAACTGCACGACCGGCGACATTCTCGCCGACGAGCAGGCGCAGGCGGCACGAAAGGAAGATGTCCTCGGCGCATTGAGTCAGATGGCCAGCCGGTTCCGGACGCGAGTCGGTGAATCGCTGGCCACCATCGAGCAGCACTCGACGCCACTCGAGGAAGCGACGACGCCGTCGCTGGAAGCGTGGAAGGCCTACAGCACCGCGTCGAAGGCCTACTATTCGTCCGGCGCCGCCGCGGCCGTGCCGCTGTTCCAGCGTGCGGTCGAGATCGACCCGGACTTTGCGATCGCGCATGCGCAGGCTCGGGATCCGCTACAGCAGTCTCCGAGAGTCGACGCTGGCGCGGCAGAGCACGCTCAAGGCGTACCAGTTGCGCGATCGGGCCAGCGACGTCGAGCGGTTCTTCATCGATACGTTTTACGACCGGCAGGTGACCGGCAATCTGGAACGGCAGCAGCAGACGATGGAGTCGTGGGCGCGGACCTATCCGCGCGATCCGATGCCGCACGGATTGCTGGCGGGTTTCGCCACGAAGGAGCATCGGCCGATATGAGTTGTCGATTGCCGCAGCCGACAAGGCGATCGCCCTCGAGCCCGACAGGCGCCGTCATACAACCCCAAGGCCACAGCCAGCTCCGTCTGAATCGCCTGGCCGATGCCGAGGCCACCATCGCTCGAGCGATCGAGCGCAAGCTCGAATCCGCGACTCTGTCCTGGTCCCGTACTTCATCGCCTTCTTGAAGGGCGATGGCGAGGACGATCGCGGACGGCAGGCGGCGCTGGCCAGGAAGAGCGCTGGCACGGAAGACATGATTTCGCACCTCGAGGCGCTCGCCCTGGCTCGCTCCGGACGATTGCAGGAGGCGAGGCGGACGTCCGCGGTCGCCGTCGACATCGCGCAGAAGGCGGGTCAGCGTGAGCGCGCCGCCTTGTTCGACGCGGCAACGGCGATGTGGGAAGCGTTTTACGGGAACCGCCGCCGCCCGACAGAGGGCGACCAAGGTGCTCGAACTCGCCAGGGGCCGTGACGTGGACTATGCCGCCGCGTTCGCGCTGGCCCTGGCCGGCGACGTGGCGCGATCGCGAGCGCTTGCCGACGACCTCGCGAAGAACTTTCCCGAGGACACGTCGGTCCAATACATGTATCTGCCGACGCTGCGCGCCCTGTTCTCGTTGAAGCCCGTGATGCGGCCGCGGCGATTCAATCGCTGCAGAGTGCCTCCCGATTCGACCTCGCCTTGGGTGGCCTCGGCTTCACGGGTATTTCGGCGGCGCTCTATCCCATCTACGTTCGCGGCATGGCGTATCTTGCCGCGAACCAGCCCGGCGCGGCCGCCGCCGAGTTCCAGCGGATTGTCGACCATCGCGGCATCGTGCTCGTCGATCCCATGGACGCGATGGCGCGCCTGCAGCTGGCACGAGCGCTCGCGCTCTCGGGCGACACCGTGAAGGCGAAGAGCGCGTACGACGATCTCCTGACCCTGTGGAAGAATGCCGACCCTGAGATTCCGGTTGTCGAGAAAGCAAGGGCAGAACATGCGCAACTTCCGTAAACGCGCGTTCCCAGGAAGCCCTAGGACATTCAGAACGCGAATCGCATTGTCACCTGGCTTGACGGGGCGGCTGCCGGTTCACGCCGAAGAACTCGCCGTCCTGGATAGCGTAGTTCGAGCTGTACAGCTCATTGCCGCCGTCGAAGAACTGCTGGTCGGTATCCGCGTTGAACAGATTGAACACGTCAAACGACGCATTTCCAGCTTTCGTTGGCCGACGTTGAAGATCCTCGGCTCGGAGGGCCGACGATTACGTGAGCTTCGGCGCAGATGGCAGCGAGTCCGGTTGCGGTCCCTTCTATTGACCGAGGTTTGAGAAATCTCGGCTTCAGCAGTCGAAGGTCGCCGCTAGCGACGAATCAGGAGCTATCGTAAGCCTGCCGCCGTGGTCTGCTTTTAATTGCTATGTCGGTGTGGCGCGGGGCAGGCGCTAGAGGGCGTCGGGGGATCGCGCGCGGCACAGACACCGGATTTTCGGACGCCAGATAGGCCAGCATCGCCAAGACGATCGCGTTGCTTCGCACATCGTTCGAGACGATCTTGTCGAACGTGTCGAGGTCGGTGTGCCAGGTGTGGGTTGGTATTCCCAGGTGAGGGACGAGAAGCTGAACGCCGGGGCGCCGGAGCACGAGAATGAGTACGCGTCGATCCCGCGACTGAGCGTGGCCGACGCTCTACGCGCGATGGCGCGGCCGAGCGTCGGATGGGACCTGCGAGAGCCATCGCCTGATGAAGTCGGCGCTGGCCGGCGGCCCTCGTGCCGACACGCGGACAAAGCGCCGGTGCCGTTGTCATGGTCGAAGATCGCCTGGGCGCCGCGGACGACTTCGGGATGGTCCTGGGCGAAGGCGCGAGAGCCGTTGAAACCTTGCTCTTCGCCGCTCCACAGACCGGCGATGATCGTCCGGCTGGGATGGGGGAGACGGCCTTGAGGATGCGCATCGCTTCCATCACGCCGCCGCCGTCGCGCCGTTGTCGGTGGCGCCGGAGGCGGCATCCCACGAGTCGAGGTGCGCGGACAGCACGACGTATTCTTCCGGTCGCTCGGCGCCCTCGAAGTTCCGCGATGACGTTGGCGACGGGCACTTCTCCGAGAAACTCAGCATCCGCGTTCACTCGCAATACGGGCTCCTGACTGTTGGCCGCGAGCCGAAACACCAACCCGTAGTCCTCACAACTCAGGCCGATCTCCGGGACGTTCGTGACCGATGCACTTCCCAGTCTGCTCACGCCCCAGCCAGAGGTCCAGCTAGGCGGCGCCAACAGGGACGTCACGACTCCGAGGGCCCCGGCGTCTCCGAGACGCCGAAGCAGCTCTACGCCTCGCACCCCCGATTGGCGGTTTCCCGCATACCACGCGTCGCGCGCCTGGGCCCGTTCGTTCTGAATTGACTGAATGTCTCGGCTGTCGCGAATGCCTTCAGGCTGCTGTCGGGACGGCAGGTCGATTCGGCGTGCGAGATGAGCACGAACTTACCGCGAAACTGCGGGAGCATAGCTTCGAATTCCTGCCGGGGTCGACACGCGCGGGAACACATCGCCGGGCCAACAACGGCTCCTGGCGTGCCGCGCTCCAGGTCAGCAACATGCCACGAAGGGATCGCACCCGCGGAGCCATCAGGTCGAAATGGGCCGTACCCGCGTCGCCACCCTTTCCAGGTGCCGTAGTTTTCGGCGCGGGCCGGAATATTCCATCCTTGAACGTCGACACCGCCCATTCAACCGCGCGCGCCTGTTCCGGGGAGCCGGTCAGACGTGGACCGAGACGTCCATAAGCACCTCCGCGACAAAGGACAACTGTGAGTTGGCCGTGCCTTCCCTCGCAATTCGTTGAAGGATCGCCTTGGCTTCGGTCTGACCCTGCGCCGCCGTCGCCGAGAGGCGCTCGTGAAGGCCCGTCGCGAGAATCAGTCCGACAGACGTCACGAACATGGCGAGACACAGCGGCCGCAGTCGCATGCCCGTTAGACGAGACACTGGACCCGTAGTTAGCTCCGCGAGCTATTGGACGGTCCCGTGGTAACGGGCCACCAATTCCTATGGGCGAACAAGTAATGTCGACGCCGGTTCTCCTTGGCTTCGCATCGTGGTCCTCGGTTTCCCTACGAGACCGAACGACGAGCGTTAGGAAGTCGCTCACGCCTATAGCTAGCGAATGCCTCGATCATGAGTACTCTGCGCAGATGGCCCATTGGCTGCAGAGGCATGAAAGGATCGGCGCAGTTGCAGAGACCAACGCGATCCTCGGTCTCTTAGGCCGATGATCGCCTGAGCTTCGGCGCTTATGGCAGCGGCTCCAGCTGCGATCACTTCGCTCGATGACCGACGTTCAAGCGATCCTCGCATGTTTATGGCCGACGGTCTGCCTGAGAGGCCTGACCGTGTTCGGCGTACGCATTCCGCGCCAGGTGACGCACTTCGGTTACCAGGGGAAGATGAGCGCAGCGAACGTTCGATGAGTGATTTGGGAACCGTCCCGCGCCTCCCTTCGTATTAGTGACAGCGTATGCATTCCCCTGGCGCCCTCGGCGAGTTCGAGCGCATTGTCCTGCTTGCCGTCCTCCAGCTCGGGGAACGAGGCGTAGTGGCGTGCCGATTGTCGAGGAGATCCAACGCCGCACCGGACGCCAGGTGGCGCCGGCGGCGGTCCACGTCACTGTCCGCCGCCTCCAACAGCGGGGCCTGGTCACTTCGTGGCTGGGTGATCCGACACCCGAACGGGGCGGCAAAGCCCGCCGATACGTCACAGTCACGCGTGCCGGGCTCGAGACCCTGCGCGCATCGCGCAAGGTCATGGATCAGATGTGGCGAGGACTAGATCCGGGTCTTCGAGGTCTCGGATGAGCCTACCTCTGCCCCCATGCGTCCAGGGCGGTGGTGGGGAACACGCCGTGCCCCATCCGATATGCGCAACGATGTGTCTGGCGACCTCACCGAGCTGTTTCACAGCGACAGCGCCGCAGTGGGCGTCACGCGCGCACGCATGCGCTACTGGCGCAACGCGCTGTCCTGTTCTATCCGATTCGGTGCCGAACGTTGGCACTACGACGCTGCGTGGAGGTGTGCTGATCATGGAACGTAATCTGGTTCCAACGAGAGGCGCGCGTGGCGCACGTTGGTAGGTTGGCGCATGGATCTGACGCTTGGGGTCCGAATGCTGATTCGCCATCCTGCGCTCAGCAGCATCGCCGTTCTGGGAATCACGGTCGCGATTGCGATCGCGGCGACCATGGTCACGCTCATCGGAGAGCAAGTGAATCCTCCTGATCTGCCCCTGCCGGAGGGAGACCGCATCGTCGCTCTGCAACGGTGGAATCCTGCCTCAGTCCAGGTCTGAACCGATCATGTTGGACGTTCTGGCCTCATGGCGCGAGCGGCTCTCGACGGTGCGCCACGTCGGGGCGTTTCGAACCGTGAAAAGGAATTTGATCGTTCCACCCGCGGTTCCTGAACCGATCGAGATTGCCGAGATGTCCGCGACGGGATTCGAGGTAGCGGGAGTCGCTCCATGATGGGACGTGTCATCCAGCCCGAGGACGAGCGGGCGGCTGCGCCTCCCGTCGTGGTGGTCGGCTACGCCGAATGGCAGCGCAGGTTGGGGGGCGTCCCGACGTGCTTACTACAAGTGTGCAGCTGGGAGACCTGCATTATGCGGTCGTGGGCGTCATGCCTGAAGGGTTTGCCTTCCCGATCAACCACGCGTACTGGATCCCGTTGCGCGAACAGGCGTCCAGCCTTTCGACTGGTGGGGGGCTGGCCGTGTCGGTATTTGGCCGGCTCGCTGACAGCGCCTCGTTGCAGAGCGCGCAAGCGGAACTGACAGCGATTGGCGAACTGGGGCGTGCCGAGGGGTCGTCGAGCAGCCAGGAGATTCGTCCTCGCGCCGTATCTTTCGCGCGTCAGTTCGCGGAAACCGATCAGCCAGGCAACAGGATGGCGCTGCAGCTGGGGCGTTTTCTCGTCGGCCTACTGCTCGCCGTCGTCAGCATCAACGTCGCGGTGCTCGTCTACGCACGGACAGCGGCACGCCATACCGAGATCTCCGTGCGCACGGCGCTCGGGGCATCCCGCGGCCGGATCGTCGCGCAATTGTTCGTCGAGGGGCTGGTGCTCGCCGGTCTCGGCGCCTT